>NZ_JAFBJL010000004.1:0-372239 GCF_016809775.1 Acinetobacter sp. C13
AGGCGACAACGTTGAAATGTCAGTAGAATTAATCCACCCAATCGCAATGGACCCAGGTCTACGTTTTGCGATCCGTGAAGGTGGTCGTACTGTAGGTGCTGGTGTTGTTGCGAAAGTAACTGCATAAGCATATTATAGTGACGGATTACGTCTCAGGTTGAGGGCTTTGGCTCTCAACTTGCATTATAGGTCAGTAGTTCAATTGGTAGAGCGTCGGTCTCCAAAACCGAATGTTGGGGGTTCGAGTCCCTCCTGACCTGCCATATTTTGAAATAAAAAGCTTGATGCTGGCTTAGTTGTTCATATAATAAGTCGCGAGTTCTACGACGAGTACAAAAATGTCGAATGATAAATCGCGTGACGCATTGAGCGACGCGCCAATTCCTCAAAGAAATAATTCTGCTGAAGTTGTTCGTTCTGGTTCGCCTTTAGATATTGTTCTATGGGTGATAGCAATAGCATTGTTGCTTTTAGCTACCATGGTGAATCAGCATTTGCCAGCGTATTGGGCACCTGCAAATAATGTTTGGGTGCGCGTTGGGGCAATTTTTGCTTGTATCGTTGTGGCTTTAGGTTTATTATACGCCACCCATCAAGGTAAAGGCTTCGTTCGCTTGTTAAAAGATGCACGAGTCGAATTGCGTCGAGTAACTTGGCCAACAAAACAAGAAACAGTCACTACATCGTGGCAGGTTCTATTGGTTGTAGTTATTGCATCATTGGTTTTATGGTGCTTTGACTATGGTTTGGGTTGGTTAATTAAGTTGATTATCGGGTAAAAGAGCTATGAAACGTTGGTACATTATTCATGCCTACTCTGGCTATGAAAAACAAGTGATGCGTTCACTTACAGAACGAATCCAGCGTAGCGCTGTTGCCGATAGCTTTGGTGATGTCCTTGTTCCTACCGAAGAAGTGGTAGAAATGAAGGATGGTAAGAAACGTAAATCTGAGCGTAAATTCTTTCCTGGCTATGTGTTAGTCGAAATGGAAATGAATGATGATACTTGGCATATCGTTAAAGAATGTCCAAAGGTTCTAGGTTTTATCGGTGGTACACCTGAAAAACCAGCACCAATCACTCAACGTGAAGCAGATGCGATTCTTGCGCGTGTACGTAATACTGGTGAAGCGCCACGTCCTAAAACGATGTTTGAGCCAGGTGAAGAATTACTTGTTATTGACGGTCCATTCACAGACTTTAAAGGTGTGGTGGAAGAAGTTCAATACGATAAGTCACGTTTAACGTTGACGATTAATGTATTTAATCGACCAACTCAGGTTGAACTCGAGTTTCGCCAAGTCGAAAAAACGATTTAATCTCAATTGGTTGAAAAGCGCCCGATTTTATCGGGCATTGTTGTTGTAACAGTAGTGTTGCGTAAAGATTGGGGAGCCTAGCGGCGTTTGTACCCAGAGGTATTTTAAAATGGCTAAGAAGATTGACGGCTATATCAAGCTGCAAGTTCCAGCTGGTAAAGCAAATCCATCTCCACCAATTGGTCCTGCATTAGGTCAACGTGGTGTAAACATCATGGCATTCTGTAAAGAATTCAATGCTGCTACACAAAAAGTTGAACCAGGTCTTCCAATTCCTGTAGTGATTACTGTGTACAACGACAAGTCGTTCACATTCATCATGAAAACTCCTCCAGCTTCTATTCTTCTTAAGAAAGCTGCTGGTATTCAAAAGGGTTCATCTGTACCAAACAAAACTAAAGTTGGTAAGTTGACTCGTGCTCAGTTAGAAGAAATTGCGACTACTAAAGAACCGGATTTAACTGGTGCTGATTTAGACGCACGTGTTCGTACCATCGCTGGTTCTGCACGTTCTATGGGCTTGGAAGTGGAGCTATAAGACATGGCAAAGTTAACTAAACGTCAAAAAGCCATTGCTGCTGCTGTTGAAGCAAACAAAGTTTACACTTTGGAAGAAGCAGTACAAGTTCTTAACAGCCTACCTGCTGCAAAGTTCAAAGAATCTTTGGATGTAGCTGTAAATCTTGGTGTAGACCCACGTAAATCTGACCAGGTTGTTCGTGGCGCAACTACATTACCTGCAGGTACTGGTAAAACTGTACGTGTAGCTGTATTTGCTCAAGGCGCGCAAGCAGAAGCTGCTAAAGAAGCTGGTGCTGATGTTGTAGGTTTTGATGACCTTGCTGAAAGCATCCAAGGTGGAAACCTTGACTTTGATGTTGTAATCGCTGCTCCTGACGCTATGCGTGTTGTTGGTAAGCTCGGTACAATTCTTGGTCCACGTGGTTTAATGCCAAACCCTAAAGTTGGTACTGTAACTCCTGACGTAGCGAATGCTGTTAAAAACGCTAAATCTGGTCAGGCTCGTTACCGTGTAGACAAAGCGGGTATTATCCATGCTGCGATCGGTCAATTAGGCTTTGATGCTGCTGCTATCCGTCAAAACGTTGAAACCTTAGTTGCTGACTTGAAAAAGTTAAAACCTGCAACTTCTAAAGGTGTATACATCAAAAAGATCACTTTGAGCTCAACTATGGGTCCTGGTCTTACAGTTGATGTAAACAACGTTTCTAACTAAGTTTAGACTTAGTAAAGAATTTTAAAGTCCTGATTGGGGACAGAACTTAAATAGAAATGTTTTCTATTTGGTTGGGTGGAGCAAAGCTTTATCCCTTACCCGTCAGGCGGACTTTGAATTGATAAATGAGAATTTATCAGCGTCAAAGACCTCAGGCGAAAAGATGCCGTTTTCGAATAGCACTTTTCTTAATAAACCAGCCTGCGTAGACGCGGTGGTGTGATTTGTTCCTCCTCCGCGTGTAAGTCGAAAGGCTTACGAATTGGGAGTGTGCCCATTGGGTACATAAATCACCTTAGGAGGTTTTACAATGGCTCTTCTTATTGAAGACAAAAAACAGATCGTTGCGGAAGTAAGTGAAGTTGCTTCTAAGGCGTTTGCAGCCGTTGTTGCTGACTACCAAGGCTTAAGCGTAGAGCAATTAACAACACTTCGTGTTGAAGCTCGTAAGTTAGGTGTTTCTACACGTATTGTACGTAACACTTTGGCTAAACGCGCACTTCAAGATACTCAATTCAATATCTTGAACGACAACCTTGTTGGTCCAACAATTCTAGGTTTTTCAACTTCTGAAGATGACATGGGTGCAGCTGCACGTTTGTTCGAAGATTTTGCTAAAACTAACAAAGCATTTGAGTTAAAAGCTGCTGCATTTGACGGCAAAGTTTATCAAGGTGCTGACGTTAGCGTAATTGCAAACCTTCCGAACCAAGAGAAAGCTCTTACTATGCTTGCCTCTGTCCTTCAAGCTCCTATTTCGAAATTGGGTCGCCTTATTACAGCGCTCAAAGAGAAAAACGAGTCAGAAGCTGCTTAATCAATTTTACACACCATTCAATATCCATTTGGAGTTATTCTCATGGCTTTAACTAACGAAGAAATCTTAAACGCAGTTGCTGAAAAAACTGTTCTTGAACTTGTTGAATTAATTTCTGCTTTCGAAGAGAAATTCAACGTTTCAGCTGCAGCTGTTGCTGTTGCTGCTCCAGCTGGTGGCGCTGCTGCTGCTGCTGAAGAACAATCTGAATTCAACGTTGAGTTGACTTCTTTCGGTGCTAACAAAGTAGCTGTAATTAAAGCAGTTCGTGAAGCAACTGGCCTTGGTCTTAAAGAAGCTAAAGACCTAGTTGAAGGTGCTCCTCAAGTTCTTAAAGAAGGCGTTTCTAAAGAAGAAGGCGAAGAACTTAAGAAGAAACTTGAAGAAGCTGGTGCTACAGTTACACTTAAGTAATTGTAAAAGGAGTCGGTTTTTAAATCGGCTCCATAAAATGGCTGATGGCTCTTGGGTCATCAGCCTTTTTGCGTTACAATAATCGGCTCGATTTTTGTTAGTTTTGTTTGTTTTTTAGAAAAATTCAAATAAAACAAGTAATTTCAAATGTTTACCAATATTTTTCTTTTTTAAAAATATTGTTAAGCGTTTTTATACCACTAAAAATTGCAGCATTTGTAAACAGTGGTGGCCATATCGGCCTGCGTAATTCCTTCTGAGCCCGTTCTGCAGGCGGGCTTGGTTTACTTTCCGAGGACTCCAGATGGCATACTCATATACCGAAAAGAAACGGATCC
Organism: Acinetobacter sp. C13; assembly: GCF_016809775.1. NCBI lineage: Bacteria > Pseudomonadati > Pseudomonadota > Gammaproteobacteria > Moraxellales > Moraxellaceae > Acinetobacter > Acinetobacter sp. C13. The sequence continues at coordinate 4,127 of NZ_JAFBJL010000004.1, forward strand.
GTAAGAATTTTGGTAAATTGCCCCAAGTAATGGATGCACCGTACTTACTATCGATTCAGGTCGATTCGTACAGAACATTCTTGCAAGATGGCAAAACTCCAAAAAACCGCGAAGATATCGGTCTCCAAGCCGCATTTCGTTCAGTTTTTCCTATCGAAAGTTATTCTGGCAATGCTGCTTTAGAATTTGTTGAGTATAGCCTTGGTAAACCTGAGTTCGATGTACGCGAATGTATTCTTCGTGGTTCGACTTATGCGGCACCAATGCGCGTTAAAATTCGTTTGATTATTAAAGATCGCGAAACTAAATCAATTAAAGACGTAAGAGAACAAGAAGTCTATATGGGTGAAATTCCACTCATGACTGAAAACGGTACATTCGTCATTAATGGTACTGAGCGTGTAATCGTATCTCAATTACATCGTTCACCAGGCGTTTTCTTTGATCACGATAAAGGCAAAACCCACTCAAGTGGTAAAGTGTTGTATTCAGCACGTATCATTCCTTACCGTGGTTCATGGTTAGACTTCGAATTTAATGCGAAAGACTTAGTTTACGTACGTATTGACCGTCGTCGTAAATTACTTGCTACTGTTGTGTTACGTGCACTAGGTTATAACAACGAACAAATCTTGAATTTGTTCTATGAAAAAGTACCTGTGTATCTTGATATGGGCAGTTACCAGATTGACCTAGTACCTGAACGTTTACGTGGGGAAATGGCTCAATTTGATATTGCTGATAATGACGGTAAAGTTATTGTTGAGCAAGGTAAGCGTATTAATGCTCGTCACGTACGTCAAATGGAAGCTGCTGGTTTAACAAAACTTTCAGTTCCTGATGAATACTTATATGAGCGTATCACTGCTGAAAATATTACTTTGCGTGATGGTGAAGTAATTGCTGCGAATACTTTGTTAAGCCATGAAGTTATGGTGAAGTTGGCAGAAGGTGGTGTTAAACAGTTCAATATCTTGTTTACGAACGATATTGACCGTGGTTCGTTTGTTGCTGACACTTTACGTGCAGATACAACGGCTGGTCGTGAAGAAGCATTAGTTGAAATTTATAAAGTAATGCGTCCAGGCGAGCCGCCAACAAAAGAAGCTGCTGAAAACTTATTCAATAACTTATTCTTCTCTTCTGAGCGTTATGACTTATCTCCAGTAGGTCGTATGAAGTTCAACCGTCGTTTGGGTCGTCCATACGAAGTTGGTACTGACCAGAAGTCACGTGAAGTAGAAGGTATTTTATCGCACGAAGATATCATTGATGTATTACGTACATTAGTTGAAATCCGTAACGGTAAAGGTGAAGTCGACGATATCGATCACTTGGGTAACCGTCGTGTACGTTCTGTTGGTGAAATGACTGAAAACCAATTCCGTGTTGGTTTGGTTCGTGTTGAACGTGCAGTTAAAGAACGTTTAAGCCAAGCAGAAACAGATAACTTGTCTCCACAAGATCTAATTAACGCTAAACCAGTTGCTGCTGCAATCAAAGAATTCTTTGGTTCAAGCCAATTATCTCAGTTCATGGACCAAAACAACCCATTATCTGAGATTACGCATAAGCGTCGTGTATCAGCGCTTGGGCCTGGTGGTTTAACACGTGAACGTGCGGGCTTTGAAGTACGTGACGTACATCAAACTCACTATGGTCGTGTATGTCCAATTGAAACGCCGGAAGGTCCAAACATTGGTTTGATCAACTCGCTTTCAGTATATGCAAAAGCAAATGACTTTGGTTTCTTGGAAACACCTTACCGTAAAGTGGTAGATGGTCGAGTAACTGATGCAGTTGAATACCTTTCTGCGATTGAAGAAGTAGGTACTGTTATTGCACAGGCCGATTCTGCAGTAGATAAAGATGGCAACTTAACAGAAGAGTTTGTTTCTGTTCGTCATCAAGGTGAATTCGTACGTATGCCACCAGAAAAAGTGACGCATATGGACGTTTCTGCTCAGCAGGTTGTATCTGTTGCTGCATCACTTATTCCATTCCTTGAACACGATGACGCGAACCGTGCGCTTATGGGTTCAAACATGCAACGTCAGGCAGTTCCTACTCTACGTGCGGATAAACCGCTTGTAGGTACAGGTATGGAAGCGAACGTTGCACGTGACTCAGGTGTGTGTGTGATCGCAAACCGTGGTGGTGCAATTGAATACGTAGATGCTTCTCGTATCGTTATTCGTGTAAACGAAGATGAAATGATTGCTGGTGAGGCTGGTGTAGATATCTACAACCTCATTAAATATACGCGTTCTAACCAGAACACTTGTATCAACCAAAATATTATCGTGAATTTGGGCGACAAAGTTGCTCGCGGTGATATCTTGGCAGACGGTCCGTCTACAGATATGGGTGAGCTTGCGCTTGGTCAAAACATGCGCGTTGCGTTCATGACTTGGAATGGTTACAACTATGAAGACTCGATCTTATTATCTGAGCGCGTACTTCAAGAAGACCGTTTAACTTCTATTCATATTCAAGAATTATCTTGTGTAGCGCGTGATACTAAGTTAGGTGCAGAAGAAATTACTGCCGATATTCCTAACGTTGGTGAAGCTGCACTTTCTAAACTTGATGAATCAGGTATCGTTTATATCGGTGCTGAAGTTACAGCAGGTGACATCCTTGTTGGTAAAGTAACGCCTAAAGGTGAAACTCAGTTAACTCCTGAAGAAAAATTGCTTCGTGCAATCTTTGGTGAGAAAGCAGCTGACGTTAAAGATTCATCTTTACGTGTTCCATCTGGTACAAAAGGTACAGTTATCGATGTTCAAGTCTTCACTCGTGATGGCTTGGAGAAAGATGACCGTGCATTGGCGATCGAAAAAGCACAACTTGATGCTTACCGTAAAGACTTAAAAGAAGAATACAAGATCTTTGAAGAAGCAGCTCGTGAGCGTGTAATTCGTTTGCTTAAAGGCCAAGAGTCTAATGGCGGTGGTTCAACTAAACGTGGTGACAAACTCGTTGAAGAAGTGTTATCTGGTTTAGAGCTTGTTGATTTACTTGAAATTCAACCGGCAGATGAAGCAATCGCTGAGCGTTTAACTCAAATTCAAGTGTTCTTAAAAGAAAAGAGTGCAGAAATTGATGAGAAATTCGCTGAGAAGAAACGTAAGCTTGCAACAGGTGATGAACTAACAACTGGCGTATTGAAAGTTGTTAAAGTTTACTTAGCTGTTAAACGTCGTATTCAGCCTGGTGATAAGATGGCTGGTCGTCACGGTAACAAGGGTGTTGTATCTAACATCTTACCTGTTGAAGACATGCCACACGATGCTAACGGTGTACCGGTAGATATCGTATTGAACCCGTTGGGCGTACCATCTCGTATGAACGTGGGTCAGATTCTTGAGACTCACTTAGGTATGGCGGCTAAAGGGCTTGGTGATAAAATCGAGAAAATGTTGAAAGAACAGCGTACAGTTTTAGAACTGCGTGAATTCTTAGACAAGATTTATAACAAAGTCGGTGGTGAGCAAGAAGATCTTGATAGCTTAACTGATGCTGAAGTCTTGGCACTTTCAGGCAACTTACGTGCAGGTGTACCTTTAGCTACTCCTGTATTCGATGGTGCTGAAGAAAGCCAAATTAAAGACTTGCTTGAGTTAGCTGGTATCTCTCGTACAGGCCAAACAGTATTGTTTGATGGCCGTACTGGTGAACAGTTTGATCGTCCTGTAACTGTAGGTTACATGTACATGCTCAAATTGAACCACTTGGTTGATGACAAGATGCATGCGCGTTCAACTGGTTCTTACTCTCTTGTTACACAGCAACCGCTTGGTGGTAAAGCACAATTCGGTGGTCAGCGTTTCGGTGAGATGGAGGTCTGGGCACTCGAAGCTTACGGCGCAGCATATACTCTCCAAGAGATGTTAACTGTTAAGTCGGATGACGTTGAAGGTCGTACACGCATCTATAAGAATATTGTAGATGGTAACCATTATATGGATCCGGGTATGCCTGAATCGTTCAACGTATTGACCAAAGAGATCCGTTCTTTAGGTATCAACATTGAACTGAAAAATGGTGACTAAGTCGTAAGACTCACGATTTTTTAGGTAAAAACAATATTTGTGACCCAGTCGGGTAAGCATTGCTTCCCGACACACGGAGAAAAAAATTGAAAGACTTGCTCGATATCATGCGTAAGAAAACGGACTCAGATGGTCATGCACCAATTGAGTTTGACCGTATCCGTATTGGTCTTGCGTCACCAGAAATGATTAAGTCATGGTCTCATGGTGAAGTTAAAAAACCTGAGACAATTAACTACCGTACTTTTAAACCAGAACGTGACGGTTTGTTCTGTGCCAAAATTTTTGGTCCAGTAAAAGATTACGAATGCTTGTGTGGTAAATACAAGCGTATGAAATACAAAGGCGTCATTTGCGAAAAATGTGGCGTTGAAGTAACTACAGCGAAAGTTCGTCGTGAACGTATGGGTCACATTGAACTTGCTTCTCCAGTTGCACATATCTGGTTCTTAAAATCGTTACCGAGCCGTATCGGTTTATTATTAGATATGACACTTCGTGATATCGAACGTGTATTGTATTTCGAATCATACGTTGTAACTGACCCAGGTATGACTCCGTTTGAAAAGTATCAACTTTTAACAGACGAAGAATACTTCAATGCACTTGAAGAACACGGTGATGAATTCACTGCGAAAATGGGTGCAGAAGCGGTTCAAGACTTGTTGAAAGATATCGATCTTGAAGCTGAAATCGCACGTTTACGTGAAGAAATTCCTCAAACAACTTCTGAAACGAAGTTGAAAAAAGCGTCTAAACGCTTGAAATTGATGGAAGCATTCAAAGATTCAAACAACAAGCCAGAATGGATGGTGATGAATGTACTTCCGGTACTTCCACCTGATTTACGTCCATTAGTTCCACTTGAAGGTGGTCGTTTCGCGACTTCTGACTTGAACGATTTATACCGTCGTGTCATTAACCGTAACAACCGTTTGAAGCGTCTTCTTGACCTTGCTGCTCCAGATATCATCGTACGTAACGAAAAACGTATGTTACAAGAGTCTGTAGATGCATTGCTTGATAACGGTCGTCGTGGTCGTGCAATTACTGGTTCTAACAAGCGTCCATTAAAATCTTTGGCAGATATGATCAAAGGTAAACAAGGTCGTTTCCGTCAGAACTTATTAGGTAAGCGTGTTGACTATTCCGGTCGTTCGGTAATTACTGTAGGTCCTACTTTACGTCTTCACCAATGTGGTCTTCCGAAGAAAATGGCACTTGAATTATTCAAGCCATTCATTTTCGCGAAACTACAAGCTTCAGGTCAGGCAACTACCATTAAAGCTGCGAAGAAAATGGTTGAGCGTGAGACTCCGGAAGTTTGGGACGTTCTTGCTTCTGTAATTCGTCAACACCCAGTAATGTTGAACCGTGCGCCAACACTTCACCGTTTAGGTCTTCAAGCATTTGAACCTATTCTTATTGAAGGTAAGGCAATCCGTCTTCACCCACTCGTTTGTGCTGCGTTTAACGCCGACTTCGATGGTGACCAAATGGCGGTACACGTTCCATTGACACTTGAAGCACAGTTAGAAGCTCGTGCATTGATGATGTCAACAAACAACATCTTGTCACCAGCAAACGGTGAGCCAATCATCGTTCCTTCTCAGGACGTTGTCTTGGGTCTTTACTACATCACACGTGATGCTGTAAATGCCAAAGGTGAAGGCATGGTGTTCGCGGATACTCATGAAGTAAACCGTGCACTTGCTACTGGTCAGGTTGCGATCCATGCGCGTGTTAAAGTACGTGTACACCAAACTGTTATCAATGAAAATGGTGAACGTGAACACCAAACTATTATTGTTGATACAACACCTGGTCGTTGTTTGCTTTGGGAAATTGTTCCACAAGGCTTAAGCTTTGACATGATCAACCTTGAGATGACTAAAAAGAACATCTCTAAATTGATCAACTCTTGCTACCGTAAACTTGGTTTGAAAGATACAGTTATCTTTGCTGACCAATTAATGTACTTGGGCTTCCGTCAAGCGACTCGTTCAGGTGTATCTGTAGGTATGGAAGACATGCTCATTCCACCTACTAAGCACACAATTATTGATAAAGCAGAAACAGAAGTTCGTGAAATCGAACAACAGTTCGAACAAGGTTTCGTAACTGCTGGTGAGCGTTATAACAAAGTTGTCGATATCTGGGCGCGTACAAACGACCAAGTTGCTAAAGCAATGATGGATAACTTGTCTTATACACTTGTTAAAAACAAACAAGGTGAAGACGAGAAACAAAAATCATTCAACAGCATCTATATGATGTCTGACTCGGGTGCCCGTGGTAGTGCGGCGCAGATTCGTCAGCTTGCTGGTATGCGTGGTTTGATGGCAAAACCGGATGGCTCGATTATTGAGACTCCGATTAAAGCGAACTTCCGTGAAGGTTTAACAGTACTTCAGTACTTTATTTCAACACACGGTGCGCGTAAAGGTTTGGCCGATACAGCATTGAAAACTGCGAACTCTGGTTACTTGACTCGTCGTCTTGTAGACGTAGCGCAAGACTTGGTAATTACTGAACCTGATTGTGGTACAGCGGGTGGTTTAGTAATGACTCCATTCATTCAGGGTGGTGATGTCATCGAGCCATTACGTGACCGCGTATTAGGTCGTGTAACTGCTGAAGACGTACGTCGTGCATCTGATGATGAAGTTGTATTACCTCGTGGTACGTTAATTGACGAGAAAATCGCAGCTCAGCTTGAAGAAGCTGGTGTCGATGAAGTTAAAGTACGTTCAGTAATCGCATGTGAATCAACATTCGGTGTATGTGCTCGTTGTTATGGTCGTGACCTTGCACGTGGTCACTTGGTGAACCCAGGTGAATCAGTCGGTGTAATGGCTGCACAGTCAATCGGTGAGCCGGGTACACAGTTAACAATGCGTACGTTCCACGTTGGTGGTGCTGCGAGCCGAACTTCTGCTGCGAACAGTGTTCAAGTACGTAATAAAGGTACTGTACGTTTCCATAACGTGAAAACTGTACAACATGCAAAAGGCCACTTGGTTTCAGTTTCACGTTCAGGTGAAATTGGTATTGCCGATGATTTAGGTCGTGAGCGCGAGCGTTATAAACTTCCTTACGGTGCAAGCATCTTGTTGAAAGATGGTGAAGCTGTAGAAGCTGGCGGTATCGTAGCGACTTGGGATCCGCATACACATCCATTGGTAACAGAAGTTGCTGGTAAAGCGCGTTTCAGCCAAATCGCTGATGGCGTAACTGCAACATCGAAAACTGATGATGCAACTGGTATGACTACTGTTGAAATCTTGCCTGTAACAGCTCGTCCTGCTTCTGGTAAGGATTTACGTCCTGCAATCGTGTTGGATACAACAGATGGCGGCGAACAGTTCTACTTCTTGCCACAAAATACAATCGTAACTGTCCGTGATGGCGAAACGATTGGTGTGGGTGACGTTATTGGTCGTGTACCACAAGAAACATCACGTACTCGTGATATTACCGGTGGTCTTCCGCGTGTAGCTGACTTGTTCGAAGCGCGTAAGCCAAAAGAGCATGCAATTCTTGCTGAAGTATCAGGTGTTGTAAGCTTCGGTAAAGAGACTAAGGGTAAAAACCGTTTGGTAATTACTCCTGATGATGGTTCTGAGATTTACGAAGAATTGATTCCAAAATGGCGTCAAATCAACGTATTCGAAGGCGAGCATGTGAACCGTGGTGAGACTATTTCTGATGGTCCACAAAACCCACATGACATCTTGCGTTTGAAAGGTGAAGTTGCATTAACTAACTACATCGTGAACGAAGTTCAAGACGTTTACCGTCTCCAAGGTGTAAAAATCAACGATAAGCACATTGAAGTTATCGTACGTCAAATGTTGCGTAAAGTTGATATCACTGATGGCGGTGATACAAGCTTCATTAAAGGCGAGCAAGTGGATTACATCCGCGTTGTTCAAGAGAACCAAGCTGTCTTGGCTCAGAACAAGTTCCCTGCGAAGTTTGAACGTCAATTGATGGGTATTACGAAAGCATCGCTTTCTACTGACTCGTTCATCTCTGCTGCATCGTTCCAGGAAACAACTCGTGTGTTAACTGAAGCGGCTGTAACAGGTAAAGAAGATGATTTACGTGGCTTGAAAGAAAACGTTGTAGTAGGTCGTTTGATTCCAGCAGGTACTGGTCTTGCGTACCACTTAGAGCGTCGTCGTCAAGAAGCAGAAGCTGCAGAGCATGAGCTTCATAATGACTTCAGCGAAGTAGACCAAGCATTTAGCCAAGCATTAAACTCTGAACAATTCTAAGTTTAGACTGGCACTAAAAAAGGCACCTTAGGGTGCCTTTTTTATTTATATTTATTTATAACAATTTTAAATTGTAATTACATAAATATATTAAAGAGCAATTATTTTATTACTTAAGCGGGATAAAGACTCCACAAAAACACATTAGGCTACCTGCTTATGAAGACTGGAGTAAATCTAATGAAAAAAATGATGATGATTGTTAGTGTTGGCCTGATGTCTACAACTTTGTTTGTTGGTTGTCAAAATGCAAGCCCAGAAAGTCAACGTATTGGTTCAGCTGCTATTGGTGGTGGCGCAGGTGGTGCGGTAGGAAAACACGTGGGCGGTAATATCGGTGCAGGTCTAGGAGCGGCACTGGGTGCAGGTGTTGCGGCTAATGCAAAAGGGTCTAGCAGTAAAACCGTACGTAATAGTGCAATTGGTGCTGGTGTCGGCGCTGTATTAGGTGGAGCAATTATTGGTGGTGACGCTGGTGCTGCTACAGGTGGAGCATTGGGTGGTAGTGCCGGTGCAGCCTATGAAGAGAAGAAAGGGAAGTACTAAAAATATCCTTAATAATTGTTAAACTATAGAAGTCTTTATGTGATTAAAGACTTCTTTTTTATAATTAAAATTTGGCTTAATAAATATAAAAGGCAGAGCTTTACAAAATATCAATCGATTAGGACAGACGGATAACACAATCTGATCAAAGTCCTCATAAAAGAGGATTATTCTTTTCTCTAGAACAGATCATTGTGAGAACGGTCATGAAAAAAACAATTGGATTAGTTTCTGCTTTAATGTTGTCTACACTTATGTTCACAGGCTGCCAAAATATGAGCCCATCTGACCAACGTATTGGTGCAGCAGCAGCAGGTGGAGCACTTGGTGGTGGTTTAGGTAACCATGTAGGTGGAGGTATTGGTGCAGGCTTAGGCGCAGCGGTAGGTGCAGGCGTAGGCTCTAATACCCAAGGCGGCAGTAAACAGACAACGACTAAGAGTGCGATTGGTGCTGGTATCGGTTCAGTCGTAGGTAAAGCACTGATTGGTGGTGACTCTGGTGCTGCAATTGGCGGTGCGATCGGTGGTGGTGCTGGTGCTGCGATTGAAGAGAAAAGATAAAAATTAACAAATAAAAATAAGCGCTTTCAGCGCTTATTTTTATTGAGGGAAAGGTTTCGCCTTTTTACGTCTGATATAAAGCGTTTTCTGAACCTCTGCAATTCTTACTCCAGATTCATCAAAAATGTTTAGATGATAAGTTCTTAAAACAGGTTCATAGTTCTCGGCAAGTTCACGAATTTGTTCTATTTCAGCTAAATCAACTCGAATATCTGCATGTACAGTACTGCGTCCTGGAGAAAGAAAATTGATTTCGGCAGCTTTGTCCCAAACAATATATTTTGATCCGAGATGATGCATAAGAATCATCATATAAAATGGGTCCACCATTGAATAAAGGCTTCCACCAAAATGTGTACCGACTAAATTTTGGTTTTTCCAAGTCAGCGGCATTTTTACACGCACATGGCAAAGTTCTAAATTCATGATTTCAATATAAATCCCTGCGCCACGATAAGGGGGATAGTGATTAAATAGAAATTTTGAAATCGTAGGATTGTTCTGAAGTCTTCTTAAAATAGCCATAATAGTCAATTTTTTTTATTGCAACAGTATTCATACTAGATAAGTATCATCTTTTTTATATTGATGGCAATGCTCTATCCGACTAACGACATGATCGATTGAAAAACAAGATAGGAAATGATTATGCAGCCAAAAGTTCATACAGTAACAACAAGTGATCAACAAACGCTTTGTGCTAACACATGGGGTGACGAAAAAAATACTCCCTTGGTTTTAGTACATGGCTATCCAGACAATCAAGAAGTATGGGAATCAATCATTGAGCATTTGATTAATGACTTCTACATTGTTACTTACGATGTACGTGGAGCTGGTTTGTCATCTATACCAAAACGTATACGTGATTACCGTTTAGAGCGTTTATCTCTAGATCTCCAAGAAGTTGTTGATGAGTTATTGCCAAATCGTCAATTCCATATGGCTGCACATGATTGGGGTTCGATTCAGTCTTGGGAGTCGGTCACTGAGCCTAAGTTCAAAGGTCGTTTATTATCATACACCACCATTTCTGGACCATGTCTTGATCATGCCGCTTTATTTTTACGTGATAAATTTAAATCTTCACCAGCTCAAATCTTAAAAATATTAACCAAATCTTGGTATATCGGGGCATTTCATCTTCCGTTATTAGCACCAACTGTATGGTCTCTATTTAGTCCTGAAAAATGGGGTAAAGTTCTTACTCAGTTGGAAAGGAAAAGTAATTTACCTTTAAATAATAATATTAATGCTGATGGTAAATATGGCATTAATTTATATCGTGCCAATTTTATTCCCCGCTTAACTGACCCACGTCAACGTTATGCGCAGTGTCCAGTAAAAGCTGTTATTTTAAAATATGATACTTTTGTAAGCCCAGAATACATCACTGAGGCTATGCCAAAGTGGGTTGAAAAATTTGAATATGTAGAGCTTAATGCAAATCACTGGGCCATTCTGAGTGAGCCAGAGAAAATAGCAACTCATATTCGTGAGTTTATTAAAGCTCAAGCGTAACAGTGAAATAACTGCATAAAACTGTTAATTCGGCGATATTTTCGGCTTCATAGATATGAATCTGCTAGAATATCGCCTTTTGTTTTGCTCTGAACTTATTCATGAATGCTGTCGTTATTGCGATTGCAGTGATGTTCTTATTATCACTGGCGCGCGTTTCTGTCGTACTGACTTTAGTGGTTTCTGCCATTGTGGGTGGCCTCGTAGCAGGTTTAAGCCTTTCTCAAACCGTTGAAGCTTTTAACGCTGGTCTTGGCGATGGTGCTGAAGTTGCACTTGCCTATGCAGTGTTAGGGGCATTTGCTCTGGCTCTATCAAAATCTGGTTTACCTGATTTACTTGCCCATAAGCTGATTGGTTTATTGGGAATGGAAGCCGGGAAAAGCCGTCAGACTAAAGTGAAGTATCTCCTCTTAGGTATTTTATTAATTTCTGCTATTTTCTCTCAAAACCTTATTCCAGTTCATATTGCCTTTATTCCTGTACTGGTTCCGCCACTACTACGGGTAATGAACCATTTAAAATTAGACCGCCGCGCCGCAGCCTGTGTACTTACGCTAGGTTTGGTTGGTACTTATATTTTTCTTCCAGTTGGATTTGGTGCAATTTTCCTTGAACAGATTCTGATGGGAAATATCAACAAAATTGGGGCAGCGTACGGCTTACATGTTGATCGGGCAATGATGCCAATTGGCATGGCTATTCCTGTTTTGGGTATGGTTTTAGGCACCTTGGTTGCTGTATTTATTAGCTACCGTAAACCAAGAATTTATGCTGATCGTGCGATTACACCTGTGACCACCATTGATTTAGATAAACCTCTTCGCGCAACTACCCAAGATGAAACAGCTGACTTAAAAGCAGATGCTGAAGAGTTAAAGCATGAAGCAGAGCAAGCACCAGTTATTGCAAAGAAAACAATCTTGATGGCACTGCTCGCAATTGGTTTAACGCTCGCTGCGCAGCTGTATTCAGGTTCGATGATTTTGGGTGGTTTAGTCGGTTTTGCTGTTCTATCTACTGCCGGAATTTTTAAATGGCAAGATGCAGATGATGTCTTTGTACAAGGCATGCGAATGATGGCTTTAGTAGGCTTTATTATGATTTCTGCTGCCGGTTTCGCCTCAGTAATGACTCATACTGGTGATATTAATCAGTTAGTAAATGGTGTAGTCGAGATTATTGGAGATAACCGCGCGCTTGCAGCATTCTTAATGCTTTGTATTGGCTTATTTGTGACAATTGGTATTGGTTCATCTTTCTCAAGTGTTCCTGTATTAGCTGTTATTTATGTGCCTTTATGTGTGCAGTTTGGTTTCTCACCATTAGCAACGATTGCACTTATTGGTACAGCAGCAGCATTAGGTGATGCTGGATCGCCAGCCTCTGACTCAACCTTAGGGCCAACAGCTGGTTTAGGGGTAGATGGGCAACATGACCATATTTGGGATACAGTCGTACCTACCTTTATTCACTTTAATATTCCGCTATTAATTTTTGGCTGGATCGCTGCAATGGTTTTATAAAGTTTTTATAAAATATTAAAGTGTAAACCTTCTTAATAATGATCTTTAGATTTAAATTAAGAAGGTTTTTTATTGTCTAAATAAAACATGTATTTAAAATAAATTATATTAAAATACTCGGAATTTAAAAGTATATTGAAATAGTTGGTAATATAAAATAATCTTGATTAATGTAGTTGGAATAAAAACCTATTAAAATAGTTGGATAATATATAATTTTATTTAAAACAGTAGTTTAAAAATAAACTATAAAATAATTTTATAATGAGTATTGCATGGTTTTAAAATAAATGTTTATTATAAATATAAATAAGGTTGGAGATATTAAAGTGTTCAAAAAAGCTTTGGTTATTGCATTAATGGGGATGTCATCTTTTACTTTTGCTGGTAACTGGCAAGTGAAATTTGGTGGTAGTGTTATTGCTCCATCAGAAGATACAACAACGGCTTTAGGTGTAGTAAAAGCAGATCATGAATATGCATTTACACCATCGGTAGAATACTTTTTTGGTCAGTCTCCATTTTCGGCAGAATTATTATTAGCAGCACCGATTAATCATGATGTATTGCTAGATGGTAAAAATGTAGCGCGTATTAAACAGTTACCACCAACAATTACAGCAAAATATCATTTTAAAAACTCTACACGTTTCACTCCGTATATTGGTATTGGTGCTACAGCATTTATTCCTTGGGACGAGCAAGGCGTAGCTGACAAAGTAAAAGAAGACTTTGGTGTGGCAGGACAAGTTGGTTTTAATTTCCAACCTGCTGATGCTAAAAACTGGGGTGTATTTGTAGATGTACGTTATGCTGATTTAAGCCCAGAAGTTACCTTAACAAATGGTGCTAAATTTGATCTAGATATTAATCCGTTTGTTTACACTTTAGGTTATAGCTATAAATTTTAAGCATAATAATAAATAGAAAAATATAATAATAAACCTAGACTCAGGCACCTCACATATATTTTATGTGAGGTTTTTTTATGGATTTTATTTGCACTAAAAAAAGCATAAAACAGACAGTTTTACACATATTTTCTGCAAGTTTTTTTCTAAACTAATTTCTATTCATTACAAGCATGGGAATAAAAACATGAATAATAAATTAGCGATTTGTTTAGCACTCTTGAGCGGTATTGCTTTTACTCAAAATTTACAAGCTGCAAGTTTTTCTTGCGATGCTGCAAAAACGAAAACGGAAAAAAGTATTTGTAAAAACCGTTCTTTAAATGATGCAGATGTAAAAATGGCAACGACGTATCAAATCGTTCTGCATGCTTTACCTATGGGTGGGCGAGATAATCAGAAAGATACTCAGCAGCAATGGCTGAAAAAAAGAAATGCCTGTGCTGCCAATATCAGTTGTATTAGCAAAGCTTACCAACAACGTCAAAAGCAGTTAGATACGATATTGCAAGATAGAGTGTTAAGCCAGGGCCCATTTTAATTAGAGTAAAAATTTTTAATATTCAGGATTGAAAAATTCTAGAAGTACTCCATTCATAAAGCATTCGAGAACAAACAGCTTCAAAATTTAAGGAGTGATTTATGAGTGAACAAGCATCACAAAATTATAGTTTCCAAGCAGAAGTAGCCCAGCTTTTACATTTAGTGACGCATTCTCTCTATTCTAACCCTGAGATTTTCTTACGTGAGCTTATCTCTAATGCATCAGATGCATGTGATAAGTTACGTTTTGAAGGAATTAATCATCCTGAATATTATGAAAATGATCCAGACTTACATGTACGAATCAGCTTAAATAAAGAAGATAAAACGTTAACGATTTCTGATAACGGTATCGGTTTAAGCCAACAAGAAGCAATTGATAACTTGGGTACAATTGCTAAGTCAGGCACTAAAGATTTCATGTCAAAATTGACTGGCGATCAAAAAGCAGATGCTCAGTTGATTGGTCAATTCGGTGTTGGTTTTTATTCAGGTTTTATTGTTGCCGACAAAATTACGGTTGAATCACGCCGTGCAGGCTTAGATGCATCTGAAGGGGTGCGTTGGATTAGTGGTGGTACAGGCGAGTTTGAAGTTCAGCAAATTGATAAGGCGTCACGTGGTACCGACATTATTCTTCACTTACGTGATGATGCGCTTGATTATTTAGAATCTTATAAAGTTAAGCAAATCGTTAATAAATACTCTGACCATATTAGCTTGCCAATTGAAATGCAAAAAGAAGTTTGGCAGGAAGAAGAAGTTGCTGAAGGTGAAGAGCCTAAAGGCGGCCGAATGGTCAAAACTGACGAGTGGGAAGCGATTAACTCGGCAAGTGCTTTATGGACCCGTAACAAGAGTGAAGTGACTGAAGAGCAATATATTGAGTTTTATAAAAACTTAACTCATGACTTTGAAGCACCACTGGCTTGGGCACATAACCGTGTTGAAGGTAGTACGGAATATACCCAATTACTCTATATTCCAAGTAAAGCTCCACATGACATTTTTACTCGTGAAGCAAAAGCGGGAATTAAACTATATGTAAAACGCGTCTTTATTATGGACGATGCGGATAATTTAATTCCGAACTATTTACGCTTTGTTCAAGGTGTAGTGGACAGTGCTGATTTGCCGCTTAATGTTAGCCGTGAGTTGTTGCAAGAAAGCCGTGATGTCAAAACGATTCGTGAAGGTAATGCACGCCGTGTATTAACTGTACTTGATGGTTTGGCTAAATCGGAAGATGAAAAAGACCAAGAAAAATTCAAGACCTTCTACAGTGAATTTGGTTCAGTACTTAAAGAAGGCTTGGGCGAAGACTTTGGTAACCGTGAACGTATTTTAAAATTATTACGTTATGCGACTTCAACAAATGATGAAGTAACGACTTCTTTTGCTGACTATAAGGCACGTATGAAAGAGGGGCAAAAAGCCATCTATTATGTGACTGCTGACAGTCTAGCAGCAGCGAAAAACTCGCCGCAGCTTGAGTTGTTTAAGAAAAAGGGTATTGAAGTATTATTAATGGCAGAGCGTGTTGATGAATGGGCAATGAATTTTGTCCAAGAGTTTGACGGTACGCCATTAAAGAATGTATCTAAAGGCGCGGTTGATTTAGGTGATTTGCAAGATGCCGAAGAGAAAAAGGCACTTGAGCAAGCGGCTGAACAGTTTAAGCCTGTGGTTGAGAAATTAAGTGATTCGTTGAAGGCTAAAACTAAAGAAGTACGTGTAACAACTCGTTTGGTAGATTCTCCTGCATGTTTAGTAACAAGTGAGGGTGAGTTGTCTCCTCAACTTATTCGTATGCTTAAACAAGCGGGGCAAGCTGTACCTGAAATTAAGCCAATTTTAGAAATTAACCCTGAGCATCCTTTGGTGAAAAAACTTGAAGGTTCAGAACAGTTTGATGATTTGGCAAACGTGATTTTTGATCAGGCTGTGATTGCAGAAGGTGGTTTACCAGAAGACCCAGCAGCTTATGTGAAGCGTATTAATAGCTTATTGTTGAAATAATTTTTTGATATAAAAAAGCCTCTGAACTGTCAGGGGCTTTTTTGTGGATAAAGAAAGAGTTATCCACAACTTGATGATTTTTGGTTAAAAATTAGCTTCCAGATTCATTTGAACACTGAGTTGGTGTTTCGGATCATCATCAATATGGTTAAAAAAATTAAGATCATTTTGCATAAAAATCCAATCTCTCCATATCGGTTGGCGCCATGAAATATAAGGACCCCAGCTATTTAGTCGAATATCATTTTTGGTATATACACCACCGCTATAAATACCGTAAGTCAGACTATTATCTTTTACAAACTCAAATTGTTGAAAAGTCCAATTGCCCCAGTTGTAATCTTCATTTTCGCTCTTGTTCACATTAAATTTATTAGAAAATAATGTGTTATCTTGCATTTTTTGCGTTAGGTTTAGCGTGGTTTCAGTGTAGTTTCGGCTAGTAGAGCCATAGCGAAATATCTGCTCTGTATCAAAGCTAATGTTATGTCTCAAATTCCATTTCTTTTTTGCCAGAAACTGGACATACACATCACTCTCAGAGTTAGATCCTAAATCAAGGTCATTTTCAAAAGGTATCCATGTTGAAATGGTGGCCCAGCTTGCACTCAGTGGATTAGTAGCCGAAACCTGTGCCGATGAGGTCTTCTTCTTTTTCTTACCAAAGGCTTTATAAGTTTGTTCAGGCTGAGTCGCACGTTTCCATAACGTATCATTTCCAAATACAGCCATAAGTTCTTGAATTAAACCAGCATCAGATAAAGCATTGTGTGCTTCTACTTCACAAGGTGAGTGTGAAAATGATTGTCTTTTTACTTTAGCGAAGCTTGTAGAAGAATAGGGGTAACGCCGTGACCGTTGGTGTTTTAAAGAGTTATAAAAAAATTGAGTATGTGGAAGTAAAGCTAATAGACCTAAACTATAAATACAAATGAAGACTGTCGATTTATTTTGAAGTGGAGAAGAAGAAAATTGATTCATTTTTAAAGATAAGGAATCAAAAATAAAATTAGAACAAAACTTTAAAAGGCTAATCTTAAAATTTTATTTAAAAGTATTTTATTCTTCATCACCTTGGATAAGGTTCCAAGGTGATGCTATTTAGCTTAAAAGAGTGCTTCTAAGCGTAAGAAGGTACTAACAAAATGATTACGATCTTCACGGTGGTCATTAAAGTAATTTACATCGCCTTGTACAAAGAACCATTCCCGTAAAACGGGTTGGCGCCATGAAACAAACGGTCCCCAACTATTCAAACGTAAGTCATTGTCATTGTAATAACCACTAGTATAAATACCATAGTTAAAACGGTTGTTTGCAAAGAAACTGTGCTCGCGGAAAGTTCGGTTTTCCCAAGCTAGATCATCGTCTTGATCATCAGCATAGGTCAGGCTGAACTGATTCGATAAAAACGGTTGATTTG
The DNA here is from genome assembly GCF_016809775.1 of Acinetobacter sp. C13. Taxonomy (NCBI): domain Bacteria; kingdom Pseudomonadati; phylum Pseudomonadota; class Gammaproteobacteria; order Moraxellales; family Moraxellaceae; genus Acinetobacter; species Acinetobacter sp. C13. The sequence goes on from NZ_JAFBJL010000004.1 coordinate 21,514, forward strand.
GCCTAGCATGTGTAAGTTCAAGATTGGTACGCAGATAGTTTTCGCTATCTATGCCGTAACGATAAATTTGCTCTGCATAAAACTTAAAATCATTACGAAGCTGCCAATCTCTCGATGCTTTTAAACGAACATAAATATCATCTCCAGAACGAATACCTAAGTCGGCATCGGTTTCAAAAGGCAGTTTTTTCGAGAAATTAGACCAACGTAAAGCAATTGAGCTGTTGTCATCTCGAGTTTGTTTACCATCTAACTTCTTATTAGAGTCTTGATTTGGGTTTTGGTTAATATTGGCTGGGCTGTTATTAAATTCATTATCTAAAGAGTCATCACCAAATACCACGCTTAAACGTTTTTCTAGCGTAGGGAGCTTAATTTTACCGCGAATTCTGGGCTTAATTTCAAAGTTGTCGTATTCATTCCAATAGTTATCAACCATTACCCGAATAGTTGCAGTAGCTGGTTTTTGTGGATCAACTTCACCAAACCAATTATCAATTTTTTCAGAAGTACGATCGGCCCAATTACGAATTTTCTTTTGCTTACGATCAACCCAGGTTTGATCTTCGGTTTGTTCGGTAGGTGGAACAATAGGCTCATTAGACTGCTCTGGAAAAATGGTTGGGGTTGCGTCCACCCAACGTGGAATTTGATCTAAGAGATTTTCATCTGTGGTGACTTCAGTTTGTACTCCAGATGATGTACTTCCTATTTGTTGGTTTGCAGAAGAAGAGGCGGTCTCTGCATGAGCGATGCATACTGAACCAAATCCAATCGTTAAAAGTGCAAAAAGCTGCCGGTACGGCATTACATGAAATGTTTTCATATCTATCTTTATGTTTTGTTGTTGTTTCCACTTTTGTTGATTTTTCTAATAAAATCAAGAGGGAGACACAAAAGTTAAGTAAATTTAACTTTTTTTACATATTTGAAATAAATGAAAAAGTTTAAGCTATTAGCGATTATTTTTAGCCAAAAAAAATCCCCCAGTGAAGGGGGATGATAGATCAAGGAAACTTCAAATTCCGATCATTAAACACATAAAAAACAGAACATTACAGCGCGAATATTCTAAGCGGCAATAATAAACTGATTTTTAGCAATTAGATAGTTCTTTTTTTAGAACGCTCTATTGCTAAAATGATGATAAAACATACGATTTGATCACATTTTAATTGTGTTCATTTATTTCTTTGGAACATCACAAGTTTCATCGGTACAAACAGCCGCATCATCTTGCTCGACTTCTTCAGTATTTGCTTTGATTTGTGCTTTTTCCAAAACTTGTAAAAAGACTTCACGAGGTTGAGCGCCAGCAAGAGCGATTCTTTGGTCGAATACAAAAAATGGCACGCCAGTTACATTAAGCTGCTCACGTGCAATTTTTTCATCATGGCGGACAAAGTCAGATAGTTCGTTGGTATCTAGTACGTATTCAACTTCAGCATTGTCTAGACCAATACGAGATGCAATTTCTTCTACAACTTCACGTTCGCCAATTGCGAGACCTTCGGTCATATAAGCATGGAAAAAAGCTTCTTTAGCTTCATTACCTAAACCTTTGCTTTGCGCAAGGTGAATAATACGGTGTGCATTGAAACTATTGCCTGAGTTCGCCTTTTGCCATTGGAAATCAATACCTTCAGAAGCAGCCATGGCCGCAATATTGCGCTCCATTTCTTCCATCTCTTCATAGGTGCGGCCATATTTTTTAGCTAGACGCTCAGTATTTGAAGTGTCATGTTTTGCTGGCGCATCAGGATCTAATTCAAAACTATGCCAGTGAATTTCAAGATCAATACCTGCTTCAGCAGCTACATGCTCAAGGCGTTTTTTGCCGATATAACAAAAAGGGCAAACTACATCAGACCAGACATCTACACGCATGGGAGAATCTCATAAATTTTAATTACCCATCATAATAGGGATGATGGATAAGGATTTAAAGCTTTGAGTAGCGAATACAGTGTTGCGTATTGTGAAATAAATGGCATATAAAGAAGAATAAGCTCTATTTTATAACTATAAAGAGCAAAACTATAAGAAGGGAAATAGGAGGTGTGTATGCGCCGAGTTTTGATTGCGATTGCAAGTTTGATTGTTATCACAAGCATTATTTTTTTCACCTATCAGCATATCAAACAGCAGCAAGCCAAAGACAGTAGTCAAATGTTTGATGTCGTCATGACTGAAAAAATGAATCAGCTTTACGAACAAGCACAAGACTGGTCTAAACCCGTCCAGCTCGATATTCACGATAAGCGTTTGGCAGGACACTATAAGCAAATTTCAGAATTCCTTTTAAGTTATTGGATTCAAAATATTAATGCACGTAATGCATACTTAAGAGAACTCAAAGCAGCCAAATGGGATACTTTCTTAAATGTGGACCGTTTAGATATTGATAAAAAACAGAAGTATGCAGAAACCGAAAAGATGCTAGCCGATGTCCGTAAAGCTTCGGATCAGTATCAGAGTGAATATGAAAAGATTCATAAGACTTTCTTAGCAAAGGTTCAAGAACTATCGGTTGATGCAGAGATGAGGCAACTTCTTGAAATGAAATTGGGAACTCAGCAAAAAGCAGATCAAGACCATGCAATTTTTATGATTGAGCTACAAATTTTAGATAAAGCAGAACAAATGTTTAAGCTTCTAAAAAATTATGAATGGCAAAAGAAAGATCAGATGATTCTTTTTCATGAAAATGCTCAGGTCAAAAAGTTTAATGGGCTTTATCAAGATGTTCTAAAACTAAATGCAAAAATTGAAAAAATTAAGAAAAAAAATGTGGCTGCGCTCGAAGGAGATTTAAAAGAATAAGCGGAGCATGAGCATCAAATATTATGATTTGGTGCTCTCGACTTTTCCTTTGGTTAAAAAAGATTGTAATAAACTTTGAGAAGTTTGTAGTTTGTTTAACTGCTCAGACACATGCATGAGTTCAGTTTGCAGTTTTTCTTGAACCACTGAGCACAACGTAAATACGCGTTCATCTAAATCAAAACAAGGCAGCAAAACCTGAATATCTTTTAGGTGCATGCCTGCATCATTTAATATTTTAATTTTCTTAATATTTTCAATATCTTTTTGCGTATAACTTCGATAGTTATTACTTGCTCGAAGAGGCTGTATAAGGCCTAAACTTTCGTAATAACGCAGCATACGAGGACTTACTTTTGTGAGCTCGGCAACTTTAGCTAAGTTCATAAAATGGGGTTGACCTTAACATTGGTGTCATAGTTTAGCATGTTTTTATCTTTCAAAATGGTACTTGTTCAATGATCAGAAAACTCATTTTATTGGTGTTATTCGGATTAATGTCATTTGTTGCAAATGCCAAAATACTTGAACTTCAGGAGAAGAACATGCGTCAAATATTTGTACTTCACGGTTACTCTGCTTCTATAAATGATCACTGGTTTCAAGATTTAAAGCATCAAATAGAAGATGAACACACTTCTGTTACCTTAATTCCATTTCCAGATTCTGAGAATCCGGATGTAGATGCATGGCAGAAGGTTTTAGATCAACAGATCCCGAGTGTGGATGAAAATACTTATTTTGTTGCGCACAGTTTAGGGGTGATTACGTTACTGCACTTTTTGCAAAGACACGATTATCAAAATATTGGAGGAATGATTTTAGTATCCGGATTCTCTGGTTTAATTTCAGATTCTTCTGTTCTTAATAGTTATATAACCAAGAGTAAAGTCGACACGGATTACTTTAAGGGCATAAAGAAAAAGCTAGTGTATTTATCGGATAATGATGATTTGGTTCCCCCAAAACTGACGATTGAATTGGCGAAAGAAATTGATGCGCCGTACATTAGTGTTCCTAATGGCGGGCATTTTTTAGGTAGAGAAGGTTATACGAAATTTCCGCAATTAGTTGATTCTTTAAAAGAGATGTTAAATGATTAATAAAAATCCCCGTAGTAAGCGGGGATTTTTTATCTTTACTGAAAGTTTGTAATTTTTATTCGTAGCCTATTAGGGCTGGTAAATGATACCCATGACTTTCGCAGGTAAAGCGATAATATCGAAAGTTAAGGTAAACGGAAGCAGTGGTAAACTTGCTAGCTTCTCTTTAGTTGATAAGGGCACTTTTCCACTTTTATCGTGAAGATATTGGATTTTAACGTGATATGGCTTAGATAAAGGGGTTATTGTTTTAAGATTTTTTACAGGAGGATAAACAGTTCCTTTAATATTTAAATCAAATTTATGTGGTTCTGATGTCTTTGCACAGCCACATGGAACTACACCATATTGTTTAAATAAAGCTGATTCTTTCTCGTTCAATTTCCCATTAGGTGGGGTGTAAGAAAATCTAATATGTCCGTAAAAATGATTACTATCCGGAACTGGAGCATTAAAATCTAGCTCATTACTTATTTGAATATATTGTGGATTTAATTGATTAATTAATTGAATGAAATCGTTACCGCCTTTACTAATGACATAACTATATTTTTTCCCTGCGATGACAACACTGTCCTCTGGTTCATTAGCGAGAGATACTGATGGTTTACCAAATGCAATTACATCATCTTCAATTAAAGTGATCCATTCATGGCCTGAGTCATATTTTGTAAATAGCTCTCGCGTGTTTTCACCAATAATTCGGTTACTCGCACAACCAGTGAGAAAGAAACTGACGAGTAGGCAGCTCATAAGAATATTCTGATTTAATACTTTAAAGTTCATTATTTCTGTTGAATTCAATGGATTTATAAAAGTCTGACTATAAACAAAAGATCTTAATATTTAAATCTAGTAGTATGATCTGATTTAGTTATACTCAGACTAATTTCTAAAATATTTTAGAAAGTCTCTTACTATTACATTAAAAATTTTAATTATATTTACCGTTTATCTGAGCCTTACTGAATCAAATTCGACTTTGTTGTAGCCTATTTATAGATACTTTTAATTTAATCATCATCTTTTATTTGAAATAGGGTGACTGATTTTTGGAGCAAGTTATGAACTTTCTAAAACAATCAGCTTTCATTGCTGCATTTGCTTTTATGGGTTTACCGACTGTTCAAGCAGAGGAAGTAGCGACTTTACCAACAATTCGCGTTATGGCTGAATCTGAGTTACGTGAAGAGGTGGGTTTTGTACCTTTCCAAGAAGATAAAAAAGTGCGCCAGGCACTGCAACATCATGAGTATAAAACTCATTACGATATACAGAATGCTTTAGTCCCTGAAGGCATGACGACAGTAGATTATCAGCCAGTTATGGCACAACCTGATTTGTCTCAACTTTCTCCATTCTTACAACAATACATTTTAGCGGTAGCGGGTGGAATACAGTCTTCTGATCCAACCAACGGCATTTTTGAAATGTTAAGACCTTTGAATATTAACCGAAGTAATGTTGGTGCTTATCGTGATGGTACGATGAAAGTTAACCTTAATGACCTCATAAATTTACAACAGCAAATTCAAGATGGGTTAAAAGGCCGATAAAATAAAAATCCCCGCATTGAGCGGGGATTTTTTTATCTTGGTGTTAATTAAACACGTTCGATCACTGTTGCAATACCTTGACCAAGGCCGATACACATGGTCGCAAGACCAATTTGAGTATCTTGTTGCTCCATTACATTCAACAACGTTGTTGTGATACGTGCACCAGAACAGCCTAGTGGGTGACCCAAAGCAATTGCACCACCATTTAAGTTAATGATGTCTTGCTTGTCATAAATACCCAAGCCTTTCATTACTGATAAGCCTTGAGCAGCAAATGCTTCGTTTAACTCGATAGTTTGAATATCAGCCATCGTTAAACCAGCACGTTTAAGCGCTTTTTGAGTTGCTGGAACTGGACCGTAACCCATGATTGCTGCGTCACAACCTGCAACCGCCATAGAGCGAATTACAGCGCGTGGTTTTAAACCTAACGCTTGTGCGCGTTCAGCAGACATAAGTAACATTGCAGAAGCACCATCAGATAAAGCTGAAGATGTAGCCGCAGTTACAGTACCGCCTTTCGGGTCAAATACAGGACGTAATGCTTTGAACGCTTCAAGGTTTGCATCTGGACGAATTACTTCGTCGATGTCGCAAAGGATTTTAAAGCCATTTGCATCGTGGCCTTCAACACCAACGATTTCGTTTTTGAAACGACCTTCTTGAGTTGCAGCCCAAGCACGGCGGTGAGATTCAACACCAAAAGCGTCTTGCTCTTCACGGCTAATGCCATTCATGCGACCTAACATTTCAGCAGTTAAGCCCATCATGTTAGATGCTTTTGCATAGTGTTTAGATGCTTCTGGGTTTAAGTCGATGCCGTGCATCATACCTACGTGGCCCATGTGCTCTACACCACCAATAATGAAGATATCACCTTGGTTAGTTGCAATCTGTGCAGCAGCAGTATGAAGTGCTTGCATAGAAGAACCACAAAGACGGTTTACTGTTTGACCAGCAACAGTTTTTGGTAAGTCAGCCAATAAGCCAATGTTACGGCCAATGTTCATACCTTGTTCTAGAGTCTGGTTTACACAGCCCCAGATCAGGTCTTCAACTTCGTTTACATCAAACTGGTTACGAGCAACGAGTGCACGAACCAATTCAGCAGATAAGCTGTCAGCACGTACATTACGGAACATACCGTTTTTGGTTTTACCCATTGCAGAACGTACGCCATCAACGATGACAACGTCACGTGGATTTAAAGTAGCCATTCACGTTGCTCCTTAACCGTAGAATTTTTTGTTGTTAGCAGCCATGTCGCGCAACATTTGTGGCGCTTCATAAGCCTTACCTAAGTGTGCATATTTGTCGCAAAGTGCAACGTATTCAGCAACACCAGTCTGGTCGATATAACGACATGGACCACCACGGAATGGAGGGAAACCTACACCCATAATCATTGCCATGTCTGCTTCAGCAGCAGTTGCAACGATGTTGTCTTCTAAGCAACGAACTGTTTCGTTACAGAAAGCAAGCATCATGCGGTCAATGATTTCTTGGTTATCAAACTCGCGCTTTTCACCAGTAACGAAAGGAGCAATGATTTCATACGCTGTTGGATCAACAGTTTTTGCTTTCTTACCTTTCTTATCGAGTTCGTATTTGTAGAAACCAACGTCATTCTTTTGACCAAGACGTTTAGCTTCATACATTGCTTGGATTGAACCTTTGTAGTCTGGCTTCATACGGTCTGGGAAACCTTCAGCCATGACTTCTGCACCATGTACACCTGTGTCGATACCTACAACGTCGATAAGGTAAGCAGGACCCATTGGCCAGCCAAACTTAGACATTACATTGTCAACTTGCTGGAAGTCTGCGCCGTCTTTTACAAGAAGGTCAAAAGCACCAAAGTAAGGGAACAATACACGGTTAACCAAGAATCCTGGGCAGTCGTTTACAACGATCGGTGTTTTACCCATTTTTTGAGCAAGAACAACAGTTGTTGCAATCGCTTCTTCAGAAGTCTTTTCACCACGAATAACTTCTACAAGCGGCATCATGTGAACTGGGTTGAAGAAGTGCATACCAACGAAGTTTTCAGGACGTTGTAATGCTTTTGCTAAACGTGTGATTGAAATCGTAGAAGTATTAGAAGCAATAATCGTATTTTCACGAACATTCTTCTCAGTATCCGCAAGTACCATTTCTTTTACTTTTGGATTTTCTGTAACTGCTTCGATCACGATGTCAACTTCTTTAAACTCATCGTAGCTTAAAGTAGGACGGATACGTGCAAGCGTTTCACCCATTTGCGCAGGTTTCATTTTCTTACGTTCAACTTGTTTAGTTAACAAGCTGTTCGCTTCTTTCATACCTAAAGCAAGTTGTGGATTACCAATATCTTTCATGATAATTGGTGTACCTTTGCTTGCCGCTTGGTAAGCAATACCACCACCCATGATACCAGCACCAAGTACAGCTGCTTGGTTTACAGGGTGTGCACCTTTTTCATATTTTTTAGCAGTTTTCTTAACAACTTGGTCATTGAGGAATAAACCAATCAATGCACCAGCTTGTGGAGTAATCGCAGCTTTTGCAAAGCCTTCAGCTTCAGCTTTCAATGCTTCGTCACGCGCAAGGCTTGCACCTGCTTGTAATGAATCAAGTAATAATTTTGGAGCAGGGTATTGAGCAGGATTTGCTTTAGCAAGTACTGCACCTTTTGCAGTATTGAACGCCATCATTTGTTCAAGCGGGTTCAATTTTACCGCTTCAAGCTTTTCTTGACGTTTTGCTTTCCAGTTTAAACGACCAGAAATTGCTTGCTTAACTAAGTCAGTTGCAGCTTCAAGTAATTTATCAGCAGCTACAACAGCATCTACAGCACCATCTTTTAGAGCAGCAGCCGGTTTTTTAGGAGCCGCCATAGCCATCCATTCAACCGCGTTGTCGATACCGATCAGACGGCTTAAACGTACGCTACCGCCGAAACCTGGGTAAATACCAAGTTTAATTTCCGGTAAGCCCACTTGTGCAGCTTCTGACATCACACGATAGTCACAAACTAAACACATTTCAAAACCGCCACCTAACGCCATACCGTTAATAGCAACAACTTTTGGAATTTCTAAATCTTCAAAGCTATTGAAGATTTCGTGAACAGGCATAAGCCAGTCAACAATTGCTTTTTCGCCTTGTGCGAAGTTTTCACCAAATTCGGTAATGTCTGCCCCAACAATAAATGTCGATTTGCCCGAGGTAACAACTAAGCCTTTAATATCATTATTTGCTTTTACCGCAGCAATAGCAGCTTGGAAATCTTCAATTGTTGCACGGTTAAATTTATTGACCGACTCACCTTGTAAGTCAAAGCGGAATTCTGCAATTCCGTCCGAAAGCATTTGGACGGTAATGGCATTGCCAGCGTGGATCATGCCTGATCTCCTTAGTTTTGGAGGACTTCTAAGTTGATGTTATGAAGCGTGTGCACATCTTAGGTACACATTTATGCTTCGCTAATCTTACGATAACTATATCTAAAAAAAACCTGACAAGTTGTATCAAGCCGTGACGCAAGGGTCATCAATTATTTTTAAATAATTTTTTTAATCTATATTTATGAAAAATATATTTTTAATTGTAAAAGCTTCTTGTTAAGAAGGGACAAGATAAAGTTAGAAAATGTAGTAGACAATTAATAAATTATTTTTGGTCTAGTAATAAAAATTAATATTTTGTGTGAATTATTAGACAGACAGTATTGTCTATTTTTTTATCTTTGGATAAACTTTGTGTTATAAAAATGTTCAATAAAGTATCTATTATGTTAAAAAATAAATTTATGATTTTGGCCATCCTTCCTTTTATGTTGAGTGCATGTGGAGGCGGTGGTTCTAGTGATAATAATTCTGCAAATAACACAACAGTAGAGTCGAATGATTCAATTAAAAATGGATCACGATACTATGAGGTAAATTATCAAGTACTTGGAGAAAATAATGATAGCTTATCAATAAGTTATTATGAGATTAACAATAAACGTATTTATGGAGTAGATAGCAATCAACCCCTGAATCGATATATTGTGACGCAAAATCATTTATATACCCCTCAAGATAAGTTCACTTCAATAATTGACGTAAAATCAATGGATGAGTGGACTTTGAATGTTATAGATAATATTAAAACTGATTGGAAGCTTGAAAAAGTTAATCTAGCGGGGAAAAATATTTTTGACACAGTATTGCCAGGTTTTAGAAAATATGGATTTGATACAAATAATCCATATTTTACAGCTAGAAAGTTTTTAAGTTCATACGGACAAGATACTTTTCCTACAGGTAGTACTTGTTATCGTTTGTCTTCCATCAAAAATAACCAGGAGTTTATAAATTTTAATACAAACAATCCTCTAAATTATTCTTTTGATCTCATACATGAAGACAATCTTCTAACTGCGCAGGGCTTTCAAACAGTTGCTCCTGATCTAGCAATAGTGAACAAACAAGGGCAGTTTATGGGAATAGATTGGACTACTTTGTATAGTACGAAAACTGGAGCAGAGTTAGATGGGTTTTCAGTGATTCAATATAATGGACAAGTTTTTGATGACGTTAGTTATAATGGTGTTCAGGAGCAGACCCGTACAGCACAGATACAATTTCTTAAAGATATAATATCTTCGAATTTATTGTCTGAAAATTCTGAAGCATTAAGAGAAATCAGATTTGACCTTGAAAATCTAGATAAAGGTTGTTTTTTATACAATCAAACTGCTGTCAACAAGCTTGAAAGTCTTAAGTTAATCAATTGGAATCAATAAATTATTTCTTTGTTTCAAAAGTTGCTAATTTTCTAGTAAGTTAGCAACTACTATTGCATATTCTGGTGAAAGATATAGTCACTAGCAGTAATGAAAGTAAAATCAGTATAATAAATATAGACAACGTGTTGAAGCCTTTACTACACAACACTATTTTTTAATTTTATTACTAAATTCGAGCAAAGATACATGATTAAGTGGATCATATTAGCGATTTTTGTGATATCAGCATTGTATATCCAACATCGCGGCAAAGTGCGTCACTCGTTTTATCGTCAATTTTTTGACCATTCAACCTTGCTCGCACCGATTAACTTTTTAATGTACATCTTTTCAAAGGTGCCGAATCAGCCTTATATCGACACACAGCATTTTAAAGATTTAAAAGTGCTGGATGAAAATTGGGAAATGATTCGAGATGAAGCGAAAGCTTTATATGACCAAGGCGGAATTAAAGCTTCAAGTACCTATAACGACTTAGGTTTTAACTCATTCTTTAAAACAGGTTGGAAGCGTTTTTACCTCAAATGGTATGAATCGAGTCATCCATCTGCTGCTGAGCTTTGCCCAAAAACTACAGCACTTCTTAAAACATTGCCGACAATTAAAGCAGCAATGTTTACCGAGCTTGCACCTGACAGCCGTTTGGTAAGACACCGTGATCCATATGCAGGTTCTTTGCGTTATCACTTAGGTCTAATTACACCAAATGATGATCGTTGTTTTATTGACGTCGATGGCGAAAGATATTCTTGGCGTGATGGTCAAAGTGTTGTGTTTGATGAAACTTATATTCACTATGCTGAAAATAAGACTGATCAAAACCGTATTATTTTCTTTGCAGACGTTGAACGTCCAATGAAAGTAAAATGGATGGAGCGTTTCAACCATTGGTTTGGTCGTAATGTGATGACTGCGGCAAGCTCACCGAATGAAACAGGCGACCAAACAGGTGGCCTAAATAAAGCTTTTGGTTATGTCTATCAAATTCGTATTAAAGCTAAAGCATTAAAAGCTAAAAACCGTAAGTTGTATTACTTCTTAAAATGGTTCCTCATGCTTGGGATTTTCTTCCTGATTTTTGTTCGACCATATGTATTTTAATTAAAGCGCCCGAAAGGGCGTTTTTTATTTTGATTATTTAAATAATTTGCATTTATTTTATGCATTTAAAAAAGATTATTGGCATGAATAGTACTTTATTTAAGATTTTAGGTGAATTTTATATTAATTATTGGGATGATAATACAACTGGTAAATATATACCTTTCTTGTACTTAATAAATTTAAAAATTTGCGTGGAATATAAATGAATACGGTGATGAAACAAGCTTTAGTAATAACTACATTCAGTGCAGCAGTAATATTGACTGGATGTGGTAAATCTAAGCCAGAGCCAAAATCAAAAACAGAAAAAGTTGAGGTAGTTTCGGATTGGAGTTGTACACACCCTGAGAATTTAAATCAGATTCAAACTTCTTTGAAAAAAGAATATTTGAAGCAAATTGAGCGTAGCTTAAGACAAAGTCAATATCAGGTTGATGCAGATATTCTTAATAAAATTAATCAAGGTTTGAAGTTTGAAATTAAAAATATCCGCACTTTACCATTAGAAGACGAAAGCCAAAAAAATACACAATTAAGTTGTGAAAGCCAATTGGTCATTTCACTGCCGAAAGGTTTACAAAAACGTGCGGAAAAAGCATATATTGAAGAGCTGCGTCATTCTGATGAAGAATCGCAGACGCTCAATGACTATTTTTCGGATAATGAATCATCTTTGACTCTTGAAAATGACCAATTGAAAGGTGACTTTTTCTATAACATCACAAAAACAGATAAAGAGGGTTTGGTGTTTGACTTGCCAACTCAAAATAGTGTGATTGAAGGATTGGTTTTTGTTGCCACTAAAGCTGTGCAATATGCAGCTTATGTTAAAGAAAATGAGTTGATTGAAGAAAATATTGAAGAAAATCAGCAAATATCTGAACAAAATAATGAAGAGCAGACTGCTTTGGCTCAGGAAGCCATGGATGTTCGTAAAAAAGAATTGGATAGTGACAAAGCGAAGCAAGTGGAACGCTTAAATCAGACTTGGGACAAATTGAGTGCTGAGAAAAAAATTCAATTTAAACAAGATCAATCGGATTGGTTTAAAAAACGTGATGTTGAATGTAAGGTGCTGGCACAAAAGACTGTAGATGAAATTCCTGAAAAAGACTTAGAAACTTACCAAAAGCAATCTGATTATTGGACTGCTGACATGCGTAAGCAAAACCAAGACATGCAATATACACAGTGCTTTACTCAAAAAACGATAGAGCGAACGGTTTATTTAAATAATTTAAATTAATCCTAAAACTCTTTATAAATGCTTAGCCAGTCGTATTGAAAGGAATGCGATTAATCAATTACGGGCAAATACTCTACTTTTACAAGTAGGGGTTTAAGCTCAGTAATTGAATTTCATTTGTAATGTATATTTATACAAATATTAAAGCGCCCGAAAGGGCGTTTTTTTATGACATAAAGTATCTAATAGATTTTGTGACCTATTTCACAGTGCTGGTAATTTGTTACAACTATTAAGAGCCAATAGGTAATTTTGATTCTACAATGGCGCGGTTTTTTCGAAGACTGGTCAGCGGAAGTAGGTTTTAAAATGGCTCATGCTCATCACGCAGCTCATGCACATGTTCATCATATCGAAGAGAGAAAAGAAGACAGTTCTCAAGGCGATTTAAAAACAAAAGTGATGTTAAGACAAGCAGCTTCGACGACTGAAAAATCTAAACGATCTAAAACTCAAAATCATAAAACTGAAGATCAAAATATTAATCTACATAAGTTCTCAAGTAAGCTCGAAAGTATCTCTGCCAACCATAGTAAAGAGAAATGCGCCAAAAATATCCGTATTGCTCTACAAGCGGCTGGAGCAGATGTATCAAAGCATCCTGTAGCTGCTTCTGATTGGGGGCAAACGTTAGAAAAGAATGGTTATAAGAAAATTAAACCTGCTTTCAACCGTCCACAAGAAGGTGACATTTACATTATTGAGCGAACAAGTGGTCACACCTATGGTCATATTGCAGGCTATACGGGCAATGGTTGGTTCTCGGATTTTCGTCAAAAAACCTATGCGGTCTACAAAGAAAAAGACGTTAAATATAGTTACTATCGTCTAGATTCTTAAGTAAGTACGACACAGTCTGTCGGGTCATATCTAAATCCCTTTCCAAATTTATGTTCTGGCACAGTAAAGCACTTGAAAAGTAAGGATGAAAACATCACATTAGGTATTCAGTATTAAGCCATGCATGCCAATAGTGAATCAAAACGCTCGTCCTCATATTGAAAAAATTTTAGCTAACATGACCCAGCTTCCAGGTGTTTATAAAATGCTAGGGAAGGAGGGTGAATTGTTATATGTCGGCAAAGCAAAAAATCTAAAAAATCGGGTGTCGAGTTATTTTGTTAAAACGATTGAGCATCCTAAAACACAAGCTTTAGTTGCACGAATTTATGATATTGAAACTTTGGTTACTCGTTCGGAAACTGAAGCTTTACTCTTAGAACAAAACTTAATTAAACAACATCGTCCGCCTTATAACATTATGCTGCGGGACGATAAGTCTTATGTCTATATTTTTGTTTCGGCTGATAAGCCTTATCCTCGGCTTGCGAGCGGGCGTGGCAAAGGAAAACACCAAATTGGTAAGTTTTTTGGACCTTATCCAAGTGCTTATAGTGCACGTGATACGTTACTAGTTTTGCAAAAACTTTTTAATGTACGTCAGTGTGAAAATAGCTATTTCTCACAGCGCAAGCGTCCATGTTTGCAATATCAAATCAAGCGGTGTTCAGCTCCGTGCGTAGGTCTGATTTCGCCCGAAGATTATAAAGAAGACGTTAATAATAGTATTCGCTTTTTGCAAGGTGATACCAAAGAGCTTAATCAAGAACTCATTGCCAAAATGGAACAAGCAGCGGCTGAGCTTGAATTTGAAAAAGCTGTTTTTTACCGTGATCGATTATCTTTACTGCGTGAAGTTCAAGCGCAACAAGCCGTTTTTAAAGTTAAAGGTGAAGCGGATATTCTGGCAATTGCATATCAGGCTGGTGTGACATGCGTGCAAATTATGTATGTACGCAATGGGCGAATGCTGGGTGGAAAAAGTTATTTCCCAGACATGCTCGGTGATGATCTTGGGCAAATGCTCAGTGATTTTATGGCGAACTTTTACTTTCAAGTTGCAGATGAAGTTCCCAATGAGCTTATCGTAAATATTGCTTTGCCTGACTGTAAAGAATTAGAAGAAGCGTTGGCACAGCAATTTGGCAAAAAGGTTCAGATTAAGAGTAATGTTCGAGAAACTCGTGCCGAGTGGCTGGAGCTAGCCGAAATGAACGTTCAACATGCCATTAAGGGGCAGTTGAGTAATCATTTAGAGCTTAATGAACGTTTCCATCAGTTAGAGCAAGTGGTGGGAAGACCCGTCGATCGTATTGAGTGTTTTGATATTAGTCATACCATGGGTGAAGCTCCAATTGCTTCATGTGTCGTGTTTGACCAAGGCGGGGCGCGTAAACGTGACTACCGCCAATTTGCGATTCAAGACATTACAGCAGGCGATGATTATGCTGCTATGCGTCAAGCTTTAACACGACGTTATAAAAAGGCCATATTGCCTGATTTACTGTTGATTGATGGTGGTAAAGGCCAGCTCCATATGGCAATGGAAGTCATGCAAGAGCTTGGGTTAGACGCTTTTATGGTGGGTGTATCTAAAGGTGAAGGGCGTAAACCCGGACTTGAAACCCTGCATTTTACCGACGGCACAAAAATCCAGTTACCGGAAGACCATAAGGCATTGCATTTGATTCAGCAGGTGCGTGATGAAGCCCATCGTTTTGCGATTACCAAGCATCGTGCTAAACGCGACAAACGCCGAAGTACCTCAGTTTTAGAGGCAATTCCTGGGTTGGGGCCAAAGCGCCGTCGAGATTTATTAACTCATTTTGGTGGAATCCAAGGCGTTTTAAAAGCATCTGAAAAAGAGCTTACTCTTGTGCCCGGTTTTGGCGAAATGATGGCAAGAACGATTTATAAAATTCTGCATGAATAAAGATAGGTTTCTATGCCGAGTGACCAAATAGTTGGGATATAAGTAGAAGAATGATCATTCACATTCCTTTTAAAATGATGAAAGATGTTTCATCAAAAGTCATAGTGCTTTAGGGAAGTGAATGTCATTATTGCAATTATTTGAAGAAATAAAACAAAAGGAATGGATTGAAATACCTGAAGGGTGGTTGCAGGGGCGAACTGTTTTTGGCGGTCTTGTCGCTGGACTACTCATGCAAAAAGCCTGCTGCAATATTCAAGATCCAAATAAAAGATTATTAAGCTGTAGTATTACTTTTGTGGGGCCTGTACAGCAGGGACCTGCTCAATTGACTATTGAAATTTTAAGAGAAGGGAAATCGGTCACTACGCTTGAAACCCGTTTATGGCAAGATGGTGCGGTACAAACGATTTTGGTCGCAAGCTTTGGTGTGCCGCGTGCGTCGAATATTGAAGTACGACATGAGCCTATCGTTCCAGTTTATAGGCAACCTGAAGAGTTGCAACCTATTCCTTTTGCTAGACAAATGCCAGAATGCTATCAACATTTTGATGTATGCTGGGCGGAAGGTCATTATCCTGTTACAGGAAGTCAGTATGCTGACTTTGGAGGATGGTCAAGGTTTAATCCCGATAAGCATGAAAATCGTCAAATGACTTTGCCAGATTTAATTGTTTTGATGGATATTTGGCCGCCTGGTGTATTGCCGATGTTTAAGCAAGTTGCTCCTGCAAGTTCTTTAACTTGGCACATTACCTATGTCCATCCGTTCCAACATCAATTGTGTGACTGGTTTAAATATAAAGTGGTAACTGAATATGCAGGTGAAGGTTATTCCACAGAATATGCCCATCTTTGGGACCAAAATGATCATTTAATTGCAATTTTACGGCAAACTGTTACGGTATTTACCTAAGCAGTCCACTTCCTCGATTCATATATTTCGTATAAAGTGGCTGTTACAGATAGATACAATATTGAAGAAAGTATTTTTGTCTGTTACAAGATGCATGAAGACTTAATTGGCGGTGTTTATGACCACAGGGCGAATCCTGAATATCCCAAATATCCTAACATTAGCGCGTATCGCGCTTATTCCTGTATTTTTGGTGATCGCGTATTGGCCGCCTGCAATGGGTATTGGTGAGCATGAAGGTAGTATGAGTCGTCATATTATCTTGACGGCTATTTTTGTGTTTGCTGCTATTACCGATTGGTTTGATGGCTATTTGGCACGAACTTTAAACCAGACTTCAGCATTTGGCCGTTTTCTAGATCCAGTTGCAGATAAGCTCATGGTGGCGGCTGCACTGATTGTTTTAGTGCAGTGGAATCCAACCATTTCAATGGCTTTTGCAGCAATTGTGATTATTTCACGTGAAATTACAGTTTCTGCTTTACGTGAATGGATGGCAGAACTTGGCGCACGAACCAGTGTGGCAGTATCGACTGTAGGTAAATATAAAACAGCCTTTCAAATGATTGCGATTAGTGTGTTCTTACTCAATTGGCAGCCATTAGAAATGCTTGCCTATGCTTTGTTATATACGGCGGTCATTTTAACTTTATGGTCAATGTTTATTTACCTCAAAGCGGCTTGGCCTTATTTAAAGCAGCCTTAAGTGCATATTGAATGATGAAGCCTTTCTACAATGAAAGACTTTTTTTATTTTTAAAGAGTGCAAGAATCGGGTCGTCATGGGGCTTTAGCTACTTTAATGTAAGATATAAGTGCTAAGGAGGTGACACATGCAAATGCTTTCTTCTCGGCAATTTGCTGTAATTGCCAATGTAATTGAATATTTATATGAACATCTAGACCAGCAACCGAGTCTGGACGATGTTGCGAGCCATATGAATTTAAGTTCAGGTTATATTCAACGCCAGTTTCAAGAATGGGTAGGGATTAGCCCGAAAAAATTTGTGCAATATATGAGTTTGCAACAGGCTAAATATTATCTGATGCAACACCGGAGTTTATTGGAAACCGCTTTAAATACGGGTTTATCTGGCACAGGACGTTTACATGATCTGTTTATTCAGCTTGAAGGGATGACGCCTGGGGAATATAAACAAAAGGGCGAAGGCGTTATTCTTAATTATTCGGTTGAGACAAGTCCCTTCGGTGAGTTGTTGGTGGTCAGTAGTGAAAAAGGCATATGTTCTATAAGGTTTACCGAAACTCACGCCAATATTGAACAACTCATTAAGCAGTACTTTCCGAAAGCTCAATTGAAAAATCAGTCACCGATTTGGCATCAACAAATTGCAAAGTGGTTTGAACAGGATTTTTCAGAACACTTACAGCAGAAACTTCCTCTTAATTTGGCTGGAACTCCATTTCAGCTACAAGTATGGGAAGCCTTGCTCACCATTCCAGAAGGGCAACTTCGGACTTACCAAGATATTGCAGAGCAAATTGGGAAGCCTAAAGCAGTCAGAGCCGTTGCTACTGCAATTGGACAAAATCCGATTGCATATCTGATTCCTTGCCATCGAGTGATCCGTGCCACAGGGATGGTCGGAGAATATCATTGGCAAAAGGGGCGTAAATTGGCATTGTTAGCTTGGGAGATGTCAAAGCAACATGGAGAGACCGTATGACCTTGGATTTATTTTCTCCAGAGCCTTGTGAGAATTTATTACCCTACGATGGTGAAGTTCAGGACTATGGTTGTATTTTAAGCCCTGAAGAAGCTGAACAATATTTTGATTATCTTTACCAACACCTCGCATGGAAACATGACGAGGCTAAGTTGTATGGCAAGCACTTTATTACAGCTCGAAAAGTTGCATGGTATGGAGATGACTACTATCAATATAAATATTCGGGTGTCGCACGTGATTCTTTACCGTGGGACAAAGCACTCGCTAAATTAAAACAACAGGTAGAGCAAATACTTTCAGAAAAATTTAATTCTTGTTTGGCAAATCTTTATGAAGATGGAACCCAAGGAATGGCTTGGCACAGTGACTCGGATGTTTCTTTGGCAAGAACCACCACAATCGCTTCTTTAAGCTTTGGTGCTACTCGTAAATTTTCTTTTAGACATATTCAAAGTAAAGAGAAAATTGAATTGTGGCTACAGCCAGGCCAACTCATTGTGATGCGTGGTGAGACTCAACAATATTGGCAACACCGTTTAAATCGCTCAACAAAGATTTTACAACCACGTATTAATCTTACTTTTCGGCAATTTAAGTTTTTATAAAAATAAGACAAGAAAAAAGCCCATGATGGCAGCATGAGCTTATTCCTCTGAGGGGGATGCTTCTACTGATGAGCTGCTGATGAAAAGAATCATCAATAGGAGCTAAAATCATAATATGAGAATATTGTGAGATATTCAATGTTTTAAAGTGTAAGAAAAGTTTAAATTATCATAAGGTGGGGTTTTAGATTTCACCTTTTTCAGATAATTCCATAAAACGTTGTTCAATAAGTGCTGCATTTTCTTGCAAAATTTCGATGAGCTTTTCAACATTTAAAAAATCAAAACGATTTTTAGAGGCAACTAAAGTCAAAGCTAAAGGTACTTCTTTGTTTGAAAAACGAACAGGAACCGCTAGACCTGAAACATTTGGGTCAATCTCACCTTGTGAGAAATAGAACCCTTGTTTTTTAATTTTACGCATACGCTGAATAAAGCTCGGTTCATCTTCAGCAAAACCTGATTGTTTTAATTCTTGCTGGTAACGGTGATAGTAGTCTTGCATGCGTTGTTTACTTAAATGCGAAACCATTGTTTTTGGAGATGATCCAACGTAAATCGGTCTTGGGCAGCCTCGGCCATATGAAAGTAGCTCAGTGTCTTTAAATATTTCATGATGTATGTCAATGCAATAGTCATCATTTAAATAGGTAAGCAAACAGCACAGTTCAGTACGCTCTACAATATTTCGCATAAACGGTGTGCTGATCTGAACGAGTGGGTCGGTTGTTCTAGATATATAGTCAAGAACTGCAATTTTTGAGCCTAAGGTATAATCGCCAGAGGTTCCATTAATGCGTTTTAATAGATCAGCTGATACTAGCTCTTTGAGGTAACGGTAACTCGTTGGTTTGGACAAGCCAAGTTCTTCGCAAATAATATCGACATTAATGATTGGACGCGAAACCGAAAATAGGTCCAGTACGGTTAAAATTTTGCCAAAACTTGAAATTGCCATAGTGTCTTGTTCGTATCCTTTAACAACGAGTCATCTTTGAGTTTTTATAACAGAAAAAAAGAAGATTTGTCTCAATTCTAAAATAAATGCCTGATTTGAGTATTTTACTCTGACAAAGAGAAAACTTCTCTTGGCTTATACATCATATACGATAATTAAAAAATATATCAAATTATCAAATAGAGATATTTTAGTTGACTAAATCGCTTTATTTTGAAAAAATTGCCAAACAAAATATCTAATCGAGAAATTGATCGGTTCCAGATTGATTTCTTGATACCTCTTCTTTCCAAAGCTTGGCCGTTTAAATGGCGGCCAAACTGAAATCATCTCTGCCAATCAGGCGAGATGTGGAAAAATCATTGTATTGAAGGATGCTCCTCATATCATTTGCTTTGAGGCAAATGGCAAAGTTGTGTTGTCTTTAGAAAGACGATCAAATATTGAAGGGCATGCTCATCAGTTCAAATCTGTATTTGAGATGAGTTCATGTTATTAAAGCAAATACTGGCGTTCCGCCCGAGTAGGCTTGATCTGATCTTTGCCTTAAAAACATTTATTGCCGGAATGTTGGCACTATTTGTTTCGTTTGAATTAGATCTGATTAACCCGATGTGGTCGATTGGTACGGTCCTGATTATTGCCAATCCATATTCAGGAATGGTGTCCTCTAAATGTGTCTATCGAGTGGTAGGGACAATTGGCGGAGCTGTGATTGCCTTAACTCTAACACCACATTTAATTAATACACCTTGGATATTTACCGTGGTGTTGTCGTTGTGGGTGGGTTTTGCGCTTTATGTGTCGTTACTCGATCGTACTCCACGTAGTTATGCTTTTATGCTGGCCGGTTACTCGACAGCTATGATCGTCTTCAATGCGATTACCTATATTGATCAATACAATATATTCGATATTGCTTTAGCTCGGGTTATAGAAATTTCGATTGGTGTGATTTCAAGTGCCGTGGTTTCTGCCACGATTCTTCCAATGCATATTGGCTCTGCAATTAAACAGCGGGTGATAAAAACCCTA
Organism: Acinetobacter sp. C13; assembly: GCF_016809775.1. Taxonomy (NCBI): domain Bacteria; kingdom Pseudomonadati; phylum Pseudomonadota; class Gammaproteobacteria; order Moraxellales; family Moraxellaceae; genus Acinetobacter; species Acinetobacter sp. C13. The sequence goes on from NZ_JAFBJL010000004.1 coordinate 42,101, forward strand.
AAAGATACAGAGAATCTATTTGCTAATTTATTAAATACAGATTCGCAGCAGAACAATACTCAGCTCTTGGCTGCCATTACTCGCGACACCACAGATATTCATGCTTTGGCAGTACATTTGAGTTATGAGAAGGGCGAGTTGCATGGTATGACCAAACCCTTGCAAGAAATGCTTCATCAAATCTCAATGGTGGTGGCTAATCTAGTCGCTTTATCTGAGCGTATTAAGCAGCTTCAAGAACTTCGGTTTATCGAAACTCATGCAGAAAAACTGCAACAGCTTTCAGCTCATGTTGTACAGTTTTTAGAGCAAAAAGACCTGATTATTGATGAAAATATTTTGCAGTTGCCTGATGAGTTTGAAAGCGATTTTGCAAGTTTGATGGAGTCGGCTTCTACACATCAACAAGTTTTAGTTGCAGCCATGAAAATGGATGTGCGTCATTTCATTAGCAATGTTTTAGCGGTTAAAGTTTTGTGGCAGCGAATTCAGCAAGGTAATAAAGAAATTCCTGACAACATTACCCCAATGACCACCAAATATCCAAGTTTGCACCGTGACCATGGTGTGGCAATACGAGGCGGTATCAGTGCAGTCCTTATTACATTTATTGTGACTGGAGTCTGGATTGTTTCGGGGTGGAAAGCTGGATTTATGATGGCACAGATGGGCGCAGTAACCGCCTGTATTTTAACGGCCTTAGATAACCCGGTTCCGGTTCTGCGTATTTTTATCTGGGGCAGTATAGCTTCAGCAGTTTTAGTTTTCGTTTATGCATTTGGTATTTTCCCGCATGTCACCACCTTTTGGGAACTTGGCCTGGTTTTATTACCGATGTTCTTATTCGCAGTGTCTATGATGGCTAACCAGATGCTGATGCCAGTAGGTATGGTGTTGGGTATTAATACCATGATGGGACTAAACCTGCACAATGCTTATAGCATGGATGCAGTGTCTTATCTTGATAGTTCATTTGCCATGATCTTAGGTGTTTTAGTGTCTTTGATTGTCATTGACGTTGTTCGTGCTATGTCACCAGATACAAGTGCAAGCCGTATTTTAGCCTTGCATTATCGCGCCATGCGACAAGCGATCTATCTGCCATATGGTCTTGATTTTAAAGTTCATCTACGCAGTATGCTAGATCGGATTGGGATTCTAAACAGCAAAATGGTGCAATCAGACGAGATTAAAACTTCAATTCATCAGGCTCTGATTGAGTCGAGTAGTATTGTTGATTTAAGCCGATTGCAAGAGTTAGCCAATCAGTTTCCTCAAACATCCGAACTCACTCAGCATATTGGCGATTTGCAACAAAATTTGGATGAGTTGTTTAGAGCTAAAGAAAACGATGAAAATGATACGACCGCTTTAGTAGAGCGAATCTACCGAGCGTTATTTGAATTAAAACAGCTTGCTTCAAATGTTGAAGATATGACTATGCGACAAAGACTACTCATTTCACTGAACAATATTGCTTATAGCATGTGCCACGTTTCATCAGAGCAAATGAATGAAAACAGCACCCTGAGAGGAGCCACAGCAAATGGGTGAGTTTAATGTTTATGGTATTTATGTGCCTTCTTTGCTCGTTCAAGCACTCTTGGCATATATCTGTTTCCGTGGGTTAAGTCCTTTAACAAATAAGTTGATTGCACAAGGCTGGATTGCATTACCTAGTATTTTTAATTTGTGTTTTTACCTCTTATTACTTTTGGTAATACATCAAATTTTTGTTGGGGTCGGTGCGTAGAGATGTTTGCGAAATTAAAGATTGAGTTAGGTGAGTGAAATGAATCAGGTGGATTTGAAAAAAGTCATCCGTCCAGTAATTTTGATTGTCGCATTAATGGTGGCGGTCTATACCATTGTGCATTTATGGAATTACTATAATGCAGCGCCGTGGACGCGTGATGGTCGAGTTCGTGGTGACGTTATTCAAGTATCTTCGGATGTCGCGGGGCTTGTGACAGAAGTATTGGTTCAAGATAACCAGACTGTGAAAAAAGGTCAGGTGCTCTTTAAAATTGATGTTTCTCGCCGAGCTTTAGATGTAGAGCAGGCAAAATCTGATTTAGCAAAAGCAAATGCAGCATTTGCCCAAGCGCAAGCTGGTTTAGCACAAGCAAAAGCGAACCTGATTAAATCGGATACGAATATTAAGTTAGCCGAGAAAAACGCAAGCCGCTATTCAAACCTTATGGATGGCGCTATCTCTAAACAAGAACAAGATCAAGTTTTCGCAACTCGTGATCAATCTCATGCTGAACATGAGCAACTCCAAGCTGCTATTCAACAAGCGGAAGCAACTGTTAAGCAACAACAGGCTCTGATTGAGGCGGCAACGAGCAACTTGCATTTGGCCGAGCTTAACATGCATCGTGCTGCGGTAATTGCTCCAGCTGATGGTACTTTATCTAACTTCGATATGCGTCCAGGTAACTATGTTCAAGTTGGTCAGGCTGTTGCGGCATTACTTGACCGTAAACAACTCTATGTTGTGGGCTATTTTGAAGAGACGAAGTTAAACCGTATTCATGTCGGCGATCAGGCCAGTGTACAGTTAATGGGTGATAGCCAGAAAATTAAAGGCCATGTACAAGGTATTGCATCTGGTATTGAAGATCGTGAACGCTCAAGCAGCTCTAAACTTCTTGCCAATGTAAATCCAACGTTTAGTTGGGTTCGTTTAGCGCAGCGTGTGCCTGTAAAAATCGTATTGGATGAAACACCAAAGAACCAGCTTGCTTTCGTCTCTGGACGTACGGCAACTGTGCATATTATCGAGAAATAAAACGAGAAATAAAAAAGGAAGGCTTTAGCCTTCCTTTTTAATATTACGGGGTTAAACCGACTGGATTTCGATACCAACTCTGAATGAGTAAGGCAGCTGCAAAACTATCTGCTGAAAGTTTCTTTGCTCGACCTTGCTCTTGGTAGAAACCGAGTTCTTCTCGTGCTTCACGTGTAGTTAAACGCTCATCTACCATTAATGTTTCAATATTGGTTTGATGGCGTAAACGTCTCGCAAATTTGCGGGCACGTGTAGAAAGTTCTGACTCGCTATCATCCATATTCAAAGGCAAACCAACCAAAAATAGATCAGGTTGCCATTCTTTCACGATTTTTAAGAGCTGATCCCAGTTTGGAATACCATCTTTCATCACAAATAGAGGGAGGGGATTGGCACTTTCAATTGAAGACTGGCCAATCGCCATTCCCATTTTTTGAGTACCAAAGTCAAAAGCCATAATCGATTTTGATTGTGTTTCGGTCATTAAGCATGTCCGATTTCAGATGCTAACCATGCACGATCTACACCGATTTTTTTATAAGCTGCATCCCAACGATCGTCATAAGGCAGGTTAAAAATCAGATCCATATCGGCATCACAAATGAGCCAGTCACCGCGCGTAATTTCATCTTCTAACTGGTTTTTACCCCAGCTCGCATAACCTAAAGCAATTTGATATCGACCAACACCTTCATTGTGGGCAATCGCATCAAGAATATCTTTACTGGTGGTAATACAAACATTTTCACCTACAGCGATAGATGAATGCCATGTCGGTTGTCCAGTATGAAGAACGAATCCAGCTTCGGGACGTAATGGGCCACCTTGTAAAACCACATGTGGATTTACATTGTCTGCTTCAATGTCGAGATCATTGAGTAATTCTTTAATTTGAATGCCGGAAGGGCGGTTAATAATAATGCCTTGAGCACCTTCTTCATCATGACGGGCAAGATAAATTACAGTGTTTGCGAAAAAGTCATCTGCCATTTCTGGCGGGGCAATCAGACAACGGTGAGTCAGATATTGTTTGGTCACCTAAGCGGTTCTCCCTCAAAAAATGTCACTAGAGGGTCTCTCGACCCTTTTATCTATATAGGTTCTTTTTATCAACATACAAGAGTTAATCGGATTTCGCCAATCTTTTTCTCTCATTTTTTATTAATTTGAAGAAGCCTGAAATTTAAGTTGGCGTAATTGTTTTGCGTGTTGCAAGGTTGTTTCATTAATTTCAACACCGCCTGACATGCGTGCTAACTCAGAAATAATTTGATTTTCATCAAGTTGTACAATGGTACTGCTTGCCGGATCAGTTTGTTGCTTTTTAACTAATAAATGCTGATCTGATTGTGCAGCAACTTGTGCCTGATGGGTAATACATAAAAGTTGAACATGTTGGGCTAAGTCTGCAAGTAAACGTCCCACAACTTCTGCTGTACCACCACTAATCCCGACATCAATTTCATCAAACACTAACACTTCTGCTTCGGTTTTTTCAGCGTTCATGACTTGCATAACTAACGCAATACGTGAAAGTTCACCACCTGAAGCGACGCGTGCTAATGGTTGTGGAGGAATACCCTTATTGGCAGTAAATAATAGCTGAATAAAACTCAAACCTTCAGCGGTAGGTTGCTCTAGTGGTTCAAACTTAAACTCAAAGTGTGCTTCTGGTAGCGCTAAAGGCTTCACTTGTTCAGTTAATTGCTTCGCAAGAGGAGCGGCAGCTTCACGACGAATATTGTCTAAATGCTGAGCTTTTTCTAAGAACTCCTCATGCGACTTTTCAACTTGTTCTGCCAATGTTTCTGGGTCTTCAAGTTGATGTAATTGCTCAAGCTCACTTTGCCAAGCTTCATATTCTTCTTTAAGTGTTTCTGGTTGAGTGCGGTATTTACGTGCCAGACGGTGGAAAACTTCCAACTTGGAATTTAGTTCTTCCATTCGTTCAGGATCAAAGCTTTGTCGATCAATAAATTGACGCAAGTTTGCCGTTGCATCATCTATTTCACTTTGAGCATTCAGTAAAGAATTATAAATCTCGGAAAGTTGTTCGCTGCGGCCCGCGTGGGATTCTAATCTACGAATAATCGAAGACATTTCTTGAGTAATGTTTTGCTCAGCTTCATCTAACACATTTAAGCTATAGCTACAGTCTTGCATGATATGTTCATGATGACTGAGGCGATCGAACTCTTGCTCAATTTCTTTATAGTCAGTTTGAATGACCTCTTCGAGTTCTTCAATTTGATGCTCTAAAGTGCCAATACGTTGTAGACGGGTTGCTTGTGCATCTAAGGCTGCTTGATGCAAACGGATGGTACGTTGCCATGTGCTATAGGCTTCACGTACATCGTTCGCTTCAACATAAAAATTGTTATAACGGTCTAGCCAATGCTTTGGATAAGGCGGTTCAAGCAGCTGCTGCTGGCTGTGCTGACTATAGAGCTGAACCAGCAAACGGCCTAACTCTTTGAGTTCAGAGAGACTGCTCGGGCGACCATTAACCCATGCTTTGCTGCGTCCAGTTGCAAAAATAACACGACGTAAATGAATTTCCCCAGAATCATCATCTAGTTCGTGGTCTTGGAGCCATTTTGCTTCAGGACTATTATTTTGATAGGTAAAAACAGCGGTAATATCCGCTTTGTCCGAACCATAACGGACATAATTTGTATCTGTACGTTCCCCTAGGCAGGCAGAGAGTGCATCCAGTAATAATGATTTTCCGGCACCTGTTTCGCCTGTTAGAACATTAAATCCTTGTTCTATATCAATAGCCAAATGATCAGCTAATGCAAAATTAATTAAAGTTAAATGTGTGAGCATAAACGCATCCAACGCGCCAAATTATGGGTTAAAGATAGAGAAGTTTTGAATTTGCTACAAGTGATCTATTATTCTAACTGAAATTATAGAACAGCAAGATTGCGGATATTTACAATGAAAAAAACATTAAGCTTACCGAAACCACCAATAGGGATGATCAACCGCCATAAAAAAAACAATCCTGCGGAAATGAATAAAATTTTAAATCAGCATTTTAATGCATTTAAACAGGCAGCAGCACAAGGGGATTATGCCAAAGCTTATCAACATGTTAAACAAGCTGTTAATTTGGTTCCCAAGCATGCTGGTGCTTTATCAGATTTAGCTTATACCGAATTACGCTTAGGTCGCTATAACGATGCCTATCAACATTATTTACAAGCGATTCAAGCAAGTGGAGCTAATGTAAATACAAACTTATATGATGGACTCACAGAAGTTTGTCATCATTTAAAGAAAAAAGAAGAAACAATCAAATTTGGACGCTTGGCAATTGCAACCAAAAAAGAATTAGCGAAGAAAGAACCTGTTTTGGCGATTCCCAATCATGCACCACCAGCATTTAGTGCAAATCCTCAAGAAAATATTATTGCTTTTTCATTGTTTGGGGCAAACCCTCGCTATTGTGAAACCTCTATTTTAAATATTCAGTTAGCCAAACAAATTTATCCTGAATGGACGTGTCGATTTTATGTCGATGATACTGTGCCAGTACTGGTGCAACAGCGTTTAAAAGAGAAGGGTGCGCAAGTTATTCAGGTTACAGATTCTCAAAAACAGCTATCTGGTTTGTTTTGGCGCTTTTTGGTGATGGATGATCCGACAATTAAGCGTTTTCTGATACGTGATGCCGACTCCATTGTCTCGCACCGCGAAAAAGCAGCTGTCGATGCTTGGCTCAAGAGTGATAAATGGTTTCACTTAATGCGAGACAATTATTCTCATACCGAGTTAATTTTGGCGGGAATGTGGGGTGGATGTACGGGGATTTTTCATAATATTGAAGCACATATCAGGGATTATGTTGCCACCGGACGTTATCTGGATAATCGGGTGATGGATCAGCATTATTTGCGCTACTGTATTTGGCCGACTTTAAAACAAAGTGTGCTTATACACGATAGTCAGCAATTCGATTCAGATGCTATCGATTTTCCAGCTTATGATCTGGCGTTAATGCAAAACGACAGCGAAAATTTTCATGTAGGAATGAATGACGGTTCACCGGTAGTTGCTACAGCAATTGCCCATCCAACTGCACAGAGAGTGTGTTGGGTACTTCTAGATGAAAATCAGGTCGAAGTTTGCAGATACGATGCAATTGTGTCGAATAGTCGAAATATTGAGATTAACTTACCTTATGCTTTTGCCAAAAAAATTCAGGCACAGCAGTGGAAATTACAAGTCTATCCGTATGAAAACTGATTGATTAGTTATTTAGGCACAATTAAACTACATTCATCATAATTTATATAAATACGGCATTATCTGGAGAGTGTGCATGAGTTCAACCCAATTTGATCATGTAACGGTCATCAAAAAATCAAACGTTTATTTTGGTGGAGCATGTATCAGCCATACCGTGCAATTTGAAGATGGAACAAAAAAAACACTAGGTGTTATTTTGCCGACTGAGCAAGCTTTAACTTTTGAAACCCATGTTCCTGAGCGTATGGAAATTATTTCAGGTGAATGCCGCGTAACAATTGCGGACAGTAATGAAAGTGAGTTGTTCCGTGCAGGCCAATCATTTTATGTGCCTGGTAATAGTCTTTTTAAAATCGAAACTGATGAAGTACTCGATTATGTGTGCCATTTAGAAGGCTAAGAAATTCCTATTCAAATCGGGTACACTATGCCCAAAGAAATCCTGTGAAGTTGGCTTTGCAGGATTTTTATTTTTTTGCTCAAACGTTGTTAGAGGTCATGCATGGCAAAACCGGAATATTATTATGGCGTTCATTCAGTGGAGTCATTGTTAGAACTTGAGCCGGAACGTGTGCTAACCCTGTTTACTTTAAAAGGACGGGATGACCAGCGTTTGCAAAAGATTTTGCAATTGGCAGAGCCTTTTGGAATTAGTGTACAAAAAGCAAGCCGTGATAGTCTCGAAAAGCTTGCAGGTCTACCGTTTCATCAAGGCGTGGTTGCAGCAGTACGTCCACATCCGACTTTAAATGAAAAAGATCTAGATCAGATCTTGGCTGAAACCCCAGATGCTTTATTGCTGGCATTAGATCAGGTGACAGACCCGCATAACTTAGGGGCTTGCATTCGTACCGCTGCTGCAATGGGCGTGCAAGCAGTGATTGTACCTCGTGATCGTTCGGCAAGTTTAACCCCAATAGCTCGTAAAGTTGCAGCGGGTGGAGCTGAAAAAGTTAAATTCATTCAAGTAACAAATTTGGCTCGTACATTAGCCCATCTCAAAGAGACGACTCATACACGTGTGATTGGCACTATGCTTGATGAAAGTGCAATGCCAATTCAAAAATGTGATTTCTCTGGCCCAGTCGTGATCGTAATGGGAGCCGAAGATACAGGTTTACGCCCAATTACACAGGCACAGTGTGATCATAAAGTTTATATTCCGATGTCTGGAAATTTACAGAGTCTAAATGTGAGCGTGGCAACAGGTATGGCACTTTATGAGGCTTGCCGTCAGCGTTCTGAGGTATAATCTAGCTGCCTTTCTAGTTTGTAAGCAGTCTTGATATGTCTCCCCGTAAGCAAGGTTATTTTTTTGTATTGGTGACCATGTGCATTTGGGGCGGGTTTACACTTTTTGCCCGTTTAAATGCACAATGGCACATCAGTGCTTGGGACATTGCTGCACTACGCTTTGCTATCGCCTTCCTGATTTTGATGCCGATTCTGATCTATAAGAAAGATCTCGCTTTTTTATGGAGTAAGCACGCTGTTATTTTGGCGCTCATTGGCGGAGTTATTTATTGTCTTACCGTCTATACCGCGTTTCTCTATGCTCCCGCTGCACATGCTGCCATTTTTTTAAATGGTTGTATCCCAATTTGTACTGCAATTGCAGCATACATTTTATTTAGACAACCATTTGATAAGCATACATGGGTGAGTCTGGCAATTATGATCACTGCCTTGGCTCTTATGAGTGTGTTGATGTTGCAAGGTAATGCTTCTGCTTTTGGCGTGGGGGATTTCCTTCTTTTTATTAGTGCGATTTGGTGGGGCATTTTCACTGTATTACTTAAACAGTGGAAACTTTCCGCATGGCACTCTATGGCGAGTGTTGCGATTTGGTCTGCAATTATTTACTTACCCATCTATGCTTTATTTTTGCCTAAACACTTCATGGAAGTGAGTCCTGTTCATCTAGCGATACAGGGCATTTTCCACGGTGTGTTTGTCGTGATTATTGCGACATTAACCTATGTTGCGGCTATTCAGCGTCTTGGCGCTTTTAAAACGGGAAGTATTGTAACTTTGGCACCGTTTATTGCTGCTATTTTAGCTGTACCCTTACTTGGTGAGTCATTAAGCCCATCAATTGTTGTGGGCTTGGTTGGAATGGGAATCGGTGCCTTACAACCTTGGCGCTGGTTTCGACAAGATAGCTTGGCACAAAAGATTCAGCAGCAAAATAAGCAAGATTAGTTGGCGCGCTTCAAATAGCTTTGATGTAAAGGCTCTAATTGCTGATATAAATGTTCGAGTAACCCGTCATTAAACACAATGTCATTGGCAAGTTCACGTTTACGCTCGCGTGGCATTTGTGCTGCAATAATTTTCTGGATTTGTTCTTGGTTTTGCCCATCACGTTGGCTTGCACGCTGAATTTGAGTTTGTTCACTCGCATCAACTAATAGAGTGTGATTAACCAATTCATGCTGGTTGGTTTCAAAAAGTAGGGGTGAAACTAAAATCACATAAGGACTTTTTGGGTTTTGTAGCTGTTGAATAATAGATTGGCGAATGGCTGGATGCGTGATTTTCTCAAGCGTTTGTCTTGCTTCAGGGTTTTGAAAAATATATTCACGTAGTGCACGACGATCTAGATTGCCGTCGGGTTGAAGCACCCAATCTCCAAAAGTTTGTTGGATTTTTTGGAGGGCAGGTTGGCCTTTTTCAACCACTTCGCGAGCAACAATATCAGCATCGACGACTTGTATTCCTTGGGATTCAAACCATTGTGTTGCAGCAGATTTCCCACTGCCAATACCACCTGTGACTCCCAGAATAAAAGTCATCTTAACCTCCCAAATAAATTTTCATAATTTGGTCACCCCATAAAAAGGCAACCCAACCCGCAATGGCAATATATGGCCCAAACGCGAAGGGCTGATTATCATTACGCAATTTTAATAAAATGATGCCAATAATTGCACCTAGTAAAGATGACAATAACACAATTAATGGCAGCATCAATGGCCCCATCCACGCGCCTAATGCGGCAAGCAATTTAAAGTCGCCGTAACCCATACCTTCTTTGCCTGTAATCACTTTAAATAAGTAATACACAATCCAAAGACATAAAAAGCCGATTAAATATCCCCAAATGGCTGAGTTAGGCGAGGTGTAAATATTAAAGGTATTAATACCTAAGCCGAGAGCAGCCAAAGGTAGGGTGAAACGGTCAGGTAGTAGCTGAGTATCAAAGTCTATAAATGTTAAAGCAATCAAAATCCAAGTGAGCACTAGCCCCCAAAGCATTTGTAGGGTTGGACCAAAAACCATGACGACTACTAATGAACATAGCATCGTGAGTAATTCGATCGCTGGATAACGAATGCTAATAGGATGTTGGCAATGGCCACATTTTCCTCTTAACATTAACCAGCTTATAACTGGAATATTTTGATACCAACGGATCGGTTGCTGACATGCAGGACATGATGAAGCAGGTTTACTTAATGTCAGCTTTTCATGCTCAATGATGGGTAGTTCGGGATTAAGCAACATTTGACATTCCTGCTGCCAATCTTGTTCCATCATTTTGGGGGTGCGATAAATCACTACATTCAAAAAGCTACCAATACATAGGCTCAATAGTGCAACTGCAATATAAAGTGCAGTTAAGTTTTGAATAAAATAAGCAATAATTTCTTGCATTATATGACTGAGCCCATTTGGAAAATTGGAAGATACATAGCAATTACTAGACCGCCTACGAGCACCCCTAAAATTGCCATGATTAAAGGTTCCATCATTGAAGTTAAACCATCAACGGCATTATCAACTTCATTTTCATAATAAGTGGCAACTTTATCGAGCATGCTGTCTAGTGCACCAGATTCTTCACCAATTGCGACCATTTGTATAGCCATAGATGGAAAACGATTTGAAACACGCATTGCAAATTGAAGTTGTTGGCCTGTAGCTACATCTTCACGAATTTTCATGACGGCTTCTTCATAAATGACATTGTTGGTTGCACCAGCCGTTGACTCAAGCGCATCAATGAGCGGAACACCAGCGGCAAACGTGGTGGCTAAAGTACGGCTATAACGGGCAATAATCGCCTTATAAACCAGATCACCAAAGATAGGTAGTTTCAGTGTAAGTTTATCTAATCCATCACGGAATTTTTTACTGCGCTTCTTGGCTTCCAGAAAGGCAGCAATCACTGCTCCAATCACAATAATCATAATGAACCAGTATTCCTGCATCCATTTCGACATATTCACGACCATTTGGGTGAATGCAGGTAAATCTGCACCAAAAGAAGAAAACAGGTCTTGGAAAACAGGCACTACTTTAACCATCAAAATAATGGTAACAACCACAGCAACTACAATAACCGTTGCTGGATATTTCATAGCCTTCTTAATTTTCTGCTTAAGTAATTCACTTTTTTCTTTGTAAATTGCCACACGGTCCAACATGGTTTCAAGCGCACCAGATTGTTCACCAGACTCTACAAGAGAACAAAACAAGTTATCGAAGTGTTGAGGATACTTCCTTAAAGCTGAAGCAAAGGTACTACCGCCTTCAACTTCACCTTTAATCCCGAGTACCACCTCGCGCATGGCTGGGTTTTCTAGACCCTCCGCTACAATTTCAAAGCCTTGTACCAGTGGGACACCAGCTTTCATCATGGTTGCAAGTTGTCGCGTGAAAATCGTGATATCGAGCGTTGATACTTTCTTCTTGAACAAACCCTCAAGAATATTTTTACGCTTTTCCCGAATATTACGGACAGTTACACCTTGTTTGCGTAGGGTGACTTTGGCTAAGGCCATATTCTTAGCTGGAAGTTCGCCCTTAATTTTTATGCCCTTACGGTCAACCCCTTCATAAGCAAAAGTCGGCATCATTTGTGCCTTTTTGACAGTCATGAATTATCCTTATTTTAAATTGTCTTTTATTCACTGGTCACGCGGTTAACTTCTTGTAAGGAAGTTACACCTTGCATGACTTTCTTTAACCCTGAACGACGCAGATTATTAAACCCCAGTTTTTCAGAAGCAGCAGCGATTTCTAAAGCATTGCCATCTTCCATAATAATCTTGGAAATTTCAGGTGTAACTTTCATCACCTCGTAAATACCTACTCGACCTTTGTAGCCTTCACGACACTCAGTACAACCTACAGGTTGAAAAACTTGAAAATCGGGATGGGTTAAATCTTGTTCGGTAAAGCCCATTTCTAATAGGCTCTGTTTAGGAATGTCAGCAGGTATTTTACACTGTGGGCATAGCCGACGTGCTAAACGCTGTGCAATAACCAAGTTGACTGATGTTGCGATATTAAAGGATGGAACACCCATATTACGTAGGCGAGTAAGTGTTTCTGGAGCACTATTGGTATGCAGTGTTGACATGACCATGTGACCGGTTTGTGCAGCTTTAATCGCAATTTCAGCCGTTTCTAAGTCACGAATCTCACCGACCATAATAATGTCAGGGTCTTGACGTAAAAATGATTTCAGTGCGGCCGAAAAAGTAAGGCCTACTTTTGGGTTAACGTTAACCTGATTAATGCCTTCAAGGTTGATTTCGACAGGATCTTCGGCAGTGGAAATATTAGAGCTTTCAGTATTTAAAATATTTAAGCCTGTATATAAAGATACCGTTTTACCAGAGCCAGTAGGGCCTGTAATTAAAAGCATACCTTGTGGTTTATCGAGTGCTTCTAAAAAAAGAGCTTTCTGATCTTCTTCATATCCTAAAGCATCAATTCCGAGCATCGCGCTAGATGGATCGAGAATACGCAGAACCAGTTTTTCACCAAACAACGTTGGAAGTGAGTTCACACGAAAATCGATTGCTTTAGTTTTTGATAACTTCAGCTTGATACGGCCATCTTGAGGTACCCGCTTTTCGGAAATATCCATTTGAGACATGACTTTTAAACGTGAAGCCAAACGGTTAGCCAATTGCAAAGGTGGATTTGCAATCTGACGTAACACGCCGTCGACTCGATAACGGACCCGATATGATTTCTCATAGGGTTCAAAATGTAAGTCTGAAGCCCCCATACGAATTGCATCGATGAGTAATTTATTAATATATTTAACAATAGGTGCTTCATCACCTTGAGGCGTTTCTTCCTCATCCTCTTGTGAGGGTGGAGCTTCAAGGTCTACATCAAGATCAAACTCTTCATCACTAAATTCGAAGCTGCTTTCTTCGGTAAATTGCTGCGCCAGAATTTTCTCAAGCTTATGGTGCTCGACAATAACTGGTTCAACCATGAGCTTGCTATTAAAGCGAATGGCATCAATTGCTTCAATATTACTCGGGTTGCTGGTCGCGACATATAAAATCTGTCCTCTTTGTATGAGAGGTAAGACCCGATGTTTTAAAACCAGTTTCTGATCGACCAAATCCTTGGGAATTTGGCTTGTATCGTAAACATCCAGATCAAAATATGGTTCAGCAAATTCAATAGAAATTGTTTCAGCTAATAAAGAAGGGGAGAGATGAACCTCTTCAATCAGGTACGCAACTGTATCCCGTTTAGCTCTCTTTGCTGCATCTAATGCTGTTTGCATGGTCGCTGCCGACACATGTTTTTCTTCGACTAATCGTCGAAAAAACCCCGAAAATTTTGGAGATGTATGTATGACTGACATCTGCCTACCTGTGCTCATATGTTTATAATTGGTATATAAAAAATTATACTTTTGTTATCTAAAATTACTACCTGAGAAAATGATGCTCTGGTCTTGATCCACTCGCTAAAGCTTGAACTAGTCGAAGTTTTTATTCATTAATTTTTAAGAGACGATTCTTTAGACTCAATAAAGTTTTATAACTGTTTTCAATTAGTAGAAAAGATATGAGTAACGCCGTTAAAGAAAAGTATCTGAAATTTGTATAAATGCGTGTAGAATGTGCTGCATTTTTGATGAAAGGTGAGCCGTATGTCGGGTTCGACGATTACGCCTTGGGTAGTTGGCAACTGGAAAATGAACCCAATGCGTGCCAATGCTAAACAACTTATAGAAGAATTTAAACAACTATTGCAACAAAACCAAATTGCAGATGAAAGCTGTCATGTAGGGGTTGCTCCAGTTTCTATTGCGCTTGCAATGGTACAAACACAATTGCAAGATGCTGCAAGAACAGTATATACAGTTGCACAAGATGTATCACGTGTAGCGGGTACTGGTGCTTATACTGGCGAAGTCAGCGCAGAACTATTAAAAGATAGCCAAATTAATTTTGTACTGGTTGGGCATTCTGAGCGCCGTGATATTTTTGGCGACAACGTTGAAATTTTGAAAGCTAAACTCCAAAATGCATTAAATGCGGGCTTGACTGTCATTTATTGTGTTGGTGAAAGCCTCGAACAACGTGAACAAGGTTTGGCAGAGCAAGTTGTATTGCAACAAATTTGTGATATTGCTCCTGTAGTGACTGCTGAGCAGTGGCAAAAGCAAATTGTAATTGCCTATGAGCCAATCTGGGCAATTGGGACAGGTAAAACTGCTTCTCCACAAGATGCACAGGCAATGCATGCTAAGATTCGTGAAGGTTTAAGTCAGATTACCTCAGCGGGTTCAGATATTGCTATTTTATATGGCGGTAGTGTAAAAGCTGAAAATGCAGTTGAATTGGCGGCATGTCCAGATATTAATGGTGCGTTGGTAGGCGGTGCTTCATTAAATGCAGCATCTTTTTATCAAATTGTACAAGCCTTTGCACAAAGTAAATAACGAGGATAGGGTATGCACTCTTTTGTACTGATCGTACATATTATTTTAGCGGTACTGATGATTGCCTTGATTCTAGTGCAACACGGTAAAGGTGCTGATGCCGGTGCTTCTTTCGGCGGTGGCGGAGCAGCAACTGTATTTGGTGCATCAGGTTCAGGTAACTTTCTTACTCGACTTACTGCTATCTTAACAGCGTTGTTTTTTGTGACGAGTTTAACTCTAGCTGTTTTTGCGAAAAAACAGACTACTGATGCATATAGTTTGAAAACTGTACAAACTACAGCGCCAGTTCAAACGACATCGCCTGAAACTTCACCAAATGCACCAAAAACGAGTCAATAATTCGAAATAGGGCTTTCCTTTTGCAGTGGGAAGGACTAGAATGCGTCCCACAAGCTGCGGTGGTGGTGGAATTGGTAGACACGCTACCTTGAGGTGGTAGTGCCTTCGGGCGTGGGGGTTCAAGTCCCCCCTTCCGCACCAACTTTGAACCAGAAAGTTGAGTGCAAGCAGTTTTTTGATGCGGGATGGAGCAGTCTGGTAGCTCGTCGGGCTCATAACCCGAAGGTCGTTGGTTCAAATCCAGCTCCCGCTACCAATTTGATTAAGGTGCAACTTAATCAAGCGAATATTGGATAAGTTTACATTGACTTTTTTCGATATTTGTATATAATTTTTGCACGTTGATGCGGGATGGAGCAGTCTGGTAGCTCGTCGGGCTCATAACCCGAAGGTCGTTGGTTCAAATCCAGCTCCCGCTACCAAGTTTCTTAAAAGAGGCTCACAGACAGGTGGGCCTTTTTGCACAGTGGACTATTGTTTTCTGTGCTAAATAGGGGCGATTAACGCCCTTTTTTATTGGTTATCGTATCGCTATCGTGTAGTGTCGACATCAATTGGTCAAATAGTCATGCTTCACTATAGTAGGTCTGTGTCGGTTAAAACAACCGATTGAATCGCACGAGAATGACGAGAGTAAATGAAATTATCAAATAAATCCCAAGCATTGCATGACTTAATTGTTCCTGCAGTGGAAGCATGTGGTGTCGACCTTTGGGGAATCGAGTTTCTCCCACAAGGTAAACGTTCATTATTGCGTATTTATATCGATAAATCGGTAAGTGAAGATGCTGAGCCTGTAATTAATGAAGATGGTGAAGTAGAACTAGGCCGTGGTATTGGTGTACAAGATTGTGTGCGTGTAACACAACAAGTTGGCGCAATGTTGGATGTTCATGATCCAATCTCAGGTGAGTATTCATTAGAAGTTTCTTCACCAGGTTGGGATCGTCCATTTTTTCAACTAGAACAGTTACAAGGCTACATCGGACAACAAATTGCTTTGCGTTTAATTGCAGCAGTAGAAAACCGTCGTAAATTTCAAGCAAAACTTATCGCAGTAGACCTTGAAAATGAAGAAATTCAGGTTGAAGTTGATGGGAAGCATGTGCTTGTGATCGACAGCAACAATATCGATAAAGCAAACTTGATCTATCAAGATTAAATTTATTTAAATTTTATAAGAAATCGGTAGGTGACTTATGGGCCGCGAAATTCTTACCGTTGTTGAAACGGTTAGTAATGAAAAAGGTGTTAGTCGTGAAGCGATCTTCGAAGCTTTGGAACAAGCTCTAGTTGCTGCAACGAAGAAAAGATTTTACGAAGGTACGCATGCTGAAGAAGCTCAGCTTCGTGTAGAAATTGATCGTAAAACTGGTGATTACCGTACGTTCCGTCAATGGACTGTTGTGGCAGATGAAGATCACGAGATGCCAGCTTGCCAAGATGCAATTTCTGACGTTGATCCAGCTAAATGGTCAATTGGTGACGTGCGTGAACTCGAAGTAGAATCTATTGAGTTTGGTCGTATTGCTGCACAAATTGCAAAACAAGTTATTGTACAAAAAATTCGTGAAGCTGAGCGTGCTTTAGTTGCTGATGCATATGAGTCTAAAGTTGGTGAGTTAATTTACGGTGAAGTGAAAAAACAAACCAAAGATGGCTTCATTATCGACTTAGGCGACAACGCAGAAGCTTATCTTGCACGCGAAGAGATGATTCCAAAAGAAATTCTTCGTCCAAAACAGCGTGTAAACGCTATTTTATATAATGTTAACCGTGAAGGTCGTGGCGCTCAGTTGTTGTTATCACGCGCTAAGCCTGAAATGTTAATTGCTTTAATGAAAAAAGAAATTCCTGAAATTTCTGAAGAAATTATTGAAATTAAAGCAGCGGCACGTCAACCGGGCGTTCGTGCTAAAATTGCAGTGAAAACAAATGATCACCGTATTGACCCTGTAGGTGCATGTATTGGTATGCGTGGTACGCGTATTCAAGCTGTACAACAAGAGTTAAATGGTGAACGTATTGATGTAGTGGTCTGGTCTGATGATCCGGCTCAATACATTGCTAGTGCATTAGAACCAGCTGATGTTTCAGGCATCGTGCTTGATGAAGATGCAAGAAGTGCCGACATTATTTTTGCAACCAGCGATCAATTAGCTCGTGCGATTGGCTCTCAAGGTCAAAACGTTCGTTTAGCTTCTGATTTAACTGGCTACAAACTCGACATGATGCTTGAAGAAGAGTATCGTGCTCGTCAGCAAAATGAAGCTCAGCAATATCTCGACATGTTTGTATCACGTCTCGATATTGAAGAAGATTTAGCAATGGCATTGGTGGAAATGGGCTTCACTTCTTTAGAAGAGATTGCTTATGTTCCTGCTGAGACTTTTGACGAAATTGAGCTTGATGCTGAATTGGTTGAGTTATTGCAAAGTCGTGCAAAAGAAGCAGCCCTTACTGATGCTTTGAAACAGCAAGAAAATATTCAAGAACCGAGCGCAGACCTTCTCACTATGGAAGGCATGACTTCTGAGATCGCTTACTCGCTTGCCGCTCGCGGTATTATTACTGTCGACGATTTGGCAGATCAGGCTACTGACGATATCTCTGATATTGAAGGACTTGGTCATGAAAAAGCAGGTCAATTGATCATGAAAGCTCGCGAATCATGGTTTAACTAGGAGATGAAATATGACGGACAAGTCGATTAAAGAGTTAGCTCTCAGTGTAGGACGTCCTGTTGAGAAGCTCCTAGAACAGGCTCGTGAAGCAGGTTTGCCTCAACGTACAGCAGACGACATTATTACCACTGAACAACAGGATACTTTGGTCAATCACTTGAAAAAAGTTCATGGTCAGGAAAGTGGTAACACAGGAAAAATTGCGTTGAAACGTAAAACAACCAGTACCGCTAAAGTTGCAAGTACTTCAGGTAAAGCAAAAACGATTAACGTAGAAGTACGTAAAAAACAGGTTTTTGCTAAACCAAACCCTGAACAAATTGCAGCCGAAGCTAAAGCACGTGCAGAAGCTGAAGCGAAAGCACGTGTAGAACAGCAAACGCGTGAAACTGCCGAGCAAAAAGCGCGTCTTCAAACAGAGCAAAAAGCTAAAGCAACTTTAGATGCGATGCGTGCTGCTCATCAACAAGATAGTGCTGCACAGACAGCTCCAAAAGCTGCTGTTGTAGTGAAAAAGCGTGGTGGCGGTACAGTAAAACCTGCGCCAAAACCAGCTGAAACTCCAGAACAGAAAAGAGCTCGTGAAGAGCAGTCAGCTCAGTTAAAAGCAACTGAAGAAGCTGCACGTCGTAAAGCGGCTGAAGAAGCTCAGCAACGTACACTTGAACAAATGCGCAAAATGGCGTCTAAGTATTCAAATGACGATGCTACTACGACAATTCGTGTGATTGATGATTCCCCACTTGCTTCAGGTCTAGTTGGCCAAGCTTATGAAGATTCATTTAAGCAAGAAGACCGTGAAATTAAACGCGGTGGCGCAACCACTAACCCACGTGCTGGGAAGAAAGGTGGTCGTCGTGGTCAAGAAGAGCAAAGCTTTGTTAACCATAACAAACGTGGTTTAAAATCAAGCCAAGCGAATAAGCATGGATTTGAAAAGCCAGTTAAAAAGCAAGTTTATGATGTAGAAATCGGTTCAAGCATTGTTGTTGCTGATCTTGCTCAAAAAATGGCCATTAAAGTGCGTGAAGTTATCAAAACACTTATGAAAATGGGTGAATTGGTTAATCAAGATCAAGCTATTGATCAAGACACAGCGGCGCTTGTTGTAGAAGAAATGGGCCACAACCCTGTTTTAGTTTCTGATACACAAGCGGAAGATAACTTGCTTGAAGCAGCTGAAGAAGCTCGTGGTGAGCAAACAACTCGTCCGCCAGTTGTTACCATTATGGGTCACGTTGACCATGGTAAAACATCATTGCTTGACCGTATCCGTCGTTCGAAAGTAGCGGCTGGGGAAGCAGGTGGTATTACCCAGCATATTGGTGCATATCACGTTGAAACAGACAAAGGAATTATTACATTCCTTGATACACCAGGACATGCGGCATTTACTTCAATGCGCGCACGTGGTGCTAAAGCAACAGATATCGTTGTATTAGTTGTTGCTGCAGATGACGGTGTAATGCCACAAACTGCAGAAGCAATTGACCATGCTCGTGCAGCAGGTACTCCAATTATTGTTGCAATCAACAAAATGGATAAAGAATCTGCTGATCCAGACCGTGTGTTAAATGAATTAACAACGAAACAAATCGTTCCAGAAGAATGGGGTGGTGATGTTCCGATTGCTAAAGTTTCTGCACACAGCGGACAAGGTATTGATGAACTCCTTGATTTAATTCTTATTCAATCAGAATTGATGGAATTAAAAGCATCTGCTGAAGGTGCTGCGCAAGGTGTTGTTATTGAAGCACGTGTAGATAAAGGCCGTGGTGCAGTAACTTCGATTCTTGTTCAAAACGGTACATTAAACATTGGTGACCTTGTTCTTGCAGGTTCGTCTTATGGTCGTGTCCGTGCAATGTCTGATGAAAATGGTAAGCCAATTAAATCAGCAGGACCATCTATTCCAGTAGAAATTCTGGGTCTTCCAGATGCTCCAATGGCGGGTGATGAAGTTCTTGTTGTAAATGACGAGAAGAAAGCGCGTGAAGTTGCCGATGCTCGTGCTGACCGTGAGCGTCAAAAACGTATTGATCGTCAAAGTGCTATGCGCCTTGAAAATATCATGTCGTCAATGGGCAAAAAAGATGTTCCTACAGTGAACGTTGTTTTGAAAACAGACGTACGTGGTACTTTAGAAGCACTGAATGCTGCTCTACATGAATTATCTACTGACGAAGTAAAAGTTCGTGTAATTAGCTCAGGTGTTGGTGCGATTACTGAGTCTGATGTAATCCTTGCTGAATCTTCAGAAGCTGTATTGTTAGGCTTTAACGTTCGTGCCGATACGACTGCTCGTCAACGAAGTGACCAAGATGGTATTGATATTCGTTACTACAGCATCATCTATGAATTAATTGATGATGTGAAAGATGCCATGAGCGGTAAACTTGCTCCTGAACATCGTGAAACAATCTTGGGTGTTGCGGAAGTACGTGAAGTATTCCACTCAAGTAAGTTTGGTGCAGCAGCAGGCTGTATGGTACTTGAAGGCACATTACATCGTAATAAACCGATTCGCGTATTACGTGATGATGTTGTAATTTTCCAAGGTGAGCTTGAATCTCTTCGTCGTTATAAAGATGTTGTTGATGAAGTTCGTGCTGGTATGGAATGTGGACTTGCGGTGAAAGGTTATAAAGACATCAAGCCACAAGATAAGATCGAAGTGTATGATGTTCAATTGATTAAACGGAGTCTTTAATGGCGGGTAGCCAACGCTTAAAGCGCATGGCGGATTCAGTACAACGTGAGTTGTCTGAGCTGATCCGTCAAGAGCTTAAAGATCCTCGCTTAGGTGGTCTAGTGACCATCTCTGCGGTGAAAGTCAGTGCGGATATGGGTTATGCTGAAGTTTATGTCACCGTTATGGGACGTGAACTCGGCGATGAGCAAAGTGAAGCAGCAAATAAAGAAACTTTAGATGTATTAAATAAAGCTTCTGGTTTCTTGCGTCATGAATTGAGCCGTCGCATTAAGACTCGTATTACGCCTCGCTTACGTTTCCATTACGATAAGACAAATGCATATGGTAACTATATGTTTGGTCTAATCGAAAAAGCGGTACAAGATTTACCAGAACGTAAGTCAGATGACCAAGAGTAATTAAAACTCAAAATAAAAAAGCCACCTTCGGGTGGCTTTTTTATTGATTCAATTTTTTATTCTTTAGGAGGTTCCATTGGCGGTTTGTTTTGTGAAAAGCGTTGACCAATTTTGTAACGGTCCCAAGGTAGAGGGCGTTCAATGGCTTCAGGTACTTCACCACTCAATGAGCGTAAACGTAAATGTAGCGCAGCTTGAGCAATCAAATTAGCCGAAACAGGCGCGGTAATAAAAGCTAAAAGGGTAATGAGTAGCTCGGCAAAACCGAACCGACCTTGGAAAGCAAAAAAGATCATGGAAGCAATCAGGAAGCTTCCTAAGCCGAGCGTACTCGATTTGGTAGGCGCATGTAAGCGCATGAATAAGTCAGGTAAACGGACCATACCGATTGAGCCAACTAACATGAAGAAGGCGCCAAAAACCAGAAAGACCGAAACAATAATTTCCATTGTAAATTGCATTTGACCTCTCCTTAATCGATAACATGACCGGTTGTGAAGTAGCGTGCTAAGGCGGCTGTAGATACGAAACCTAACATCGCAACCAATAGTGCTCCTTCAAATAGAGAAGTCGTCATCCAATAAATGCCTAACACAACAATGAGGCAAGTTGCATTGAGGAAAAGTGTATCGAGCGCTAAAAGGCGGTCTACAATTGATGGGCCCATAACCAATCTAAAAAGGCAAAGTAGCATCGAGATTGTAACGGCAATCAAGCTAATACCTAGAGCATAGGGTAGGATTGTCATGCACTTGCCTCCGTTTTACTTTTCACATCAAAAATTTCCATAAGAGGAATTTCATAACGTTCTTTGATGTCTTGAATATCAGATTCGGTATTATCTGTGCTCAAAGCATGAACCAGAATATCCCCGCGTTCCTGATCGATACCCGCAGAAACCGTACCTGGTGTTGTGGTAATGATCATTGCAAGTAAGGTGTTGACCTGCTCATGTTCTGTCTCTAAAGGTACGCGATACCATTTAGGATGTAATTTTTTAGTAGGTCCCAAAACAAGTTTTGCGACCTTAAAGTTAGAAATAATAATATCCCAAAGAACTACAAAACATAGTTTAACAGCAGGTTTCCAGTGAATATGCGGTGTGCGGGTAATAAACGGTTTGACTAAACGGGGGATGATTAAGCCCAAAAGCATCGCAGTCAAAAGATCACTCGCATCAAGACTATGCGCCAGCATCAACCAAAATAAAACGATGAGAACCGAAACAAATGGATGTGGAAACCAGCGTTCAAGCAAATGAGATAAATGCATTGTTAGGGCTCCATAGGTTTCAATTGACTTTCATCAACAATGGTAGGCGTTTGGAGTTTGTCCTGTTGCTGAATTTGTCGTTGTTTATATTCAGAAATATGTTCGCCATTGAACGTATCTTTCGAAATAATATCTGGAACAAGATAAGCATTATGATCTTCAACTTCACCGCCGTACTTGGTTTCCGGTAAGTAAGCTGGGTCATATGGTTGCACACTGATGACTTCACCGTTTTGATCTATTTTAAGAATAGAGTGCTGGTAAAGTGTATGGTCCTGAATTTGTTGTGCGGTGCTTAATGTGTAATGCTGAATTGGTGCAGCAAAGACAACATAAGCGATTAAACCAGCCAGTAATAGATAAATGACTTGATCATTACGTGGTGGTGCGCGTTCTGGCAAAGCACGATAAAGAATATAAGCTGGATGGATTGGATCTTCTTCTGGAGCAGATGCGCGCCAGAATAGGATAAAACCAACACGTGTGAGTGCAATAATACTTAATAAGCTTACAACAAGCACAACACCAATAATCCAGCCTTGATAGCTAGCTTCAACTGTCGCTTGTAAAATGAATACTTTTCCAAGAAAACCACTAAAAGGTGGCAAACCTGCAAGCATCATGGCAATCAAGAAATAAGTCAGCATAGCCGCTTTTTCTTGTTTGATTCTTGGGGCAACTTTTAAATGATCTTTAAAATCTCCACGTTGTGAAGTGATCCATCCACAAAATAGATAAAAAGCTGCACCGATCAATGTACTGTGCACTAAATAATATAAAGCACCAGACCATGCTTGTGTATTTGACATGGCAATTGCTGTAAGCAAGGTACCAATTGAAGAAAGAACCATAAAGCCGACAAAGCGACGTAAACGATCTGCCCCAATTGCTGCAATCACACCATAGAGTGAAGTAATTAAGCCAATAGGCAATAACCAGCTTTTTAAGATTTCTTGACTAAGCGCATCGTCAAATACTGTTCCATTTACACGTAAAATAGAATAGATCCCGACTTTGGTCATAATGGTGAAAATTGCAGCTACAGGCGTACTTGCAACAGCATAGGTTTTTGGTAGCCAAAAACCGACAGGAAGCATTGCTGCTTTAATACCGAAAACAACAAAGAGAAGTAACGAACCAGCGACTGCTAATTTGTGTTGATCTGCTTCAAGTGTCGGTATAAGACGTGAGACATCCGCCATGTTGAGGCTACCCACACTGCCATAAATCATACCAAGCCCAATTAAGAAGAGAGCAGAGGCTAAAAGATTGATAATGACATAGTGAACGCCAAGCTGAAAACGAGGTTTGCCTTGTCCATGTAAGAGCAACACATACGAAGCCATCAACAGGATTTCAAAAAAGACGAAAAGGTTAAATAAGTCGCCTGTTAGAAATGCTCCACAGATTCCCATTAATAGGAAATGTACCATGGCATGGAAATAGCGACCACGCGTATCCCAGTTATCACTTGCATACCATAAAACTGGTACTGCTAATGCGTAAGACAGTGCCAGCATAAAAGCTGAAAGACGATCGAGTACAAGCACAATACCAAATGGCGCTGACCATTCACTTAATTGGTAAACAGTAATTTGTCCTGTGCTGGCGTAACTAAGATAAACAATAGCTGTAATTAATCCGGCAATTGCTGAGACGAGACTAATGCCACGACGCCAAGGCTGACGCCAGTCATCTTTTAAAGCACCTGCCCCAGGGTTACCTAACAGTAATAAGATAAAAGCAGTAAATGCTGGGATGAGAATGCTAAAAATAGGCGTGTGTTGTTGCCAAAAAGATAAAAAATCAAACATCACGGCTCATCCTCACGTGGGTCGTATGTTGGGGAAGCATCTTCTTTAGCATCAACATGATCACTACCTGATTCATAACGGCTACGTAGCGCAAGTTGTACAATAAACGCTGTAGTTGCAAAACCGATCACGATGGCGGTTAACACCAACGCTTGAGGAAGTGGATCGGTTATTTTTGTTGTTTCAGTTAAAATTGCTGGTGAGCTGATTTGTAATCGACCCATAGCAAATAAAAATAGGTTTACTGCATAACCGATTACAGCCAATCCGAGCACAACAGGGAAAGTACGAGCACGTAAAATCAGATAAATACCTGTGGCAACAAGTAAACCAATAGCAGAAGCCAGTAAGAATTCTAAACTGATCATGATGATTCCTCCCGATGTGGTACAGGACCGGACATACTCGAATGACGAGAGTCGCCTAATACAGAGATGAGCAACATTGTCGCGCCTACAACGGTGATATAAACACCCAAGTCAAAACTTGCAGCTGAAGCTAGATGTAGTTTTCCTAGAATTGGTAATTCAACATAGACATGAGCACTCGTGAGGAACGGACGTAACCAGAACCATGCTGCTATACCAGTCAGACCTGCAATCGTTAATCCTGTGCCAATCCAGACTTCGTAAAGGCGGCCAGACTTCGCTTTTAATAGCTGTTCTGCTTGATCTTGACCTAATGCAATATATTGAATGATTAGCGCCATTGAGGTGATTAGACCTGCAATGAAGCCACCGCCTGGATAGTTATGTCCTCGCAAAAAGATATAAACACTGACGACAAGCGCTAGCGGTAATACCCAAGAGGCCGTAATACGGAACATAAGTGGAGATGGATTAAAACGGTAGGTGAGACCTTGCGTCATGGTTGTGCCGTGTACACGCATACCATCCATTAAACATAGGGCACCAATCGCAGCGATGCCTAATACTGTAATTTCACCGAAGGTATCGAAGCCACGGAAGTCAACTAAAATGACATTTACAATATTTGAGCCGCCACCAAGTGGTAAAGACTGTTGGGCAAAGAACCAAGAAATCGAATTATGATCACGGGTTAAAATGAGCCAAGTAATCCAGCCAATTCCTAAACCTCCAATAATTGCTAAGGCAGCATCTCTCAAACGTCTAGAGCGACGAGATTCATACGGTGTGAGCTGTGGAAGTAACGATAAGCTCATTAGTAAGAGAACAGTGGTTACTACATCTACTGTAATTTGAGTCAGCGCTAAATCTGGTGCTGACATGGTGACGAAGACCATCGTTACTACTAAACCAATTGCACCACTGATAAGTACTGCCTTAATACGCTCATGGTGGAACCAGAGCATCATCCAACAGCCTGAGAACAACGTCAGCCAAAGAACTACAGCAATCCATGGAGCATGGGTGAGTTCACGTGTACCTGTGCTCAACCCTTGATTGAGTAAAGGCATAGTAACCATGATGATGCTAAAAGCAATGATCCAGAACAAATAACTTTGCAATGAACCATTTTCAGTTTTTTGTTTGATTTTTCGGCTTGTAAGCAGCAGATGTTTTAAAAATAAATCAAATAAGATACGGCCTTGTAATCTGCCTAGACGTGGGTCAAGGTCAATTTTACGAATCATGCCGTCTTTTGCTAAAGCAAAGTAGAACAGCGTACCGCCAACCAAAGCAATAATACTCATCACAAGAGGAGCATTGAATCCATGCCAAATTGCAAGGTGTGTACCCGCAAATTCTGGTTGCATTAAGCTTGCTCTAGTTACGCTATTGACCAGTGGTTCTACCAATAACGAAGGCAGAACGCCGACCAAGATGCAAAGCACAGCAAGAAGGATGGCTGGAGCACGCATCCCGATAGGTGGTTCATGTGCGTCTTTATTTGGCACTTGTTTGCCAATTGGGCCGTCAAAGAAGACACCATGTACTAAGCGAATTGAATAACTTACTGCGAAGATACCAGCCAGAGTTGCAATGATACTGGCAAAGATAACCGTTGAGCCTGAAAGATTCGCCAATAGCTCGGTAAAGAACATTTCTTTTGAAATAAAGCCATTGGTAAGTGGTACACCTGCCATAGAGGCAGCGGTGATCATGGTGAGTGTGGCGGTGAAAGGAAGTAATTGCCAAATACCACTGAGTTTTCGAAGATCACGTGTGCCAGTTTCATGATCAATAATGCCTGCAAGCATAAACAGCGCTGCTTTAAATGTTGCATGGTTAATAATATGGAAAATAGCAGCGGCAACCGCTAAAGGAGAACCGATCCCGAGTAAACAAACAATAAGCCCTAAATGACTAATGGTTGAATAGGCTAACAGTCCTTTTAAATCTTCTTTGAAAATGGCAAAACACGCTGCCATAGAGAGCGTAAATAGGCCGACAAACGTAACGATATTATGATAAATCGCAGCGCCTATAAAGATTGGAAGTAAGCGGGCAAGTAGAAAAATCCCGGCTTTTACCATGGTCGCAGAGTGCAGGTAAGCGGACACTGGTGTTGGTGCCGCCATTGCGTTAGGTAACCAAAAATGAAATGGAAACTGAGCACTCTTTGTAAATGCGCCAAGCAAAATAAGCAATAACATTGGAATAAAAAGAGCGTGGGCTTGGATCGCATCTTTCATGCCCATGATTTCGCTAATTTCATAGGTTCCAGTGATTTGTCCTAATAGAACAAATCCACCTAGCATTGCTAAACCGCCCATTCCTGTAATTGTGAGTGCCATCCGAGAGCCACGTTGAGCAGCTTCATAGTGACTCCAATATCCCACTAACAAGAAAGATGAAATACTGGTGAGCTCCCAAAAGACTAATAAAATAATAAGATTATTAGAGAGCGAAATACCCAGCATTGCTGCCATAAACAGCATGAGTAGAGTATAGAGTTTACTTAATGAATTTTTAGGGCCTAAATAATAATAGGCGTATATATAAATGAGTGTACCGATACCGGTAATAAGAAGAGAAAATAATAAACCAAGAGCATCAAGTCTAAAGCTTAGATTAATCCCTAATTGAGGTAGCCAATCCCAGCTTTGTTGAATGCTTGCACCACCAAGCACAGTTTTAGCTTGAGTCAGTAATAAACCAAAACTGGTTAAACTGACTCCAATTGCCCCTAAAGCCGTTACTCCACGCGAGAACCGTTGAAGCAATGAAACAAGGGTGGTGCCTAATATTAACGGTAATAAGATAATTATCGGTAGCACACTCGTATCCATATGTGATTTAGGTCGAAACCTAAAGGTGAAATTTTAATTTCAGAATAGATAGGAATTCAAAGAGAGTTCCAAAGCTTATTATTCCGAAAACCCAACCAAATTAGAAAATAAAGCGAGAAACAAGTTGTATTGCGCAACTTGAAGAATAAAAACGCAAAATGAAATTTATTGTACACTAAAAAAGCATTGAAAATCTGATGTTATTACATGTAGTAACAACATCTAGTTATTTTAGTGCCTAAAAAAACGTACTCCACCATATATTTTGTGAGTGTAGTTTTTTGATTATAAAACTCAAACCGAAGGGCTTTCTTCCGGTGCGTCTCCCGCATGAATCATCCTTAATAATTCATTTTTTTGTTGTTCAGTTAAACCCTGAATCTGCTGAAATAAAACTTCAATCTGTGCTGGTGTTGGGTCTATTAAACTCAGAGGCTGTGCTTCTATAGATGGTGTTAAAGGTTCGCTTCTTTGAAGTAAGGTATAGATATGTTCAAGCTGTTGCTTGGTCGTATTTAGGTCAAGATGGCTAATTTTACCATGCTCTAATTTTAGACATTGATAGGTCGAGGCATGTTCGAGTAGCTCTTCACGACTTCCTGTTGCAATAATTTGTAGGCGTGGGAATGCTTGATGAAGCCGATTTAAGATCTCGGAGCAATGCGTTGAGTCGAGCTGTGTATCAATCTGGTCAATGAGTAAAACGCCATCTCCCTCAAGGCAAGGGTTTAAACTTAAAGGATTGAGTAAACAGAGACGGCGGGCTATATCGCCTACTAAAGCAATCCAAGTTTTTGTTGTATTTGAAAGTTGCTGAAAAGGTAAGGTTTGATCTTCATAGTTGACCATGAGTTGCAGTCGAGGCTGGTATTGTAGATAGAGATCTTTAAGCTCAGGCAGAACTATATTTAATGCATTCTTGAGGGCGTAGAGATTGGGTGAGGTAAGCTGTTTAGGTTGCCCTGATAACTCTTTTTGGAGCTCATTTAATAATTCTGTTTGATCTTGCTGATCTGATTGTTTCGATCTAATCCGTTGTACTAGATATGCAGCTTGAGCATTTTCAATATCACTGATTTCTCGTAGCCATTCAAAAAAGCGTGTAAAAGTTGTAAACGGTAGTGGGCTAATGTCATAGGCTGAAATGGCTTGAGTAATGCCGGGTAAATTTTTATTCAAAAGATTAATATCATTCACAAATCGCTCGGCTGGGTAGTAAGCGATTAAGGGAAGCCCCTGTAATGGATCTTTTTTTATGACTTGTTGATAAAGAGCCATGGTTTGGTCAAGTTGCTGAGTTTCAACTTGGCTCACTCCAATCCCACTTGCATTTAGGGTTTTAAAAAGTTTCCAGCTACACAGCGAAGAATCTACCTGCTGAGCAGAGGTACTTTCTGGCAGATGACCTATTTCTGAAGGAACTTGAATGGTCACTTCAATTTTTGATTGTAGGCGTGACTGAGTAATGTCTTGATCAGGCATGACAATACCGGGACTACGCAAATCTTTAAGGCGAGCAGGGAGCCAAGTTAAAGCATGGTAAATATGTTTGAGCAACATACTTTTACCAGTTGCCTGTTCACCCAAAATTAAGGTGATTGGCTGTTTTTCATAGTGAAAGTGTATTTTAAGGTCGTGAAACAGAGCAATATGTTTAAATTGGACAGATTCAAGTTTCATAGGCTCACCTAAATATGAGCGCTTCAACCAACCGACTGACGAAGACTTAAAGGCGCCCTTAGTTTTAATTGTTGTATCAGATCATAAAGATGATGGATATTTAGACTTACTTTAGCACGAGTACAGGCAACGTACAGTAATCTTAATTCTTCATCGGTAATCTTGTGTTCTAACCCATTAATTTTAAATTGATAGTCATCTTCAATATGAACGCGGTTCCATTCTAAGCCTTTCGCTTTGTGGGCTGTAGAGATGACGTAGTCAGCTTGCTCAAGTGGTGTAATCTTTGCAAGCGCTTTTTTTAGTGGGTCGGTGCCGTGGTCATCGACAAGTTTAACCAATGGCTTAATATCACTACCTTCATTAGTTTCACAGTATTCATGGACATCATGCCATGAATTAAACCATGCTAATTCAGGTACATCAGTAACCCGTTTTCCTTGCTTTAAGAGGCTTGCGGCATCTACAAAACGGTTTAGTTTTTGATGGTCAGCCTGCAAACTTACTTTATCGCCGTGAACTAAACCAGCTAATAAAAGTTCCATTGCACGAGCATTGGTACGGCACAAAATCGCATCACGCATTTTAGTGTGTGGTTTATTTACAACACTTGATTTCTGGTTTGGATTACCAAGCAGAGGAACAGTTTCATTTAAGCCGCCCAGCAATGCATTGGCAACATCGGCAATCGTTTCACCAAAACGAAAAGAAGTGGTGAGGCGAGACTCTGGCAATGGTAATTGCTGCATGGCATTAATTGCACCACGCCACGCGTAGATTTGCTGATGTGCATCGCCAACATAGATAACCTGAGTATTTTTTTGACGAAGCAAAATGCCCAACATTAAAGGATCGGCATCTTGTGCTTCATCAAATAGTACATAATCGGCTGGAATGTTCGGTTCAGACAATGCCCAAAGTTTGAGGTAAATATCGTGACCAATTCCTGCCTGATGATTTGGGTCGATTGACTCTAACCAGCGGCGTTCAACAGCAGGGTAAAGATGAGTTTGTAGCTCGGTAATATCGTCTGGATGTAACCAGTTTGGTGCCTGAATATGTCGAGGAGCAGGGTATTGCGAGCTGGTCGAGCAAAAATAGCTGACAGCATTGGCGACAAGACTTGCGAGGCGACTTGGCATTAAGACGTATTTTTCATAACGTCCACCCATCATGCGTCGCAAAGTTATAGGTTGTAGTCGATATTCTTTTGCAATAAAACTTGGGCTTAAGCGAGGTAAGCGTAATTTATCAGTCACACCTCGTGGCACACTGCGAAAAGCGAGGGAGTGAAAAGTACGACAATCTACATTACGATGAAATTTGTTTTGTGCTTCGCCTGCAATTGCCTTGTTAAATGCTAGATACATACCGCGCCGTTCAGGCATGGCATCACTAATCATTTGTAAGGTAGTAGTTTTACCTGTACCCGCATAGGCAATCACTTTAAATGATTGCCCCAGACGTGCATTATCTATGGCAATTGCTTGCTCATAGGTGGCTTTAGGTTTTTCGATATTCGACACTGAGTGATTTTAAACCTTATTGCGGTTAGCTTTTTCAACTAAACCAGATAAACCCTGACGACGAGCTAATTCGTCAATAATAAGTTGTGGATTAAGATCGAAATAACCCAACATAACAATGCTATGGAACCACAAATCGGCAGTTTCATAAATCAAGTCATTTAAATTACTTTCTGTATTTTGAGCAGCGTAGTCTTTAGCAGCAATAATAGTTTCTACGCTTTCTTCACCGACTTTTTCCAAGATTTTATTGATGCCCTTTTTGTAGAGGCTTGCAACATATGACGTATCCGCTTCTGCTTGTTTACGCTCTTGCATTAATTGCCCTAAGTGAGCAAGTACATCCACTTGTTCTTTCGTGTGAGCATGATCGTGGCTTTCAGTTTTGGCTTTATCGCCATAAATTGCAGTAGGGTCTTTTAATTGTGCATCGACAATTTCCCAGCCCTGTGGGGTAAGTTTACGGTAGAAACAAGACTCACGACCTGTATGGCATGCAATACCGCCGTGTTGCTCAACTTGTAATATAATTACATCACCGTCGCAGTCTAAACGAATTTCATAAACCGTTTGGAAATGACCTGATTCTTCACCCTTGTGCCAAAGTTTTTGGCGAGAGCGAGAGAAATACACCGCCTGATTTTTTTCTGCTGTGAGCGCAAGTGATTCACGGTTCATCCACGCCACCATCAAAATACGTCCGGTTTGATGATGTTGAGCAATGGCAGGGATAAGACCTTGTTCGTTAAATTTTACTTCATCGAGCCATTGCGTGTTATTCATGAGGAATCACCAAAGAAATATGAACTATAAATTGATTTCAATTAGATGCTAAAAATAGCTTGTATAGTGTACGGCATCAACGTCGCTTTGCGGAAAAATTCTTTGTCCTTTTTGTCTTTGTCAGCGTAATGAGTAGCTTGTACTTTTTACTCATGAGTGCCCTATTCAGATGGCTGAGTCATTAGAATATTTGAAATCTCAATCAAATTTTGATCTGGATCACGAATATAAACTGAAAGAATAGGATGCATTGCACCAGTACGTTCAATCGGACCTTCTTCAATTTGAATATTTAATTGATTAAGGTGTGCAACCACTTCTGAAATGGGAGTGTCTGAAATAAAACACAAGTCGGCAGATCCGGGAGTCGGCTGTAATGCCTTGGGTTCAAACTCACTGCCTTGCTGGTGTAAATTTATTTTTTGATTTCCAAACTGTAGAGCCTTCCTATCACCTTTAAACGTGATAACTTCAAACCCCAACACGGTTTGATAGAAATGACAGGTGGTTTCAATATTTGAGACGGTTAAAACAAGATGATCAAGATGGCTAATTTTCATGTGTTACTCACTATTATTTGGTTGGGTTAATAGTCAGACAGAGATTCGCTTTCTAAATGAAATACACTGTTTTCTTTAGGTAATTGAGCAACCTGATCATAGTCCAGTTGTTGGAATGGCCCTGTTTTTAAGCCTGAAATTGTAATTGCCATCTCTTTTCGAAAATAAGGGATTTGATACATCCACGGAAAAACTAAATCTCTTAAACCTCCAGCCCACCAATGATCAGATTGATAAAGGGGTGTTAATAAGCGACTAAGAAATTGATAAAACTGGGTGGATGAACGGCGAAGCTGGTGGTAGTTCTGCCAGAGCAGGGACCAATCAATATTCTGGTTCTTTTGAGCATGTTGCAATGATTGAGAGAAAGCCCAAGCATCCAATAATGCCATATTTGCACCTTGACCTAACTGTGGACTCATCGCATGAGCTGCATCTCCAATTACTCCAACTCGACCCTGACCAAATTGAGTCAGGACGACATCGCGGTAGTTTGCAGATAACCATTTAGGCTGAGTTTGACTGTTATACAGAATTTCTTTTAGCCATTCTGCAACTTTGGGCCAACGTTCTGAGACTTGCTTTAACCAAGCTTGTTTAGCCTGCTCATCTTGTAAAAAGCTTTGTAGTTGTGGTGTAGGTAAACTCCAAAAAACACTTGAAAGGCGCTGTTGAGATTCAGTTGGAATCGCTCCTGTAGGAAGAATTCCCATCATAATTTTCGAGCGATCATAAAATTGATGCAGAATTTCAGAATCGAGAACTTGGCACTCAGGTACGATACTCCATGCCGCACCCCAAGGATAAGCTTTGTCAACCTTTACCCATGCTTTAGGACGTAACTGGCTACGTGCACCGTTGGCAATGAGTAGGCTATCAAAGCAAGCATCAAACTTTTGGTTTTGATGACTGCCGAATATCCGAACTTCATCATTATGTTCTTCAAAACTTTCAACAGAATGGTTCATATGCCAAGTGATCTGGCTTGAATACTCGCTAAGCTTTTGAGTGAGTACATGACACAAAGTGGCTCGGTGTATACCTAGACCATAGAGGTTTGCTGAAGCTTCGTGATAATGACTATTAACTAAAAGGCGCTTGTCCGGAAGTTGTCCTTCTAGGCCTGTTACTCTTGCGCCTAATGTTAAGGCTTTTTCGAGCACACCTAAGTGTTCAAATACAGCTAAGCCCGCAGGTTGTAGTAATAAACCGGCACCTACCGGAGATAACTCATCAACTTGTTCAAAAATAGTAACGTTATTGCCTTGGCGGGCAAGCAAAATAGCAGTGGCTAAACCTGCTGTACCTGCACCGATAATGGCAAAATGAGGTGTTTTCATTGTTTGTTCTTTTGAAGCATTTATAGCTTCAATTTAGCAATGAACGAATAGCTGATCTATAAATTTTTTGAAAATTAAATTTTTTCCATAAAAAAATCCCTTGCATTGGCAAGGGATTTTGAACTTATTTCAATATACGCCAAAGCGCTAATAAGCTACTCAGCACAATTAGAATAATCGAAACAAACCAAGGGCTAATAATTGCAATAGTCAGCAAAATCAGCATAGTACTGCCGAACATCCAACTACGGCGTTGCTGATGTTCCATTTGCAAACGAAGTTGCTGAATTTCGCGTAACTGGCGGTCTTGCCAAGCTGACTGATTTTTTAAACCATTTAAGCTATCAATAATTAAGCTTGGGAAATCTTGAGCGCCTAAAAGCAGGTCAGG
Organism: Acinetobacter sp. C13; assembly: GCF_016809775.1. Taxonomy (NCBI): domain Bacteria; kingdom Pseudomonadati; phylum Pseudomonadota; class Gammaproteobacteria; order Moraxellales; family Moraxellaceae; genus Acinetobacter; species Acinetobacter sp. C13. The sequence continues at coordinate 75,577 of NZ_JAFBJL010000004.1, forward strand.
TAATTGCTGGCCGAGTTCTTTTACATTTTTGACTGGGTTCATGTTGGATTTGACCCATTCCGTCAAAATTGGTTTTGCCAATTTCCAGATGTCGAGCTGTGGGTAAAGGTCAGTCCCTAGGCCTTCTACATGCACTAAAGTTTTGAGTAGCAGCATGAGCTGTGGCGGAATCTCAAGATGGAAGCGACGAGCAATGTCCATCACTTGAATTAAGATACCCGCAAAATCAAGCTGGTCCATTGGTTTAGATACCATTGGCCCAACAGTGCGGCGCATTTCACGTGCTAACGCGTCTTGATCTGTACCCGGTGGAATCCAGCCAGCTTGGTGCACAATTTGAATGAGCTGCATAAAGTTGCTGTTCATGACAGCAAGTAACATGCGGGCAACCGTCATCTGGTCGTGTTTAGATAGCTCTCCCATAATCGCACAGTCCAGTGCAATAAAGCGTGGATTGCTTGGATTAATGGTTTCTACAAAGACATTACCGGGATGCATGTCGGCATGGAAAAAGTTATCGCGGAATACTTGCGTAAAGAAAATAGTTAACCCTTTTTCTGCAAGTTGTGCGCGATCCATGCCTAAACGGTCAAAGGTTGCTGTATCTGAAATAGGCACACCTGTAATGCGCTCAGCCACCATGACATCTTTGGTGTCCATGTAGACTTCTGGTACATACATCATGGTTGAGCCAGTAAAGTAATGGTGCATACGGCGGGTGTTATCAGCCTCAATACTCAAGTCCAGTTCATTTAAAATGATCTGGCGGTAGTCTTGAATAATTTCGGTGAGATGCAACGCACGGGCAGCTTCAAGGCGGCTTTCTAGTGTGTTGCCTAGCCATGCCAGAATTTCAAAGTCTTGCAAAATTTGATTGCGAATGTCAGGGCGAGTCACTTTAACAACGACTTCGCGACCATCATGCAAAGCAGCAGTATGTACTTGGGCAATTGATGCAGCAGCTAATGGCTGGTCATCAAAGCGAGCAAACAATGTATTAACGTCAGCTTTTAACGAATCTTGAATACGTTGTTTGGCAACATCTCCATCAAAAGGTTTAACCTGATCTTGGAGTAAAACCAGTTGAGCGAGCACCTCAGGTGGAATCAGGTCACGGCGAGTAGAGAGTAATTGACCAAGCTTGATTGCAAGTGGTCCCATATCTTCTAAAGCTTCTTTGAGCTTTAAAGGATTTTTACGTTCACGACTCGACCATGCAGCAGGGTGCATTTTAATAATATTTAATGCATGCTGAGCTTTAACTGGTAATTCATCCGCAGGGAACAACGTATCGAGTCTATAGTGCGCTGCAATACGCCAAAGTTCGAGTAAACGTGAAACATGCGGAATCATATACAGTCTTACCTAGTCTTGAGAGGGTTGTAGTTGTGCATTGAGTTGCTGCAATCTTGCTTCTAGACGGTCAATGTCTTGATTAAGCATGCGAGTTGCTTGAGTTAAGTCGTCCATTTCCCAGCGAGGGGCAAATAGGCCGCTATCTTCTTTTAAGGCATCTTCAGCAAAAAACAGATGGCTTTGCACGGAGCGTTTTAAATGTTTTGGTGCGAGTTGAATCTTGCCAATTTCATGAGCGAGTTGAGGACCCACCCATCTTGATAAATGCGCAGCTAAATCAGGTTCAGCTTGCTGCATAATCTTTTGAATATCCTGTAATAGGTGATAATCACCTTGGAGCGGGATATTCCCAATCTGATCTGGATCGCTGACCAATAATTTAATCAGTTCAATGACATCTTTAACATGCAAAGTTGCAGTTGCTTCAGAAATTTTGAATTGGGCATCAAAAGGACGCTGTTCAAAAATAGAAGGCTTTTCACTATGACCTGTTACGGTAGGTTCAAGACGTACTTTTTCTTGGTCAAAGAACACATCGACAGAAAGCTGCGGGCTATCAATCACAACACGCAACATTTTGCCCTGTAACTGATTAAGCTGAATGCGTGTAACCGCATCCAGATCGATCAGATGATGAATGATACGTTCGACTGCACCGAGTGCCAGAATCGACCACATATCGTTATCCCTTACAGTTTGAAGCCACGGTGAACGGCAACGATACCAGCAGTAAGGTTGTGATAGTCACAGTTCTGGAAGCCAGCATTTTCCATCATACCTTTTAAAGTACGTTGGTCTGGGTGCATACGGATTGATTCAGCCAAATATTTATAGCTTTCTGAGTCATTCGCAACCAATTTACCCATAATCGGTAAAGCAGTGAATGAATAGAGGTCATAAAGTTTTGAGAATGGCTCAAATACAGGTTTAGAAAATTCAAGAATCAGTAAACGGCCACCTGGTTTCAATACACGGAACATAGAAGCAAGTGCTGCGTCTTTATCTGTCACGTTACGTAAACCAAAGCTAATGGTTACAAGGTCAAAGCTGTTGTCTGCAAAAGGCTCTAATGTTTCTGCATTGGCAAGAACGAAGTCAACATTGGTACAGCCTGCATCAATTAGACGGTCACGGCCAACATTAAGCATAGATTCGTTAATGTCTGAAAGTACAACATGACCTTGTGGACCAACTTCACGGCTAAATACTTTTGCTAAGTCGCCTGTACCACCCGCAATATCCAACACGTGTTGACCACGGCGGACACCAGACATATTAATTGCAAAACGTTTCCACAAACGGTGAATACCAAATGACATCAAGTCATTCATCAAGTCATATTTGCTTGCAACTGAATGGAAAACTTCTGCAACTTTTTGTGCTTTATCTTCAGTTCTAACTGTTGAGTAACCAAAATGTGTGGTTTCACCAACGTTGCCAGTATTACCAGCACCACGAGGTAAATTGTATTTAGGTACAGAACCATTCACAGGTGTGTCTGTTAAGGTTTGCTGTAAAGATTGTTGTTGCCCTTGAGGTGTACCTTGAGGTAAAGGTGAGCTTAGGAATGGGCTAACTTTGTCTGAACTTTGTGCCTGCTCAGTTGGAGATGTTGGCTTTTGGTTTTCGTTAGACATATTGTCTCTCCTAGACTCAAACTCAAGTGAAACGGAATAAGTTCTGCATGATGACAGATTTTGTCTATTTTTACAGGCATCATCACGCAAATATAATGAATAAAATCTCAACTTCGCGAGGTTGAGTTTTTCTATGTGCCGACCTTATCACACTCTAAACGGATTCGGATGCCCTGAATGTACATTTTCAATAATCCGGCGTTCTTTTTCAGTAAAAGTCTTGATAAAGGTTTCGGCTGATTTTAACGGTTTCATCGCACTAAAACCATCTTGAATGAAATCATACATCAATTCGAAGTGATATTTTTGGGCAATACCTTTACACATTTTAAAAGCAGTAAACATCATAAATGAACGCATGTATTTATCGAGCGCTGCTCCTAAATCGTCAAGCAGAGCAAGCTGCTGGTAACGAGCTTCTGCTTGATCGAGCTTAATTAAGGTTAAACGCATAATCTCATCAGTGAGTACTGTATCTGCCGGATAGTCCTCAAGAAGTTGCATTGCTACTTGCTCATCAAGTTGAGTTGCAAGTACAGCCAAACTTACCGATTTAGTACCCGTTTTAATTGCATTTTCAGGTAAGACTTTTTCGGCTTTATGCGCATATTTCAATAGGCGTTCAATTTGAGCTGCAAGAGCATCAAACTCTGGGCCACCATATAAACGATTTAAAAAGTACTCTGACATGAGCTTGTGTGTTGGCAGATTAAAAAAGTCATGATGCGTATCTTTCATCCGCTCTTTTAGCCATGTTTGTACATCTTGCAAACGCTGGGCAAGCACTGGATTATCGTGATAATTAAACGTTTTATATTGTTGTAAAAGATCATCAAAAGCAGCGAGTTTAGACATTTAAGGCTCTAATATTGGGCTATTTGCAAAAAATCATAAAAGGCATTGTAACCTTGTACTATGGCGAGTAGATGTAAAAAAAATGATTCATGCGTCAATTTTTAAACAGAATTTTGTCGCAATGACATAATTTGTATAGCAATTCATCATTTAACCGCATAAGTTAAAGATCATCGAAATTAAACAATAAAAGATTAGAGCCGTGGACTATGAGTGAACAACAACCAAAATTTGAGATTCGTGATGAAGAACAGCTTTCAGTTGATTTGATTGAAGCACAATATGCGTTAAAAGAAAGTCGGGGAAAACCTAACGCTAAAAGCACACTCATTTTAATGAGTGGTATTGAACTGGCTGGAAAAGGCGAGGCTGTTAAGCAACTTCGTGAGTGGTTAGACCCTAGATATTTACGAGTCAAAGCAGACGCGCCACGTGTGCTGACAGACACAGAAGCATTTTGGCAATCTTACTCGGAGTTTATTCCGACTGAAGGACAAATTGTGGTGATGTTCGGCAACTGGTATAGCGATTTGCTCGTCACCGCAACGCATGTTTCCGAGCCTTTAGATGATTCGCGTTTTGATGAATACGTTGAAAATATGCGGGCATTTGAGCAAGATTTAAAAAATAACTATGTCGATGTAGTTAAAGTCTGGTTCGATCTATCATGGAAATCGCTGCAAAAACGTTTAGATAAAATAGATCCGTCAGAGCAACACTGGCATAAGCTGCATGGTCTAGACTGGCGTAACAAAAAACAATATGACACTTTGCAAAAGTTACGCCGTCGTTTTACCGATGATTGGTACATTATTGATGGCGAAGATGAAAAGCAGCGTGATCAATTTTTTGCTCAATACCTTTTACAACACATGCGTCAACTTCCAGAGCATGAAACTGAAGTTAAAGGAAAATGGCAGCAAGCTAAAATTCCAGAGAGTTTATTAAAACCTTCTAATGAACCACTTGAAAAAGCTGAATATAAAAAAGAGCTCGATAAATTAAGCAAAAAAATTGCCGATGCCATGCGTTTTGATAAACGTAATGTCGTGATTGCTTTTGAAGGCATGGATGCTGCTGGTAAAGGTGGGGCCATTAAGCGTATCGTTAAAAACCTAGACCCGCGTGAATATGATATTCATTGTATTGGTGCACCTGAACGCTTTGAAGCTCGACATCCTTACTTATGGCGCTTTTGGAACCGCATTAATGAAGCTGAAAAAATCACGATTTTTGATCGGACATGGTATGGACGTGTACTCGTTGAACGTGTCGAAGGTTTTGCTTCACCTTTAGAATGGCAGCGTGCCTATGATGAAATAAACCGCTTTGAAAAAGATTTATTTGATAGTCAAACGATTGTGGTAAAAATTTGGCTAGCGATTAGTAAAGATGAGCAAGAGCAGCGTTTTAAGGCCAGAGAACAAACACCCCATAAGCGTTTTAAAATTACCGCAGAAGATTGGCGTAATCGTGATAAGTGGGACGAGTATTTAAAAGCCGCTGCAGATATGTTTGAGCGAACCAGTACTGACTACGCACCTTGGTATATTGTCGCAACTGATGATAAATATACGGCACGTCTGGAAGTATTAAGAGCAGTTTTAAAACAGCTGAGAGCAGACTAAGCTCTCAGCTAAAATGCACATATTAATTTACAATTGTGCCACGGCTTTTTTGCTGAATACGTTTTGCAAGGTTATAACTGTCATTCAGATGAGTTTCTGCTATTTTTTTCATCATGAAATAACCTAAGCTTGCTGCTACAATTTGTCCGCCTAGCGGTATAAATTTAGTCACCTGTTTTGTTACGATTTTGCCCAAAAAGCCGTTAAATGTTTTTTTAACGGTAGTACGTGCGACTACAAAACCTGAAAATTCAAAACCGCGTTTACGTAACTCATCCCAATGAATAGTTTTAGTTTTTGGGTCGTAGACACTCACGTGTTCAGGTGCTAAACCAAAACGGGAATTGATATCTGGAATCAGGTGAGACAAAATCCCCAAATCTACTACCACGTCAAAGAAAGGAATCGGCACGATCGCCGCTCCAGCTGAGACGTAAGCTCTTTTTTTGATGAGATCATGGCACTCATCGCGAATTTGTTCCAGATTTAGGCTAGGATCAATATAGTCAGGAATCTTGTCAATTTTCATAATGTCTACCTGTATAAGTTCTTGATGGCGTCATTCAAACCAAGTGTAAGTGACACCTTAAGTTAAATTATGCTGTGTTTAAACCAACGTGACATAGTCAGATTCAGTTGTATAGTAATGAATGTTTATGATTTTGTGCATAAATTATGCAAGCAGGAAATGAAATAAATGGGGATCCATGTTATTCAAAGTCAACGTATTGATGTGTTGTTGCAAGGTGTATTGGCGTCTACATCTCAAGCTTCAACGCATCCATTACAGGTTTTGAAAACCCAACATTTTATTGTTCCAAGTCCTGCGGTCGAGCAGTGGTTGATACAAAAACTTGCAGAACAGCAAGGCATGAGTGCCAATTACCAGTTTCACCAACGGGTACGAGGTTTCCAATGGTTTGCCTATCAGCAAGTTTTAACTGCGCATAAAGAGCAGGTCCGTAAAGCCAACATCCCCCGTTTAATTTTTAAATGGCGGGTGCATCAGGCTTTACACGAATTTATCCAACCTGACACGATAAGTATAGATTCATCGCATCCCTTACATTCTATTGTTCAGCGTATTTATGACAGCGCAGATCGTCTCGAACAAGGCATAGATAAACAATTAAAAAAACAAAAAATGCTGTATTGGGTCGCTGAGCAGGTTGCCGATTTATTTAGCAACTATATGATTTATCGCGGACAGTGCCAGCGTGGGTGTGAAAATAGTTGTACCTGTCCGGAAAATTGGTTGTCTGCTTGGGGCCAGGGCCGATCATTAGATATTGAAAAATATATTGTACAAAAAGATGAAGAAGTGACTGCTTTTGCATTACATCAAACTGAGGAGCTAGAGCGTTGGCAGCGTTGGTTGTGGCAGCAACATTTTCATGATGATTTTGTGCAAATGCAGCAAATTGACGCGTTGTTTTGGCAAGAGTTAGATCATCCAGACCGTGGTAAGTGTGCTATTTCAAGATTACCTAATCAAGTAGTGATTTTTACGTTATTAGATTTGCCGCCAAGTCAGTTACAGTTCTTGCGCCGTTTAGGCCAATATATTGATGTCTTGATTTTGCACTATAACCCTTCACAAGAATATTGGGCCGATAGTGTCGATCCACTCTGGAAACAGCGTTATGACTTAGGGGTAAAAGAGCGTTTTATTGCGAAAAATCCAAAGGCTACTGATGCTGAAATTAGTGATTTCTTTAATAAATTCACACTCAATTTTAATGCTGAAGCGCGTGAGTCTAGACATCCGCTTTTAACCAGATTGGGTAAACAAGCCCGCGACCACTTTTCTTTATTATCGAATTTATCTACGGGTGAAGAAGGTAAGTGGGTTGATGCTTTTGTGGATGATTTTCCTGAAAGTTTACTCGGTAAAGTTCAGTCAGATATTTTGCATTTAGTTGAACCTCAAGCTAAGCAATATGAGCTTGCCCCAGACGATGACTCGATTCAGATTCATGTTTGTCATTCGACTTTACGTCAGCTTGAAGTTCTAAAAGAGCAATTAATCTGTTGGTTGGCTAAACCACATGAGCAGCCGCGCCGACCAAACGATATTTTAGTTTTAGTTCCTAATTTGGCCGACATAGAACCTTTAATTCGAAGTGTATTTCCCGCTACTGCCACTGAGCAAGGTGTACATTTGCCAGTGAAAATTGCAGGTGTTGCATCACTTGATGCACTTAATGCTTGGCGTGCCGTAATTGGGCGTATTCAACTGATGCAGGGCCGTTTTAGCTTTGATGATTTTGCTGATTGGTTAAGTTTGCATGCGACCCAGCAACGTTATGAACTTGAGTATGTTCAGGTTGAGCGAATTCTAAATTTACTTGCCGATGCCGGCTTTAAACGAGGACTTGATGCAGAGCATCTCAAGCGCAGTTTGTGTGACGGTGATGATGATTATCGATATAGTTTTAAATTTGCCTTAGAGCGATTGGCTCTTGGCATTGCTGTGCCTGTGCATGCGACATTTAATCAGGTGTTGAGTTATGCCAAAGTTCAACCGAGCGATTTCGAGTTGGTGGGTACACTCATTCAGATTTATCAGGATTTGAATGAGCGCCGTGATTGGCTTACTCTGCATGAGCAGGGGAAAGTCTATACCGTTGAATATTGGCTTCAGGTACTGGGCAAAGATATTGTTGAATTTGAGCAGGTTGGTGTTGCTGCCCTAAAAGCTGTGCGGGAAATTGTTAAAAAACAAGAGCGAATGTTGACCCTCGCAAGTTATTACGCCGAGACAGAAACAGGAACTTTGCGCAAAATCACCTTGCCACTACCTTATATTATTGAAGAAATTCAACGGACTTTAGAAAGTCAAAGTGCGCAAGCTGAGCCGACTGGGCAAATTACTTTTGCCCAAATTGGACACATTCGACCGTTACCTTATCGTTTAATGGTCCTGCTAAATCTGGATGCAGGGCAATTTCCAAACCGCGATACCCATGTTCCATTTGATTTAATGGATGCACTGCGTCAACAGTTAGGCGATCGCTCTCGACTTGAAGATGATCAAGGGGCGTTTTTAGATGCTTTATTATTAGCCCAAGAAAATTTATGGCTGTTTTATAACGGCTTTGATGTGAACGATGGAGAGGTGCGCGAACCTTCTAGTATTCTCCAAGAGTTCCGTGAACATCTTGCCTTGATTGTGAAAGCTGAAGACGGTGTACCTGAAAGTGTCGTTATTGAAGGGATTGAAATTCCATCACAATTAAAACAACTCTATCACTTACATAATTTACAGCCCTTCGACCCGAAAGGTTTCACTGTAGAAAAAAGTGTTATCCGTTACCAAGATCACTGGTTTAAGGTTGCTTCACAAATTCAGCAAATTTCAGGAAACCGTCAACCTTGGGCGAACACAGCCTATCCGCTACAAGCACCGGATATGTTGGTTTTAGAAAGTCAGCAGTGGATAAAGGATGTGACATTCCCTGCACGGTTATATTTGAAGACTTTAGGGGTAGAAAACTTAGGAAGTGTTGGAGTACTCGACCAAAATGAACCTTTGCTATTAGATGGTTTAGGGCGTTATGCGATTCGACATTTTTTACAACAATCTAAACAGCAAGCACAACCTGAAGTATTAATTGATCAGTTGCCTGTAGGTAAAGTCAAATATAGCGCATGGCAACAAGGTGTGTTCGAGCAAGAATGTTTGCTTGAACGCCTTCATCATTATGCACCTGCAGTGACACAAACAACTCAGCGTATTTGGCGAATTGCTAAACAGCTTCATATGAATATTACCGTTCCGAAGTCTGAAACTCGGGACTGGGTCAGCATGGAACCTTCAAGTGCTCGCGCAAAAAGACGTGCTAAAGTTTGGTTAGAATATCTGCTCTGGTTAGCTTATTTGAATGAGGGTAGTGCAGGAGCTGAAAAACGCCGTATTGTGGTTTTTAGCGATCAAACTGTGATTTGTAGTGGTGTAAGTTCTGAGCAAGCTCGGCAATATTTACAGCCATGGTTTAAAATCTGGCGTCATGCGCAGCAACAACCATTGGTTCTACCAGCAGCCTTATTATTAAAACCATTAGAAAAAGCCAAAGCATATCAGTGGGAAACAACAAATCAGGCAGAAAAAGCAAAACTGGATGAGAAGAGCTACACTGAGCTGTTAAAATACTGGAATGAAACAGGGTCATTTACCACAATGGATATGACTCAAAATGAAGCTTGCAAGTTGCATCGAGACTGGAGCTTTATTTTACAAGAACAAGATGCGCAAGCTTTGCTTCAACATGCTTGTGATGAGTTTGCGTATGATCTGTATCATCCAGTTTTTCAATTTCAACATTCGGAGTAAGACATGAACTCAAGAGTACAGGTGTCTTATCAACCTATTATTGATATTGAATTTAGTGGCTTACACTTAATTGAAGCTTCGGCAGGTACAGGAAAAACCTATACCTTATCAAGTTTGATGGTCCGTATCTTTCTTGAAAAATACTTGCCTAGACAAGTCATTGCGACCACGTTTACCCGTGCTGCTGCTGCTGAGTTAAAAAGCCGTATTCGTGCACGTTTGGTTGAAACGTACCGTTATTTAGATGCCAAGCGTAGTTTTACAGAACAAGAATTACTTACGCAGGCAGAGCAAGAACCTGACTTATTACTCCAGCATATTCTAAAGCATTTTGCGACGCGTATTGCCTATGCGTGTGAACGTTTAAAATTGGTTATAGATCAGTTAGACGAGTTATTTGTCGGAACACTCGATAGCTTTAGCCAAAAACTATTACGTGAGTTTGCTTTTGAGAGTGGCAAAATTGAACGCGCTCAAATCACCGATGATGCCAAAACTTATAGTCGTCAACTGATTCATGATGTACTGCGTGAATGGATACAGTCTCAACCTCAGACCGTGATTGATGCGTTGTATCTGGCGGGTGAATTAAAAAGTGTCGATAGTTTTGTCAAACTGGTCGAAGACTCACTGAATTTTAGTTCGGCTCACTTTAAACTCCCCGAAAAGCCTACCATTCAGTTTGAACAGCTTGCTCAGCTCAAAAAGCTGGCAGCAGAAATTGATATCAGTCTTCTAGAACCATATTACTCGCTTGATGGCGAGCACTATAAACATGTGAGCGGGACAGTATTTAGAAATGGGGCATTTAATAAACTATTTAGTGAATGTTTACCGCAGCTACTACAAGTTCTAAAGCAAAGCGACAGCATTTTGGTTTTTGATGGGTCATTAGCCGCACAACGAGAACTTGTTTTTAAGTTTTTAGGTCAACTTGCCGATCAGAAAGTTTTTAAGAAATGTCCTGCTGAAATTTCAGATGGTTTCTATCAGCATCCTTGTATTCAACAGATTCAACAGCTATTTGGCGTACTGAAAAACTACGCCGAGCAGTTCGACCAGCTTCATATTTTTTTAAAAGCCTATTTATGTGTAGAGGTGAAAAAACGTTTACCTCAGGTTTTGCAAAATAAAGGTGAAACTACTTTTTCTCAGCAAATTCGTACACTTTCTGAAGCTTTAAAAGGTGAGCAGGGGCAGCGTTTTGCTGTATTTGTTCAGGCACGTTATCCCTTAATTTTGGTTGATGAATTTCAGGACACTAACCAAGATCAAGACGACATGCTAGCGAGCATTTGGCGCCATCCAGAGCGCTACCAAAAAGGTTGTATGATTATGGTGGGTGACCGTAAACAGGCAATTTACGGTTTCCGTGGTGGGGATATGCTTACCTTTTTAAATGCCTATAAAGATATTCAAGCCAAACATGGCCGCGAATATAAGTTAATTCATAACCATCGTTCTGTTGCTGATCTGGTTGAAGTGGTCGACGCCTTATTTCAAAGGCAAATCGACTTTGGTGAAGAGGTTCAATATGACCCAATTCGAGCGGGTACTCGACCTCATCCTGTACTGATTGAGCAGAACAATCATAATCCTCACCCTTTGCGCTGGTTAATGCTCAAAGATAAAGAAACAGAGGCTCAGCAAGTTGCATGGAAGATTCGAGATCTACTTAACCAGTCACATGCTGGACAGCTATATTTTCAAAAAGATGCTCAGACTCAAGTCTTAAACGAAGATGATATTGCGGTATTGTCTCGTAATCATGATGGGTTGGATAAAGTTCAATTTGAGCTAGAGCGTTTAGGAATTCGGGTTAATAGGCCATCAAAACGAAGTGTTTTCGACTGCACGATTGCTCAAGATGTGGGTGCTTTGTTGACCGCCATACTTCATCCTTACGATGAGGCAAAAGTGAAGCGAGCTTTAATTAGCCGTCTATTTGCCATGGATTTAAAACAACTCTTGCAACTTGAGCAGACAGCCGAAGGGTTAAGCCAGTTTATGACTGGTTTTGACACGATTAGAGAGTTGTGGTCCGCTCAAGGCTTTTTAGTGGCATGGCAACAATGCCTCATCCAGTTTGATATATGGCAAAATTTGGTCGCTGCCCAAAGTAAAGATAATGAACGGGTTGTGGTGAACTTGCGTCATTTAACTGAAATTCTGAGTCAGCACAGTGAGAAATACTCAGGTGCTCAGAACCTTTATCACTGGTATCTCAAACAGTTGCGTTCTCCTCTTGACCGTGATTGGGAGTTAGAGCGTAAATTATCGAGCGAAGCTGGTGTTCAGCTCATGACAATTCACCAGTCAAAAGGGCTGGAATTTAAGATTGTATTTTTATTAGGTGCAGATAAGCCCTTTCGAGAAAATAATAAAACACTCAATTTTTCGACCCAAGATATTGTCAAACCGGACTCAAACCAGACTTTGACTCAACGTGTCGTTGCGATTGCTGACAAGACTTATTTGAATGAAATAGAACTTAAGCAGCACGAAGAACGAGCGCTCGCTGAACAGAATCGACTTTGGTATGTCGCTTTAACGCGAGCAAGCCACCGCGTCTATGCGCTTTTACAAGATGGGGATGGTAAATCAGTATCAGGCCTTGCGTTTTGGAAAAATAGGACTGAGCCTTTTCAACACCGTTGCTGTACGGATGAAATGGTTTTGGAGCAGATTCCACAGGCAATTCATTTAGCCAAACAAACAAGTATTATTGAAATACAAGCACAACGATTCCCTGAACAACGTTTTTATTCAAGAGGTAAAACCAGTTTCAGTTACTTGGCACAGCATTTAAAACATAAGGCTGGCACGGATTTATTGGCCAGCCAGAGCAATGATGCTGTATTAGCAGAAGATGAGTTAGACTTAATTAACACTGCTGAAGCAATCAGTGCTCAGCCGATTGACTGGATAAAGAATAACTTTCCTAGAGGAACGCTTGCCGGTAATTTCTTGCATGAAATATTTGAACATATTGATTTTCAATGTTCAGATGACTGGGTCATAGAAATACGTCGTCGTTTTAAAAATGACTATAGTAGTCTTTGGCAAGATTTACTTAATAAATATAACGAGAGTTTCCCAGAGCAAGAAGATACCGAAAATTTGCTTTACCAGTCAGTTGCAGAGTGGTTAAAAGATATTTTGCGAACACCGCTTTCTCAAGGCTTTCGACTAAACCAGCTCCAACAAGATCAGTATTTGTCAGAGTTTCCTTTTTATTTGGCACTGTCAGATCGGGTTCTAGCGATGACACGTATTCAGCAGCTCTTCGCTGAGTATGGATTGAATATGCCGGAGTTACTTGAGGCTCGTTCAGCGCGTTACCTTAATGGTTCTATCGATTTGGTTTATTTTGATGGGCAGCGTTACCACATTGCCGATTATAAAAGTAATTACTTAGGTGATGATCTTGCAGACTATCGTAGCGATAGCATTGCTCAAAGCATGTCTTTGGCAAGTTACTGGCTACAAGCAGGTTTATATCTCGTTGCGTTACATCGCTATTTGCAAGTCAAAATGCAGGATTACCAGATTGAGCAACACTTAGGTGGGGCAACTTATCTTTATTTACGTGGCATGAATGGTGAAGCAGAGCAGGGGTACTATTATTGGGAACCTAGCGTCGAGTTTATTCTGCGTCTTGATGCCATTTTAGGGTATTTTGCTGAGGATAAAATTGCATGAAAAATGCTGATAAATTATGTAATTTTAATATTAACAAATACTTGGTATGTGGATAAGCCTGTCTATAACCATGTGGACAAGCGTGTGGAAAACTAGGTGGATAAGTGTGTGGACAATCTAAATAGCTCTGAACAGGCCGATTTAAGCTGGTTAACAACGTGGAGTAACTTCTTAAATCAGGCTCCATTTACTGAGCAATCGCAAGTGTCAGAAGCCACTTCTTACTTGCAGCAGCTTATTGAAGCGAGCTTACAAGGCGATAGTTGTATTGATATCAGTTCAGAGCAAATTGCAGCACTTGGTCAGCTTGCTATATCTGCCGATCAAGCAACCTCAAAAGTTGCGCCGTGCGTCTACGATGAGCAGGGGTTGGCATTATACCGATATTGGCACCTAGAGCAACGACTTGCAGAACAAATTTGTCGATTAAAGCAACAATTAATTCAACCAGTCTCTTGTGGTGACTATTTAGACCTGCTTACCGATCCTCATCAACAGGCAGCTTTACAAATGGTTGCTCGGCAGAGTTTGAGTATTATTACCGGTGGGCCGGGTACAGGTAAGACTTATACGCTGGCACGTATTATTGCTGTGCTGAGTCAGGCAATTCCGCATATTCGTGTGGCGATGGCTGCTCCAACAGGTAAGGCAGCACAGCGAATGCAAGAGGCTTTACAGAACTCATTTAACGATCCTAAATTGCTTGAGTCCGGATTAGTGAGTGAGGAACTCAGAAATCAGGGAACACAAACGATTCACCGTTTGTTAGGGATGGGACATAGCCAAACACCACGGTTTAATCAAAAACAGCCTTTGCCTTATGACGTGATTGTCGTGGATGAGGCTTCTATGCTGGATTTAAATCTGGCTACTCTTTTATTTGAAGCTGTGCCAGAGTCTTGTCGAATTATTTTATTAGGAGATGCAAATCAGCTCGCTTCTGTCGATGTCGGGGCGGTTCTTGCAGATTTGCAGCAAATACAGGCGTTGGCTGATAACCGGGTACAATTACAAACCAGTCGTCGTTTTGCTGAAGGTGCGTTGATTGGACAAGTGGCCAAATTTATTCAGGCACAAAGCTATCAACAAGATCATGTAGAAGTTTTGCAGAGATTTGAAATTGATATTGTTCAGGTGTCAGAATTAAAGCCCATACTTTTACAAAGAGATATGCCTGATGTTGTTCAGCTTGAATATTTACCAGAAGCGAGTCTATTAGACCTAGATACCTATTACCAAAAGCTAATGCTCGGTTTCCAAGGGTATGTACAGAGTCTAAAAAATTATTTAAAAGAAGAGCGCTCGATTGAACAGGTCCAAAACGTAGTAAAAGCATTTGATGACTACCGGATTTTAACCGCGGTTCGTCATGGTCCGTTTGGATTGCAGCAGTTAAACCAATATGCGCAGCGTTGGTTGCAGCAGCAACTTTCAATAGTGACAGCAGGGGGATGGTATGTCGGTCGTCCTGTAATGATGACTTATAACGATTATCAGCTCGGTATTTCAAATGGCGATATTGGTTTGTGCTTTGAGCACAGAACTCAGCCACAACAGTTTGAAGTATATTTTCCAAGTTTGAATAAATGGGTTGCTGCAAATCGATTACCTAAAAATATTCAAAATGCGTTCGCTTTAACGATTCATAAATCGCAAGGGTCTGAATTTACACACACTGCTGTCGTTTTAGATCAGGCTGCCAAGAACTTATTAAGCCAAGAACTTATTTACACTGCGATTACACGAGCTAAGAAAGTAGTCAGTCTTTTAGTGCATCAAGAGGCTTTATTACAAGCATTTACAGTTCGTACTACACGAAAAAGCGGTTTAGTTCAAAAAGTTAATCGGTTAGTTCGTTAAGACAAACTTAATATTTTTACCCTTGTAAGAAAAAGCTTACATAGATTCGAGATATTTGCTGCTAGAGTACACCCCGTGTTTTTGAGATTATAAACGCACAACGAGCTTGGCACGGAATGTCGGGCAAAATCGCACAATAATAATAACTTAAGTCGAGAGACTGCGAACTTACAATGAAGTAGGTGTATAAAGAGGAAACTTACAGCCGCTAAGCCTTGTAGTTTTGGGAGAGACTACAGGGCTTTTTTATATTCTACTTTTCACCATGTTTCAAAAAGCATTCGCACATTTCGTTTTTAACACTATCTTCACTCTGTTTTTGTCTAAAGATTTAAATCAATAATATCAATATATTTATCTATAATATGATTTCAAAACAGGCATTTTTCCTGTGAATTGTTAAGTTATATGTTATACAGAACTGTACGTTAAAGGTAAAAATGGCTATTACCAAATATTATACAGACCTGTACGTTTTCACTTACATGATGATAAGAAAAATACTACTTTTCTTCATAATTGGATATGTCACAATACATCACATAAGGAAATAGAAACAAAAACATCGGAAGTGAGTTAAAACAACAAGAAGGATGTGACTAGCATCTCACCAACGACAATAAAAACAGCAATAACACGATAAACAAAAACTACAGCGCAAAAAACCCAAGCAGAAATGCTTGGGTTTTTTATTTGTTTCTACACTAAGTCAGTTTCATGAGAATCACTACCAAATAACGAACGGCGTTGATCTCTTGGTATACGTGGACATTGGGTTGAGATTTGATAAAGCACTTTAGCTAAAGCAGGCAGGTGAGTACCTACTACAGATTTACCAGTTGTTAATAGAGAAACACTGATATCTCTTTCAGGATCAGCCCAGCATAAAATGTTGGAGAACCCTAAATGACCAAATGCTTGTCCTGTCATTGGGCCAAAAAGACCTACAGGATTGCTACCTAACATTGGTCCTAAAGCATAGCGCATTGGAATTAGCAAAGTACGGTCAATGTTAACGCCTGTGGTTGGAAGAGTCGCTCTGAAAATAGTTTTTTCACTGAAGATTTGCTGACCGCCGTAGCTTCCGCCACTTAAAAGCATTTCAAAGAAACGTCCAGCTTGTTCTGCACTGGTATAGATGTTGCCGGCTGGGCAAATGGTATCCATAAAACGAGTATCGTTAGTTACATCAACTGCAAGTTGTAAACCGCCACCTAAAACATGATTCAGGTAGTGATCGGTCCCAAGGCGAGGGTGCAGACCTGTTGCACAGTTTAAGGCGACTTCTGAACGGTATTCTGGTTTTAAGCCATAATTGAAATAAGGCATCCCCATTGGTTTTTCGATAGTTTGATGTACAAATTCACGTAAATCCTGCCCAGTCACCCGTTCAATGACTTCTCCTAAAATATAACCTGCCGTAACAGCATGATAGGCAAGGTGATTTCCAGCAGGAGACACAGGTCGGGCAGCATATAAACGTTTTAAAATTTCGTCTTTATCAAATAACAATTCTGGTGTGACATCGCCATCAATATAGGGAATGCCGCCACGATGTGCTAATAAATGAAAGATCGTTGCACGGCGCTTACCATTGACCCCATATTCAGGAACATAGTAGCTCACGGGATCAAGTAAATTGATTTCACCCTTTTCATCTAATAGATGAATCAACATGGCTGTAATCATCTTTGATGCTGAAAATAGGCAAACAGGTGTATCTGGTGTTGCAATCAGAGCATTTTCTTGAAGTCCTGCCGGAGAGTTCCCTTGGGCATATCCAATACTTCTATTCAGCAAAATTTTACCTTGCCTACGTAAACAAAAGGTAATGAGTGGATAGTTTCCGGTTCTATACAGTGCTTCTATACTTTTCCAGATTTTTTGAATCTGGTGATCGCTCATTCCACCCTGTTCAGCAGCAACTTCATCTTTTTGTCGAATGACTTGCTCAATATTGTCCGGTACTGGACAGGTGTTAGTTGAAAAAATTTTCACACGTCCCTCGCGCTTCTTTCTTTTTATTCGAGGCTAGTGTGCAGGGTTAAGGTCTTGATGTCAGTGTCTAAAATGACAAGTTACTGAAAACTATTTTGCAATCCACCTATAGATACCTTAAAATAGGCGACTTGCTGTAGTGATGCACGGCAGTCAGTTGCCTCAACTGATTCATATCGTTTACTTTTTTAAGCATCTCGGAGAAATCGAATGGCTTTAACTAATGCAGACCGCGCAGAGATCATTGCTAAATTTGCTCGCGCTGAAAATGACACTGGTTCACCAGAAGTACAAGTAGCTTTATTGACTGCTCAAATCAATGATTTACAAGGTCACTTCAAAGCTCACAAACACGACCACCACAGCCGTCGTGGTTTGATCCGTATGGTTAACCAACGTCGTAAATTGCTCGACTACTTAAATGGTAAAGACCACGGTCGTTACACTGCTTTGATCGGTGCTTTAGGTTTACGTCGTTAATTCGATTTTCACTTTGTTTTCGCTATTTCGCATGTCGCAATGCTTTATCGCTGAAAAGAGAGTTTCACTTAATGCTAGGTTAAGTGATTTTTAGAAGGGGCGCTTGTGCGCT
This sequence comes from Acinetobacter sp. C13, assembly GCF_016809775.1. NCBI lineage: Bacteria > Pseudomonadati > Pseudomonadota > Gammaproteobacteria > Moraxellales > Moraxellaceae > Acinetobacter > Acinetobacter sp. C13. The sequence goes on from NZ_JAFBJL010000004.1 coordinate 93,538, forward strand.
CCTTCTTTGCGTTTAACTTATTTTAAATAATTGATCTAGTGTGATGGCTTCTAAGCTTTGTCATTTATCTACCAATCGGTGTAGTCTGAATGCCAAACCTTAGGGGTCTCACTAGAATAAAATTAGGAAAATACAATACATGTCAATGTTTAATATCGTTCGTAAAGAATTCCAATTCGGTCAACATCAAGTCGTTTTAGAAACGGGTCGCGTTGCACGTCAAGCAAACACAGTTTTAATCACTATGGGTGGCGTAACTGTTTTAGTTGCAGTTGTTGCTCAACCTAAAGCAAAAGCGGGCCAAGACTTCTTCCCGTTAACAGTTAACTATCAAGAAAAACAATATGCAGCTGGTCGTATCCCTGGTGGTTACGGTAAGCGTGAAGGTCGTGCTTCTGAAGCTGAAACTTTAATTTCACGTCTTATTGACCGTCCAATTCGTCCGTTGTTCCCAGAAGGTTACTTCAACGAAATTCAAGTAACAGCAACTGTTGTTTCTTCTGACAAAACTATGGATGCTGACATTGCAGCAATGCTTGGTACATCAGCAGCATTGTCTATTGCTGGCACTCCTTTCCGTGGCCCAATCGGTGCAGCACGTGTTGGTTTAATCAACGGTGAATATGTTCTTAACCCGAACTTTGAACAGTTGAAAGAAAGTGACCTTGACCTTGTGGTTGCAGGTACAGAATCTGCTGTACTGATGGTTGAATCTGAAGCGAAAGAACTTTCAGAAGACCAAATGCTTGGTGCTGTGCTTTTCGGTCATGACGAAATGCAAATTGCAATTCAAGCAATTAAAGAATTTGCGGCTGCTGCTGGCGCTGTTGAATCAACTTGGGTTGCTCCAGCTAAAAACGAAACTCTTCTTGAGCAATTAAAAGCAGCTTTCGAAGCGAAAATCTCAGAAGCATATACAATTGCAGTTAAACAAGATCGTTATGCAGCACTTGATGCACTTTATGCAGAAGCTTTAGCTCAGTTTGTTCCAGAAAATGACGAAACTGGTATTGCTGATGAAGTAAACGAATTGTTCGAAGACCTTAAATACCGTACAGTACGTGACAACATCTTGTCAGGTAAGCCACGTATTGATGGTCGTGATACTAAAACTGTTCGTGCTATCGACGTTCAAGTTGGCGTATTAGATCGTGCACACGGTTCTGCATTATTTACACGTGGTGAAACTCAAGCGTTGGTAACAACAACTTTGGGTAATACTCGTGATGCGTTAATGGTTGATACCCTTGCTGGTACTAAGACTGACAACTTCATGTTGCACTACAACTTCCCTGCATACTCTGTAGGTGAAACAGGCCGTGAATCTGGTCCTAAGCGTCGTGAAATTGGTCACGGTCGTTTAGCACGTCGTGGTGTTCAAGCAGTTCTTCCTGCTGCTGACCGCTTCCCGTATGTAATTCGTATTGTATCTGACATTACTGAATCAAACGGTTCATCTTCAATGGCTTCTGTATGTGGTGCTTCATTATCACTTATGGATGCAGGTGTTCCGCTTAAAGCTCCAGTTGCGGGTATCGCAATGGGCTTAGTGAAAGAAGGCGAGCGTTTCGCAGTACTTTCTGACATCTTGGGTGATGAAGATCATCTTGGTGATATGGACTTTAAAGTAGCAGGCTCTGCAAACGGTATTACTGCGCTTCAAATGGATATCAAGATTGAAGGTATTACTGAAGAAATCATGGAAGTTGCATTAAATCAAGCATTTGCTGGTCGTATGCACATCCTAAACGAAATGAATAAAGTCATTTCACGCGCTCGTGCTGAAATCAGTGCTCATGCACCGACGTTTGAAGTCATTAACATCAACCCAGACAAGATCCGTGATGTTATTGGTAAAGGCGGCGCAACTATCCGTCAAATTACTGAAGAAACTAAAGCTGCAATTGATATCGAAGACAATGGTACAGTTCGCGTATTTGGTGAAACTAAAGCTGCTGCTAAAGCTGCAATTGCTAAGATTCAAGCCATTACTGCTGAAGTTGAACCAGGTAAGATCTATGACGGTAAAGTAATCCGTATCGTAGAATTCGGTGCGTTTGTAAATATCATGCCGGGTACTGATGGCCTTCTTCACATTTCGCAAATTTCAAATGAACGTATTGCGAACGTAACTGATGTTCTTAAAGAAGGTCAGGAAGTGAAAGTACAAGTTGCTGATGTTGATAATCGTGGTCGTATTAAATTGACTATGAAAGACATTGAACAAGCATAATTGTTCTGGTGACATGAAAAAGTCCGCTTGATGCGGACTTTTTTTATGGCATGATGCAAGTAATACAAAAACAGATCATTGTGGTATGCAGGTTTATTACTTTTATCGCCATCAAGCTGACGGCTATGTCTTTTTAAGCCGTGAACAGCATAATGAACACATTCTGGAGTTTTTCTGGATTGATAGTGTCAGAGCTGATGTGGTGAACCATAACGAAGAATGGCAACAAAAGATTCAACAGCTTTCAGGTGTGGTTATTAATGAATTTCATATGCGGGATATTGCCAATATTGAGCATCCTTGTGCATTTGATACGCTTGAAGAATATGATTTGCTTATTTTTAGAAAGCTCGTTACACCTGATGATGAAATTAAAAATGGGGAATCCCATGAGAGTGTATTTGGCCTAGCAACCACGCCGATTAGCTTTATTTTTACTCCTAAAGTTCTGATTAGTGTTCGTGAGCAGGGCAATAAGTCGATTGAAAACTATATTCAACGTCTCGAAAATATTTTATGTAAAACTTTGGAAGAACAAAATAAAACCCGTAAGCTGCCTAATTCACCTGTAGATTTATGTTTACGACTGCTCAATAGTATGGTGGATGGCTACCTTGATATCCGTTCACCTTTGACTAGAAGGGTTGAGCATTGGCAACAGCAATTGCTGCAAGGTAATCGCCGTTTTAAACAATGGCATCAGTTGTTTCATGAAAACATGGCCTTTCAGCAAGTTGAAAATTTATGCGAAGAGCAAATCGAAACCTTACAAGAGTTTCGAGATGAAATTGTAGAAAACTATCATCATGTTATTGGTGAGAAGACGCATAGTTCTCAAGACCTTCTGTTAGTTCGTTTGAATGATTTAATGAGTCATGTCGAACGTATTCAAAAACATACTTTACGTTTACGTAGCGCTATTCAATCAGCGATTGATTTGCATTTCTCGGCAATTGCAAACCAGACCAATGAAAATATGCGTATTCTTGCCATTATTACTGCCGTATTTGCACCGCTTACGCTTTTAACGGGTATTTATGGAATGAACTTTGAGTTTATTCCAGGGCTTAAGTCACCGGTAGGTTTCTGGATTATGCTCGGTGTCATGCTGCTCAGTACTGTTTTATTACTCTACTATTTTTATCGACAACACTTGGTCGGCCGCGGTGAAAAAAGTGTGATTGATTTATTGGCTCAACAACATCGCCAAGATCGGATGAATTTGTTCTGGTTTTTGGAATATGAACCGATTAAACAGACTTTGAAGGAAGTGGAAAAGATTACTCGGTTGAAATAATTCTTCAATTTTTATTGAATTTTTTCCAAATTTGCTTGAGCTAAGCGTCATCCACAACCTGAGCGAGAAAAAGCAAACATCGTTTGCTTCGAGCGCAAGACAAACGAAGTGCGTAGCTTGTGTTCAAATATAAATTTGATCTTAGTACGCACTTCAATATCTCTGGTTTTGGCCTTGCGTAGCTTCGCTACTCATGCCAAAACAAAAGTAACGTAATTAGCTGATGAAATAGATAGGGAGTGCCAGTAGGACTCCGTCGTGACTATCTAATCTAATGAAAATGCTTCAACTGTTTTCTAAGTTGTTGCACTTCATCAATCAAATCTAACATTACCGCAACTGCTGCTAAACTTGCGTCAAAGTCACGTTGCAGACGATACGCTTTACGAGCACGTGCGACATCTTCGCCCATAAACTGGTGTGCTTCAGGTTTATTTTCGACTGATAAAATGTCATATTCAATGAGCTGAAGAATCCAGTCAGGACTTTGGCCGCAAGCTTGGGCAAATTGTTGTAAATCAAATGTAGATTGTTCATCAACGACCTCTGCACTAAAGGTATGGCCGTCATATACAATTTCTCGATAGTGAATGGTTGTCATGATCTTGCTCCCTAATGAGATGAACGAGGTTCGAATGAAGCAAATGCTTCTGCCAGTTGCTGATACGCTTCTTTTTCTTTTTCAGAATTTGCAGGCGGGAATACAATATTTAAAATTAAATACAGATGCCCTGGCGTTTTATTTGGTATCCCTTTGTCTTTTAAACGTAGCTGTTGTCCTTGTTTTGCATTTTTAGGTAAATTGACATGTAAAGATCCTGCCGGTGTTTTCACTTCAATACCTTGACCTAATGCCGCTTCCCATGGGGTTACATCTACAGTCAAATACACATCACTGCCTTCGACATGAACACGGTCTGTATCTTTATACTGGATTTCAATATAAAGATCGCCGTTAGCACCACCATTAATCCCACTTTGGCCTTGCCCACTTAAGCGGATTTGCTGACCTTCTTTCATGCCTTTTGGTATTTTTACCTGTAAAGTTTTGCGTTGAACTTCAGGCTCACCATAAGCATTCATGGTTGGAATTTGCAGAGTAATTTGCTGGGTCGAACCATGATAGGCAATATCAAGATCAACCTCTATGCTGGCATGTTGATCTTCACCGCGATAACTACGTTGTTGTCTTTGATATTGTTGTTGGCCACCACCAAAGCCTGCACCAAAGCGACCAAATAAATCTTCAAAACCGCTAAAGTCTGCTTGTTCACCGCCTGTAAAACCTTGACGATAAAACTGTGCTCCATCAAAACCACCTTGTGCAGCACCTTGACCAAAGTTATTAAAACCTTGAGGATGATCTAACATTTGGTCATATTCGGCTTTTTTATCTGCGTTGCTTAATGTGTCATAGGCAACATTAATGGCCTGCATTTTTTCTTCTGCATCTTTTTCTTTGCTGATGTCGGGATGATATTTACGGGCTAATTTTCGATAAGCTTTTTTAATTTCATCAGCAGAGGCTTTGCGTGTAACCCCTAATTCTTCATAATAATTTTTTGCCATAATGTTTTATCACGATGGTGTTGTTTATTTCATTATGAAACGATTTTTAGAGTTTTCAATAAGCTAGATTGTATAAGAGTTGTTCTATTACGAAATAAAGAGGTATAGAAAAATTAGACTATACCTCTAATGAATTAGATGAAACTCTGATATAAGCCGTACAGAGCAATAAGTAGAAGTAATAAACCGCAGAGGCCTAATATTTTTGGATATAAATGACTGTTAGAAAGGCGGCGGAAAAAGATATAAACCAAAGATAGTGTGAGGAAGTCTAAAACAATCCATGTCAGAGTAAGTAGGGTTAAACTTAAATTTAACTGAGGGGTAATAGAGACAAATTGCGGAAAGAAAGCAGAGAAAAAGATAATATCTTTTGGGTTTGAAATACCGACAAGAAAGCCTTTTTTAAAGCCACCATTTTGTGCTGAAACTGTTTGTATCGCTTCTGGGTGAGGTGCCTGAATAACTTCTTTGAGAATACTAAAACCCAAATAACCAATATATAGGCAGCCTAAAATCCGAATGATATTGAGGTAACTATCATTAACACTCAGTACTCCTTTTAAAACCAGTACTGAAATAAAAATTAAAACAAGGGATGCTAGGTTTGTACCAAAAATGGTTTCTAGTGCTTTTTTATAGCCCCCTTTAAGTCCAGCGCTTGCAACTAAAATCATGACAGGGCCAGGGGTCGCAATCATGATAACTACACTAAAAATAAAGAGAAAATAATCAAAATAATTCATGGTATTTAGGCATCTTATTTATTAGGCTATAAAGTAGCTTTATATTATCCTATTTAAATTAACATGTTGAAAATTATCATCAAAAAATACAGGTAAATAAAAAGGCGGTATAACCGCCTTTTTATAAAGTTAAAAAATTAACTTAAATGTTCACCAAATAACGCTAAAGCTTCTTCAGCGGTAAATGTATATTGCGTATTACAGAACTGACAGTCCATACGAATCGGGTTCTGCTGTTCTAGAGTTTCATGAACAGCGTCTACACCAATTTGAATCAGAGCATTTGCACAGCGTTCTTTTGAACATGTACAGCCAAATTTTAATGCTTCAATTTCTGGTAAACGAACTTCTTCTTCGTTATATAAACGATATAAGATTTCATTTGCATCTAAATTGGTAAGCTCTTCAGCTTTTAATGTTTCGGTCAACATCGTCAAACGTGGCCATAAATCTTCATCGACCAAGTTTTGCTCTTCTTCATCATGACGTGGTAAGAGTTGAATCAGTAAACCGCCAGAACGCTTATCTGTACTTGCCAACACAATACGAGTTGGAATTTGTGCAGATAAATCATAATATTGCATTAAGCAACCCGCTAAAGTCACTTGATCAAGCGGCACGATTCCTTGATAACGTTCGCCAAATTCCGGTTCAATATTAATAAATAAAACTGGATTAACTAAAGCGCCAAGAACTGTGCTGCTGTCTGTTGCTTCAACAAAGCGAGGGTCGGTTTCATAGTCCGCTAAAGCACGAACCTCTCCTAAATGGTTACATTCAGCCATCGCCCATTTGAAGGTGCCGCTAGCCTGGATTTGCAAGCTGATACGGCCTTTGATTTTTAGTGTACTTGCAAGTAATGCAGTCGCACTCAACATTTCACCTATCAGAATTTTAACCGCAGGCATATAGTCACGTTGAGCTAAGATAGTTTGTAGGGCTTCTTCTAGATGAACTACTTCTCCACGTACTGGAAAGTTCTCTATATAAAAGCGTTGGCGTAAATCAGACATAATATTCTCCAGGGCCCTAAGCAGAGTATAACTATTTCGTTTTAATCAAGCTCAGGAAATGCAGCGAAGCCGCAAGCCGGACAGGGGCAGCTTTGTGCCCATTGTCCAATTATTTAGGCAATGTGAATAAGTCCTTAATATAGCCATTTTCTGAAATCTCAAGTTATTCTAGATGATCTCTTGTAATGTCGATGCGATTTGGTTGTAAATGACGCTTTAAATTAACATCATGTTTTGATGTAGCCTGTTGCTGCGCATCACTTTCAAACAAATGTTCAAGCTCGGCTAAGGCATTACGATGTGTTTCAAAAATCTTCTGTTCATCAGTATAAATACTTTGCTGCTGTATGAGCAATTTCTCATCATAATCCCGAAAGATTTCGATATTGTTATAGGCTTGTTCATCAGAGATTCCAAGTTCTCGCAAAGCGCGATAAGCCATTCCTAATGAAGATAAATACGTCTCACGCCAAATATATTCCACGCCTAAATCTCTTAAAAGATGGACATGGTGACGGTCGCGAGCACGGGCTAATAGCTTTAAGTTTGGATAATTTAATCTAAGATGACGCGCGACATTCATAGAGTCTTCAACATCATCAATTGCTAAAATAAATACTTTGGCTTTTTCAATACCGGCAGAACGCAGTAAATCGGGCTGGGTTACATCGCCATAATAGAGCTTGCCGCCGTAGCGACGCACAAAGTCCACTTGATGAAGATTGTTGTCGATTGCAGTAAAGCCTAAATGCTGTAGGCGGGCAATACGCGCGATGATTTGTCCAAATCGACCAAAGCCAGCAATGATAATCGGGTTATCTTGCTGAGGAATCTCGTCATATTCAGGTGGACGTTCTTTATTAAACAGAGGAATGACCTGAGTTGCCATGATCCAGTAAATTACTGGTGTAAGTACCATCGACAATGTCACGATCAGAGTCACGGGTTCTAATATAGCTTGAGTTAAAACCTTCTCACTTTTTGCAAGACTCAAAATTACAAAAGCAAATTCTCCACCTTGTGCCAAGCAAGTACCTAAAAGCAAGCTGTTATTCCAACTGTATTTTTTATAGCGGGCGATGGCGGTCAATATCAGCGTTTTGATGAGCAATAAGCCGACTGCGCCACCAATAATAAGCAAAGGCATATCAATCAGTAGTGATAGCTGTGTGGTCATGCCGACGGTCATAAAGAATAAGCCAAGCAGTAGACCTTTAAACGGTGCAATACTCGCTTCAACCTCGTGACGAAATTCTGAATCTGCTAATAATACGCCTGTTAGGAAAGCACCTAATGTTGTGCTAATTCCTAAAGTATCCATAAGCAAGACAACAGCAAGAATAATAAATAATCCTACTGCTGTAATAAGTTCAGTCGCTCCACTTTTGGCAACAAAGCGGAAGAATGGACGCATCACATAGCGACTAAACAGAAATAGACCAGTAAACGTTGCAATGATAGCCGCAAAATAAGCTACCCCATGATGGGTTGATTCTGTTCCTGCCAATAATGGAATGATGGCAAGTAAGGGAATAGCCGCTATATCTTGGAAAAGTAAAATGGAAAAAGACTGCTGACCATAAGTCGTATTGAGTTGCTGCTTTTCGGTCAGAAGTTGTAATACAAAAGCGGTAGAAGACAGCGCAAGGGCAAAACCAATGACAAAGCTGACAGAGAGCTGCTGTTGAAAGAGTAATAGTACGATCAGCATAAGAATAGCCCCACTAATGAGGACTTGCAGACTTCCCATTACAAAAATAGAGTCACGCATTTCCCATAAACGTTGGGGGCGTAACTCTAAACCAATCAGGAACATTAATAAGATAACGCCGAATTCGGCTAGTTCCATAATCGCTTCAGGGTCATGTGCAATATTTAAAACACTAGGGCCCAGAAGTATTCCTGTAAATAAATAACCTAAAACTGTTGCTATCCCCAGGCGCTTGCCAAGAGGGACTAAAATCAGAGAAGCTCCAAGAAAAATTGTTGCTTGCAGTAAGAATGACATTCATTGCCTCGAATGTATTAGTCTCTTTTAAGTGTAAAGCCAAAAAGGCTTCTTCACACCATGATATTCAAATCATCTAACTAAATTCTTGCGGATCAACATCAATTGATAGCCGAAGTTGATGCTGCCGTGGTGCATGAACCAATTGTGACCACCATTGCCTTAAGTAAAAATGTAGGCGAGCACGGTCAGCAGATAAAATCACCATGTGGGCGCGGTAGCGCCCAGCTTTACGTTCCATCGGTGCTGGAATCGGACCCCAAATATCAACAATTTCACCTGCAATTTGGCGTAATTGTTCCGCCGCTTCATTTAAAAAATGTAAGGTATAGTCACGATCTTTAGATTCCGCACGTATCAGTACTGCATAACGGTAAGGTGGCAGCAATGCGACTTTACGTTCCGCAAGAGTCTGTTTAGCAACCGCCCGATAATCTTTTTCGATGAGTGTGGTTAGTAAAGGGTGATCTGGTCTTAGGGTTTGTAAATAAACATGGCCTTTATGTTCACCACGGCCTGCACGTCCAGCGACTTGTACAATTAACTGCGCAGTACGTTCTGGCGCGCGAATGTCGACACTAAGTAACCCTGCATCAATATCTAAAATGGCAACCAAAGTCACGTGTGGGAAATGATGACCTTTTGCCAGCATTTGAGTGCCAAGCAAAATTGTTGGTTTGTTTTGATGAATACGGTCATAAATTTTTTGCCAGCTACCGGCACGACTGGTACTGTCACGGTCAACCCGAATCACATCATAGTCTGGAAATAGTTCTTGTAAGTGCTCTTCAACCTTGGCTGTCCCTGCTCCTAGGGTTTTTAAGCTTTTTTGCTGGCATTCAGGGCAATGGTCTGGCAAGCGATGAACAGTGCCGCAGTGGTGGCAGTGTAAATAAGAATAAGGCTGAGTATGTAAAGTAAAATGGGCATCACAATGCGGACAATTTGCTTGCCATCCACAACTTTCACAGACCAGTACAGGTGCATAGCCACGACGGTTTAAAAAGATTAAAACCTGTTCTTTTCTGGCTAGGGTATTTTTAATCTGTTCGATTAATGGTTGGCTAATTCCATGCTGTTTTTTGACAATTTTAAGGTCAATCAAATGCATTTTAGGTAAAAGTGCATGGCCTGCACGTTGATTAAGTTGCAGTGAAGTTAATTTACCAGTTTCGACCAAATAATAACTATCGATGCTCGGTGTTGCTGAACCTAAAATAACAGGGCAGTTTTGCAAGTGACCTCGATAAAGTGCGACATCACGTGCATGGTAGCGGAAGCCTTCTTGCTGTTTATAAGACAGGTCATGTTCTTCATCTAAAATGATTAAGCCCAAACGTGGCAGTGGCGTATAGATCGCAGAGCGTGTTCCTAAAATAATAGATGCTTTACCAGTCTGGGCCTGTTGCCATGCTTGTAGGCGTTTGGAGTCATTTAAGCCTGAGTGTAATAGAGCAATATCACAGTTAAAACGAGACTTAAAACGAGAAATCGTTTGAGGGGTTAAACCAATTTCTGGAACTAACACCAGTACTTGCTTACCTTGCTTTAGCACTTCGTGCATGATGTGTAGATAAACTTCAGTTTTACCACTTCCTGTTAAACCATCTAATAAAAAGGCTTGGTATTGATGCTGTGCGTTTACGACGTGCTGGGTTGCTTTCTTTTGGTCTTCATTGAGTGTAAGCGGCATTTGTGCCAATTGAACAGGCGATGGGCTAAAATCGTGTGGTTCAAGCGTACAGTCAACCAGTCCTTTCTTTTGAAGTGCTTTAAGCGTAGCCGTTTCTACACCACTTAAATTAAGAATATTCTCTGTAGTTCCGGCAGGGTGTAACTTTAAAATTTGATACGCGTCTTGTTGCTTAACAGAGCGTTTAAGAAGTGCTTCAACATTATCACATGGCGTGATTTTCCAAAGATGGAACAAAACATCCATTGGTTTGCCCTGACGCAATAATGCGGGTAGGGCGGTTTGCATGACCTCGCCAATTGGAAATTGGTAATACTGAGCCGACCATGTCAATAAACTTAAAACTTGTTCATCTAAAATAGGCTGTTCGTCTAAAAGGTCAGAAATGGCTTTAAGCTGAAAGGTGCCTGTAAATGATTCACTTGGGTCAACTTTTTCAGTAATGATGCCAATCAGATTTTGGCGTCCAAATGAAATAGCGACGCGTGAGCCTACGTGAGCCCGTTCATATTGTGCTTGGGTGAGTGTATAGTCAAAAGTGTCGTACAGATGCACAGGTACGGCTACACGCACACGATAAACAACTGAATCAGGCTTTGGCGTTATGGTCATAGAGGCTCATTTCGTCAATTTTAAAAAACGGCATAGCGTCGTGAAGAGGACTTGGGTATTCTACACAGGCTATAGAACGAATATGAATGATTGCGTAGCATAGATGCAACAGCAGCGACTATTATTTTTGGAAAATTAGAACATTACCATGCCTGCATATCAATTTACTGCCATTGATGCTTCAGGGAAGCAGCAAAAAGGGGTGCTTGAGGGAGACTCAGCGCGCCAGATTCGCCAACAATTACGCGATAAAGCATGGACACCAATTAGTGTTGACCCTGTTGAACAAAAAGATAAACATCAGAGTCAGGGGTTATTCCAAAAAAAGTTCAGTGCTTACGATTTGGCGCTCATGACCAGACAACTTTCGGTCTTGGTTGCAGCTGCTATTCCACTTGAGGAAGCTCTACGCGCCGTAAGTAGGCAAAGTGAAAAAACACATGTGCAAAATCTTTTATTATCTGTTCGTTCTCGAGTCTTAGAAGGGCATTCACTTGCACAAGGTATGCAGCAGTCTGGACGTTTCCCTGACCTTTATATTGCAACGGTGGCTGCTGGCGAGCGCTCGGGACATTTAGATCTCATTTTAGATCAGCTTTCGGATTACACTGAAAACCGCTTTGCCATGCAAAAGAAAGTTCAGGGTGCCATGATTTATCCAATCATTTTAATGCTGATGTCTTTTGGTATTGTGATGGGTTTAATGACTTATGTTGTGCCAGAGATTGTAAAAACTTTTGATCAAAATAAAGATGCTCTCCCGTGGATTACAGTCGCTTTAATGAAAGCCAGTGATTTTATTCGCCACGCTTGGGTGTTTATTATTCTTTTTGCAGTGGTGGGTGTTATTGCATTCGTACGGTTTTTAAAAACCACTGCTGGACATTATGCTTTTGATCGATTAACACTCAAATTGCCATTATTCGGTAAACTATCACGTGGTATTAATGCTGCACGATTTGCCAGTACCTTATCTATTTTGACCCGTTCAGGTGTGCCTTTGGTCGATGCCTTAAAAATTGGTGCAGCAGTGACCAACAACTGGGTTATCCGAGATTCAATTGCTCATGCGGCTGAGCGAGTGACAGAGGGTGGTAACCTAGGTACGCAACTGGAGCGCAGTGGTTATTTCCCACCAATGATGGTACAAATGATTCGAAGTGGAGAGGCATCAGGCGAGCTTGACAGAATGTTAGAACGAGCATCGACCATGCAAGACCGTGAGGTGACGACATTTATTTCAACCTTACTGGCATTACTTGAACCGCTTATGCTGGTTTTAATGGCAAGCATTGTACTGGTTATTGTAATCGCGGTTATGCTGCCAATCGTAAATATGAACAATATGATTTAATAACTTTGATATTAGAGATAATGATGAAAGTAAAAAATATTCAAAGCGAAACAGCGATGGAACAACATAGTGAATCTGCGGTTTCAAATCAGTTTGAGCCAACGTGCCATTCCGAGCATTGCTCTCTATCAGATGTTTGCTCCTCAAGCACAGCTTTCGGACTTGCGGCACGTTCGAGCGGTGCTCGAATGAAGCGTGCCTCAGGCTTTACCCTCATTGAAGTCATGGTCGTGATTGTAATTTTAGGTGTGTTAGCAGCTTTAATCGTACCAAATGTCATGGGGCGTAGTGAAAAAGCTAAAATTGATACGACTCAAATTGCATTAAAGGGTGTGGCGGGTGCTTTAGATCAGTACAAGCTAGATAATGGCCATTTCCCAACCATGCAAGAAGGTGGGTTAGATGCTTTGGTTAACCAGCCTGCTACAGCGAAAAACTGGATGCCAGGTGGTTATGTAAAAGGTGGTTATCCTAAAGACAGCTGGAAAAATGATATTCAATATGTCATTCCTGGGGCAGATGGTCGAGCTTTTGACTTGTACTCATTTGGAGCGGATGGCAAAGAAGGCGGTGAAGGTAATGATGCAGATATTTATTATCAACCTTAATTAAAATGTAATGTAGATTATCAATTCAGTTAAACAGTTAAAATGATAATACGAATTGATAATCTCTCTCAATCAGAAAAATATAATAACTAACTGAAAAATATAAATTAAAGTTAATATAAATATTTGAGATTTATAATAAGAATTATTCCCATATTTAATAGTTACAAGAAAGTTAAAATGTAGAGAAAAATAAGCTATATATTTAAATGAAAGCTTTGCATAATAAATAAAAAGCACTTTATTCAATTAAAAGGAGAGATTAAATGAAAGCATTTCTCATAGTAGATGAACTGACTCAGTTTCATTGGGTAATGCTCAAGTCTGTCCTATTGATTTTGGGTTTATTGCCGATTGCTGAAGTTTCATTAAAGTTATGGCTGAGTACAGAGGGAAGTAGCCAAATCATGATTGGTTTCTTCGCATTAAGTATTGTGAGCGCATGGTTAATGGTGAGCTTCTTTACAGCATTAAAAGCGAGTGTCTGGAAAGCTAAACAATTATCTACTCAATATGAACAATTCCTTTTTAAAGCTTACCGTTATGTACCTATGGTCTTTTTATCGAGTTTAGTTGCTTATTTATCTCTGCAACTATCGATTGCTTTTTAATAATATTTTAAAACCAAATTTTTAGATAAAACGTAGATTAAACATCTACGTTTTATTTTTTAACTGGACTTAAAAACAGGGTGTTTCTTCATTTGTACATATTATATGCTTCAAATCAGCAATTTAAGAAAACGAGAAATATGAAATGGAACAAATCGATTGGAATGATTTTTTAAAAGTAGAGCTTCGCGTTGGTAAAATTATTCAAGCTGAGGTTTTTGAAAAGGCGCGTAAACCTGCTTATATTTTGCATGTAGATTTTGGTGAAGAATTGGGTGTGCGTAAATCAAGTGCACAAATTACCAAGCTCTATCAACCACAAGATTTGGTGGGTAAATTAGTCGTTGCTGTAGTAAATTTCCCTAAAAAACAAATAGGGCCTATTCAGTCAGAATGTTTGGTGACAGGATTTCATAATGCAGATGGTGATGTCGCACTTTGTATCCCAGAGTTTGAAGTGCCTCTGGGTACAAAGTTATTATGATTTAGCGACGAGATTTAAAAGAAACGTCAACTTTACGCGGACGATAAACCCAACCTAAAATCAGCAGTAAGACCGCAAATCCTAAAATTGGATAATCACCTAAACGGTTATAAAGAGTTTGACCTTGCATAACAGGTAAATCACCTCTCAAGACAAACTCTTTATCGATTGGTGCTTGTTCAGTGATATGACCATTTTGATCAATAAACGCTGTTACACCTGTGTTGGTTGCACGAATAAACCAGCGGCCATTTTCTTTCGCGCGCATCTGCACCATTTGTAAATGTTGCCACGGCCCAGCAGTACCCGTAAACCAAGCATCATTCGATACAGTCACCAAGAAGTCGCTATCTTCTGCATTACGTCTTGTCAGGTTGGGGTAAGCCACTTCATAACAAATTGCAGCAGCAAGCGCATGCCCTTTAATTAAAAGTGGTTTTTGGTCACTCTCACCACGTGTAAAACCGCTCATGCTAATGTCATTTTGCATGGCTGGTAACACCCAAGAGAGTAAACCTGAAAGAGGGATGTATTCACCAAATGGAACAAGACGCTGCTTTTTATAGAGTCCACTTGAATCACTGCCAGAAGCCATAATACTGTTGTAATACAGCGGGCTACCAACTTGATGTGATTTTGCAACATCCCAGTAGGGAATTCCAGTTACCCATGCAGTATGGTTCTTTTTAGCTTGTGCATCCATTGCATCCAAAAACGGTTCAATATCGGTTTGGAAAAGCGGAATTGAAGACTCAGGCCATACAATCAGATCACGGCCCCATTCAGATTGTGTCAAGCCAGCATAAATTTCTAATGTTCTAACTTGATATTCGGTTAGCCATTTTAAATCTTGTGGAATGTTACCTTGAATGAGCGAAACACTAAGCGGCTTGGCATCTTTAGGTTTTACAAACTGGATATACGATGCTCCCCATGCACCCAAAACCAATAGGGCAGAAGGGATAACCCAAAAAATACGTTTACGCAGAACTTCGACTAAAGCACATGCTAATACAATGACGACGAAGGAAATTGCATAAATGCCAAATAGCGGTGCATAACCATCAAGTAAACGTTCAGTAAAAGCGTAACCTACAAACAACCATGGGAAACCTGTAAATACCCAAGTTTTTGCCCATTCGAAAACAATCCAGAGCGGGGCAAAAGTAAGTGGTGTTTCAGGGAAGAATCGTCGGTAAACCCATGTCTGAAATGCTGTAAATAAACCCATGACAAGGGCCATAACAGCGATCATACATACGCTTAGAAATGCATTGGTATCGCCATATACATGGATGGAAGTATAGAGCCAGAAAGCGCCTACAAACCATAAGCCAAAGCCATAGCTCCAACCAATAGCAAAGGCTTGTTTAGCTGAGCGCTTATGTAATGTTGCATAGAGTAGGGCTGGAGATAAAATTGCCAACCACCACCAATAATAAGGTGCCAGTGAAAAACTGAACACGGCACCTGAAAATAAAGCAATGAGTAAAGGAAAAATTAAAGGAAGCTGTTTTTGTTGTTGCGAAGAATCTAACAGCTTTTCAAAGTATGCTCTCATTGACGTACAGCTCGAATCAGATGAATAGTGCGGGCATCTGCTTCAACAATTGTAAATAACCAATTTCCAAGCTCAACAGTTTGACCTTGTAAATCACTTACCAGACCAATTTCTTGAAGCAATAAACCGCCGACAGTTTCTACTTCATCGTCAGAAAAATCAGCATCTAAAACAGTATTGAAATGTTCGATTGGTGTAAGTGCTTGCACCATCCACGCATTTGCTACCGTATGGTCATTGTCAGGAACAATGTACTGAGCATCTTCATCGACAGTGTCGTGCTCATCTTCAATTTCGCCAACGATCTCTTCAAGAATATCTTCAAGCGTAACAAGACCGGCTGTTGAACCATATTCGTCAATCACAATCGCAATGTGAGTCTGAGTATGTTTTAACATGCGTAGGACCTGATCGGAACGTGCACTTTCAGGAACAAATAACGGTTGGCGCATAAGAACTCGAATATCAACTTTGGTATTCGGTTCAGTTAGAAACGGCAACAAATCTTTTGCGAGCAAAATCCCGACAACATTGTCTGGCTGATCGGCAGAGAAGACTGGAAAGCGTGAGTGAGCAGACTCAACCAGTACATCAAGAATATCAAGTAATTGATCATCTTCTTGTAAACTGATCATTGCTGTTCGTGGCGTCATGACTTCACGAATTTTTGTAGCTGGAAGGTCAAGAACGCCTTCAAGCATAGCAACAGTATCTGGTTCTAAAAAGCGGCGTGAATTTTGGACTAATTTTAATAATTCATCACGGGTTTCTGGCGCTGTACCTAACCATTTTCGTAAGCCTCGCATTCCCCACGACGGACTTGGTTCCTCTTGCATGATCTTTCCTAAAGACTCAATGTATCAAATGAATACACAGATCATACCGAAGAAAAGATGCTTATGCATCTATAAAACAAGCTAAAAGACAAAACGTATATTGTTATGTAAAAGCCAGTTACAGTTAACAGCTCAGTAATTTGTTTATGCTAAAATGTGAAAATTCTATTTGTTCGAGTTTGTTATGTCAGAGCAACCCATTTCACCTACTGTACAACTCAATACGCGTGGTTTACGTTGTCCGGAACCTGTCATGATGTTGCATCAAGCCATCCGCAAATCTAAGTCAGGGGATGTGGTTGAAGTCTTTGCAACAGATAATTCGACCTCTTGGGATATTCCTAAATTTTGTATGCATTTAGGACATGAGTTGTTGTTGCAAGAAGAACGCTTAGATGAAAATGGTCATAAAGAATTTCATTACTTAGTGAAGAAAGGTTAATAGGATAATAAGGCTTCTAATAAAGACGATTAGAAGCCATGAATAATTCAACTTTAATTTGAAATGATAATTTTTTACAAATAAGAATCGTTATATAATTTATAAAATTAAGTATATAAATGACGTATAAAAATGAATGATTATTTTGTGAAACGAAGCTTATTAATCTGTCTTTGGTTTTTCACTATTGCTGGTTTATTACATTTAGAGATCTCTTGGCTATCTGAAACTGTTGCTATCATTATTATATCTATTCTCATTATTTTAGGTTCAATTCTACTCGGTTATAGAAATACATCTTTTGCTCCTGAACCAAAGATAAAGATGAGTTTGATCTTGCATACAAGGTTTCTCGGGCTGATGTTAATTCTTGATTTATTATTTGGTAAATCGGTTTGGTACTACGATTTAGCGCGAAACTTTGGTTTTCTTGGCTTATTTTTATTAGGCACATTTATTTTCTATAAAAAGAATTTTAATTTAAACGTAGCAAAAATACCGCCTTTTCAATAAGTGGATACTAATAAAAAAGCCCCGAATAATCGGGGCTTTTTTATTACATATTAGGATATGAGCCGCGGCTAAAGCGGCGCAAGGAATTACATGTTAGGGTAATTCGGACCACCGCCGCCTTCAGGCGTTACCCACGTAATGTTTTGAGATGGGTCTTTAATATCACAGGTCTTACAGTGAACACAGTTCGCTGCGTTAATCTGGAAGCGTTTAGAACCATCATCATTTTCCATGATTTCATAAACACCAGCAGGGCAGTAGCGCTGAGCAGGCTCATCCCATTTTGGTAAGTTCACATTCACTGGAATTGAAAGATCAGTAAGCTTCAAGTGAGCTGGCTGGTTTTCTTCATGTACAGTGTTTGAGATAAATACTGAAGATAAACGGTCAAATGTAAGTTTGCCATCTGGTTTTGGATAGTTTGGCTTAAAGCTTGTTGCATCAATAGTTTTCAATGCAGCAAAGTCTTGCTTCAAGTCATGTAAAGTGAATGGCACTTTAAAGACATTCTGGTCGATAAAGTTAAATGCACCACCCATCCATTGACCAAATTTATGCATCGCTGGGCCAAAGTTACGAGAGTTATAAAGCTCTTCTTTTAACCAGCTGTTGTTAAATTTATCAGTGTATGAAGTTAATTCTTTAACGAATAAATCTTCGCCTTCAGTAACACGTGCAATCGCAAGATCACCGCCTTTTTCTACACCCGCAGCAATCGCTTCAAATACAGCTTCACCACATAACATGCCTGATTTCATGGCAGTGTGTGAGCCTTTGATTTTTGCAAAGTTTAAGAAACCTGCATCATCACCAATCAAGCAACCGCCCGGGAAAGTTAATTTAGGAAGAGAGTTGAAACCGCCTTTCACTACCGCACGTGCGCCGTAAGAAATACGTTTACCACCTTCTAAATACTGTTTAATCAGTGGGTGAGTTTTCCAGCGCTGCATTTCCATAAATGGATACATGTGTGGATTTTCATAAGACAAGTCCACAATCATGCCCAAAGTAACTTGGTTGTTTTCAGCGTGGTATAACCACCAGCCACCTGAAGAAGCTGTTTCTGCTAAAGGCCAACCTGCACCGTGCATGACTAAGCCCGGTTTATGTTTTGCTGGGTCAATTTCCCAAAGCTCTTTAATCCCGATACCGTAGTGCTGAGGATCAGCATCTTTATCAAGGTTGTATTTCGCAATGAGGCGTTTGCCTAAGTGACCACGGCAACCTTCAGCAAAGAGAGTGTATTTAGCGTGAAGCTCATAGCCTGGAGTAAAGTTATGCGTTGGTTCGCCATCTTTACCAATACCCATGTCACCAGTTTGAATACCTTTTACAGTACCGTCTTCATGGTAAAGCACTTCAGATGCAGCAAAACCAGGGAAGATAGAAACTTCTAGTTCTTCAGCTTTTTGACCTAACCAGCGAACCACGTTACCTAACGAAATAACATAGTTACCATCGTTGTGCATGGTTTTAGGAACCATCCAGTGAGGTACTTCTTTAGAAGTGGTGTCTGAAAGTAAGAAGAAAGTTTTGTCTTCAGTTACAGGGACATTAAGAGGCGCGCCTTCATCTTTCCAGTTCGGGAAAAGCTCATTGATGGCACGTGGCTCAAGCACAGCACCAGACAAGATATGCGCACCTACTTCAGAGCCTTTTTCAACTACACAAACAGAAAGATCGGGTAAGTTTTTTTCAATCGCTAATTGACGGATCTTAATCGCAGCAGATAGACCTGCAGGTCCTGCACCTACGATGACAACGTCAAACTCCATCGATTCACGTTCGATGTGTTCCATGTAGGACTCCTCAATACTTAAAGGTGGCAACCGTCATATTCAGATAATTCGGTGCTGCCGTGAGTGTTTTAATCCATAGGCGCAAATATGCTATTGTGCCTTTTATCGTTTGGGCTAGTATAGTTTTAAACCATGATCTAGCCAATTGGCTGAGTCGTAACATTTTTTCGTCAGCAAGGCATAAACTATGGTAAATCAAAATAATTCACCATCGGATATGGGAAAAATACCGTTATCTGATGATAAAAACTTAATGAACATTGCACAATACATAAAAGGTGTACAGCAAAGTCACAAAAGGTCAATTCCACCTTTAGAGCAGTGGCATCCAAAGCATTGCGGCAAAATGGATTTGACGGTGAAATCCAATGGAGAATGGTGGCACGAAGGTCAATTAATCAAGCGCCAAGCTCTATTAGATCTGTTTACCAAAGTCCTATGGAAAGAAGAGGGTAAATTCTACCTGAAAACCCCTGTAGAACAAATTGAAATCGAAGTTGAAGATGAACCTTTATTGGTCAATCAGGCAGATCAGGTCGAAATTTCAGGTGATCAGTTTTTACAACTGACCACCACCAACCAAGATGTAATTTTGGTTGATGCAGAGCATCCTATTTTTATGCGTGAATATGCAGGAGAGTTGCGTCCTTATGTGCATGTCCGTTTTGGGATTAATGCGCTGATTCAACGTCAGGCTTTCTATCATTTGGTGAACTATGGAACACTGATTGAAAACGATAAAGGTGAAACCATTTTAGAGCTAAAAAGTGGTAATTTGCTCTTGCAATTAGGCACTTGAGGTTTAAGCTTTAGGGAGTGAAATTTTCTGACACTTCAGTACAGCTATGACCGCCATACAACCTTTATTTTCCGAGCTAGAACCTATGCCTAAAGCATCAGCAGATGCCCCAATTGGTATTTTTGATTCGGGAATTGGAGGGATGTCAGTTGCAGCAGAAATTGCTAAATATTTACCCAATGAGCGTATTGTGTATTATGCCGATACTGCCTACGTTCCTTATGGTCCTCGCTCTGATCAAGAAATCAGAGAACTCACGGCTCGAGCAGTCGATTGGCTATATCGTCAAGGCTGTAAAATTGCAGTCGTAGCCTGCAATACGGCTTCCGCATTTAGCCTTGATCATTTGCGTGAGCATTATGGTGAACACTTTCCAATTGTAGGATTGGTTCCAGCATTAAAACCTGCTGTATTACAGACTCGTTCTAAAGTGGTTGCTGTATTGGCGACGCCTGCTACTTTTCGTGGCCAACTCATTAAAGATGTTGTCGAGAAGTTTGCTGTTCCGGCGGGTGTTAAAGTGATGACCTTAACCAGCCTTGAACTTGTTCCTTGTGTAGAGGCAGGTCAGCAAATGGGTGAGGCATGTTTAAAGGCATTAAAAGAAGTTTTACAGCCCGCCGCTGAGCAAGGTGCCGACTATTTAGTGCTCGGTTGCACGCATTATCCTTTCTTAAATCAAGCAATTCATCATCTTTTTGATAACCAATTCACACTGGTTGATTCTGGATTGGCAGTTGCCCGACAAACAGCCCGTATTTTAATAAAAAATGAGTTATTATGTGACCAAATAGGTCAGAATGTTGCACGTATTGAATGTTATGTCAGCGGTAATAATGCTGAGGCACTGCAACCTGTTTTACAACATATGATTCCACAAGAGTTAACTTGGACACTTCATAATCTAAACTGATCTTTTAGCATCATTTAGAAAGTAGTGTTTTTTAGATTTATTATTTTATTTGGGGCGGTTCATGATCTTGGCTGATATTAAGTCACGGACAGATCATGGGGCGAAAGGGTATTGTTATGCTCGATACACGCTATCAGATTTTTATTTCAACATCCGGCCGCGATATGCAGCCAGAGCGGATGATTCTGTCTCAAACCTTGGTAGGGATGGGTTTCTTTGCTTGGGGATTAGAACAACGAACACCCCTAACCACTACGCTTGCACGTCGACAAATTGATGAATGTGATTATGTAATCCTACTTTTAGGTAGCCAGTATGGAGAGCAGTCGATTTCTGGTGTGAGTTATTTATCTTTAGAATATGAATATGCGTTAAGTCAGGCTAAACCTATTATTGTATTCATGCATGAGCAGCCCGAAAGTCGTGATATGCATTTACAAGAAACACATCCACAGCTTAAAGATAAATTTCTCGCATTTAGAAAAAGGTTATTACTTGATGCGAATCATATTTTTTACTTTAAAACTCCACGTGAACTAGAGTTGGCTGTCCGTTTAAATATGCCTTTAATAGTTGAACAGCATATGGGACAAGGTTGGGTCCCTGCTCATCAAGCTCATCACTTAGAAGATGAAATTAAGTTATTAAAAAGTAAAATTTTACAGTTAGAACAACAATTAGCAGAATCATCAGCTCAAATAAACGAAGTTGCTCCTCAGGATGTTTTTGCATTTGAATATCAAATTCAAGCATTTCAGGATGGGAATTTTAAAGAGCTTAAACGACAACGACAAATGACTTGGTCGCAGTTGTTAAGCATATTGGCAAAGCAGTTTGAAACAGCTACACCAGAAGAGAATTTTGGGACATGTTTAAATGAATATCTGAATCAGGCTGGCTTAGAAGATGCTCGTCAGGAGTTACCTCGTGCTCATGCTGTTGCCTGCGCTCAGATTAACCATAAGGCATTGTTTCGGATAAAAAAGCAAATGCAGTCACAGGGCTGGATTGTTCCAACTCAGACTGAACAATCCTATAGCTTATGGAAAGTCACAGCTAAAGCTCAAAAGTTATTACTTAGCTATAAATGGAATCATCGGGGCATTCGATTAAAAGCTTAGAGCGATTCAATTTATATATGACAATAAAAGCTGTTACATTAGTGACATAAGATGAATTGAAAGGCATTTACACATGTCGTTTGAACAAAAACCGAAAGTCACAGTCATTTTAGCGAATTTAGGTACACCGGATGAGGCCACTGTTCCGGCGGTTCGCCGTTTTCTAAAGCAGTTTTTATCTGATTCACGTGTAATTGAAATACCGAAATTCATTTGGTGGATTATTTTAAATCTGTTTGTTTTACCTTTTCGCCCAAAAAGGGTAGCACATGCCTATGCTTCGGTATGGTCAAAAGATTCGCCCATGCGTGAAATTGTGTTTGAGCAAACTCAACGTATTCAGGCTTATTTGCAGCGAGAAAATAATCAGTTTGATTTAACCGTGATACCAGCGATGACCTATGGTAATCCCGGTATTGATACAGTTTTAGAAAAATTGGCGACTAACCCGCAAGAGCATGTCATTTTATTGCCATTATTTCCTCAATATTCCGCAACGTCTACAGCGCCGTTATATGATGCATTTGCCAAGTGGATTCCAGCTCAGCGAAACTTGCCGGGTCTAACCATTATTAAAGATTATTATCAACATCCAATGTTTATTCAGGCATTGGCAGAAAGTGTTTTAGCCTACCAAGAGCAGCATGGTAAACCTGAAAAACTATTGATGTCTTTTCACGGTATTCCACAGCCGTATGCAGATAAAGGCGACCCTTATGCAGATCGTTGTCGTATTACAGCAAAGTTAGTCGCTGAAGCTTTACATTTAAAAGATGATGAATGGGCAATTAGCTTCCAGTCACGTTTTGGAAAACAAGAATGGGTTAAACCTTATACAGACCAGCTTTTACAAGATTGGGCGAAGCAAGGCGTTAAGTCAGTACAGGTATTAAGCCCAGCTTTTTCTGCTGATTGCTTGGAAACTCTTGAAGAGTTAGCTATTCAAAACGCTGAGTTATTTCAAGAGGCGGGCGGTGGTAGCTATGCTTACATTCCTGCTTTAAATAGCGATCAAGCTCATATTGATTTGCTTGCAGGATTAGTTCAGGCTAATCTTGATGCCCTTACCTATACCTTAGCCCACCGTTAATTGTGTTTTAGCCAGAGGTTCTTATGTTGCAAGTCAAAATTGTTCCAGTTACTGCATTTGCCCAAAATTGCTCTCTTGTTTGGGACAGTGAAACAAAAGAAGCAGTTTTGATTGATGCTGGTGGTGATGCTGCTGTTTTAAAAAATGAAGTTGAAGCGTTGGGTTTAAAGGTGAAGGCTCTTTGGCTCACTCATGGGCATTTAGATCATGCAGGAGCGGTGGGTGAGCTTGCCAAAGAATGGAACGTTCCAGTTATTGGGCCACATAAAGAAGATCAGTTTTGGCTAGATATGATTCAGGAAGTTTCAGCACGTTATGGCTTTCCAATTCCACAGCCTGTAAAAGTCGATCAATGGCTTGAAGGTGGCGAAGTGCTAAAACTTGGCGAAGATGAGTTTGAGGTACGTTTTGCTCCCGGCCATACGCCAGGACATGTCATTTTTTATAATAAAAATCATGGATTGCTGTGGACAGGTGATGTCTTGTTTAAAGGCTCAATTGGCAGAACAGATTTCCCGCGTGGTAATCACGATCAGTTGATTGAATCGATTAAACGAGAATGTTTTAGTCTGCCAGATGATACTCAGTTTATTTCTGGACATGGTCCGATGAGTACCATTGGCTATGAGAAACAATTTAACCCTTTTGTTGCAGGTAAAGCTGGTTAATCCTCATAATCATCTTCATTTTGACTACCCTTGTTATGCTGAGGCGCATCTTGGGTAGGCAGTCTATACTCATCATTTGCCCAAGCACCTAAATCAATGAGTTTACAGCGTTCAGAGCAAAATGGACGAAATTCGTTACCTTCCCAAACACTTGGTTCACCACAACGTGGGCAGGGGAATGTACGTGGCATAAAGCGATATCCTCAAAGTGAAGAGAAATAGATTAGGCAAAAGTCAGGTGACTTGTTAGACTTATGCCGATTTTTATTTAGTTTGATGTGATTATGCAGATTCGTCAATTTCAAGCACAACGTATGCAAGCGCCTCGCGATTTTACCCCAATTGAAAATACCCCGATTTGTGTAGAAATTGGAGCGGGCAAGGGTAAACATGCTTTGCTTTTTAGCGAGCAACAGCCGCAGCACACATTGTATGCAATTGAACGAACCCGAGAAAAATTCTTGGCAATGCAAAAACAGCACGGTCTGGAACCAAGAGATAATTTAATTCCTGTACATGCAGATGCTTTGCCTTGGGTGGTACATGCATTACATCCTGCTCAAGTTGAACATTTCTTTATTCTCTATCCAAACCCAGAACCCCATAATCCAGCACAGCGCTGGTTGAATATGCCATTTTTTGAGTTCTTAATTTCTCGCCTGCAAACAGGTGGAACCATTACTTTGGCAAGTAATATTCCTGAATATATTGAAGAAGCTGAACAACAATTAATTAATGTCTGGAAGCTGCCTTACCAAAAAGAAAAAATTGCTCAAACATCTGCACGTACTCATTTTGAAATTAAGTATTTAGAACGTGGAGAACTTTGCCAACAGCTTGTGATCACTAAACCTGAAGGTTACAGCACACGTTTTGATGAGTTTGCCCCATTACAAGGTCAAGTGCATGGCGAATAAGCGGGTTGCCATTATTGGTGCGGGTCCGGCTGGTTTAATGGCAGCTGAGGTACTGAGCCAGTATAATTATGAGATTGATGTATACGAGCAAAAGCCTTCAGCTGCACGTAAGTTTCTGATGGCAGGTAAAACGGGGTTAAACATCTCGCATGCTGAACCTTTAGCGCAGTTTATTGAACGCTATGACCATGCAGAATGGCTCAAACCGTGGGTTGAAAAATGGGATGCAGTCTGGATTCAAAAGTGGATGAAAAATCTGGGAATTGAATCTTATGTGGGTACTTCAGGTCGTATTTTTCCTGTCGAAATGAAAGCGGCACCTTTACTGCGTGCTTGGCTAAAACGTTTGGCAGAACAGCAGGTTAAATTCTTTTATCGTCATCGTTGTATTAATTTACAAGGCACAACGGTGACTTTAGAAAACCAAAATAATCAAAAATTTGAAATTTTTACCCAGCAATACGATGCAGTAGTATTGGCTTGTGGCGCTGTTTCTTGGTCACAATTAGGTAGTGATGGTGCTTGGCAGCAATGGATGGATCAATCCAATATTGAACCTTTCCAACCAAGTAATGCAGGTGTACTTCACACTTGGTCAGCTTTTATGGAAAGCTGTTTTGGTGAACCTTTAAAACGTATCAATGCATGGGTTGATCCTAGCCAGATTACTCATGGCGATATTGTGATTACTCACTATGGTTTAGAAAGTGGTGTTATTTATAAACTCGGATGTGCTTTACGAGAGCAGCAAAAACAAGGGCAAAGCTTAAATTTATTTTTAGATTTATTGCCTGATGTAGAGTTGTCACAGTTAGTTAAAAAATTACAAGTTAGCAAAAAACAATCGCTCACCAATATCTGGCGTAAAGCAGGCTTAGACACAGCCAAGATTAACTTAATCAGAGAAGTGGTTGATAAAGCACTATGGAACAAACCAGAGGCTATGGCTCAGCGAATCAAAGCGCTCCAAATTAAGCTAGAAGGGTTTAGACCCATTGAAGAAGCGATTAGCTGTGCTGGTGGTGTTAAGCAGAATGCACTAACTGAAAGCTTAGAACTTAAACAAACTTCAGGTGTATTCTGTTGTGGTGAAATGCTCGATTGGGATGCTCCTACGGGTGGATATTTACTTACAGCATGCTTTGCTACAGGGCGAGCGGCTGGTGAGGGTGTGCATTCATTTTTAGAGAAATAACAGGATAATTTGGTGCTATGTTTGATATGTGAAAAGTGTTATTTTTGAGCAATCAATAATAATAGGATTTACGAGAACATGTCTCAAGCATCACCAGTTTATCAAGGAAGTTGTTTATGTCAGGGTATTCGCTATGAAATTAAGGGCGATATCGGAGATATTATTCAGTGTCACTGCCAAAGATGCCGAAAATCCAATGGAACAGCATTTGCCACCAATGCTCCTGTTAAAAGTACAGATTTTAAAATTACCCAAGGTGAAGATCTCGTCAAAAAATTTGCTGTGAACGGTGTGTATCGCTGGTTTTGTAGCGAATGTGGTTCACCGCTTATTAGCTCGCGTGATGCCCAGCCTGAACTATTTCGTGTAAGAATTGGGTCACTTGATACACCACTAGACCAAAAACCGACAATGCATATTTTTGCTGCTTCAAAAGCAGAGTGGGAAAGCATTTGTGACGATTTACCGCAATACGATGAACGTCCATGATTTAAAAAGTATGTTTTAATCAAATTCAAGATGATCTAATATACTTAAAACGGGGAGATGGCATTCCTCCCTTGAAAAACCGCCATATTGGCTAATGATGCCTACGTTACCCTCATGTATTTATATCGCTGGGTACGTAGGTTATTGCGTACTCTGCTTATTTTTGGAGTACGCTGTGTCATATTTCCCTTCATTATTTTTTGCTCTTTTAGCGTCTATCTAAAGGGGTGGTCCTATGTATTACTCTCTACTTTCAATTGCTTTAGGCTCAGTTCTAGGGGCATGGTTACGTTGGTTTTTAGGTTTAAAACTCAACCCGATTTATCCGCAAATTCCATTTGGTACAGTGACTGTTAATTTGGTCGGTGGTTTTATTATTGGTTTTGCAATTGCTTATTTTGCTCAAAGTGATTTAAGTCCGAACTATAAGCTTTTTGTGATTACTGGTTTTTGTGGTGCTTTAACTACCTTTTCAACGTTCTCGATTGAGATCGTCACTTTATTAGAAAGTGGTAAGTTGGGAATGGCGATGTTGGGGATCTCCATCCATTTAATTGGATCATTAATTTTTACGTGTTTGGGTTTGGCGACTTATCATTGGGTAGCGGGGCATTGAGTTTTTATATTTAAGAATTGACCATGATTTCAAGTTGTGAGAACTCATCGAAGTTGAGTGTTGGGTAGGATTTTCACGACGGAGTCTTATCGTTGAGTTATCTAATGGAAGCAGCTAATTAAGTTACTTTGGTTTTGCCCAAAGTAACCAAAGGCATCTGTCATTCGCAGAACCTGTTCACTGAATCCATTTATCTTATGCTTTGCAAAAACGATCTTTTATTGACACCACGCAGGCTGCGAATGACGTTATCGCGTATCAAATGTAAGGGGCTAATAAAATAATTAAGAAAAATAAGGCATTCACTATCGTGACAGACGGCATGGATGCCGTCGTTTCGCTGTGCTACATGGATGTAGCATCAGCGGGACAAAGGGTTTTGTCACTTTTGCCTCAAAAGTGAGGCATTGCCTATTAATAGGCTTTAGAAAATCTCATAATTTGAGGCTATGCTAAAAAATGATTAAGCTTTTTCAGTTAAAGCCTGACCTTCAAACTTCACACCATCCCAACCATTTTGCATAAACTGACGAATATTTTGATGATCAGTTCCTTCTGGTGTAGCCAATACAGATGCGTAGTGTTCTGCAAATAAACTTAAAGTTTGTGCTTGGTCTAAACCTTGTAACTTGGCAAAAGAGAAAACTTTTGCACTGCCTTGATTTTCAGTAGCAGCGTTATGCTGTGCACCATTTTGAAAAGCCGTTGGAGTATGTTGGTAACGTGCTTCAATATGAGCTAAAACGTCTGAAAATTTTGCTGTGCCTGCTTGTAATTGGGCAAGTAACTCTTGTGCCATAATCTTAAACTTCCTATCAAATGGGGCTTAAGCATAGCATTGAATACATGCTTTGAAAGCTTGGCAATTATAAAAATTGAGGAGTTATTGAAAAAAATCAGAAGAGTTTTTAGACAACTTGTGGATAAGTTTTCTTTTATACACAGTTTAGAAAAGACCGAAAAACATACATAAAAAAAGAAGCCTAAGTGGAGGAGATAGTCTTAGGCTTCCAATGATTTAAGTGTATTGGTCAAATCTTAACGCAAGATTAACTCTTACGATTAAAGCGAGCGAAGCGTTTATTAAAGCTTGCTACACGGCCTTCGTTACTTGCTTGACGTACTTCACCTGTGTAGAAAGGGTGTGAGGCACTTGAAATATCAAGAGTTACATAAGGATAAACTTTCCCTTGATATTCTTTGGTTTGTTTAGACTGAAGAGTACTACCAATTAAGAAGTAAACGTCTGCATTGGTGTCATGAAATAACACTTGTTGATAAGCAGGATGAATATCTTTACGCATGAGAGATTGTCCTAAATTATTTTTGATTAAAGAAATGTTATAACATAACGTTTATAAAGTCAATGTAACCTCTAAAAGGCTACATTGATCAGTAAATTAAGTTAGTTAGAAGGCGGTACAAGCTCTTCAAATAGATCGTTTAGATTGTCATGAACTTTTAAGTGAATTAGGTTCCAGTAATGTCCTGAAATGGTTCTGTTGACCATTAAAGTATCTGGTGATGGTTTAAAGACATCCCAATACTTCAAAGATTTTTTCACGAGTAACATGCCATCATGATGTGATGAATTCTCTGCAAAATCATAAGTGGTAGTAAGCGGGCGTAATAATACTTCAATCCAGAGTTTATATAGATCACTCGGGAATTTGCCTTTTTCAGCAAGTGAATGTAGTTCAAATAATTCTGTTTCGATCAAATCGATATTTTCATGGCGAGCTGCATTTACTAAGCGTTTAAAGTGCTGCACGATTTCATTTGAAAGCGTTTTAACACTGCCATAGTCATAAATAATGACACTACCATCTTGGCGAAAAGCAAAGTTACCTGGGTGAGGGTCGCAGTGAAAACGTTTTAGAAAGAACATTTCCTGACCTAAAGCACGAATCAAACGACGTCCAATCGTATTTCGAATTTCGATAGGCCAAGCGCTGGCTGTTTCAATGCTGTCACCTTGTTCAAGGCTCAAGGTTAAAATACGTCTTGAAGAATAATCTTTATAAACAGTAGGGATGATAATTTTGTCATCTAACTGGCTATGAAAGATTTTAAAAACTTCAAGGTTTTGAGCCTCGATTTCATAGTTAAGTTCTGCTGAAAGACTATCCTGAATTTCTGTAAAAAGCTGATCTTGTAGCTTTTTATCAATTTTAAGTACACCCATTAAACGAAGGGCTAAACGCACTTGTTTTAAGTCACTTTCACAGGCCTCATCAACACCTGGATATTGCACTTTCACTACAACTTGTTCGCCACTAGGTAAGGTAGCTTTGTGAACTTGGCCAATTGAAGCAGCTGCAAAAGGTTCTTGATCAAAAGATTTAAAGGCAACATTGAGCGGTTTTCCAAGCTCACGTTCAACTTGTTGCTGAATGGCAGCAAAAGGCATGGCTGGAGCTTGGCGTTGTAACTTTGAAATTGCTTTAGCGACTTCGGGTGGGAAAATATCTTTATATTGAGATGCAATTTGGCCGACCTTCATGACGGCACCTTTCATTTCACCTAAGGTGTCGGCAATTTGCAAACCAATATCCTGAAATAACTTGGTTTTTGAAGCCAGCTTTTGCTCTTCATCTGCGGTCAAGTTTCGAATCGAGTTAGAAACGGTTTTCGTTGCAATGCTCGCGGTCATTCCTGCAAGTTTCATAAATCGTTTGCCGGGTGAACTTGCATTCTTTGCCATATCTTCGATACCTCATTGACTACAACATAATATTGCCTAGTTTTGATCATAGGTGACAAAGCTTAAAAAGCCTATATGAAATTGTTTATCTCATGTAAGAAATTTTTCGAAAAACAAAATGTTATTTTTATAGTAAAAAATATGAAAAGCTTGTGAAAATCCATTTCATAAACAAAGCTTTAATATCTATATAGTCTCTATTTTTTTGGTGGTAATGTAAATGACAGGTTAAATAAAAATAGAGATAACAAAAGTTATGACAAGTTTAAGTTCGGCCCATGGGCGGTCTCAGGCGGTTCCTTTATCTGTGTTTGAGCAGTCAAAAGATGCGCATATTATTCGTTCTGATGAAGAAGCAATTGAGCTTGCCAAACAACTTGCTCAAGAATTTGCACAAGAAGCATCTGAGCGAGACAGAGAGCGCCGTTTACCTCTAAATGAAATTCAACAGTTTTCACAAAGTGGCTTATGGGCCATTACGGTTCCCAAGCAATTTGGTGGTGCCCAAGTTAAATATCGAACCTTGGCTGAGGTCATCAAAACAATTGCGAGTGTTGATCCATCTCTTGCACAGCTTCCTCAAAATCACTTAGCTTTTATTGAGCATTTAAGATTAGATGCGAAACCTGAACAACAACAGTTCTTCTTTAACTTAGTGTTGAGGGGGATTCGTTTTGGCAATGCCTTTTCAGAAAAGCATAGCAAAACGGTGGCTGACCTCACTACCACATTACGAAAGACCGAGCACGGTTATGAAATTAATGGCAAGAAGTTTTTTGCAACTGGTGCATTGCTTGCGCATTGGGTTCCAATTGTCGCTGTAAATGAACAGGGACAGCCTTACGCAGCGCTAGTTCCTCGGGAAACTTCAGGGGTTAATATTATTAATGACTGGTCTGGTTTTGGGCAACGAACCACGGCCAGTGGAACCGTTGAACTTAATCAAGTTCCAGTACGTGAAGAATATCTAATTCCGATTTATCAGGCTTTCGAGCGACCAACACCAGCGGGAGCAATTTCACAATTTATTCAAGCTGCTGTTGATGCTGGTATTGCACGTGGCGCAATTGAAGAAACAATCCACTATGTCAAAAATCATAGCCGTGCATGGGTCGATTCAGGTTTAGAAAAAGCGAGTGATGATCCCTATACGATTGCAAACATTGGTGATTTAAAAATAAAACTTCGTGCAGCAGAAGCAGTATTAGATTTAGCAGGAGATGCGATTGATCAAGCGATTGCCGACACGACAGAAGAGCATGTAAACCAAGCGACATTATTAGTTGCTGAAGCAAAAGTACTCACTACAGAAGTTGCGATTTTAGCAGCGAATAAGCTTTTTGAGTTGTCTGGAACACGATCGACCTTGTCAGAGCTTAATCTTGACCGCCATTGGCGTAATGCTCGCACTCACACCTTGCATGATCCCGTGCGTTGGAAATATCACATTGTCGGTAATTACTACCTCAATGGCATCCATCCACCTCGTCATGCATGGAGCTAAAGTGAATAAAAAATAAGATTAGGAGAATAAAGATGACAATTACCCAAATTGAATTAGAAGAGCTATCGGTAGGCGCCGATTATGAAAAGGTAGCAAGTAGATTTCGTCCAGTTTTTGAAAAAATTGCCCAAGGTGCAATTCAACGGGAGAAAGAACGAATATTGCCTTTTGAACCGATTCAGTGGTTAAAAGAACTCAAATTAGGTGCGGTACGTGTACCCGTTAAGTATGGTGGAGATGGGGTGTCATTACCGCAACTTTTCCAGCTTTTAGCAGAGTTAGCACAAGCAGACTCGAATATTGTGCAAGCGTTGCGTGGACACTTCGCTTTTGTTGAAGACCGTTTGGTTGCGCATAAAGAGCACTCACAAGAGGTCTGGTTTCAGCGTTTTGTGCAGGGTGATTTAGTCGGGAATGCATGGACCGAAGTTGGAAATGTGCAAATCGGTGATGTCATTACACGAGTAACCAAAGATGCTTCGGGCAACTTGGTAGTGAATGGTGAAAAGTACTATTCAACCGGAAGTATCTTTGCAGACTGGATCGATTTATTTGCTTACGATGAAGTAAATGACCGCCATGTGATTGCTGCTATTTATCGCCATGAAACAGGCGTGAGTGTGATTGATGATTGGGATGGCTTTGGTCAAAAGACGACGGGTAGCGGTACTTTAAAAGTACATCAGGTTCACTTGCCGGCTTCGCACCTTATTCCATTTGACCAACGTTTTAAATATCAAACTGCTTTTTATCAGGTTGTCCACCTTGCAACCTTAACAGGGATTGCGCATGCGGCAGTAGAAACTTTTAGTCAAGAAATACGAGAGCGAAAGCGTATTTTTAGTCATGGTAATGGTGACCTTGTTCGTCACGATCCACAAATTTTACAGGTGGTAGGTAAAGCCTCTGCTCAAGCCTATGCAAGTCTGGCAATTACGATTAAAACAGCTGAAGCATTACAAAAGGCTTATGAAAGTCACTTTAGTGAGTTAGAGGTGAAAGAACATCAGTTTAACGTAGATGCAGAGCTTGAGTCGGCGCAAGGACAGGTGGTGATTTCTAATTTGGTACTCGATTTAACCAGCCAATTATTTAATGCTTTGGGCGCGTCAGCAAGTAGTCAGGTCAAACAACTCGACCGTTTCTGGCGTAATGCACGAACGGTCTCTTCACATAATCCGCTCATCTATAAAGAAAAGGTGATTGGAGATTGGGAAGTTAACCGGACCGATTTGCCCTTTGTCTGGCAAATTGGAGCAAGCCCGCGGGCAAAGTCTGCATAAAATAAAAAGAGCCGATGTTTCATCGGCTTTTTTATTAAGTTTGACTTAAACGTTTGGTATTTAAATAAAGCCGTGAGAGCAATAAAACACAGGCAATACTTAAACCAATAATCAAACCTAGCCAAACACCAGCTACACCCCAATGGGTATAACGTGCTAAATAAAGTCCGATAGGGAACGCAATCACCCAATATGCCATAAGCGTAATCCACATCGGTGCTTGCGTATCTTGCATCCCTCTTAAACAGCCTGCGGCACTGACTTGTAATGCATCCATCAACTGATAACCCATTGCAAACCAGAGTAAATACATGGCAACAGGAACCACATCTATATCTTGAGTATAAACCGAGACAATTTGTTCACGACCTAGAGCAATAAAAGACATGGTCAATAAGGCAAAAAATATTGCCGTGCTTAGACCAATCTTTTGGACTTGGTACATCGAAGCCCAGTTCTTTTCACCATAATAGGTTCCCACACGAATAGTTAAGGCAATCGCGAGTGAAAGCGGAATCATAAACAGCACAGAGGTGACTGAAATTGCGACTTGATGTGCTGCAATAAACACTTCACCTAGTGGGCTAAGCACCAATGCGCCAGTACTAAAAATACTGACTTCAAAGAACACGGCTAAACCGATTGGTAAGCCAAGCTGTAAAATTCTTTTAACCCAAGTCAGGTTAATTTTATCGAATCTGCTAAAAATAGACGTGTTACGGTAAGCCGAAGCTTTATAAATATAGCCAGCTAAAGTAATTAGCATGAGCCACTGTAAAATGGAGGTTGCAAAACCACAGCCTGCGCTACCTAATGCAGGTATTGGCCCTAATCCATGCATAAAAATCATATTAAGAGGAATCAAAACCACTAAGGCCAGTAAGCTAATGACCGTTACAGGACGTGGATGGCCTAAAGCCTCAGAATAACCGCGTAGGGCTGCGTACATGGTCACAGCTGGCATGCCTAAACCAATCGCATGTAAAAATAAACTTGCTTTAGGCTGTAAGCTTTCTGGTACGCCAAACACATGTAAGAAAAACGGCATAAGCTGCAAAATGAGCATAGCCATTACGCCTAAAATGATGGCGACCCATAAGGATTGACGAACAATGACAGGAATTTGTTCTGTATTTCTTGCGCCCTTTGCTTCAGCGACCAAAGGTGTAGTTGCAATCATAATGCCACTGAACAGGAGCATGACTGGGATCCATAAGCCCACACCTACCGCAATTGCTGCTAAATCGGTTGCAGATAAATGCCCAGCCATAATAGTGTCAATTAACCCAAATCCCGCTTGAGCAAACTGGGTAATTAAAATCGGTAGCATTAAGTGGAAGAGTTGTTTTAATTCAGACCGAAAAGATGTGACATTCGACACAAAAGGTACTCTTTTTAAATATAAAAATGAAGCTAACGTTGCAAAGTGAGTAATACACCGACAAAGATGATCACGCCACCCAGAAACCGTTGCCATGTAACAGGTGTCTTTTCTGTACCTAACCAACCAAAATGGTCAAGCAACATTGAAATGAGCAATTGCCCAAAAACGACTAGCCCTGTAAAGGTTAAAAAACCAAGTTTAGGTGCAGTATAAATGCTCATGCTAATTGCATAAACCCCAAGGAATCCTCCTGTCCAAAGAAGCCATGGAATATTTGATATTTCACTTAAAGAGGGCTTTTCGGCACTTTGGAAAAAAACCATAACGGCTAAAACAATAGTACCTATGAAAAATGATAATAAAGCTGCCTGCAACGGTGAGTGTAGTTGCTCGCGCAGTTGAGCATTGATTGCAGTTTGAAAAGCCATGGCAACACCGATTCCCATAGCTAGAGGTAAGATCAGGAAAAGTTGACTAGAGAATTTCATCATTTTTATCAATATTTAAGTATGTTTAAAAACAGTCTAAAGCAATTAAGGTATGTTTTCATAAGCCCATTGATGCAGTCATGTTAAAATAGAAATATTGTGTAAATTGGACCTGCTCCTTGGCCGTATTAAATCCTGCTTCTGTTCCTTTATCTTTATATATCCATATGCCTTGGTGCGTGCGTAAATGTCCATATTGTGACTTTAACTCGCATGCCGTACCAGATGGAGCGCTTTCGGCAGAACTTGAGCAAACCTATTTAAAAGCGTTGGTGGCCGACTTTGAAACTCAAGTTGAGATGGCTCAGGGACGTTCAATTCATAGTGTATTTATTGGTGGTGGAACGCCTTCACTTATTTCTGCTAAAGGCTATGCGTGGCTGTTTGAACAGCTTAAGTCATTACTCAAATTCGAAGATGGCTGTGAAATCACCCTAGAGGCAAATCCTGGAACACTAGAACATGATCCGTTTGCAGGCTATTTAGACGCAGGTATTAATCGTTTATCGATTGGTGTGCAGACTTTTAATACAGAGCACTTGCAAAAACTGGGGCGTATTCATTCAGCCAACAATGCTATGGATGCAATTGAGCAGGCACGACAAGCAGGCTTTAAGCGAGTTAATGTCGATTTAATGCATGGCCTACCTGAGCAAACGCTAGAACAAGCGCTTTATGATTTAAAGATGGCTGTAGAGCATGGCGCGACACATATCAGTTGGTATCAACTGACTATTGAGCCAAACACCGTATTCTTCCGTACTCAACCCGTCTTACCTCAAGATGAAGTGCTAGAAGATATTCAAGAGCAAGGCGAAGCATATTTAAAAGCCAATGGTTTTATAAATTATGAAGTGTCGGCTTGGCGTAAAGAACAACCTTCAGCCCATAATTTAAATTATTGGGAATTTGGTGATTACCTTGCGATTGGTGCAGGTGCACATGGCAAAGTCACACAACCTGATGGGGTGTACCGTTTCCAAAAAACTCGTTTGCCAAAAGACTATTTGGCTAAGGTTCCAGCCGAACATTTGCAAATGAAAAAGATTGAAGTAGAAGAGTTACCTTTTGAATTTATGATGAATGCTTTACGTCTAAATGACGGGGTAAAAGCTGAATTATATGAACAGCGTACAGGCTTAAGCTTAGATCATTTAAATGAGGTACTCACTTCACTTCGAGCTAGAAAGCTACTGGTAGAGGATAGTTCTCGTTTGGCTTGTACAGAGCAGGGGCATATTTTCTTAAATTCGGTACTAGAAGAGTTCTTGTAAAGAAGTAAATTAAAAAGCCGCACTATGAGATGCGGCTTTTTTGATTTTAGCGAGTGGTGTAGCCACCATTTGCAAAAATTGTTTGACCGGTAATCCACCAACCTTCGGTTACCAGAAAGCGAACTAAAGGTTCGATATCTTCAATTTTGGTGAGTCCACCTAAAGCTGAAGCTGATTTATGGTAAGCCACTGCTTCGGCAGACTCCTGGCCATAAAAGAAAGGTGTATCCATTGGTCCGGGTGCAACAGCAGTCACAGAAATCTGACGATCACCAAATTCTTTTGATGCAGCACGGGTGTAGTGTTCAACAGGAGCTTTTAAACCTTCATAGGTTGAATAGAGCCCAGTGTAAGCTGCAAGAAGAGAAGTAACGATTGAACAAATCTTGCCGCCGTCATTTAAATGACGACCTGCCGATTGAATAAAGAAATAGGCAATTTTTGAGTTGATATCGCTCATACTATCAAACTCTTGTTCGGTGGTATCTAAAAAAGATTTCTTTAAAACCTTTCCAACTGTATTAATGGCAATATCAATTCCGCCAAAATGCTGCTTAGTGTCTAAGAATAGCTTTTCGATATTATCAATATCCGTTAGGTCTGCCTGAATTAAAACGGCATCTACACCGAATGCTCTTACATCTGCGAGCGTCTGTTTAGCATCTGCTTGAGTTTCAGCGCTATTGTAGTGAATCGCGATTTTGGCGCCTTGTTCTGCAAATTTACGGCTAATCAGTCCACCTAAGTTTTTTGCACCGCCTGTAATCAATACAACTTTATCTTTAAGAGTATGAGTTGTCATGATGGTTGTTCCTATGCTGACTTGTTTTAATGTGTTTTTAGTCTAGATTGGCGGTAATTTTTGATCAATTATGCTAGTTTGGTTTAACTATTCAAAAAATACGAACAATTAAATGGATCGGTTGCAGCAATTTTTTATTTTTACAGAAGTCGCTAAACGACAAAGCTTTAGTGAAGTGGCGAATCAGCTTGATTTGCCTCGTTCGACAGTGACGAGCGCAATTCAACAGCTAGAAACTCACTATGGAGTACGCTTATTTCATCGTACTACGCGTAAAGTAAGCCTTACCCAAGATGGACAACGAATATTACCTGAGTGTCAAAATCTATTATTTGATTATGAACAGCTCGAACAGCTTATACAGGCACAAAAGCAGCATTATCGTGGCACGCTAAAAATTTCAATGCCCAGCCGAATCGTGCATCAAGTGATTATTCCTGAACTGCCCGATTTTTATAGCCGCTATCCAGATATCCATTTACAACTTCATAGCTCTGATGACATCACTGACTTAATCGAGAAAGGAATCGATTGTGTTGTTCGGGTGGGGCAGCTAGATAATAGTAGTTTAATTGCGAAGTTCGTTGGTAACTTGATTATGGTGAACTGTGCAAGTGCTGACTATTTAGAACAGTACGGTATTCCTGAACAATTAGAAGATCTATCTCAACACAAACTCATTAACTATGCGGGAGCAGTAGGAGAAAAACAGGGTGTATTTTCATATCAAGATGGAGCTGTGATGATGGATAGTGCTTTAAGCGTAAATAATACGGAAGCCTATATTGCAGCGGCTATTGCAGGCTTGGGAATTATTCAACTTCCATACTACGATGTTCAGGATAAAATCGAGCAGGCAACTTTAGTTGAAGTACTAAGTGCCTATACCGCTCAATCACTTCCACTTAATATTTTATATCCGAATAGAAGTTATATTCCTAAACGTTTGGAAATCTTTATGGAATGGACTAGGGATGTTCTATATAAGAAGTGCATCGTCATCTTTTAGTCATAAAACTAAAATAAGATAACAATAAAAAAAGCCTCTCGCAGTGAGAGGCTTTTTAGAATTTGGTGGGTCGTCCGCGACTCGAACGCGGGACCAACGGATTAAAAGTCCGCTGCTCTACCAACTGAGCTAACGACCCAAATAGGTTCAAAACAGATAAGTGGTGGGTCGTCCGCGACTCGAACGCGGGACCAACGGATTAAAAGTCCGCTGCTCTACCAACTGAGCTAACGACCCTGAACAAACATTCAAATATCATTTGAATGTGAAGTGCAAGATAACTAAAAGTTTTCTAACACCACCTTTGTTTTGATGTCGCGTATTTTAGCAAGTTATTCAACTAACACAAGAGGAAATTTAAAAACATTTGCATGATTGCCTATAAAAAGCACGATTTCCTCTTGTTTAGCTAAAAAATGAACTAAAAACGGTATTTATATGCCTGAATGTTGTCAAAAATTTCAGTTGTGATGTCACAGTAACTGCTTGCACCAGGCAATAAAGCGAGTAAACGTTCAGAAGTTTTGCTTGGATTAAACGCATCTTCCTTCAATTTATTCTTTTGGTACTTAAAAGTACCTGTGGTTTCAACTTTAGCTTGTATACGTAAAAACACTGGTACCGCATAAGCAGGTAAGCATTTTTTAAATACAGTCACCATTTCTGTTAAGTCAGTGTCATTTAACTCGGCACCATCAGCAAGTGTGATTGCTGCCATACCTGCACGACCATTGGTATTTGGAATTTCTACACCATAAACCACAGCTTCAGCGATCTTGTCATATTCACACACCATGTTTTCAACTTCGGTGGTAGATACATTTTCGCCTTTCCAGCGGAAGGTATCACCTAAGCGGTCAACAAACTGAGCGTGACGGAAACCAATATTACGAACAAGATCACCTGTGTTGAAATATGAGTCACCTTTTTTAAAGACATCTTGCATAATCACAGATTTGTTCTTTTCTGGGTCAGTATAGCCATCAAATGGAGAGCGACTGGTAATTTTACCTACCAATAAACCGACTTCACCTGCTTTAACTTTTTTGCACCAGCCATTTTTATCGCGTATCGGTTCGTTTTTCTCTTTATCAAATTCAATAATTGCGTATGGCGTAGGGGAGAAGCCTACAGTGTTGTCAAAGTTGAAAATATTACTAAAGCCGACATTGCCTTCACTTGAAGCATAAAGCTCTAGAACTTCTTGTACACCAAAACGCTGTTTGAATTTATCCCAGATGTTCGGACGCATGCCGTTACCAATCATTTTGGTTACACGGTGAGCACGGTCAAGCTCTGTAGTTGGAGCATCCATCAAGTAACGGCAAAGTTCACCTACATAACCGATTGCAGACGCATTAAACTTCTGAACATCTTTCCAGAATGCACTGGTCGAATATTTACGTCGAATGGCAAGGGTAGAGCTTCCTGCAATCACTCCACACCAGCAAACAACTACGCCTGTTGCATGGTACAGCGGCAAAGTGACATACATCACATCATTTGGGCCAAGGTTTAAAATGTGGCCGTAAGTGCCGTAGGCAAGTGTCCAGCGGCTATGTTTAAAAATAACTGCTTTTGGTAAGCCCGTTGTACCCGAAGTATAAATATAAAACAGGCCATCATTTCCATGAACGGAATGTGTGGTTGATGGATTGAATTTCGGGAATTGATCAATTTCTATTGCAAGATTGGCATAACCTTGAGGTGCTGTTCCTGCATCTTGACGAGTAGCCTGATCTGCAAACCAGTGAAAACGGTCTTTCGGAACGTTTAAGTCTTGACGAATTTCATCAATTGCAGCACGAACTTCTTCGCCCGCAATGACTGCAATTGGTTTTACAAGATTGATACTATGAGCGAGAACTTTACCGACTTGAGATGTATTTACAAGTGCAATCGTTACCCCAATTTTAGCTAAGCCCACAATAGTGGCAATAAGCTCAGAACGGTTCTCAACCATTACGGCAATCACATCACCTTTACGTGCGCCGAGAGATAAATAATAGTGAGAAATCTGGTTAGCCCATTCATTTAAAGCTTCGTATGAGTAACTTTGATCTTCAAATAATAAAGCAATACCTTTCGGATTTCGCTTAACAGCTTTCTCAAAAGCTACACCTAATCCAGTTGGTGTATTTGCTGTTCTTAAATAAGCCTGTTTAAGACCATTCAGGATATGGGGTACTTTGGGAATGAAGCTAGGAAGTCTAGTGGCAACATCCCCAAGCGTAATGATATCGGTCTGTGTTGTCTGGCTCATATCAATCCTATTTATTTTTCGATCAATCCAAAAAAGGTTGCGTTGGCAAAAGTACAGTATTTTTCATGGTTCACCATGCTTTTAAAACTTTTCTTCTAGTGCAATCAACCTAATTGGTTAAAAATAACAAAAAAAACCTAGTCATCGAAATGACTAGGTTTGTTTAAATTAGCTGCAATTGAGCAAATGATTTACTCAGCTACAGGATTTGCTTTCTTTGGTGGACGGCCGCGAGGGCGACGAGGACGACTTGGTTTGTCCTTATCAGCTTTAGAATCTTCCGATTCACTCTCGGCAGGAGCTTCAGTTGGCTCTACAGCTTGTTCTGTAGCTGCTTTGGCTTTTGCAGCTGCTTTTGGCTGTTTTGCAACCGGAGCTTCTACTGCAGGTTCAGCTGGTGTCTCTTCTACATTAGCTGCTACTTCAGTTTCCTGATCAAGCTCAAGCGGTTGTTGTTTTGATTCAACAGGTGCTTGTGTTTCAGCAGTAGGAGTAACAACGGCTTCTTCTACAGTCTCAGCTACAGGGGCAGCTTCTTCTGGTGCAGAATGTTGTTGTTTAACTTGCTCAAAAGCTTGTTCAGCTGCAAGTTTCGCTAAACGACGGCGTTCACGCGGATCATTAGCAACACGTGGTGTCGCTTCTTTTGGTGGCGTCAACGGAAGTACCGGCGCAGGTTCTGCTTCTTGTGAAGGCTTATTGCTTGGAAGCTCGGCATCACGAGTAACAGGCTTTTTGTCTTCAGCTTCAGCAGCTACTTCAGTTACTAGCGTACTTGCGTATTGCTCTGCAAACTTCTGCAATGCACGATTGAATGTTGGAACTAAACCAAACTGTTCAATCAATACTGTGCAGTCTTCACCGTAAACATGACGGATCAAGCTACCAATTGTATATTGCGCCAACGTTGGAATTTGCGATGGGGCAATTGATGGTGCAGCAGCTTTAGCACGTTTTGCATTGCGTTGTTCACGGCGACGCATACGAGGATCATTACTTGCACGTTGAACTTGCGGTTGAGTTTTCTCAGCCTTTGGTTGAGGAGCTTCTGCTTCAGGAGTTACCGTCTCTTCCACTGCCACAACTGGTGCTGGAGCTGATTCTTGAGTAGCTTCAACAACAGGTGCTTTTTCAGTGCGTTCAACAGGTTGCTCAGGCGTTAAAGCAATAATTTCGCTTTGTGCTTGATCAACATTGATGACTAAGGCTGTATTCATGACTTCATGCTGTGGAGCATCAATCAAATCAACCTTAATTTGTTTTTCATCAACAACTGCTGGTGCTGGCGTATTTTGATTTTCATTTAATACGCTTGGATCGCGGTGGCGATTCGGGCGGTTTGGACGTTGTTGATTATTACGATCACGACGTGGTACAGCATGTTCAGCTTGTTGCCCATCATTTTGATGTTGCGCATGCGGCTGATCTTGTTGTTGACGCTTTTGTTGACGTTTTAATTCACGTTGCTCTTGGCGTGATAACTGTACAACCTCTTCATGAACCTGTTGTTGCTGTGGTTCTTGATTGTGGTGGTGCTGATGTTGTTCACGTTGCTCTTTGTGCTTACGTTTTTTGTTGTTTGGACGCTGCTGTTGTACTTTATCGTCTTTTTCAACATTCTCACGTGCTTCCTGCTTAACAGGAGATTGAGAAATATAAGCATTGTTAGATGGAGTAGAAGTAACTTCAGCAACAGCCGGTGCTACAACTTGTCCAAACTGCCCACGGCTAACAGCACCTGTATTCACCATTTGTTCAATTGCAGCAGCAGCATTTTGTGCTGAGCGAGATTGATCAACTGTTTGAGCTTGTTTTTGAACAAAAAGGTTTTCTAACCATGCACAAGGACTTGCTGATTTTTGAGCGCTTGCCTGAGCAGCAGGTTGAGCCGCTTGATTTGCTTTCTTTTGATTAGCTGCGTTATTGGCAGCAGGGGCAGCATGAGTATGGCCATGATCGGCTTCTTCTAAATGCCATTCAGAAGATTCATAACCTAACTCTTTTTCACTTGAACGAGTTGCTTCAGTACGTTCGTAGCTAGATGGTGCAAATCCATCTGGATTGTACTGAATTTCGTAGTGAGGGGTTTCTAAGTGTGGGTGAGGTAAAACAGTCACACGAACACTAGAAGTTTGTTCTAAATAAACAAGACTATGACGTTTTTCATTGAGTAAGAATGCTGCAATTTCAACAGGCACTTCTACTTGTACTTCACCATGACGTTCACGAAGCGCGATCTCTTCTACTTTACGCATAATTGAAAGCGAAAGTGAGCGTAAGTCACGAACCATGCCTGTACCATGACAGCGTGGGCACACATAACCTGTTGCTTCTTCAAGAGATGGACGTAAGCGTTGACGGCTCATTTCCATTAAGCCAAAACGAGAAAGTTGGCCAAACTGAATACGTGCGCGATCGCTTTGTGTTGCTTCACGAAGTTTTGCTTCAACCATACGTTGGTTGCGCTCTTTAGTCATATCGATGAAGTCGATTACAACTAAACCACCAATGTCACGAAGACGAAGTTGGCGAGCAATTTCTTCTGCTGCTTCTAAGTTAGTATTCAGCGCAGTTTCTTCAACGTCATGTCCACGAGTCGATTTTGCAGAGTTAATATCGATTGAAACTAAAGCTTCGGTCTGGTCAATCACAATTGAACCGCCAGAAGGAAGTTTTACTTCACGTTCATAAGCAGTTTGAATTTGACTTTCAATACCAAAATGAGCAAACAATGGCTCGTTTAAAGTATAAGTTTTAAGTTTGTCTAATTGACGAGGCATCACTGCTTTAACAAAGTTATAAGCTTCGTTATAAGCCTGTTCGCTATCAATTAAAATTTCTGCAACATCATCACGTAAATAATCGCGGATAGCACGAGTAACAACACCAGCTTCTTGATGAACCAGCATTGGAGAAGGACCAGAGCTCGCTGTGCCTTGGATTTGTGCCCAAAGGTCAAGCAAATGCTGTAAGTCTAACTGTAATTCTTCTTGGGTACGGCCAATACCAGCGGTACGTACAATAACGCTCATACCACGCGGTAAATTTAAAGAAGCTAGAATTTCTTTTAACTCTTCACGTACAGAACCTGAAATTTGACGACTAATACCGCCACCTTTCGGGTTGTTTGGCATAAGAACCAAATAACGTCCTGCAAGTGAAATAAATGTAGAAAGGGCTGCACCTTTATTGCCACGTTCTTCTTTTTCGACTTGAACAAGTAATTCAGTACCTTCAGTGATAAGTTCACGAATGTTTGAAGTTTGTCGTGGGTCTGCTTGGAAATAACTGTTAGCAATTTCGCGCATAGACAAGAAGCCTTGACGGCCTGCGCCGTATTCAACAAAAACAGCTTCTAAAGAGGGTTCTACGCGGGTTACATGGCCTTTATAGATATTGGATTTTTTCTGTTCTCGGGTACGATTCTCTAAATCAAAATCGTAAAGACGATTACCAGTGATAAGTGCAACGCGGACTTCTTCTGCGTGAGTTGCATTAATCAACATACGTTTCATGGGTGTGACACCTAATAGTGACCCACACAAACATATCGCACAAACTTAAAGGTTCTGAACGAACATCGAACATGACGGATCATTTCCCAGATCTCAAAATATTTGTGGTCTGAGTCATCTGTTACCGGCTACATTTAGCCTTAGCTTCGATTCTCGTCTGTGATGTAGGCAATACTGCTTCAACCTTTAAATCGGACTTCCTTAGTGCTTCACTGGCGGGTGAGCGGTGCATTGGTTAATGACTTTACACTGTCATTGGGCACGAAGTGACTTCTTTTTGGAAGTTTGATACGGAATGCTCATCGTATCGGTGCTTTCGGCAGTTCCAATGCATCAACGCTTTAGCCTGAAGGCAACATTAAGGAGCGATTTGTCTGATGTGTATCAGTTTACGTTCCATAACCAACTAGAGTTGGTAACATATTTTTTTGAACAAACTGAATTAAACGCAACAGTTTGTCATTTTGCCGATATAATAAGCCTTCGGCGTCGGCATAATTCTTTAGGACCAATCCGAGCTGGTGATGAAAGCATCATTTTGATTGAGGTTTCAATCAGGGAAATTCCCTATTAGATGTTCACTTACGGCGGTATCCGTGCGCTGACTATATCAAACCTTGCAGCATCTGCCTATGGGCTAAGCTTAGATTTCTTGTGAAAAAACTAAGCTAATCGGTCATTTATTAATCAAATTTAGCAAAATTTCAGGTTTAAATATTAGTATGAATTCTACACAGCAATGGCAAAGTGTCACTTGGTTTGAGGTGGATGAACATCAAGCAGGACAGCGAATTGATAATTTCCTGTTTTCGCGTTTAAAGGGTGTACCTAAGAGTCGTATTTATCGTTTGATTCGTGAAGGTCAGGTTCGAGTAAACAAAAAACGTATTAAAGCTGAGACCAAATTAGAGATTGGAGATCAGATTCGTGTTGCTCCTATTCGTTATGAACAAAAGGATGAAACCGCTGCTCCTGTGAGTGATAGTGTAGCACAGAGCCTACTCAGCCGTGTGGTCTATGAAGATGAAGGCCTGTTAGTTATCAATAAACCATCAGGTATTGCTGTACATGGCGGTAGTGGTGTGGCGTATGGTTTGATTGAGGCTTTACGCGCAGCGACAGGTAAAAAATATTTAGAACTAATTCACCGCATTGACCGTGATACCTCTGGTCTGGTCATGATTAGCAAAAAACGTAGTACTTTAAAGCTGCTACAAGATATGTTGCGTGAGCACAAAATTCGTAAGACTTATGCGGCAATTGTAAAAGGTCAGGTGAGTCTCGATAAACAACTCATTGATGCTCCTTTATTTCGTTACGAGTTAGCCAATGGCGAGCGTCGTGTACGTGTATCTAAAGAAGGTAAGCCAAGTAAAACCGAATGGGTGGTTGCAGAGCGTTTTAAAAATGCCACTTTGGTTCATGCATCGCCGTTAT
The DNA here is from genome assembly GCF_016809775.1 of Acinetobacter sp. C13. Lineage (NCBI taxonomy): Bacteria > Pseudomonadati > Pseudomonadota > Gammaproteobacteria > Moraxellales > Moraxellaceae > Acinetobacter > Acinetobacter sp. C13. The sequence goes on from NZ_JAFBJL010000004.1 coordinate 138,388, forward strand.
CAGGTCGTACCCATCAAATTCGTGTACATGGTTTAAGTATTGGACATCCGTTGTTGGGTGATGATAAATATGGACACACCACTGAGTACGCAGGTCCGCAGGCACGACGTTTATGTTTACACGCGATGCGTTTAGATATTCCGGGTTATCCACCGATTGAAGCGCCGTTACCAGAAGACATGACCCAGTTATTAAAGGCTTTGAGAGTAGCAAAATGAGTCTGAAAACCGAATTAGTAATTTTTGACTGGGACGGAACTTTATATAACTCTGTTGGCCAGATTGTTGCGAGCTTACAACATGCAGCAGAACAACATGAATTGTCTCTAAGCGATGAAGCCGCAAAAAGTATTATTGGGTTAGGCTTGCCTGAGGTGATGCAGACCTTATTTCCAGAAGCGCCAGAATTGCATGACTCGATCTTAAAGGCATATGGCGATCACTATATTGCGAACTCGACTAGTGATGCATGGTTTGAGGGTATTTCTGAACTACTCCATGATTTAAAAGCCCAAGGTTTAAAACTTGCAGTTGCAACGGGTAAAAACCGCCGTGGCTTAGACCGTGTAATCGCAAAAACACAAAGTACTCATCTTTTTGATGTGACTCGGGCAGCCAACGAAACACGTTCAAAACCAGATCCGCTCATGCTGCAAGAAATCTTAGCAGTCACTGGAGTCAGTGTTGAGCGTGCAGTAATGATTGGTGATAGTAGCTATGATCTTGAGATGGCTCAGCGGTTAAACATGCCACGAATTGGTGTGGGCTATGGTGTGCATTCGATCGAAGTTCTACAACAGTTCCAGCCTTTAACGATTGCCAAAGATGTACCTGAGCTGCACAACTTTTTAAGAGAATATGCAAAGTTATCTACGGTAGATGTTGCATAATTTAGAATAATACAACAAGGGGGAATTTATTCCCTCTTATTGTATGTCTAATAACAATAAGAAGAGAAAAAATGAGTCGTTCTATTCGTCTATTAAATCTTTTACAACAACTTCGAGAAGCCCGTTATCCAATCACTGGACAAGTTCTCGCTGAACGTATGGGAATTAGTGTCCGAAGTGTCTATCGCGATATTGATAGCTTACGTGAGCAGGGTGTAGCAATTGAGGCATCGGCAGGTATAGGTTTTCAACTTAAAGAAGATATTGTACTGCCACCAATGACACTTAATGAAAATGAAGTCGAAGCTATTTTTCTGGCATTGTATTGGTTAAAGAGTGTGCCAGATCAATCGTTACAATCGGCATCTACTTCAATCCTAGCTAAATTAAATTCTGTTTTGCCTGAGCATCGGCAATATTTATTACAGCAGACGACTCTAAGAGCTTTTAACACATGGCTACCTGTGGATGAAAATCAAGTCGAACAAGTGCGCTTAGCTATTCGGCAGCAAGTCAAAATTTCGTTGCATTATCATGATGAGCAGCAACGAAGTAGTGTGCGAACTTTGTGGCCTTTTGCATTGGGATATTTTAATGACAAAATTGTGTTGGCTGCATGGTGTGAACTAAGACAAGACTTCCGACATTTTAGAATCGATCGCATTCAACAGTTGAGTTTAACTCAAGAATTATACCCATCATTTAAGCAACAATTATTTCAGCAGTGGTGGGCACAGGAATCGAAGATTACTGACAAAAACTGACAAAAGTTATTTGTAAACTACGAACTACGATAAACAAGGAGCAATAAGAATGAGCCTTAAACTTTATACTAACAAAGAGTCACGTGGTGTAGTTATTGACTGGCTTTTGGTCGAGTTAGGTGTTGAATGTGAACGAATTGAAGTCGCATATAAGACCGAAATGAAATCGCCTGAATATCTAAAACTTAATCCTTTTGGGAAAGTACCGGTATTGGTAGATGGCGATGTGGTTATTTATGAGTTAGGCGCAATCTGTGCTTATTTGGCTGATAAGTTTAGTGATAAAGGTTTAGCTCCTGCTTTAGATGATCCGAAACGTGGTTTGTACTATCGTTGGTTATTTTTGATGGCGGGCCCTTGGGAAGCTGCAGGTGTTGATAAAGCTTTAGGAATACAAGTATCACCTGAGCAAAAAATGTTTGTTGGCTATGGCGATTACAACGATGCTTATCAAGCTTTAGTTCAAGGATTGAGTGAAGCGAATCCGTATGTATGTGGTGAGCAATTTACCGCAGCAGATGTAAGTGTTGGAGCAATGCTTTTATGGCAGTTAAAAATGAATGCGATTGAATCACATCCTGCTATTACCCGTTATGTTGAAACGATCAAACAGCGTGAAGGCTTAAAACAAAGTACTATGGGGCAACTGCTGTAAACCTAATATTCTTAAAAGTCACCCAAAAGGGTGGCTTTTTTGTTTTCAAATAAAGGTTTTAATTGGTAAGAAAGCCAGCAGCAACGTTAATGCAGATCGCTAAAATGGTGGTATTAAATCCAAAAGACAACACCGCGTGAAGTAAGTTTAAAAGACGCATGTGCTTGGTGGTAATTGACACATCCGCAGTTTGAGCAGAAGTACCAATAATATAACTAAAATATAGAAAATCAGGATAAGTTGGCTGTTTTGTGCCAGGGAAATCTAACCCTCCATTTTCCTCATTTCTAGATAAAGCCATATAAAAATCATGGGCATAATGTAGAGCAAAAACGGTATGCATAAAAAGCCATGCAGACACAATGGTGAGCAAAGCTAAAGCCACATGACCTAACTTTGCAGAACTGTCAGAAGGGAGCTGTGACAGTTGAATTAGAATAGCAACCAGACACATGATTAATGCCAATAAAACAATCAGCATAATGACCCATTTGCTTTCATCTTGTTTTTTAGCTTGTTGTTGCATTTGTGAATGGTCGGCACTTTTCATGAGTTGCCAAACATGGAGTAAATATATGCTAACGGAAGCATTCCAGCTGACTAATAAAATAGTTGACCACTTCCATGATGTTAACCATGTCAAAATACCGGCTGTGACAATACCTATGAATAAAGCAATAAAGAAATGTGGGCGGTTTTGTACACTACGTCCTAGATGTTGAAATACGCCAACCATTTTCCTAGTCTCCTTTATTACACGGTAAATATATTATTTTTTATTAAATGGTGAAAATAATATATGGTTTTATATAGATTTTATTTCAATTCTTTTCATTTATATTCATGAGATATTTAATTTTACCTATTAGGTAAAATAGGACATTACCGTGGATTAAACTGTTTATAAAAAGTATAAAATAAATAAAAGGAATATTTATTTATACTTTTTTATAAAGATGATCTTATTAATCATGCGCTTAATAATAAAATTATTCGTAATAATTAAGCGTGGTTTAAGTTTTTATCTAAATGAAATACTTTAGTGAGCTGGTCAATGAATTTTTGAACGCCTAAAGACTGTGAGTTTTTACGGTAATTTACGAATAAATCAAGTGTTGGTAAGTCGACATCAAGTGGACGAACTATCGTGTTTTTGATGCCTAAAGGCGCAACGTAGGCAGGTAAAATTGTACAGCCTAATCCAGAACCAAGAGAGTTAATATTGAACAATATGCTGTCTGCTTTTTGAACAATATTCAGTTCGATGTTATGAGTTTTAGCGAAATCTAAAATGGTGTTATGTAAGGTTTGTGATTGTTCGGCTGCTGGGATAATAAAGTCAATACCTTGTAAAGCATGGACTGGGATTCGATCATATTGAGTAAGTGGATGATTTTTAGGAAGTAAGAAAATCAGGGGTTCAGTTAAAACAAATTGGCTTTGTATTTCATCACTATCTGTATTTTCACGAGTAAACGTAATGTCCAGCTCTCCTTTTTTTAAGGCTTTAAGCTGTTCAGTATTGTTTAAATTAGATAATTCAATGGTGAGGTCTGGGTGTTGTAGTCGCAGATTAGGAAGTACATAAGGGAAAATTTTCATTTCTGCGATGGGAACGAAACCGATACGTAACAATTGCTGTTTAGCCTTAGAAACTTGTCGTGCCATAGCGACCGCTTTTTCAGCCTGAGCGAGAGTGAGTCGAGCATGTTCTAAAAATACTTCGCCTTCTTCTGTTAACTCAACTTTGCGTTTTGTGCGGTTTAAAAGTCGTACACCAACGTCTTCTTCTAAATCTTTAATTTGTTGGCTAAGAGAGGGCTGTGCGGTAAAAAGTTTAAGAGCGGCTTTACTAAAATTTAATTCTTCAGCAACGGTAATGAAATATCGGAGATGGCGTAGTTCCATAAGACTAATCCAAAAAATGTCTTACTATGATTTAAGTGAAGTATAAAGCATAAATAGATATAGCGTGAAGGTGATTTAGGTATTTATAAAATAAATGGAATTTTAATTTTCATTAAAGATTTAATATGGGAATATAAGCTCAAATAATTCATAAAATATATTAATAATTAAATAATAAATACATTATTTATAATTAATCAAAGAATTTTCTAAAGGATTTAAATATTCATTTAAGAAATTCTCATATTATGCAAAAACTAGAATAATAAAATAAATTTATAACCTAGAGGTCACTAAAATCTACCCAAATGTAATTGTTACTAAATATATTGTTTTCATTGCACAGAAGAATCTTAAGTTAAAAATTACGGGCGACAAAGATGAAATAGACAGGTTCTATGGCGGCTTTCGGTATCTTCTAATTGTTATGTTATACAAGAAGTCTTAGTAAGAATGGTAATTACTGACGCATAAACTCAACACATCTAAGTGTTTTTTATGGCACTCTAATTTAACTTAGGTTGGCTATGACCACGATAAAATGGATATTTATATGATAAATAAGTGTAAGTGCCATAGCTTAATTTGTTTTAATCGTTAAGATAGAAACCTGATCACATCCATTCTGCTGATGCTAAAACATAGAAAAGCCCATGAAAGACAAGCCGACATTAACATATCAATTGCCGACTCAGTCCTGTTGGACGCATACATGGATAAAACCTCCTTTTTGTCATCCCGAGTCTGGGCATGAAACGGATACACGTTTTTATAATCAACAACCTAAATCACCTGCTCGTGGCTCAAAAGAGTTATTGCGTTGGTTAGTTACGCGTGAGTCTTTTACATGGAAAGTGGATATTCAAAATGAATATGAAACCCGTGTAAATACGGCTGTAGCTTTGCCGCAAAATCGACCTCAGGCAGATCTGGATGATTGGCAAGTTTGGTTTGTTGGGCATGCAACGGTATTGGTTCAGATTGGTCCTTATAACTTTATTACCGACCCAGTGTGGTGTGATTATGCAAGTCCTTCACAAGGGCGTGGCCCACGCCGTGTATGCCCGGCAGGTTTTGCACTAGAACAATTACCGACGATTCATGGAGTTTTGCTCAGCCATAATCATTATGACCATATGGACTTGGCGACACTTGAATGGTTGCATAAAAAATTCGCAATGCCAATTTACACTGGACTCGGGAATGGTTTTTATCTACCTAAAGAGTTCCATGTCATTGAGATGGATTGGTGGCAAGAAATTCCTTATCACGAATTAAGAATAATCTATACACCTGCACAGCATGGTTCAGGTCGTGGTTTGCGCGACCAGAATAAGGCACTTTGGGGCGGCTTTTCGGTTGTGGCTAAAACAGGTCATTGTTTCTTTGCGGGTGATACCGGTTATGCGGGTCATTTTAAGCAAATACATGCTCGTTATGGCGCACCGCGAGTTGCCTTACTTCCAATAGGTGCGTATGAGCCACGTGAACTGATGAGCTATGTTCATATGAACCCGCAAGATGCGCTACATGCGCACTTTGATTTACAGGCTCATCGTTCTATTGCGATTCATTATCGAACTTTCCAGTTGACTGATGAAGACCGAGAAGACCCAGAGCATGCTCTAGCACAGGCAATTAAAGCTTCGTCAAAGCTTGCAAATCCTTTTTATTGCATTCGGGAAGGGCATAAACTGACTGTTTAAAAACGATGCTTGATATTAAAAAAGCCAGTTCAAATTGAACTGGCTTTTTACTATTTTGACTTAAATTAAGCTAAGTCAAAACGGTCAAGATTCATGACTTTAGTCCATGCAGCAACAAAGTCTTGAACAAATTTTTCTTTACCATCTGCCTGAGCATAGACTTCGGCCAACGCACGTAAGATTGAGTTTGAACCGAAAACTAAATCATTACGTGTTGCGGTAAATTTTACTGTGCCGGTTTTACGGTCTTTGCCTTCAAAGACTTCGCTTGTTGAGTCAACAGGTGCCCATACAGTAGACATGTCGAGTAAATTCGTAAAGAAGTCAGTGCTGAGTACACCAACTTGCTGAGTGAATACGCCGTGTTGTGAGCCATCCCAGTTGGTGCCCAGTACACGTAAGCCACCAATCAATGCAGTTAACTCTGGTGCAGTCAAAGTCAGTTGTTGTGCTTTATCAATTAATAATGCTTCAGTTGTTGCGCTGACACCCTCTTTTTTCCAGTTTCTAAAACCATCGGCAAGGCCAAGGAGTAATTGGAAAGATTCGACATCAGTTTGACTTTGTAATGCATCAACACGACCAGGAGCAAATGGAACGCTAATATTGAAACCTGCCGCTTGAGCAGCTTGCTCTACACCAACGTTACCTGCAAGCACGATTAAATCAGCTAATGATAATTGAGTAGATGCTTTGAGTTCTTCAATTTTAGTTAAAGTCTCAACTGCTTTTTTATTTACGTCCCATTCACGTTGTGGTGATAAAGCAATACGTGCACCATTTGCACCGCCACGCTTGTCTCCACCACGGAACGTGGATGCCGAAGCCCAACCAAGGGAAACTAGCTCACCAGCAGATAGTCCTAATGCAACAATTTTTGCTTTTGCATCATCTATGCTAGCAGTAGACGGTATAGCGCTAGCAGCAGGTAATGGGTCTTGCCAAATTAAATCTTCAGCCGGAACCTCAGGACCTAAATAACGTGCTTTTGGACCCATATCACGGTGAGTTAACTTGAACCAAGCGCGAGCAAAAGCATTGGCAAAGGCTTGTGGATCGTTAAGGAAACGACGAGAGATCTTTTCAAACTCAGGATCAAAACGTAAGGTCAAATCTGTAGTAAGCATTGTTGGCTTACGTTTAACTGATGGGTCGAATGGATCTGGAATGATCGCCTCAGCATCTGCTGCCACCCATTGAATTGCCCCAGCAGGTGAACGCTCTTGTACCCATTCGTATTTGAATAGGTTTTCAAAGAAGTAGTTGCTCCATTGTGTTGGTGTTTGCGACCAAATTACTTCTAAACCTGAAGTTATTGCATCTTTACCCACACCAGTGCCAAAACTGTTTGACCAGCCAAAGCCCATTTGTTCAATTGATGCTCCCTCAGGATCAGCCTGAACATGGTCAGCAGAGGCAGCGCCGTGAGTTTTACCTAAAGTATGACCGCCTGCGATTAAGGCAACAATTTCTTCATCATCCATTGCCATATTGCCGAAAGTCGCGCGAATAAATGGTGCAGCTGATTTAGGGTCACCGCTGGCTTGTGGGCCTTCAGGGTTTACATAAATTAGACCCATTTCGGTTGCAGCTAGATTGCTGCCTTCCAATGCTTCAGAGTTGCGATGAGCTAACCATTCTTTTTCATCGCCCCAGTTTACATCGTTGTCTGGTTCCCAAACATCTTCACGACCTGCACCAAAACCGAATGTGCGGAAACCTGAAGATTCAAGTGCGATGTTTCCAGCAAGAATAAATAAATCTGCCCACGATATTTTTTGACCGTATTTTTGTTTAACTGGCCATAGCAAACGGCGTGCTTTATCTAAGCTCGCATTGTCAGGCCAACTATTTAATGGTGCAAAACGTTGCTGACCGCGACCAGCACCACCACGGCCATCGCCCATACGATATGTACCAGCAGCATGCCATGCTAAACGAATAAATAAGCCTGTATAATTTCCCCAATCGGCTGGCCACCAATCTTGAGAATCGGTTAATACATTTTTGATATCAGCTTTGAGGGTGTAGTAGTCGAGTTTTTTAAATTCTTGACGGTAATTAAATTCTTTACCGAGTGGGTTAGAGCGTTCTGAATGTTGGTTGAGTAGGTCGACGCGTAGTTGTTTTGGCCACCAGTGTAAACTAGGCGTGCCACCACCGACCGTTACTTCTGGTTTTGATTTATGGCCTGAAAAAGGGCATTTTGATTCGTCTGACATGGTTATATTCTCTCTGGGTAATAATTATTGAGCTCTTCGTAAAAATGTTAGGGCTCATTTTCCTGGACTTCTGGTTTAAAAACTCATGTTTACTAAATAAATGAGAGAACAAATGGTGAGAGAGACCGTTTAAAAGTCTTTTCACTGAGATGTCGGCCCATTATTTTTTATTTAATAATGCATCAGATTCCTTTACTTGTTATTCCTCCAATTTACTGCATGAAGGTTAAAAAACAAGAGGAAAAATAAGATGAAACTTGTAAATAACGATGCATAGAATTACCTCTTCAATTGTTGGAACAACGTAAGATCTTTTAATAACGCTCTGTAAATATACTAGGAGTAGGAGTCTTATTTTTCAAATGGATTAAACTGTCAATATTGATTTAAAAAACCGATTGTATGTTTATTTAAAAGATTAAAATGGGGGAGCAATGGTGAGATGAAATTTTTATATTTAATTGTAGTAGAAGCGAGCTCAAAGGAATAAAGGAGAGCATTGCTCTCCTTTATTGTTTATATATTAAACATTTACGATTCGATTCGATTTAACCATATCAGCTAAACCATGAGTTTTAAAATAGTACTCAAGCCAACTTTTCACGATGAGTGGATTATTCATTTTCATGACATCATCCAGCAATTTTTGTGCATCTGTCATAGGGACATGACAAATTGCTTTTCGTACGCGCAAAATGTTACTCGAGCTCATCGAAAGGGTATTAAAGCCCATTGCCATGAGCAGAATTGCTGATAATGGATCACCTGCCATTTCACCACAAATACTGATAGGTTTTTTGTATTCATGACATTCTTTAACTAAGCGGGTTAGCGCACGTAGAATGGACGGGTGAAAGTGTGAGTAAACGTTTGCCACATGTGGATTATTACGGTCAACTGCAAGTAAATACTGTGTTAAGTCATTTGAACCGACCGAGAAGAAATCGACGAGTTCAGCAAACTCATCAATTTGTAGGAGGACGCTCGGTACCTCAACCATAATCCCAATTTTTGGTTTGGTAATTTTAACTTGCTCTTCTTCTTGCACTGCAATCCAGTCACGCTCAAGTAAATAAAGTACTTCTTCGACTTCACTGACTGTAGTGACCATTGGCAATAAAATATGCAAATTATTTAAACCAATACTGGCTTTGAGCATGGCGCGAATTTGCGAAGAAAAAATCTCGGGATGATCAAGCGTGAAACGAATACCACGCCAGCCTAATGCCGAGTTTTCTTCTTCAATACTGAAATACGGCAAATCTTTATCGGCACCAATATCCAGAGTTCGCATCACCACAGGTTTATTGGCGAAATGGCTCAACTGTTGACGGTAGATTGCGCGTTGTTCTTCTTCACCTGGGAAACGTTCCCTTAACATGAATGGAATTTCACTTCGGTATAGACCAACACCTTGAGCACCACGTTGTACACCACGTACGACGTCAATCATGAGACCCGTGTTCACATAGAGCTGAACAGACACACCATCTGGAGTAATCGCTTCTTTGGTCTCGTATTGTTTGAGATCTTTTGCGATTTGTTCATCTTCTTTCTGAATTTCTTTATAGCGTTGGCGTAAACGACGTGGCGGATTAACAAAAACACGGCCCTGATAGGCGTCCACAATCATTTCTGCATCATCAAGTGTGTTCACTGGCAGTTCAGTTACACCAACTACGGTTGGAATACCTAATGCACGAGCCACAATCACCATATGAGAGTTGGCTGCACCTTCGGATGTCACAATCGCTGCAATATTGTCTACTGGTAACTCTACAAGTGCCGCAGTACTAATCTCTTCACCAATTAAAATACTGTCTGGACTCAGTTCACGATGGCTAGAATCTTCTTCTTGCAAAGAGGCTAAAATACGTCGCCCTAAATCTTTAAGGTCGGAAACTCGTTCACGAAGATAATCATCTTCCATCTGTGCAAATAGGGCAGTATGTTTTTCAATTACACGACGTACTGCACCTTGTGCCCAATGTCCATCACGAATGAGTTCTTTAATTTCTGCTGGCAATGCATTTTCATCTAGCATTCTTAAGAAAACACTAAATAAAGCGCGCTCTTCGGCCATGAGTGAATCATGCATTTTTTCATCCAGAGAGCGAATCTCTGAACGTACTGATGAAATGGCTTGATCTAAAATTCGAAGTTCATCGCTAATATCTTCTGCTTCACGATCAGGCACAGAACCCAAATCGGCAGGCGGATATAAAATAATAGCGCGACCTAAAGCAACGCCACCTGCACCTGAAGCACCCTGGAAGGTTTTATAGGCAGGTCCATTACTCGGCTTACGAAATACGTCAATATTACCTACTGCATGAGCATGAGCAATAACGCCAGAAAGCTGAGCACATAGCGTAACTAAAAAGGACTCGGCAGCTTCACTAAAATCTTGAGGAAGTTTGTTTTGGACAACTAAAACACCCATAACCTTACGACGATACATGACTGGTACGCCGAGGAAAGAGTTATAAATTTCTTCGCCTGTTTCAGGTAAATACAAGAACCGCTCATGTTTTGGCGCATTGTCAAGGTTAACGATTTCTTCGCGTTGCCCGACCAGACCAACCAAGCCTTCACCGAGTTGCAAAGAAACATGGCCTACAGATTCTGGATTTAAGCCTTTAGAGGCCATTAAGACATAGCGCTGATTGCGTTCGTCGAGTAAATAAATAGAGCAAACATCCACTTTCATGGCCTCAGCAACCTGATTAACCATGATGTCTAATGATTCATGCAAACTGACGGACGCATTAACCTCTTGGACAATGCGCCGTAGAGTGTCGAGTTGCATGTTTGACATGGATGTATACTCCAGTATTTTTTTAGACTATGAATGTATTTATAACAGCACTTTTAATAAAAATCATTTGCTAGATAAATGATTTTTAGGGTAATTGTTGCATCGGCAACTGTGTACACAACTCCACCATGGCTTTACGATAAACATCACGCTTGAAGTTCACCACTTGTCCAAGAGGATACCAATAGCTAACCCACTGCCATTCATCGAATTCGGGCGGGTCGGAGAGGTTTAACTGAATATTTTTTGCAGGCGCAGTTAACTTCAGTAAAAACCATTTTTGTTTCTGTCCGATACATACGGGGTCAGAGTCTGACCGAATGTACCGATGTGGCAAACGATAACGCAGCCATCCTTTGGTTTGCGCAATAATCTGGACATGTTCGGGCAATAAGCCGATTTCTTCTCTCAGTTCTCGAAAAAGTGCCTGTTCAGGGGTTTCTCCAAACTGGATGCCTCCTTGTGGAAATTGCCAAGCATTGTGACCAATGCGCTTTGCCCATAAAACCTGTCCATCATCGTTTGCCAAAATGATCCCGACATTCGGTCGGAAACCTTCTGAATCGATCATTTGGCTACCTAAATATTGTCTATATCGTTGACTTTAATCGCGGGGACAAACACTTTTTTATGTCCAGCTCGAAAAGATCAAAGTAAAATGTTTAAATTGCTACGATCTTAACGAATTTCTATCGACTAGCGGAGATAGATTTACATTTTTTTTCTTAAATTTCAGTTTAAACGAGAATTTTCATGAAACTGGCGTTGTTTGATTTAGACCATACCTTGTTAAATACCGATTCAGACCATTCTTGGGGTGAATTTTTAGTCAATGAAGGTTTGGTTGATCCGGTTCATCATCGTCAGATGAATGATAAATTTTATGAAGATTACAAAGCAGGGCAACTTGACCCATATGCTTATAATGAATTTGTTTTCGGATTTTTAACGCAGCATGACAATAACTACTTAACTGAGCTTCACCAATTGTTCATGCAAAAAGTCATTCGTCCGCAAATGCGTCCAAAAGGTTTTGATGCAATCAAAAAACATCAAGATTTAGGCCATACTATTGTGGGTATTACGGCAACAAGTGATTTTATTACTGCGCCGATTTTCCGTGAATTTGGGATTACTGAAATTTTAGCCACCAATGCTGAAGTGGCTGACGGAAAATATACAGGTAAAGTTGCTGGTTTAGCGTGTTATCAAAAAGGCAAACTTGCACGTCTAGATGCATGGTTGGAAGGCCGTAACGTGTCTGAGTCTTGGGCGTATTCCGATTCAATTAATGACCGTTTTTTACTTGAATATGCAACGCATGCAATTGCAGTAAACCCTGATGATCGTCTTGAAAAACTGGCCCAAGAACACAATTGGGACATTCAGGACTGGTCGATTTAAAATTGTGGAGTTGGAAGAACAATTTGAAAAGTTTTGAGGTCTTCCAACTCTTAACTATATTTAAAATCATTTTTTAATATTTCTTATAAATCTTAGCTAAAAAAAGATATTGCTATGATTAATAAAATAAATTTTATCTTGGTAAAGATTTCAGAATATAAAAAATTTTAATTTAAAAATGAGGGAATAATGTCAAAAACAACACCAATTAAATTACCAAAACAACTTTGGAATGATGAAAGTATTGATTTAACACGTCATAGCTATCAGGGGAAACTACTAAATAAAAGCGAAGGCTTCAAATTAGGTAAGGCTCAACGTAAAAAAGTTCCACGTGAACACCTATCAAAGCTTTCTGAACGACCAAAAGGTACAACTGCTTTAACGATCTATGATTGGAGTAACCAAGGTCGTTTAGAAAAACTCAAACCGATTCGTGCAAAACGGATGAGTGTTTCTCCATTTACATTTTATCGTGGCATGCCTTCTTTGATGCTATTTGATCAAGCGTGGGAGCCGGTAAACTCAGGCTTATTTCAACAGATTTGTGGGGATTGTCATTTAAGTAATTTTGGCGGTTTTGCAAGTCCCGAACGTAACCTATTATTTGGAATTAATGATTTTGATGAAACTTTAGTTGCCCCATTTGAATGGGATGTAAAGCGCTTAGCAACCAGTTTTGTAATCGCGGCACGTGATATTCATCTTGCAGAGAAAGTCGGGTTAAAAGCAATTAAAATAATGCTGAATAGTTATCGTCAGCACTTATTAGAAATTACAGAACTTTCACCACTCCAAGTTTGGTATGAAAAAGTTGATGCCAGTACGTTATTAGAAAATACTGAGTGTCGAAAACTAAGAAAGAAACGCGAGAAGCATCTTGATTCAGCACAGAAAAGAACGGCGTACTCTGTTTTGCCGAAGCTTACGCAGCAAGATCAAGATACAGGATTTCGTCATTTTGTGGATGATGCGCCGTTATTATGGCATCCAAGTGCAAATGAGCCATTTGGTAAAGATGTTGATGTATTCTTTCAACAATACCGTAATTCTTTGAAATACGATCGCCAAGTGCTTTTTGATCGTTATCAACGTACAGATATAGCTTTGAAAGTGGTGGGTGTCGGAAGTGTTGGTACACGATCAGCGATTGCATTATTTCAGGATGCAGATCGGGAACCGTTAATTTTACAAATGAAAGAAGCGAATCCATCAATTCTCAGCCCGTTATTTGTAGACAAGGTAAATCACGAAGGTGAGCGCGTAGTGCATGGTCAGCAGCTCATGCAGGCCGCAAGTGATATATTTCTTGGATTCTCTTCTATATCGACTCAACATTTTCATGTACGTCAGTTACGTGATATGAAAATCTCGGTTGATCTTAGTGACATGGATGATGAGTATTTCTATGAGTATGCCGAAAGTTGTGGTTTAGCCTTAGCTCATGCCCATGCTAAATCTGGAAATGCAGATGTACTTATGGGATATCTTGGCGAAGGTAATACGATAGTAGAAGTATTACAAACGTATGCAGAAGAATATGCAGGACGTAATCTAAATGACTATCAGCAATTTATGAATGAAGTTGCAGATGGTAAGATTCAGCTCGCTGGAGATGATGCACTTTAATAATAAGTATGCTGCTACAGATGACAGGAAATAATTCGAAAGGTTAGAGAAAAAATGTTTAGTAAAATTATGTCTGGTTTGGGTCTTCAAGGTGTGACGGTAGAAACTGTTTTGCAGAACCCGAGCTTGCAAGCTGGTAGCACATTGCATGGAGAAATTAGCTTTAAAGGCGGATCATCTGATAAAGAGATTAATGGTCTTTATTTGCAATTGGTAACGATGGCAGAAGTCGAATCTGGTGATCATGAGTTTAACCAACCTTTAGTTTTACAAGAGTGGTTAGTGAACTCTCGATTCCTCTTGCCGGCACATCAAGCACATTCTTTCCCTTTTAGTATTCAACTACCATTTGAGACACCAATTACTGAGGTTGCTTGTCGAAGAAATGGTGCACGTGTTTGGATTCAAACCCATATGGATGTTGATTGGGGATTAGATGCAACTGATCGTGATTATCTAAAGGTTCTGCCAACTCCAGCCATGCAAATATTTCTACAGGCTATGCAGCGATGTGGCTTTGTTTTATCGACAGTAGATGTAGAAAAAGGGCAGCTTACTGCGCGAAATTTTAGATCAACGATTGGTTGTTACCAAGAGCTTGAATTTGTCTCTTCACATATGTTTAGCGGATTTAATGAGGTTGAAGTTTCTTTCGTTGCTGAACCTAACCAAACTCACGTTATGCTTGAAGTAGACCGCCATTTTCGATCAGATCAGCTATTAACGATGACGATTCCACATCATATGCTTGATGAAAACCAAATGGTGCAACAAATTCGAAGCCTCTTAAAGCTTGGATAAATTAAATTAGAGTAGATGCTTAGATGAGAGTCTTTTATGCATCCTGCATCATTTTAATTAACTCCTGCATGGCTCTAGATTGAGTACGTGCAGGATGCCATACCATACCTAATTGACGATTCATCTCAACATTTAAATCAAGCTGCTGCATATCCTGATTCAATAGAGTTTTTGGTAAAACTGACCAACCTAAACCAATTGACACCAACATACGAATAGACTCAAGAGGGTTATTGCTCATGGTGATTTTTGGTTTAAGTCCTTGTTTTTCAAACTCAGCTAAAGTGATTTGAGCAGTATAAGTTTGTGCAGCAGGTAATAAGCTTGGATATTCAATTAAATCTTGTAAGGTGAGATTCTTTTTTTGTGCCAACGGATGAAAAGGGGCTGCAACGAAAACTAAAGGATCATTCCAAATTGTAATGTAGTTAAGACGCTCATCTCCTGAAGGAGGAAGTGTTAAAAATGCTAGTTCTAAATCACCAGCCAATACTTGTTCATGGGCTTGCTCTGAGTCAACAAAATGCACATCTAGAGTGACTTGAGGAAATTGCTGAACAAAATGTTTAAGCGGTGCAGGTAAGTGATGTAAACCAATATGGTGACTCGTACCGACTTTCAAGCGGCCTTGTACCTGAGTTTGTTCATGGCTAAGCGTATGGTGAATATCACCCAGCTCATTTAACCAGTTTTTAACTTTAGGTAGTAATGAATGTGCAGCATGAGTTGCCTGAACACCACGCCCTGCAGATTCAAATAGTTTTACGCCAAAATATTCTTCTAAGCTATGAATTCGTTTGGTAACAGCAGGTTGAGTAATAAATAACTGATCTGCTGCCACAGAGATAGACCCTGTTTCCATAACTTTTACAAAAGCTTCAAAGGCTGCAAGATTCATAATACAACTCAACTTGGAATAGAAAAATCGAGGGGCTAAAGTTGCCGAGCCAAAATCGTATCATGCTTGCAGCAAAACGAGTGAGAAAGTTATGAATTACCGCACTAATCTTAGCCTAAGCTGTTGTTTCTTTTTCAGCTAAGGCTGATATGCGGCGATCTTTAGCAGCCCAAACTTTTTCATGGAAGAAAAAAGCAAAAGCTTGTACGGTTGGTTCAAGCATACTTAATGTTAAAGCCATCCAGATATTACCTGTTACAAAGTATGCGACTAGCATTGCGACAGTAATATGCATAATGTAATAGCTTAAGGTTTTCTTTAAGGTACGTTGATTATTTATAACGAATTTTTGGATATTAGCCATGATCATTCTCTTTAGCCACTTTAGATATTTTTAGTATAGGCATTAGAGTATAAGATTAAAAATTGATTATGCAAATGATAATCATTAACAAAAACGATTTATTAAATTTGATGCGCCTTATGGAAGTTATAATTTATTCCAAAAAGTTTTCTAATTTATAAAAATGATAAATTAGATTTATGTGAAACTCTGGCTATAATCGAATAAAGATCAGAATTACCCAGTCCAATGGAGCAAGACGACATGGCAGGCAAAACTTTATATGACAAATTGTGGGATGACCACGTTGTTTCACAGCGTGATGATGGCTCATGTTTACTATACATTGACCGTCATTTATTGCATGAAGTGACAAGTCCACAAGCATTTGAAGGTTTGCAACTTGCGGATCGTCAACCATGGCGTTTAAGTGCAAACGTTGCTACACCGGACCACAATGTTCCAACGTCTAAAAAGGAACGTGACCAAGGCATCGCTGGTATTGAAGATGATACATCTCGTATTCAAGTTCAAACCTTAGATGACAACTGTAAAGCCTTTAATATTGTTGAATTTAGTATTAATGATATTCGTCAGGGTATTGTGCATGTGGTTGGACCTGAACAGGGCTTAACTTTACCGGGCATGACGGTGGTATGTGGTGACTCACATACAGCGACTCACGGTGCTTTTGGTTGCTTGGCGCATGGTATTGGGACATCTGAAGTTGAACATGTGTTAGCAACACAATGCTTGATTCAAAAAAAATCTAAAAACATGTTAGTTCGTGTAGATGGCGTATTGGGTAAAGGCGTAACACCAAAAGATGTGGTGTTGGCCATTATCGGTAAAATTGGTACCGCTGGTGGTACGGGCTATGCAATCGAATTCGGTGGTCAGGTTTTCCGTGATATGTCGATTGAAGGACGTATGACGGTCTGTAACATGGCGATTGAAGCAGGTGCGCGTGTCGGTATGGTGGCTGTTGATGACAAGACCATTGAATATGTGAAAGGCCGTAGTTACGCACCAAAAGGCGAGCAATGGGATCAAGCAGTTGCTTACTGGAACACATTGCATTCAGACGAAGATGCTGTGTTTGATGCTGTAGTTGAGTTAAATGGCGCAGAAATTGAACCACAAGTATCTTGGGGAACTTCACCAGAAATGGTTATTCCAGTTACTGAAGCTGTGCCAACTTTAGAACAAGCGAAAGATGACGTACAACGTAATGATTGGACACGTGCTTATCAATATATGGGTTTAAATGCAGGTCAGGCATTAGCTGATATTCAGCTTGATCGTGTCTTTATTGGTTCTTGTACTAACTCTCGTATTGAAGATATTCGTGCTGCGGCTGAGGTGGTTAAGGGCCGTAAAGTGGCATCTACCATTAAGCAAGCTATGATTGTTCCGGGGTCTGGTTTAGTTAAACAACAAGCTGAAAAAGAAGGCTTGGATAAAATCTTCTTGGAAGCTGGCTTTGAATGGCGTGAGCCGGGTTGTTCAATGTGTCTAGCAATGAATGCAGACAAGTTACAACCAGGTGAACACTGTGCATCGACGTCTAATCGTAACTTTGAAGGCCGTCAAGGCAATGGTGGTCGTACTCACTTGGTGAGCCCGGCAATGGCGGCAGCGGCTGCAATCGCTGGTCACTTCGTTGATGTTCGTTCATTTTAATTCGGTCTGGAGCAAACCATGAAAGCTTATACAGTTGAACAAGGTATCGTTGCACCATTAGATCGTGCCAATGTTGATACAGATTTAATTATTCCAAAACAGTTTTTAAAGTCGATTAAGCGTACTGGTTTTGGCGACAACTTATTTGATGAACTTCGTTATTTAGATGAAGGTTATCCAGGGCAAGACAATTCAGTACGTCCAAAAAATCCGGATTTCGTTTTAAACCAGCCTCGTTATCAAGGAGCAACAGTTTTAATTGCTCGTACTAACTTTGGTTGTGGTTCAAGCCGTGAGCATGCGCCTTGGGCATTAAATGAATATGGATTCCGTACCGTTATTGCACCTAGCTTTGCTGATATTTTCTTTAATAACTGTTTCAAAAATGGCATGTTACCTGTCATTTTGCCAGAAGAAACAGTTGAGCAGTTATTTAAAGAATGTGCTGCTAATGAGGGATATCAATTAACAATTGATTTAGCAGCTCAAGAAGTACGTACTCCAACAGGTGAAGCATTTAAATTTGAAGTTGATCCGTTTCGTAAGCACTGCTTGTTAAATGGATTGGATGATATTGGTTTAACTCTTCAAAATGCGGACGCAATTCGCGCTTATGAAGAAAAAACTAAACAAGTTCGTCCTTGGGTATTCCAAGAGTTGAATTAACCTTTCGGTACATTTTAAACATAGCCATGGCGTAGCGTTCAAACTCTTGCTAACATGCTAAAGCATAAAAACACCTTAGAATTATGCACTAGATGAGGATTGGGCTTGAACAATGAAGAGGAACGTTACTCATAGCTTTTTGTTGAGCCTGTGCGCAATAACACTCAGTGCTTGTCAAAGCACTTACAATGTAGTGGATACTGTCCGCATTAAGCAGGCTGAACAAGAAAATTTGGGGCAGAATGCAGCAATATATTGTTCGGGCGCGAAGAGTTGTGAATTTGAACGACTAAATGATATTACTGTAGTGGATGCGCAAACACGAAGAATTAGTAATCAGGCAATTCATCAAGGGATTGTGAGATTACAAGGTTCAGTGCTTAGCCAAACTAACCGCTTATATTTATCTGTGCCTGCTAAACAATATGAAGTGGTGATCCGTTTCTATCCGATCTCTCCAGATCGTGCAGAAACATTTCATGTGATTCACCAGTTTAATGCTAACCATCGCTATACATTTAAAATGTACCGGGACAAATCTAACCGTTCGGGTAGTTTGCTGAATGTTTCTGTACCAGATCCATTATGTGTCGATTTAGAACAAGATGGGCATGTCATTCGCCGTTTTTGTCGACCATTTGATGTTACAACAGGACTAGGTGAATTCCTTGAGCAGAAAAAACTAACACCGCGGTAGTTGTAGCACTGCTTGTCTTTGGAAAATGGAAAAAAGTTCATGTCTAAACAGATTTTAATTTTAGCTGGTGATGGTATTGGTCCTGAAATTGTTGGGGCAGCAGAAAAAGTATTAAATACAGTAAATGAAAAATTTAATTTATCGTTAACTTGGGAACATGGCTTATTAGGCGGCGCGGCAATTGATGCGCATGGTGAACCGTACCCAGCAGTAACAAGTGAACAAGCAAAAAAAGCTGATGCAATTTTATTAGGTGCGGTAGGCGGACCAAAATGGGATACCATTGAGCGTTCTATTCGCCCTGAACGTGGTCTTTTAAAAATTCGTAGTGAACTTAACTTGTTTGCTAACTTGCGCCCAGCGATTTTATATCCGCAATTAGCAGATGCTTCGAGCTTAAAGCCTGAAATTGTTGCTGGCTTAGATATTTTAATTGTTCGTGAATTGACTGGCGGTATCTATTTCGGTCAGCCACGTGGTATCCGTGAACTCGAAAACGGTGAAAAGCAAGGTTATAACACCGACGTTTATTCTGAAAGCGAAATTAAGCGTATTGCAAAAGTAGCTTTTGAACTTGCAGGCTTACGTGGTGGAAAGGTTTGTTCTGTAGATAAAGCTAACGTTTTGGAAGTTACAGAGCTTTGGAAACAAACAGTCACTGATTTACAGCAAGCAAATTATTCAAATATTCAGCTTTCACATATGTATGTTGATAACGCTGCTATGCAACTTGTACGTGCGCCGAAGCAGTTCGACGTGATCGTAACTGGTAACTTGTTTGGTGACATTTTATCTGATGAAGCAGCAATGCTTACAGGTTCAATCGGCATGTTGCCATCGGCTTCGTTAGATGAAAATGGCAAAGGTATGTATGAGCCTTGCCATGGTTCTGCACCTGATATCGCGGGTCAAAATGTGGCAAACCCATTAGCAACTATTCTTTCAGTTGCAATGATGCTTCGTTATACCTTCCGTGAAGAAGCTGCTGCAAAAGCAATTGAAGATGCAGTAGGTCAAGTGCTTGATCAAGGTTTGCGTACAGCAGATATTATGTCTGAAGGTATGACAAAAGTAGGTACGGCTGAAATGGGTGAGGCTGTTGTAGCTGCTCTTGCTTAAAAGCTTATTATAAAAAAACGCAGCGTTGAGCTGCGTTTTTTATATCTATGTTTTAACAGGCTTTACCCTCATATTGAATGGACTCGGCAATATCATTTTTAAGCTGGAAAATCACTTTGCAATTGAAATTAATATCATAAGAATTGCCGCTCAGATTTCCTGATTGGACAGGAATAGAGCTTCCTCTCATATCAACATTACTAACCATCGGAATTGGAATGCTTAAAGGACGCAAAATCGTATAGATGAGCTGATTGGATGTTTTTTGCGGTGTATTGGCGACTTGAAAACCAAGACTACGTAGATTGATATCTTGTTGAATGGTCGCTGATGATTTACCTAGAAAGCCTTTTAAATATTCCTGTAAATCTACGGATTGACGTGGGTGGCTAGCACAACCGTTAAGAAAAATAATGATGAAAGATAATAAGCCAATTTGGCAGCGGGTATATATGCTCATTTTTCTCACTATATGAAATTATATTTATTATTAAAGAACAATAGGTTGTATTTACAAGCTTGTAAAGCAAAAAAGGAGGATTAAGATAAATGGAGAATAAGTTTATTTAGAGATTCATACTAATATTCAAAAGGCTTTATAATTATTTTGTAAAAAACTTAAGGAAAAACATGATGAAAAAAATATTTTTTGCATTTTTATGCAGCTTTGGCGTGACTTCAGTCTATGCAGATAACTGTGATAGTGCCCGCAATACTTATGATGATATTTACTGTACAAATAAAATTTATGCGAGTGCTGATGCCGATCTGAATAAGAATTATCAAGCACTGCGAGTAAAGTTAAACACCGCGCAGAAAAATATTCTTAAGAAATCTCAGCTTGCATGGATACGTCAACGTGATGCCGAGTGTACAGATTTAAATAGGAATAGTGTAGACGTGCAATGTCGTTTACAGACAACGCAAGAAAGAAACCATTGGCTGCAAGAAAGATTGCGTGAATGCCAAACGGTGGGATGTAAAACCAGTCGCTTAAGTGAATAAATAACGCAATAAAAAAGCCACATCATAAAGTGGCTTTTTTGCATTCACTAATTAGCGAGCACGGTACGTAATACGACCTTTAGTTAAGTCATATGGAGTCATTTCGACTTTTACACTGTCACCAGTAAGAATACGAATATAGTGTTTACGCATTTTACCAGAAATGTGTGCAATAACTTCGTGACCGTTTTCAAGACGTACACGGAACATCGTATTAGGAAGCGTTTCGGTGACAACGCCTTCGAACTCAATGAGTTCCTCTTTATTGGCCATAGCCTACCTGATGATCAAATTGGAAAGGCGCAAATTATAGTCAATTTTTTTAAAAAAAACAAGATAGACACACTTCTGCTAAAGCATCTGGTTAAAGTATGACTAATAAAAAAAGATGTAATTTTTTTCACAAAAGAAGTGTAATTCTGTTGTCAGTTTGGTCAATCAACGCTAATCTAAAATCATAGTTATTAGGGACTGTTCATTGCATAAAGGTCAACAGCCCTAAATATCAATGAAGTATCTACATGGAAGGGCACTGCGTGGGTCAGCTAACAGATGCATCAGTTGTATTACGCTTTGGCTACCAAGCGATTCGTCGTGCGGGTTTGCCAACAGAAGAAATATTAACCAAAGCGGGAGTTGCTTTAAATCAGGTCGATACCAATGCACGTACACCGTTAAGTGCACAGTACGCCTTTTGGACTGCCGCTCAGGAAGTCAGTAAAGATCCAGACATCGGTCTGCATTTAGGTGAACATTTGCCTTTGTATCGAGGGCAGGTGATTGAACATCTATTTATTAGTAGTGAAACCTTTGGTGAAGGCTTAAAACGAGCCTTAGCTTATCAACGACTGATTAGTGACGCATTTGATGCAAAACTAGTCGTTGAAGAAGGGCGTTGTTATTTAACCAATGGTGAACAAATTGGTGCTGACAATCTCGTCAATCGTCATTTCTCTGAATGTGCGATTTCGGGCGTGCTTAGATTTTTTAAGTTCATTACTGAAGGACAATTTCATCCTATCTTCATCGATTTTAATTTTAGCGAAGGAGCTTCTGAGGATGAATATTTCCGTGTATTTGGCTGCCCAGTTAGCTTAGGTCAGAAAGAGACACGTTTATATTTTGACCCAGCTATTTTAGATTTTCAGCTTTGGCAGGCAGAGCCTGAGTTACTTCAATTGCATGAACAATTGGCGATTGAAAAGTTACAAGAACTCGCCCGTTATGATTTAGTGGGTGAGGTTCGTCGTGCGATTGGTTCGACACTTGAAAGTGGAGAAACAACTTTAGAGACGGTTGCTGCTCAGTTGAATATTACGCCGCGTCGTTTACGTACTCAGCTCAGTGAGGCAAATACCAGTTTTCAACAAATACTTTCTGACTATCGTTGTCGTTTGGCTAAAAAGCTTCTGGCAAATACCAATGAGAGTGTTGAACGTATTGTGTATTTAACTGGTTTCTCCGAACCAAGTACGTTCTATCGTGCATTTAAGCGTTGGACGAATGAAACACCTGTTGAATACCGTAAGCGTAAACAACACCGATAATTTATTCTATGTCATGACATAGTCGTGCCATTGAGGCTTTAATAATTGGATTGGCTTTCAGCTAGAGTTACTTTTCTTTCGGGATGAAGAGCGCAAGCTCTGCAAGAGCAAAAGCTTGTGACATGGTAAAGAATAATCATTCTTACCGTGTCACAAGATGAAAAATGTATTGAACTACGCACCTCGTTTGTCTTGCACTGCAGTTAAAGTATACTTTAACCTTGTTCAGGTTGCGTATGACTTTCTCGCGTATCTTATTTAATGCTTAATTTGGATACTGAGTTTTAAATGTTTTAATCTGGTAAGTTTAGCCAATGTGGCCCAAGTGGTGGCTGCGGCAAATCAAACTGCTCAGGATAATTACACTGAATAAAATAAAGGCCATCGGGTGGGGCGGTTACCCCAGCTGCCTTACGATCCTGCGCCGCAAACATTGCATCGATATGATCAATCTCATACATACCTTGACCAATTTCGAGTAAGCAACCAACAATATTGCGCACCATATGGTGTAAAAAACCATCTGCTTGAATATCTAAAACTAAATAGCGTCCATGTTCAAATAGAAGGCAATGCGTTACATGTCGTACAGGCTTATTGGACTGGCATGCTGCTGCGCGGAAAGTTTCAAAGTTATGCGTTCCTTCGAACTTACTAGCAGCTTTAATCATCTTTTGCACATCTAGCTTTTGGTAAATGTGCGTAACTTGCTTATGTAATAGTGCTGGGCGATGAGGTGCGTTATAGATGATATAACGGTAACGTCGAGCAGTCGCTTTAAAGCGGGCATGAAAATTTTCATCCATCAGTTTAATCCACTGAATGGAAATATCTTTAGGTAGTTGGCTATTTGCCCCTCTTAACCACCCCGTTTCTGGACGAATAGCGTTCGTGTCGAAGTGTGCTACCATATTTGTTGCATGTACTCCCGCATCAGTACGACCCGCACCGTGAAGTGCAATGGGCTCATCTGCAATTTTACTCAGTACACGCTCGATCGTTTCCTGAACGCTGGCAACGCCTGGCTGTTGTGTTTGCCAACCTCGGTATTGAACTCCGCTAAATTCAATACCGACCGCATAACGTTGCATAGCTTTACCTCTATTTAATGCTAATTTTCATTCCAATGGCTGAGCCATTGTTCTGGGGTTGAATATTTTAAATAGATTTGAAGTGCTTTTGCATAGAGATCTGCATGGCTATGTGCATCACTGATGACAATTTTTGCAGTTTTGGCCCAGGCGCTAATTGCATAACGTTGATCAATACCACCGAATGTCACCTGAGTGGTAAGAATCGGAACACAGCCACGTGCGTAAAGCTCATCTAATGTTGCGAGTAATTCTTGGTTTACTGCAATATTACCAGTACCAAAGCCTTGTAACACTAAAAAGTGCGGTGGGGCTGAAAGTAAGTGACGTAATTGCTGTACTAAGTGCTGTGTTGCAATGGGTTGCATCATCCAGTTTAAAATCTGGAAAGAAGCAGCTCGTTCAATTTGGACATCTTGTACGATCAATTCATTTTGCTGAGGCGTAAACTCAGCTTCACTACTTAACCCTGAAAATGCATCGAGTTCAGTCGTATGCGTTTTTAATGCAGTTTGCGCGTGGAACACTTGATGGTGGAATGCAAGATAAGCACCCACAGGTAAAGCAATCACTTGTTCTAATGCAAGATATAAGTTCTCAATTGCATCAGTAAATTCACGGGTGTTATCGCCTTGAATATTCAGTAACGGGTATTGGCTACCGGTAATCACAATATGACAGCTTTGGCCTAAAAAGCGGGCTAGGGTTGCGGCCGCGTAACTGAGCGTGTCTGTACCATGAATAACAACGAAATGCTGATAACCTTCAAGTTGTAGTTGTTGTATGCGTTGAATCAGGCGTAACCAGTCAGGTGCCGTACATGCACTGCTATCAACAATATTGGGTGCAGCAAAGCAGTCAACTGTTAAGTGTGGGGGAATCACTTTTTCAAGTTGAGGCAAGAATTGCTCATAAGGCATAGGAGCTAGAGGTTCACCAATGCAACCAAAAGTACCACCCATATAAAATAAGGCTATTTTTTTCATATTTTTGCAGGCATAAAAAAGCAGTCATCTCTGACTGCTTATGGTAAATCGAACAGTTCTAAGAAGCTATGCGATTAAGTAAGTTTTTCGCGCGTTGTTGTTGTTCTGTGTTGAATTTTCGCTCATTGCTTGCCAATAAGGCTTGAGCTGCTGGGTAGGCTCCTAACTTGATGTATTGCTCAGCTAGTTTTAAATCAAGTTCATTTTCATCTAATTGTTTTAATTCTGGAAAAGCTTCTACAAGAGGATCTTTGGTTTGATCTGGGGTAGTTTCTTCGCCTACTAAGTCTACAAGGTTTTGAGTTTCAATCTCTGGTGCTGTAACTAATGCAGGCTCGTCTAGCGAAAACTCAATAGGTGCTATTGAATTCGACTCTAATGGAGCTTGTTCTACGAGTTGAAGTTCATCTAATGATGAGATCTGTTCATTAGATTTTACCTCTGGATTTTCATGAGTTAACTCAAGATTAAAATCCAAAGCATTGGTGTTCTCTTGAGCTGCTGGTACTGCTACTGTCTGGTTTTTTTTCTCAGATTCATGCAAAGGCGCTAAATCAAAAGAAAACTCTAAGTCAGCTAGCTCATTTGCTTCTTGAGATGATGATACTTCTAATACTTGCTGAGGTGCTGATACTTCTGGTTCATGTACAGGTTGGCTGGTATTTTCTGTAGCCGCAGTTTTTTCGAATGAAAAATTGAATTCTAAAGGTTCAACTTCAACAGCGGGTTCTTGTTTTACAGGGGTATAGTCTTGCTGTAAATCATCAAAAGAAGTTTCAGAAGAACTTATTGTTAATTGGTCAAACTGAGCTGTTGCATCAGATGTATTTTGGAGCTCTTGGTATGTTTGAGCTTGAGGAAAATCGATCGCATCTGATTGTCTTGATGATTCATATTCTTTTTGTCTAGCTTCTGCTTGAATGGCTATTTCATTGAGCGCTAAGCTACGAATATGGCTAATCAGTTGAGTTATTGCAAACTCATCTTTTTGTGCAATATGAATGTCAAGAAGTAATAAATATAATTCGTGTTGGGTATTATCTTTCTTTAGCGCCTGATTGATTTGAGCTTCAGCGGCTGAAAATTGTTTTTCTTTAATAAGTAGCTGAATTTTTTGACGAACAGCTTCAAGGACAGGACTGCTTTGTGGAAGAGCAGGAGCGACGTCTTCTACTACAATCGCTTTACTTTTTTCGCGCGAGGTTTTACTCGATTTGGCACTTGCTTTTTTGCCCGATTTTTTACTTATACTTTTTGGGGAGGTGGTCTCTTGTTTTTGGCTATTCTCGCGCTTTTTTAAAACAACGGCGACCACGAGTAATATGATAAACGGAATCACATATAACATTACTTTCCCCTTAAAAAATAAAATTTTGCAATGTAAAGCGGGCTAACTCTGGTTTTAACTTAATGTTTTTGCTTGTGAGTTTGTTGCTGTGCTTTTAACTGCTGTTGTAACTCTGCCAAACGAGCATTCAAAAGTTGAATACGTTGGTCTTTTAAACGTAAAGTTTGGTCTAATTTGGTCACATTCCTTTGTAATGTAACGGTTTTTTCTCTTGTTGTCATAACTTTTACTGCTAACTCAGTATTGTTTTGACCTTGTTGTGTGCTCTTTTTAGCACTTCCATGCGTAGAATTTTGACTGTTTTCAGCCACAATACTCATTTCGGCTTGTTGTAAACGGTATTTTGCTTTGCCAGAAGTTGATTTTGCAGTATGTGCGATATCTGTTTTTGACTTGTTTTGCTGAGGTTTAGCAGCAGGAGAGTGAGCTAGGTTAAGTGCGATTCCCTGACGCAAACGATTTACATCACCTTGAATAAAAGCATGTCGGTTTTGTGTTTGAATATCATGCATGACTTTCGCAACAGGTTGTTTTGTTTTTGCTGCAATACGATTAGCAATGCTCCATAAAGACTCATTTCGCTGTACCACATATTTACCTGATGTTGCTGGTCCTTTGTAGGAACTTAACGATTGTTTCTTCGCAGGATTTTGGTTGAGCGTTTTTTGAGGTGCAGATTTCTTTTTTGCTGTTAGATTCTTGACCGGAGTTTTTGGTGAATTGTTTGTAGCAGTCTTCGCACTGGTTGGTTTAATTTCTGTCTGATCTGAAGTAGTAGCTGTTGTAACTTGTTGAGTAACCTGAGTAGAAGGATTTGCACTAAGTGTATTGGATGAGTTTGTATTTACAGCTGGAGCAGTTCCAGAGTTAATATTAAGACTGTGTTCACCATTCGAATTATTTGTAGTTGAGACCGAAGTTGGTGATGCATATCGAGTACTTTCTGGCAGATTTAGAGCAATGTCTTTTTCATTGACAATAAACTGAGGTGACAAAGTACTTTCGTTATTTTCAGTCTTTTTTATAGAAGAAGGCTTAATTACGGTTTTGATATGCTGCAACCGTGTGGCAGAACCTTCACTAATTTTTACTACAATATTTAGTTCAGGATCAATCACAGGGCGAGATGAGGTAATCACAATAACCCCTGAGCCTTGACCGTTTTGGCGTGTATAAAAATTAAGATTTCCGGGCGGCTGATGAGTTACGCCTAACGCGCTTAAATCTTCAGGAGTCGCTAGACTGACTTGTAGATTAGCGTTGGGGTCAGCTTGTTGGAAATTCATTTCGGCATATAACAAATCGCCAGGTGCGGACTGAATTTGTATAGGGTCTAATGTAATCGCATAAAGAGAAGGCGAAGACATAATGGTGAAAATGGCAATTTTTAATTTGTTATAAACAGTCATCTCAATCCATGACCTAATAAGTCGTAAAGTCGTTCAAAATTATACAATAATGAAATGTAAATAAATTGTAAAATTTTTACAAACCAGTTACGAAAAAGCCGATCTAATGTGATCGGCTTTTCGTTTTGACTGAATAATTCAGACCAAATTATGAGCTTTTGTATTCTACTAAGATACGTAACATGCGACGTAAAGGTTCAGCAGCACCCCAAAGTAACTGATCACCTACTGTGAATGCACCTAAATATTCTTTACCCATATTAAGTTTGCGCAAACGGCCAACAGGTACAGTTAAGGTACCAGTTACAGCCACAGGTGTAAGGTCAGTCATAGATGCTTCACGAGTGTTCGGTACAACTTTCGCCCATTGGTTTGAAGTACGAATCATATCTTCGATTTCATCAAGCGGAACATCTTTTTTCAACTTGATTGTCAGTGCTTGAGAGTGGCAACGCATCGCGCCAATACGGACACAGTGGCCATCGATCGGAACAATTTGTGAATTACCCAAGATCTTGTTGGTTTCAACCTGACCTTTCCACTCTTCTTTTGACTGACCGCTTTCAAGTTGCTTATCAATATAAGGAATCAACGATCCAGCTAATGGCACACCAAAGTTAGCAGAAGGGAAACCTTCACCACGTTGTAACTCAGCAACTTGACGATCAATATCCAAAATTGCAGATTTAGGGTCATCTAACAATGTTTTGGTATTGTTATATAAGTAGCCCATACCAGTAATTAGCTCACGCATGTTTTGTGCGCCGGCGCCTGATGCTGCTTGATAAGTCATAGCAGTCATCCACTCCACCAAATTATTTTGGAAAAGTGAACCTACACCCATCAACATAAGTGATACTGTACAGTTACCACCTACGAAAGTTTTGGTGCCGTTAACCAATCCGTCTTTGATGACGTTAAGGTTTACTGGGTCAAGAACGATGATTGCATCATCTGACATACGTAAAGTTGAAGCTGCGTCAATCCAGTAGCCATCCCAACCAGTCGCTTTTAACTGTGGGAAAACTTCAGACGTATAGTCACCACCTTGACAGGTAATAATGACATCCATTTGCTTCAGACTATTAATGTCTGTAGCTTCCATAAGTGCTGGGGCAGTCTTACCACCAAATGAAGGAGCTTCACCACCTGCATTACTGGTAGAGAAATAAAATGGCTCAATATGAGCAAAATCATTCTCTTCAACCATACGTTGCATAAGGACGGAACCGACCATCCCGCGCCAACCGACCAGACCTACTTTCATGTCATTTTGCCTCGGTGCGTTAAAATTGTTAGGGGGAGTTGAGTGTATCAAAAGTGTCCACAACTGCAAGCGTTACAGAAACAAAACACCATCTTTATTGAGTAGAATATCTTGTTTATGTTACATACAAAATTGATAAAGATGACAAAAACTTTAAAAAACAAATCATCTTAAAAGAGAAAATTCAATGATTTATATCGAAGTTCTAGCTGGTCTGGTGATTTGGTTAAGTTTCTGGTCACTTATTCCCCGCGATGAGTGGTGGTTTCGTGGTGCCGACTTCCCTCGGTTGCAGATTCTATTTGTTGGTCTTTTAGCTTTTATAGGAATGCTGTTTTGGCCCGCTGAATGGAATCTCTGGCGTGAAGTCGTGCTGGCTGCGCTCATTGCTGCCATTGCCTATCAGCTTAAAATGATTTTGCCCTATACTTTGTTTTGGAAAAAACAGGTTAAACAGGTTAAGACATCTCAATTAGATCCACAAAAGCAGATTTCCTTAATTGTATCGAATGTGCTCACTCCTAATGATAAGTATCATTTATTGCTTGAACAGATCAGGACATTAAAACCAGATTTGCTGCTTACATTGGAAAGCGATACGACATGGGAAAATGCTTTAAGAGAGATTGAAAGTGACTATCCTTATCGCGTTCCTGTACCCTTAGATAACCTCTACGGCATGCATTTATATAGCCGTCTACCTTTATCAAATACTGAAGTTAAATTTATTCTCAGTGATGAAATTCCCTCTATTCATACCACTGTGACTTTACGATCTGGTATGCCAGTTCAACTCTATTGTTTGCATCCTAAGCCACCTAGTCCAACTGAGGCGAAGGATTCGACTTTACGCGATGCTGAACTTTTAATTGTGGGCGACCAAATTAAAGATCTAGATGAAAGCTGTATTGTGATGGGTGATTTAAACGATGTAGCGTGGTCACGTACTACACGATTATTTCAACGAATTAGTGGATTGCTTGACCCGCGTGTTGGGCGACATTTTATTAATACTTTTCATGCGGACTATCCATTGTTGCGTTGGTCTTTAGACCATATTTTCCATAGTACCGATTTCGGTTTGGTGAAGATGCAGCGTTTACCTCATGTTGGATCTGATCATTTTCCTGTCTATGTAGTTTTGCAGACTGGTCGAATATTTGAGCATATTCAAGAGGAACTAGAACAAACTCAAGATGATGAAGAAGAGGCGCAAAGAGCTATCCAAGAAGGAATTGCAAAGGCTGAAGCTGAAGAAAAAGTAGTAACTGATAAAATTGCACAGCCTTATAAATAAAAAGAATATAAAAAGTGATGTAAGCAATATCGTACAAAGATTTGAGTCTAGGGCGAATAGGCAGAGGGTTATAAAAACCTTATTCTACATTCATCGGCACACGGAACCGGGAATGGATAGTCCCAAGTAAGGATACACAAAGCTGATATGGAATAGCATCACGGATCAGATGTTGGAACGGAAACGATAAAAATAACTATTAACCTGAAAGCACAACCTCATTTACCCGAGTTTTGCAGGATGCAGAACTCGGGTTGATATTTTTATATACCTTATTTAATTCTATGTAAATAAAACAAATATTTTTAAGCTCATCTTAATTTTTAAATCTATTTAACAATAGGTAAATACCTATATGTTTTCATATAAATCTGAGCAATTTTTAATGAAAAAAGATACAAAATTTTTTTTTATTAAGTTTTTGTTTTTATAGATTATTAATGAATAAATATAGGCTTTGTTTTATTTAAAGATAAATTGGGGTTGTTTAATTAATAAATCTCAATAGAATGTGCCGATCGTTGACATGTTGGATCGTCAACAGGCATTGTTTTTTACTTCGCCGGATCGGCGGGTTGTGATTTGTTTGTACATTTAAATTTCTGTTTGGGAATTAGTGTGCATGTTGAGGTTTCACTCTTAGTTAGTGGTCTTCTCCCTCTCATATTTGATACTTTGCGGTGCATAAGGATTGTCTTATGAAGAATTTTAAATTTAGCCTTGCTTGGCAAATTTTAATTGCTTTAATCCTAGGGATAGTTGTCGGGGCTGTTTTACATAACCAGCCTGAAATCAAAGACAGTATTGTGAATAATGTTCTTACACCAATGGGTAAGATATTTATTAGCCTGATTAAAATGATTGTTATTCCAATCGTTTTCTCTACCTTGATTTTAGGTATTGCAGGTGTTGGCAGTACGAAAAGTTTAGGGCGACTTGGTTTTAAAACCATTCTCTATTTTGAAATTATTACGACTATTGCTATTTTAGTTGGCTTGGTTGCGGCAAATATTTTCCAACCAGGTGCTGGTGTAGATAAAGCGATGTTAGTGACGACTGATATTTCGCAATATCAGCATACAGCTCAAGAAGTTGGTTCTCAGTCACATGGATTGGTACAGACAATTTTGTCCATGATTCCAACCAATATTGTTAACTCTATGGCACACGGCGAAATGTTGCCTGTGATTTTCTTTGCTGTGTTGTTTGGTATTGGTCTGTCTTCATTGCCAGCAACCACTAAAGACCCATTGTTAAATGTTTTTCATGCAGTTTCAGAAACGATGTTCCGCGTAACGCACATCATCATGAAATATGCACCTGTGGGTGTGTTTGGTTTAATCGCAGTGACTGTTGCTAACTTTGGTTTTACTTCACTCATTCCATTAGCTAAATTGGTAGTGTTGGTTTATGCCGCTATCTTTTTCTTTGCTTTTGTGGTTTTGGGTATTACCGCAAAAATGTTTGGAATCAACATCTTTATCTTGTTTAAGATTTTAAAAGATGAATTGATTTTAGCATTCTCAACAGCAAGCTCGGAAACGGTTTTACCACGTATTATGCAAAAAATGGAAGCTTACGGTGCGCCAAAAGCAATTTCCAGCTTTGTGATTCCAACAGGTTATTCATTTAACCTTGATGGTTCTACACTTTACCAAAGTATCGCAGCAATTTTTATTGCACAGCTTTATGGTATAGATATGTCGATCGGTCAACAGGTAATCTTGGTTATTACTTTGATGATTACTTCTAAAGGTATTGCTGGTGTTCCTGGCGTATCATTTGTTGTCCTATTAGCAACTTTACATACTGTTGGTATCCCGCTTGAAGGCTTAGCATTTATTGCTGGTGTTGACCGTATTATGGATATGGCTCGTACTGCGTTGAACGTTGTTGGTAACGCACTTGCTGTACTTGTAATCAGTAAATGGGAAAAACAATACGACTCTGAAAAAGCTGCCGCTTATGAAGCAACATTTAAATAAGATAGCTTTCTTTTAGTTGTAAAAAACCCGCGAATATCGCGGGTTTTTTATTGGGTTATTTCAAAACGCGTTGGTAAAGTTCTATTGTTTGATCACACATATCTTTTAAGCTAAACATAGTGACAGGAGCAACGATTTGAGGTTGTTCAATATGCTTTTTCACAGTCTCGATTAATGCTTTTTCATTTTCTGCTTCAACAAGACCTTGTGGGTATACATTCGATAAAATCTCGGCAACACCGCCACGGTTCCAGCCAATGACTGGCGTACCCACTGAAAGCGCTTCTAAAGCTGTTCTACCGAATGTTTCGGCTTGATTGGATAGAGACAGCACAATATCGCTAAAAGCGAGCCATTCCCGAATATCTGAGCGATGGCCTACGAAGGTAATTTTATCTGCGAGCCCTTTGCTTTGGATAGTGCTTTGTAGTTCGTTTAAGTAAGCTTGCTTTTTGGCATCAGCCCCACCGACAACAACTGCATGTAGCTGAGGATATTGCGTCTGAAGTTGCTGCATCAGTTCAATTAAACTTTCATGCCCTTTTAAACGAGTAATACGGCCAGGCAGGCAGAGCAGAAATTTATTCTCCAGTTCTGGGAAATCATGAAAAACCTGATTAAACCATTGTGCTGAAGGTTGGTAGTTATGTGGAAAGGCTGTCGGGTCAATGCCACGGTAAATACGGACAATATCTTGCGGTGGACAGTTTTTATAATGGTCAGTGATGTACTTAACCACACTGTCAGAAACAGCAATGACTTTTTCAGCTTGAGTCATAATCGCACTATAACGATTAACTGAATAAAAGCCATGCACTGTGCTAATGAGGTGAGGGCGTTTGTTTGTAGGTATTTTTCTCAAAGCGAAGTGAGTAAGCCAAGCTGGTACACGAGAGCGCACATGAACAATATCAGGTTGATGCTGTTCAATCAGCTGGCGTAAAGGACGGATTTGCCACAGGCTTGAAAGTGATTTTTTATGAATAGGCAGCGTTAAGTGAGTAGAACCTTCAGCTTCGAGTTGGGACACTAGTCGGCCACCATTTGAAACAACCAAAGATTGATGGCCCTGTGTAACAAGTGCGCGTGCAATTTCTAGTGTGCCGCGTTCTACGCCACCGCTATTAAGTTCTGGGAGAAGTTGCATCACTTTCATTGTTTTTGCCTTTAGGTTGTAGCAAAGTGGGGGCTTGCGGTTTATTCATTCAATAGGTGGAGTTTACTCTTTACTTTTGTTTTGGCAAAAGTAACAAAACCATTTGTTGGACTAACGACACATCCCTGATGTCGTAGTCCAACAGGCGACATCCATGTCGCCTTCGCACGATAGTACATACTGGAGTTTATTTAGATATTTATAACTATGGTGCGGTAATTATTGAAGGTTTCAGTAAATCTCTTCATATCCCTCAGGACGTGTCTTAAATCGGCGGTGGAACCACATATATTGAGTTGGTGCGATACGAAGCTGATTTTCAATAATTTTATTAACTCGAGTTGCATCATCGACTTCATCTTCACTTGGCATATTTTCGACCGCAGGTTCAATCAAAATATGATATTTAGGATCTTGTACATCACCATGACGGTAAAAATATAAAGGAACGGCAACCGCTTTTGAGATTTTTAATAAACGACGGTGAGCAGTTACTGTAGCCGCTGGTACGCCAAAGAATGGTGCCATAACGCCTTGCTTGAGTCCGAAGTCTTGATCGGGGCTATACCAAATGGCATCACCATCTTTAAGGTGACGAATTAAACCACGCATATCATCATGGTCGATTTGTGCTTTATAAATGGTGCCACGGCAACGATAAATCAGCATATCGAGCAATGGGTTATTTTGAGGTCGATAGACAACATCTGGTTCAAAATACTGAGCACAAACATAGCCGCCAGCATCAAGAAGCGTGCTGTGAGTACCCAATAATAAAACGCCTTTGCCCTGAGCTTGAGCATTGGTAATATATTCTAAGCCCTCAATGGTGACACGGTTTTTAAACCAGTAAGGCTTATACCATGCGTTTAATGTCTCAAAAATACCAAGCATCATATCTACAAAAACTTGCTTAGCTTGTTGCTGTACTTTTTCGGCTGACCATTCAGGAAAGCAAACTTCTAAATTACGAATAGTCGTTTTTCGGCGAGATTTTAAATATTTCCAAGCCAGATTTGCTAAGCCATGAGCCAGACGCCACTGAATTGCCCACGGCAAAATAGCCAAAAGCATTAAAAAAACAATGGCAATCCAAATACCCCAATATTTAGGCAATAAAAAGGACCATTGAAATTCACCGGGCGTATAAGTCTGCTTTTGGCTCATAACGATATAAAGAATTCAAAATTAAAACTGGCAAAAGTGTATCACGAACTGAATTTATCGTCGTAATACACTGTTGAATTGAGCGGTTAAGATGAGGAAGTAAAACGCGGTTATCGACGATTTTCTAAAAGAATGCGAACAGCAAGACCAGCTAACACCGTTCCCATAAGCCAGCGTTGTATATTTGCCCAAAGAGGCTTTTGTTGAAGAAAAAGGGCAATGCTACCCGCGGAAAGTACAATCAGCGCATTTACCGAGACGCTAACAAAAATTTGAATAGTACCGAGCTGAATGGATTGCCATAAAATACTGCCTTGTTGTGGGTGAATAAACTGTGGCAATAACGATAAATACATAATCGCAATTTTAGGATTAAGTAGATTTGTAGCGAAACCCATTAAAAATAGTTTAGCTGGAGAGTCTACTGATAATTGTTTTACATCAAAAATAGGGGATGCATTAGGTCGTAGTGCTTTCCATGCTAGCCAGAGTAAATAAATTGCCCCTGCAATACGGATGGTGTCATAAGCATAAGGAACTGCAACAATAAGTGCTGTAATCCCGAAAGAAGCACAAAGCATATAAAATACGAAGCCAACGCCAACACCAGCGAGTGAAATAAATCCTGCCGTTTTTCCTTGGCAAATTGAACGAGAAATAAGGTAAATCATGTTTGGGCCAGGGGTGAGTACCATCGCCAAACAGATTAATCCGAATGCTAAAATTTGAGAAAGATCTAGCATGAAAAATACTCGAATATTATTATATTGGTAGATATAACATAATTATTTTTATAAGTCTTATATTCAATTAGAGCTATATTTTAAACTATTAAGGCTGGCTACATTTAATCACTCATCATGTATTTTTCATAGATTTTTAGCTTTCAAATTTATAGATATTCTATAAAAAGCCCCCTTAATTTAAGGAGGCTTTTTTGTTATTTAAATTGTAGGAAAGAACACAAATTAATTTCCTTTACTCATTTGTTCAAGTTCATCCCAACGTTCTAATTTTTCAAGTAATACCTCTTCAATTTCTGCGAGACGCTGACTTGCTTTAGTTGCTTCATCGGCATTACTGACAAACCATGAACCATCTGCCAACTTGTCAGAAAGTTCTGCTTGTTCAACTTCCAATTTCTCGATTTCGGCAGGAAGTTGCTCAAGTTCACGTTGGTCTTTATAACTCAGTTTGACCTTTTTAACGTTACTTTGTGCAGCGGCTTTTTCAGCTTCGGCTTTTGCCTGAGCTTTTTTAACATCAGACTTTTGGTCTACGACTTTATCATCTGGTCGTTGCTGTAAATAGTCTTGGTAGCCACCAATATACTCTGCAATATTGCCTTTACCATCAAAGACCCAAGTCGATGTTACGACGTTGTCCATAAATGCACGGTCATGCGAAATGAGTAACAAGGTTCCCTTATATTCAGAAAGCATCTCTTCAAGAAGCTCAAGAGTCACCATATCCAAGTCATTGGTTGGTTCGTCCATCACAATTAGGTTCGATGGTTTAAGCAATAATTTAGCAAGCAAAATACGGTTACGCTCACCGCCAGAAAGGGCTTTTACTGGTGTACGTGCACGTTCAGGTGAGAACAAGAAATCTTGTAAATAGCTATAGATATGACGACGGTTACCATTTACATCAACAAAGTCAGAACCTTCTGAAACGTTTGCCATCACTGTCTTTTCAAGGTCTAAGGCATTACGTAATTGATCAAAATAAGCAACTTCTAACTGTGTACCTGTCTTAACAGAACCACCGTGCTCAATTTCACCTAAAATGGCTTTAATTAACGTTGTTTTACCAACACCGTTATCGCCGACTAGGCCAATACGGTCGCCACGCATGACTAGCGTAGAGAAGTCTTTGATAAGCGGTTTATCATCATAAGATACACTTAGGTGTTCAATATCAAATACTAATTTACCAGAGCGATTTGCTTCTTGAGTCGCCATGCTCACTTTGCCCTGTTGTGAACGGCGAGCTTTCGATTCTTCACGTAAAGCTTTTAAGGCGCGCACACGGCCTTCGTTACGCGTACGACGAGCTTTAATCCCTTGGCGAATCCAAGCCTCTTCTTCAGCTAATTTTTTATCAAATAAAGCATTTTGTTTCTCTTCTGCTTCCATTTGCTGAGCTTTAAGCTCTAAATAGCGTGAATAGTTGCCTTCGTAGCCGCGTAAAATGCCGCGATCAAGTTCAACAATTCGAGTCGCAATGCTATCTACAAAAGAACGGTCATGCGAAATAAATAGAAGCGTTAAATTATTTTGATCGAGTAGGAATTTTTCTAACCATTCAATACTTTCAACATCTAAATGGTTCGTAGGTTCGTCTAGAAGTAATACGTCTGGTTGTGTTAAAAGAGCACGTGCGAGTAAGACACGGCGTTTACGTCCACCTGACAGGTCTGCCAAGTCTGCATTTGGATCAAGCCCCATTTTACTTAAAAGAGCATTTACCTTATTTTCTAATGCCCAACCATCTAGTTGGTCTAGCTTATGCTGAAGGTTACCCATGCGATCACAGGCTTCCATATCTCCCAGCATACAAGCATCGGTCGCTTCATGATAAGCTCTGAGTACTTCAGAAGCTTCTCCTGCACCATCTGCCACAATGTCAGCTACTTTGCCAGAGTCCATTGGAACATCTTGGGCTAACATTGAAACAGTTAAGCCATTTTGAATAGAAACTTCACCAGAATCCGGTAATAGGCTTCCCTCGATCAGTTTAAGTAAAGTAGACTTACCCTCACCATTACGACCAATTAAACAGACTCGTTCGCCACGTTCTAGATTAAAGTTCGCGCCATCGAGCAGGGCAGGTCCGCCAAAAGCAAGTTGGACATCCCTTAGGGTAATATAGGCCATAATGTTTTCCAGAATCTCAAATGAGGATTTAAATGACTAAACCACCATATCATGATGATCAAGCGTCATTTTCCGCACCCATTGAAGATTTGCAAGTGCGAATTACATTTTTGGATGATTTAGTTGAACAATTAAATCAACAACTCGCTATTCAAACTCAAGAAATAGCTGATTTGAAAAAACAAATGCAATTTCTTTATCAACGTGTGGAATCGTCGGATTTATCAGAAGGCATTGCACCTTTTGATCCATTAACGAATAAACCTCCCCACTATTAATAAAAAGGCAAGTTCGATACTTGCCTTTTTATTTGGGAATATTTTCAATTTTGTTTAAAAACCTTGTAAGACGATCTTTCCTTTTGTTGTCCCACTTTCAATTTGCTGATGAACTCGTTTTAAATTTTCAGCATTAATTGGACTTATAACTTCAGTCACAGTTGTTTTGATTTTTCCTTCATCAACCAGCTTGCTGACTTCATTTAATAGTTCACTTTGTTTTGCCATATCTTCGGTCTGGAACATTGAACGTGTAAACATAAATTCCCAATGCACTGATACAGACTTGGTTTTAAACGGTTTGATATCTAACTGTTCAGGATCATCAATGAGTCCAAAACGGCCTTGCGGTGCAATCAACTCTACAATATCTGCTAAATGCTGATCTGTTTGAGTAGTTGAGAACACATATAAAGGTGCAGTTAAACCTAATTGCTTGATTTGGGCTGCTAAAGGTTGACGATGATCTAACACATAATCTGCTCCAAGTTGCTTAACCCAGTCTTGAGTTTCTGCTCGTGAAGCTGTTGCAATAATTGTTAGGTTAGTCAGCTGTTTAAGAAGTTGAATAGTGATTGAACCTACACCGCCAGCTCCACCAATCACTAATATTGTTGTGTTTTCTGGCGCTTTCTTTGGAACTTGTAGACGATCAAATAACATCTCCCAAGCCGTGATTGCAGTTAAAGGAAGAGCTGCAGCCTCGGTTGCTTCTAAAGTTTTTGGTTTATGGCCAACGATGCGTTCATCAACGAGTTGTAATTCGCGATTACTACCTTGACGATTAAGAGCTCCTGCATACCAAACGATATCGCCAATCTTAAATTGAGTAACTTTATCTCCAATCGCTTCAACGATACCTACTGCGTCCCAGCCAAGCGTTTTCCACTGATTATTCTCAGGGTTTACATTCTTTCGAATTTTAGTATCTACCGGATTTACTGAGACAGCTTGTACACGAACAAGTAAATCGTGTCCTTCAGCAATAGGTGCATCGAGTTCAATATCAACGAGTGCTTCTGGCGATGTAATGGGACCAGCTTTTTGATATGCCACAGCTTTCATAATTATCATTCCTCTTGTTGAGAGTTTGATCATAACGTAAGCTTAAAATAGGTGACTACAGACAAATAACGCTCATAGTGTCAAAAAGGATACTGTAAAATGGCAAAAGCAAGACACTCAAGTTTTGATTGCTCTCCGGGTTGTTCAGTGGAGGCAGCGATTAGCTTGATTGATGGGAAATGGAAATGCGTCATTCTTTGGCATTTATTTAATGAAGGCACCTTGAGGTTTAACGAAATTCGAAAGCGTGTTCCGAGTATTACCCAAAGAATGCTGACAAATCAGCTACGTGAATTGGAACAAGATGGAATTATTCATCGGGAAGTCTATCCTCAGGTACCACCTAAAGTAGAATACTGCCTGACTGATTTGGGGCAAAGTCTTGAAAAAATTCTGTTTGCTTTAAAACAGTGGGGGGATGCTCATATTGACCAATTTGGGAAGCTGACACTTGTTAATCGCCATCCGAATCCTTAATGATATTTGTGTCAGCTCATCGCAATTTGCACTGTGAAGTCTGATTATTTTGAAGCGTGCCCCTGTATCGGGCATTATTTTTATGATGAAACTTGCGTTTTCTGGTCAGCTTATGCAACTCTAATAAAAGAGATTAATAGGTTTTGCTATGGACAATATGGGAATTTGGGTTACCGTTATCATTGTTCTTTTCGTACTAGGCTCCATTTTTGGTTTAAGAGTGAGCCCACGTGAAAAGGCACTTGGTATTATGCGTGATAAAGCTCGTAAAATGGGTTTACACCCACGTGTAATCGTTGCACCCGAATGGACGCATATCCCAATGGCGACTGAAAAGCGTGCCAGCATGGTTGCTTATTATAGTGTATTGATTCCCGATGCCCGTTTATCTTTAATGCGTGCTCGCGTTATAGACGGCAAATTAAAAGTGGTTCAGGGTGATGAGAAATTTAATGATTCTCCCATTGCATTAAAAGGGATTTATGCTATTGATATGCAGGCAAACTGTGTAGGGCTTTATTGGGATGAGGAATCAGACCTGAGAGCAACACAATTAGATGAGATGAAGGCTTATCTGTTGAACTTGGCTAAAGCCTGATTTTTAAATTTATTGGTATAGGAATAACATTTTATATGGCGAATACCTCGCGCTCTGCATCTCAAAGCACAGCATCTACTGCACCTGCTGCACATAAACGTGCCTTAGTGATTGTGGAGTCGCCTGCCAAAGCGAAAACCATCAATAAATATCTGGGTTCGCAATACATTGTAAAGTCTTCTGTAGGTCACGTGCGTGATTTGCCAACAGGTGGCAGTAAATCAACTGAGAAAAAGCCGGCTGCCCGGACGAAACTCACTGAAGCAGAAAAAGAACAAAAAGCCAGTCAGGCTTTAGTTAATCGTATGGGGGTTGATCCTGAACATGGTTGGGAAGCTCATTACGAAGTTCTGCCAGGTAAGGAAAATGTTGTTGCTGAACTAAAAAAACTCGCCAAAGATGCCGATGCAATCTATCTCGCAACGGACTTGGATAGAGAAGGGGAAGCCATTGCTTGGCACCTAAGAGAAGTTATTGGTGGTGATGACAGTCGTTATCATCGCGTGGTATTTAACGAAATTACTAAAAATGCCATTCAAGAAGCATTTAAACAACCTACTCGCCTAGATTTAAACCGAGTTAATGCTCAGCAAGCACGCCGTTTCTTAGACCGTGTTGTTGGCTTTATGGTTTCACCATTACTTTGGGAAAAGATTGCCCGTGGTTTATCGGCAGGTCGTGTACAGTCTGTAGCGGTAAAACTGGTTGTAGAGCGTGAAAGAGAAATTCGTGCTTTTATTCCGGAAGAATACTGGCAAGTTTTTGCAGACACGCAAGCCAAGAAAGATGACATTCGTCTTGAAGCAGTTAAGCAAGCTGGTAAAACCCTTAAACTGAAAAATAAAGCTGAAACTGATGCTTTATTGGATGTTTTAAAGGGTGCTGAATATAAAGTTGCACAGCGTGAAGATAAACCGACTAAGGTAAATCCAAGCGCACCGTATATCACTTCAACGCTGCAACAAGCTGCAAGTACACGTTTAGGTTTTTCTGTAAAGAAAACCATGATGCTGGCACAGCGTCTATATGAAGCAGGTTTTATTACCTATATGCGTACTGACTCAACGTTCTTGAGTGATGATGCAGTAAGCATGGTACGTGCTCATATTGAAAGCCAATTTGGTGAGAAATATTTACCGGCAAAGCCAAACCGCTATGGGAACAAAGCAGGTGCTCAAGAAGCCCATGAAGCGATTCGTCCTTCAAATGTTGCACTTACAGGTGATCAACTTGCGGGTGTAGAGCGTGATGCTCAGCGTTTATATGATTTGATCTGGCGTCAGTTTGTTGCATGTCAAATGACTCCAGCAGAATATTTATCTTCAACTTTAACTGTTGAAGCTGCAAATGTTGAATTAAAAGCAAAAGGCCGTACGCTTGTATTTGATGGTTTTACACGAGTGCGTGGTGCTAACAAGTCGGATGACGATATTATTTTGCCTGCAATTAAAGTAGGTGAAATTTTAAAATTAGAGAAGTTAGACCCAAGTCAGCACTTTACTAAACCACCTGCACGTTTTACTGAAGCTTCTTTGGTTAAAGAACTCGAAAAACGTAGTATTGGTCGTCCTTCGACTTATGCAGCGATTATTTCTACGATTCAAGAACGTGGCTACGTTAAGTTAGAAAACCGTCGTCTTTTCGCCGAAAAAATGGGTGAAATTGTCACGGATCGACTTGATGAAAGTTTCAATAACTTGATGAACTATGCCTTTACAGCAGACCTTGAAGGGCAGCTCGATAAAGTTGCAACAGGTGAGCGTAACTGGAAAGAGTTACTTGATACTTTCTATGGTGACTTCAAAAAACGTCTGACCAATGCTCAGGGCGAGCACGGCATGCGCCGTAACCAACCGGTTGAAGTGCCTGCGGTACATTGTCCTGAATGTTCACGTCCAATGCAGATTCGTACAGGGACAACAGGCGTATTCTTAGGTTGTTCTGGGTATAACTTACCACCTAAAGAGCGTTGTAAAGGTACTTTGAACTTAACACCTGTTGAGTCTTTAGCTGCCCTGTCTGATGATGATGGCGCTGAAACCGCAGACTTGATGTCAAAACATCGTTGTGCAAAATGTGGTACAGCCATGGACAGCTATGTAATTGATGGTGGTCGTAAACTACATGTATGTGGTAACAACCCTGACTGTGATGGTTTTGAGCTTGAAGAAGGCGAGTTCAAGATTAAAGGCTACGATGGCCCAACCATTCCGTGTGATAAATGTGATGGGGAAATGCAGCTTAAGACTGGCCGTTTTGGTCCATATTTCGCTTGTACAAGCTGTGACAATACTCGTAAGGTCTTGAAGAGCGGTCAGCCTGCTCCTCCACGTGTAGAACCGATCAAGATGGAACATTTGCGCTCAACAAAGCATGATGACTATTTCGTGTTGCGTGATGGTGCTGCTGGTTTATTCTTGGCTGCAAGTAAATTCCCGAAAATTCGTGAAACACGTGCGCCAAAAGTTGCGGAATTGCGTAGTGTTGCCGCTCAGCTTGATCCTAAATATCAATTT
The DNA here is from genome assembly GCF_016809775.1 of Acinetobacter sp. C13. NCBI lineage: Bacteria > Pseudomonadati > Pseudomonadota > Gammaproteobacteria > Moraxellales > Moraxellaceae > Acinetobacter > Acinetobacter sp. C13. The sequence continues at coordinate 180,661 of NZ_JAFBJL010000004.1, forward strand.
ATTTTACAAGCGCCAGATGTAGATCCTGAAGGTAATCCGACAGTTGTGAAATTCAGTCGTAAGAATCAATCACAATATGTAGGCTCGGAAACTCCAGAGGGTAAACAAACCAAATGGAGCCTGATTTATCAAAATGGTAAATGGGTTGAGGGCTAATTAAGTCCACAATAAAAAATGCTAGCTCAGCTAGCATTTTTTATATCTAAAACAATAAAAGAAAACTTTAAATGTATGGGGAAAAAGAATGTGGAAAAACATTCGAGTTTTATGTTTGTTAATTATTTTATTGATTGTTGCTGTTCAGGCATGGCGAGATCAAAACCAAGACTGGAATCAACCTATTGTTGTCGTTTTACATCCTATTAATGCAGATGGTTTGCAGACAACGCAGAGCTATATTCATCAATTGCAATACACTGATTTTGAGAGAATAAGAAATTATTTAGGAGAATGGTCGCAGCATTATCATGGTCAATCGGGAAACTTTGTAATTCGTTTAGGTCAGCCATTACAGCAACGACCTCCTGAGGTTCCTCAAAATGCCAATATCTTTCATGTGATGTGGTGGAGTTTAAAGTTCCGTTTTTATGCATGGCGACATCAACAATCTGAAGACAATGGGGCATCACTTAAACTTTATTTAAATTATTATGATCCCAATTATCAAAAAGTTTTGATCCATTCGACAGCTTTGGAAAAAGGTCGTATTGGTAGTGTGAATTTATTTGCGACCAACACACAAGCTTCCCAAAATCAGGTCGTGATTGTTCATGAGCTATTACATGGCTTTGGGGCACAAGACAAATATGATTTAAAAACTGGTCAACCGCTTTACCCTTTAGGTTACGCGCACCCTGAAAAAGTGCCTTTATATCCGCAAACTGACGCTGAAATCATGGGTGGTCGAACACCGTTATCTGAGCAGAGCAGTAAAATGCCGAATGGTTTACATGAAACAATCATAGGTTTACCTACAGCTCAAGAAATTGGCTGGGTGAAATAAAACTGTGGATAAATACTGCTTTATCCACATCAATTGATAAGAAACGATGCAGATCTTATACAGACAAAAAATGTGAAGTGGATCACTATTATTAGGTAGATGAAATTCTAATACCTGATAATAAGAGTGGCCATGATGAAAACTGTCGGTAATGATTTGGTGCGTAATCAGTTACATGCTGATCGTAAGTGGTATTTGATATTAGGCTTTGTGCTTATTGGCTTCGGTCTGATTTTGTTTAGTTCATTACCATTTGCGACCTTTTCTGTGGTTTTTTTATTTGGAATACTCATGATGGTCGGAGGTGTTTTACATCTTGTCGCGGCCATTAGTGTATTTAAAGGTGCAAGCCGCTGGTTATGGGCACTCTTTGGCGTGCTTTATCTAATGGCGGGCTACTATGCTTTCTCTACTCCCGTAACAACAGCGGTAGTTTTGACGAGTTTATTATCAATAGCACTGATTATTGCCGGAGCTATACGTACAGTAAACGCGATTTTACTTAAACCAATTACTGGGTGGGGTTGGACCTTATTTTCAGGATTATTAACACTCGCTACAGGTATTTTGATCTTGGTTTCTAAAGATTCACCTTTTTGGGTATTAGGCATGTTCCTTGCCATAGATATCTTATTCCAAGGAATTAATTTTCTAGGTTTGGCTTCTGCGATTAAGCATCTGCCATCTAGTTCAAAAACAGTATCTTAAATAATATTGTTGAATCAAAGAGCACTTTAGGTGCTCTTTTTGTTTTTAGGACGGGCAGACGCATCTGGGGTTGGGTCTGTTAAACTATGTCTTGGTGTTTTAGCGATATGTGTTATGAGTCTTGCAAAATTAATTAATGAACTAAATGCTCAGCAAAAAAAAGCAGCCACGACGTCTGCGCAGAACTGTTTAGTTTTAGCAGGTGCTGGCTGTGGCAAGACTAAGACGATTGTTGCCCGTGCTGCCTATTTAATTGATCAAGGCTTACCAGCAAACCAAATTCAGATTTTAACGTTTACTCGACGTGCTGCGAGTGAAATTGTTGCAAGAGTAGAGCAGCATGTAGGAGCACAGGCAAAGGGTCTAAGAGCTTCAACTTTTCATACTTTTTGTATGTATTTACTGCGCCGTAATCCACAAGCTTTTGGCTTAAATCAATTTAGTATTATTGATCGTGATGATCAGTTGCTGATGTTCCGTTTATTAAGAGGTAAAGACAAAGATAATGTTTTACCTAAAGCGGCAGAGCTGTGTGATCTATATTCCTATGCAAGAAATACTCAAACAAAGCTTTCTGAAGCATTAATCAAACAGCTTCCAGATGCATATGAGCATAAAACTCAAATTGCTGAGTTGATGAAAACTTATGAGCAACGCAAAAGAGAGCGTAATTTTTTAGATTACGACGATATCTTGTCGATTGTGGCTGTTCATTTACAAAACTCAGAAGCGTTGACCAATTGGGTTGCAGGTTTTTGTCAGGCATTGCTAGTTGATGAAATGCAAGATACAAACCCTTTACAATGGGCTTTGTTGCAGCCCTTAATTGGTAAAGTGAAGTTGTTTTGCGTGGGTGATGACGCTCAGTCCATTTATGGCTTTCGTGGTGCAGACTTTGAAAATATTCATTCTTTTAAAGAACGAATACCTGATGCAGAAGTACTTACACTGGCTTTAAATTATCGCTCGACCCAAGAAATCTTAGATTTATCGAACTGGCTGTTGGCACATAGCCCAATCGATTATCAAAAACAGCTACAAGCGCATCGTGGCCAAGGGCAAAAGCCACAGCTACATTTGTTTGGTAATGAGTTTGAAGAAGCAAACTGGATTGCACAAGATTTAATAACGCGGCATCAGCAAGGTGCAAACTGGCATGACCACATGGTCTTAGTCCGTTCTGGCTATAGTGCCCGATATCTAGAAGGGGCTTTTATTGCGGCTGAAATACCCTATCGTTTTATTGGTGGGGTAAAGCTTCTTGAGTCGGCTCATGTAAAAGATGTACTGAGCCTGTTACGTATTGTGAGTAACCCTCACGATGATTTGGCTTGGATGCGGTTTTTAACCTTGTGGGATGGGATCGGTGATGTTGGAGCGAGTAAGTTAGCCCAAGAGCTGATGGGAATTGTTGATGTCGAGGAGCGCTGTCAGCGACTTGAACGTCATGGCAAGGTACCTCTACAAGCGATTTTAATTTTAAAACAGCTAGATGTATTACAGCAGCATGTCGAGGCAAGTATTGGCTTGGCTCTCGATGCTTTAGGTGAACAGCTAGAGCAAAATTATAAAACTAAAGATTGGTCGCGTCGTTTAAAAGACTTTGATTTGGTTAAGCAACTTGCACGAAAGCATGCGTCGTTAGGTGAATTCCTTGAGGAATATGTACTTGAGCCGATTTCAGTTTCTGAAATTGAAAAAGCTGCTGATCAAGATTTAGTAACTTTAATTACGATTCATTCAGCTAAGGGTGCCGAACAGAAAGTTTGTTATGTACCTCACGTATCGCCAAATCAATATCCTTATGCAAGAGCACAGGGTGATTTTGATGATGTTGAGGAAGAGCGCCGTGTGCTGTATGTCGCCTTAACGCGTGCTGAAAATGAATTAATCTTGACGAAGCAAAATCTTAATACGTGGTCGCAAGACACTTATGATGAGCAAGGTCGTAAAATTGAGAGTTATTTCTTAAATGATCTGCCTGCACATTTGGTTCAAGCAAAAATTCATAGGCAAGTACCTCAGCAATTTACTAAAAAACAATGGAACAGATCTCCTGCAGTAAATTTAGGTTTTGGTATCGATCTGGACTAAACTAATGTATAAGACGCTGTGATTACTTAAATGTATATTGGCCCTCCCTTTTATTGCCAATTAAGGTTAGAAAATGAAGATATTAGTTCGTAATTTAGATCGTGCTGTAAGTGAAGCTGAAGTTTTAGAGTTATTCAAGGCATATGGTAAAGTTGATACATGTGTTCTGGTGACTGATAAAGATACAGGTAAATCGAAGGGCTTTGGTTTTGTTGAAATGCCTAATCCCCGTGAAGCGATTAAGGCAATTAAAGGCTTAAATACGCTTAAAGTTAAAGGCTATGGAATTCGAGTTAAAGCAGCCGAAGAATAAGTTTTCCTGATGAAAAGACAATTTTTAGCTCTCTCGATTGTAACGCCGAATGGTACTCGTATTGCTGAAGGTATAAAAACACTTGAAGTGCGTTCATGGGTGCCTACGTAGTTACCAGTGAAAGATCTATTAATTGTCGAAAACCAGAACCTTCTGGTTAAAGATACTGATGAAGAGGAGGGGGTTGCTGTCGCTTTAGTTGATGTCGACTCTATTCATGCTTGGCGAAATGACGAGGTCAATTTAGCCTGTGCATCTGCTTGGAGTGAAGGCTATTTTGCTTGGGTCTTAAGTAATGTTCGTCCTATAAAACAGCCAGTGAAAATTTTAGCTAAACGTAAAATTTATCAAGTTGAGCTGGATTTACCATAAATAACGTTGATTTTATCAATGGAGTCGTTAAGCTAAGAATAGCTATTGCAATGGCGATTTTAGAACAGGAAAGTTTAGTTATGTCACGTGTTGCTCGTTATCATGCCGATCGTACCAATCAGAAGCTCTATTTTGCACGTCTAGCGTGTCAACAGGCAGAGCAGACTGATCATGTGCAGCAGGTACAAGCTTACCGTGAAGCAGCTGTATTTCATTTACATGGCGCAATGTTAGCGTTCTTACAAGAATTGGTACGTTATTACCGTTTAAATGATTTGCAACCCACCTTAAAATCTATTGAGGAACATATGGCGGCAAAAGGACAGGTTTCCCCTGAAGTGTCCGTTTTGCAGCAATTGGCAAAAGATGGTTTTGTTGCAGAGTTAAAACGAGCTTATCGTATGTGCCAATACGCCCCAGAACCAAAAGAACCGACTCCTGAAGAAGAAACTTCTTCTAACCTTATTATTAAAGTGACACAAGGGCCTCAGTCTTGGTTGCCAGATGTTAAAATCTTGCGTGAATGGCACCGAGAATTAAGTCATTTAATTGATGGTTTTCGTAACGAAATGGTCGAGTTCTAAAATTAAACTGCCTAGATGCTTGAAATTTAGACTAGGTGTGCCTATATAAATAAGACAAGAGATGCAAAGTGCAAGGGTGCTTTGCCACCATGTTGAAACATGGAGGAAGTATATGTCTATACAGCAATTGAAAGAGTTATTTGGAAATCAAGAAGCAGTGTTGGAATTAGTTCAACTCGAAGGTGGTGAACTCGCCTTGCGTAATGCAGGTTCTGAGAATGAACCCTTGGTTAAAATTCAATTTAGCGATGAAGTCAAAGCAATCTTGGGTGAGCAGACTCCAGTTGTTGCTCAGCATATGATTCAGGCTGCATTGTTTGGACTGCTGGAAAAGCAGGTAAACGAGTGGCAGGCTGAGGTATTAGACGAACAGCCTAAATTCTTGAGTTAAAAAAAGCGTACTCTTGAGTACGCTTTTTATATGGGTTAATGAATTGTTGACTGATGAGCAAGCTCGATCTGATTTAAGATGTGGTGACTCATATTCTTTGCCATTTCTTCTTTTGCATAGAACACTTCGCCAATATTTTCATCACGGATAACCGCTGCTTCTTCTTTGCTTTCTGCGCAAATTAACACCTGAATCTGAGGATTTAATTGCTTGGCAATTGTCACGATACGGTGAATATCTAAAATATCCATAGGTGAGATTACCAAGAGTCGTGCATGCATGATATGTGCTTGAATTAAAACACTCGGTTCAGTAGCAACACCACTCACAGCAGCAATATTTGCGTTACGTAGTTTTTCTACGATTTCACGATTCTCTTCTGCAATAACGACCTTAATATTCTCATTAATTAAATTTTCAGTGATGCGTCGTCCTACACCGCCATATCCCACAATTACGACCTGATCACGTAAGTAAGCTTGATCAACCTCATCGGGTAACATTGCCAATGGGTCACCACTACGTTCAAGCAGTCGAGCTAAGTGAGAGCGTTCACGAATCCAGCGTTGTACCGGTTCAATCGCTGAGAAGATGAAAGAGTTAAGCGTAATTGAAAATAAAGCGCCCGCTAGAATCAGATTTTGAGCTTCTAAGCTTAATAGGCCTAAAGAAACACCAAGGGTCGCTAAAATAAATGAAAATTCACCAATCTGTGCAAGGCTTGCCCCGACTGTTAAAGCTGTATTGATTGGGTAGCGGAAGAATAAAACCAATGCCATTGCAGCAAGTGTCTTACCCACCATAATAATCGCGATAACAGCTAAAATATGGAGCGGACTCTCAACAAGAATATGTGGATCAAACAGCATACCCACAGAAACGAAAAATAAAATCGAGAAAATTTCACGTAGTGGAAGAGTCTCTTCCTCTGCACGATGGCTAAAGTCTGATTCTTTAACGACCATACCTGCAAAGAATGCCCCTAAAGCCATTGAAACCCCAAAGATGGCATAAGAACCGTAAGCAATCGAAACAGCAGCAGCGACGACAGTCAGCGTAAATAGCTCTCGTGACCCTAAACGAGCAACAAATTGCATAATAATAGGTACAACGCGCTTGCCTACAATGAGCATAAAGGCAATAAAGCCAATCACCTTTAATAAGGTTATCCCAAGGGTTAACCAGATATTACCGTCTGCACCTGCTGGCGCTTTTCCACCGAGTAAAACAGCTGTAGCCGGAAGAAGCACTAAAACTAGCACCATCACTAAATCTTCGACTAACAACCAACCCACAGCAATTTTGCCGTTAACTGAGTCTAAAAGACCTCGGTCTCCTAATGCTTTTAATAATACAACTGTACTCGCACACGATAGACTTAAGCCAAAAACAAGTGCAGACCCGAAACTCCATCCCCATAGCATTGAAACGCCAATACCAAGTAAGGTTGCAACAGCGATTTGTAAAATTGCGCCAGGCAAGGCAATACGACGAACCAGTAATAAGTCTTTTAATGAAAAGTGCATCCCTACACCAAACATCAGGAACATGACCCCGAGTTCTGCAAGCTGGTTGGCAAGGTGGATATCTGCTTCTATACCGGGTGTATTTGGGCTAATAATAATTCCGGCAATTAAATAGCCGATAAGAGGGGGGAGTCGTAATCGGGCTGCAATGTAGCCAAAAATGAGGGCAACGCCGAAACCAACAGCAAGTAAAATAATTAAATCTACGTCATGCGGCACTAAAAACTCCTTTTACGTGAGTCAGGCTAAAAACAAGCATAAAAAATGCCAAGGCGGAATTTAGAGAAAGTTTAACAAAAAGGTAGGTATAAAAAAAATGCAAAAAAAAACGACTTCATAAAGAAGTCGTTTTTTTCGAGGCTAAAATTATTTGATTTTAGCTTCTTTGAAAATCACGTGTTGACGGATTTTTGGATCAAATTTTTTGATTTCCATTTTTTCCGGCATAGTACGTTTGTTTTTAGTCGTGGTATAGAAGTAACCTGTACCAGCTGAAGAAACGAGGCGAATCTTATCACGCATTGCTCAGACTCCTTAGATCTTTTGACCTTGAGCACGAAGGTCTGCAACAACCTTTTCGATACCCAATTTGTCAATAATACGCATACCTTTAGTGGTTAAACGAAGACGTACAAAACGTTTTTCGCTTTCTAACCAGAAACGGTGGTGGTGCAGGTTCGGCTCGAACCGGCGCTTGGTTTTGTTGTTGGCGTGTGAGACGTTGTTACCAACGACTGGACGCTTGCCGGTAACTTGGCAAACCTTAGACATGGTGTAACTCCATTGATTCAGCCAACAGCAAATCTGTGGCCAGTCATACTAAATGTAAACGGATGAATTCATTCAAGGGGCGTTTTATACCAAAAATACGATTAAAAGACAAGCGAAATTGGTAAAAACGAGGCATGATTTAGTATAACAGATCATGCCTTGATCAGTTAGCGCAACAAGGTTTTCGAAATGAATCGATGAATCGGCTTATTGAACGGTGGAAGAATGTATTTAAGGCTATAAAGTTTTGGATTTGACATCACCGAACGCTCATGAGAAAGGCTAAAAAAGCCCTCTGGTCCGTGATATTTACCCATACCTGATGCGCCAATTCCGCCAAACGGTAAATCATCTTGTGCAACATGGGTAATCACCATGTTAATTCCGAAATGCCCTGAATGGGTGTGCTGTGCAATATAGTCAGCACGCGCTTGATCATAGTCAAAATAATACATCGCTAAAGGACGTGGACGACTATTAATGAATTCGATGACTTCTTCTATTTGGTCATATTCTAAAATCGGTAAAATAGGCCCGAAGATTTCATTTTGCATAATATCCATTGCGGTCGTCACGCCAGTGACTAAAGTCGGTGCAATTTTACGGACATCATCTAAAATTTCATTTTGCGGATTAATTTCAACAATACGTGCGCCTTGATCACGGGCATTTTCGAGATAACCCTGAATGCGGTTGTACTGTTTATCATTAATAATAGAAGTGTAGTCTTGGTTGTTTCGGAAATGAGGATACATTCCAGCTACAATCAATTTAAAGTTTTCGATGAACTCGGCAGTTTTGCCGCGTGGTAAGAAAATATGATCAGGTGCAACACAAGTTTGTCCTGCATTCCACAATTTACCTACAGCAATACGTTGAGCCACATCTTTCATATCCATAGATGCATGCACAAGGGCAGGAGACTTTCCGCCTAACTCAAGAATTACTGGAACAAGGTTTTGAGCTGCGGCTGCCATCACTGTTTTACCAACAGAAGTTGAGCCTGTGAAAATCATTTTGTCAAAAGGCAAATGACTAAACGCATCTGAAATAACGCCACCACCATTTACCACAGCAACTAATTCTTGTGGGAATGCTTCTGCCAATGCACTTTCAAGGACACGTCCAAAATTTGGCGAGGCGCTAGAAATTTTGATCATGGCATGGTTGCCTGCAGCTAGTGCACAGATCAGAGGTCCAACTGAAAGTAATAATGGGTAATTCCATGGTGTAATAATACCAATGACACCCATAGGCTGATATTGTACCCAACCTTTTGCTGGCTGATGTAATACACTGATGTGGCGTTTTGATGGTTTCATCCATGCAGTCAGATGTTTACTGTAATACTTGATTTGTTCCAAACTCGTGAGTAGTTCACCAATTTTTGTTTCCATAACTGCACGATTGCCATAATCAAGGTTAATTGCTTCGGCAATCTGATCTTGATATTTTACCAAGACTCTTTTAAGACGAGCTAAACGATCAATACGCTCTTTAGCAGTGGGTACCGGATGACGTAAATAAGCGAGCTTTTGTTGTTCAAGCAAGTCATGTAAATGCTTAACATCATAAGGAAGCTGAGTCTCTGGATTTGTTTTTGTTTGACTGTTCATCGGTACTTACCAAATATACTGATATACTTATTTTTTAGAGTAAATACTCTAAATAGTCAAGTCGGTTTATGTGTTTAAGTCTTAACCATGTGAATTATTAAAGGTTATTAAAATGTCTCTACCTAAAGCTCTGAAGACAAAAGACCGGATTTTACAAATCAGTTTGCAGCTTTTTAACGAGCGAGGTGAACGGTCGGTTACAACCAATCATATTGCGGCGGAGTTAGGTATTAGTCCTGGAAACTTGTATTACCATTTCCGGAATAAGCATGAAATTATTAAAGAATTAATGTACCAATATCAGGTTGAGACTTTGGAAATGCTTTCTTTACCTGAAGACAGACCACTAACGACCAATGATAAAATCAACTATTTTCAAGTATTAAGTGGTCAACTCTGGAGTTACCGTTTTATCCATCGTGATGTCTATCATTTAGTTGAAAGTAACGAAGACTTTAAAAAGATTTATCCGCGTTTTGCGGGGCAGGTCATGCAGCAAGGGCAAAAGATTTATCAAGCCTTTGTCGATGCCGGCCTTATGAAAATGACACCATCTGAAATTGAAGCCCTCATTATTAACTTATGGATTGTATTAACAAACTGGACAAACTTTTTATATATGTCTGGTCACATTAGTGACAATAACCATTTAGAAGAAAAATGGGTTTGGCAGGCATTACGTCAAATGGTTTTCCTTGAAGGTCCTTATCTTATGGGAGAAAGCCGAGCAACTTACGAGCAGTTGCTTGATTCACTGGGGCCTTCTGATCTATTCGCCAGCTTGTCGTCGTTAAAAGATGAATAGTTGTGCTTGCCTATTTAGAGCGCTAGAATACTCGGCTTATTAAAAATTTGACTCAATTAAGTGATATTAACCAAATGAATATGACCACTGCCAATACAGCCCGTTTACTGATTACTTGTGAAGACAAGCCTGGGATCGTACAGGCTGTATCGAGCTTTTTGTACCACCAAGGTGCAAACATTACCGCGCTTGACCAATATGCGACGGAAGCTCAGGGTGGACGTTATTTCATGCGTGTTGAGTTTGAACTTGATCATTTACAGTCACGTAAAGATGCACTAATTCAAACATTTGCTGCTAACGTTGCTGAGCGTTATGGCATGCAATGGCGTCTTGCTTTCGTAAACGAAATTAAGAAGGTTGGTATTTTAGTTTCTAAAGTCGACCATGCTTTACTTGAGTTATTGTGGCGTCATGCACGTGGGTCGTTACCTTGTGAAATTACACATGTGATTTCTAACCACGAAGATTTACGTGAATCTGTTGAGAACTTCGGTATTCCATTTACTGTAATTAAAGTAACGAAAGACAATAAAGCTGAAGCTTATGCACAAATTGATGAAATGATGCAGGGCAATGACTTATTAGTTCTTGCACGCTACATGCAGATTTTAAGCGAAGATTTTGTTGCGAAATGGGAAATGAAAATCATCAATATCCACCATTCTTTCTTGCCAGCTTTCGTGGGTGCCAACCCATATAAACAAGCTTATGAAAAAGGTGTGAAGTTGATTGGTGCGACAGCTCACTATGTGACTGCTGATTTAGACCAAGGTCCAATTATTGAGCAAGACGTTGAGCGTGTAAGCCATGACTATAATGTTGAGCAATTACGTGAGCTAGGTGAAGATGTTGAGCGTAATGTATTGGCTCGCGCAGTAAAATGGCATTTAGAAGACCGTATTATTGTTGATGGTAACAAGACAGTTGTTTTTTAAATAACGCTTATTTAAAAAAAGCACGCTTCATGCGTGTTTTTTTATATCAAAAAAACTATTGAAACGATATAACGTAACAATATTGAATGAGTTTATGGTAGGATTCGATCTCTTCATAGCGAAATTAGCCTAACTATATAAGTTAGATTAAACACTTTGTGAACAAGAGATACGCGTTCATGTAACTATGAGAAAACAAAAGCAAAGACACTCAACTGATACAAATTAGTGATATTGAGCAAATGTTTTTCTCAAAAAATAGTTGCAAATGAAAACACTTCTCATTTATTATTGTGGCACTTTATTGTTCTATCCGATGTTTGAAATCGTTTCTACAAATAGAAATCTGAAATCATCATCCATTAGGTAATTAGATTCTTATGAGTCAATCTTCCGCAGCCTTAAACTCTCCCAATCCGATGAAAAAGAAAGTCATCACGGCACTAATTGCGGTTGCAATTGGTCATATCGGGGTCTTATGGGCGGTCAGCCATATTAAGCCTGCTGAATTAAAGCCAATCGAGAAGAAGCCTTTACAGGTACGTTTCGTAAAAATTCAAGAGCAACCAAAACCACTACCTCCTAAGCCAAAGGAACCGCCTAAAAAGCCGGAACCTAAAAAAGAGGTAAAAGAAGTTAAAGTTGTTGAAAAACCTGTGACACCACCTAAAAAAGTGGAAAAAATTCAACAGGTGAAAAAAGCTGAAACACCAAAAGAAACAGTAAAGACAGAACCTAAAGTTGAAACCAAAGTGGTAACGACAACAGTTACTGAAAAAGTTATTGAAAAACCAAAACCAGTGGTACAAGAAGCGCCTAAAGCTCAAGCTGCCCCAGATCCATCACCGAAACGCGTTTCAATTGGTGGTTCGGGTGTACAGTGGAGCCGCTCACCACGTTTAACAGTTTCTTCAAAAGATTTACAAGGCGAAGCACGCTCTGTCATGGTACTCATTGAAGCCGATGAAAAAGGCAAAATTATTAATGTGCGAGTGACTAGAAGTAGTGGTATTTCAAGTCTAGATGACAAAGTAGTCCGTGCTGTTCGCGGTGCGAAATTTAAACCTTATATGGAAAATGGTGTTGCTTATCCAATTAAAGCAGAGCAACCCTTTGATTTAACCCCTTAAATGAATTTGAGTCCCAACGGCTAACCTTAATCAGGAGTTCAATATGAACTTTTCAATCTATTGGCAACATGCAGATGCAGTGAGTAAAACCCTGTATTTCATCTTATTGGCAATGTCGATTGCTACCTGGACAGTTTTCATCTTACGTTTGATGGGGACTCGCCAGCTAAAGCAACAAGCTTATGCTCAACTTTCTCAGGCTATCACTTCGCTAAAAGCAAAGTTACAACCTTTGAGTTTTGAACAGCGTAAAGCGGTTGCAGAGCAGGCATTACTTCGTCAGATTTCTGCTGAAAAGGCCAATGCTGATAAAGGTATTTCTGTTTTAGGAACGATTGCTTCAATTGCACCATTCGTAGGTTTGTTTGGTACTGTTTGGGGTATTTTCCATGCGCTGGTTGCCGTAGGTAAAAGCGGACAAGCAGGTTTGGCTCAAGTGGCTACACCAGTAGGTGAAGCACTTATTATGACAGGTCTTGGTCTTGCAGTTGCGATTCCAGCGGTATTGGCTTATAACATTTGTGTACGTGCAAACCGTGGTCTTGCTCACGACTTACAAGACCAAGCGCATAGCTTGTTAATTGACACGATGTTGCAGCAAGACTCAACTGTAAAGTCTGATGTTAAAACTGCACAGCAAAGTTACGTTGGAGGTCAAGCTTAATGGCTTTTCAATTGGGTGAAGACCACGATAGTGGCATGAATGAGATGAATCTCATTCCGCTAATCGACATTATGTTGGTGTTAATGATCATCTTTTTGGTCACAGCAACAGTTGCCAACCCATCGATTCCATTAACGCTTCCTAAAACAACTGCTGAAATTATTGATCCACCACCAAAAGCAATTACGATTAGTATCAATGCAAATGGTGAAGTGGCTTGGGATACTCAAGTAATTAGCCTAGATGAGCTTCAAAAACGTTTTCAAGAAGCAGGTCAAGGCGATGTTAAACCAACAGTTCAACTTCGTGCTGATAAAGAGTCGAAGTACGATACTGTTGCTCAGGTAATGTCTCGCGCCAGTGAAGCCGGACTGAGCGATATTGCCTTTGTAAGTGAAAACTAAAATTTAGTTTACTCAATAAAAAAGCAACCAGTTTGGTTGCTTTTTTATTGCTCTGATTTATTGATCTTTCATCAGATGCTGGAATTTACTATATAGCTTGAGCAGCTTAGGTGGAATCGCAAAGTTGCAATAACCTTGTGAAGGATTCTTTGCATAGTAATTCTGATGATATTCTTCTGCCGGATAGAATATCGGAATAGGAGACAGCTCAGTCACAATATCAAGATCATCATTTTTTAGAGTCTGAATCGTGTGTTCTGCTGCCTGCTTTTGCTCTTCGTTATAGTAGTAAATAACAGAGCGGTATTGCGTGCCGATATCATTACCTTGGCGATTTAAAGTCGTTGGATCGTGAGTCGCAAAGAACACGTCGAGTAACTGGGAGTAAGTTACTTGCTGTTCATCAAAGTCGACTAAGATTACCTCAGCGTGCTGGGTGTCTCCTTGACATACTTGCTCGTAAGTAGGGTTAGTCGTGTGCCCACCAGCATAACCACTCGTTACTTTTTCTACACCGCGTATTTGTAAAAATACAGCTTCGACGCACCAAAAACAGCCGCCGCCAAATAATGCCTGTTGCATTGTTTTTCCCTCTATTTCCAGCCTATTACAATAGGGTTTATGTATTTAAAATACAAAGTAAAGCATGTATAAAAAAGTAAAGAAAAGTGCATTACTTATTTCATTTAGCTTTAGGTAAACCTTGTCGAACGATTTGAGAGAAGTGTTGACTACTCTGATCTGAAAGCTGTTCAAAATTTTCAGTTCTTGGGTTGATATGCGCAATTTGATACCACTGTTTTAAACTGATATTTTGATTAAGTGCTTTAAGGTCATATAAATAATTAGGTAAGTAACCCGAAGCGATTAGACGATAATCTTTAGGAAGTTCATAGGGGTTAATCGCTTGAACCATATCAAAAATTAAAGTTGTACAGTTACTCGTAAGGGTGTTGTACCACTTCGGTTCTGCACGTAGCTCATCCGATTTCTTAAGATATTCTAAAAATAGCGCTTTTTGCTCGCTACGTGGCATATTGACTGGGAAATTATAAACCTGCTCTTTACGGATGTTACTGCGCGTATAGACAATATCTTTTTCATCAGAAGCAATTAAGCTAAGTTCATATTTTCTAAAAAAGCCACCAATGGCTGAAAACTCTTCAGTTTTTTCTTTGCGAATCTCGATTGAGAAGACCAAAGGTTGCTGATTCTTAAATTCGAAGCTTACCAGTGTATGAGCAATTTGTGGTCCCATCCAGTAAGAGGCAATGATGTTTATGCCATTTAATTGTTTAAGATCAAATGTTCGGGTTTCCCATCGTACATCATAAGTTCCATCAGGATGCCAGTTGAAGTTACGAACATTGTGTAAAGTGATTACATCGCCGTGCTTTTCATAGCTCAGCATATTGGCAACTTCTGGGTTCCAGTCGCGATCTTGACGTGCAGTAATGGAAAAATACCAAACAAGAGAGCAGGCAAACGCTAAAAGATAAATTAGGATATCGGTACGGCGGCTAATAATATGACCTTCAACATATAAGCCAACCATGCTGAGTGCAAAAGCAATCCAGATGCCAATGAGTATGCGGCTGCCTAACCAGCCAAAAGGTTGTTGGACCCAAAGCGCTACGCATACCCAAATGCTAGAGAACACAATAAACAGCGTGAATAAACTATGTAATAGCCCAAAAAGTAGAGCAATAATAAATTCACGTGTTCCGATATTGTGCATAGGCATCCATAAAATTATTTTTTATAAGTGGCAAACTCGAATGAAGTTCCTGATTTTTCATCAACTTGTTGTTCACTCGCAGTTTTATGAAATTCACTCGGTATTGTTGGATAATGTGCATCACCTTGTACATCTAAGTCAACATGAGTGAGTTCAAGGCGGTCTGCAATCGATAAGGTTTGCTTAAATATCTCGCCGCCACCAATGATGAATAAAGCTTGTTTTTCGGTATTCTTTACATCTTCTAAAGCTGCGTTTAAAGCATCTTCAATTGAATATGCAACTTTAACACCGTCAAATTGCCAGTTAATGTCACGGGTAATTACCCAGTTCACACGGTTTGGTAGAGCACGGCCCATAGACTCAAGTGTTTTACGGCCCATCACAACCACGCCACCTTGTGTGATTTCTTTAAAATGTTTTAAGTCGGCAGAAATATGCCATGGCAACGCATTGCCTTTACCAATACAGTGATTTTTGTCCATTGCCACAACGTGGACAACTTCTACATTTTGCCATGCCATAATCTTATTCTCTAAACCGTAATCTAATGAAATTTAAGCCTTTGTTATACTGCAACTGGTGCTTTAATTGCAGGATGTGATTCATAACCTACAATTTCAATATCTTCAAATTTGAAATCAAACAAATCAGTTATTTCTGGGTTTAATTTCAATTGGCACAGTGGTAAAGGCTCGCGTGTCAATTGAAGTTTGGCTTGTTCAAAATGGTTGGCATAAAGATGCGTATCACCACCAGTCCAGACAAAATCACCTACACCTAAACCGCACACTTGGGCAATCATATGGGTGAGTAGAGCATAACTTGCAATGTTAAAAGGTACGCCTAAGAACACATCGGCACTACGTTGATAAAGCTGGCATGACAATTTGTTGTCTTGTACGAAAAATTGGAAGAGCGTATGGCAAGGCGGTAAAGCAACTTGACCAGCTTCATTCGGGTTCCAGCCAGAAACAATTAAACGGCGCGAGTTTGGATTGGTCTTAATTTCGTTAATTAACCATTTAATCTGGTCAAAACCATCTTGGTTATAAGTACCATCCGCCTTTTTTGTTGCGCCGAAATTACGCCATTGATGACCATAAACAGGCCCAAGCTCATGTTCTGGGCGGCCAAAACGAGCAGTTTGTTCTGCCGTTGCCCATTCGTCCCAAATTGAAACTTTATTGTCTTTTAGATATTGGACGTTGGTGTCGCCTTTTAAAAACCAAAGTAACTCAATCACGATAGAACGGAAATGAACTTTTTTTGTGGTGAGTAAAGGAAAACCTTTAGAGAGATCAAAACGCATTTGATGACCAAATACAGAACGGGTTCCTGTGCCTGTACGGTCGCCTTTGTCACCGCCATTATCAAGGATATGTTGTAGTAGGTCTAAATATGCACGCATAACACTCTCGAGTTCGGATTAATTCCATAAAATAGAAGGGAGATAGCTCACAAGATAAATAATTACTCAATAGAGCTGCTTCATCATGAACCACTGAAGATGATACCTGTTGTAGCTCAAGATGAAAATCTAAAATTAGTTCTAAGATATTTTTGCTGAATGTGTTTAGTTAAATCTTTTAGCGCGATTTTGATAAATCGAGACAAGGAAAAAGCCAACCAGTACAAAGCCTAAAGCTTGTATTGTTGCAGTCCAATTGTGTTGAGGTGGCAGCACCCACATCACAATAGCAACAATAATGAGAGGATAAATTTTAAGTAGAAACTGAAAGTTAGATTTATGTGAGCTACGAACTGAAATTTTTGTTTTTAAATATTGTCCGAAGTGAAGTCCAAAACCTAACACAAGACTAAGAGTAGTGTAGGTCGGCGATAAGGGCTGAACTTGATTAGCAGCATAAACTGCAACACAAACAACAATAATGAAGATAAGTTTGATGTGACGTGGTGCTTTGTACCAATAAGCCAACATATATTGAGCCTATTTATTAAAAAGTGATTGAGGTGAAAAAATAAAAGCTGCAAGCGCCATAAAAGCGATTCCTTGAACGCCCCAGATCAGCAAGTTTGGCATTGTTTTAACAAAAATAAGTGCAAATAAGAGAGCGATAGGGATCCAAGTCAGCAGGCGGTAAAGTAGGCCAGTTGGATTTTTCTGAGCAAAATGTAATTTAAAATAGCGGCAGATTAAAAAGATAACACCCGTGCCAGTAAACATTAAAATCGTATCTAAGGGCAAAGGCTGGTATTGATATAGCCCAATACAAATAGCCAAAGTAATAATTAAAATCACTAATTTTTTAAATGTCGGGACTTGTGTGTCAAACCAGAATTCCAGCATGGCATATCTTCATTTTTAGGAGAGTAAAAACTGTAGCATAAAAAAGAAAAGAGGAGCCGAAACTCCTCTGATTTATCATATTAACTGTTCTTTTGTGGACCCCAGTCATAAATTTTCTTTTGGTAGGCATACCACATCATCCAAAGGCCAATCAGCAACATTGGAACGGTAAGGATCTGACCTTTAGTCATCCAGCCAAACAGAATAAAACCTTGATCGGCATCTGGTTGACGGAAGAATTCCATTACAAAACGTGCAACGCCGTACCCCATTAAAAATAGAGCAGAAACAGCCATACGTGGACGTGGTCTTGAACTAAACCACCACAAGATAATAAATAGAATTAAACCTTCACAAATTGCTTGATAAATTTGTGATGGATGGCGTACCAGTTGTAATGGATCAGTTGGGAAGATCATACCAAATGGATAATTTGGGTCAGATACTGCACGACCATATAACTCCCCACCAATGAAGTTACCAAAGCGCCCAAACATTAAGCCAGTCGGTACACATGGGGCAATAAAGTCGAGGGTTTGGAACCATGTTTTTTGGTATTTTTTACACCAAAATAACATCGCAATCATGACGCCTAAAAAGCCGCCGTGGAAACTCATGCCGCCTGTCCAGACTTGAAATAGCCAAATCGGGTTTTCGAGAAATTTATCAAACTCATAGAACAGGACATAGCCGATACGACCGCCCAGAACGACACCTAAAGCACCGTAAAACACCAGATCGGAAACCATGTCCGATGTCCAGCCATCACGCTGTTTGGCACGGTAGGAGGCAAGTCCCCAAGCGCATAAAAATGCCAATAAATACATGAGTCCATACCAATGGACTTGAAGAGGTCCTAGATGTATTGCGACCGGATCGATATTAGGATAGGTCAGCATTGCTGCTCCTTGATCTTACGTTTTGACAGATTGTAGCGGAATGATGTGAAAAATGTTGTACATTCAATGTGTAAAGATAGGGAATAAGAAAAGATGTGTATTGTGGCTTTAGCATGGCATGTTCTGGATGATATGCCCTTATGTCTTATGTCAAATCGGGATGAGTTCTACCACCGACCAACAGCTTTATTGCATCAGTGGCAACACACACCAATTATTGCTGGGCAAGATTTACAGTCGGGTGGTACTTGGATGGGTGTAACTCCTCAAGGTCGATGGGCTGTGTTAACCAATTTTCGTGATGGACGAGATCAAAAAACATATGAAACTTCTCGGGGGCACTTAGTTCAGGCTTTTTTAGAGTCTGATTTATTGCCGATTCGATTTGCTCAGCAATTAGAACAGCAGCAACAGAACTTCGCTGGCTTTAACCTGTTTATGGGAAATGCTGATCAAGCAGTTTATATGAGTAATCGTGGTGAAGCGCCGCAAGTATTAGCCAATGGTGTTTATGTGGTTTCGAATGGCTTAATGTCTGAACATTGGGAAAAAACCAGACATTTAAGAACACGTTTTACGCAAGAGTTTTTGCCTATGCTTCAGCACCAGACGGAAGAGTTAACTTTGCAACACGCTGCATGGGATATTCTTGAAGATGAACGTAAGGTCACAACTGCATTATTACCCAATACGGGCATTCAGCCAGAAATGGAAGAGTTATTGTCATCGACTTTTATTCAAAGCCCTGTGTATGGCACACGTTGTTCAAACTTTCTAAGAATGACCAATAATGAATGGCTTTGGTTGGAAAAGACTCAGCAAGGCGAGCATAGTGGGCAAATTGTTCAGCAGCAGGTTCTCTTAAATCGATGATAATAAAAATGCCGATCAATCGACCGGCATTTATAGTTATAAACGAATTAGCCCGCGATCACACCGCCATCTTTACGGGTAATCACAACAGTTGCTGAGCGTGGACGCGCAGTTTTGTTGTTTGGATCTTTCTGGGTTGCTGGCCAGTTACTTTCTGGTGTTGCGTAACTTGCAGAATCTTCACCAGGGTGCTGAACATTAATGAAAATTGCTTTGTAGTCAGGTGTCATCGCAATACCTGTAATCTCACATTGCTTAGGCCCCACCAAGAAACGGCGCAAAGTTGAGTCTGTAACTTTAGCACCCACTAAAGTTTGCTGACCATTTGAAGTAGTTGCAGGAGCACCATCTCCAATCTGGCCTGGTAGCGCAGCAAGCATCATACAATTAGTGACATCAGTGTATGCGCCATCATCTGTTTGAATCCAAAGTACGCCACGTGGGTCAAACCACATACCGTCTGGAGATGACAAATCATTGTTGTCTGTTAAACCAGATAAGTTGATGTTTGAAGCCATAGATGCCTCAGCACCAAATAGATAAATATCCCACTTGAAGGTTTCAGCAGTCGTTTTGTCATCAGTTTCTTTAAAACGGATAATATGACCGTTAACGTTACCCTTTTGCTCTTTAGTGCCGTTGTAGAGGTCTGTGTAGTTACGTGGATTGGCAGCATCGGTTGCGTAATCTTTACCACGATTTGAGTTGTTGGTTAGAGTAACATAAACTTCGCCGTTCACTGGGTTGACCGTACACCATTCTGGGCGGTCCATTTTTGTAGCACCGACTGAGTCGCCAGCCAAACGTGCAAATGTCACAACGTCTGCTTGAGATTTAAATGGATAAGTCGTGTTGCTCTCATTTAAGCCATTTTTGCCATAGGCAAGTTCAATCCATTGACCTGAACCATCGTTATTAAATTTAGCAACATACAATTTACCTGCGTTCATATATTTGTCGCCAGCTGCATAACCACGATTTACATCTTTTGCATCCCACACTGCGCTAGAGACAAATTTATAGATGTATTCACCGCGAGAGTCATCACCCATATAAAATGCTAATGGCTGACCTGCTACGGCACGGCAAGCACTGTCTTCATGTGCAAAACGACCTAGTGATGTTCTTTTAACTGGGTTCAGACGGTTATCAAAAGGATCAATCTCGACCATCCAACCGAATGTATTTGGTCCATTGCGGTAGTCCTGTGTTGCTTGAGTGCCTTTTACGTCGGCATTCCAGCGATCATATAAGTCTTGTGATTCTACTTGACCAATTGCTGTTTCCCAGCCGTAGCGTGAACTTACGCCTAAATAAATTTGTCGGCCTTGTTCATCAACGTTAGGAATGAACTCACCATTTTTATCTTTTAAATAAATGATTTTGCCATCTTTATCTTTTTTAGGAGCACCTTTTTCATCTTTCTCATATTGATAAAGTTCATCTTTTTTAACACCTAAGCCGTAACGTTTTAAAGCAATTTTTTCTGCATCTGTACGTGCATATTCATCGCTACCTGAACGTTGGAAATAACCAATAAAGTTTTCTTCGGTAGTTAAATACGTGCCCCAAGGGGTATAACCGTTACCGCAGTTATTATGAGTGCCACGTGTTTGACGTCCAGCAGGCGAGAAGCGAGTTGCCAGTAGGTTTGAACCAGCCGCAGCTCCTGCAAATTCCATTACTGTTGATGCTGTAATGCGACGATTAAAAATAGAGTTTTTATCAATAGTTACTTGTTGAGTTGCTGCATCTTTTTTGATATGAACAATAGAAACGCCATGCGCATTGGTTTCACGAATGACTTCATCTTCAGGGCGGCGTCCATTAACTTTTGTTGGACCTTTAGGATGAAGGAAAGTCTGATTGATATATTCGTGGTTCATCACCAACAAACCTTGTGCTGAAACACTCTCGTCAAAGCGGTTTGTTGAATTATTTAAACCAAAGAAATGCATACCATCATGACAGTCGCCTGAACGGAACTGAAAGCTTGGGCCTGATGGAATATTATTGTCGTCCCATTCGCCAAAATTAGGGTTGATTGAATCACCCAATGCATAAATGACATTCGCTTCATAACCTTCAGGTACAGTCACAATATCGTTATGGTTTTTCGCAACGGCAGTAAAAGTTAATTTTTCTGGTTTTTTATTTGGATCTACAGGTGTGGTTCCACCGGTGTTAGAACCTGAATCATCATCGCTATCATTACAGCCAGTTAAAGTAGAAGCTAAAGTCAATGCTACAGCACCACTTGCTGCTTTAGTAATTAAACTACGGCGACTGATGTGTTGTTCTAAGATGTCGCGGAAGTGGATATTGTCAGAAGTATTATTATCCAATTCTTGGTCTTCATGATATGGCGTCAGCTCTGTCATGGGAAATTCCTAAGTAAATAAAGAGATTGTTCTAAAATTCTTCATGAGCTTAGTTTGTGAATGTGACGAGGCGTTGACGTTTTGATGATAAGTTAATGAAAAGTTCTGTAATTTTTCATTTAATTTTCATAAAAAGTAAAAGCTGAATGTAAAAACATTAAAGCTGACCTTAGCCAGCTTTAATGTTTAGAGAGGTTATGAAAAATTATTTAGTTGTGACAGAAGGGGCTATTGGGTCTGCTGTAATATAGCCCACGTTAGCACTATAACCATTATTGTAATTTTGGTTAATTAATGCCTTAACATCCTCAGGTACACTGCTGCTATCGCCTGGATGTTGGAAGTTGCTCATGATGTAAGTCCAACCGTTGATTGAATCTACAGCATGTAAACCTGTTGACTCTGCACCTGCTGGTGTAGAAAGTAAACGTGTTAACTCTTTGGTATCTACATTGTATGCCCACAAGAAGTTGTTCACGTGGTTACCTGAGTCTTCACCAATGAATAATGTGCGTAAAGTTTCAGAGAACTTCAGATTGTCTGGGCTAGCAATTTTGTCTGGGTTCGCTGTATTACCTAAACTATCTTTCGTAGCAAGATCTTCACCCATTAGCAGCATATATGAGTAAAGAGGAACCCACTCACTATTGATTGCGCTGCCTTCATTGTCTGTAAAGCTATTACCTAATTTATGTGCTAGCACGCCACCAGCAGTAATTTTTTTAGAGAATGCGACATTATGTCCAGCGACATAACCTTTACCGCCAATGACCATTGAATCCTGAATATTAGCTAAAGCAGAGTAAGCAACTTTATCTTTAATATTTACGTTAGTACCTTCCATCTTGGTAAACGCCATACTTGCACCTTTTAATGCTGCATAACGATGTGTTTCCAAGAAAGCGGCCGCTTTTTCCATACCTGGTTTAAGTTTGACCCAAAGCTGTTTCTTTGCCAAAGTGATTTCAGTATAACTAGCATCATTTGGGTTAGTTGTTAAACTTTCCATGATGTCAGTTGATTTAATCCCACCAGCAACTAAATCCTCAATTTCTTTACTTGTCGCATGTCCAAGTTTGATCCATTGAATGCTAGCAGTTGAGGTTTCAGTTAGGGTATTAATGTATTTAGCAACATAGAGCGTACCTGCTGATAAATCTTTTTCTTTATCAGCAACGAACATGAAGAAACCACCGTTGGTGTAGTCATCTCCCATAAGCGCTGTACGGTTGTCTGGCATAACATGGATAAGTTCGTGAGAAATACGACCTAAACAATAGTGCTTTTTAATGCTACCTGTACCATCAAGGTTAACCGTTACTTCTGGCAAATGACCGTAGTTATAAGGGTTTGCTTTAGTTTCATCACCAAAGAAGTATTTACCAAGATATTTTGGATCTGTACCGCCAATGCCTTGATTGAATGCATCTGGCTCATATTCTTCACTTGATAAGTGAGTGTTCCAAGGTGATAAGCTAGCACCGCAAGTAATCCATAAACCGTGTACTGGTGCAGTATCAACGTTGAAGTATTTTTTAAGTTCTAGGTGACCTGTTTTTTGGTCTTGATCCAACGTTAAAATTGCGATTGGAGATGGTAACTGACCGTAAGTATCGCCACCTGCTTGGTCTTTAGAGTTGTATTCAAATTGAACAACGTGAAACACAGGATTTGCTACGCCTTCAACTTTCGCACCTTCTAATTGAATTAGAGATGAACCATCTGGACAGTCTGAAAAGAATTGACGTTCTTTGCCAGCAACTGATTTATCCATAATTGGATTGCCATTAACATCAAAATAACCACCAGCGATAATTGTTCCACCACCGTGCTTTGGTACGCTATCACCTGTTTTAAAGAAGGGTTTATAAGCGAGTTGGTATTCAGTACTGGTTGAATTTTCCCAATCAATTTTTAATTTAGAATTCACTAAAGTTGTTGCACGGTCTGCCGCAGTTGTTGGCGCTGGCATTGCTGTAAATTTTGCATTTTTAAATTTGCTTGGTTGTGGTGTTGGAGTGACTACAGAGCTGTCATCACTATCATTACAACCTGCTAACGTTGCTGCCGTAGCCATCGCACCTAATGGAAGAAAAGGGATCCCCGTAAACCATTTTAAAATTTCGCGACGCGTTGGTTGAGTAGAAGCAGTTGTCATAATAAATCCCTAAATTTTGTGGGTATATTTGTTGAGTTGATTCTATGGACTGAAAATGACACTTTTCTTACATTTTTAAGTCACTTTGAAGACAGTTTATTGCTTTGTAGAATAAAAAGTGTTCTACATAAAAAAAGCCTGAACTTCGAGGTTCAGGCTTTTTGTTAAAAATCATTTTATTCAGCAGAATGGACTTTTCTTTTCTCAAGAATTTTACCAAAGAGTAGGCCAAGTTCGAAAAGCAACCACATGGGAATCGCTAACATCACCATTGAAATTGCATCTGGTGGTGTAATAAACATCGCTACAAAAAAGCATCCAACAATGATAAAACGTCGCTTTTCAGCAAGGCTTTTTGTATTTACCACACCGATTAAAATAAGGAGAAGCGTCGCGATTGGAATTTCAAAAGTCAGTCCAAATACTAAAAATAGCTTTAAGCAAAAGCTTAGGTAGCTATTAATATCCGTCATCGGTGCAACAGTTTCAGGCGATACACTAATAAAGAAATGTAAAATTGCCGGAAGAGTAATGTAATATGCAAAAGCAACACCCGCATAAAACAAGACAATACTACCGATGAGTAATGGTAGTGCTAAATGACGTTCTTTTTGATAGAGTGCTGGACGAACAAATGACCAGATTTCATAAAGAATAAATGGCATTGCCAGCACAAGTGCGACAAATAAATTGAGTTTAAAAGGCGCCATAAAGGTTGCAGTGACATCTGTTGCAATCATTGACGAGGAGGTTGGAAGTTGCAGCCTCAAAGGTTCAGATAGTAATTGGTAAGTATTATTTCTAAAAGGTAATAAGCAAAAAAATAAAAATAAGGTTACTCCGACAATCCTAAATAAATGACGTCGTAAAACGACCAAATGGCTCATGATTGGCATTTGGTCTAAATTTTCCTGATTATTTACAGTGGTTGAAGGCAGTTGGTTCATACGGCAATCTTCAATTTAACAGGTGATGTCTCTGAAATATCAGTTGATGATGCTAAAGGCATAAATTTTCTAATGTATGGGACTTTATAATGGCCTGATATAGGAAGACATATCCGAATAGGTTGGGGCACTGATTTGGTTGCCTCAGCCTTATCTATATTTTCAGAAATATTCTGCTTTTGAATTTCTTCAAGCTGTTGTTGTACTTTACGTTCTAGTGCTTCAATGCGGTTGAGTTCTTCTTGCATCTCTTTTCGAAACTCAGAAAGACGCAACTCTTGATCAATCTCATTTTGCAAATTGGTAATATAACGTTTTAGGCGAACATACCAACGACCAGCAAAGCGTGCAGCTTCTGGAAGTTTATCCGGACCTAAAACTAAAATTGCAATAATTGCAAAACAGAGTAGCTCTGTCATTCCTACATCAAGCATGGTCGAAAACCTTTAGCTTTTTACTGATGTGCTGTCAGGTGTTTTGACTTGGGCATCAATTGTTCGTGGAGTATTAAGAGCAGTGGTCTCATCTTCTTCACGAACTGATTTTTTAAAGTCTTTTACTGCACCGCCTACGTCTTTACCGATATTTTTTAATTTAGACGTACCGAATAATAAAATAACGACAATTGCAAAAATAACGACATGCCAAATAGATAAACCGGCCATGATCTTATACCTCTTTTCAGTTTGCTTTATATCAACAGGTTGCCATGACAGGAATGTGACATTTATATGTCATTTTTAAGACAATGAATGGCTGCCAAAATCTAAAAAGTTAATTTTATAAACTGCATATCTCCTTTTTTTTATTGATACATAGTTTGAAAAGAGTCACTTAAATTACTTGAAATGGAGAATACATTTCATTTTGAAAAGGTGTAGCATAGCAAGCTGGTTTTAATGAGCAAGAGGAGAGAGCGTGGCGCTACTACTGCCTGTATTGGCATTTATCACAGGACTTCTACTTGCTCAGACTTCCATTGCAGAAACTATAAAACCTATTCTCTCAGCTTGGCTTGCACGACTCCTGATTCCGATTGTGATTATTTACAACATGGTATTTTATCAGCCAGGTAGTTTGAGTTTGATGCTGTTTAGCTTCGGTTCAGCATTTCTTATTTTCTTTGCCTATTTAGCTCTATTTAAAGACAGGTTATTAGCGCTATGCGTGAGTTATACCAATATGGGGTGGCTTGGTTTTCCCTTTGCTATGGCTTTATTTGGCCCTGATGCTACGGCTCCTATTGTGGCTTTATATATTGGTATGTCTCTTTTTGGAAATGCATGGGCTGTTACGGCAGTCACCACTGCACCACAAAGTAAGCTCAACATATTAAAAAAGGTTTTAACTTCTCCACCGTGTATTTCAATTTTCTGTGCACTTTTACTTAGGTCGTTAGGTGCTCAACATATCGAGCATCCTGCTGTACATTGGGTATATGAAGTTGCCAAGTTTGTCATGACTTTTGCTGGTATGTGTGTGCTGGGAATGTGGCTACGCCGTACTCGCGTGCATTTAAAAGACTTAATTTACAGTACAAAAGCTCAAGCATTTAAAGTAGTGTGCGGATTTATTCTCTGTGGCTTAACTTATAGATTTTTACCCATTCCCAATATCAACCAGCAAATTGGAGTGATGTTTTTAATGTTTTGTTTGCCGCCAGCAGCCAATATTGTAGCACTAGAAACACATTACCAAGGGACGGGAAGATCTGCGGCTTATATTGCTTCGGGGACGATTGTGAGTTGTGTGTGTATTGCGATTTATGCTGTGTTTTTACACTTGTTCGTTTAATCTTTATTTAATTCTAAGTTTCCTAAATTTGCTTGTGCGAAGGCGGCATGGATGCCGCCAGTTAGACGGTGGCACAAGGATGTGCCATCAGTCTAACAAAAGATTTTTGCTTACTTTTCATCTTTGAAAAGTAAGAGGTGCCTATACAAAGCTGAATACTCTCTAACGTGGTATTCAAAGGCTATATGGAAAAAATTATACTAAACTTTCTCTAAATAACTGCATCGCTTGTCCACGATGGCTAATCTTGTTTTTGTCTTCTTTAGACAATTCAGCGCTAGAAACTTGTAGCTCAGGCAACCAGAACAGTGGGTCATAACCAAAGCCATTTTCTCCACGTGGCGCTTCTAAAATTTCGCCGTGCCAGATGCCTTGGAAAATTTGTGGTAATGGGTCTTCGGCATGAGTGACTAAAGCAAGTACACATACAAACATACCTTCAATCACTTCACCATTTTTACGGTATGGCAGAAGATCATTTAATAATTTTGCATTGTTAGCTGCATCGTCACCATGTTCTCCAGCATAGCGTGCTGAGTAAATGCCAGGTGCGCCGCCTAAGACAGGTACACAAATACCAGAGTCGTCAGCCATAGCAGGTTTACCTGAAATTTTAGAGGCATGACGAGCTTTAATAATGGCATTTTCAATAAAGCTTAAACCATCTTCAATTGCATCAGGAATATTAAGGCGACCTTGAGGAATAATTTCTACTGGTAACTTAAGCTGTTCAAAAAGTTTTTCAAACTCTGCGACTTTACCTTTGTTATTGCTGGCAAGAACTAAACTGCCCTGATCAAACCAATGTGGGGTAGACATAATAAAACCAAACTTTATAGCTAATATCGAACAGCAGTTATGTTACGTGTTTTTTGGAAGGGGATATAGAGGAAAACAAATAGAATATAAAATGGGATAACCTAAACTAAAGCCACCTTGTACAGCATACAAGGTGGCTTTAGTCGAGTAAGGTTTTTTACGGATGAACCGTTATTATTGTGCTTGAATCCATTTGTCCGCACGGTCACGAGCTGTACGGATTTGTTCTTGAGTTAAGTTCGCTGCTAGAGCAGTTTTCTTACCTTCAGATAGGCTAATCACTTTATTGTCGAGCATGCCATCACGAGTTGAAAGCTCATACCATTGGTAAGCACCAACGTAGTTTTTCTTTTGCTCTTCCATCATCGCAAGGTTATAGCTTGCACGATTATCACCATTGCTTGCTGCTTTTTCAAAGTATTTACGAGCCATAGACTCATCTTTTTTAACACCAATACCGTCCGCATACATGCGGCCTACGTTTAATTGTGCTGGTGATAAACCTTGATCGGCTGCTGCTTTAAACCATGCGAAAGCTTGTTTCTCATCTTTTGCTACATCTTTACCATATTGGTAGTGTGTACCAAGGTAAAACTGTGCGCCTGCTTGACCAGCTTTTGCCGCTTTCTGAAGATCGTTAATCCCCATCGTTGAAAAGCGTGCGGCTTGACTCGCAACCGATTGTGGCTGGGCGATATAATCTGCATGAGCCTGCATACTTAGCAGTCCTGCAAATAGTGTGCTAAATAATGTCTTTTTCATAGTGCACTCACTCGATAAATAGCGACTTCACCAAACAAATTTGGAACATGTTTGCTTAACAGGCTTCCCTGCTGATTTCCATTGACGGCGAGTCGATTAATAATTTGTATCTGATTTTCAGCACATAGTGCTTCGAAATCTTTAAATGTACATAAATGAATGTTGGGGGTGTTATACCACATATATGGTAGAGCATCCGATACAGGCATCATTCCTTTTAATGCAAGAAAAGAGCGAGTCTTCCAATGTGCAAAGTTTGGAAATGTAATAATTGCCTGTTTACCCACACGCACCATGTCTCTTAATAAAACATCGGGTGCATCTACGGCTTGCAAAGCTTGTGCCATAACCACATAGTCAAAGGACTGGTCTGCAAAGCGGCTTAAGCCGAGATTCAAATCTTGTTGAATAATATTTAACCCGCGACTGACGGCAATTGCAATCTTTTCTTGATCAATTTCTAAACCATAAGCACGAATTTGATGCTTTTGGCTCATATGAGCGAGTAATTCACCGTCACCACACCCTAAATCGAGTACGCTTGAGCCGGGTTTAATCCACTTTTCTGCCAGTTGTTGATCAATACGCATTAGCTTGCCTCCAGTGACGTCGATTTCAAGTGTTCTTCACCGCCTAAGAAAGCGCGCATGGTTTTGACATACAGTGGAATCGGGAATAAGAAGGAGTCATGACCTTGTTCAGCATCAATGTCGAGATAACTTACAGGCTTATGATTGGTAATAAGCGCATCTACAATTTCTTGTGAGCGACTTGGTGCAAAACGCCAGTCAGTTGTAAATGAGACAATCAAGAACTGACATTTAGTTTTGCCCATTGCTTCAGTTAAAGAATGGCCGTATTCACGAGATGGGTCAAAGTAATCTAAAGCTTTAGTCATGATCAGATAGGTATTGGCATCAAAGTTACGGCTGAACTGTTCACCTTGATAACGTAGATAGCTTTCGACCTGAAACTCGACATCAAAACCGTACATAAATTTGCCAGATTTTAAATCACGGCCAAATTTTTGTTTCATGGCTTCTTCTGAAAGATAGGTGATATGACCTACCATGCGAGCCAGAATTAGTCCGCGTTTCGGGTAACTATCATTTTCCAAATAACGGCCATGATGGAAATCTGGATCAGATAAGATTGACTGACGAGCAACCTCATTAAATGCAATATTCTGTGCTGAAAGCTTTGGTGCACTGGCAATAATCACACATTTTTGTAGGCGGTCAGGGTAGTCTACGGACCATTGTAGTGCTTGCATGCCTCCTAATGATCCACCGACCACTGCATACCAGACATCTACACCTAGACGGTCCGAAAGCATGGCTTGTGTTTTAACCCAGTCACGTACCGTTACTAATGGAAAATCAGGTCCGTAAGGACGGTTGTCGTTTTCAGGATTTGGTGAGGTCGGGCCAGTTGAGCCATTACAGCCACCAATATTATTTAGCGAAACTACAAAAAACTTATTCGTATCAATTGCCTTACCCGGGCCAATACAGCTATCCCACCATCCAGCTTTTTTATCATCTTCGTGGTGATAACCCGCTGCATGATGATGTCCGGAAAGAGCGTGACAGATTAAAATTGCATTTGATTTATCAGCATTTAAAGTGCCGTAAGTTTCGACCATTAGTTCAAAACGTGGCAAAACACGATCACATTCAAGGTGTAATGGTTCTTCAAATTGGAACTTTTGCGGAGTGACTAACCCCACTGAATCAGCTGGAAAAGACACGGGAACATTTCGCCTTTTAAATCTTTCAGGAATAAAAAGAAAGGATACCAAGCTAGGTATCCTTTCCAAAGTCTTTTTTTTAATTAAACAGCGGCGGCAACAACCTGATCTGTACTTAAAACACCTTGATCAATCAAACGGTTGGTACATGCAATAATTGCTTCAATGGATGAGGTGACTGTGTTGTCATGAACACCGGCACCAAACGAACCTTTACCAGTACCTTTTACTTGAAGCTCAATTAAGGTTAATGCTTTCGCATTTGCACCTGAACTAATACTACGTTCTTCATAGTTCAATACGTCAATTGGTAATTGAAGAGCATTTAAGAATGCAGAAATCGGTCCATTACCTTCACCACGAAGCTGTTGTGTTTCACCTTCGACATCAATATCAAGTTCGATAATCTGAGTGCCATTAATGTCAGATAACTTGTAGTGTTTGACTGTGTAGTGATGATTCTTCACATCAACATACGCGTCTTTAAATAACGTCCAGATCTCTTTAGCGTTAATTTCTGTACCGTTCTCATCAGCATATTGTTGAACAACCTGACTGAATTCGATTTGCAAACGACGTGGCAACACAACGTTGTAGTTTGATTCTAATAAATAAGCGATACCACCTTTACCAGACTGACTATTTACACGAATTACAGCATCGTAATCACGGCCCAAATCTTTCGGATCGATTGGTAAGTAAGGCATATCCCAGATTTCTTCGTTTTTCTGGTATTCGAAGCCTTTTTTAATCGCATCTTGATGTGAACCAGAGAATGCAGTAAATACCAAATCACCTGCATACGGATGACGAGGGTGTACAGGTAAACCAGTACATTCTTCAACCGTTGCAATCACTTCATTAATATTAGAAAAATCTAACTCAGGCGCTACACCTTGGGTATACATGTTCAATGCAATTGCTGCAACGTCAACGTTACCTGTACGTTCACCATTACCGAACACACAGCCTTCAACACGGTCAGCACCCGCCATAATGGCAAGTTCTGATGCAGCAATACCACAGCCGCGGTCATTGTGGCAGTGAACAGAAATGATTACGCCATCACGACGAGCCAAATTACGATGCATCCATTCAATTTGGTCTGCATAAACATTTGGTGTGGAAACTTCTACAGTTGCAGGCAAGTTTAAAATAACTTTATGATCTGGACGTGCATCCCAGATTTCTGTGACGGCATCACAGACATCTTTAGCGACTTCTAATTCAGTTGCAGAGAAACATTCTGGGCTGTATTGGAAAATCCAGTCAGTTTGAGGATATTGAGCCGCATACTCTTTAACTTTTTGAGCAGCATTAATTGCTAATTGTTTTGCGCCATCAACATCTACATTCAAAACCTTTTGACGGAAGGTTGGAGAGTTCGAGTTATAAATATGTACAATCGCGCGTTTAGCACCTGCCAAAGATTCAAAAGTACGTTCAATTAAATGGTCACGTGCTTGAACCAAAACCTCAATATATACGTCATCAGGAATATGATTTTCTTCGATCAACATGCGAGTAAAATCGAAGTCAATTTGAGATGCAGAAGGGAAACCGATTTCAATATGCTTAAAACCAATTTTCACAAGCATTTTGAACATTTTGAATTTTTGTTCCATGTTCATTGGTTCAAAAATTGCTTGGTTACCGTCACGTAAATCCGTACTCATCCAGATTGGCGCTTTTGTAATTTCGTTATTTGGCCATTGGCGATCTGGTAAAGCCACACGCTGGTACATACGGCGGTATTTTTTGCTAGGGTCAGCCAACATCATGAGAAAACTCCTTGTCTCGTAGCGCGGTTGCTCTGGATATATTTAAAAGGCAACGTCTCTACTTAATATATGGTATCTAATTCAGAAAAATTAAAGGTAATTTTGAAGTGCTGCTTTAAAAAGCAGACAAAATTTTTATACGCGCGCTTGGCGCAGCATCAGGAGTTGCAGATGATGTCTTGCTTGAGTAGGCTGGGCAAACAAGTAATTCGTTTTCATCTCTAGACCGTAGAATAATAAGTTTGATGGTTTGCTGGGGGTAATCTTGATATTTAGATATATCACATCTAAACAATGATTACACCTTGTGCAAAATTCTTATCATAATTTTAGTTAAATAGTTTAGAAAATAATTTTCTAATTTTGCGCTGTTTTATTTTTTATGGAAAATTATTTTCATATTATTGCCTTTTTAAGGAAAAAAAGATTATCCAGCCTTAAAAAGGCAAAAATAAATATAGTTACAGTTCTGACCACATACGAATTAAATTATGATAAATGTTGGTCAGCTTCATGACTTCTGGGTAGTTATCACCGTGTGATTTACGTAGTTCTCGAATGCTCTCATCAAGATTAAATAAAAGGTGGCGTTTACTATCGTCACGGACCAAACTTTGTACCCAGAAAAAAGAAGCAAAACGAGTACCTGAGGTAATGCTACTGACTTCATGTAGGCTAGTAGAAGGGTAGAGCACGACATCACCTGCTGGTAATTTAACTTCGTGATAACCATAAGTGTCTTCAATCACTAGGTCACCACCTTCATATTCATCGGGTTCACTTAAAAATAATGTACAAGATAAATCAGTGCGTAACTGTTCTGAAGTTCCACGTATAAGACGGATCGAGTTATCTACATGGAAACCAAAGCTTTCATGTTCATCATAACGATTAAAAAGCGGTGGAATAATTTTGTGGGGTAGGGCAGCAGCCTGAAACACTGGATTTTGCCAAATTGCTTTGATGACAAGATCACTTAAATGATGAGTAAGCGGGTCTTGTTCTGAGAGTTGCTGATTTCTTTTCACTGAAGCAGACAAGGTGCCGGCAGTCACTTTCCCACCTACCCAATTGGCGTCTTCCATGAGCTTACGAAACTCGGCAACTTGCTCTTTGCTTAAAACATTCGGGATATGATGAATCACGGCAAACACCTTTTAAATAGATACTTCATTTGTAAAAATAGCCTCATGACGAGGCTATTTTATATGAACTTCAATTAATTCCATAAATAAATTATGGCATTTAACCTTAGTACTTAAAGTTAATCGCTAAGACAGCATTACGACCATTGCCTTCAAATGCGTAGTGAGCTGCATGTGCACTAGTGAAATAACGCTTATCAGAAATATTATTAATATTAAGCTGTAAGTTTACATTCTTGTTCACGTCGTATTTAGCCATAGCATTGTAAATGGTATAAGTTGGCAAATATTTAGGTGCAGTTGTGTTCACAAAAACTTGATCACGATATTCAACACCAGCGCCTAAAGTCAATTGAGGCATTACTCTGTAAGTAGACCAAAGTGTAGCACTGTTTTTCGCTACAAATGGTAATGGTTTACCTTCTTGAGCAACCGCATTATATGCAGCTTCTGTGATTTCGCTATCTAAATAGCTATAGCCTGTAGAAACATCCCATTTGTCGGTAATTTTCCCGTTCAAACTAATTTCAAATCCATCAACTTTACTTTTACCAGCATTGGCTGTCGTGTTCGGATCAATTTGGATACGTGTATTTTGCTTTTCAGTACGGAAAACTGCTGCTGTTAAATTAGCACGGTTATTAAACAGATCCCATTTAGTTCCTAACTCGAAAGTACGAGCTTCTTCTGGTTTTAGATCATTTGCACTCGCACTTGCAGCACCTGAGTCGCTAATAGAATCTGAACCTGTGTCACCTTCAGCAAGCACGCCTACTGGATTTGCTGACGTAGCATAGCTTAAATAAATACTACCATCTTCTGTTGGTTTAAAAACTAAACCAGCTTGGTAAGAGAAGTAGTCTGTATCGCTTTCTAATTTATCACCAGCTTTATGAGGAGTACGTCCACTTACGTCCTTATTATATTTTTTCTCAGTTTCAAATTTATCCCAACGAACACCTAAGTTAAGTAACCATTGTGGATTAAATTCGATACTATCTAAAGCATACACGCCTACATTATGACTACGAGTGGTCGATTGTGCTGTGATAGATCCACGCTTATCTGTGAAGGTACCATTTCCAGGATTATTTAAACTCGTACACCAGCCATTTGCCACAGCAGCAGCTGAAGTACAGTTTTGAATATTACTGTCTAAAATGGTCGATGTGGTTTCACCAGCAGCATTAGTAAAAGTATGTACACCTTGGTCAGTTTCTTGGAAGCTCCACTCGGTACCAACATTAAAAGAATGCTTTAGGCTACCTGTATTGAATTTACCTCTTAAAGAAAGCTGATCGCTATAAGCATCGCTATCTAAGATACGGCTTAAGGCACGGCGAGCGATTGTGCCTCTGTAAATATTACCCTTAGAGTCATCAGCATTCGTATAAACATAATCAGATTTAGATTTGTTGTAGGTTGCTATATTAGACAAGGTAAGATTTTCATTAAAATCATGTTCTAGCTTAAACGTACCAATGTGGTTTTCGCGTTTGTCGAAATCACGCGCTTTCCAGCCATAGTAGGTTCCAGCTTTTACATCAACAGGCTTGCCGTCACCAGGAGTTACAATAACTCCAACAGGAGGTTTGGTTGGGTTTGCATTGTTAAACGGAATACCTGCATCAGGTTCATCGTTACTACGTAAATAGTAGTAGCTTAGTGTTCCACGAGTTGCCGTATCTAAACCAAATGCAAGACTTGAGGCAATACCGGCACGGGCATATTCTGCACCGTTACTTTGACCAGCTTTTTCATTTTCGTGACCCATAATAACAACACGACCAGCAACTCCGTTGCCAAAGTCTTTGTTGGCATCAAGTTGGATATGACGATAGTTGTCAGTACCACCTTGAACACTACCTTGGTAAACGTCACCTTCATGAGCTACTTTAGGGATTAAGTTAATGCTTCCACCCACGCTACCGCCACCACCAAGGGCAGAAGAAGAGCCTTTAATAACT
Source organism: Acinetobacter sp. C13 (assembly GCF_016809775.1). Taxonomy (NCBI): domain Bacteria; kingdom Pseudomonadati; phylum Pseudomonadota; class Gammaproteobacteria; order Moraxellales; family Moraxellaceae; genus Acinetobacter; species Acinetobacter sp. C13. The sequence goes on from NZ_JAFBJL010000004.1 coordinate 215,305, forward strand.
TCAACTTGTTCAATGGCAAACATGTCGCGGTTTTGGGAAGTCGTATTACGAACACCATCAACATAAATAGAAGATTGACCGCTATAACCACGAATGTAAGGCATATCTGTAAACGGGGTACCGCCTTCACCAGCACCTAATGTAATACCAGGTTCATAGCGTAACGCTTCGAGTAGGGTATTAGAGTTTGTATCTTTAATTAATTTTTGAGAAAGAATTGAGACTGATTTTGGTGTGTCTTTGAGAGGAGCTACGAATTTAGAGTTTGCAGACTGATCTACTTTTAAAGATTCTTCTTGAGTCGCTTTAGTATGAATTGTTGGTAATTGTGAAACTGCTTCTTGCGCCATGGCTGTTGTTGCAATCATTGATAGCGATGAAGCTATTGCAGAAGAAACAATTTTTTTACGTGTTCTAATCAAAGACATAACTTCAGGACTCTAAAACTAAAAGGTTATGCGAATAATAATAATTCTTATTTATATGTACAGTTTGTGTTAATTGGATTTGCCAATTGAATTATGAAGAAAAAGTGAATGATTGAATGGAAAATTGTGCTTTTATGTAGCTAATCTACTGATTATTGGTAATTGTTTGTTAAAGCGATTAAATTCAAAGTTTAATTGTAATTTTAGATTTATAAAGAATAACTAAAAAATTAGTTTTACTTAAGTACTTATGAAAAATATTTAAAGAATCATAAAATTACTGTGAAATTTACTAGAATAATGTCCTTCACTTACATGAAGTGATCGGTTAATTTTGTATATCTTGAAAGTTGTCATATAATACAGCACTTTTTTAAAAACTGTTCCTACTAACTAATTTTTATCGAGGAAGCCATGCAAGTAACGACTGAAGCGGTTTCGGGCGTTGCCCGTCGTTTAAATGTGTCTGTACCGACGAGCCGTATTAACGAGCAATTTGAAGCTCGTTTGAAGCGCACTGCCAAAACTGTGAAGATCAACGGCTTCCGTCCAGGTAAAGTACCTGAAAACGTTGTTCGTCGCGAATACGGTGCAAGCATTTATCAAGAAGTTGTAAATGACATCATTCGTGATAGCGTTTTTGAAGCAATTCAACAAGAAAAAATCAATGCGGTAGGTATGCCGAACATTGAGAAAGTTGAACATAAAGAAGACGCTTTAGTTTTTGAAGCAACTGTAGAAGTTTATCCAGAAGTTGAAGTAAAAGCATTTGACGGCTTAGAAGTTGAACGTAAATCAGCTGAAATTAAAGATGCTGACGTTGACGCTATGATCGAAAACTTGCAAAAACAACGTCAAACTTGGGCTGTAACCAAGGGTATGGCGAAAAAAGACATGCAAGTGACTTTTGACTTTGAAGGCACTATCGATGGTGAGAAGTTTGAAGGCGGTTCTGCTGAAGACTTTAAACTTGTGTTAGGTTCAGGTCGTATGATCCCTGGCTTCGAAGATGGCATCATTGGCATGAAAGCTGGTGAAGAGAAAGTAATTGATGTTACTTTCCCTGAAGATTACCAAGCTGAAAACTTGGCTGGTAAAGCAGCTCAGTTCAAAATCACTGTGAAGCAAGTTGAAAAATCTAAACTTCCAGAAATTGATGCTGAATTCTTAAAAATCTTCGGTGTAACTGAAGAAGAAGGCGTTGAGAAGTTAAAAGCTGACGTTCGTAAGAATATGGAACGTGAAGTTCGCAATGGTTTACGTAACCAAGTTAAACAAGCTGCTTTTGATGCACTTGTTGCTGCGAATGAAGTTGAAGTTCCAACTGCAATGGTTGCTCAAGAAATTGACCGTCAACGTCAACAAATGGTTCAACAGTTCACTCAACAATTTGGTGGTGCAGGCGCGCAATCTTTTGACAAGAGCATGCTTCCTGATGAATTGTTCAAAGAACAAGCAGAGCGTTCTGTTAAGCTTGGCGTATTGGTAAGCAAAGTTTTAGCTGATGCTAAACTTGAAGTTGATCAAGCTCGCGTTGATGCTTACATTGACGACATGGCTTCTTCTTACGAAGATCCAACTGAAGTGATTGAATACTTCAAAAATGATGCTCAACAACGTGCTCAAATCGAAGCAGTTGTATTAGAAGATCAAGTTGTTGATCACATCTTAGCTGGTGCTAAAGTGACTGACAAAGCTGTATCTTATGATGACTTATTGAAAGAACAACAAGCTCGCCGTATGGGCTAATCTTTTAAGAAGTCAGAAAAAGGCGCCTGAGGCGCCTTTTTTGTTTTTCTTTATGTGATCAATTAGAGTGCGGCATTAAGTACTTAGGTATAAATAATATAATATTTCAGTGCGAACCTTTTGCAATTTGAGAAATTATCCCGCATATTGTTGCCATAGGTTAAGTCACAAAAAATTTAGGAATAAATAACGTATGTATGTTCCAACAATTGAAAATGCTTTAGTTCCTGTTGTGGTTGAACAATCTTCTCGCGGCGAACGTTCTTTTGATATTTATTCACGACTTTTACGTGAGCGCGTCATTTTTTTGACAGGTGAAGTTGAAGATAACATGGCAAATCTGATTGTTGCCCAAATGTTGTTTTTAGAAGCTGAAAATCCTGATAAAGATATCCACCTTTATATCAACTCTCCAGGTGGATCTGTGACAGCGGGCATGGCAATTTATGACACAATGCAGTTTATTAAGCCTGATGTCGTGACATATTGTATGGGTCAAGCTGCTTCAATGGGTGCATTTTTATTAAATGCGGGCGCTAAAGGCAAACGCTATTGTTTAGAAAATGCCCGTGTCATGATTCATCAACCATTGGGTGGTTTCCGTGGTCAAGCATCGGATATTGAAATCCATGCGCGTGAAATTCTCTTTATTAAAGAGCGCTTGAACCGCTTAATGGCAGAGCACAGTGGTCAAGACTATGAAACCGTTGCTCGTGATACTGACCGCGATAACTTTATGACAGCCCAAGCTGCTAAAGAATATGGTCTGGTTGATCAGGTGTTAAGTAAGCGTCCATAAGGACCTTCTTATATAAATAACTTGAGATGTTGAAAAAGATCTCCATTTAGTTATTTATGCAGTGCATCTTGCCCTAATATTTAAGATTCTATTTGTGGAGTGAATATGTCCGAACATCCTCAAGGACAAAAACATTGTTCATTTTGCGGTAAAACGCAGTCTGAAGTCGGGAAACTGATTGCGGGTGAGGACGCATATATTTGTAATGAATGTGTGGATGTCTGCTTAGACCTTGTACAAACCAGCCAACAGGTTGAAGCAGGTGACTGGGCGAGCAAGGCATTGCCAAAACCACATGAAATACGTGCTGCGCTTGATCAATATGTTATTGGTCAAGATCTTGCCAAAAAGACACTCTCTGTTGCAGTTTATAACCATTATAAACGCTTGAAAGTTGGTCATAATGGCCATGTGTCTAAAGAAGTAGAAATTGCTAAAAGTAACATTCTACTGATTGGACCTACTGGTTCAGGTAAAACTTTACTTGCACAAACATTGGCTCGCCTTTTAGATGTTCCATTTGCGATGGCAGATGCAACAACATTAACCGAAGCGGGTTATGTGGGTGAAGATGTTGAAAATATTGTGCAAAAGCTTTTGCAAAAAGCAGACTACGATGTAGAGAAAGCTCAGAAGGGCATTATCTATATTGATGAGATTGATAAGATTACTCGTAAATCTGAAAATCCATCAATTACGCGTGATGTGTCTGGTGAAGGTGTACAACAAGCATTATTAAAAATGATTGAAGGTACAGTTGCTTCGATTCCTCCGCAAGGTGGTCGTAAGCATCCACAGCAAGAGTTTATCCAAATTGACACCTCAAATATCTTATTTATTTGTGGTGGTGCATTTTCTGGTTTGGAAAAAATTGTACAACAGCGTCAAGAGAAAGGCGGTATTGGTTTTACAGCTGACGTTAAAAATAAAGATGAAACCAAAAAGCTTGCTGAATTGTTCCGTCAGGTTGAGCCAACTGACTTAGTGAAATTTGGTTTAATTCCAGAATTCATTGGTCGTTTACCAGTGATTGCGACACTTGAAGAGCTAGACGAAGAAGCTTTAATGCAAATTTTGACTGAGCCAAAAAATGCATTAACACGCCAGTATCAATATCTTTTCACTATGGAAAATGTTGATCTGATCTTTGAAGATTCTGCATTACGTGCTGTTGCTAAAAAAGCGCTTGAACGTAATACGGGTGCGCGTGGTCTACGTTCTATTATGGAAAACGTACTGCTTGAAACTATGTATGATTTACCAAGTCGTACAGATGTTGGAACAGTCATTATTAATGAAGCAGTCATTAATGGTGAAGCAGAACCTGTTTATCAGGCTGAACGCCAACCTAAAGAAGCTGCAACGCATGAAAGTGTTGCTAAGGCAGATTTAAAGGTTATTGATTCGAAGTCTGCATAGATTTCATTCATCTAAAAAGCATGAATCGCGTTAGTGATTCATGCTTTTTTTGTTTTCAATTTATATGGGTAGTGTTAATCTTAAAAATACAAAATACGCATAGTTTTGCGGTGTAAAAAATAAATCAAAAACAAAACGCTTTGAGGGATGCCATGCGTTATTTAATCGTATCTTTGTGCTGTGCAGGACTATTTGTGGGCTGTCAAAGTTTATCTCATTTAGAAAAAAATCCGAGTGAATTGACCGCGACTCTACCTAAAGTTGATGTTGAAAAAGAACCTGGTTTATTAGATCAATATCATTTAGGCGGTTTTACTGTGGGAGGGTGGGTCAACCAAAAATTGGGTCAGACTTTTGCTCCAATCAAACCACAAAATGAACAGGCAGCTGTAGTTTATCTATATCGACCAGACACAAAATGGAATCGTCAGGAAATTGCAGCGATTAATCTCTTTGTGAATGGTAAGCGCATTCCGAGTCTATTACATAATCATTATTACTGGATTGAGTTACCAGCAGGAACGTATCGTCTTTCAGCAAGTCGCCCTTTACTTGGTATCCATTTTCAAGAACCAAAATATATTGATATCACTGTTGAGGCGGGAACGTCTTATTATTTGAAATATGATGAAGAAAATAAAATGGACCGAAGTGAACATACTGGTCCATTTATGTTAATGCAAGACAATATTGGACGTAGAGAGATAGCATTTACTGAGCTTAAATCTTCTAGCTATAATTTTGTAGCTGAAGATGCTTCAGGAAAGATCCGTCATAAACCACAAGAATTAAAGCCAGCCAAATATGATGAAAAATCAGATGTACATCTGATTAAGCCATTTAAATTATGGAATCCTTTAACTTGGTAATAGCCTAAAAAAGATAAAGAAAAGTTTAAGACTTTTCTTTATCTTTCATCAACGGTGCAAGAATTTTAAGCATCTCTTCTTGCATATGATCTCGTGCTTTAGGGTCATTAAATGTTTGCTGTCCCAACTCCATCATATATTCTGAAATTTGCCCCATAATCTGTACGTTTTTGCGCGTAATTGATTGGCCTTCTGGGGTTTTTAAAAATTTCAGATTAGCCTGAATTTCCTCTTCAGTATAAGTCTTAAGATAAATATCCTCTAAGGCTTGAGCTGTTTTTGGGTTACTAATGAGCTGATTGCTCGAATCTTTTAAGAGTGAACCTAACTTCTTCGCGGCCTCTTTTTCTTTTGGACCTAAAGTTTTGATACCCGTGATATTACTAACGATCTGTTCTGCCTGTTGATCATAGTAAGGCGTTAATTCATCAATTGATTCTTTAAGCAGGTAATCAATTTGGCTCATTTGCATGAGTTCTTTAACTGAACTTAACTTGGCAGGAGAGGCAAATAAGCTTGTGGTAATACAGCTTAGACAAAGGCTGATTGAGAGATTTTTAAGAATAGGGCGAATAGTCATGAAATGACCTATATTCAATATTTGGCGAGAGGGTGCTTTCATTAATAGCACAGATTGACGAAGTAATTGTTACAATTCTTTTCAGATTTTAAAATAAAAAAAGAATACATAAAAAAAGCACCGAATTCGGTGCTTTTCTTGATTAGCCAGCTGCTGCATCGACTACTGGAATTTTTCCAATTTTCGCTTGCCAGATTTTTGGGGCTACTGCGTGAATTGAAGTACCGTTTACATCAACTGCAACAGAAACAGGCATATCTTCAACTACGAATTTGTAGATTGCTTCCATACCTAAGTCTGCAAACGCAACAACTTCAGCTTCACGAACAGCTTTAGATACGAGGTAAGCCGCACCACCAACTGCCATTAAGTAAGTTGCTTTGTTGTCTTTGATTGCTTCAATTGCTGTAGGACCACGGTCAGCTTTACCGATCATACCGAATAGGCCAGTATGTTCTAATACTTTACGTGTGAATTTATCCATACGTGTTGCAGTTGTAGGGCCAGCAGGACCAACGACTTCATCACCCACTGGATCAACAGGGCCAACGTAGTAAATAAATTTACCTTTAAGATCAACTGGTAATTCTTCACCATTGTCGATCATCTCAACCATACGTTTGTGCGCAGCATCACGACCTGTGTACATTGTTCCGCTAAGAAGTAATGTGTCACCTGGTTTCCAAGAATCCATTTCTTCTTGAGTAATGGTATCAAGGTTTACGCGTTTAGATTGTGAAGAGTCCCAAGTTACAGATGGGTAGTCTTCAAGTTTTGGTGCTTGAATATGAGCTACACCTGTACCATCAAGCTGGAAGTGAGCATGACGAGTAGCAGCACAGTTAGGAATCATACCTACTGGTTTACCAGCAGCGTGACATGGGTAATCTTTAATCTTAATATCAAGAACAGTCGTTAAACCGCCAAGACCTTGAGCACCAATACCAAGTGCGTTTACTTTTTCAAAGATTTCGATACGAAGTTCTTCGATTTTGTTTTCTGGTCCACGACGAAGTAATTCGTCCATGTTGATTTCTTCCATGAGCGCTTCTTTAGCAAGCATCATGGCTTTTTCAGCAGTACCACCAATACCAATACCGAGCATACCAGGAGGACACCAGCCTGCACCCATTGTTGGAACAGTTTTAAGTACCCAATCAACAATCGAGTCAGATGGGTTAAGCATCGCAAGTTTAGATTTGTTTTCTGAACCGCCACCTTTAGCAGCAACAGTAATATCTACTTTGTTACCTGGAACGAGTTTGTAGTGAATTACAGCAGGGGTATTATCTTTTGTGTTTTTACGACCAAATGCAGGGTCAGCAAGTACAGATGCACGAAGAACGTTGCTGTTTTCAAGGTAACCTTGGCGAACACCTTCGTTTACAGCATCGTCTAAGCTCATCGTTAAATCAAATTTAACATCTAAGCCCACTTCAAGGAAAACGTTAACAATACCAGTATCTTGGCAAATTGGACGATGACCTTCCGCACACATGCGAGAGTTAATTAGAATCTGTGCAATTGCATCCTTTGCGGCTTTGTTTTCTTCGCGATCATAAGCACGGCTCATCGCTTGGATAAAGTCTTGCGGGTGATAGTACGAAATAAACTGTAGGGCGTCCTTGATCGATGTAATCAAGTCATCTTGTTTGATAATCGTTGTCATACCAGAAAATCTCTTGAGCGGGCTGTTAGCTAGCGGGCTAAATTATATGACAAAAAGACAGTGTTGTGGGAGATTGGTTGATCTTTTGACCGAAAGTCGCATAAGAAGATTTGAAGTGATTTAAACGTAAGAAATCAGAAAATTATTTATTTTTGAATGACTAAAATAAAAAAAGCCATTTGAGCGGATATCAAATGGCGAGAGGTAGTAAAGGTGAATTATATTAATTATTTGGCAGCGGCTTGCTGTTCTGCCTGAATTGCTGTTAATGCAATGGTAAAGACGATGTCATCTACCAATGCTCCACGAGACAAGTCATTGACTGGTTTGTTGAGGCCTTGCAGCATTGGACCTACACTGACTACATTTGCAGCACGTTGTACCGCCTTGTAAGTTGTGTTGCCAGTATTTAAGTCTGGGAAAATAAATACATTGGCACGACCAGCAACACGCGAGTCAGGTGCCTTTTGACGACCCACACTTTCAACTGAAGCTGCATCGTATTGAAGTGGACCATCAATCAGTAAATCTGGACGACGTTGTTGAGCAATTTGAGTTGCTTGCTGTACTTTTTCAACATCAGCGCCTGTTCCAGAAGTACCGGTTGAGTAGCTGATCATGGCAATACGCGGATCAATTCCAAAAGCTTTTGCAGAGTCAGCAGACTGAATTGCAATTTCAGCAAGTTGTTCTGCTGTCGGGTCTGGGTTAATTGCACAGTCGCCATATACATAAACTTCATCTGGTAAAAGCATAAAGAATATTGATGAAACCAGTGAATATTCAGGGGCTGTCTTGATGAGCTGGAATGCTGGGCGGACCGTATTTGCTGTGGTGTGTACCGCACCTGAAACTAAGCCATCGACTTGATCTAAGGCTAACATCATGGTGCCAAGCACAACAGTATCTTGAAGTTGTTCTTTCGCTTGAAGCTCATTGAGTTTACCTTTACGTAGCTCAACCATTGGTGCAACGTATTGTTCACGAATGCTATCAGGATCAATAATTGCCAGTTCAGCAGGTAATTCAATACCACGTGCTTTTGCAACATCGTGCACAGCATCTGGTTTAGCTAACAAAATACAGTCAGCAATACCACGTGCCTGACAAATTGCGGCAGCTTGAATGGTGCGCGGTTCATCACCTTCAGGTAGCACAATCCGTTTTTTTGCTGCAATTGATTTTTGCACCAGTTCATGACGGAAAGCTGATGGCGACAGGCGAGGGGTGGCGGCATTGTTGCTGTGCTGTTTAAGCCATTCAACATCAATATGACTTGAAACAAATCGAGTCACTTGCTCTGCACGTTCAGTATCGTCAGTTGGAATCTCATTGCCAAAATTAGATAAACGCTGTGCAGTTTCAAGTGTGTTTAAACGGGTATGTAAAATCGGTAACCCTTGTTTAATTGCACTTTGGCAAAACTCTAAAAGCTCAGGTGCTGGCGCTTCTCTTTCGGTAAGAACTAAACCCGCCAGAGGAATACCATTGCTGGTTGCCAAACTACTTGCAAGTAAAACATCGGTACGCTCAGATGCGCTAATAATTAACTCGCCTGCAATAAACTTATTCAGTTCATATTCAATGCTTGAAGCAATTAAACTTGAATGCAAAATTCGACGTGTTTTAGCTTCACCTTGATGTACCCATTGCCCATCAATGACATTTGCAATATCGAGAGTTCTCGGTACGCTTAGCGTGTTACTAAAAGGAACAAGTCCAATAATTGGTAAGTCACTAGAGCCGAAATAACGATTATATTTTTGCAGTTCGGTCGTAAATTTTGCGATTTCTTCAGTCGGTCGTAACGATGGATCAAACGCAACAGGAATTTGTGCTGTTTCTTCAGTTAATCCACGGGTACGCATAAACAGTACACCAGCAGTACGATTTGATGTTGCTCCACCAAACTGACGTAAATGAGCATCTACTTTTTCTGCTGCTTTTTTCGGGTTTTGAATATCTGCTGTGCTGACCAACACGACTTCTGCATCAAGTGCTTGAGCAAGACTTGCGTTGAGCTCACTGGCAAAATGGTCTTGTCCGTTAGGTAATAAGCCTTCCACAATAATGACATCATGGTCTGCTGCAACACTACGATGAAGGCTAACAGCTTCTTCAAGTAATTCATCTACTTCCCCAGCCGCAATAAGCTGAGTTAATTTTTCATGTGAAATAGATTGAACAGTTTTACTTTGAAATAAATGACCAAATAATGAAGTGGTTCGGTCAAGATGTTCTTGGTCTTCTTGAGAAAATGGTTTTAAAAAGCCCGCTTTAATGCCGTTGCAATCAAGTGCGTAAATCATACCTAAACAGGCAGAGGTTAAGCCAACCCCTTCACCTGTAGGAATCAATAAAATTGTATTCATATAAACCTATAAATAAACGAATATCGAGTTTTCGCTAAGCTCTAATTAAGCAAGGCTTGCTACAGATGCTGTATTTTCTGCCGCTTCAACAACTTGACGAGTTTCTTTAGCAATACGGCCTTCTTCATCTGTAGGAATGACCCAAATTTGAGGTCCTGTTCCGTTGTCGATTCGCCCTTCAGTGCCACGTTTCAGGTTGTTGTTTTGATCTTTATCAAGCTGCAAACCAAAATGAGGTAAATACGCTAAGGTTTTTTCACGAATATAAGCTGAGTTCTCGCCAATACCGCCCGTGAAGATTAAGCCGTCTAAAGTTGGCAAACCACAGCTTAATGCAGCAAGTGATTTTGCTAGGCGATAGCTAAACACTTCAATTGCAAGACTAGCATCTTCGTTGCCATTTTCAGCAGCTTCAATGACTGTACGCATGTCATTAGACAGTTGAGATAAGCCTAGTAAGCCACTTTCGTTGTTTAAAACTTTATCAATTTTTGCTAAATCCCAACCGAGGTTTTTCGCAAGGAAGCTATGTAAGCTTGGATCAACGTCACCACTACGTGTTCCCATCACTACACCTTCAAGTGGAGTAAGACCCATAGAAGTATCAACACTTTGTCCATTCCATACTGCGCAAGTTGAACTGCCGTTTCCTAAGTGGGCTGTTAACCATCCACCTTTTTTCAGGTTACCTGCCAGCTCACTCGCTTTATCAGACACATACGCATGGCTTGTACCATGGAAGCCATAACGGCGGACGTTGTGGTCAGTATATAAAAACTTAGGAATTGCATAACGGTATGCATGCGGTGGCATGGTTTGATGGAATGCAGTGTCGAATACGGCAACTTGAGGTAATTCAGGAAATAGACGTACGGTTGCGTCAATACCAATTAAATGTGCTGGGTTATGAAGTGGGGCTAAAGGTGTCGCAGCACGAATACGTTCAATAATTTCAGGAGTGAGTAATTCTGCTTTGGTTAAACTACCCCCGTGTACAACACGATGTCCGATTGCTTGCGGTTTGTAGTTGGCAAGACGTGCAAGTAAAGTTTCTAAAGCTTTGGCATGGTCAGCATAAGGGATTGAAAGTTCAAGTGGTTCACCACCTACTGTAATTCCCTTAATACGAGCATCAGCTGCCCCCAAGTTTTCTGCTAAACCGTAAATACGATCTTCACGACGCTCTGAAACCAGTGCGTATTTAATAGATGAAGAGCCGCAATTGATAACTAATACTGATGTAGCCACGTTGAAATACCCAAGTCCTGATTTAAAATAGTTTTCCTAACTTCCTGTTCAACATGTATTATTTTTCGATACAGATTGAACGGGTTGTCATGTTTTAACATGTGTTGTTTTTCTGTCCAAGATAGACTTTAGCCCATTAGACTTAAGCACTATCGACCATCAAATTATTTGTAACTAATATTTGTCCAGTATAAAGCTTAACCACTGTATTCCTTGTTTTTTTATGCGTGTTGAAACGAGTTTTTTGTATATATTTATGAAAGGTAAATTTCTATTTAATGTATTTTTCAAATATTTGGTATAAATTTTTTAAGAAAAAAGACATGCTGTTATTTTAATCAAACTAGAGGGGAGTATTACAAATAATATACGTAAATTAAATTAAATTTTAATCGTTTATATATAGGTTAAAATATATAAATCATAAACATTTTTAATATAAAAATTAGTATAAAAAAGCCGGTATTAATACATTTATAAGAATATTTTATTGCTTTGATATTATGAGAATTTTCTCATAGTTATTAGGGGCTAATATACCAGTAAATATAGTCAAAAATAAAACCAGCTTCTTGTTTAAAACTTAAACATAATTTGTATTTAATACCCATGCTCGGGTATTACCGTAAAATTGACTAGGGCTTGCATGTCGGTTTTTGCCTTAATAATATTGTCCCTTCCCCTTATCAAATGATGATGAAATATATCATTTGGTCTATTTTTATGTTCCGGCTTATCCGGTTGTACAGGAGCGTCCAGCATGGACTTGCCGAATCCAGTATTGGCAAAAGTGACCGAGCGTGTAATCGCACGTAGTCAAAAAACTCGTTCTGCATATTTACAACGTATTGAACATGCACAAGGCAAATTTCCTGCTCGTGGAGCACTTTCATGTGCCAATCTGGCTCATGGTTTTGCCAGTATGGACGATAATGAAAAATTAATTATTAAAGTAGGCCGTGAACCAAATATTGGCATCGTATCTTCATATAACGAAATGCTGTCGGCTCACGCACCATATAAAACATTTCCAGATTTAATTAAAAATGCCGCTCGCGAAAATGGGGGAGTAGCGCAGTTTGCAGGTGGTGTACCTGCGATGTGTGACGGTATTACCCAAGGTAATGCTGGCATGGAACTATCTTTGTTCTCTCGTGAAACCATTGCGATGAGTACAGCGATTGCATTGTCTCATAACATGTTTGACGCAGCTTTATGTCTTGGTGTTTGCGACAAGATTGTGCCGGGCTTGCTCATTGGTGCTTTGCAGTTTGGCTATTTACCTACTATTTTTGTGCCAGCTGGCCCAATGACCAGTGGTTTATCTAACGATGAGAAAGCCAAAATTCGTCAGCAATTTGCAACGGGTCAGGTTGGCCGAGATGCTTTGCTAGAAGCTGAGTCAGCTGCTTATCACGGACAAGGGACTTGTACTTTTTACGGTACAGCCAATAGTAACCAGATGCTGATGGAAGTTATGGGCTTACATTTGCCAAGTGCCGCATTTGTTCATCCTCATACACCATTACGTGATGCACTCACCGCAGAAGCGGCGATTCGTGTACTTGATTTAACAGTTGAGCGTGGAAACTACACGCCAATTGGTCATGTTGTCGATGAAAAAGCAATTATAAACGGTATTGTGGCGTTACTCGCTACAGGTGGTTCAACCAACCACACTCTACATCTTATTGCGATTGCTCGTGCGGCTGGCATCTTGATTGACTGGGATGACTTTGATGAGTTATCGGCTGTTGTTCCATTGCTCGCAAAAATCTATCCAAATGGTAAAGCTGATGTAAACCATTTCCAAGCTGCGGGTGGGGTCGCTTTCCTCATTCGTAATCTACTTGAAGCTGGTTTGTTGCATAACGACGTAACGACTGTAGCTGGTAAAGGTTTACAGCACTACACCAAAGAACCGAAATTGATTGACGGTAAGCTCACTTGGGTTGACGGTGTGGTTCAAAGCCTTGATGACAAAGTACTTCGTAGCATTGATGCACCGTTTCAACCAGATGGTGGCTTGCGTTTAATGCAGGGTCGTCTTGGCCGTGGTGTGATCAAGATTTCTGCTGTTGCGCCAGAACATCGTAAAGTTAAAGCTCCAGCAATTGTGTTTGATTCTCAAGAAGCAGTGCAAGCTGCATTTGATCGTGGTGAGTTACATCGAGACTTTATTGCAGTTGTTCGTTTCCAAGGTGCACGTGCGAATGGTATGCCTGAATTGCATCGTTTAACGCCTGTGTTGGGTGTTTTACAAGATCAAGGTTTCCACGTTGCTTTAGTCACTGATGGGCGTATGTCTGGTGCTTCAGGTAAAGTTCCTGCGGTGATTCATTTATCTCCAGAAGCCTTACTAAATGGGCCAATTGCTAAAGTTCAAACAGGCGATATGTTAATCATTGATGCCGAAGCTGGCGTACTTGATGTCGAAATAGGTGACGATGTATGGCAGTCGCGCCCTGTTGCACAGCCAGAACATCAGGCAGAAAACGAAGTTGGCTTTGGTCGTGAATTATTTGGTGTTTTCCGTGCTGCTGCTGCGCCAGCTGAACATGGAGCATCTGTATTTGGTGCATTGGTTGGTGAAAATTCACCAGAGCAGATTTGAGTCAAAGGAACTGAAAAATAATGATTAAAATTGAAGATATCGTCAAATTAGGCCCAGTTATCCCTGTATTGGCATTTGATTCTGCCGAGCAAGGTGAAGATGTATCACGTGCTTTACATGCAGGTGGCGTAAAAGTTCTTGAGATTACGTTACGTACCGCTGCTGGTCTTGCTGCTATTGAGCGTGCTAGCCAGTTGGCCGATGACATTGTGGTGGGTGTGGGAACGATTACCAAGCCAGAACATTGTGCTCAAGCTAAAAAAGCAGGTGCTCAATTTGGGGTATCTCCTGGTTTAACTAAAGATCTGCATTTGGCTGCGCAAGATGCTGGCTTACCTCTATTGCCGGGTGTGATGACACCAAGTGACCTAATTCAAGCGATTGAATTGGGTTATGACATTGTGAAGTTCTTTCCAGCTCAACAGGCAGGTGGTGTTGAGATGCTAAAAGCATTTTATGGTCCATTTCCAAACTTGCGCTTTTGTCCGACTGGTGGAATTACGGCAGAGTCAGCGCCAGATTTCTTAAAACAACCTAACGTGGTTTGTGTAGGTGGTTCATGGTTAACACCTAAAGCTACAGTAGCTGCCCAAGACTGGTCTGAAATTACTCGCTTGGCACAAATTGCGAGTCAGTTGAGAGCTTTGTAAATGTAGACAATATTTATAAAAAATGAAGTGCATTCTATGTGCTTTAAAGGCTGTATTGATGTGATCAGTTTGTACTGGTCACACCTAAATATAAAAATTTAATGTCTTAACAGTAGGAATTACTGTGGTTGAAGACCCTTGTTTAGGCAGTGTGCCTAAATAATTATTCCAAGGAGAAGTGTCCCATGGAGACGGTTCAGGGTGGCATGTTACTGATCTACACTGTAATCGCGATTATTGCTTTAGTGGTCATGATCGCGAAGTTTAGAATTTATCCATTTTTAGTTCTTATTATTGTTTCACTCGGTTTAGCCTTGGCTGTTGGCATGCCAATGGGTGATATTGTTAAGTCTTATGAAGCCGGTACAGGTAAAACCTTAGGTCACCTTGCGATTGTAATCGCACTCGGAACGATGCTCGGTAAAATGATGGCCGAGTCTGGTGGTGCAGAGCGAATAGCAATTACTTTAATTAAGTGGTTTGGTGAGAAAAATATTCACTGGGCTATGATGTTTATTGCCCTTATTGTTGGCCTTCCCGTATTTTTCGAAGTAGGTTTCGTTCTACTCATTCCAATTGCATTCAACATTGCTAAACGGACAGGCAAATCTTTATTAGTTGTTGGCCTGCCAATGGTTGCCGGTTTATCGGTTGTGCATGGCTTAATTCCACCACATCCAGCAGCATTGTTGGCAGTACAGGCTTATCATGCTGATATTGGTAAAACAATTGCTTATAGTCTGATCGTTGGTGTGCCAACAGCTATTGTTGCTGGACCATTGTATGCACTTTGGATTAATAAATACGTTAAATTGCCCGAAAATAATCCGTTAGCGAAGCAGTTTATTGAAGCAGATACGAATAGAACTCGTGAGCTACCAAGCTTTGGGATTACCTTATTCACAATTATGCTGCCTGTAGTATTAATGTTGGTTGGAAGCTGGGCTGATCTTTTCTTTGCTCCACAGACTTTCGCAAATGATTTGCTACGTTTTATTGGTACTTCTGATATCGCATTACTCATTGCCGTACTGGTCAGCTTTATTACCTTTGGTACGATGCAGGGCTTTAACCGTGAACAAATTGAAAAATTCTGCGGTGGATGTTTAGCTTCTATTGCAGGGATTATGTTGATTGTAGGTGCTGGTGGTGGTTTTGGCGGCATTTTGCGTGACACTGGTATTTCTAATGAGATTGTCTCTACAGCGTTGAAAGCAAACCTGTCGCCGTTATTGTTGGGTTGGTTTGTTGCAGCATTAATTCGTTTGGCAACAGGTTCTGCAACGGTAGCTATGGCTACAGCGTGTAGCATTGTTGCTCCAATTGCAGCTACGGCTGGTGTCGCAGTTAGACCAGAACTTTTAGTGCTTGCGACGGGTTCAGGTTCATTAGTTTTCTCACATGTAAATGATGCAGGATTCTGGTTAATCAAAGAATATTTCGGTATGACAGTGGGACAGACGCTCAAGACTTGGTCGGTATTGGAAACGATCATTTCAGTGTTGGGTTTATCTTTCACGCTACTGCTTAGCACTATTTTATAATTAAAGGTGAGTAATCCATGATTGTGATTGCAATGGGTGTCTGTGGAACAGGTAAAACCCTAATTGGTGAATTGTTATCAGAGCGTTTGGCTTGTGAGTTTCTTGATGGAGATACGCTTCATTCAGCTGCAAATAAAAGTAAGATGAGCCAAGGCATTCCTTTAACTGATGAAGACCGCTTGCCATGGTTACAGGCAATTCGTCAGGTCATTGAAACCAAACAAAGAGACGGTGAAACAGCTGTATTTACATGCTCATCTTTAAAGCGAATGTATCGCGATATTTTAAGAGGGCAGGATCAGAATGTTAAGTTTGTGTACCTAAAAGGCTCTTATGAGTTATTACAGCAAAGACTGGCAGAAAGATCTGGTCATTTTTTTGACCCAGCGTTGCTACAAACACAGCTAGATACGTTGGAAGAACCTGATATGAATGAAGCAATTGCTATTGATATTGCTCTCACACCAGAACAAATCATTGAGCAAGTCATTCAGAAGCTAGGAATGACTGATAATGTGTGTCGGGGGTAAATTCATCTAGAAAGATTATCAACGCTTTAAGTTATTCACCTTGTGATTTACGGTTCAAGCAAGGTGAATACGGATAATAATAGTGATATTGACCCGAAAAAGACCTGATTACAGTGGACAGTTCGGGGATATATAAAAGACATACGAATAATAAGGTATTAAGAAGAATGAATCAGTTAAATAATTTACAGCATAAATTCCCAGTAGAGGACAGTATTCCTGAAAGTGTGCGTCTGCCCTCTCAAATTCATCAGCGTGTCTCACTAGTAGATGGTGAGTTGAGGTTGTGGGCTGGTGCAACCAAGAAAACATTATCTCCAATCTGGATTCAGCAGCCTGACGGTAGCCTACAACAAGTTGAACTTGGTAGTTATCCGGTCATGGGTGAAAAAGAAAGTGATGAAGCGTTAGAGGCAGCGGTACGAGCTTACAACAATGGTCGTGGCGAATGGCCAATGATGAAGGTTGGTGAGCGCATTGCCTGTATGCAAAATTTTATTCAGCGGATGGTGGAACAGCGAGATCTGATCATTAAGCTGATCATGTGGGAAATTGGCAAAAGCTTGGCTGATTCAGAGAAAGAGTTTGACCGTACGATTACCTACATGCGTCAAACGATAGATGCTCTGAAAGATCTGGATAATGCTAACTCTCGCTTTGTCATGGCTGAAGGTACGATTGGTCAAATTCGTCGTACTCCACTAGGTGTCGTGTTGTGTATGGGGCCATACAACTACCCACTGAATGAAACCTTTGCGACTCTGATCCCAGCCATGCTGATGGGTAATACCATCATTTTTAAACCACCTCAATTTGGGACCTTGTTGTTCGAACCATTACTAGAAGCGTTTCGTGACTCATTTCCAAAAGGTGTGATCAATACCATTTATGCACCAGGTTCTTTAGTGGTGCCGCATTTGCTGGCATCTGGGCAAATTAATGTGCTGGCACTGATTGGTTCTAGTAAAGTAGCTGATCACTTGAAGAAGCAACATCCTAAATCTCACCGTCTGCGTGCAATTTTGGGGTTGGATGCGAAGAATGCAGCTATTATTCTGCCGGATGCCGACTTGGATCTGACAGTGAAAGAGTGTCTGCTGGGTGCATTGTCATTTAATGGTCAGCGTTGTACCGCGCTCAAAATGCTGATGGTACATCGTTCAATAGCAGATGAATTTGTTAACCGCTTAACGACTGAACTAGCTAAACTGAAAGTGGGTATGCCATGGGAAAAGGGTGTATTTATTACGCCGCTACCTGGTATGCACCGTACAGCCTACATGACTGACGTCATTGAAGATGCCGTGGCTAAAGGGGCTCAAATAGTTAATCCGGAAGGTGGTGAATTCTGCAAAACAATGTTCTATCCTGCCGTAGTTTATCCAGTGACCGAGGGGATGAGACTGTATCGTGAAGAACAGTTCGGTCCAGTGATACCAGTCTCTGTTTATGATGACATTGAAACTGTGCTGGACTATGTCACTACTTCTGATCATGGGCAGCAGGTGAGTATTTTTGGTAGCGACCCTGAGCAAATTGGTCATTTAGTTGATCCGTTGGTCCATCAGGTCTGTCGTGTAAACATCAATTGCCAATGTCAGCGTGGCCCTGATGTATTCCCGTTTGGTGGTCGTAAAGATTCTGCGGAAGGCACACTTTCTGTACATGATGCACTTCGAGCATTTTCTATTCGTTCTATGATTGCTGCTAAACAGACAGATGACAGCAAAGGCATGTTGGCCTCTATGGTGTCTGAACACTACTCTAAATTTGTGAATACTGACTTTATTTTCTAATAAATATACGATTAAGAAAAACCAGCCTTCGGGTTGGTTTTTTATAGTGACTCATAACTTGAATAATAAAAAACGCCTGATCAAGATCAGGCGTTTTTGTTTGAACCAATAGATTAATTATTGACGAATTTGACCGTCACCTAACACAATCCATTTTTGAGAAGTTAAGCCTTCTAAACCAACTGGACCACGAGCATGAATTTTATCTGTAGAGATACCAATTTCTGCCCCTAAGCCATATTCGAAACCGTCAGCAAAACGAGTTGAAGCATTAATCACAACTGAGCTTGAATCTACACGAGCTAAGAATTGACGAGCTAAAGTGTAGTTTTCAGTCACAATTGCATCGGTGTGATGTGAACCATATTTGTTGATATGGTCAATTGCTTCATCAATACCGCTAACCACTTTAACAGCAAGAATTGGCCCTAAATATTCGGTATACCAATCTTCTTCTGTCGCAGGTTTTACAGAGGCACCTAAAATACGGCGTGTTTCTGGGCAACCGCGTAACTCAACTTGTTTTTCAGCATATAGTTCGGCAATCCGTGGTAAGAAAACGTCTGCAATTTTCTCATCAACCAGCAAAGTTTCCATCGCATTACAAACACCATAGCGATGTGTTTTTGCATTTAATGTAATTGGTAAAGCTTTTTGCAAGTCTGCCTGCGCTTCAACAAATACATGGCAGTTACCATCAAGATGTTTAATGACAGGAATACGCGCTTCGTTGGTTACACGCTCAATTAAGCTTTTACCGCCACGTGGAACAATTACATCTACATATTCAGCCATCGTGATGAGGTGACCAACAGCTGCACGGTCAGAAGTTTCAATGACTTGTACTGAATGCTCAGGTAGGCCAGCAACTTTTAAACCATGCTTAATTGCTTCTGCGATTGCTTTATTTGACTCGAGTGCTTCTGAACCACCACGTAAAATAATGGCATTACCCGATTTAATCGCTAAAGATGCAGCTTCAAGGGTAACGTTTGGACGTGATTCGTAAATCATACCCACTACGCCTAGAGGCACACGCATTTTTCCAATTTGAATACCTGTGGGGCGATATGCAAGATCCGTAATTTCCCCAATTGGATCGACAAGCGCGATCACATCTTTTAAACCTTGCAACATCCCTTTAAAGCGTGCGGGCGTAAGCTCAAGACGATCAAGTAAGGCACTGTCGAGCTGATTGCTACGACCTTTATCCATGTCGATTTGATTCGCCGCCAAGATTGCTGCTTGATTATTTTCCAAAGCAGTATAAATAGCAGAGAGTGCATGATTTTTTAGTGAGGTAGAAGCACTTGTTAAGACGCGTGAGGCCTCGCGTGCTTGTTGCCCAACTTTTTGCATATATTGTTCAATTGAATCTTGCATAGCATTTTTTAATCATTTACCAATGAGTAAGATAGTAGCAGTCAAATGCGGAACAATGAATGGCTTTTTTTGAAAAATGTGACCGCCATAAAAAAACATTTAAATATTTTGCAAACTATTAGCGACTTAAACAAGATGAGCGGTCATTTCAGCGATTGCGTATATTTCAGACAATTGTTTAGAATGTTATTGTGCAATACAAACTAATACAAATTTTAAAGTTTTGTGCATAAAAGATTACGTGTTCAAGAAGGAACTCTTGCAGCATAAAAAAATTACAGCAAGGAGGAAGCAAGGATATGAATTCCATTATTCAAATGGATTCGGAGATCAACCAAGCTTATGCCGGTTTTGGCTTTTTCGATATCTACCATAGAGATAGTTTTAAACAACCTGCTCGTACAACATGGATCGACGGCTGGAAAATTGAATATATGGCAATTGCCGATCCAAAAACGATTCACAATACGCCGATTGTGATTGTTGGTGGTGCTTTCCAGAATTTTAATTCTTATAAATATTGTGTTGAACAATTGTTTGAAAGTGGTCCGGTTATTTTAATTGATTTACCTTCGATGGGTGCAAATCAGCAAATTACCAATCGCGACACAGGAGTATCTGCCGGTACTTTAGAACTTCCTGATTTATCTGAAATGTTAGGACGTTGGTTAGATATTGTTGGAATACAAAAAGTTTCTGTAATGGGAATGTCTTTGGGGTCAGTGATTGCTTCTTGTTTTGCTTATCATCGTCCTGAATTAATGGATCGCATGATTTTAATGGGGGTTATGCAAAAGACCCGAAAAAGTTGGCGAATGATTTTGGAAGAGTCGCTCAAGCTCATGCAAGAAAACCGCATGGAGGAGTTTGGGCAAGCTGTAATTTTATATTTAGTTAATCATGCAAAATTAGATAAAACTCGTATGTCACCAACCGCTAAAAAGTTATTTTTTAGACAAATGGCCGAGTTTACGGGGACTGAGCGGGAACGTTATGAAATTAACTGTAACCGCCTTTTGCGGTTAACAGATGTACCTATTCCAGAGTGCAAAACGCTAGTTGCAGCAGGGCAATACGACAGTTTTACTCTGCCTCATGAAAATGCCAATTTTGCTTTGCAATGTCCTGATATGGAATTTGCACTTATTGCAAACGCTGATCATGTGCCACAGCTCCAGCGTCGTAAAGAAACCATGAGTTTGTTCACTTCATTCTTGAAGGGTGAATCTATCCAAAATTTGGATGGCATTATTCCAATGACGCGTGAACAAATGCAAAAAATGGAACGTCGTGGTGAGGAGCGAGTCCCAGTTTTACAACCGCATACTCAACTTACCCATAGAGAGTTTGATGTACAGGTCCCTGTATCAATTGTTGATGTGACTTTCTTCGGTATGTATTTAAAAATGAATGATGTTTCGCAGTTTGATTTTGTTAATGACCATCCACGCGATTTGGCACTTCATTTAGAAGATGAAGAAGGTAGTTTTGCGATTGAGTGCTTAATTTTTGAAAGTACAGCGCAGGGTATTCGAGCTTTATTTAAACATGGTAGTTTTGAGCTTGCTGATCGGTTAAGCCGTTTTATTGCTCGTCAAAAACAAGCAGCTTAATAATATATTTATAGATGGGAGCTCTTTTATTTCGAGCTTCCATTTTTTTATATTTATTATTTTATTTGAGAATGAATAATCCAGACTAAATCGCCTAAATGCTCTTCATGGTTATCTTGAGAAACTTGCCCAAAGAATATTTGTGGCTGTTCAATAGTAACTTGCCCAAACTCTGTATCTTTAAAAAAGTCTTTAACCTCTTGTGGACTTTTGAAATGAAAACTAAAAGAACTGCGAGACATTATTTTAAGTAACTTACTACTATTCCAAATAATACTGGCGAGTTTGTTTTTAATGGGTTCAGGATATAAGTCGGTTAAATAATGAAGCTTTTTAAAAGTGGCACCATAGTGGCCAATCGCTTGGATCAATTGTTTTAATAAATCTTTGTCGAAATAGTTAATCAAGCCTTCACTGATTACAACCAATGGGCGGTTAGGGTCAAATACTTCAAATGCCTGTGCAAAAGCTTCTGTAAATAAATCAACTGATAAGATTTCAGGTGCATTTTTTTCAATTTGCTGTAACGCATTTTGTTTGGTTTGTGCCATATCGGGCAAATCAAGCTCCCGATAGGTAATAGAAGGGTAATGTTGTCTAAACCACCAGCCACGTGGCGACAGGCCACATGCTATTTCTAGAACTTGTAAATCAGGATTTTCTTGAATTAATTTTTCTAAATGATGATCAAGCATGATGTGGCGTTGTTTTAGTGTGGTGCGCATGCTGCCACCCACATATTTCTCTGCCCATGATTCTAGCGGGTGAACCAAATACGCCAGTGACTTGCCTTTCGTTGTGGCAAGAGCTTCATGAGAAATCCCCATTTGATACCAGATATAACCCGTATAGTGGGCTGTAAAAGAGATGTGGCGGTGTTTTGAAAGGTGTTGTGTCATTCGTCCTGAACTCGATTTATTGTTTTTGTGTGGTTTGACTGATGATCAAGATCATCAGTCAAATATAGGTTTAACTCAATTTAGATCGAATTTTTAAACTCTTCAATGGCTGTTTTGACAGCTTGCCACTCATTTCCAAGCGATAAAGTTTCACCAATCTGAATTTGTGGAATTTGGCCACGCATGCGTTCCAAACGCTGTTGATTTGGTAGTGCTAAGTTTGTAATACCTTCGAGCGCTGTACAGGCTGCACTTCGATCATTACATACCAACCCCATGTCACACCCAGCTGCTAGAGCAGCCTGAATACGAGCATCCGCACCACCTGCGACACATGCAGCCTGCATACTTAAGTCATCAGAGAAAAGTACACCATTAAAATTCAAACGTTTGCGTAGAACTTCTTGAATCCAGAAAGGTGAAAAACCTGCTGGATTTGGATCAACTTGATCATAAATCACATGTGCAGGCATGAGTGCATCTAGCTGAGGCATAAGCTTAATGAAGCTTTGCATATCATGGTTGTAAATTTCGTCATAGCTACGACTGTCGATTGCGGCCGCAACATGAGAGTCAGCTTTTACTGAACCGTGACCCGGGAAGTGTTTGCCTGTATTTGCCATGCCGGCTTTTTTCATACCTTGCATAAATGCGCCTGCAAGCGGGGCAATATCATCAATATTTTTAGAGAAGCTACGGTCACCAATTACATCACTAATAGCATTTAGGTCTAGAACTGGCGCAAAACTGAAATCGATGCCGACAGCAAGCACTTCAGTTGCCATTAACCAACCGCATTGCTCAGCTAATTCAAGAGCCTTTTGGGGTTGAGTTAAATATAACTCTCCGAAACGACCCATGGCCGGTAATAAGGTAAAACCTGATCTTAGGCGCTGAACTCGGCCACCTTCTTGGTCAACAGCAATCAAAATATCTGGACGAATTTGACGCATATAGTCGGTTAAAGCACGCACTTGTTGTGGAGATTCAATATTTCGTGCAAATAAAATCATGCCACCGACTTGCGGAGCGCGTAATAGTTCAATATCTTCTTGAGTAAGTTCTGTGCCGGCGATGTCCAGCATCAATGCGCCAATCATATTGGTTCCATTTGAATTTTGATTGAAAAACAATAAGCGAATTTTGCAATGTTTTGCTACATTTTGTCAGTACAGAATATGATAAAACTACACGGTATAAACAATTTAGTTGGTTAAGATTTTGAATCTGCTTAGTTCATATCGAAAACAGAGCGTGTAAGATAGGAACACCCAAGGAAGTATTAAAAATTTATGAAACTTCAAACTATAGCTTGTGCAGTAGCGATCGCGACTGGCGGTTTATTCTTCTCTCATACGATGAATGAAGCGAGAGCAGCAACCAATACTGCTGCGGTTTCTCAATCGATCCAGCCAACGCAAGAACAGGCTTTGGTGGCTCGCCAACTGGCAACTTTAGTAGATCGCCAACATTATTTAAATATGCGTCTGGATGCGACCACATCAAATCGTATTCTGGATATGTATTTAGATAGTCTCGATCCAGATCACTCACTATTTCTAGATTCTGAAGTTCAAAATTATAAAAAACTATATGGTTCAAATTTTGGTGCTTCATTAAAAGCGGGGAATTTAACTGGACCGTTTGCAATTCATCAGCAATATCGTGAACGCTTAAAACAATTTTATGAGTTCATGTTAGCTGAGTTAAAACAACAGCAAAATTTAAAGCAGCCAAATAGCTATATTGAAGTTGATCGTGAAAAAGCACCGTATTTTAAAACGACTGCTGAACAACAAAACCATTGGCGCAAAATGTTGGTTTCACAGTTAATCAACTTAACCATTAGCCGTGAAGAAGAGCAGGCGAAACAAAAAGCGCTTAAAGAGAATCCTTCGCTTGCTGATGGTCAAGACTTAACTGGCCCAGAAGATTTAACGCCAGCTCAAACGTTAACTAAACGCTATACACGTCAGCTTGAAAGAATTAGTCGTGTAAAAAGCGATGACGTCTTGGACAAAACTTTAAATGCAATGTTGGCGACCTATGATCCACATAGTAACTATTACCCGCCAATTGATGCGATCGAACTTAATCGCCAAACTACTTTGCAGCTCGAAGGTATTGGGGTGTCGATTCGTCCAGAACGTGGCAACGAAGATTACACCAAAATTGAAACCATTGTAGAAGGTGGTCCTGCAAGTAAGTCTGGTCAAGTGAAATCAGGAGATCGAATCATTGGTGTCGCCCAAGAAGGCGAGAAAATGGTTGATGTGATTGGCTGGACAAGTTCTGAAATTGTTGGACTCATTCGTGGTAAACGTGGAACAAAAGTCACGCTAAAACTTCTTGGCGCTGGCGCATCAATGAGTCAGGCACGTAACGTGACATTAGTACGTGATGTTATCCAAGAGGAAGATGCTGGTGTTCGTTCACGCACAGTTGAAGTGACACGTGATGGTAAAAAGCATGTGTTGGGCGTAATTGAAATTCCATCATTCTATTTCGACTATCGTTCACGTCGTGCAGGTCAACAATACCGTTCAGTTTCTGAAGATACTGCAAATGCTTTTGAAGCGCTAAAAGCGAAGAAAGTAGAAGGTATTATTATTGACTTACGTAATGACCCAGGTGGCTCATTAGAAGAAGTTGCACGTATGTTGGGTCAGGTGATTAAGTCTGGTCCGGTGGTGCAAATTCGTGATGGCAATGGCAACGTAAGCGTGTTTGAAGATAACGATGGCGGTCAGCAAATTTATACAGGCCCACTCGCGGTATTGGTGAACTTGGCATCTGCATCGGCAAGTGAGATTTACTCTGCTGCAATTCAAGATTATGAGCGCGGTATTATTATTGGTAGTACAACAACTGGTAAGGGTACAGCTCAGGTACAACTTGATACTCTGGCATATGGTCAAGCAACTTTAACTCAGCGTAAGTTTTATCGTATTACTGGTGGTAGTACACAAAATAAAGGTGTAGTACCAGACATTAAACTCGTTGATATCTATAACGAAGAGTTTGGTGAGCGTAAATCGAAAAATGCATTGAAGTGGGACACAATTCCTACTGCACCATTTAAACGTGAAGGTTCTGTTCAGCCTTATGTGACAAAGTTGTCTCAATTCTCTGAACAACGTGTTGGCAATGATGCTCAGTTTAAATATCTAAATAAACGTACTGCGATTGCTAAGGTGACGAGTGATCAAAAACAAGTGGTACTTGATATTGATAAGCGCCGTGCTGAATTACTTGGTTTAGAGAAACAAACTTTAGATGCAGAGAATGAACGCCGTGCTGCAACGGGTCAAAAGCCTTTTGCAAACTGGGAAAGCTATCAAGCTTCATTAGATGCTCTAGCTGAATCTCGCGCTAAAATGAAAGCATCGCAACGTCCAGCGTTACCAGAAGAAGAAACTTTTGTGACTGAAGCTGCTAATGTACTCATGGATTATGCAAAATTGCAAAATCGCTAAGAGTTACTAGGATTTAAGAAAAAAGCATGCTGTCATCAGCATGCTTTTTTTATTTTTCATGTCAGTAAACTGTCATGCATTTATCATCAAAATGTCAAAAAAACTGCTTAATCTTTAAGCATGAAAATAAATACATTGATGGATGGCGCTATGCAAAGTTCATATGCGACAGCACTATTAAAACAACAGCAACTTCCTGAAAGCTTCCAATTCTTTTTTAAACAAAAGCAGCAGCTATCTAATGCACATTCATTGCATGATTTGGTGCGCCCACGTTTAAAAATTGCGATTGTGACGGAAACTTGGCCACCCGAAATCAATGGTGTGGCACTATCATTATTACAGTTATGCCAAGGTTTACAAAAACAGGGGCATAAGATTTTACTGATTCGCCCAGAGCAAAAAGCAAAATGTAATGACTTTACACCAGAGCAAGAATGTTTGGTTATGTCGCAGGCGATTCCCAAGTATCCAACTTTACAATTCGGTTGGCCACAATATTTAAAAGTATCGAAAGCTTTTGAAAAGTTTGTCCCAGATGTTGTGCACATTGTGACTGAAGGGCCATTAGGTTTAACTGCCATGCAAGCTGCTAAGGCAAAAGCTATTCCGGTTTCTAGTGGCTTTCATTCACCATTTCAAGACTTTAGTCGATTCTTCGATTTGGCTTTTTTAGTCAAACCGATTCAAAAATATCTGTGTTGGTTTCACAATAACACTCAAGTAACTTGTGTGCCGAGTAAAGATACTCAAGAAGCATTACGAGGTTTTGGTATTACTTGTCCACTGGTTGTCGTTGGGCGTGGCGTAGATACAACAAGATTTTCACCGAAGCATCGCTCTGAAAATTTGCGAAAACAATGGGATGCTGATGAGAATACTCGCGTTATGCTTTATGTGGGGCGTTTGTCTCCTGAAAAAGAAGTGCAAGTCCTCATTGATAGTTATGCGAACCTGCAAAGCATTCAGCCACATAAAACTAAATTAGTGATTGTGGGAGATGGCCCAGATTTTGCTCGTTTAAAGTCACTACCTGAAGCGAAGGGTGTTATCTTTACTGGAAGTCTGAGAGGTCAAGATTTGGCGGTGGCCTATGCGAGTGCAGATGTATTCGTATTTGCGAGTCAAGTTGAAACGTTTGGTAACGTAGTTTTAGAGGCAATGGCAAGCGGTTTACCAGTTATAGCGTATGATTATGCATGTGCACATCAATACTTAACACATGGTGTGAATGGCTGGTTAAGCCCACTTGGACAAAAAAACCACTTTATACAACAAATTTATCAGCTTCCTTCGGTACAACAACTTAGAGAAATGGGCGTACAAGCCTGTCATAAAGTACAGCAAAGCGGTTGGCAACTTCCGGTTCAGCAATTGGAGCAGGCATTTTATCAGGTAGTGAAGGAGCCCTCATTGGACTTCACCTAAGTATCCTAAGATAGGAGAATGACCATGAAATTTAAGAATGCAAAAATAAAAATACTCGATTTAGACTTGAGAGGCTGTTTATATCTGAACAATTTCTCTCACTCACAGCGTGTTGCCCTTTTTTTCAAAATTATCAGTCGTGTTGGTGATGGTCCGTTTTGGTATCTAATGCTGGCAATTGTGTGGGGCATGCAAGGTATCACCTATAGCTTGCAAATTATCTACTTGTTGCTAGGTGGTTCTGTCGGCACAGCAATTTATAAATTTTTAAAACATAAGACAACGCGACCACGTCCTTATCAGGTGCATCAGGTGATTGTGCTTGGTGAAAGACCGCTTGATCACTTTAGTTTTCCATCAGGCCACACACTTCATGCGGTCATGGTGACAATTGTATTGGGTTACATCCAGCCAGTTCTGCTTGCAGCCATGTTCCCATTTATGGTGCTTGTCGCTTTGTCTCGTATGGTACTGGGTCTTCATTACCCAAGTGATGTGATTGTTGGTGCGCTAATTGGTGCAGCGGTCGCGGCTGTGATTATTTTTGTGGCGCCATTATTGAACATCGCTTTATAAGCATCGGTAATTTTTATCAGCTTAAGCTATCGATTAGGTTTGAGGATTTGCTAAAGTACATAGTTCGTGATTTAGCAGATTAAACAGATAGGAGCCGCTATGGGCTTACGTTGGACAGATACGATTGATATTGCCATTGAATTGTCAGAAGCACATCCAGAAGTTGATCCGCAATGGATTCGTTTTACCGATTTACATGCATGGGTGTGCGCATTACCAGACTTTAGCGATGACCCAAATAAATCGACAGAAGGATTGCTAGAAGGCATTCAAATGGCCTGGATAGACGAAGTTCGCTAAAAACAGTAGAAAAAATCGCAACTTTTACACATTCAAAGCTGATTATTGCCTATGACATCGGTATAATGCGGCAAATTTTTTAAAGTTTAAATCTTAAAATAAAGGAGCCACTCATGGCTATTGAACGTACTTTGTCTATCGTAAAACCTGATGCAGTGTCTAAAAACCACATCGGTGAAATTTTTGCTCGTTTTGAAAAAGCGGGTTTAAAAATTGTTGCGACTAAAATGAAACACCTTTCTCAAGCTGATGCTGAAGGTTTCTATGCTGAGCATAAAGAACGTGGTTTCTTTGGTGACTTAGTTGCATTCATGACTTCTGGTCCAGTTGTAGTATCTGTTCTTGAAGGTGAAAACGCAGTTCTTGCACACCGTGAAATCTTAGGTGCTACAAACCCTAAAGAAGCTGCTCCTGGTACTATCCGTGCTGACTTCGCTGTAAGCATCGACGAAAACGCTGCTCACGGTTCTGACTCAGTTGCTTCTGCAGAGCGTGAAATTGCTTACTTCTTTGCTGACAACGAGATCTGCTCACGCACTCGTTAATCGAAAGCATTCAAACCAGATAAGTGGTATACTACTTATCTGGTTTTTTTATTCTCTTAAGAGAATATTGTTTGATTCTTGAACAATATCTTCAGTTTTTTTGACATGGTTTAGGTAAATACACATGAGCTCTGCAGTGGTCGTTTCATCTGAAAATCTTGATGGACAGCAGCAATCTTCGTCCACGCCGGTAATCCCTGCTGCCGAAAATAAAGTGAATTTACTCGGCATGTCTCGTCCTGAGTTAGAAAAATTCTTTGAAGATATTGGTGAGAAGAAGTTTCGTGCCGGACAGGTCATGAAATGGATACATCAATACTTTGTTACTGACTTTGCTGAAATGACCAATATTTCAGGCAAACTACGTGCGAAGCTTGAGCAGATTTGTGAAATTAAAGCACCTGAAGTGGTTCATCGTCATTATTCAAAAGATGGTACACGTAAGTGGGTGTTTCGCGTAGGTGAGGGTGCAGGTTCTTTGGTTGAAACTGTATTAATTCCTGCCGAAGATAAAACTGGATTACGTAAAACACTTTGTATTTCCTCTCAAGTGGGCTGTGCATTAGATTGCTCATTTTGTTCAACAGGCAAACAAGGTTTCCAACGTGATTTAACGCCAGATGAAATTATTGGGCAACTCTGGATGGCAAACTATTCTTATATGGAAGAAGTGCCAGTTGCTGAGCGTGAGCGTTCAGTGACCAATGTCGTGATGATGGGCATGGGTGAGCCATTGCTCAACTATGATGCTGTATTAAGCTCAATGCAGATTATGCTTGATGACTTTGCTTATGGCATGTCAAAACGTCGTGTGACTTTATCGACATCGGGTGTTGTACCGAAAATTGACCAGCTTGCAAAAGACATTGATGTCGCTTTAGCCATTTCTTTACATGCGCCAAACGATGAATTACGTAATGAGCTTGTGCCAATTAATAAAAAATATCCATTGGCTCAGTTAATTGCAGCATGTCAGCGTTATATTGCCAAAGATGGTAATGAAAGTACGCGTAAACATGTAACGATTGAATATGTGATGTTAGAAGGCGTAAATGATCAGCCTGAACATGCACAGCAAATGATTAAATTATTAAAAAATTTACCAAGTAAAATTAACTTGATTCCATTTAATCCGTTCCCCCATGCGCCATATGGTCGCTCAAGCAGAAATCGTATTATCTCGTTCCAAAAAACTTTGTCTGATGCGGGATTTGTGTGTACGATTCGTCAAACACGTGGTGATGATATTGACGCTGCATGTGGGCAGTTAGTGGGTCAAGTGGCTGACAGAACCCGTCGTGCTGAACAGTGGCAGAAAAAAGTCACACAGCGTCAAGAGATTTTGCGTACACAAGGATAAATTGAGGGCAGGCTTTGAGTATTCCAAAGTTAAAAACGGTCTTATGTATGGGGATTGCAGTTGCATTTCTGGTCAGTGGTTGCCAGACAACGCATACGCAAAAAAAAGACCCAGAGAAAGCGGTAAAGGTGCGTACACAACTTGCTGCTGAACATATCCGTTCGGGTGACTTGGACTCAGCAAAGCGAGCTCTTGATCAAGCTTTAAGTGTAGCTAGCCGCGATGCTACTGCAAATATGATGATGGGTATTTTGCTACAGCAAGAAGGTAGCAAACCCAATTTAGAAAAAGCAGAACATTATTTTAAACGAGCAATTTCATCTGAACCGGATAATGCTCAAGCACATAATAATTATGGTACTTATTTATATCAAATGGAGCGTTATAATGATGCGGTTGAGCAATTTCGTATTGCTGGCGCAACATTAGGTTATGACCAACGCTATCAGGCATTAGAAAATCTGGGGCGTATTTATTTAAAATTGGGTGATGTTGCGAATGCTGAAAAAACATTCAAACAAGCACTCCTTGCTAACCGCGACTCTTATATTTCAATGTTAGAGTTAGCGGAAATTTTTTATTTGCAGCAGCAGATTCCGGCTGCTACACAAATGTATGAGCAATATGTTCGTACAGTGGGGCAGAAAAATCAGGGTGCAAGAGCACTTTGGATTGGTGTAAGAGTGGCTCGAGCCAATGCGGATAAAATGGGAATGCAAGTGTTAGTAAACCAGTTACGTGCTTTGTTCCCAGAAAGTCCAGAATATCAACGTTATTTGCAATTACAGTATAGTACTGAGGCCGTATGGAAATAAATCCTAATTCACAGCAGCCAACTGGCTCAAGCTTACCGACTTCTGCTTTAGGAAATATTCAACGTCCTGGTGAGTATTTACGTCAAATTCGAGTTGCTCAGAATAAAGAGTTAGGGCAAGTTTCTTCAGATTTAAATATGCCGGTTAAGACCTTGACCGCTTTAGAGCAAGATGACTATAAATCATTGCCGGAAGCGACTTTCATTAAGGGTTATTACCGTTCATATGCAAAATATTTAAATACGGACGCGACGGCAATTATTCAGCGTTTCGATGAGATTTATGCAAATGATACCGGGTTGTTACCAAATCATGCCTTAAATAATTCGCCAATTAAAATCATGGGTAAACTCCCAGGTTCTAATAGTGATCGTAATAAGAAATGGTTAAAGCGCATACTTCTTGCTATTGTAATTCTTGCTGTTGTGTCATTGCTTGTTATGGGTGTCCAAAAATGGACTTCAAAGAAAGAAGATGCTGATTTACCTAAAGTAAATCAATCGAATGTTGAAGTTTTACCTATGCAAGGGGCTACCACCTCAACAGTGGGTGACCAATTGGTGTTAAACTTTAACCGACCAACTTCTGTTCATATTGTTGATGCAACAGGTAAAGTTTTGGCGACAGGTCGTCAGTCATCAACTTTAAACTTAACTGGTGAGTCTCCATTCCAGATTCGTCTTGATGATGCAACGGCTGTGTCATTAAGTCTAAACCAAGAACAGATTTCATTGTCTCCATATACGGTAAACGGTAAAGCAGAATTCCGTTTATCCCGCTAATACCATGAGTTGAGCGATACAATGATAGAGAACCCAATTAAACGTCGACCAACACGTAAAATCCGTGTTGGTTCGGTGTATGTCGGTGGCGATGCACCTATTAGCGTGCAAAGTATGACAAATACCGAAACTTGCGATGTCGATGCAACCGTTGCTCAAATCGAGCGTTGCGTTGATGCAGGTGCTGATATTATGCGTGTTTCGGTCCCATCTATGGAGGCTGCTGAGGCATTTGGTGCGATCCGTAAACGTGTTTCAGTTCCATTAGTGGCTGATATTCACTTTGACCATAGAATTGCTCTGGCAGTTGCAGACTATGGTGCAGACTGTTTACGTATTAACCCAGGTAATATTGGCTCAGACCAGAAAGTGCGTGAAGTCGTTGCTGCGGCGCGTCATCATGGCATTTCTATGCGTATTGGGGTCAATGCGGGTTCTTTAGAAAAAGATTTACAAAAGAAATATGGCGAGCCTACAGGTGAGGCGTTGCTTGAGTCAGCACTACGTCATATTGATATTTTAGATCGTCTCAACTTCCATGAATTTAAAGTCAGCGTAAAAGCATCAAATGTGTTTTTAACCATGGATGCTTACCGTTTACTTTCAAAGCAAATTGATAACCCATTACATCTTGGTGTGACTGAAGCTGGTATTTACCGTACAGGTACTGTGAAGTCAGCGATTGCCCTTGGTGGATTGTTGATGGAAGGTATTGGCGATACGATGCGTATTTCGCTTGCCGCCGAACCAGAAGATGAAATCAAGATTGGTTTTGATATCTTAAAATCACTTGGGCTTCGCTCTAACGGGATTAACTTTATTGCTTGCCCAAGTTGCTCTCGCCAAGAATTTAATGTTATTCAGGTAATGCAAGCATTGGAAGAGCGTTTAGAAGATATTCGTACTCCAATGGATGTGTCGGTAATTGGTTGTAAAGTAAACGGCCCAGGTGAAGCAAAAGAAGCTGACATCGGGGTTGTTGGGGCTGCGCCTCGCTCATTGGTTTATCGTAATGGTGAAAAAAGCCATTTAATCGATACCGATCAATTGGTTGATGAAATCGAAACTATGGTTCGTCAACGTGTCCAAGAGCTTGAAGAAGCTAAATCTAAAGAAATTATTCGTAGTTCATCATGAGTTCAATCGTCGCAATCAAAGGTTTTAATGACATCTTGCCAACGCAAACAGTAGCGTGGAGACGTCTCGAGCAACATTTAGCATCTTTAATGGATGCTTATGGATATCAACAAATTCGTTTGCCGATCGTTGAACAAACGGGCTTGTTTAAACGTGCTATTGGTGATGCTACCGATATTGTTGAAAAAGAAATGTATACCTTTTTTGACAAAGGCAATCCACCAGAGTCATTAACCTTACGCCCGGAAGGTACAGCAGGTTGTGTTCGTGCTTTGGTTGAACATAATTTGTTGCGCGGTGCTACGCCACGCGTGTGGTATATGGGACCTATGTTCCGTTATGAGAAGCCACAAAAAGGACGTTACCGCCAGTTCCACCAGTTTGGCGTGGAAACTTTCGGTGTTGCGACTCCTGATATTGATGCTGAATTGATTATGTTGACCGCTCGTTTATGGAAACGTATGGGCGTTGCTGATAAGGTTCAGCTTGAGTTAAATACTTTGGGCGAAACTGATGAGCGTACAGAGTATCGTAATGCTTTAGTTGCGTTTTTAAACGAGCATAAAGATGCGTTGGATGAAGACTCACAGCGTCGTTTAACAACGAATCCATTACGTATTTTGGATTCTAAAATTGAATCTACTCAGAAAATTTTAGAAAATGCACCGAAATTACATGACTTCTTGAAAGAAGAAAGCTTGGATCATTTTAAGCAGTTACAAGATTATTTGACTGCTGCTGGCATCCAATTTGTCATTAATCAAAAATTGGTGCGTGGTCTGGATTACTACAATAAAACCGTTTTTGAATGGACAACAACTGCACTTGGTTCGCAAGGTACTGTATGTGCTGGCGGTCGCTACGACGGTTTAGTTGGTCAGCTAAAAGGTAAGGCCGATCAATCTGTACCAGCTGTTGGTTTTGCGATGGGTATGGAGCGTTTATTGCTTCTACTTGAGCAGGTTGAGCAGGCTCAAGTTATACGTGATTGTGAAGTCTTCTTGGTTGCAGAACCTGCTTATCAAACTAAAGCTTTGATTTTAGCGGAGCAATTACGTGACCAGTTAGAAGCTGCAAATAGCAGTATTCGAATCAAAACAGGTTCACAAGGCAGCATGAAGAGTCAGATGAAAAAAGCTGATCAGGCTGGGGCTGTTTACGCCATGATTTTAGGTGAGCGTGAATGGGAAGCACAGCAACTTGCTATCAAAGAGTTAGCAACAGCTGAGCAGTCTCAAGTTGCGCTGGCTGAGCTTGTACCATTCTTAATCGAAAAATTTACAAAATAAACTGAAACATCTGGAAAAGGACAATCACATGAGTGTAAGTGATGAAGAACAATTCGACAGCTTAAAGTCGTTCGCCAAAAAATATGGTTCTGCCATGATTAGCGGGATTCTCATTGCATTGATTGCCTTTTTTGGGTGGGAATATTGGCAAAAAAGAAATCTTGCGAGCAGCCAGACAGAAACTGCAAAAGTACAGCAGTTAATGGATGAAGCAAATGCAAGTGCTGATAATCCTAATGCTTTAACTTCGGTAACAGCATCGGCAGATAAAATCGTAAAAGATGATATTGATTCTGTTCAGGCGATACAGACTCAGTTTGTATTAGCAAAATTAGCTTATGAAAAACAAGACTATGCTGCTGCTGAAAAAGCATTGAAGAAAGTCGAAAATTCAAAAGTAAAAGATGAAGGTTTGATTCAGGTTGTAAAATTGCGTTTAGCAGATGCACAATTGGCGCAAAACAAATATGATGAAGCACTGAAAACTTTGTCTGGTAACGTCGATCCTGCGTTTAAAGTAACAGTAGAAGAGTTACGTGGTGATATCTTTGTTGCCAAGAAAGATATTGATTCTGCTAAAAAAGCGTATCAGGCAGCATGGGATTCGTTACTGGAACGTAAACAAGAACGACAAATTTTACAAATTAAACTCGAAAGTGTTGGCGTTTTAGTTGAAGATCCACAGATTGAGCGCCCAATTTTGGAAACACAGGTGGAAGAGTCTTAATGAATCAGAAATTCAAACTGCCTTTGGCAATTGCAATCGCATCAGCTGTACTGGTGGGATGTTCTAGCAACAAAGTAAAAGAAGCAAAACCAAATCCACTACCGAAATTGACTGAGTCGAAAAAGACTCTAGTACCCGTGTTTTCGCGCAGTGTTTCTTCTACTGATAAGGCAGATCCGTTACGTTTGCAGCTTGATGCAAGTGAGGGCGTGGTCTTTACGCTTGACCCAAAAGGTGAAGTCGCTGCATATCGTGGTAAGCAGCGTCTTTGGGAGAAAAAAGTCAGCAAATTAGGCTTGAGCTCTGGTGTTGAAGCTGCTGAAGGAATTGTTGTTGTTGGTAATAGTAAAGGTCAACTTTTTGCTTTAGATCAGGCAACAGGTGAACAAAAGTGGACTGCGCAGTTATCTGGTGCACTATTAAGTCCTTCTTTAGTTCAGTCTGGACGCGTTATTACCATTGCTAATGATGGTACTGTATTTGCGCATGATGCTGGTTCAGGCCAACAAGTTTGGGCTTATAAATTACCAAATGTCCAATTTAGTTTACGTGGTCAGGCGTCACCGGTGAGTCTTGACCCGCGTACCGTATTAATCGCATCTGCGAATGCGTATGTTTATGCAATTGATACGATTAGTGGTATTCCACGTTTCCAACGTCGTGTTGCGGTAAGTGAAGGTCGTTCTGATATTCAACGTTTGATTGATATCGATGGTGATCCTACTGTTGCTGGACAGTTTATGGTAACTACAAGTTTCCAAGGACAAGTGACCGTAACTGATCTAGCTTCGCAACGTGTAGTTTGGAGTGAAGACTCAAGCAGCACCAAGCGTCCGGAAGTTTATGACAATAAAGTATTTGTTTCATCAACTGATGGTAAGTTAACTGCTTATGATTTAACGACAGGCGAACAAGTTTGGCAAAATGATAGTTTATTAAACCGTCATTTAAGTAACCCTGTTGTGTTGGGATCGGACCTTATTGTTGGTGATTTAGATGGCGTATTACATCTTGTTGATCCTGCAACAGGTAAGTTGATTGGTCGTTCAAAAACAAGTGGTGAGGTCAATACATTACGTGTTATTGAGAACCAACTTTACGTTTCGACCAGAAAAGGCGATTTAAGTATTTGGCAGAATCGTTAATTTCGTTTGCTTGTGCTAAAATAGCCGCTTAACAAATTACGCTGTTAAAAAAATATCGGGGTGTTTGAATTAAATCAGTTCAAAGCCCCGTCTTTTATTATGGTCATATCTGACCTTAAAATATATCTCCTGTATTGTTTCTAATGCTCATGCCATGAGATATGGCTGGTCTTGAATTAAGGTTATTGTATGAAACCCGTTATTGCGCTCATTGGTCGTCCGAATGTCGGAAAATCAACGTTATTTAACCAGATTACCAAGAGTCGTGATGCACTTGTAGCCGACTTCGCGGGTCTGACTCGTGACCGTAAATATGGTGATGCGACTTATCAAAATAAGTCTTTCATTGTTGTTGATACTGGTGGTATCGGTGAGAGTGAAGGTGGTATCGATAACTACATGGCCGAGCAGTCAAAAACAGCGATCAACGAAGCAGATATTATTATTTTTGTGGTTGACGCTCGTGCGGGATTGTTAGCTTCTGATGAGCAAATTGCTCGTGAACTACGTACTTTAGGTAAGAAAATTTATCTTGTTGCGAACAAGGTAGATGGTGTTCATGCCGAAGCAGCTTTGGTTGAGTTCTATAAACTTGGTATGGGTGAACCATTACAAGTTGCCGCTAGCCATGGTCGTGGTGTACAGCAAATGCTGGAAGATGTACTTGCGGAAGTTCCAGAAGATGAAAATCCTGAAGAACATGACAAAGATACTGGCTTACGCTTAGCAATTATTGGTCGTCCTAACGTTGGTAAGTCAACACTGGTCAACCGTTTGCTGGGTGAAGACCGTGTGGTGGCATTTGACCAACCAGGTACAACGCGTGACTCTATTTACATTCCTTTTGAGCGTGAAGGCCGTAAATACACCTTAATTGATACAGCAGGTGTGCGTCGTAAAGGTAAAGTTGATGAAATGATTGAGAAGTTCTCAATTGTTAAAACTTTGCAAGCAATGAAAGATGCACATGTTGTCGTGGTTGTAGTCGATGCGCGTGAAGGTATTGTTGAGCAAGACTTGCATTTAATTGGCTATGCGCTTGAAGCTGGTCGTGCCATGGTTATTGCCATCAACAAATGGGATAACATGTCTGAATACGACCGCAAGCAGTGTAAGCTTGATGTTGAACGTCGTTTTGACTTTATTCCATGGGCAAAAATCCATTTAATTTCTGCTTTACATGGAACTGGGGTAGGTGATTTATATCCTTCTATCCACCGTGCTTATGAGTCTGCGAACTTAAAAGTATCACCAGCTAAATTGACTCAAATTTTGAGTGATGCGACAGAAGCTCATCAACCGCCAATGATTAGCGGTCGCCGTATTAAAATGCGTTATGCGCATATGGGTGGACAGAACCCACCGACTATTGTGATCCATGGTAATAAGGTTGATAAGACACCTGCCGATTATCGCCGTTATTTAGAAAACGTGTTCCGTAAAGTGTATAAACTCGAAGGTACACCAGTTCGTATTGACTTTAAAACTTCTGAAAACCCGTTTGAAGGTCGTAAGAGTCAGGTTGATGAACGTACTGCTGCACGTCGCCGTCGTTATATTCAGAAATTTAAGAAAGCAGAGAAAAAATTTAACCGTTAATTTTTTTACTGCTCAAAAACCCAAAGTTTTCTTTGGGTTTTTTTTGCAAATAAATGAGCTACTCCGAAGAGTTGTGAAAAAGTGTGAGTGATAAACGTAATTTTTTGTAAATTTTATAACGAATGCTATAATCAGCATATTTATAAAATAATTTATATTTCGACAGAATAACGCGGCTTAGGGTTCATTTTTTAGCATGGTAACATTACATCTTGCTCAGCTTATATTTACACATGCTCAGCCTTCCTATGCGGCTCTCGACTGTATCCCAGCTATGCAGCGTAGACGTTTATCACCATTGGCTAAACTTGCTTTAAATAGTGCGATCGGAGCATTAGAAAGTAATAAGGCCGATTATATTGTTTGGGTATCAAAATATGGTGATGAGGCAAAAACGTTAAATATCTTGCAAGACGTTTTAAATGATCAAACTCCATCGCCAACACAATTTTCAACATCTGTTCATAATGCAATTTCTGGTCTCTATTCAATTTTATGTCAGGATGATACTCCCTCTACCAGCTTAAGCTGTTCATGGACTGAAGGTTTGATTGAGGCTTATGCACTTTTAAAGTTAATGCCTGAGATTAAGCGGGTCTTAGTCGTCGCTTATGATGAGCCATTACCTAATATTTATGCTGAGGCAATCAATTTTCCTGCCTATGCGATGGCTGCTGTCGTTACTCTAGAGCAACCTAATTTACAAATTACTGCGTGGACGCATACAGATGAAGCAGATGCTCCTGCTTTTGCTCATTTTTGGCAGGATGCTGACCAGTTAACATCTGCATTTGGGTGGAACAAATGCTAAATCTTAAAAATCTCAAGCAAAAAAGTAATTATTGCTGGCGTGTAGCTGCCACTGGCTTTAGTTTTGCCAGTTTTGGGGTGGGTGGTATGGCAATCGCCTCAGTGATTGCACCCGTACTCAATGCAACCACTTCTGATCCGCAAAAGCGGCAGCAACGTGCGCAAAATGTGATTAAACATAGTTTTAAAGGCTTTACCGACATGATGGTCAAACTCGGCATCATGACTTATTCGGTAGAGGGGCTAGAAAAACTACAAAATAGTCGCCAAGAGCTGGTGATTGCCAATCATCCGACTTTGATTGATGTTGTAGTACTAATTGGTATGATGCAGCAGGCTAATTGTGTCGTGAAGCAGTCTCTTTGGTCGAACCCATTTACCAAAGGACCCGTACAAAGCGCAGGCTATATTTTAAATGCAGGTTCTCAGCAGTTTGTTGAAGACTGTGTAAAGCGTCTAAAAGAAAATAATGCGGCTTCTCTTTTAATTTTTCCGGAAGGAACGCGCACTGAAAAAGGGATGACCCTAAACGAGTTCCAGCGAGGCGCGGCCAATATTGCCATTCGTGCAAATGTACCAATTCGCCCAGTAATTATTACTTGTACACCTTCAACTTTAACCAAGAATGAAAAATGGTACCACGTACCATCTCAACCATTTCATATCGAGGTCAAGGTATTAGATGCTGTGCAAGTATCAGATCTGTTAGATGATTTAACAGTAGGACCTAAACAAGTTCGTCAGTTAAGTCGTAGTTTTTATAAAATTTTTGATGAAGAGTTATCTTGAAATGAGCAATCTTGCTGATGAACTAAAGCAAATGATTATTGATGTTCTAGCACTAGAAGATATTACTATTGCCGATATTGATACAGAAGCTCCATTATTTGGAGAAGGTTTAGGATTAGACTCGATTGATGCACTTGAGTTGGGACTGGCTTTGAAAAAGCGTTACAACATTCATTTAAATGCAGAGTCGGATGAAACCAAACAGCATTTTAAGTCAATCCAGAGCTTGGTTGCTTTAGTTGAAGCACAACAGAAGTCATAAGGAGCGTGATGATGTTATCTCAAGAGCAAGTACTAACTAAACTCCGTGAATGGATGGAAGATTTGTTTGAGATTGAACCAGAGACTGTTCAACTCGATTCGAACCTTTATTCAGACCTGGATGTAGACAGTATTGATGCGGTCGATTTAGTTGTAAAAATTAAAGAGTTAACAGGCAAGCAAGTAAAGCCTGAAGACTTTAAAAATGTGAGAACCGTACTTGATGTGGTGACGGTTATTCAGAACATGACTGCTGAATGAAGTTTATTCTTAAAGGGATAATGACGGCACTTTTTGTGCTGTATCCCTTTATTGTGGGCTGGAGTTTGAGTCACGGCCAATTTGTCTGGGTGAGTGCTTTACTCATCGGGTTAGGTGTGATCAGACTTTTTAGCAAAGGCAACTCGTTATTATGGCCATTAACGGGTTTTGCTATCGTTTGCGGTAGTCTAAGTTTATTGTTACATGACCATGCTTGGCTAAAGTTATATCCAGTGGGTATGAGTCTAGGTGCATTAATTATTTTTGCGCTGACGCTCATTAAGCCGCCGTCTATGATTGAGCGCTTTGCCCGACTCGTTGAACCTGATTTACCTGCTTCTGGCGTACAGTGGACCAGACAGGTCACCAAAGTTTGGTGTGTTTTCTTTTTTTGTAATGCACTGATCGCTTTAAGCACAGTGCTTTTTACCTCAACTCAGGTTTGGGTCATTTATAATGGCTTTATTTCTTATGTGCTGATGGGCATTTTATTCCTTGGTGAATTTATTTTGCGTAAACGACATCAGCGTTTACATTCTTCAAATCATTAATTAAAAAACTATGTATTGCCATTTTCAGAAATTCATCGATTCAGCTCAGCCACTTTGTATAGACGGTACTCTAAACTCGACCAGTTTTAATCAATTTTGGCAAGATGTGGCATTACAAGCTGCTGCAATTGCTCAAATGGAAAATCTAACTTGGGCTTTATGGGAAGCAGATAGCTATGAGTTTCTGGTTTTATTCTTTGCTGCTTTGTTAGCGAAAAAACAAATACTTTTGCCACCCAATCGAGTACGTGAACTAGAACAAGATTTTGCAGCACAGCAGATTTATTTTTTAAAGCGTCAAGAAATTGGAGAGGTTGTTCCTTTATCTTTAATGTTAGACGATGCTTTTTTAGAGCAGGCTCAACTCTATTTTTATACGTCGGGTTCAACTGGAGAACCTAAAAAAATTCCAAGAACACTTAGACAATTACTTAACGAAGTCCAAGGGTTGAGTCAGAGTTTTAGCTTTGATGAACATGCAACTGCGATTGCAACAGTTAGTCATCAACATATTTATGGATTACTGTTTAAATTATTACTACCACTTGCTACAGGTCGAAGTTTTTATAATCCTCAAATGGCATTCCCTGAAGATGTGGTACAAGCCCAAAAACAATTAGAAACAATGGGGTTAAGCAATTATTTGATCTCAAGTCCTGCTTTATTAAAACGCTGGACAACCGATGTTGTTTTACAACACTGCCAGATGGTCTTTAGTTCCGGGGGCAAACTAGAAAGTGGTGTTCGCCCTTTGCTAAATCGTCCGATTATTGAAGTTTTGGGAAGTTCGGAAACTGGTGGTATTGCCCATCGCGCTAAAGATGAAGATGCTTGGACTTCATTTAGTAATGTGGCTATTCGTATTGAAGACCAACAGCTTATGGTCAAGAGTAATCATGCCTATGAGAATGACTGGATTACCACAGGTGATGGTGCGGCATGGACAGATGCAACATGTCAGACCTTTAAGCTGCTGGGGCGTACAGATCGAATTGTAAAACTTGAAGAAAAGCGTTTAAGTCTAGATGCGATCGAGCAAAGCATCCAAGCTTTAGATGTCGTAAAGCAATGCCATGTATTGGTACTTGAATATGAGCTACGCCAAATGTTGGGTTGTATTGTTGTTCTAACAGAACAAGCTCGTGAGCAGTTACAACAGCAAGGTAAGTCCGCTTTTGTCAACCATTTAAAACAGCAATTAAAAGACAGCTTGGAAACGATGGCGATTCC
This sequence comes from Acinetobacter sp. C13, assembly GCF_016809775.1. Taxonomy (NCBI): domain Bacteria; kingdom Pseudomonadati; phylum Pseudomonadota; class Gammaproteobacteria; order Moraxellales; family Moraxellaceae; genus Acinetobacter; species Acinetobacter sp. C13. The sequence goes on from NZ_JAFBJL010000004.1 coordinate 256,548, forward strand.
TCGTCAATGGCGTTTCCTTAGCCAGTTACCACAAAATACTCAGTCCAAACTCAATAAAAACTATTTGAAAACTCTATTTAAGCCTATGTTACAACCCGTGGTGCTGTCACAGTCTCAAAATTCAGATGACTACATTTGGGAGTTGGAATTTCCACCTGAATTAGCATGTTTTAAAGGGCATTTCCCAACACAACCCATTTATCCTGGGGTTGGGCAAATAGGCTTTTTACAACACTTTGCTAAATCAATTTGGTCTGATTTGAGCTGGTGTCAGGGATATGAGCAGTTAAAATTCCAAAACCTGATTCGCCCTTATGCTGTAGTACAACTCAAGTTTTCTCGAAAAGAGCATAAAGTGAGTTTTGAACTACGTGATTCAGAACAAATTCTGGCTTCAGGGCGATTATTATTTGCTTTGCAAACGGAAGTAGAGGGTTAAAAATGCAGACCAATTACGGCTTTGTTGTTCCGGTTTATAACCATCCACATTATTTAGCAGATTTAATTTCTTATCTGAACAGTTTTGGTCTACCGATTGTTTTGGTCAATGATGGCAGTGATGATGCATGTAGCCAAATTTTAAAAGGATTGGCAGAGCAATATTCTCAAATTCATCTTATTGAACATGATGTGAATAGGGGTAAGGGACAAGCCGTAATGACTGGTTTGCGTGCAGCCTATGAGCTTGGTTTAAGCCATGCATTACAACTCGATTCGGATGGTCAACACTGTTGGGATGACATTCAAAAATTTATTGAGCAGTCTCACCAGCATCCCGATGCAATGGTGATTGGTCAGCCATACTTTGATGCCTCTATTCCTAAAAAACGCTTATATGGCCGTTACATTACTCATTTTTGGGTGTGGTTAAATAGCTTATCTTTTGAAATTAAAGATAGCATGTGCGGGTTTCGCGTATATCCGCTCGAGAGCACAATCAAGGTATTGAATAGTGCTAAATTTCAGCCACGTATGGGCTTTGATAGTGAAATTTTAGTACGTTTAAAATGGGAAAATACCCCTTTTATTAATGTACCAACGCCTGTGGTTTATCCAGAGCAGGGTATTTCTCATTTTCATGCTTGGCGAGATAACTTAGGGCTAAGTAAAGCGCATGCAACTTTGTTTATGGGCATGCTGATTCGCTTACCGAAGCTATTAAAACAAAAGCTGCAAGGTTAATTATGACAGATTCAGCTTCACCAAAATGGAACGACATTAAAGAGCGAGGTGGCATGTTGCCCCTTATGCTGATGTTGTGGTTTTACCGTTTTGGTGGACGTTGGTTATGCAAGTTGGTGATGTATTTTGTCATTATGTGGTATTGGTTATTTGCAGCCACAGCAAGACAGGCTTCTTTACTCTATTTACAAAAACTGCATCATTTTGCTGGATCACAGTCGCCGTTTAACCACCAACCAAATTGGATAAATAGCTACGCGCATTTCATGCAATTTGGTGAATGTATTTTAGATAAGATTGAGGGCTGGTTAGGTAATATTCCTGAGCAAGAATTGCAAGTTTTTGGGCACGAAAACTTCTCTCAGCATTATCAAAAAGGTGCTCTGATTATTGTCTCTCACTTTGGCAATATTGAATTGCTTCGAGCCATTAAGTCAGAGCATCCACAGAAAATTAATGTGCTTGTTTACCAAAAGCATGCGACAAAATTTAATGAGTTTTTGAAAAAAATAAATGATAAGGCAGATGTGTGTCTTTTATCAGTTGATGAGCTGGGTATTGAAACCGCCATGCTGCTGCAAGACAAAATGCAGCAAGGTGAGTGGGTCATTGTAGCGGCAGATCGAGTGCCTGTGCAGTCAGATCGTGTACAGCATGTTGATTTTTTAGGGGAGTCAGCAGCTTTCCCACAAGGGGCTTGGATTTTAGCAAATTTACTCAAAGTGCCTGTTATTGCGGTGTTTTGCTATCGGGTGCAACAGCAGTTTCAAGTGCATATTCATTCAATTGCTGAGCAGGTGAGTTTACCCCGTGCTCACCGTATTGAAAGTATGCAAACCATCACTAAAACGTACGTTGCCGTACTAGAACAGCATTGTCTGCGTGCCCCTTATCAATGGTTTAATTTTTATAATTTTTGGACGAAATAACATGCGTGTGTTAACCGTAGGTGAACAACCACTGAGTATTGAAGATGTCGTTTCTGTAGCCAGAGGCGAATGTCAGGTTGCTTTACCAGAAACGTCTGAGTGGCGTGAACTAATTCAAAAAGGTGCTGATTTTCTCGATCAGCTCCTTGAAGAAGAAGGGGTTATCTACGGTGTGACCACGGGCTATGGTGACTCATGTTTGGTTGAAGTGCCATTACATCAGGTTAATGAACTACCGCTGCATCTTTCACGCTTTCATGGTTGTGGTTTAGGTGAAAATTTAGATGTCATCACTGCACGTGCAGTAGTTGTAACACGTTTATGTTCATTGGCTCGCGGTTATTCAGGCGTGTCGATAGCACTACTTGAGCGCTTGGTTTGGTTGCTGAATGAAAATGTAATTCCAGTCATTCCATCTGAAGGTTCAGTCGGGGCAAGCGGTGACTTAACACCGTTGTCTTATATTGCGGGAACGTTAGTTGGTGAGCGTGATGTCTATGTTGATGGACAAACTGTTCCAGTTGCTCAAGTCTATGCTGAAAAGAATATGCAGTCTTTAACGCTCAGACCTAAAGAAGGTTTGGCGCTCATGAACGGCACTGCGGTGATGACGGCAATTGCTTGTTTAAATTATAAAAAAGCAGAGCAGATTGCACTTGCGAGTACTTTAATTACCGCTCTAAATGTATTGGCTTTGGAAGGTAATCCAAGCCATTTTGATGAGGTTCTGTTTGCACAGAAACCTCATCCAGGACAGCAACAAATTGCCAAGCAATTACGTGACTGGCTGAACAGTGAAGTACAAACAGCACATCAAAGTCCACGCTTGCAAGATCGCTATTCATTGCGCTGCGCGCCGCATATTATTGGTGTATTTGAAGATTCGAAAGTATGGTTACGTCAGTTCATTGAAAATGAGTTGAACTCAAGTAATGACAACCCATTGATTGATCCAGTCGGTATGCGTGTATTGCATGGCGGTCATTTTTACGGTGGGCACATTGCACAAGCAATGGATAGCTTGAAAATTATGATTGCCAATATTGCTGATTTGATGGATAGACAGATTGCACAGCTAGTCGACCATAAAATGAATCATGGTTTACCACGTAATTTAACAGGCGCAACGGCTGAACGTTTACCACTGAATCATGGTTTTAAAGCGGTACAAATCGGAGTATCGGCGTGGACGGCTGAAGCTTTGAAAAACACTTTGGCAGCTTCAATTTTTTCACGTTCAACTGAATGTCATAACCAAGACAAAGTCAGCATGGGTACCATTGCTGCACGTGATGCGAGCCGTGTAATTACCTTAACACAGCAAGTCATTGCAGCGCTGTGCTGTGCGAGTGTGCAGGCGATTCATCTGAAAGGTTTAACTACACAGTTAAGTCCAACATTGCAGGCATTTATGCAATGGACCTTACAAAGCTTTGCATTTGTCGAAGAAGACCGACCATTACAAACCGAATTACAACAGATTGTTGATCGTTTAGACCAACTTGAATTGTTTAATCAACCAGAATTTATGGGATAAGGTGAGCCAATGCATGCAGATGTAATCATTGAAATTCCATTTCATGATGTCGATACCATGAATGTGGTTTGGCATGGACACTATTTAAAATATTTTGAGATTGCTCGCTGTAAATTGCTCGATCAATTTCATTATAACTATATGCAGATGAAAGAATCAGGCTATGCATGGCCTGTGATTGAAAGCCATGTTCGCTATGCATACGGTATTGAGTTTGAACAAAAGATTCGGGTTCGGGCCATTTTAAAAGAATGGGAAAACCGTTTGAAAATTGATTATTTAATTTTTGATGCTGAGTCAGGGAAACGTTTAACCAAGGGTTATACCACACAGGTGGCGGTGAATATTGAAGCGCGTGAAATGTGTTTTCAGTCGCCTCAAGTTTTGTTTGATCGTTTAAATGCATGGTCTGAGTTTCAACCGAAGAGGAATGCGTGATGTCTAAATTCATCAAAACTTTAGGTTTAGGTACTGCGATTTGGATGAGCAGTTTAAGTGCGGTCTATGCAGCGCCAACACAGATCACTCAGATTTTTCAGCAATTGTCACAGTCTCCTACGGTTCGTGCTGATTTCGAACAGCAAAAAAAATTGCCATCGTTGAATAAAACTTTTGTATCGAACGGCTCTTTGTTGTTCTCAAAATCTTATGGTGTAGCGTGGCAAATCAAACGACCTGTGCAAGCAGATTTGATCGTTACCCCAACCAAATTGGTACAGAAAACTCAGCGTACATTTAGCCAAATACAAGTTGATCAATCGCCATATAGTTCGGTCGCGACTTTATTCTTACAGCTCATGTCTGGTAATGAACAGGCCTTGGCAAAGAATTTTAATGTGGTAAGTGCGAATTATAGTCCAGTGGGTTGGAGCATGAGCTTAACTCCGAAAAGTAGCTTGTTTAAAAAGTTATTTGTGCGTGTTGATGCTCAAGGACAACAGTACGTCAACCAAATTGTGATTACCGAGAAAGCGAATAATTTAACGACTATTCGCTTTAGTCAACAGACTTCTCAACCGACGAATCTAACGGCTGCTGAGCATGCGATTTTCCAACTGGCAAAATAAGTTCACCGCGCTTTGGTTAATTGCTCTGCTACTGATCGCGGTGGGGCTTGGCGTGACGTGGCTGAATAAAGATATTCATATTCAAACTAATATTTTTGCGTTATTGCCTAAAGTTCAGCAAGACCCAGAACTTGCACGTACTCAGCAATACATGAATGAGCAACTCAACAATAAAGTATTTGTGGTGGTAGATGCCAAAGATGAAGCTGCGATACAACAAGCGACTCATTTCTTAACAGCGCAGGCCAAGCAAAGCCAGTTGTGGCAACCGCTGAAGCCACAACTTGATTTTGATCAATTTGCAAAACAGTTGTATCAACATCGAGCAGGATTGTTGAGTGCTCAAGATCAAGCCTTATTGCAAAAAAAGGATTATGCTGCGCTGACTGAACAAAGTCTGATGCAGATGATGAGTCCAGGTATGCCTGTCACTGCTGAGTCACTTAAGCAAGATCCGCTATTATTGTTCCCTCGTTATGCCATGCAGTTGGTAACCCCGTCACAGCAAGATATTGAAATGGAGCAGGGCTTTGCCACAATTCATCATGAACAAGGCATTTCTCGGCTTTTCGTATTACAGCTAACGCAAAGTCCATACAATATTGATTACCAAGAACAGACCTCTACTTGGATTGAACAAACTAAGCAAAAGCTAGCGGCAATGGGGTTAAAATCTCACTGGACTGGAACTATTTTATTTTCAAATTTTGGGACGCAATCGGCTAAGCAGGAAATCTCAACAATTGGTGTTGGCTCGACACTGGGCTTAATTTTTCTGGTTTGGTTCGGCTTTCGCTCACTGCGACCTTTGGCAACCGAGTTTATTGCAGTTTCGACTGGAAGCTTTGTGGCGTTTGCGGTCACACATTGGGTGTTTGGTGAAATTCACCTGATGACATTGGTCTTTGGTGCAAGTCTGATTGGTGTCTGTGTCGACTTTTCATTTTATTTTATGGCGATGCAATCGCAGCATAGAAAGCTTGGTGGTTTTCAAATTTTAAAACCGCTATTACCAAGTTTGTTTATGGGCTTAATGACCACATTGGTTGCTTACATCTTTTTGAGTTTTACTCCGTTTCCTGGGTTCAAGCAGATTGCGGTCTTTTCAATTGTAGGATTAACTGCGGCGTGGATCAGTAGTGTACTGCTATTACCAAGATTACCTGCACTCAATGCCCAGCCAGCAATAAAAGCACTGTCGTGGATTGGACAAGCACGGTTATGGTTTCAACAGCGTGCCAAGATACGTTATAGCTTGATTGCAATCATTTTAGCAGTAGGTACAGTTAGTCTTTTCTATCTTAAAAGTAATGATGATATTCGTAACTTACAAGGTATGGACGCGAGGTTAAAGCAGCAAGACCAAGCGGTTCGTGAGCAATTTGGTCAGCAACAAAGTAGTGATTATTTTGTGGTGCGTGCAGCATCTGCGAATGAAATGCAGCAACAAGAGCAGCAACTGATTGGACATTTGCAACAGTTACAGTCACAAGGGAAAATCAGTGCATTTCAAGCTTTAGGACAATGGATTCCACCATTAGCAGAGCAGCAAAGTAATCTACAATTATTAAGAAATATTCCAAAAGCGACTTTGCAGCAATATGCACAAAGTATGGGCCTAAATGTCACTGATGTTTTACAGTGGCAACAGCAACTAGCGGCACAACCGTTATTAGATTTTTCAGTATTTAAAGATCACCCTTTAGCTTTTTTACAACCTCAAGCCAATGAGCGATTAGTGATGGTGACAGGGGTGAAACAACCTGACGCGTTAAAGCAACTTCAGAATGAGCATATACATTTCCAGCAACCGATTACTGCGATGTCACAAATGTTTGCTGAACATCGAGTGCAGGCTCAACATCTTCTGATTTATGCCTTAATTGGTCTGGCAGTTGGTTTAGCGCTTATTTATGGATTAAGTTCGATTGTACCTTTGGTCTTGCCAGTCAGCTTGGCTTTACTAAGCACTTTTGCTGTTCAGGCATGGTTAGGTGTCGAGATTAACCTGTTTAGTATTATGGCGACTTTTCTGATTATTGGGATTGGTGTCGACTATGCAATTTTCTACCGACATGGACATGATCACCCACAAGTAGTTGGAATGGCATTATTTTTATGTATGATGTCGACCTTACTGGGCTTTGGATTACTTTCATTTAGCCATACTTACGCAATTCATTGTTTTGGGTTAACGGTTTTATTCGGGGTTATTTTCTCGTTTATCTATGCGACTTTGTTAACGCCCGCAGATGAAAAACATATTGTAAATTTACAAGACCATTCATAATTTGAATAAATTAAAAAGGAAGTTGTGCTATGAGCACTATAGAAAAAATTGACGTCGTAATTATTGGGGCTGGGCCATCAGGTAGTTCTGCTGCTGCACTTCTTCGAAAAAAGGGCTATACCGTTACGGTCATTGAAAAACAGCATTTCCCTCGTTTTTCGATTGGTGAATCATTGTTACCGCAGTCTATGGCATTTTTAGAAGAGGCTGGTTTATTAGAAACAGTCCGTGAGCATGTTGAGCAATATGCTTTTCAATTTAAAAATGGGGCAGCTTTTCTACGTGGCAAACAGCGTAGTTTTTATGACTTTACAGAAAAATTTACGGATGGTCCGGGAACAACTTGGCAAGTTCGCCGTGCAGATTTTGACAATTTGCTAGCAAAGCAGGCTCAAGTTTATGGCGCAGATATACGCTTTGGACATGAAGTCTTAGATGTTGATGTTGCATCTGAACAGCCTGTACTTACAGTAATCGATGAAGAACAACAGCGTTATCAGATTCAAACTAAATTCTTGTTAGATGCGAGTGGCTTTGGACGCATTTTGCCAAAGTTATTAGATCTAGAAAGTCCATCAAATTTTCCGGTACGACGTGCGTTGTTTACCCATATTGAAGACGGAATTACGGATGATCCAGAATTTGACCGTAATAAAATTTTAATTACTGTCCATGAAAAAGATCATCGTGCATGGTATTGGCTGATTCCATTTGCAGATGGACGAGCTTCTTTTGGTGTTGTTGCAGAGCAAGATTTTTTTGACAAATACACGGTCGAAAATGCTTCGGATAATGAACCTGAGGCAATGTTTAAGCGTATTTTGAATGATGAGCCAAGCTTGTCACATGTCTTGCGCCGTGCAAACTTTGATACACCAGTGCGCACCTTGGTTGGTTATTCAGCGAATGTAAAACACTTGGCAGACCGTAACTATGCGCTATTAGGTAATGCGGGTGAGTTTCTTGATCCAGTCTTTTCATCAGGTGTAACGATTGCTCTTAAATCTTCCAGTTTGGCGGTTCCTTTGGTTGAACGAGTTTTAGAAGGTGAGCAAGTCGACTGGTTAGAAGAATATGAAAAGCCATTACGTCGCGGTATTCAGGTATTTCGTGCCTATGTTGAGTCGTGGTACGAAGGCGAGTTCCAAGATGTGGTGTTCTCGCAAAATCAGAATGAAGGTATTCGCCGTATGATCTCATCCCTATTGGCTGGTTATGCGTGGGATGAACAAAACCCGATTCATAAAAATGCCAAACGTAGACTCACTACTTTGGCAGAATATTGTCGTGAAGGTTTGGCGCAAGAACAGGTACTTGAGGGATAACCATGCAACGCAAATGGGCAACGATATTACTCAGTAGCTTTATATTTTTAAATGGTTGTCAGGTTATGCCACATGCTAAAGGGCTGCAAAGTCCACTGTGGCAAGCTCAGACTTATCAAAGGCAAGATCAGGTTGAGGTTCAGTGGAAGCAGCAAAGTTTTAGCTTCTTGCTATATCAACAGCAAAAGGGTGCTGTACTAGATATGGTTGCTTTGAGCCTGACAGGTCAACAATTATTTAAGTTACAGTTTGATGGGCATCGGGTTCATGTTGAACAACGCATTGATCAAATGCGTTTATTGCCTTTTGAGTTTGTGGTACGTGATCTTTTGTTTGCGACATATCCTCAGTTTTCACATTTAGGGCAGCAAGCTGTAGAGATGAAACAACAAGCAGACAAGCAAGTTGTTTATATTGAAAAGCAACCTGTGTTGCAGCTTAAACAAGGGCAAGGAAGTATTGAATTGATTAATGAACAAGTCCCTTATACCATGACGCTGAGTTCGATTGAGAACACCTTGCAGACAGAAGAAAGTCCTACGCCATGAAACATTTACCTTCAGCAAATGCAACTCCAATGGCAGTAGGCATACAATTTAGTGTTGGTTTATCTGCATTAGGCTGCGAACTTAATCAAATTAAACAGGCATTACAAGAGCCGCAGCAAACCTTAACTTTGCGAGATGATTTAATCGCTGATCGTGATGTTTGGGTGGGGCAATATACGCACCCATTATGTTCGAGCGTACCTGATACCTTGCAGTCTGTAGATTCACGTAATCTACGTTTTGCCTTAACCGCATTATCTAAAATCGAAACAGAGTTAAAAGCTTATACAGCATCCTTTGAAAATAAACGTTTAGCCATTGTGGTAGGCACCTCTACTTCTGGTATTGCAGATAATGAATTATTACTTAAGCAATATTTTCAAGGGCAAACAGATCTATCGATATCACACTATCCTCAAGAAATGAGCTGTTTAGCGAAAGCATTACAGCAGTACTTAGGATGGGAAGGGCCTGCATATACGATTTCAACAGCTTGTTCTTCAAGCGCTAAAGCATTAGCCGCAGGGCAGAGATTACTTCACGCAGACTTAGCAGATGTTGTGCTGGTTGGTGGCGTCGATACCTTGTGTAAATTGACTCTAAATGGATTTAATAGTCTAGAAAGTTTATCTGCACATATTTGCCAACCCTGCGGCATAAGCCGTGATGGTATTAATATTGGTGAAGCCGCTGCGTTTTTTGTACTAAGTAAAGAACAAGCACCTGTCATGTTAATTGGGGCGGGTGAGTCCATGGATGCATGGCACATTTCCGCCCCGCATCCTGAAGGCAAAGGTGCTGCTTTAGCTATGCAACGTGCATTAGATATGGCACGTATTTCAGCTCAAGAGGTGGGTTATATTAACTTGCACGGAACTGCAACTCCACAAAATGACGCAATGGAAATTAAGGCTGTAAGACAAGTTTTTGGTGATTACCAAGTCGCTTTAAGTAGTACAAAACATAAAACTGGACATTGTCTTGGTGCAGCGGGTGCCATAGAAGCTTTCATTTGTGAACAGGTTCTAAAGGATCAAAGCTGGTTGCCTTTACATCAAAATGTTGAGATTGATCCAGATTTGGTCGACCAAAACTATGTGCAAGAAGCCGAATTAACACAGCCCATTCGTTATGTCATGAGTAATTCTTTCGCTTTTGGGGGAAGTAATATTAGTCTTGTTTTTGGAGTGAAGCCCTAATGAAACTGGATGCAATTCAATATATTCCTCATGAGCAACCGATGGTATTTATTGACCATTTAACGGATGTTGCTGAAGGGCGGGCACAAGCAGAACTCACGATTACACCAGAGCTCATGTTTTGTGAAGCGGAAGGATTGCCGACATGGGCAAGCATTGAAATTATGGCACAAACAATTAGTGCTTATTCAGGCTGGCAAGGTCAGCAGTCAAAACAAGCACCAAAAGTCGGTTTTTTATTGGGAACACGTAAATTAAATTTACCCATCCCTTATTTCTCCTTAGGTTCACGATTGATTATCCAAATAGAGCAACAATATTTTCATGAAGGACTTGGGCAATTTTCCTGTGAAATTCAATATGCTGAGCACTGCATTCAGGCAACGTTAAGTGTATTTGAACCTACAGAAACACCATTTGAATAACCACAAAGAATTAGGAATACATTGTGACAAGACGAATTTTAGTAACGGGTTCAAGCCGAGGAATTGGGAAAGCGATTGCATTACAGCTGGCAAAGGCTGGTTTTGATGTAACTGTACATGCACGTTCTCGTCAGGCAGAGGCTGAGCAAGTCGTACAAGAGATTCAAGCCTTAGGTCAAAATAGCCATTATTTAATGTTTGATGTAAATGAGCGCCAGACAGTTCAACAAATTCTAGAACAAGACGTAGAGCAGCATGGCGCTTTTTATGGTGTCGTATTAAATGCAGGTCTTACTCATGATGGTGCTTTTCCAGCATTAACTGATCAAGATTGGGATGAAGTTATTTCGACTTCCTTAGATGGTTTTTATAATGTTTTAAAACCACTCATCATGCCAATGATTCATTTACGTAAAGGTGGCCGTATCGTCACGTTATCTTCGGTTTCTGGGATTATGGGTAACCGTGGTCAGGTTAACTATAGTGCTGCAAAAGCAGGTTTGATTGGTGCGACCAAAGCCTTAGCACTCGAATTGGCGAAGCGAAAAATTACTGTGAACTGTGTAGCTCCTGGACTGATTGAAACCGAAATGGTGACAGATGAAGTCAAAGAGCATGCGCTTAAAATGATTCCGCTGCAGCGCATGGGACAGGTCGATGAAGTGGCGAGCGTAGTGAAATTCTTGTGTTCAGATGAAGCCTCGTATGTAACTCGACAGGTGATCTCTGTAAATGGAGGACTCATCTGATGAAACGTGTAGTTGTGACAGGAATGGCAGGCATTACCTCTTTAGGTGAAACTGCCGATGACATCTTTGCGCGATTTGAAGCTGCTAAAAGCGGTATTCGCTACATGCCGGAGTGGGAGCAATATGTTGACCTTCGGACCAAACTTGCTGGGCCTGTGGAAACATTTCATGTTCCAAAACATTTTAACCGTAAGGTTACCCGTGGGATGGGGCGTGTAGCGCTCATGTCTGTGGTTTGTGCCGAAACTGCTTTACAAAATGCTGGTTTGCTCGGGCATGAAATTTTGTCTAGTGGCGAAGCGGGTGTTGCCTTTGGGTCTTCTGCGGGTAGCGTAGATGCCGTGGGTGAGTTTGCAAGCATGTTGCTTCACCAGAGCATGAGTAAGATTAATGCCACCACTTATATTCGTATGATGGCCCACACCAGTGCGGTGAACATGACTGTATATTTTGGTCTAAAAGGATTAACTTTACCTACCTCAAGCGCATGTACCTCTGGTTCCATGGCAATTGGGCAAGCGTATGAAGCAATCAAATATGGCAAACAACAGGTCATGATTGCGGGTGGTGCAGAGGAACTCAGTGCGGCAGGTGCGGCAGTTTTTGATGTATTGTTCGCGACCAGTGGAATGAATGATCAACCTGAAAAAACACCACGTCCTTTTGATGCTAAACGAGATGGATTGGTGATTGGTGAAGGGGCAGGGTGTTTAATTCTCGAAGAATATGAACATGCCAAAGCACGAGGTGCTCATATTTATGCAGAAGTGATTGGTTATGGTAGCAATACCGATGGTCAACATGTAACTCGTCCTGAGTCAGAAATGATGGGACGCTGTATGGAGTTAGCGCTTAAAGATGCATCTGTAGAGGCTAAAGACATTGCCTATGTAAACGCGCATGGTACTTCAACTGATCAGGGCGATGTGGCAGAGAGCCAAGCCACTGCAAAAGTTTTAGGCTATAAACCAATCAGCTCTTTAAAGAGTTATTTTGGACATACGCTGGGGGCGTGTGGGGCTATTGAAGCTTGGTTAAGCATCGAAATGATGAATCGTGGCCGTTTTATTCCAACTTTAAATCTAGATGAAATCGACCCGCTATGTGGTGAACTAGATTATATCGTTCAGCAGCCGAGAAATTTGGATGCTGACATTATTATGAGCAATAACTTTGCTTTTGGCGGAATTAATACTTCGCTTATTTTTAAACGTGTTAAACAATAAGGAACACAACAATGTTAAATAAAAAACTTTTATTTATAGCAATGCTAAGTGCGGGTTTTACTGCCACTGTTCAGGCTGGAGATGAAGTACATCAGTTAAATTTTAAAGAAGCTGTAGACCGTGCAGTTGCCGATGGGACTCTGGATGGTTCAGTAAAGTTTTATTTAAAGGGTACAAAGTCTGGCGGTAAAATCATTCAAAAAGATGCGGTAACCAATAAAAAGACCAATGGTTTTGGTAAGTCAGCAGCAACGTCTTGTGACTGGGTTTTACGTTCAGCACTGATCCAAATGCAAAACAATGCTAAAGCACAAGGGGCAAACGCCGTGACCAATATTGTGAGCTATTTTAAAGCCAATGAAACAACGAGTACGACAACTTACGATTGCTATAAAGGCACCATGATGGCGGGTGTTGCTTTAAAAGGCGATGTCGTTAAATTTTAATAATTTCTAGTAAGGTTGAGATAATGTCTAAGCGCAAAATTGAAGTCTATACACAGGCATTATCTCAGCTTCTTTTAAAGTCTAAACAAGATTTTCCAGACTTCCGTTCATTTAATCATTATAAAAAACAACAAATACAGAGTGTCAGAAATCGACTGATTGCAGAGAAACTCCAACTCACGTCAATGGAATTGGAGTTTGCCAAGCATGAACATGGTAAACCTTATTTGTTAAATCACACTTTGCATTTTAATCACACACATAGCCAACAATACTACGCTTTAGCCATGAGCGAACAAGTTAAAGATATTGGGGTAGATGTTGAGGAACTGGATCGAAATGTACGCTTAGATGCTTTAGCAAAACATGCCTTTCATCCCGATGAATATGAAACATGGCTAAGCTTAGAACAAGATAGAGAATATTGGTTCAAAGTCTGGACCACAAAAGAAGCCGTTTTAAAAGCTTCAGGATTAGGTATACGTTTAGATTTAAATACGCTAAATACTCAGGCACATCCTACCGATCATGGTGGAGTCTGTTCTCACCCACTTAATGGGACATTTGCTTATCAGAATTTTATTATTGGCAATATGATATTAACCGTGGCATGGCGTTCAGAGTTATCTTGCCGTGGTTTTCAGTTTCCATCTATTCAGCTTCACTCGCTTGATCGTTAATAATATAAATAGCACACATAAAAAAAACCGCGTATTACGCGGTTTTTTTTATTAAAAGGAGAAGCTAAAAAATTAAGCTTGACCTTCAACAGCAGCAGCTTGAGCACGTTGCATGTTAGCTTCAAACTCGGCATCAAAGTTGATTGGAGTAAGAAGTAACTGTGGGAAGCTACCTTTAGTTACTAAATCATTTACAGCTTCACGTAAGAACGGGAACAAAATATTTGGGCAGTATGCGCCTAAAATATAAGGTAAACGCTCTTCTTCAATGTTGTCGATCAAAAAAATACCTGATTGAGTTACATCTACAATGAACGCTGTTTCGTTGTCGTTATCGGCTTGAACCACAACTTTTAAAGAAACTTCAAAGTGAGTCGGATCAATCTTTTCTGCAGCAGAAGAAAGATTGATATTAAGTTCAGGTTGCCATTGTTTAGTAAAAACCTGCGCCCCAGGAACCTCAAAAGAAATATCTTTTGTATAAATACGCTCTAAAGCTAATTGTGGTTGAACTTGTTGTTCTTCGCTCATTGTTTTTTCCTTAATATGGATGCGATGTTAAGCCAATAATTCGTCGAGTTTACCTTCACGCTCTAAAGCATAAAGTTGGTCAAAACCACCGATAAACTGATCGTTAATGAAAATTTGTGGGACAGTACGATGATTTGTGCGTTGCATTAATTCAACACGTACTTCTGGTGCTTCAACAGAAAGATTTACTTCTTTATAAGCAACACCTTTACGCTCAAGTAACTGTTTAGCACGAACACAATACGGGCATACAGAAGTTGAGTAAACAATGACATTTGCAGCCATGATAATTCTCCTTAAGCTTTTGGTTTGCTTTTAACAAGAGGTAAGCCTTGTGCTTTCCAGTTACTAATACCACCATCAAGACGATAGCTATCGTGGTGAGCAACTTTTTGCAAAGCACTTCCAGCAACTTGCCCCAAGTTGCAAATAAATACCAGTGGACGGTCACTTGCTTTTAATTCGTCAGCATGACTTGCGATTTGGCTATACGGAATATTGCGACTGCCACTAATGTGACCTTCGCGGAAATCTTTGCTATCGCGTAAGTCAATCAAAAGAGCATTTTTCGCTTTCACTAAAATACCAAGCGACTGTGGAGAAATTTTACGACCGTTACGTTGACCTTCAAAAATGAAGAACAACACAATCAAGACTCCGAGCGTACCAAACAAAATGGGGTGATTCCCCATAAACTCTAACCAGCGTTCCACAAGTCACCTAAAAAAATTAAAAAACAAAATTGACCTAGAGTATAGCGTATATAGATGGTGATCAAAATCACCACTTCAAGGGCAAATAGGGCAGAAAATCAGTTTTTTTGCTGCGCTTCTTGAATCTCATCGATTAAACGCAAAAAGCTATCTAAACGTCGTGGCAAAATTTCACCCGCTTCAACGGCCTGTTTAAGCCCACAATTCTTTTCATGAGTATGTGTGCAATTACGGAATTGGCAAGATCCTAGATGTGCGGCAATGTCAGGAAATCCCATACGAATTTTTTCTAAATCGAGATGCCAAAGCCCAAACTCACGAATTCCCGGAGAATCAATTAAGGCACCATTTTTACCGAAGTTGATTAAGCGCGTAGAGGTTGTCGTGTGTTGTCCAAGTGCAGAGTTTTCAGAAATAACATTAGTTTTTTGCTCTGCATCTGGAATGAGCACATTAATTAAAGAGCTTTTTCCTACGCCTGATTGCCCTACAAATGCTACGGTTTCACCATCTAAACGCTCAGATAAAGCAGAGATATCTCCCTTCTTGGACTGACAAATCATCACTTCATAACCCAAGGTTTTATATTCTTCTAATAGGGTAAGAATTGGGTCATTTTCAGTGAGTAAATCAGACTTATTGAGGACCAAAAGAGCAGGAATGTTTGCATCTGCACAAGCAACTAAATATCGATCAATTAACGTTGGCGCAGGTTCAGGAAGCGGTGAAAATACAATCACAATCAAACTGATATTCGCGGCCACTGGTTTAACTTTGTGATAGCGGTCAGGGCGGGTAAGTAAAGATGTACGTGGGTGAATGGCTGTAATAATACCTAGACCCGTATTTGGGTCTGCCTGCCATTTAACACGATCACCAGTTACAAGTAACTCAAGATTAGTTCGAGTATGGCAACGCCAAACACTATTGAGCTCGATCGGCTTCCAGAATGGTTCTGGTTCTCCTTCGGCAACTTGTGGTTTTTCTGGGTGATGCTCAGGTACAGAGAGGGCTTGTACTTCAAGTTGACGGCCATAATGTTGTACAACGAGTCCGTCTAGATCCTGTGAAGTATCGATCTCTTCTTGGCGAGTTTTATGCTGTTTTTCAATACGACGTTGCTGTTGTTCAGTTAAACGACGCTTACGAATTAAAGCCATTCATATCCCAAAAAAACCATTGTTTGAAGACCGCAAAATAGCATGAAGCAGCTATAGAATTACAGCGCGGAAGCAAGAAATTTGCTACTATTGATGTTTTTACGGCATTTTAGAACGTACATTCATGAGCAGTACTTTAAATACACGATTAATTTGGATTGATCTGGAAATGACCGGATTAGATACCGATAATGACCAAATTATTGAAATCGCAACAATTATTACAGATGATCATTTAAATGTACTTGCCGAAGGTCCTGTTTTGGCGATTCATCAACCTGATCGTATTTTAAATGCAATGGATGAATGGAACACTCGTCAACATGGGCAGTCTGGACTGATTGAACGAGTCCGTCGCAGTAAGTTAACAGCCCGTGATGCTGAGTTACAAACTTTAGAATTCCTAAAAAAATGGGTGAATCCAAAAGTTTCCCCAATGTGCGGTAACTCAATCTGTCAGGATCGCCGTTTCTTACATCGTCTTATGCCTGAACTTGAGCAGTATTTCCATTATCGTAATCTTGATGTATCTACGGTAAAAGAACTTTCAAAACGCTGGCGCCCTGAAATTATGAGTGGCCTGAAAAAGAATGCATCACATTTGGCAATGGATGATATTCGTGACTCAATTTCAGAGTTGAAATATTACCGCGAATATTTCTTTATTATGAATACTGATGGTAAAGATTGATTACATTGTAGACGTGATATGAAAGGAGGCTTATGCCTCCTTTTTTATTGTATAAAGGACATTGTTACAATAATGCCAATTGCTTAATTTGGCTTTCATATTCATTTTGCTTAAAATGATGTTTTAAATTTTTATTATAAAAAGAGAGCATTTATGCAAAGTAATAACCCGATACTGACTCGTGTTGAAACGGTCAGTGACTATAGTCAACCGATGACTGTGCAAGGTGCGATTCAAAAATCTGTTATGTTGACGGTCATTGCAGCTGCGGTGGGTGTCGCTTTATTTTTCTATGCAGCCTTTACTGCAAATGTTGGTATTGCTTACGCAGCTTCAATTGTGGGTGCAATTGGTGGTTTGGTTTTAGCTTTAATTACAACGTTTAAACCAACGACTGCGCCAACATTGGCAATTCCGTATGCCTTATTTGAAGGGGCTTTTTTAGGTGGTATTTCGTTTACTTTCCAGTTGAAATACCCAGGTGTTCCACTTCAGGCTTTATTAGCAACCTTTGTCACCACTTTGGTGATGTTTAGTTTATATAAATTCCAAATTATCCGCGCAACTGAAAAGTTTAAGTCAGTTGTAATCTCTGCATCTTTAGCTATCTTTATTGTATTTATTGTGCAGATGATCATGCGTTTAGCATTTGGTTCAAGTGTTCCTTATATTTTTGAAAGTAACTGGTTAGGTATCGGTTTTGCTGCATTCGTCGCGGTCATTGCTTCGCTTAACCTGATTTTAGATTTTGATTTAATCGAAACTAATGCAGCATATCGTGCACCAAAATTCATGGAATGGTTGTGTGGTATCGCATTACTGGCAACTTTAGTTTGGATGTATATTTCTTTCTTACGCTTACTTGGCTTATTGTCTGACGACTAAGATTGAATTCATCTAGAAGTCGCTCCTCATCAGGAGCGATTTTTTTTCGTGCGATTTTTGAAAAAAGATGCATTATGCAATTTCGAAAACCGCCGAATATTGGCATTATGCTTGAAATTGTTTTGAGTGAGATCGGCATGACACAAGGACTTTTAGCAGGTAAGCGCTTTTTGATTGCAGGCGTTGCTAGTAAATTATCAATTGCTTTTGGTATTGCACAAGCATTACACCGTGAAGGTGCAGAGCTTGCGTTTACTTATCCAAACGAAAAATTAAAAAAACGTGTGGATGAATTTGCTGAGCAATTCGGTTCTAAGCTTGTGTTTCCATGTGATGTTGCTGTTGATGCTGAAATTGATAATGCATTTGCAGAACTTGCAAAACATTGGGATGGTGTAGACGGTGTTGTACACTCAATTGGCTTCGCACCTGCACATACACTTGACGGTGACTTCACTGACGTGACTGACCGTGAAGGTTTTAAAGTTGCTCATGACATCAGTGCATACAGCTTTGTTGCAATGGCACGTGCTGCAAAACCTTTATTACAAGCTCGCCAAGGTTGTTTATTAACTTTGACTTACCAAGGTTCTGAGCGCGTTATGCCTAACTACAACGTAATGGGTATGGCAAAAGCTTCTTTAGAAGCTGGTGTTCGCTATTTAGCATCAAGCCTTGGTGTTGATGGTATCCGTGTAAACGCGATTTCTGCGGGTCCAATCCGTACTTTGGCTGCATCTGGTATTAAGTCTTTCCGTAAAATGTTAGATGCCAATGAAAAAGTTGCGCCGTTAAAGCGTAACGTAACGATTGAAGAAGTAGGTAACGCAGCATTATTCCTATGCTCACCTTGGGCTTCAGGTATTACTGGTGAAATTCTATATGTAGATGCTGGTTTCAATACTGTTGGTATGAGCCAATCTATGATGGATGATGAATAATTAGATTTATCTAATTTACATAACAAAGCCGCTTTAATAGCGGCTTTGTTTTTACAACCTAATTTCACTTTTTCTGTCATTTCAAAATTAATATAAATATATCGCTATAGTCTAATTATTCGGTTTTGGGATATGGTCCTTCAATAGACCATTCATGATTTTCGTAATATTCAAGCCATTCATCAAACATTGAATCATCTATACCGTTGCGCGAGAATTCATCTTGCAGAGTGCAGGAAAATGAATTGCTCTCCATGCTCCATTTAATAGATTTGATTTTTTGGTTTCTTTCAAAAGGAAAGTCAATTTCTAAGCCAATGAAAGGAATAAATGGCATCTCAATCGTTTTATATGCAACCGCCCAATTATTCGATTGGTCTAAATTTTGACGATCCCAAATGTGTAGTAGAAGGTGAACTTTATACATATTTACTCATATATTGCTATTATTACCTGAAAAAATTGAACAGTTTATATTTTGAAAAAATATCCATTGTAATAAGATTGTGATTTTTGGAAAATTTGGAATGCAGTGGAAACATTGTTCTACAGTAATATTTTGTTAAATGGTTGATATCATAAACTTGAGATCAACTCCTTTAAATTTATGATTAGACCAGTACTCTACTGCTAATTCGATTGTTTTATTTTCTACTTTTTCAGAATATGACTTGCACTCTGAAATAGCATTTGTCATTTCTTTAGATAAAGGTAAACCTAAGCTGGAAATACTCAAAACATCTGCTACTGATTTTAACTTCTCACATGCCTGTCGGGTTCTAGAAGTATCATTCACGTTGATTTTAAGTTTTAGCATCTTCGCAATTTTTTCAGATCCTTCTACATAATAAGCAATATTATCTGGGATAATACCATCGCTAAACTCTTTCAACGAAGATGAAGCAACCCATTCATCCTCATATATATTATTGTAGAACCCAGTATTTAGTCCCTCACATGAGAGAAATTCCTTTGCTTGATATGGACTCCATCCTTGGTCGATAGGCAAATTTATAGGATTTGTTTCTGCTTTTCTTACCTTAAGTATATGTCGAAATGATTCGATTAGATCAGTATGTGATTCAATTTTTATTCTGGCGACATGGAATGACCATCTATCAAGTAAACTCATCTGAATATTAAATAAAGCAAGTGCGTATATTTTTGCTAAATTCCTATATAGCTGGTTTTCAATGGAAAATCTTAAACGAACAAAAACTTGTTCATACGTTGAATAAACTAGCATGAAGAATAAGAATGGCAAATAGAAAAGAGTTAGTAATGGTGGAACAAAAAAGTCATATGCCGTCCTTTTATTTCCAAATTCATCAAAATTAGTTATCAACATATATAAAGTGTAAATAATCGAGATACTGCCAAATATAGTTAGACAATATTCAAGTACAGTTTTGACTTGGTAATGTTTTTTTTCGCTTTCAGCAATCGCCAACATGGCACCTATTAGCACCAAAATAGGAACTAATGGAATTTCAATCCAAATTGGGAAAGTATATACACCAACTATAAACTGGAGAATTGCCAGCAATTTAAAATTATCTATTACTGAGTGTTTGAAGAAGCTTTTATCTTTTTTAATTGATTCCATGTTAAAAATGGACATAAAGCCAACAGATATACTCCAAAATATAGTGTTTTTAAGCTGCCCAGTATTCCATAGATTAATTTCAGATAGGGTGTAAACAATAAATACTATATATACGATCATCAAGCCGAGTACTGAAATAATTTGTTTTACAAAGAATGCGGCTAACAGGTGTTTAAATGATTGTCTGGCTTCGATCATTTTAGGAGATAGAGCAAAATAAACAAAAATTACTAACAGCCAAATCCCTATCGCAATCTCTCGGTTGTTAAAAGTATCCATGGAATTTCTTTACCCCATTACTACAGATATATGAGATATCTTCTGTATAGCGAAAATAAAACCGCATCATAAATAAATGAATTTGTTATCTAATTTGAATTTGTTTTGATCAACATATAAAAAAGCAATAGTTTCGTCAAGGCGAAAAATAATCAAAAGCTATCAACTCATTTTGATGAGCTGATAGCTTAAACGAGTAAAACAATAATACTTGGAGTGCTATTAATTCGGTAGTTCTTTTACAGGGGAGCCACCTAGAGCTTGCATGAGGGTGACATACGCGTTGTATTGGCTTTGCTTGGTTTCAACGAGACTTAGACGTGCAGTACGTGTGGTTTGCTGAGCATCGAGAAGTGTTTTTAATGCAACAGCACCATAACGGTAACGAACTTCGGTTAGACGTTCAGTTTTTTCTGCAAGTTCAACATTACGCTCTTGTAACGCTACTTGTTTGTCGAGTTCGGTACGACTCGATAAAGCATTTTCTACGTCAGCAAAAGCCTGATAAAGTGTTTGACGATATTGAATAATCGCTTTTTCATAATCCAGATTACTAATCGCGATATCTTTCTTCATATCGTTATATTGCAAAAACGGTAAGCTTAAACTTGCACCAAGCGTGAGAGCAGGGTTACGTAATAACTCCGTTAACGATGTGCTGCTTGAGCCTAGACTGCTGGTTAAGCTAATCGATGGATAGTAGCTAGCCTTAGTAGCATCTTTAGTGGCTAATGCTTTTCTTAAGCGGAGTTCGCTTGCTTGCAAATCAGGGCGGCGCGATAAAATATCGGCAGGTAAACCAGCACCAATTGCAGGTAGAGCAGTGCGTGGTAAACGCTTTGGCTCTTGAATATTTAATTGCTGCAATGGTTCATGTAATAACACCGCAATGGCTGTGCGAGTTTCAACCAGTTGTTGTTCAATCTGGCTTAAACTCGCTTTCTGGCTTTGTACTGATTGTTCTGCTTGAGTCAGATCTACACCTGAAACGGCACCAGCTTTATATTGAATTTGCACTAAGTCATAAAGCTTTTGAGAGGTTGCTAGACTTTGCTGGGCAGTTGTGTAGCGCTCATTTAAATAACCGAGTTGCCAATAGAGTTTGGCAGTAGTTGCAATTAAACTTTGCCCCGTGGCTTGTAAGTCTTGTTCAGTCGCTAAAGCTTCCCATTTACTTGCTTCAGTTTGGCGTGCAAGCTTGCCAAACAAGTCAAGCTCATAGCTTACGCCAGCGCTCATTGATAGACCTTTAGCACTATCATCTCCCGAATTTAAATCGAAAGAATGCCCTGTAGAAACACTTGAACTGGTTCGTAAGCCTTGTTTGTTAGCGGTTAAGTCAGCTTGTAGACGGGCTTGCTTTAGAGCAATACCTGCAACTGCTAAATCACTATTACGTTCTAATACATTACTTACAAGTTGATTGAGCTGTGCATCGTTAAAGAGTGTCCACCAACGGTCAGAATATTGATTAGCAGACATGGTTTTTGTTTTTGCTGTGTCATACTGAAAACTACCCGGAACTTGTACTGCAGGTGTTTCATAAGGTGTTTTTACTACAGCTGCACATCCGACAAGAGAACCTGTGAGAAGAAGTGCTGTGCTGAGTTTAGTCATAGAGAAAGACATGCAATTTTCCTTATTCTCGAGATAGTGCGGCGACAGGGTCAAGTTTCGCGGCATTCTTGGCTGGTAAGAAACCAAAAACGACCCCAATCAGTGTTGAACAGACAAAGGCTGCAATAATTGAGGTGCTTGAATAAGCCACACTAAAGTTACCACCAGCAAATTTATTAATAAGTTGCCCAAGGCCAAGCGATAGTAAGACGCCAAGCACACCACCAATTAAACACACCAAAATTGCTTCAATCAGGAATTGCTGCAAAATATCACTTTGACGCGCACCTACGGCCATACGTACACCAATTTCTTGAGTACGTTCAGTCACCGAAACCAACATAATATTCATTACCCCGATACCACCAACGACCAATGAAATTACGGCAATTGCTGAAACCAGAAGGGTCATTGTGCTAGTTGTTTTCTCAATAGTCTGACGGATACTGTCACTGTTCATGGTGAAAATATCTTGTGCACCATGGCGCTGGGTTAATAAATTCACAATCGCATTTTCTGCGGCAGCAGTTGAATATTTGTCATTAATACGAACCACGATATTACGTACATTAGATTGTCCTAACATACGGCTCATCACGGTTGTATAAGGCATATAGACATTTAAAGTGTCATCTGAGCCCATGCCGCTCGTTTGCGGTTCTACAACGCCAATAATACGAGCAGGTACACTACCGAGTAACACTACTTGACCGATAGGGTTGGTACCGTCACTAAAGAACTGCTTTTGAGTATTAGTATCAATGACCACATCCTGTGAGCGATCACGGACACTACGTTGATCAAAAGTTTGTCCATCTTTAAAGACCAAACCTTTCACATCGAAATAATCGTTACTCACACCATTAATGGTCGCGTTCGCTTCATTTTGTTGGTAACGCATGGTTTTGGATGTACTAACGATTGGGCTGACTGCACTAACATACGGTTGAGTCATTAACGCATCGGCATCGGCAGGCACCAAGGTTTTAAAACTTGCAGTTTTAGAGTTGTCACCAAAACCACGGCCCTGAAATACTGTAATCGTATTTGTTCCCAGACTACTAATATTACTTAAAATTTGCTGTTGAGAGCCTTTACCTAATGCGACAACAGTAACAACCGATGCAATGCCAATGATGATCCCCAGCATGGTTAAAAAAGTACGCATGCGGTGGGCATTCATAGACAGTAAAGCCATTTGAAAGGCTTCAGATAAACGGTCTAAAGTAGAGCGCCATGCAGAAATACTTTTGCCTTTCTTCTGTTTACCTTGCAAAGCAGGCGCCGCATCAGGATCAGATTTGATTGGTTCAGCTGCTTGATCTGGAACATTAGGGCGGTCACTAATAATTTCTCCGTCACTAATCTCGATAATGCGAGTCGCATTTTTTGCAACTTGCATATCGTGGGTGACTAAAATAATAGTGTGACCTGCGGCATTGAGTTCACGCAAAATACGCATCACCTCAACACCACTATGAGAGTCAAGCGCCCCTGTTGGTTCATCTGCCAGAATAACGTCACCGCCATTCATCAGCGCACGGGCAATAGAAACACGTTGCTGCTGACCACCAGAAAGTTGGCTTGGTCTATTGAGGGTTTTAGTACCTAAACCTAATTCGGTCAGTAAAGCCGTTGCGCGTTGTTTACGTTCAGAAGGGGTAACACCTGCATAAACAGCTGGAACTTCTACGTTACCTTCAGCAGATAAATCACCCAATAAATGGTAGCGCTGGAAAATAAAACCAAAATATTCACGGCGTAGTCGAGCGAGTTGATCTGGCTCAAGTTTACCGGTTTCTTGTCCATTAACCTTGTAACTACCACTCGTAGGTCGGTCCAAACACCCCAAAATATTCATGAGGGTCGATTTGCCGGAACCAGACTGGCCGACAATCGCAACCAGTTCACCTTCATAAATGGTCAGGTCAATACCTTTTAAAATTTGTATCGTGCTTTCGCCAGCAGGGAATTCCCGGACTAGATTGCTGACTTCAAGCAAAGCTTGTTTTGTCATGCTTACATTCCCATTGGGCCACTACGGCGACGGTTATTACTACTATTTGCTGATGCAGCAGAAGTATCTGCACTATCGGCAATCACAACTTGATCACCTTGTTTTAAGCCCGCAAGAACTTGCGCATTTACACGGTTGTTAATACCCACCAAAATCTGAGTTGGTTTAGTTGTGCCATCGGCTTGTAATACACGTACAACACTTAACGTTAATTTACCTTGCTCAACTAGTTGTTTTTGTTCAGCAGTTAAATTTAAACGTTCTAAACGAACACCACTACCTGAATTTTTTCTTTCTGCATTTGGAGCTGAAGCAGCTTTATCTGTAGATTGACCAGATTTTCTTTGGCCTGAAAATTGTTTAGAACTCAGTGCTGATGAAGGAACAAGTAGGGCATTTTTAGCTGAATCTAATACAATATAAACTTGTGCTGTCATATCAATACGCAATTTACCATCAGTATTTGGCACATCGAATAACGCATTATAGTAAACAGCTGAACTGGTTGTTGAGCTTGTTGTACTTGTTGATTCGCTAGAAATTGAGTCTGGAGCTGGTTCAATCTGACGTAATGTTGCATAGCGCTTAGTTTCATCACCTAAAGTTGTAAAGTAAACCTGTTGTCCTTTTTCAACTTTCATAATGTCAGCTTCACTCACCTGCGCCTTAATCGTCATGTTTTGTAGTTTTGCAATTTTGACAATTGTTGGAGCGCTTTGGTTTGCGTTTACAGTTTGGCCTTCTTCGGTCACAATCGCGACAACCGTACCATCAGTTGGAGCAACAATGCGTGTATAACCAATATTGGTTTGTGCCGTAGATTTTGTCACTTTTGCAGATTCGATCTGTGCATCTAATGCTTTAATTTGCGCCTGAGCTGTTTTATAGCTTGCCTCAGCCGATTCTAAATCTGCACGAGGCGTTGCATCTTGCGCATACATTTGTTGCTGACGGCGGTATTCAAGTTGTTTTTCATTTAAAGAAGCAACTTGTTGAAGGCGCTGCGCTTCTAAATTTTTAATATTCGCATCAGAAGTTTTTAAACTATTTTCTTGGGTGGTTGAGTCAATTTGTGCGATAAGTTGACCTTGTTTCACTTGATCGCCCAACTGTACATACATCTTTTTGACCTGACCAGATACCTGTGCACCCACACTAATCAGTTTGGTTGCATCAAGTGTACCTGTTGCAAGGACATTATTTTCAATATCTCCGCGTGTTACCTCAGCTGTAATATATTGAGGCTGCTGCTCTTTAGGCTTTAAAAATTTCCAAGCTAATACAGCAATAATGGCTATACAGACGATGATAATAACAAGTTTGATTGGCTTTATTTTTGGCATGGCGAGAGGTCGAAAAGTCTAAAATTTAATTTAGTATAAAAGCGAAATGAGGATAAAACGTGAATTTTTATGATATTTCAGGAATGAAGAAAAATGATTCGGCCGAATTATTGTATAAATAGTGTTTTCCCACATAATTCAGCAATAGCCTGCTGCATTAAATGTTGGGCATTTTCATTCGACATTCCTTTAATTGCCGCATCAACTTGCAATAGAAGGGTAGACCAGCCTAAAAACTGTTGAGGATTTAATCTTCTTAAAGCTTGTTGATATAAACCAACCTTTGTTTTCCAGATACCAAGTTGTAATGCATTATGAGGCTGCTCAAATAATTGCATCAATAAACGCATTTCTTTACTTAGTGTCCATAAGATCAGACTTTCTGGCTCACCAGCTGCAATTAAATATTGAAAAATCTTAATGGACTGAGCGAGATTACCTTCTAATAAAGCATCGCTTAAATCGTAAGTGGTGTAACGAGACTGATCTTGTAAACAAGCATACAACTGTTCAATTTGAATCAGTTGTTGGTCTGGAAAAGTATCTCTTACACGCATCAAGCTATTTTTAGCTGCGAGCAAATTATGTTCATGATGCTGCATGAGCCATTGCCAGGCATCATTATCAAGTTGAATTTCAAGTTTCTCTGCTTCGGCAGATAAAATTCTTTGGCGGTCTTGCGGATAGTTTGCCGTAAGGGCAACGACAACACCATTTGCTTCAACAACTTGGAAAAAAGCAGACTTTAAACTACTACTATCTTGTTTAGGTAAAACAATTAAAAGTAAGTTGGTTTCATTATGTTGGATATAACTTTTAAGTTGTTTTAGCCCATTTGCGTCAGGCTTTATATTGCCATGTACTTCAATGGCAAGCTGCTGAGAAAATAAAGATAAGCTGTTAAGAGCGTTAAAAACATTTTTCCAGTCGCTTACACTACTAATATCGTAGCGCTGTCTTTCAACTTCTTGTTGTTGCCAACTTTTACGAAAAGCATCTAATAAATTTTGTTCCAGCAAAGGTTCTTGGCCATGTAAAATCCACGCACCCCGTGCTTCCGGAATGCGTTTTAAGGCTTGCAAATAGTCAATTTTCATTGCTGATAAAACTGGAGATTAAGGTTGAGCTTTTGGTAAGCGGTTTGCTGAAATCTGACGAGTAATTTGTTGTGCAATGTCATCAATTACAATACGTTGTAAATAAGATTCTTGCTGATTTTCGGTGTTAACCGTTGCAAGATCATATTGATAACTACGAGATGCAGTTAATGAACGTGGTTCAGTAATTTTGTTACCTTGACGATCTTCAATCTGGAAGGTTACGGTTAAGCGTAATAATACTTCCGTTAGTTTTCCGTTTAAAAGCTGACGACGTGGTGTGTATTCTAAAACACGGAGTACATAGGCATCATTATCATTGCTGAGTTGAACACCATTTGCAGCCAAATAAACTTTTAACTGGGTTTCTAAATCATCAGTTTTAGCTGGTAACTCAAGGCTTAACTTTTTATAAACAAGCGGAGTTGCAGTCGGGTTGGTTCCTTTTAAATGAAATCCACACCCGACTAAGCCTGCACTAAGGCCTAAGGTTAAAACAACAGCGGCTAAACGTTTGGCAAAGTGCATGCTTGATCCTCTCATTAATAACTTTAATTAAACCACGAGGTTAACTAATTTATTTGGAACCACAATTTCTTTCTTTGTTGGTCCTGTTAAGAATTGTTGAACTTCTGGAAGGGCCTTAGCTTGAGCTAATAGATCTTCTTTAGAAATATCAACAGAAACTTCAAGTTTACCGCGAAGTTTACCGTTAACCTGTACAACAATCGTTTGCGTATTACGAGTTAATGCAGAAGCATCGACTTCAGGGAATGTTGCTGCTGTTACATCTGTACCAAACTGAGCCAATAATGTTTGACTTAAGTGCGGTGCAAATGGAGCAAGTAAAGTTAACAGTGTGGTGATCGCTTCACGTTCTACAGCAACGTCGTTGTCATCTTTTGCTTCAAACTTATTGCTTGCATTTAACAATTCCATCAAAGCAGCAATCGCAGTATTGAATGCATGACGACGTTCGATATCATCACTTACTTTTTGGATAGTTTCGTGAGTTTTACGACGTAAATCTTGAGCATCTTTAGACAAGTTAGCAGCATCAATCGTAGAAGCTTGGTTGCCCTTTTCAAGGAAGCTCGCTACAAGGCGCCATACACGTTTCAAGAAACGGTTTGCACCTTCAACACCTGCATCAGACCATTCTAAAGATTGATCTGGTGGAGCAGCGAACATCATGAATACACGTGCTGTATCTGCGCCGTATTGATCAATAATCGCTTGTGGGTCGATACCGTTGTTTTTCGACTTAGACATTTTTTCTTGTCCACCGATCACAACTTCTTGACCATCACCTGAATATTTTGCAGAAAGAATACGACCTTTTTCATCGCGCTCTAATTCGATATCAGCAGGGTTAAACCAAGTTTTCTTACCATTTTCTGCTTCACGATAGAATGTATCAGCAAGCACCATGCCTTGAGTTAACAAGTTGGTAAATGGCTCATTACCTTGTACTACACCTTCATCACGCATTAATTTGTGGAAGAAACGTGCATAAAGTAAGTGAAGAATCGCGTGTTCAACACCACCAATGTATTGGTTTACAGGAAGCCAGTTTTGAGCTGCTTCAGGTTTAACCATGCCGCCAGTAAAGTCTGGAGATGCATAGCGTGCATAGTACCAAGATGACTCAACGAAAGTATCCAAGGTATCTGTTTCACGACGTGCATCACCACCACAGCAAGGACATTTTGTTTCATAGAATTCAGGCATTTTATTAAGCGGGTTACCTGAACCATCTGGAACAACGTCAGTTGGTAATACAACTGGAAGCTGGTCTTCTGGAACTGTGACTTGACCACAAGTATCACAGTTAATCATTGGAATTGGACAACCCCAGTAACGTTGACGAGAAACACCCCAGTCACGTAAACGGAATTGAACTTTAGAATTTGCTAAACCTTGTGGTTCTAATTTTGCAAGGAATGCATCGAAAGCAGCTTGGAATTCTAAACCGTCAAACTCACCAGAGTTCACAAGTTTACCTTCTTTTGAGCCATACCATTCTTGCCACTCAGTTGCAGAGTAGTCTGCATCGTCAGCGCCTTTGGCATCAATTACTTGCTTAATAGGCAAGTTGAACTTGTTAGCAAATTCAAAATCACGCTCGTCATGCGCTGGTACAGCCATCACTGCGCCAGAACCGTAAGACATTAATACGTAGTTTGCGATCCAGACAGGAAGCTCTTCACCAGTTACAGGATGCTTTACAAACAAGCCTGTTGCCATGCCTTTTTTCTCGGCTGTTGCCAAGTCTGCTTCTGCAACTGAACCCATGCGGCACTCTTCAATAAATGCAGCCAATTCAGGGTTGTTTTCAGCAGCTTTAAGCGCAAGAGGGTGTTCTGCTGCAACGGCAACATATGTCACGCCCATAAGCGTGTCAGCACGTGTTGTATAAACAGTTAAGCCATCAGCATAAATTCCGGTATTGGCAGATGGGAAAGTAATTTCCATGCCTGTAGAGCGACCAATCCAGTTACGTTGCATGGTCAACACTTGTTGAGGCCAGCCGTCTTGTAGGGTGTCTAGGTCGTCTAATAATTCTTGTGCATAGTCAGTAATACGGAAGTAGTACATTGGAATATCGCGTTTTTCAACCAATGCACCAGAACGCCATCCGCGACCATTTTCAACTTGTTCGTTTGCTAAAACAGTTTGGTCAACTGGATCCCAGTTTACTGTTGAAAGTTTACGGTAGATCAGGCCTTTTTTATAAAGCTGAACAAATAACCATTGTTCCCAGTGATAATACTCTGGTGTACAAGTTGCAAATTCACGATCCCAATCTACAGATAGACCTAATTTTTTTAATTGGTCACGCATGTACGCAATGTTTTCAAATGTCCATTTTGCTGGAGCAACTTTATGGGCAATTGCTGCGTTTTCCGCAGGTAAACCGAATGCATCCCAACCCATAGGTTGTAATACAGTTTCACCTTTTAAACGGTAAAAACGGCTAATCACATCGCCAATTGTATAGTTACGCACATGCCCCATATGCAGCTTGCCGCTTGGGTAAGGAAACATTGACAGGATGTAACGATGTTTACCTTCGACAGTGTCGGCAACTTTAAAGACTTTACGATTTTCCCAATCTTGTTGAACTGATGGTTCAATCGTGTTTGCTTGATATTCGGGGTCAATGTGAGAAATAGTCATAGACGTAAGCTATACAACAAAAATTGATATTAAAGATTGTTGCACAGCATAGCGCAAAATCGACAAAAATGCAGTTTTGGGATGGATTTATTTTCCGTTAAAAATTAAACAAGAATAAACCTGAAAAAAGTTGGGTAATCATAAAAAAAGAAAAGTGGAAAAATCAAATAAGATGAAAAAATAGTCAGTTAAAAAATAATCATAGAAAAGTGTTTCTTTAATCTTGACTTTAGTGAATTAAACAACAAAAATGCTTCCTTTAGTTTTATATGCGATTATTTGATCACCCTTCGAATAACCGTCATGTTTTGTAATAGACATTCTCTCTAGCCGAGAGATTGATTTTACTAAAGTATGTATATCCAGACATGCTTTATTAATGTTAAAAAAGCTTATACGGCTGAAAAACAGAAATTTTTCTATTGCAACGAAAACTAGACAATATGTGTGCTATAACAGTGCAGACAATTCAATGAATGAAACACTATTTGTGCCTTCCATAAATAGTGATAAAGAATTTAGGGTGAATCACGTTGGAACTTTTATCTGGTGGTGAAATGCTCGTTCGTGCTCTTGCGGACGAAGGCGTTGAACATGTTTTTGGTTATCCAGGCGGCGCTGTATTACATATTTATGATGCGCTATTTCAACAAGACAAAATCAATCATTACCTCGTACGTCATGAACAAGCTGCTGGTCATATGGCAGATGCTTACTCACGTGCCACAGGTAAGACTGGCGTAGTACTGGTCACTTCAGGACCTGGCGCAACCAATACAGTAACTCCTATTGCAACAGCTTATATGGACTCAATCCCAATGGTGATTTTGTCTGGCCAAGTTGCATCACATCTTATTGGTGAAGACGCTTTCCAAGAAACTGATATGGTGGGTATTTCACGTCCGATCGTGAAACATAGCTTCCAAGTTCGTCACGCAAGTGAAATTCCTGCAATTATCAAAAAAGCATTTTATATCGCATCAAGTGGTCGCCCTGGCCCAGTTGTAGTCGATATTCCTAAAGATGCGACTAATCCAGCAGAAAAATTTGCATACGAATATCCTGAAAAAGTGAAGATGCGTTCATATCAACCACCTTCACGTGGACACTCTGGTCAAATTCGTAAAGCGATTGATGAGCTTTTAAGTGCAAAACGCCCTGTAATTTATACGGGTGGTGGCGTTGTTCAAGGTAATGCATCGGCATTATTGACTGAACTCGCGCATTTACTAGGTTATCCAGTAACTAACACACTTATGGGCCTTGGTGGTTTCCCTGGCGATGATCCACAATTTGTGGGCATGTTAGGTATGCACGGTACTTATGAAGCAAATATGGCGATGCATAATGCTGATGTCATTCTTGCAATTGGTGCGCGTTTTGATGACCGAGTGACCAATAACCCAGCAAAATTCTGTGTGAATGCTAAAGTTATTCATATTGATATTGACCCGGCGAGCATTTCAAAAACAATTATGGCGCACATTCCGATTGTAGGGGCGGTTGAGCCTGTACTTCAGGAAATGTTGACGCAGTTGAAACAATTGAATGTGTCTAAGCCAAACCCTGAAGCAATTGCTACGTGGTGGGATCAAATTAATGAATGGCGTAAAGTTCATGGCTTAAAGTTTGAAACCCCGACTGATGGCACAATGAAGCCACAGCAAGTTGTTGAAGCTTTATATAAAGTCACTAACGGTGACGCCATCATTACTTCAGATGTGGGCCAACACCAAATGTTTGGTGCGTTGTATTACAAATACAAGCGTCCACGTCAATGGATTAACTCGGGTGGATTAGGCACCATGGGCGTAGGTTTACCTTATGCAATGGCTGCGAAGCTTGCTTTCCCAGATCAACAAGTCGTTTGTATTACTGGTGAAGCTTCAATTCAAATGTGTATTCAAGAGCTTTCAACGTGTAAGCAATACGGCATGAATGTGAAGATCTTGTGCTTGAATAACCGTGCTTTAGGTATGGTGAAGCAGTGGCAAGATATGAACTATGAAGGCCGTCACTCAAGCTCATACGTTGAATCATTGCCTGATTTTGGCAAGTTAATGGAAGCTTATGGTCACGTTGGTATCCAGATTGATCATGCTGATGAACTAGAGTCGAAGCTTGCTGAAGCAATGGCGATTAATGATAAATGTGTATTCATTAATGTCATGGTTGATCGCACGGAACATGTTTATCCAATGCTGATCGCAGGTCAGTCTATGAAGGATATGTGGTTAGGTAAAGGGGAGCGTACATAATGAGACATATTATTTCTGTACTCGTTGAAAACGAAGCTGGTGCGCTTTCTCGCCTTGTTGGTTTATTTAGCCAACGTGGATATAACATTGAAACACTGAATGTTGCGCCAACCGAAGACCCAACTTTGTCACGCTTAACATTAACAACTTATGGTGATGACCATAAGATTGAACAGATTACAAAGCAGCTCAATAAACTTGTTGAAGTTGTAAAAGTAGTTGATTTATCAGAAGGTTCACACATTGAGCGTGAACTGATGCTGATTAAAGTAAAAGCGTTAGGTGCTTCACGTGCTGAAATTAAGCGAACAGCGGATATTTTCCGTGCGCAGATTGTAGACGTGACACCAACTACCTATACCATTCAAATAGCAGGGACAACTGAAAAATTAGATGGTTTTATCGATGCGCTTGCAGAAAACACTATTCTAGAAGTCGTTCGTTCAGGTGTATCTGGTATCGCCCGTGGCGAAAAAGTATTAGCCATTTAATTTTTTAAAAAGTATTTTAGCGGAGAACACAAATGCAAATTTTTTACGATAAAGACTGTGACTTATCAATCATCCAAGGCAAGAAAGTAGCGATTATTGGTTACGGTTCTCAAGGTCATGCTCATGCACTTAACCTTAAAGACTCAGGCGTAGACGTAACTGTAGGTTTACGTGCAGATTCAGCTTCTTGGAAGAAAGCTGAAAATGCAGGTCTTAAAGTTGCAGAAGTTCCTGCTGCTGTTAAGCAAGCTGACCTCGTAATGATTTTGACTCCAGATGAATTCCAATCACAACTTTACCGTGACGTGATTGAGCCAAACATCAAAGAAGGCGCGACTCTTGCATTTGCTCATGGCTTCTCTGTTCTTTACAACCAAGTTGTTCCACGTAAAGATTTAGACGTAATCATGGTTGCTCCAAAAGCACCTGGTCACACTGTACGTTCAGAGTTCCAACGTGGTTCAGGTGTTCCTGACCTAATCGCAATTCACCAAGATGCTTCTGGTAATGCACGTAACGTTGCTCTTTCTTACGCTTCTGGCGTAGGTGGCGGCCGTACAGGTATTATCGAAACTTCATTCCGTGAAGAAACTGAAACTGACTTATTCGGTGAGCAAGCAGTTCTTTGTGGTGGTGCGGTTGAATTAGTGAAAATGGGCTTCGAAACTTTAGTTGAAGCTGGTTATGCACCAGAAATGGCTTACTTCGAATGTTTACACGAACTTAAATTGATCGTTGATTTAATGTTCGAGGGCGGTATCGCTGATATGAACTACTCAGTATCTAACAATGCTGAGTACGGCGAATATGTAACTGGTGTTGAAGTAATCAACGAACAATCTCGTGAAGCAATGCGTAATGCGTTGAAACGTATTCAATCTGGTGAATACGCGAAGATGTTCATTCAAGAGGGTGCATTAAACTACCCATCTATGACTGCTCGTCGTCGTCAAAATGCTGCACATGGTATTGAAGTAACTGGTAATAAGTTACGTGCGATGATGCCTTGGATTCAAGCAAACAAAATCGTAGACAAAGAAAAGAACTAATTTTCTTTATCTAACGTTTTAAAAGAACCCTGCTTTAAGCAGGGTTCTTTATTTATACTATTTTATTTGAATGTGAAAATTGCGATTAGGTCAACTTGACTAGATTAAATAAATTCTATATTTTTCATATAATTGGCTGCTTAATTTTCATTTACTTTATTGATTTATAAAGTAAAAAATACTTGACCAAAAGATAGATAATGTTATTGTTTATAACTGACTGAATAAGTCAAATTTACTAAAATTTCTTTAACATGTTTAATTGTATTTTGGGCAATGAGTTGAACAAAATAAAAAAAAGTATTGAATAATCATGGAAGTCCAATATGGGTCATGTTGATTACGATAGCACATTGATCGTCGGCTCTTTTATTGCAGCTGGCTTCATTTGTTATATTGTAATTTCCATGGAGCAGCTAATATTCAAGCAAGTCTATAAGAAATTTGAGTCCTTAATTTTATTTATTAATGGATTGCTACTCGCCTTAGCAATTAGCATCGTCCATATTGTTGGTATACAGGCTTATCATCTGTTTGATACAGCTCACTCTAATATTCCTTTAATTGCAATATCTTATGCTATTAGTGCATTGTTATCTTGCATTGCGATGTGGTTGACTTCGCGTTTTACGCTCCCTTTATTTAGACTCATTTTGAGCTCGATTATTATGGGAATCGGAATTTCAGCTTCTTATTACATTAGCATGTTGGGCTGGAATATTAATGTTTATAAAAAAGATTACACTTCGTTTTTACTTTTATTTTCTGTATTAATTGCAATGAGTGGTTCAGGGCTAGCATTTTTATTAGCCTATAAATTAAAAGACACTGAACGATATCGCTTAACTTTAAAAATCGCATTTTCGGTTATGATGACCTTAAGTATTATGGGGATGCACTACACAGCGCTTATTGCGACGAATATTACTGATAAATTTATTAGCCAATATCAGGCTGAGCATGACTTATTATTATTTACAATTATTCTAGTCACCTGTTTGGTACTTGTAGCAAGTTTTATTGTTGCAATGTTAGAGCAACGCCTTACTCAACAAAATTTAGAATTACGCAAGGCTAATAAAGAATTAGCTAACTTATCTATACAAGACAATTTAACTAAACTACCAAATCGCCTTTATTTGGTGGATTATGCTGAGGTCTTACTTTCAGATCATCGATACAAAGACCAGAAAATTGCTTTCTTATACATTGATTTAGACCGATTTAAATCGGTGAATGATGCATTTGGGCATCATGTGGGGGATCAATTACTTATTCAGATGGCGAACCGCTTACATTGGCAACTCAATGAGAAGTGTAAATTACTTAGAATTGGCGGTGATGAGTTTTTACTTATTGCCGAAAATACAAATGCCGATGAAGCAGTTATTTTGGCTGAGAAAGTTTTACAGCTGATTCAAGAGAGTTATCAGATTTCTGGTAAAGAAATTAATATCTCTGCAAGTTTAGGGGTGGCACTATTTCCTGAGCACGGACAAAATGTTCAGGACTTGCTCATGAATGCTGATGCCGCGATGCTCATGTCTAAAGAACAAGGCCGAAATACTTACACCATCTTTAGTTATTCAACCCATCAACAAGAAACGAGAAGTCAGTCAAAACTGATCAATGATCTTTATAAGGCCGTAGAAGAAAAGCAGTTCATCCTATATTACCAACCAAAATTTAATACGAACCTTGAGGTCTGTGGCGTTGAAGCATTAATCCGTTGGAATCATCCAGCTTTAGGAATACTCACACCGCATATGTTTATAGAAGGTGCAGAAAAAACAGGTTTAATCATTCCAATGGGATATTGGGCACTTGAGCAAGCTTGCCTGCAAATTCAAGAGTGGGAACGCAGTAACACCCCATTTTATCCAGTCGCAGTAAACCTATCTGCACTACAGTTCGAAAATAAAAAATTATTTAGTACGCTCGAAGCATTATTAAAAAAATACCAAATTCAACCTCATCACTTAATTGTTGAGATTACTGAATCAACAGCAATGCGACATATTGATTTGAGTATTCGAGCTTGTGAACGACTACGTGATATGGGTATTCGTGTTGCAATCGACGATTTTGGAACAGGGCATTCGAGTTTCTTATATTTAAAAGATTTACCTGTAGATGAGTTGAAAATTGATCGTGGTTTTATCGTTGATTTAAAACCGGGTTCCAAAGAAGAAGTCATTTTAGAAAGTATTATTCATTTGGCCAAAAAGTTAGGTTTAACCGTAACGGCGGAAGGGGTAGAGACTCAGCAGCAAGTTGAGATTTTAACCCGTTTAGGTTGTCAGCAATTTCAGGGTTACTTATTAGGAATGCCTGTTCACGTCGATCAACTGATTGAATCTCAAGGCGCTCACTTCGCTTAATCTTTCCTATATCGATCTTAAAGATTATTTTTTAAATTTTTTATTTAAAGAATGATTAATTAACATAAAATTAATTCAGAAAAAATATATATTATTATTCATAATTAATATGAGAAATTTAGACATAAGTATAAAAAATTACGAATAATAATTTATAAATGTATACTGTTGGTATAAA
Source organism: Acinetobacter sp. C13 (assembly GCF_016809775.1). Lineage (NCBI taxonomy): Bacteria > Pseudomonadati > Pseudomonadota > Gammaproteobacteria > Moraxellales > Moraxellaceae > Acinetobacter > Acinetobacter sp. C13. The sequence goes on from NZ_JAFBJL010000004.1 coordinate 292,568, forward strand.
GTAATACTAATAAATTCATTGCTTGGGATATAAATTTCAATGTTTAAAATTGATTAATATAATTTTTTATTAAGTTTGTGTAATAAATTATTATTTTTATAAAACATAGTTATTTAAATTTTTAAATATTTTAAGAGGTAGAAATCGTGGTGGAGTTTGGTTTATGCTCCACCGAATTAAAATATTGTTTATTTTTGTTAAAATGTAGAGTTCTAGCTGATTTATAGGTTATGCAGTTTCGAACTCTTGAATTGCTTCGAATTTAATAATCTTTTTAATATAAGACCATGTTTTTTTGGGGTTAATTTGTGATTTATTTATTGTGCCATCAATAATAATGCCATCAATAATGTTAAGAAAAAGACTAGTAAGTGTATGAGTATCTTTGATTTCTAATTCTAGAAATATTGTGAAAACCAATTTGTAAATCCACTCTCGATATTTATTCACTTGATCTTTAAGAGAGGGATACAATTGCATGACCTCAATGGTTGCTTTTTTAAATAAACAACCATTGAAATCATCTGTATTGATCCAGTCAATATACCAGTTAAAAATACTTTTAAGTTTAATTAATGGATCATCAATATTGCTAACTATTTGAAATAAAGAGGCTTGGACTTCTAGGTTTCTTTGGCGAAGACATTCTTCAATTAAATTTTCTTTAGAAGAAAAGTACTTATAAAAAGTCATTTTTGCAACGCCTGATTCAGCAATAATACAGTCAACTCCAATAGAGGTATAGCTTTTCTGATTAAAGAGGGAGGTGGCTGTTGTTATAATATTTTCTCTTTTTGACATCGGTTTTCCTGTCACAAATATTTTTGATTAACTTTGCTATTGTAAAGTATGAAAGCTTAAAGAAATTTTCTCTAATCATATTTAAAAAATTATATTTATTCAATATCTTGATTTGTAGTTAAAAATAAAAACAAATATTTCTAATTGGCAATATTTTACTTTTTTTTAAAATTATTAATTAATTCGTTGATTTGTTGAGTTAACAAACATAATATAAAATTGTTAAGTTTTGGTTTGTGTAATTTATTTTAGCAATTGAATGCAAAATTTAAATAAAAATAAGGCCTATAACTTAACTATAAGAACAAACTTTTTACTGAGAATGATTATGTCAAAAAAATTTGAAGACTTTAATAATCCAAGAGAAAAAGCATTGCAAGGGATGAGAAATAGTATTCCTACAAAACAATGGGAAGAAAATTTAAAATTTCTCGAACAGTTAAGAAGTAAAATTGCGGAATTACCCGTTTCTAAACATCCTGCAATTGAGGTATTAAATAATGGGTATCTCGATAAGGCGAGTTTAATTCATATTCATTTAGAATATCGTCATGCGATTGTACAAATTTTTACTGATGCTTTATTAAAGGCTCAATTTTTAACAAAACAATTGGAACCTAAACTCCACTCTGGTGCGAAGATGTATCCACGGGTATTATTAAGTTTAAATATACTTGATGAGTTTGGTTTCCGTCCTGGTTTAGGTAAAGATAATTATTATCTAGGGAATCCTGAATATGCTCACTATCCATTATATGAAGATTTACTTAATGATTATGGTTTAACAGAGCTTGATCGTCGTAACTTTAAACCATCAAAAATTTCAGATCAGGTTAGATCATTTTTAGAATCTTCTTATGATAGTTATATTAATGTCGTGGCATTATTGGCTGTTGCAGAAGAAGAAGTCATTCTTTTTAGTCCTCCATTACGTCAAGCAACCAAATTCGTAAATATTGATGTTGAAGGTGGGGGTTACTACCATGTACATGGTGTATCTACGGATGAAACATCTGAGGCTGCTGATGACGATCATGAAGATGACTTGTGGTTTGCATTAGCACAAGCAATTACAAAAGATGATTATGAAAGCTTAACCAAACTATGTATTGATTACTGTGCTTTATGGAATGAGTTCTGGGATGCACAAATTGCAGATGTTCAATTCATTGAAGAAAAGAAATTGGCGTAAAGATTCTATTAAGTCTTAATCAAGCCCCATCTATAAAAAGGTGGGCTTTTTTAATTGTAAAATTTCTAAGAAGTTAAACTACATACTCAAAAAAGCTTATGAGTAACTCATGGCTTATCAACAATCATTAAACAGTTCTATAAATCTGCTACAATTACGCCAATTTTTATTTTGATCGACTTTAGGTCTTTGGCACTGCAATCTCCGCAGTAGGTGTATTTCATGAGTTTTAAAGATGAGTTAGCGGCACAGGTTGCTCAACGCCGCACATTTGCCATCATTTCCCACCCCGATGCCGGTAAAACCACCATGACAGAGAAATTACTGTTATGGGGTAAAGCAATTCAGGTTGCAGGGATGGTAAAAAGCCGTAAATCTGACCGCGCAGCTACATCTGACTGGATGGAAATGGAAAAAGAGCGTGGAATTTCCATTACCACTTCTGTTATGCAGTTCCCTTATAAAGGTCACACTATTAACTTACTTGATACACCGGGACATGAAGACTTCTCTGAAGATACTTATCGTACCCTAACTGCAGTTGACTCTGCATTAATGGTGATTGATGGTGCAAAAGGTGTCGAAGAACGTACCATCAAATTGATGGAAGTTTGTCGTATGCGTGACACTCCGATCATTTCATTTGTAAACAAGATGGACCGTGAGATTCGTGAACCACTTGAGTTGCTGGATGAAATTGAGAATGTCCTCAATATTCGTTGTGTACCAATTACATGGCCATTAGGGATGGGACGTGATTTTGCAGGTGTATACAACATTCTTGAAAACAAATTGTATGTCTACAAAGCAGGCTTTGGCTCAACTATTACAGATATTGAAGTACGCGATGGCTACGACCATGCAGATATCCGTGAAAAAGTAGGTGAGTTGGCTTGGGCGTCTTTTGAAGAGTCACTCGAGCTTGTACAAATGGCTAACGAACCTTTAGACCGCGAATTATTTTTACAAGGTAAACAAACTCCAGTTCTATTTGGTACAGCATTAGGTAACTTTGGTGTTGACCACGTGTTAGACGCATTTATGAATTGGGCACCAGAACCTAAAGCACATCCAACACAAGAGCGTGTTGTCGACGCGAAAGAAGAAGGTTTTTCTGGTTTCGTCTTTAAAATTCAAGCCAACATGGATCCGAAACACCGTGACCGTATTGCCTTTATGCGTATTTGCTCAGGTAAATACGAGAAAGGTTTGAAGATGAATCATGTACGTATTGGTAAAGATGTTCGTATTAGTGATGCATTGACATTTCTTGCGGGTGAGCGTGAGCACTTAGAAGAAGCGTGGCCAGGTGATATTATTGGTTTGCATAACCACGGCACAATTCAAATTGGTGATACTTTCACAAGTGGTGAAAATCTACATTTCACAGGTATTCCTCACTTTGCACCAGAGATGTTCCGTCGTGTGCGTTTGAAAGATCCATTAAAGTCAAAACAATTGCAAAAAGGTTTGAAAGAGTTGTCTGAAGAAGGCGCAACTCAGGTATTTATGCCACAAATTAGCAATGACTTGATTGTGGGCGCAGTTGGTGTGCTTCAGTTTGATGTGGTTGCTTACCGTCTGAAAGAAGAATATAAAGTTGACTGCGTGTATGAGCCTGTAAGTGTTAATACGGTTCGTTGGATTCATTGTGATGATGACAAGATTCTCAATGAATTTAAGAAAAAAGCACATGATCAGCTTTCTATCGATGGTGGCGGACACTTAACCTATCTTGCACCAAGCCGAGTGAATTTGCAGATTATGCAAGAGCGTTGGCCTGATATTCAGTTCCGTAACACACGTGAACACTGATCATTTTAATGTGACAAACAGCTTCGAACAGAAGCTGTTTTGTTTTGAAAAATAAGAAAGGATGATGAAATGAATTTGAATAGAAAGACAGTTATTGCACTTTTAGTTGCGGTAATCATATTACTTTTGGCTATTTGCCTCTTTGTCTGGAAAAGCTCTCAACCTTCATCATCTTCTCAAATGAAATCGGCTTCTACCCAAAATCAAAATATAGAGAAAGCTGAAGTACTCCCATTTCTAAACTTACAACAAGTAAAAGCTGATTATGCTTTGCCATTTTGTGAGAAGAAAAATTGTATTGATGTCGATATTCAAACGATAAAGACTCAAGATGCATGGCTAAATGAATGGATTGCCAAAAGTCAGGCTAAAGTGATCCAAGACCAAATTGATTTGAAAAAAGACTTAAGTTTGCAGCAAGCCATTAATGCTTATGTTAAAAAGTCTGATGAATGGCAAGATAAATATTCAAAGAATCGGGCTTATGAATTGCATCTTCATACCCGTATTGCATCGCAGCGTAACCAATATGTTTTATTGCAATTAGGACTTGATACCAAGCAGGAAGAGCTCACGATTAAAGACCGTTATTACTTTTTTGTGGCCGACCGAAAACTGCATAAGAGCTTAACTTTGTTAGATGTTTTACAAAAAGATCAACAAACTACTGTGCATCAAATGGTGCAGGTGGCCTATCAAGACTGGTTAAAAAAGCAGAGTGCTGACATAAAGAAAGAAGCACCAAAAACTTTATATTGGGGGCAGGCAGATTGGTTCTTTGATGGTGAAGGAGTTGGCTTACATTATCAGGCAAACCAGATTACTAAAGAAGCTCCACAGCTTGATATTTATTTATCTAAAGAACAGACCAAAAAAATATTACAACCCGAGGTTTATGAACAAATGTTTTAAGATGGTAGCAGAATTTGCAACCTCTATTTATATGCGCTAATTTCTTAGAAAGGCATAGCGTAATCTCCTTAGAATAAAAGGCAAAATATGATGTTATCTTCTAAAGCTTCACTGCGATTAACTTTGCTTGCTTCTGCTATATTTCTGGCAGCATGCCAACCTAAAGCTGATCCTAAGGATTCTCAAGAGCAGCAGAAATCAACTGTTCAAGAACAAAAGCCAGTAGAGTTGACTTTGAAGGGTGAAACAACTCCTAGTAAGGTGGTTTTACCTGATTGTGATGGTAAAACTTGTCCAGAATTTACGGTAGAGCGCTTACAGAGTAATTTTCCTTTTATTGACAAAATTATAGATCAACAAATCTTAAGTACATTAAATCAAATTTTAGAAATTGCTGAACCTGATGCTAAGAGTACGCAAACGGAACAAAAGTCAGAAGCTTCAGCGGTAGCGGGTGCAGAGCAAAAAAATAGCTTTGATGCACAGGTGCAACGGTATGCAAATTCATTTATTGATCTAGATAATGAGTTAAAAGCTTTAAGTAGTAATCATCAGATTAATCTTTTAGTTAAACCTAAGATTTTACAGGCTCAAGGTAAAGTTGTAACTGTAGTGCTTAACAGTAGTAGTTATTTAGGTGGGGCTCATGGCTCTGCTGCACAGCATTATTATAATTTTGATTTAAAAGAGCAAAAGCAAATTAAGCTTGAAGATTTATTACGTCCTCAGCAAAAAGGAGCTTTAGAGAAGTTAGCCCATGAAGCCTTTAAGACATGGGTGATGGACTCTAAATTGGCTGATAATGTTGCTGACTATGAACAAGCATGGCCATTTAAATTATCTAATAACTTCTTGTTGGGTGAGCAAGGTTTAATCCTTCAGTACGGTGAGTATGAAATTGGCCCATACGTGGTTGGACTCCCTCGATTAGTCATTCCTTATGACCAATTACAAGATGTGTTGAAAGAAGAATATTTGCCACAGCCTAAAGCCAAACCAGCTTCGGCACCAGTTGCAAAAAGTGCTGGCTAATGCATTTGTTTGATTCCCATACCCATTTCGATGTTGCCGATTTTGATGAAGATCGGCAGCAACTAGCACTCGAGGCTAAAAAAGTGGGTGTAGATGCTTTGGTTTTAATTGGCTTTCTACAGTCACGTTTTGATGAGTTGGTGCAGACTCATCATCAGTTAAAAAGTTGGGAAAATGTGCCTACTTCTTATTTAGCACCAGGCTTACACCCATTTTATATTGAGCAGCATCAACCAGAGCATCTTTCTCATCTTGAACAAATCTTGCAGCAAGAAAACTGCGTGGCTGTAGGTGAAATTGGCTTAGATACTTTCTTGAAAGAACATAAGCAGCCAGATGTATATGCAAAGCAAAAACAATATTTTGCAGCTCAGTTAGAGCTGGCAACCCAATACCAAAAACCAGTGTTACTCCACATTCGAAAAGCGCACGGTGATGTGCTCGCTCTATTAAAAGCTCAAAAATTTAAATTTGGCGGAATTGCTCATGCCTTTAGTGGTGGAGTAGAAGAGGCAAAGGGTCTTATTAAGCTTGGTTTTAAAATTGGTGTGACGGGGCAGATCACCAACCCGAATGCGAAAAAACTTCATACGGTTGTGCAGGCTATAGGTGCAGAGCACTTGGTGATTGAAACAGATTGTCCAGATATGACACCGCTTTGCTGTCAAACCTCAACAGAACAGCGGACTCGTAATACTCCTGTTAATTTGCCTTACGTTCTACAAAGTTTGGCTGAAAATTTAAATATGCCAGAGCCGGATTTGGCTGAGTTGCTGTGGAAAAACTCTCTTACTGCATTGAAATTATCGTAATAAAAATCAAAGATTAGAAATAGTAACTAAAACAAAACACAGCGATTAAAAAAGAAGCTTAAAGTAAGAAAACAACATGTAAAAACGTGAAAAATAACATTGCCAGACGTGGGAGGATAACCCAATGGCTAAGTATAGCAATATCAATAGTTTTAATGCTTTACAGACGCTAACAGTAGGTTCCAGCAATTATCAGATTTTTAGCTTAGCCCAAGCAGAGAAAACGCTAGGGGATATTGCCAAACTGCCGAAATCTTTAAAAGTATTATTGGAAAACTTATTACGGTTTGAAGATCAGCATAGCGTTAAAACGGAACACATCCATGCTTTAGCAGAATGGCTAAAAATCCGTACATCAGATCAAGAAATTCAATATCGACCTGCACGGGTTTTAATGCAAGATTTTACGGGTGTACCAGCAGTTGTTGATTTAGCTGCAATGCGAGCAGCGATGGCACAAGCGGGCGGTGACCCTGAAAAAATTAATCCATTATCTCCTGTAGACTTAGTCATTGATCACTCTGTCATGGTCGACTATTTTGCCGATGATCAAGCTTTCGAAGAAAACGTACAAATCGAGATGCAACGTAATGGTGAGCGATATCAATTTTTACGTTGGGGACAGTCTGCATTTAATAACTTTAGTGTAGTGCCACCGGGTACGGGAATTTGTCATCAGGTTAATTTAGAATATTTGGCTCAAGCGGTGTGGTTAGGCGAGGACAACGGACAAACCTTTGCTTTTCCAGATACTTTAGTGGGTACAGACTCACATACCACCATGATTAATGGTTTAGGTGTATTGGGTTGGGGTGTAGGGGGAATTGAGGCTGAAGCTGCTATGCTGGGCCAACCTATCTCAATGCTCATTCCTGAAGTCATTGGTTTTAAATTGACAGGAAAACTACCAGAAGGGATTACTGCAACTGACTTAGTGCTGACCATTACTCAAATGCTCCGTCAAAAAGGAGTTGTGGGGAAATTTGTAGAGTTCTATGGAGATGGTTTAGCCGATTTACCACTGGCTGACCGAGCGACCATTGCCAACATGGCACCAGAGTATGGTGCGACTTGTGGTTTCTTCCCGATTGATGAAGTGACTTTGGGTTATTTGAAATTAACTGGCCGTCAAAGTGATCGTATTGAACTAGTCGAAGCGTATAGCAAAGCGCAAGGTTTATGGCGTAATGCGGGTGATGAACCTGTTTTTACCGATACTTTAAGTCTTGATATGAGTACAGTTCAGGCAAGTCTAGCTGGCCCAAAACGTCCACAAGATCGAGTGCTTTTATCAGAGGTGCCGAAAACCTTTAATGCGCTGATGGAGTTAACTTTAAAACCAGCCAAAGAAGCTAAAGAGCGTTTAGAAAATGAAGGCGGTGGTGGTACTGCTGTCGAGGCAAAAAAAGCAAATATCCAACATGAAAGTCCTTCTTGCGTGATTGAAGGAAAAACTTATCCATTAAATCATGGTGATGTTGTAATTTCAGCAATTACTTCATGTACCAATACTTCTAACCCAAGTGTAATGCTGGCTGCAGGTTTACTTGCTAAAAAAGCGATTGAAAAAGGCTTGCAGCGTAAACCATGGGTGAAAAGTTCTCTTGCACCAGGTTCTAAAGTTGTGACTGACTATTTGCTGGCTGCTGGGCTTACGCCATATTTAGATGAGTTGGGCTATAACTTGGTGGGATATGGTTGTACAACTTGTATTGGTAACTCAGGTCCACTACCGGAGCCAGTGGAAGATGCAATTCAATGCCATGATTTAAATGTTGCATCAGTACTTTCTGGTAACCGTAACTTTGAAGGACGCGTACATCCATTAGTTAAAACAAACTGGCTTGCTTCGCCACCTTTGGTAGTGGCATATGGTTTAGTTGGTAATATTCGTACCGATTTGACTACGCAATCTATTGGGCAAGGTAAAGATGGACAACCTGTCTATTTAAAAGATATCTGGCCAAGTCAGGCAGAGATTGATGCTGTCTTACAGAAAGTAAATACAGAGATGTTCCATAAAGAATATGCTGCGGTGTTTGATGGTGATGAAAGCTGGCAATCTATCCAGATTCCAAAAAGTAAAACTTATGAATGGGCTGATGATTCGACTTATATCCGCCATCCGCCGTTCTTTGAAGGCATTGGTGAGCCGCCCAAACCAATTAAAAATATTGAACAGGCACGTATTTTGGCAGTGCTTGGTGACTCGGTAACGACTGACCATATTTCACCGGCAGGTAATATCAAAAAAGACAGCCCAGCAGGCCGATACTTACAAGAGCAAGGTGTTGAACCAAAAGACTTTAACTCCTATGGTTCTCGACGCGGTAATCATGAAGTCATGATGCGAGGTACCTTTGCCAACATTCGTATTAAAAACGAGATGTTAGGCGGTGAGGAGGGTGGTAATACGATTCATGTGCCAAGTGGTGAAAAGCTCGCTATTTATGATGCCGCAATGCGTTACCAACAAGAACATACACCACTTGTAATTATTGCTGGCAAAGAATATGGAACTGGTTCTTCACGTGACTGGGCTGCCAAAGGAACGAACTTGTTAGGTGTAAAAGCTGTCATTGCTGAAAGTTTTGAGCGTATTCACCGTTCAAACTTGGTAGGTATGGGCGTGTTGCCATTACAGTTTATTGATGGACAAACGCGACAATCTCTCAACTTAACTGGTCATGAGATGATATCAATTCGAGGTTTGTCTGATGGCGTTCAGCCTCATCAAATTCTTGAAGTTGATGTCAAAGGACCAAATGGAGTAGCGAGCCATTTTAATGTGTTATGTCGAATTGATACGTTAAATGAGGTCGAGTACTTTAAGGCGGGTGGTATTTTGCATTATGTACTACGGAATTTGATTGCTGGTTAATGTATTGAGATTAATACCAATCAATATTTATATTGGTTGGTATTTGAAAAATAATCACGACGGTGTCTTACGGTAAAAAATTCTAATGGTAGTAGCTCATAACCCTACTTTTGTTTCGGCAAAAGTAGGCAAAACCATTGCCATTCACAGAACCTGTTCAATACTGATTAATATTTTATGTTTTGCAAAAACAGTATCTTGTTGATGCTCGACAGGCTGTGAATGGCTTTGGCACTAATCAGATAATGAACTAGTGCCAAGTAGCAATTTGGTTTTGAAAAGCAGTAAAATACTCTCCGTGTTTTATATCCCCAAAGAGTAGCAATGACCGATCTCCAACAAGATGAATATGACCGCCGTTTTGCAGGTGTAGCCAAAGTTTATGGTGATTCATCGTTCCAGCACTATGAAAAAAGTCATGTGATGGTGATTGGTATTGGTGGCGTCGGCAGTTGGGCGGTAGAAGCTTTAGCGCGCACAGGTATTGGTGAGATTACATTAGTCGATATGGACGTGGTTGCAGCGTCAAATGTAAACCGTCAGCTACCTGCAATGACCTCAACTCTGGGCTGTGAAAAAGTTGAGATTATGGCGGAGCGTTGTCGCCAAATTAACCCACGTATTAAAGTAAATATTATTGATGACTTCTTAACGCCTGAAAATGTCACAGAGCTTTTAAACCCTGTACCGGATATTGTTTTGGACTGCATCGATGACGTTAAAGCAAAATTGGCTTTGATGCTTCATTGTCGTTTTAATAAAATTCCTTTAATTGTGTCGGGTGGAGCAGGCGGTAAGCTCGATCCACTTAAAATCCGCGTGGCCGATCTATCAAAAACAGAACAAGACCCAATGTTAGCGAAGCTACGTAGTCAACTTCGTGCTCGCGGCATCTGTAAAAAGCCAAAAGAGAAATTTGGTATTACCTGTATTTACTCAATCGATAATCCATTTTCTAGTGCAGATGTTTGCCCATCGGCGGGATTACGTTGTGGTGGCTATGGTTCAGCGGTAGTGGTGACTTCAAGCTTTGCTATGATTGCTGTGGCTGAAGTTTTGAAAAAGCTTGATTTAAAGAAAGCCTAATTTAAATATTGAAAAGGCATGTGCTTATGTGAGTGCATGCCTTTTTATTTTTGAGAGAAACTATTTAATCATACAGCTCTATGTTGTCTTGCTGGGGTTGTGTGGGTAACTGTTGATCATAAAATTTAAAGCACCATAAAATTAGAACAACAACGGTGAAAATGACAAACCCTTTTAAATACTTCATGAATAATTCAATCAATTGAATGGTCTTGATAAAATTCTAGCGAAGGCTATCTATCTAATCTAATATAGAAAATAGACCTAGTAATCTAATTTTGAGATGGTTATGCTCACATTAAAACAATTCCAATATTTTATAAAAATTGTTGAAGAAGGGAGCTTTACTGCGGCTTCAGAGAAACTATTTATTGCTCAGTCTGCTTTAAGTCGGCAAATGAAGCTATTAGAGGAAGAAATTGATTTTCAGTTATTTGATCGTACTGATAAGAAAGTAAAACTCACGGCGGCAGGGGAAGTCTTCTATAAAAAAATAAAAGATAATATGCATTATTTAAATGAGATCATTGGAGTTTCTAAGAATATTGCAGAAGGAAAAAATCGCCAGATTAAAATTGCTCACTCGAGCAGTATTGTTATGGATAATAAAAAGGTTCAGATATTAAAAGAAATTAGCTTAACGCAACAAATCAATTTTGAGATAAATACCTTGTCATCTGAGCATCAGATTTTGGCTTTACTGAATGGGGAAATTGATATTGGTTTGATTAGACCGCCAGTTCTGCATAGCCTTGAAGAAATAACGACCTTGAAACTATATGAACAGCCATTATTTGCAGCTGTTTATATTGATCATCCTAAATTTAAAGAAACACAAAGTATCCAGATAAAAGATTTAAAAGATGAATATTTTGTTTCGACTCCACATCCTAAGCGGGGAGGTTTGAGTTATTTAGTCTCAAACTTGTGTATAGGGGCTGGCTTCTGGCCTAAAGCAGCGACGATCCAATCACGTAAGCTAAACCAATTACAGTTAGTTGCTGCAAATTTGGGTATTAGCATTGTTCCCCAAGAATTTGAGAAAATATTACCCAAAAATGTAAAATTGATTCCTCTAGAAAATAAGAATCTTTTATCTGAAGTGGTTTTGGCTTATAGAACAAACCAGAGTGATCTGATTCAGCATTATGTTGAGCAGATCTACCATCTGCTGCAAGTTTGAGAGGCAATATGTTTAACTTCTGCTGAAATAATTATTGTGACCCAGTGTGCTCACTAATAGTAAATGTATATTCGGTATCACCTTCTAACGGACGTTCCTGAGATAGGATGTCCATTTTGGGGCGTTTATGCTGGTAGAATTCCAAATTGATACAACCACTATTGTTAACCGCATAGCGAATATAGTAACGATCAGGCTCTAGATAAAATATTGCTTCTTCAAATGAGTGCAAAGATAGAATTTTCTTCTTGTCGTGATAAATCACAGAAGGACAGTCTAGTATTCCATTTAAATATTGTTTTCGTATCACATGGATTCGAGCTTGAGGAGTCGTCCGTTTTAATAAATATTGAGGTTGATAAATCCGTTTTTCGGGTACTTTTTTAAAAACCTCTATAATGTTTGTATCAGAGGCGGCATAAGTCATGCTAAACGATGTCAGTAAGTAGAAGCTCAGCAGTATTCTTTTCATAAAGTTCCATCATTATTTTTGATAATTACAATATGAAAATAAAGCAAAAAAGAAGCCAAGCTGGGTTTAAAACACTCGTTTGATCAGTTGTTTGAAACAATTAAAGCAATTGAACATCTAGTTCTTAGGTAGATTACCCTAGTCGATAATAGGTATAAGTTACGCTGTCATCTTTATAGACGTCATAGCTATTTTGTTTAAAGTCAGAGACCCATTCACTTCCAGTGTATCCTGCAATGTGACCATAAACGTGGTTGCGGGTTCTGTGAATGATGTAAATGTCACCTTCTTGAGGTTCGTCGAAGGCTGGATCAATTTGTTTATAGCCAATCTTTTTGAGGGTATCGCCCCAATCTGAAGCTGCGATTGGGTGGTTTTCAACATTAGCACCAGCAGATTCGAGTGCAAGACGGATACTACGTGCGCATCTAGCTTTACTGCGTCTAGAAGTAACGCTTTCTAATTTTTCTACAAACTTTTCTACATCGATCGGTGGGTTGGTTGAAGTTTGAGTTTGATGATTATTGGGTTTCATGGTGAAAGGATAAGGTAGGCTGGGTGCGCTGTGCGATACAACAATGGCTGCCTGATTTGAATCCTGATACATGTAATTATCAGCTACTTGTCCGTCATAAATAATCATCGTGAAATCTCTACCGTGCTACCTATATCCATATTAAAAAAAATCACCACCTACCTGTGGCGTTCAGAGATACTAATAGGCGTATCTTAAAAGTTTTGTTTATGTTATGTAATAACGTATCTTTTTTCCAGAGGTGCCTGCCTTGGAGCGAAAAGATACTTATCAAAAGAGGTGGTTAAAAATAGTGAAATTTAAATTATTGATATCATTGTAAATAAATAACTAATCAGAGCTTAAATTTGAATATTTTGTTCCAACATTTGCGAATATACTCAAAATCTAAGTCTCTGATTTAAAATGCCACATTTTCTTACAATTTAAGAAGTCGTCGCCAACTTAAACCTGCTGCTCTTTTACATACTCTTCAGTGCGAATCATGGCTGCTCGCATGTTCTGAATTGCAGTTTCAACATCGGCTAAAGTTTTTGCATTTCCGCCACTTAGCGCCTGACGCCATTTACGAGCACCTGGTAAGTTTTGAAATAAACCTAAAATATGACGTGTAATGATTGAAAGGGGTGCACCTTCAGCCATACGTTGCTCAATATAAGGCAGCATTTGTTCCATAATATCGAAACGGTCTGGTGCTTCTAAGTTCCAAAGTTGGCCAAGCTCAGCAAGTAGGTAAGGGTTGTGATAGGCTTCACGGCCAATCATGACACCATCAACATGCTGTAAATGAGCTTGAGTTTCGGCAAACGTTTTAATACCGCCGTTAATTTCAATAGTCAGATGTGGACGTTCTTGCTTTAAGCGGTATACATCTTCGTAGCGTAAAGGGGGGACTTCTCGATTTTCTTTTGGAGACAAGCCTTTCAATATCGCAATACGGGCATGCACAACGAAATACGTACAACCTGTTGCAGCGACAGTATCTACGAAATGTAGCATTTCTTCGTAAGACTGCATGTCATCAATACCGATACGATGCTTTACTGTGACAGGAATATTAACCGCCTTTTGCATGCTGTGAATGCATTCAGCCACTAAGTCTGGCTCTGCCATTAAACATGCACCGATTTTATTGTTCTGTACGCGGTCACTTGGGCAGCCTACGTTGAGGTTGACTTCATCGTAACCCCAGTCTTCGGCCATTTTTGTGCAGGTTGCAAGCTCTTGTGGGTTTGATCCGCCAAGTTGCAATACGATCGGGTGTTCTTGAGCACTATAGTCTAAATGACGTTTTGCATCGCCAAATAGAATCGCACCTGTAGTCACCATTTCTGTATAGAGCACAACGTTTGGGTTAAATAAGCGTGCAAAGAATCGGTAGTCCTTTGTAGTCCAGTCCATCATAGGTGCGACAGAAATACGAGGTTGTAACGATTGAAGTGATTGCATAGCCAATAGACCCAAAAGTCGCTAAATTAATGAAAGGGCAGCATTATACGGGGTTTAGCCCTGAATCGACAGTGGCATTTAACCGCATAATTTATAACCGCCCTTGTGCGGAATATAGAAAGATGATTTTTAACAAGTTAGGTTATGAGTGTGCCATTTGCTTTTTTTGTAAGAAAGCATCAATCACACTAAATAAAATACAAAATACAACGAGCCCAACACCTGCAAGGCAGGTCATGGTCCATCCACCATGATTCCAAGCAAAAATTCCTAATGCTGAACCAGCTGCGCCGCCAATAAAATAAGTGGTCATATAAATGGCATTAATACGTGATTTAGCATCTGGACGTAAACGGAAAATAATGCTCTGGTTGCTGGTGTGAACGAGTGCGAGTGCTAATTGAATTAAAGCAAATCCAATAATATAAGTAGAAAGTAGAGTTTGTCCGAAGTAGAAACAAATCCAACTTATCAAGAACAATCCACAGCCCATCCATGTAAGTAATCTTGTGTAGCCTTGATCGGCATATTTACCAATATAGCGTGTTGATAATGCCCCAAAGATACCGACTAGAGGGACCAGTCCGATAAATAGATCTGGTAAATGGTGTGCTGAGGTGAGAAGTAATGCGATGGTTGAATACAAGGTACTTACTGCTGCAAAGGCAAAAGCACCTGTAAGTGCTCTTAATAAGAGTCTTTTTTCTTGCTTTAAAAGCTGAGCCATGGAAACAAAGATTTGCCCATAGTTCATTTTCATACGTAAGACATAAGGCAAGCGACTTTTTAAAGTAAATGCCAACAGAAGCATTAATACGCCGCTTACGACATACACTATTTTCCAGTGGAAAAGGTTGGAAAATAATCCAGCTAGACTAGTAGAGAGTAAAATCCCGACCAATAAGCCACTCATTAAAAAACCAATGATCTCGCCAGTTTTTTCGGGCTTTACGGTCATTGTGGCAAGTGGGATCAGGACTTGCGCAGCAACAGAAAACAATCCCGCTAAGATTGTACCGATCCACAACATGGGTAAGTTCACGGCAAAAGCAGATGTAAATAGGCCAACTGCGCAAAGTACCATCAAAAACGGAATAGCTTTGGCTTTATTAACGATGTCACCCATTGGGACAATAAAGAGTAAACCGAGGGCATAAGACACTTGAGCAAATGTCACTGTTAAAGCAGCTTGTGCCTGAGTTACAGCAAACTCTTGCTGAATGGAGTGAATCAGCGGCTGACAATAATAATTAACACCTGCACATAAACCGCATGCTGCTGCCATCAACCAAAGCAAAGGTTTATTTTGACTGATATCTTCAGGGGTAGACATGACGTTCTCTCAGTTTTATTGGGTGTATGCTGTTGCTTCAACTTCAATAAGCATGTGTTCTAGCGCAAGGCGCGGCACAGGAATAAGTGTACAGGCAGGAAAAGGATGATTTTTCCATAAATTTTGCATAATTTTAATCAAAATTTGATGTTTTTCGACCGAGTGGTCAACAACTAAAACTCTCAATACAGCAATATTGCTAAGCTCTGCATTGGCTGCTTTTAAAGCATATTGAATATTATCAAAGACTTGGATCGCTTGTTCTTCAAAACTTGGGCTTAATTCACCTTGGGAATTTTCGCCTCCTTGACCTGCTACATGAATAATATTCTTAAAGCTTTCCACTATAGCAACATGACTATAAGCGTTAGGAGTTGGGTTATATAAAGTTGATGGATTTATGATTTTAAAAGTTTCTTGACTCATTGGAACTCAACCGTTCATTAAAATTTAGATGAGTATCCAACCTCAACTTAAGTTGAGGTCAAGAGAATTTAATGTTTTAGTCTTTTCTTTCTGAGTGTAATCATCATGACACCGACAATATTGAGAAGGCAGCCGACCCATTGCCACATATTGAGATGTTCATTTAAAAAAGCAACGGCAAGCAAAATCGTTAAAACTGGTCCAATTGAAGCAATCATTGCAGATTGAGAGGCGCCTAATCGTTCAATGCTTTGCATGAGCATAACGGTGGGTAGCACGGTAACTAAAAAGCCTAAGCCAATGCCATACCAAATTACACTAGAGGGAAGTTGTAATAGAAGTTGAATTGGATGAGGTGTACTTAATGCGTAATGAGTTAATGTGCCGATACAAGCCACAGTTAAGGCTAACCCTGTGAAATTCCAAGAGCCAAATTTCTTAATGAGAGGTGGCGTCAGCAACAAATAGCCAGCGAAAGCCACGGCACTTGCAAATACGGAACTTGTTCCTAACCAGAAGTTGCCCTGAATTGGTGCGTTGTTATGCTCCTGAAGCATAACCAGTACCGTTCCACCATAACTAAGAAAAATGGCAAATAAACTTTTTACATCTAATTTTTGTTTGTAGAGTAAGCTCGAGACTATGACAGTAAGCGTGGGATATAAAAATAGAATAATTCGTTCTAGAGAGGCGCTAATAAACATAAGGCCCATGAAATCGAGCCAACTTGCAAAGTAGTAGCCTAATAGACCGGCAAAAATTAAAATTAGCCAATCCTTCTTTTTTATGCCCTGATTATGATGCCTGTTAAACCAGCAAATTAATAGAAAGAACGGTAAGGCGCTTAACATACGTAAAGCCATCAAGATCGTACCGTCTACTAATGGAGAAAGGGCATAAGTCTGTTTAATAAAAATTGCTTTGGTACTGAATAGAAACGCAGAGCAAAGAGCAAAAAAAGACCCGATTTGAAACGAAGATAAAGAAATTTTCATATACAGGACTGTATAAGAGAGACTATTGTCTGCAAAAAAAGAAAAACCTTCCCATATTACACCCCTAAACAAATATCGTGAATCATCAGTTCAAAATATGGGTATTTATTAAATAAATAGTGGGTGGTATTTTAAAAAAGTTCAATTAGAATCCAAATTCTGTACAAAGAATACACATGGGGGAAACATTGCAGCTTGCAATGTTTTTGACAATGAGAAATTAGCTTGAGGAACGCTCATGCAGATCGGAATCCCAACCGAAACTGTCGTCGGTGAAAATCGTGTAGCTGCTACGCCAGAGACAGTAAAGAAGTTGATTAGCGCTGGTCATAGCGTTGTGATTGAACGTGGTGCTGGTGTAAAGGCTGCGTACATTGACAGTGCTTATGAACAGGTCGGTGCAACCATTACGGATGATGCCTATACGGGTAGTCAAATTATTTTGAAAGTTCGCGCACCACAGGGCACGGAAATTCAGAAACTTGCAGCAAATACCGCTGTTGTAGCAATGTTTGATCCTTATCGTAACACCGAGCTAGATCAGTTTGCGAATCAACAAGTGTCTGCTTTTGCTTTAGAACTGCTTCCTCGTACGCTTTCTCGTGCACAAAACATGGATGTGTTGTCTTCTCAAGCAAACTTAGCTGGTTATAAGTCGGTTTTACTTGCTGCTGCTGAATATCAACGCATGTTCCCAATGCTTATGACTGCTGCGGGTACTGTAAAGCCTGCGCGTGTTGTGATCATGGGTGTTGGGGTTGCTGGTCTTCAAGCGATTGCAACTGCAAAACGTTTAGGTGCAATTGTTGAAGCGACAGACTTACGTCCTACAGCTAAAGATCAAGTTGAGTCTTTAGGTGGTAAGTGGTTAGACGTCCCAATGTCTGAAGAAGAGCAACAGCGTGCAGCAGATGCCGCTAAAAATGGTTATGGATGGATGCCGGGTGAGCAATACATCAAAGACCAAGCTGCGATTGTAGATAAAGCTGTTTCTAATGCTGACATCGTGATTACTACTGCATTGTTACCAGGTCGTGATGCACCACGTTTAATTAAAGCTGAAACTGTTGTCAAGATGAAACCGGGTTCTGTCATTTTAGATATGGCTGTTGAAACTGGTGGTAACGTTGAAGGCTCTAAAGTTGGTGAGACTGTGTTTACAGAAAATGGCGTGAAAATTTTGGGTGTTCCAAATATTCCGGCAACTGTAGCAACAGAAGCTTCTGCATTGTATGCGCGTAACGTTTTTAATTTCGTAGAGACCTTATTCGACAAAGAGAAAAACTTTGCGATTAATCAGGAAGACGAAATCCAAAAAGCCCTATTGGTCACTCATGGCGGTCAAGTACTGCTTAAGCGTGGTTAAGGAGATTTCTCATGGTTGAAACTATTACAATTTTCGTCCTTGCCATCTTCGTAGGTTATTACGTGGTTTGGGGTGTTACGCCAGCTTTGCATACACCACTTATGGCAGTAACTAATGCGTTGTCATCTATTATTGTGGTAGGTGCGATGTTGCAAACTGTAGGTCTGCCAGTTTTAGGTGTAGATGCTAACGTTGCATTTCAAAGTGTGAATGTGGTGAGCGTACTCGGTGCGATTGCAGTATTTTTGGCAAGCATTAATATTTTCGGTGGCTTTGCAGTAACTGCACGCATGCTGGAAATGTTCAAGCCTAAGCAAAAGAAATAAGAGGGCTTTGACATGGAATTTATTCAAGCAAATGCAAACTGGTTGTACCTTGTTGGCGCAATCCTCTTTATCTTGACGCTTCGTGGCTTATCTGGCCCTAAAACAGCAATTCAAGGTAACCGTTACGGTATGATCGCGATGGCGATTGCAGTTGTAACGACCTTCTTTGTTGCGAATAACCCAGTCATCTGGATGATCGTTGGGGCAATGGTGTTAGGTGCAATCGTGGGTATTGCGCGTGCACGTACAGTGCCAATGACGCAAATGCCGGAAACTGTTGCGCTTATGCACTCATTAGTGGGTTTGGCTGCTGTTCTCATTGCGATTGCTGCAATTTTACATAACAACCAACTTACTGAACTATTTGCTCAAAATGAAGCGGCTTTAACCGCAGCTGGTGTGCAACATGCTCACATGAGTAAGGTTCATTTATTTGAATTGTTTGTCGGTTGTTTTGTTGGTGCGATTACCTTTACTGCATCTGTGTTTGCGTACGGTAAATTGGCTGCGAAAAAATGGGCTAAAACAATTTCTGGTGCATGGGTTAAACCTGTTCAAGCACTTATCTTTGTTGCGATGTTGGCTTGTGGTTTCTACTTCTTTACAACTGGCAACATGACTGCATTCTGGGCAATGACAGCACTTGCACTTGCATTTGGTTGGGTTTGGATTGCACCAGTGGGTGGTGGTGATATGCCTGTAGTGGTATCGCTTCTTAACTCATTCTCTGGTTGGGCAGCGGCAGGTATTGGTTTTACTCTTGAAAACAACATGTTGATCGTTGCAGGTTCGCTTGTAGGTTCATCTGGTGCGATTCTGTCGTACATCATGTGTAAAGCAATGAACCGTTCGATCATCAATGTATTGTTCGGTGGAGCAATGGGTGGTGCAGCAGTTGCATCTGCAGATAAAGGTGAACAAGTTCAACGTAACTACCGTTCAGGTTCTGCTGATGATGCTGGCTTCTTAATGTCAAATGCGGACAGCGTTGTGATTGTACCAGGTTATGGTATGGCGCAAGGTCGTGCTCAAAATGCGGTAAAAGAGTTGTGTGAACTTTTGAAAGAACAGGGTGTTCGCGTTCGCTTTGCAATCCATCCGGTTGCGGGTCGTATGCCTGGTCATATGAACGTACTACTTGCTGAAGCAGACGTAGCATATGAAGACATTTTGGAAATGGATGAGATCAACTCAGACTTCCCTGCAACTGATGTAGTACTTGTAATTGGTGCAAACGACGTTGTAAACCCAGCTGCAAAAGATGACCCAAGCTCACCAATTTATGGTATGCCGATTCTTGAAGCTCATAAAGCGCGTACAATCATGGTGATTAAGCGTTCTATGGCAACTGGTTATGCTGGTCTAGACAACGACTTGTTCTATAATGAAAAAACAATGATGATCTTTGGTGATGCCAAGAAAGTTGTTGAAGATATGACAAAAGCAATTAACGGTACAGGCCACTAATTTGCTTTGGAATAAAAAACCACCTTCGGGTGGTTTTTTATTTGAGCTGGTTTTTTAAAGAAATTTTTCTACAAGATCCATAGATTGTTGATACAGGTCACGTGCCAGTTGCTGATTTTTAGCGTGTGATGATTTCCAGTCTGGCATATGTGCACTGACATATTCACCGCTGCGGTTTTGCCATGCATCTCCGGTTGCCATTTCTGTAATGAGCTTTGCTGGAACTGAGGTTGGCACTAAGCCCAATTTCATCGCTGCATAAACCGGTTTTGGTAATTCACGATAAATATCAGAAGCAACCCCACCAGGGTGTAATGCATTATTGGTAATTGAACCTCCAGCTAGCTGTTCTGCTAATGCATTACTAAATAATAAATTTGCAAGCTTCGATTGCCCATAATAGAACAGGGGATTGTAAAAACCTTCTGCACGAAACTTGTTGGGTTTAATTGAGCCCACCCAGTGGGCAATAGATGCAAGATGGATAATGCGCGCTTTATGAGATTGTTGTAAAACTGGAATTAATTTTTGAGTTAATAAAAAATGACCTAAATAATTAACTCCAAATTGTTGTTCAAAGCCTTCATGGGTCAATTGTTTGGTTTTGGCAAATAAACCTGCGTTATTAATGAGTACGTCAAGATTGCCATATTTATCTGCAATTTCATCGGCAGCTTTTCTAGTTAATTCAAGACTATTTAAGTCGAGAGAAACGACATCGACTTGTCCTTGGTTAAGTGAGCTTAGTTTGTTTTGTGCCTCTTGCGCTTTCTGAGGATTTCGACATGCCAAAATCACATGTTGTCCTTGTTTAACGAGTTGTTCTGCTGTGGCGAAACCTATGCCCGTATTAGCACCTGTAATTAATATCTTCACTTTCTGTACTCCGGTTATGCTATTTATTGGTGGGGACTTCAAGAATTTGTATAGTGCTGCAAATTTGACAATTTGTCATGTCAAATTTAGATATATGTGATGATTGGTGTTTTCGGGATAGGGTATGGTATTTGAAAGTGATTAAATAGATGTGGATAAATAAAAAAAGCGGCTCAAAAGAGCCGCTTTTTTTAAAAGCAAAATTTTAAGCAACCGACTCTGGAGCGGTACGCCATAAGCTTTCTAAATCATAGAATTTACGAGCTGTTGGTAGCATTACGTGTACTACAACAAAGCCGAGATCAATCAAGATCCATTCTGCATCTCGTTCACCTTCAACGCCAATCGGGCGGAAACCGGCTTTTCGAGCTTCTTCTGCAACATTGTCAGCAAGTGCTTTGACATGGCGAGTAGAAGTACCACTTGCAATTACAATAGCATCAGCGACATTGCTAATTGAGCTAACATCTAACTGGAGAATATCTTTTGCTTTTACATCAACTAAAGCGTCGTGGACGACTTTGAGACAAGCTTGTACGTCTTTATTTGAGGTGTTCATTGCGAAATCGTGAGAATTAGACACGCTGGGCGATGGTTCTAAATTCATATAGGGTATATTTTCCTGACAATTACTCACTATCTAATATAGTGGTTTTCGCACTAAATTTCAAACAGAAGTCGTAACAGTTTATATATTTACATCATCAGAAAAGTATTTTTTCTTCCATGTAAACGACTGATTTGAACCATTTTCAGGTTTATATTCCGCTGCAATATAGTTCTGATATGAACTTTGCTTTAACCAAGAAAAAATTTGTTCATAAGGAATTTGAGCTGTATCAGGCTCATGGCGGCCCGGACAGTCTGCAAATTGAATATGTCCAATTAAGTTAATATTCTCTTGTAAACCCTCAAGTACATCTTCACCCATCATGGCCATGTGATAGCAGTCATATTGCATTTTGAGGGCAGGGTGATTGACTGCTTCTAGCATTTCTTGGCCCTGCGCAATGTTCTGCACCAAAAAGCGAGGCATATCCGTGCCATTAATCATTTCAAAAACAGGCTCTATACCATGTTCACTAAGTAAGGTGCAGGCAAGTTTTAAATTGGCTGCTAGTGTTTTTAAACAAGGAAGCAAGTCGGCATCTAGTGGTTGTTTACCCGCCAAAATATTAACACGAGGAACGTTTAAAGCCGTTGCATAGCTAATAGCCAATTCTAAGGCCTCATGGAAAGCTGTTTCTTGGCCAGGAATGCCTGCTAAACCGTTTCCGCCTTGCATAAGATCACCTGCAGGCACATTAATTAAACAAAGGCTGAGGTTGTAGCGTTCGAGTTGAGTTTGAATATCTGCAATAGACAATTCATAAGGGAATTGAATTTCGACATATTCAAAGCCCTGAGCATGGGCCAGAGCAAAGCGTTCAATTAAAGGAACTTCGGTAAAAATCATGGATAAATTGACTGCAAGACGACCCATACTCAAACTCCGTTTATTTTTGCTCTATTAATTGAATCATAGTAGCTAAATCTTTCTCAGCAAAGCCATTTTTTTGGTGAGTTTGTAGCTGTAATAGAGCTTTTTGTGCAACTGGGATAGCTAAATTAACATTGTTAGCCAATGTTACTGCGTTGTTAAGATCCTTTGATAATGTTTGAACTTTCCACTGAACAGGTTCAAAGGTATGAGTTGCCATACGTGGGGTGAGAATTTGAAAAGGTTTTGAATCTGCAAATCCACCTGCTAAAGCTGGAGCGAGCAAAGTCGTATCTACACCCGCTCGATCTGCAAGCGCAACAGCTTCTGCAATAAGAGCACTGTTGGCTGCAACAATGAGTTGATTGCAGATTTTGGTGGCTTGGCCAGTTCCTGTATCTCCCATTCGTGTTACACGCTGAGATAAAACATTATAAACAGGCGTTAATTCTGTAATGGTTTGGGCATCACCACCTGCAAAAATAACAAGTGTGCCTTGTTCTGCACCAGCGGTTCCACCTGATACGGGTGAATCAATCCATGTAATATCATGCGCGGCAGCAGTTTGAGCAAGCGTTTTTGTTGCAGCAACAGATAAGCTTGAGAAATCAACAATTACCTGTTTAGCTTTTAAGTTCGGCTGAATTTGTTCAAATACAGTTTGTACAGCTTTGTCATCTGCTAGACAGGTCAAAATAACAGGATATTCGCCAATATTTATAAGATCTAAAGGTTGTGCGCCGATATCAATCAGTTCTTCACATACAGAAGGGGTTCGATTCCAAACCGCAACTTGAAAACCAGCCTGAATAAGACGGGTTGCCATGCGGCTCCCCATCAGCCCTATACCTAAAAAAGCAATAGGGGTATTACGATCAAAATTCATAATCTAAGCTCTTTATTTATATTGGCGTGGTAAAAAATTAACTTCCGGATGTTTGTCTTTTTTACGAGCAAGTTTGCTATTTTTACCAAGTAATAATTTAAGTTGCCAGATTTTTTCTAGACGTAATGACTTTTCAGGTTGGTGTTCCATTGCATCAAGTACACGTTTTGCTGCAGTTAGGGCATCAGGTGAGCGTTGTAACATTTCAGCAGCTATTTCATTGGCTTTTTCTAGTGGAGAGTTGCTTAAATGAGTCACAAGACCAATTTCTTTTGCATAATTCCCATCAAAAACACGGGCTGTTAAGGTGAGTTCTTTTGCAAGGTCAACACCAATTAAGCCTTTCAATGAGCGAGTAAGTCCCATATCTGGAACTAAGCCCCAACGGCTTTCCATAATCGACATTTTAGTGTCTGGATGAGAAATGCGAATATCAGCTGCTAAGGCAAGTTGCATTCCGGCACCAAAACAATATCCTTCAAGAGCTGCAATCACAGGTACAGGTAAATTTTGCCAAATCAGGAATGCTTTCTGGAAGAGGCTTTGGCCAGGTTTAACAAGCTCCCAAATGGCAAAAGCGGAGTTTTTCGGATTATTCAGATCAGATAAATCAATTCCAGCACTAAAAACTTGTGCTTCCCCTGCCAAAATCACACAGCGGATATCTCTATCTTTTTTAATGGCTTTTGCTGTTGAAACGAGTTCTTTGAGAAGGGCAAAACTCATGGCGTTACGTTTATCAGGGCGGTTTAGATAAACTGTTGCAATGCCATTATTCTTTTCAATACGTAAAAGTGCCATGAAATTCCCGCTTATTTTTTTATCGATAAGCGGAGCATAACATGGCTGTAATTTGGAAACATGACAGCTCAGTCATACCAGTTGGTAGATATGCTAGTCAGGAATCACCAAGATTTGATGAGCAGCACTTTCAACTTCTTTAACAACAAGTCCTAACTCATCAAAGCGTCTCATAACTTCTTCAATAAACCCTTCATCGGCTATACGGCGTTCTTTGCGTAGTGTTGAAATAAATTGCTCAAAATCACCTGTCACTTGTTGCAGTTTTGGAGTACCTACATAGCGGGTAGCACCATAAAGACGATGTAAAACATGCTCAAGTTGAGGGAAGTCTTCAAGCTCGATGAGCTGCTGCATTTCGTCTAGCTCAGTTGGGAAACTATCAACTAACATTTTAAGTAAATCTTGAGCAAGATCTTCTTTATTTGCTGCAAGCTGCAAACTTTGTTGCCAGTTTAGAATTTCTGGGTCTAATGCTTCTGCAACGACATGATGGTCTTTATCTAGAGCTTTTGATGTAAAGTTGTTTTTGGTCCATTGCGTTAAAATTTGGATAATTTGTTCCATTTGAATTGGCTTGGTGACATAGTCATTCATGCCTACTTTGAGGAGTTTTTGCTTTTCATCAGCAAGAGCATGTGCTGTTAATGCAATAATTGGAAGCTGCATTTCACCATCTAAAGTCGACTCTAATGAACGAATAGCGCGAGTTGTATCAATACCTGACATAACAGGCATTTGAATATCCATAAATACCAAATCAAATGGTTTAAGCTTCTGGTCAATTCGCTCTTGGATCAGGTTCAGCGCTTCTTGACCGCTGAGAGCTTTAGTTGTTCTAACGTTGAGCTCGCCTAGCAAGGCTTCTAAAACAATTAAGTTAGGTAAGTGGTCATCGACTGCCAGAATGTGTAAACCTTGACCATTAAAATCTTGTTGCTCCTCTTCAAAAATAGGCTGATCATTTAATAATTGAATGAGTCCGCTTCGACTTAATGGTTGATATAAAGGGCGAGCACGATATTCATTGAGCATATTTGGTTCAAGTGTCATTTGATAGCCATAGACTGCCAAATTGCCTTGATAACGACTACGGATTTCTTTTAATAACGCTTCAGTATCGCCGCTGTGGTCAACAATGAGCCATGTATTGTCTTTTTGATCAAGATGTTTTAAACGACTAAATAAGTCCAGAATCGATTGTGTCTCGATATGAGGAACATGATAGTTCTCAAGGTAATAACGTAAAACACTTGCTGTAGCAGGGTGGGCAAGATAAGACACCACTTGTAAATGTTCAAAGTGCGGGTGTTCAATCTCGTAATCTTCATCTACCACAAATTGTGCTGTAAACCAGAAGGTCGAGCCTTTTTCTGTTGGAGCGCGTTCTTGGTTATCCTCAAAGCCAATTTGGCCATGCATGAGATGGACAAGCTGTTTAGAAATAGCTAAACCTAAACCTGTACCGCCAAATTGACGTGTAACGGATGCATCACCTTGCGAGAATGATTCAAATAATTTTTTACGATCTGTGCCGCTTAAACCAATACCACTGTCTTGAACACTAAAATGAAGTAGGCATTGTCCGATATCATCATGTTCCATACGAACACGAACAATAATTTCGCCATCTGGAGTGAACTTAATCGCATTTGAAATCAAATTAGTTAGAATTTGTTTAAAGCGTAAAGCATCACCAATCACTTGTTGTGGAATATTGTCCGCATAATAAAAAGCCATTGCGATATGCTTTTGAGCAGCCAGTGGAGACAGCATATCCATGACATCAAAGACAGCTTCTTCTAAATCAAACGGTGCTGTTTCAAGCTCTAACTTACCGGCATCAATTTTTGAGAAATCTAATACATCATTAATTAATGCTAATAAATGGGCAGATGATTTGCGAATAGTTTGCAGGTAAAGGTTTTGTTCGTTATTTAGATTTTGCTGACGAAGTAATAAATGAATAAAGCCATCAATACTGTTTAGAGGTGTTCGAAGTTCATGACTAATATTGGCAAGGAAAACTGATTTTGCTTGGTTCGATGAAATGGCTTGGTCGCGTGCTTGACGATAAGTGATGTTTTGAACTTCTAAAGTATCTAAAGTTCTGCGTAAGTCTTCTTCGGTTTGTTCGGTGTGTTCTTTTAACTCTAAAAAGCTAAAGTGTAATCGTTTAACAACGTTTGCAATATCTCGCTGTAATAAGCGTAATTCACCTGTACTGTTAATGACCATATGCTGGTCCAACGTGTCTGCATTTAAACGTTGCAACTGCATGCGAATTTCGTACATCGGTGCAATCCAGCGACGCGAATAAAAATTCAAGCAAAGTAAAAGTAACAATAAGGTCATTAAGCCAGTAATGACGAGGGCAATCAAAATACGGTAACGTGCCAATTCTAGTGGCTGATTATCCATTTCAATGACGAGCCAGACAGGTGCTTTTCCGGGTGTGTCGCTAATCCGCTGTCCATAAATATTGTTGTGGTTATAAGATATTGGACCAAAAAAATTACTACTTTGCGTAAAGTTTGGCCAGTAGCGATTGTCGCGATAACCGATACTTAAATAGGTCTGGCCATTACTATCAATTAAAGCAGCACGTTTTAGATTTTTTTCACTAAACATGCTTTGCATGATGTGCTGGGCGTGATCATATTCATCGGGCTCTAGTTCAACAAGCTTATATAAATCGATCGCGATTTGATTGTAGCGAGCTAAAATTGCTGAGGCATGATGTAGCTGTTGTTGTTTTACTGAATGTGAGGTTTCAGTTAAAACCAGAAAAGCACCAACACACGTTAAAATCATGATGGGCACAAAAATAAGAGCAATTAATTGTCCATATGCATGATTCAGACGTAAGCGTTTCGATAAGGTTTTATTGAAATTAGACATGGCTACATCAGATTTATCTCTCTGTAGGGCATCTTATCACGCTTTATTTTAAAACAGACGGCATTTTATAAATGACCGAGCTTTAATCGCTTTCATGAAAAAGCATATTGAAATGGGTGCAGTACCGAGCATTTTTTCATACAATAGGCCCACCTCGATATAGGTGTTGATCATGAGTAATACACAACCTGATTTTTTAGCCGACGAATTTTTGTTAGATCACTATGTAGGTAAGACGCCTCTAGTTCGTTTGCAGCGATTAGCTTCTCATACGCAAGCGATAGTTTTAGCAAAATTGGAAGGTAATAATCCGGCAGGTTCTGTAAAAGACCGTCCTGCATATAACATGATTATGCAGGCAGAAAAACGTGGTCAAATTAAACCGGGTGATACATTAATTGAAGCAACCAGCGGTAATACAGGTATTGCTTTGGCTATGGTTGCGGCAATGCGCGGCTATAAAATGAAACTTATTATGCCGAACAATATGAGCCAAGAGCGTAAAGACGCAATGTTGGCTTATGGCGCAGAGCTGATTGAAGTGACACCACAGCAAGGAATGGAAGGTGCACGTGATTTAGCCTTACAAATGGAAAAAGAAGGTAAAGGTCACGTTTTAAATCAGTTTGGTAATCCTGATAATGTTGAAGCTCATTATCTGACGACTGGTCCTGAAATCTGGAAACAAACAGGCGGTAAAATTACCCATTTTGTGAGTTCAATGGGCACAACCGGTACCATTATGGGTGTTTCTAAATATTTAAAAGAACAAAACCCAGATATTCAAATTGTTGGTTTACAGCCTGCAGACGGATCAAGTATTGCCGGTATTCGCCGTTGGCCAAAAGAATATTTGCCTACTATTTTTGATAGTAGCCGTGTTGATCGTATTATCGATATTCCACAAATTGAAGCTGAAAAAACTATGCGTAAATTAGCTCGTATGGAAGGTGTTAGTGCTGGTACATCTTCAGGCGGTGCAGTTTGGGCATCAATCAAAATTGCAGAAGAAAATCCGGATGCTGTTATTGTTTGCATTATCTGTGACCGTGGCGATCGCTACTTGTCTACAGGTCTGTTTTCAGTACAGGACGATAACTCATAATTGAGAGAAATAATGCGTTTCCCTACCTTAGTTTTTGATATTGAAACTTTAACTGATTTAAAAGCGGGTGCGCATTTATATCATCTTGATTTACCTGAGGCCGATGTAGAGCAAGCATTGACGAAAATCCGTCGCCAAGAATCTGGTATGGACTTTCAGCGTTTGCCTTTACATGAAATTGTTTGTATTTCTGGCTTATGGATCGATGAGTCTGGTTTTCGATTATTTTCTTTTAGTCGAGAACAATATTCTGAAGCAGAAATTTTACAGAAATTTTTATCTATTTTTGATAAGCGCCATCCGACTCTAGTAAGTTGGAATGGTTCGCAATTTGATTTACCAGTTATCCTATTTCGCGCTATGTATCATGGGCTCTCTGCACCCGGTCTATTTGATCAAGGCGAGATTGATAGCCAGAAGCGTTTTAATAATTACCAAAACCGTTATCACCATCGCCATATAGATTTAATGGACGTGATGGCAATGTTTAATGGTCGTAATTTTCAAAAGCTTGATGATATTGCCTGTATTTTAGGTTTGCCGGGTAAGCGTGGTGAGTCGGGTTATCATGTGCCTGAATATGTTCGTAATCAACAGTGGTTAAAATTGACGAGCTATTGTGAAGGCGATGTGCTCAATACATGGTTTATTTATTTGCGTTGGTTAGTACTAAAAGGCCAATTGAATGCAGATGAACATAATCATTGGATCAGTTCGAGTATTGAATATTTACAGACTATGCCACAGCAGGCCGACTTCCTCGAAGTATGGGAACGTACTTCGAAACATACTGAATTTACTTCTCACTATTTTAATTCTTCAGATTTTTAGGTTCATTCTTTGAAACAACAAGCCAAATCTCGCAACCTCCAACAACCTGAATATATTTTTCAGGTTGAAACACTTTCTCATGAGGGGCGTGGAATTGCGCATTATGGTTCTCATCCTGAGCACCCTGCAGATAAGCATGGCAAAAAAGTTTTTATTCGTTATGCATTGCCAGGAGAAACTGTAAAAGCTCGGATTACCCATCAAGCGAAGCGTCTTGAAGAAGCTGAAATGTTGCAGTTGTTAGGAGAACCTTCAGCAAATCGGATCGAGGCAATTTGTCCTCATTATGGTATCTGTGGGGGATGTAGCATGCAGCATATTCACCCTGATGAACAAATCCGTTTAAAACAAAATGTACTCCAGTCACATTTACAGCATTTTGCAGGTATTCAACCTGAACAGTGGCTAGAACCGATTCGATCTTTACAAAGTGATTATCGTCGTCGTGCTCGAATAGGCGTGCGCTATTTGCCAAAACCAGATCGCTTAATCATGGGTTTTCGCGAACATCATAGTAATCGTTTAACTTCGGTCCATAGCTGTAGTGTTTTGGATAAAAACTTATCAAATAGTCTGCCTGAGTTACGCACTTTACTCCAAAGTCTAAAAGGCAAAGCGCACATTGGTCATGTAGAATTAGCAAAAGGTGATAATCAAATTTCTTTATTGGTTCGTCATGTAGAAAAATTAAACAATTCTGATGTCAACCAATTAAAGCAATTTGCGTTACACAAAGGGTGGCAGTTGTATTTGCAACCTAAAGGTCCTGAAAGCATTCGTCGTATTGATGATGAACAAGGTGCTTTACGTTTACACTATGCCTTAGAAAGGTTTAATGTAAATTTTGCTTTTTCGCCATTGGATTTTACTCAGGTCAATGCCACAGTAAATGAACAAATGGTTCAATTGGCATGTGAATTGCTTCAATTGCAACCAGGTGAAAAGGTACTTGATCTATTTTGCGGTTTGGGCAATTTCTCACTCCCGTTAGCACGATGTGTTGGTAAGAGTGGTCAGGTTGTCGGTGTTGAAGGGAGTGAAGAAATGGTGCAGCGAGCAACAGCTAATGCGAAATGCAATAGTTTGGTGCAAGCAACCTTCTTTTCACAAGATTTAACAAAAGATTTTTCGCATCATTCTTGGGCAAATCAAGGATTTGATGCATTATTGATTGATCCTCCTCGTGCTGGTGCATATGAAATTATGCAGTATGTATCAAATTTTGGAGCAAAAAGAATCGTTTATGTATCATGTAATCCAGCTACACTGGCAAGGGATGCGGGTGTTTTGGTCCAATATGGTTACCAGTTAAAAAAAGCAGCAGTGATGGACATGTTTACGCATACCGAACATGTTGAATCCATTGCACTATTTGAAAAAATTCAAGAGATAAACGATTAAAAACATGAGTTACATATTGAGGAGAATGGTATGGTCACAGTACGTGAACAGTTACCTGAACAACTAACCGAGTTGTCAGAGGAAACGACTGTAGAGCATGCCGCCGAAACGCAAATCGGTTTAGCCTCATGGTTGGATCGGGTGCGTGAAATATTAGATGGGGCGGAGCTTGAACAACTTGAAAAAGTCGCTCATTTAACCCTGCAAAAAGAGTTAGATTCAACGGTTAATCATCGTTCCAATACTTTTGCTACAGGCGTTGGAATGGCCGACATTCTGGCACATCTCCATGTAGATGAAGATACTTTATCAGCAGCAATGCTTTATCGTAGTGTGCGTGAAGGCATTACCGATATAGAAGAAGTGAAACAGAAATTCGGGGAGCAAGTTTACAATCTTGTCAAAGGTACTTTGGCAATGGGTAAACTCTCAGAACTTATTGAGAAAAATAAACGGTTAGAAGATCACTTTAATAATAATCAACGAGAACATCTAAGCGGCATTTATAAAATGCTGATTTCGGTGACAGAAGATGTTCGTGTTGTTTTAATTAAACTTGCTGAACGTACTTATTCTTTGCGAGAGCTTGCAAATTCCTCTCGTGAACGCCAAGAGCGTGTAGCGCGTGAAATTCTTACTATTTATTCGCCGTTGGCACATCGACTTGGTATTGCTCAGCTTAAATGGGAACTTGAAGATCTAGCGTTTCGCTATTTGGCTCCAGATCGCTATAAAGAGATTGCTTCATTACTCAATGAAAAGCGTTTAGAGCGTGAGCATTATATTCAGTTCGTCATTGATCGTTTGAAAAATGAGTTAGCGTCTTACGGCATTGAAGCTGAAATTACAGGGCGTGCAAAACACATTTATTCGATTTATCGAAAAATGAAGAGCAAAAACCTGAGCTTCGACCAACTTTATGACATTCGTGCTTTGCGTGTGTTGGTCAATAGTGTGCCAGAGTGTTACCACTCTTTAGGTATCGTACATCAAATCTGGCGTCATATTCCGCATCAGTTTGATGACTATATTACCAATCCGAAAGCCAATGGTTATCGTTCTTTGCATACGGCTGTAATTGCTGAAAACAAATCTCTTGAAGTGCAAATTCGTACTCATGAGATGCATGATGAAGCAGAGTTAGGCGTATGTTCACACTTTAACTATAAAGAAGGGTCAAAGAATACTGACCATTCCTTTAACCATCGTTTGCATTCATTACGTGCTGTTTTAGAACACTATCAAGAACGTAATGAAACGACGGTACACCAAAATGAAGATGAAACAGAAGGCTTTGAACAGTTACAAGACTTTGAAGGCTTTGAGAAGATTTATGTTTTCAGTCGTGATGGTGATATTAAGGAATTGCCGCGTGGCTCAACAGTTTTAGATTTTGCCTATCATGTGCATACAGAAGTAGGGAATAAGTGTTATGCAGCGCGGGTCAACCAGCGTTATGTGCCACTTACCTATACTTTAAAAACGGGTGAACAGGTTGAAATTTTAACTAAAAAAGATCGTGAACCAAACCGTGACTGGTTGGTGAACTCTCTGGGTTATATCAAAACCTCTCGTGCACGTGACAAGTTGCGTCATTGGTTTAGACAGCAAGACCGTAGTAAAAATCTTGAAGTAGGCCGAGAACTGCTTAATAAAGAGTTGGCTCGTCTTGCGATTCACCCAAAAAGTATCGACCTAAACGATTATTCATCACATTTTAATGTGAAGACTGGCGACGACATTTTGGTGAATCTGGTCAGTGGCGATATTAGCTTACATGCCCTGATTAATCAGGTGAACCGCCAAATGCATCTAGATCAGGATGAGCCTGAACTAGTACTTAAACCAACATTAAATCCACGTGCCAGCCATACGCTATCAGCACATGGCATTTTAATTGATGGCTTGGATAATGTAGAGCTGCACATCGCTCAGTGCTGTCAGCCGGTGCATGGTGAATCAATCGCTGGATATATTACTTTGAACCGTGGTGTCAGCATCCATAAAGTCATTTGCTCTGACTATCAGCGTATGATTAAGCAAGAGCCAGAGCGTGCTGTTGAAGCTGATTGGGAAATGCAGCCAACACGTGGTCAAAGCGTTCAGATTGTGGTGGAAGCTTATGATCGTCGTGGTCTTCTTAAAGACTTAACTCAAGTGATTTTCTCTGACCAAATCAATATTCGTCAGGTCAATACAATTTCTGAGGCAGATGGTATTGCTAATATGAAGTTGCTCATTGAGGTTAAAGGTTTAGCGCAGCTTTCACGTTTATTGGCTCGCCTAGAGCAGCAACCTGGAATCATTAGTGCACGACGCATGATTCAAGGCGTTTAATAAATTAAGTAAAAAGGCTGTCAAATGACAGCCTTTTTATTTACCAGCGAATTGGTTTTTCGCTAGAACCTGAAGGAAGATCTGCATCTGATAATGGTGAAGAATTTACCTGATTATCAAAACTATCTTCGTTTTGAGAGTAATGATTTGATTTCAAAGATAAACCACGCAATACATCATTTACGACTTGATCTGCGAAAATTTCGGTACTAGAAGGTGGGGTATCTTGTGTGACTAAATTACCAACATTTGCTTGTGGTGGTTGCTTAATAGAACCAGCTGCTGCAATTTTGCCTGTATTTACTTCAATTACACGCCAGTTTAGTTTAATCGCATCACGTTCAGCTGGAACTGCGCCGTAAAAAGATTGACCTTGAACCGTACGGGCTTCATTAATTCTACCAACAAGAATATAGTCTGCACCCACTTTTTGGGCAATTCTTGCCATTTCGGATGGCGCACCATCCCAAGCGAGGAATGCATTTTCGCTTGCCATCTCTTCAATATAATCTCGACTTACTAAACTTAGTAGTCGTGAATTTGCCATTTGCGTACCAATTAGATCCGCTACTTCCTGCACAAACTCATATGGGTCTTCACCCGATGCTAAGTTAAATTTTGACTCAACTACTTGAAAAGGAAAAACTGCTATTCTTCGTAAATGTTGATCAGCTACATTTGATTGATATTTACTAATATAAGCTCGAACGCGGGCTTTATAATTTTTACCTGAACCAGAAACACTAAGCACTTGAAAACGGTTAATTGCACCTGAAGACTCTGCTTGTACACTGAACACAGGTGAGCTTTTGCCTTGATATGACCAGTGGTGATCTGTCATAACCATATTAACTTCTTCAGCCATCCCCATTTGTGAACTTACTTTTGTTCCATTCACAGATTGAGCTGCTGTCAATAAAGCTTCTGCAATAGCTTGTTGCTGGGTTGGTCCACTACCTGAAGCTTCTTTCATCACTTCTTGTAACGCGGCAAAACTTGAGGTGGCAGTAAGACTTAATAGTACTGCGCAAAATATTTTTCTCATAAAGGCTCTTTTTATTCATAGAGCATAGCAATTAATAATTGCCATGCTATAAAGGATTATTTAGAAAAGCTTATAAGCCGAATGTAGATTTTTTTGCAGATTTGCGAATTTCTTTTTCACTGGTCCATTCAACGATTCCAGTTTTTAAATTCAGTAGTTTTAAAGTGAATTTATAGTAAACATCACTCTTGCCGCCCGAGTTTTTAACGATGCTAGATAAATTACCATTCAGCATATACTCAGCACCAATCTGTGAACCAGATTTTACTGCAGTACGTTTATCTACCATTCCGCTACGTTGTTGATACGCCATCTGGTCGGCTACTGCACCCACAGAAGTCATGTCTACAAAGCGGAATTTTCCTGAATTGATTAGACGGTTTTGAATCGTATCGGTAATAGACTCTGTATCGATATGTTCTTGAGATTTGTTTTTAATTTTGTCAACAAATAAAACAGGACGACGATTTTTGGTCATATCAATAATTGGTGGGAAGGCAAGCATGTCATCCACCATTTTTGTCGCAATTTGCTGTAAGTCCGTAGAACCAAAATCTTTTGTTAAAGTTTCAACAGATTGCGCATCACCATAGCTAACGGTTTGTGAAGCACAACCAGAAAAAAGTGCAGCGCTACTCATTGCTGTAATTATGAATAGTGATTTAATTTTCATTAAAATGTCCTGTATCTATCTTTAAATAATATTGTGAATTTAGGTTTAAAAACTTAATCTTTTTTCATGTAAATCAATACATCGACTGCACTAGGGTTAGGTGCAACTGACTGAATAGTTTTAACTTCACGACCTTGTAAGCTAATAGGTTTCCAAATTGCGCCTTCTGGATTAATTTCAGTTCCTTCCGCATCAAACCATACAACTTTGTATTGGAAGTCTTGGGCATAGAACCAACCATTTTTTAATGCAAGTGAAGCGCGTTTGATATCCCCTAAAGTTGTCATATTGATTCGGCTAACACCAATCCGGGTAGCTAAAACAGGGTTGCTGGTCTGTGTACGAACAGTACTTTTGCCTGTTACGCTATCTGTTTTCGTTTGCATAGCATTTGGAGCTGTACAACCTGTAAAAAATGCAGATGCAATTGAGAGTAGACTCAAATAAATTACGGCCTTTTTCATTTTGAATATCCTTTAATCATTAATGAGTAATAGCAAAACTATCGGTTAAAATTTCTTGATTTGCTTCTATGCCATGAATAAACACAGTTTGATTTGGCTTCACATCAATATTGAGTTCTTGAGTCATATAGCCATTTTTTAGTTGGATAGTATGAGTGCCTGTTGGCAAAGTGAGACGGGCAACTTGAGCATTACTTGGTAGAGTATTCCACGCACGAACATCGGCTTTTTCAGAAGCTGTGTTGTAAATATTTCCAGCAATTTGCCCGATAGCCCCTAGGTGATTCCCAAGTTCTTTTTGGACCATATATTTTGCTGTTGTGCGCGCAATTTGCGATGTCATATTGGCAGCTACATTTTCTTTTAATGTTTTTACAGCTAATGCGCCTATATCAGTTAAAGTAGAGGTGTTAGTCATAGGTCTACCATTTACAAATACCTGAAGACTAGTAGGGCTTTTATAGGTAGAGGGGTTGTAGCTAGCAAATGAAACATTAATTAAGCCGTTTGGAGTAGGCAATGCAAATGTATTGGGTATTTTTTGAGGTACTAGGCCTTGCTCTAAGAAAATTACAACTGGATATTGTTGAGATTTTTTACCTGAAGACATGTCTAAGCGTTTAACATCATTTTTAATGAAGTCATTAGGCTGTAATTCATAAGCTTTTTTGAAGTCAACGAGGGCATCGTTTTCTTCTCCTAATGCTTCCCAAAGAGTGGCTGCCATGTAAAATGCATAAGCATTTTGATATGTATTTTTAACTTTCCCAGCAATTGTATCTAGACCAGCAAAAGCTTCGTCAAAGTTCTGATTATTATCGGAACCAGCTTTTTCTTTAGCTTTTTCAGCTTCCTTCGTGTGGGCGAGTTCAATTTCACGCTGAATACGTTGGGCGATACGCATTTCTACACCAGCGCTTTCTGGATTATTGAGAGCCATAAAGTTTATGGCTTGATAAACATGCGCTAAAACTTGCTCATATTCTGGGATTTTGTAAGGAATAACACTGTCATTACTCACAAGTGAGAGAGCTTTAAATCCGAGCTCTGAGGCACTAATTTTTGCTTTATTATTTCTTTGTTCTAATAGTACAAATGCAGCTTCAAAGGATTTCTTACTTTCTTCATATTGATGATTAGCTTGTTGTAAACGACCTTTTTCAAGTAGGTAGAGTGCAGCATCGCTCCCTTTAGCTTTTTTATCTAAAAATTTATGAGTTTCTTCTGGAATGGGTTGCGTGAGGTTTGCACGGAAGCTCTGAGCGGTTTGATTGTAGTCATCAAAAAAGCCAGCTTGAGCAGTAGGTAAAACACTGCTAAATAGAATAGCCAGAAAAGTTTTTTTGTGTCGTTGTGATTGCTTAATTATTGAAAAATCTGTCACAAAAAATACTCACAAGTTTACAAAAATAAACGAACTATAATTTTGTAAAGTGAGTATTTCAATAATTTTATTAACTATTAGTTTTATTTGTTCTATTGAAGAGTAAACGCAAAGCCTTATCTAATATAGCGTTAAAGGGTTTTGAAGCTTTATATTTTAAGTGTTTGTTTGTTTGATAAATAATCTAATTAAGTTTTTATAATAATTTTAATCTTAGCTTTTAAGTTTTATTTATCGCTTTAATCATAATTAATTGGATTCTTAAATTTAAATAATTGATATGTTTATTTTTTTAATATTCATCTTTTTTATTTGAAGGTTTTTTAATTAATATATGATGGTATTTATTTTATCGGGGTTTAAAGTTTAGAATAACTTAAAAAAAACAGTGTTTTTCGATTGTTGTATTATAAGTATATATTAAATTGTTTTGGTAAAAAGCTGTCAAATGACAGCCTTTTTACTGCAAATTACTTTCTAGATAAATAAATATTGGTGAGTCGATTTAGAAACTGAGGGCTCAACGTTGAGAGTTGATAAAGCAGTTTGGTTTTTATACCCACTGGAGTGTGGGTAGGTGTCCAGAAATGAGCCCTTTTCTCTACAAGCGTAAGCACCTGCTGAGCAATATCATTTGGGGTTAAATCTATCCCCATATTCTGAATGGTGCCTGCATCCATATTGTTAACCATTGCAGTTTGGACAAATAGCGGCATCACATCTAAAACACGGATACCATATTTTTTCCATTCCACATCTAAACCTTCAGTAATTCCACGAACTGCAAATTTACTAGCAGAATAAGAAATCAAATCAGCTTGCCCATAAATTGCAGAGGCTGAAGAGAGGTTGATAACACGTGCAAAAGACGCTTGCTTTAAGTAAGGGAGAGCAGCGTGACAGCCATTGATTACGCCGTTTACATTAATATTTATTGTTCTTTGATGAGCTTTAATATCAGTCGTTTCAAACGCGCCAGAATATAAAATACCTGCATTATTTACCAAAATATTAAGTTCACCAGCCCATTCGGTAAATTCTTTTAATATGTGTTGCCACTGGCTGTAGTCACTTACATCTAGATAGCCGGCACGGGCATTTGGCCCTAAGTGATTTGCTAGTTCCTGGGCAAGTGATTCA
Organism: Acinetobacter sp. C13; assembly: GCF_016809775.1. NCBI lineage: Bacteria > Pseudomonadati > Pseudomonadota > Gammaproteobacteria > Moraxellales > Moraxellaceae > Acinetobacter > Acinetobacter sp. C13. The sequence continues at coordinate 329,975 of NZ_JAFBJL010000004.1, forward strand.
TTAATATCATAAATGCCTACTTTATATCCTTGTTTGTAGAATACGCGTGCAATTTCAGCCCCAATACCTTGAGCGGCACCACTAATCAGAATACTGTATCTCATCTTTTTTCTCTTTGTCAGTACAATAGTGCGACTGATTTAATCGCTTTGATTTTGATCATAACAAATTAAAATCTTAGTTTGACTGACCGACTTTTTAAACTTGAGGGTTACCATGGATAAATTGCTTAAAATCATGCAAGAGTTACGTGAAAAATGTCCGTGGGATCAACAGCAAACTCCAATGTCACTGACTAAATATGCGATTGAAGAGGCGTATGAAGTCGAGTCGGCCATCCGTCAAGGTGATATTAATGAAATTAGAAATGAACTAGGCGATTTGTTATTACAGGTTGTGTTTCAATCACAAATGTTTAGTGAGCAAGGCGCTTTTAACTTTCAAGATGTTGTTGAGGCAATAAGTGAAAAGTTAATACGCCGTCATCCCCACGTTTTTCAGGCAGATCAATTTAATACTTTAACACCAGAACAAGTAAGTGAGCTTTGGAAACAAATTAAGCAACAAGAAAAACAAGGCAAGCCGCAATCAAGATTAGATGAAATAAAGCATGGGCCAGCCCTGTTACAGGCACAAGAAATTCAAGCAAATGTAGCTAAGGTTGGGTTTGATTTCGAAACGGTAGAAGATGCTTATGAAAAACTAGAAGAAGAGTTGGACGAGTTTAAGCAGGCCCTAAAAAATCAAAATATTGATGAAATTCAAGACGAATTTGGAGATTGCCTGTTTTCATTAGTCAATGTTGGACGTAAACTTGCGATTTCAAGTGAAACATCACTTTTATCGACAATACATAAATTTAGAAGCCGTTTTGCTTTTATTGAAGATCAAGCGCAAAAACAGCAAAGAACATTAGAGGACATGACCCTGTCTGAAATGGATGAATTGTGGAATCAGGCAAAGAGGCAGTTAAAGTTAGGGGAAAAAACACATGCAGCTCAGCATGAATCTTTGGAAGAATAAGCACAATATTTTCATTGTTTTATTTTGGAGCCTGATTTCTTCAACCTTTATTCAGGCTCAATCTTTTGATCAAAATTTTAAGGAGTGGAAGACTAAACAGCAGAGGTGTGATCAGAAGTTGAGCATGCAGCATTCCTCTCATTCTAACAGTCCAAAAAGTTCAGTTATGACTGATTCGTCAGGGCAAATTCACTTGAATCAAGCCAATATTGATGAGCTCCAAAAGCTAAAAGGTATTGGTGAGAAAAAGGCTCAGGCAATTGTGGAATACCGTCAAAAGAATGGTGGCTTTAAAAATATTGATGAATTTAAAAACGTAAAGGGCATTGGTCCCGCCATTTTTGAAAAGAATAAAACGCGTTTGACTTTATAAATCATCTGTCTGTCAATTATCATTTCATGCGCAAACTACAGAGAATCAAATTGCCCTTTGTGTGCGTTAGAGCTATGATTAGCGACAACTTGTTATTTACGTCCTGACGTAGGAGACAGCGTCTTTTGCAAACCTTGCGAGCGTCAAAATGTGGTTTGTCCACAGCCCAACTTCCTTCTTCGATTTTAGATGTGATCGATAGCCTGACTAAAGCTGGCTATGAAGCTTATATTGTTGGGGGTGGTGTCCGTGATTTAATGCTAGGGCTTAATCCTAAAGATTTCGATGCAGTCACTAATGCAACACCTTCCCAGATTAAAGAAGTTTTTGGTCGACGTTGTCGAATCATTGGCCGTCGATTTGAATTAGCACATGTCTATTCAGGGCGTGAGCTTATTGAAGTTGCAACTTTCCGTGCTCCTCCAAAAAAAGCAGTCACTAGTGCTTCAGGCATGATTTTACGTGACAATAACTGGGGAACCATCGAACAAGACTTTGCTCGCCGTGACTTTTCAATCAATACGCTATATTACCAACCGCGTAAGAGTATTGTGCTTGATTTCTGCAAAGCAATTGACGATGTAAAAAATAAAACTCTACGTTTATTAGGCGATCCGGCACAGCGCTTTGAAGAAGACCCTGTGCGTATGCTGCGGACTTTACGTTTTGCAGCGAAGTTAAATTTTAAAATTGATTCAGATATTCTCGATATATTTGATGCAGAGATGACGCAACTATTGCGTGATGTTTCTCCGCATCGTTTATATGATGAATCTCAGAAGCTCTTTACAATGGGACATTTGGCGCGTGTTTTGCCAATGTTGATTGAGTTTGGTGTTTGGAAACAACTCTTTGCTGATATTCAGCCTAACCTCACTCCATTTATTTTAAGAGCAGCAAAGAATACAGATCAGCGTATTCAAGTGGGTAAAACAATTAACCCAGCATTTTTCTACGCAGTCTTATTGTGGCAACCATTTTTAGAGCGTTGTGAATTTTATTTATCTAAAGGTGTGGTACCAGCTGAAGCGCGTGCACAAGCTGGTTTAGATGTCTTAAAACGTCAGGCAACCCGCACTGTGATTCCTCGTTTTGCAGAAACTTTTATTCGTGAAGTTTGGGAAATGCAGACCCGTTTGCTTAACCCGAAACCACAGCAAATTGAAGCATTGGCTGGACATGCGCGTTTCCGTGCTGGTTTTGACTTCTTGTTACTTCGTGAAAAGTCAGGTGATGACACAACACAGGGGATGGGAAGCTGGTGGGAAGCCTACCAAGAAATGTCGAATGACGAAAAAGAAGCTGCAATTAGCCAGTACAATCGTCAGAAAGCTAGAAACCGTCGTAAAGCCGTTGCTGAACCTGTTGAAAACAATAAAGTTGAGACGGAAATCGAACCTTTGGTTGATATTCCTGAACCACGCAGCCGTCGTGGGAAAAAAGAACGTGCTCGACAAGAACAATCGATGGGTCGTTTCGTTGAAAAAGCCTCTGCTACAGAAACTGGGGTGATGAGCGACCATCCGATTTTGAAGCGTAAGCGTGTACAACGCGATTTAAGCCAAGTTATTTTTGGGCCAACGCAATGACAACGAAGACCTATATTGGTTTAGGAAGTAATTTGGGTGATTCACGCCAAATCTTATCTGAAGCCATTGCTAAGCTTAAAACTTTAGGTGGAGTGAAAGTTTCTAAACTTTATCAAAGTCCACCTATGGGTCCTCAAGATCAACCAAATTATTTAAATGCAGTTGCAGAGCTAAATACCGATCTCACTCCTTTAGATTTGTTAGATCAGTTACAACGATTTGAGCAAGAAGCTGGTCGTGTACGCCTTCGTCGTTGGGGAGAGCGTACCTTAGATCTGGATTTGCTTATATATGGTGATGAAAAAATTCAAAATGAGCGCTTAACTGTGCCACACATTGGAATTTTAGAGCGAGATTTCGTTGTAATTCCTTTATTAGATTTAGACGCTGATTTACATATTAACGATCAGCCACTTAAAAATTTAGAACTCATACAGCAGCCCACGCTGACTGTACTTGCTGATGAGTCTTGGGCTTAAAACCAGACTTATTACGTTCTGCAAACTCCTGTAGAGGATACCATCATGATTAGTCTAAGTGACTTAAGAAAATTTAAAGCCGAAGGACGTAAGTTCTCTTGTCTAACTTGTTACGATGCGAGTATGGCAAAAGCAATGGAACTTGCTGAAATTGATACAATCTTAATTGGTGATTCTCTTGGAATGGCAATTCAAGGTCGTGACTCAACTTTACCTGTAACTGTTGAGGACATGGCTTATCATACGGCGGCGGTGCGTCGTGGTAACCAGCATGCTTTGATTATGACTGACTTACCATTTATGAGTTATGCCACTTTAAATGATGCTTTGCAAAACGCAAGAACAGTTATGCAAGCTGGTGCTCAGATGATCAAAATCGAAGGCGGCGCTTGGCTAGGTGAAACTGTACAAGTGTTAACTCGTAATGGTGTACCTGTGTGCGTACATTTAGGTTTAACTCCTCAATCTGTACACGTATTTGGTGGTTACAAATTACAAGCTAAAACACGTGAAGCAGCTGATCAACTTATTGCTGACTGTACGGCAGTGGTTGAAGCAGGTGCAGCAGTTCTATTGCTTGAATGTGTTCCTGCTCAGTTGGGACAAGAAATTGCTGAACTATTTCCAAATACACCTGTGATTGGTATTGGTGCGGGTAATGCGACTGATGGTCAGGTACTTGTAGTACAGGACATGTTGGGCTTAACTTTTGGTCGAGTTGCGCGTTTTGTCCGTAACTTTATGAAAGAACAATCTGGCGAAACAGCAATCCTAGACGCTTTTAAAGCTTTTCATGCTGCTGTGCAGGACCAGTCATTTCCAGCCAAAGAACATACTTTCCACGTTGAGCTGTAATTCATGAAAACAGAAACCACCATACAAGGTCTTGCAGCTTCTTTAAATCCTGCTAGAGCTGCGCGTAAAATTATTGGTTTTGTCCCAACAATGGGAAATCTACATGAAGGACATCTCACACTTGTTCGTGAAGCGAAAAAGTTATGTGATGTTGTGGTTGTTAGTATCTTCGTAAACCCAACTCAATTTGGACCGGGTGAAGATTTTGATAGCTATCCTCGTACTTTAGAACAAGATAGTCGTCTATTAGCTGATGTAGGTTGTGACATTATTTTTGCACCATCAGTTGAGCAAATGTACGGTACTCAGCCACGTTTAACCAACATAAGTGTCAGCCAAATTACCGATGCTTTATGTGGTAGTTCACGTCCTGGGCATTTTGATGGCGTAGCTTTGGTGGTCACTAAACTCTTTAATATTGTACAACCTAACTATGCTTTCTTTGGTCAAAAAGATTACCAGCAGTTAGCAGTGATTCGTCAGTTTGTACAAGACTTAAATATCCCGCTAGAAGTAATTGGTGTGCCAATTGTTCGTGCAGCAGATGGCTTGGCTCTTAGTTCAAGAAATGGTTATTTAAGTCCAGAGCAACGTCAGGTCGCTCCGGTTATTTATCAAAGTTTAAAGCAAGCTGAGCAGCAGTTACATCAAGGCAAAGATCTACAACAAGTTTTAGAAGATATCAAAACTCAGTTGACAGATAATGGGTTTGTTGTGGATTATGTCGAAGCTCGTCAGTCAAATCTGTTACCTGCTACTCAGTTTGATCGTGATATTGTGTTGTTCATCGCGGCAAAATTGGGTGCAACTCGTTTGATTGATAATTTAGAAGTTGCCTTTACACCCCAATAAACAGATCAAAGGACAGCCATGCCATGAAGCGTATACTTATCGTGACAGGACAGTCTGGTTCAGGAAAATCTTCGGCTCTCCAAGTGTTAGAAGATTTGGGCTATTACTGTATTGATAATTTGCCTTTGGCATTGCTGCCCGAAATTGTGGCAAAGCTAGATCATGAAAATAATCTAGAGCAGTTGGCATTAGGTGTGGATGTTCGAAGCACTCGTGCAGATATGCAAGAGTTCGATCATGTTTTTGAGCAACTACAAAAACATGGCACAGTTGATGTGATTTATCTGACTACGCAAGATCAGGATTTGATCGCACGTTTTAGTGCATCACGTCGTCCGCATCCATTGGCCAATCGTTTTAAAAGTCTGTTGCAATGTATTCATGAAGAAAAGCAGTTACTGCTGCCAATTCAGTTCCGCGCTACGGTTCATATTGATACAACAGATAAAAGTGTTCATGATCTAAAGCATATTTTACTGTCTAAATTGGGGCAGTCGGATAAGCTTATCGTGATATTGCAGTCATTTGGATATAAACATGGCATTCCTTTAGATGCTGATTATGTTTTTGATGTACGGCATTTACCAAATCCGCATTGGGATTTAGAATTGAGACGTTTTTCTGGTTTGGATGAGCCAGTAAGACAATTTTTAGAAGCAAGTCCGCAAGCAAACGAAATGTTTGATGATATTCTTCACTTCTTAAAAAAATGGCTTCCAGCATTTGCTGAAGGACATCGTCACTATATGACGATTTCTATTGGTTGTACTGGCGGTCAACATCGTTCCGTTTATATCGTAGATAGACTAAAACAAGCACTTGAGGCAGAATGGTCTGTTCAGGTCTTACACAGAGAAATGAAGCACTGGTCATGATAGACACAACTGTTGATGTAATTAATAAACTCGGTTTACATGCTCGTGCATCAGGAAAACTGATAGAGGTCACTACAAAATTTCGTTCGTCGATCCAAATTGGAAAAGGCGATCATTTAGTAGATGCAAAAAATATTATGTCTTTGCTGATGTTAGGTGCAGGTAAAGGGACCACTTTGCGATTGGTCATTGATGGTACCGACGAAGAGCAGGCATTAAATGAAGTACAGGCGTTATTCGCCGCAAAATTTTATGAGGCAGATTAATCGTGGCACGTCGTCCCCAACGTTATACTGAAGAAGATTTTGGCTCTTTAGAAGGACGTGCAAGTAAAACAGAACAGAAAAAAGCAGTTCAACGTATGGCTGCTTTAGGTGAGCAGTTAGCACAACTTTCTGTTAAACAGATTCAAAAACTCCCAGTTGATGAACGTTTAATTGATGCGTTAATGGAAGTACAGAACATTAGTTCTTTTGAAGCTCGTCGTCGTCAGTTTCAACGTATTGGTAAATTATTGCGTAATGAAGATGAGACCGTTATTTTGTCTTATTTAACTCCGCAGCAAGGCGCAAAAAAACAGGCTCAATTGATGCGTTGGGTTGATCGTATGATCGAACAAGGTGACCCTGCAATTAATGAATTTAGTAAAATTTATAATGCTTCGGAACGTCACACCTTGCGTCAGCATGTGTTGAGAATCAACCGTGATAAGAGTCAACAAGTGAGTGAAGCGGAGCTTGAGACATCAAAAGGTAAATTTGTAAACTATGTACAGCAAATTGCTTTATTGTCTGATCAAGGCTAAATACTCTTCCATAAAAAGCGACGCTCAAGGCGTCGCTTTTTTATTTATACATTTTCAGCCCGTTCTTTTGCCCATTCACGCAAGATAAATTTCTGTAATTTGCCTGTCGAGGTTTTCGGAATTTCTGTAATAACTACATCTTTAGGTACTTTAAAGCGTGCTAATTCTTTTTGGCAGTGTGCAATAATTTCTTCAGGTGTTGCTGTAGTACCCATCTTTAATTCAATAAACGCGCATGGTACTTCTTGCCAACGTGCATCGGGTTTAGCGACTACCGCAGCGGTTAATACAGCAGGGTGTTTATACAACACATCTTCTACTTCTAAAGATGAAATGTTTTCTCCACCTGAAATAATGATGTCTTTCGAACGATCAGTAATTTTTGCATAACCATCTGGGTGGCAAACGGCTAGGTCACCTGTGTGAAACCATCCGCCAGCAAAGGCTTCTTGAGTTGCTTTAGGGTTCTTTAAATAGCCTTTCATGACAATATTGCCACGGAACATGATTTCTCCCATGGTTTGACCATCATTAGGCACAGGTTCCATAGTCTCGGGATCTAACACACGCATGCTGTCTTGCAACGGGTAGGGTACACCTTGACGGGAATGAAGTTGGGCTTGTTCAGCAATTGATAGCTCATTCCATCCAGATTGAGAAGCACATAGGGCAGAAGGCCCATAAGTTTCTGTTAAGCCATATACATGGTTTACGTTAATCCCCATGTTTCGCATCCCTTCAATAATGGCAACAGGGGGAGCTGCCCCAGCAACCATGACTTCAACATGGTGATCAAAGCTGGTTTGTTTTTCTTTAGGTAAGTTAAGAATCATTGAAAGAACAATAGGCGCACCACAGAAATAATCAACTTGATGTGCTGCAATCAATTGCATGACTAATTCTGGATCGACTTTGCGTAAACAAATATTGGTTCCACCACTTGCTGCTATGCTCCACGCAAAACACCAGCCATTACAATGAAAGAGGGGTAGTGTCCATAAATACACAGCACGTGGTTTCATTCCACAAGCCAAGATATTGCTTGCAGCATTAAGATAAGCCCCGCGATGATGATAGACCACACCTTTAGGATTACCTGTAGTTCCAGATGTGTAATTCAGGCTAATGGCATCCCACTCATCTTCTGGTAAATGCCAAGAGAAGTTAATGTCGCCTTGAGCGATCCATTCTTCATATTCAAAGGAACCTAAAAACTGATTTTCACCTTCGTATTCCGTATCGGCTACATCAATTACAATAATGTGTTGATTCGGAATAAGTGAGAGAGCCTCTCTTGCCAAATTCACAAATTCAGGGTCAACCAACAGTACTTTACTTTCAGCATGTTCCAGCATGAAAGCGATTGTTTTTGCATCTAAACGTGTATTGAGGGTATTAAGTACCGCACCCGCCATAGGAACTGCAAAATGCGCTTCAATCATGGCTGGAATATTTGGCAATAAAACGGATACCGTATCATTTTTCTCAATTCCCAGTTGCTTGAGCTGAGATGCAAATTGACAGCAGCGCTGATAAGTTTCTTTCCATGAAATTTGACGCTTACCATGAATAATCGAAGCTTGATCTGGGTAAATATAAGCCGCACGTTCTAGGTAGCGTAGAGGTGATAACGCAACAAAGTTTGCGGGTGTGCGTGGTAACTCATCATAAGCACTAACCATGTGAAACAACTCCGTGTTCTATTTTTAATTCATTCTTTGAACATATGATTTAATATTAATCAAAGCATCTATGCTTTAGTCTTAAAGAACGATACCCTCCAGTCAAAAAATGAGCAGAAATGCTATTTTCTTCATCTTAAACCACTTGTGTTAAACATGTTTAAAAATCATCTCAATATATTTTTTAAGTCATTTATTGCTGTTTACGTGATAAGCAAAATGTATTTATGATTTTATGGACTCAAAGGTTTTCACATTGCTTGAACAAGTGTAAAATCTTTCAGGTTTTTTAACTTTGATTTACACCGTTTTTATATTTTGAGGTTCGCCTCGATCATAATCTCGCGGTGAAATGCTCCTTCGTATAGGGCATCACTCCTTAAGGATTTTTTTATGCCAATTATCACATTGCCAAATGGCGATCAAAAGAGTTTTGATCACGCTGTATCTGTTATGGAAGTTGCCCAAAGTATTGGGCCTGGTCTAGCAAAAAATACTGTTGCTGGCCGTGTAAATGATCGCTTAGTTGATGCATGTGACTTAATTACCGAAGATTCGACCTTACAAATTATCACTCCAAAAGATGAAGAAGGTCTTGAAATTATTCGCCATTCTTGTGCACACCTTGTAGGGCATGCTGTTAAACAGCTTTTCCCAGAAGCCAAGATGGTGATTGGTCCAGTCATTGAAGAAGGTTTTTACTACGACATCTGGATGCCACGTCCTTTTACCTTGGATGATATGGCAGCTATCGAAGAGCGTATGAAAAAGCTCATCGATCAAGATTACGATGTCGTTAAAAAAATGACACCGCGTGATGAAGTTATTGCTGAATTTACTGCGCGTGGTGAAGAATATAAATTACGCTTGATTGCAGACATGCCTGAAGAAACACAAATGGGCTTGTACTACCATCAAGATTATTTGGATATGTGTCGTGGTCCACACGTACCGAATACCAAATTCTTAAAATCATTTAAGCTCACTAAAATCTCTGGTGCATACTGGCGTGGTGATGCAAAAAATGAGCAGCTTCAACGTATTTATGGTACAGCATGGGCTGATAAGAAACAGCTTGCTGCGTACATTAAGCGTATTGAAGAAGCTGAAAAGCGCGACCACCGTAAAATTGGTAAAGCCTTAGACTTGTTCCATATGCAAGAAGAAGCACCGGGTATGGTGTTCTGGCATCCAAACGGTTGGACGATTTACCAAGTTCTTGAACAATACATGCGTAAAGTTCAGCAAGACAATGGTTACCTTGAGATTAAAACACCACAAATTGTAGACTTTACACTGTGGGAAAAATCAGGTCATGCGGCGAACTATGCTGACAACATGTTTACGACTCATTCTGAAAATCGTAATTATGCCGTTAAGCCAATGAACTGCCCATGTCACGTGCAAGTTTTCAACCAAGGTTTGAAGTCTTACCGTGATCTACCGATTCGTTTAGCAGAGTTTGGTTCTTGTCATCGTAACGAACCATCAGGTTCTTTACACGGCATTATGCGTGTACGTGGCTTTACACAAGATGACGCACACATCTTCTGTACTAAAGAACAGATCGGTCAAGAAGTTGCTGACTTTATTAAGCTGACTTTAGAAGTTTATAAAGATTTTGGCTTTGAAGAAGTGCAAATGAAACTTTCTACACGTCCAGAAAAACGTGTAGGTGATGATGCACTTTGGGATATGGCTGAAAAATCTTTAGCAGATGCTTTAGATGCAGCGGGTCTCGAATGGGAGTTACAACCTGGTGAAGGCGCGTTCTACGGTCCGAAAATTGAATTCTCATTGAAAGACTGTCTCGGACGTGTATGGCAGTGTGGTACTATTCAGTGTGACTTCAACTTACCAGAACGTTTAGATGCGTCTTACGTAACTGAAGACAATGATCGTGATCAGCCTGTGATGTTGCATCGTGCAATTCTTGGCAGTTTTGAGCGTTTTATTGGTATACTAATTGAACACTACGCAGGTTTCATGCCACCTTGGTTGTCGCCGTTACAAGCATGTGTCATGAATATTACGGACTCTCAAGCTGAAGCTTGTGAGAAAGTCGTAGCAAAACTCAAAGAAAATGGCCTTCGTGCTATTTCTGACTTGAGAAATGAAAAAATCGGATTTAAGATTCGTGAGCGTACTCTAGAGCGTATTCCTTACCTATTAGTTCTTGGTGATCGAGAAGTTGAAGAAGGTACAGTGAATGTGCGTACCCGCTCAGGAAAAAATTTAGGTACTATGTCAGTAGATGCATTCATTGACTTAGTGAAGTCTGCCGTCGCCGAACGTGGCCGGTATATTGTGGAGTAAGAAAGATTAAACAGCCTGACCGTAACCAACAACAAGGTGCAAAAAGCAACCGTCCAGCAATTAACGACGAGATCCGTGCAAAAGAAGTACGCCTCGTTGGTGCTGACGGTGAGCAAAAAGGAATTGTTTCATTAAATGAAGCACTGCGCGCTGCTGAAGAGGCAGATCTTGACCTAGTTGAGATCGTTGCAAACGCCGAGCCGCCTGTTTGTAAAATTATGGATTACAACAAGCACTTGTTTGACCTTAAGCAGAAGCAAAAAGATGCGAAGAAAAAACAGCATCAAGTGCAAGTGAAGGAAATCAAACTGCGCCCTGCAACTGACGTTGGTGATTATCAAGTTAAGCTTCGTGCTATTTTGAAATTCCTTGAAGAAGGAAACAAAGTGAAAATCACTTTACGTTTCCGTGGTCGTGAAATGGCTCACCAACAACTTGGCTTAGCTCAATTACAAAAGATTGAAGCTGATGTTGCTGAGTTTGGGGTTGTGGAACAAGCACCTAAAATGGAAGGCCGTCAAATGGGTATGTTACTTGGACCTAAAAAGAAAAAGTAATACTCAAAAAAAGCACTGCAAAAGCAGTGCTTTTTTATATCCTTATCATAATAAAAAAAGATGATTTAATTTTCTCTGTTCAGTTTTATTTAAGACAATTGCTATATCTTTTAAAAGAAATTCAATTCTTGAATTTTATGTATTTTTTAGTGTTGGAAATCTCATCGTCCCTCTTAAAACATGCTATAACGCAAGACGCAGTCATGATAACGATGAATAGGAAAATAGAATGATTGATCTATATTATTGGGGAACTCCCAATGGACATAAAATCACAATTGCCTTAGAAGAAATGGGACTGGACTACACTCTTTACCCAATCAATATTTTAGAAAATGATCAATTTCAACCAGACTTTCTGAGAATTTCTCCAAATAATAAAATTCCGGCGATTGTTGACCAAGATGGACCTCGTGGTGAGCCAATTTCAATATTTGAATCAGGCGCTATTTTGCAATATTTAGGGCGTAAAACTGGATTATTTTATCCAACTGATGAGCAAGAGCGAGTTGAAGTTGAACAATGGCTCATGTGGCAAATGGGTGGGCTAGGGCCTATGCTAGGGCAGAACCATCATTTTAACCGTTTTGCACCAGAAAAAATTCCATACGCTATAGACCGCTATGTAAATGAGACTAAGCGCTTATATGGTGTGCTGAATAAGCAGCTCATTGGCCAGAAGTTTGTTGCAGGTGAATACTCGATTGCTGATATGGCAATTTTACCTTGGATTTTGCGCTATGAATGGCAAGGTATTCAGTTAGAGGATTATCCTTATGTACAAGAATATATTGTTCGCTTGACGGCACGTCCTGCGGTACAAAAAGCACTATCAATTAAAGTCATCTAACTTTTATTGGTAGCGTAATGAATAAAGTGAAAGGTGATTTGGTCTAATTTAATATGCTAAGTTACTTTTTACTTTTTTTGAGCGCGTTTGGGGCTGCTACATTATTACCGTTACAATCAGAAGCTGTACTCGCCACCTTATTATTAAAAAAAGAATATTCTGCTTTCCTTCTAATTTCTATCGCCACTTTTGGAAATGTACTGGGCTCGTGTGTGAATTGGTGGCTTGGTTTAAAAATAGAGCAGTTTAAACACAAAAAGTGGTTCCCAGTTTCTGAAAAACGTTTAGAACAAGCTCAGCGTTTTTATCATAAATATGGGTTTTATTCGCTGCTTCTAAGTTGGACCCCTGTGATTGGTGACCCAATTACTTTAGTTGCAGGTTTATTCAAAGAAAATTTTTGGCGCTTTTTAATTGTAGTTTTGATTGCTAAAGCAGGACGCTATATTTTTATTTATTGGGTGATTACAGATTTTATTTAAAATAAAAGCATCCGAAGATGCTTTTATTAAAATGGTTTAATTAGTCTTCTGAGCTTTTTGTAATATCGACTTTAAATAGGTCATTGGTTTTTAGCCAACAAAAGGTGACCACTGCAAGTGTCATACAACCACCAAAAATAGTCGCTGCAATCGTTCCTAAATATTTGGCTGCTAAACCTGACTCAAATGCACCAAGCTCATTACTTGATGAAACGAACATGCCATTTACGGCAGCAACACGACCACGCATATTTTCTGGCGGAAAAATTTGCAAAATGGTTTGTCTAACCACAACTGAAATACTGTCACAAGCGCCCGTCATAGCCAGCGCAAATAGTGATAACCACATGTTATTTGAGAAAGCGAAAAGAATTGTGAAAACACCAAATCCTGCAACAGCAAGTAGCATGTTACGCCATGCATGCTGAGTTGTTGGAAAGCGAGTCAAAGCAATCATAGTGACGAGTGCTCCAATAGATGGCGCCGCACGCAAATATCCCAGTCCTTCTGGACCGACTTTTAAGATATCTTCTGCAAAAATTGGTAATAATGCGATGACTCCACCAAATAAAACAGAAGCTAAATCAAGAGAAATTGCCCAAAGAACAATTTTAGTTTTCCAGATAAAACGGAAACCATCTCCTAAACTTTCTAAAACATTAGCAGTTTCAATTTTAGGAAAAGTACGCTTATGCAATAGGTTAATTAAGATGAAACAAATACCAAGTAAAACCGCAACACTAAAGAGACTTGCTTCTCGGCCTAAATAGGCAAGCATGAAACCACCAAGCATTGGCCCGATAATTACACCACTTTGCCAACCGATTGTCGTCCATGTTGCACCATTTGCATACAGTTCGCGAGGAATCAAAAATGGTTTTAAAGACGTTGCAGAGGGATTGTAAAAACCACGAATTGTACCTAAGCCAAAAATAACAGCATAAATACCCCATGAAAGGAAATTTACGCTGATATGACCTAAACCATGCAGATGGAACAGTGACCACAGCACTAAAGGAAGAGGAACCGAGAAAAATAAACAGATCTTCATAATAATCTGTTTATTAAATCTATCTGCAAAATAGCCACCCCAAAGAGAAAGAGCAATAAAAGGGATGGCTTCTGCGAGTCCAATTAAACCTAGAGTCAGAGGGTCTTTGGTGATTTGATAGAGTGAGTAGGCAACAATAATTTCTTGAATCAGAATCGCTAAAGTTAAGCAAAATTGATTAATCGTAACAATTGAGAAATCTCTGTAGCGTAAGGCAGCAAATGCATCATGTTTCTGCATTAGGAATATCGTATGTTGATAATTTGATCGTATTATAAATGGAAAAAAGCACAGGTGCTTTATTTATTGTTGATATTGCTGACACTGTGAAAGGTGAAAAAGTCTTTCTTTGCACTCATAAAAACAGTAACTAATAGTTTTAATTTTGCTCAGGTTGCTATAAAATACGCGCTTCCTTACCTGCAGGTCGATTTTGCAATGGTGCAATCGCGCCGAACAGGTGCCTAAAAGAGGTTACTATGGCTAAGTTAAAAACTCGCCGTGGTGCAGCTAAACGCTTCAAAGCGACTGCAAACGGTTTTAAGCGTAAACAAGCGTTCAAGCGCCACATCTTGACCAAAAAATCTGCTAAACGTATCCGTCAATTACGCGGCTGTGTAATGGTTCATGTTTCTGACATGAATTCAGTTCGTCGTATGTGCCCATACATCTAAGGAGATTATAAATGGCTCGTGTAAAACGTGGTGTAGTGGCTCATCGTCGTCACAAAAAAATTCTTGCTCGCGCTAAAGGTTACTACGGTGCTCGTTCACGCGTTTACCGCGTAGCGTTCCAAGCGGTAATCAAAGCTGGTCAATACGCTTACCGTGACCGCCGTCAAAAGAAACGTCAATTCCGTGCTCTATGGATTGCGCGTATCAATGCTGGTGCTCGTCAAAACGGTTTGTCTTACAGCCGTATGATCGATGGCTTGAAAAAAGCTCAAGTGATCATCGACCGTCGCGTATTAGCTGACATCGCTATGCATGATGCAGTAGCATTTGCTGCTTTAGCTGAAAAAGCTAAAGGCGCATTAGCTGCATAAGCTTAGAGATTCAAAGAAAGACCGCTTTTTAGCGGTCTTTTTTATTATTTATCTAAAGGCCAAAATAATAAGCCAGAGCACAAATAATAATGGTTAGAATAATCAGCTTAATAACGCCTGAACCAGTGCCTTTATGATGTTGAGATTTCAAATGTTGAGGATTTTCATTTGATTGCTCGAATGGCGAGGCTTTAACTACAGGTACCATCTGAGCTGTCTGATAATGGTTGGCAACTTTCACAATAAGCTTGGCAAACAAATCATCAGTTTTTTGTGTAAAGTTTCTTAAATTAATGAGTTGCTCTTGGTCTAGTTCTTCTCCTAAAGGATCATTTGCAAGGCGTTTCTTTTGTTCTAAATAATTGGCTAATGCTTGTGTACGAGATAAAAGTTGATGAGCGTAATCTGCGGGATAATTCTCTGGAATTAATGCAAGTTTTGGCTCTAAGCTTTTAATATTTGTACCATCAAAAAGAGCATTTTGAAGTTCTGGCTCCTCAAAGCCTGTCGCATACTTGCTACGGAATAATTCACTATCCATAAAGTCAGCTATTTCTTGCCATGGCGGATTTTTTAAATCAGCTTCAATTTTTTTTGATAATTTTTCATTTAATTCAAAACGCCAGAAAGTTTCTAAACGAAGCTCACAGGTTTGTGAGGCAGGGGCTTCAAACTCATTATCATTGTTATACCATTCGGCAAGCTCATGGCCAAAAATCCAAGCAAATTTCTTATCATTTTGATGACTCACAATAAAATGAGTATAAGGTAAGAGCTCGACATTGCTATTTGGATTTTGTTCTTCATTGAGAAGGCTTGATAAATGTAAGCTGAGCTTTGAGGTACCTTGTTTTTTTAATGCTTCTAGCCAAACTTGGAAGTGTTGGGCCAACAAATGTTGAGAAGTTAAGTCACGAAACTGAAAACTATGATGGTCGAAAATATGATGTTGTCGCCATTGGTTAAAGCTTAAATTCTGACGGAGGTATTCATTACCATATGTCACAAGCGTAAGTTGTTGTTTCCAAATCTGATTAAGCGCCATAATAGTTGATCTCATTGACGATGCTACTATCTTATACGTTTTATCTTTTTGTTGCCTAATACATTTTTCATGATGGATAAACTTCATCAATTCGATGAAAAACTGTTAGAATGCAGTGTTTTATTATATTTTTTAAATTTGTTGCTTTGAGAGTTAATATGTCACTGGAAGCCCTGACCACAGAAGCGCTTGCTGCCATTGCAGCAGCTCAAGACCTTGTTGCACTTGATCAGGTGCGTGTGCAATTTACAGGGAAAAAAAGCCAGCTTGCAGAACAATCGAAAGCATTAGGGAAAATGGACCCTGAAGAACGTAAAGTACAAGGTGCTGCGATTCATGCTGTTCGAGAAACAATTAATACTGCATTAACAGAGCGTCAAACGGCACTACAACAGGCAGCACTTGCGCAAAAGCTAGCAAGTGAAACGATTGATATTACACTGCCGGGCCGTGGTCAACGTATTGGTACAGTTCATCCTGTTACTCAAGTACAAGAGCGAATTTGTCAGTTCTTCACTAAAGCTGGTTTTACAGTTGCAACCGGTCCAGAAGTTGAAGATGACTATCACAATTTCGAAGCATTAAATATTCCTGGTCACCATCCAGCACGTGCTATGCACGATACTTTCTACTTTGATGCTACTCACCTACTACGTACGCATACCTCTGGGGTACAGATTCGTACAATGGAGACGAGTGAGCCGCCAATTCGTATCGTATGTCCTGGCCGTGTTTACCGTTGTGATTCGGATCAAACGCATTCGCCAATGTTCCATCAGATCGAAGGCTTATATGTTGCTGAGAACACCAGCTTTGCTGAATTAAAAGGTTTATTGATTAACCTACTGAATGAATTTTTTGAGAAAGATTTAAAAGTACGTTTCCGCCCATCATATTTCCCATTTACAGAGCCTAGTGCAGAAGTAGATATCATGGATGAGCGTGGACGTTGGTTAGAAGTATTAGGCTGTGGCATGGTACATCCAAATGTATTGCGTGCTGCGGGTATTGATCCTGATAAATACAAAGGCTTTGCTTTTGGTTTAGGGGTAGAGCGTTTTGCAATGTTGCGTTATGGCATTAATGATTTGCGTATGTTCTATCAAAATGATGTGCGTTTCTTACGCCAATTTGCCTAACAGTTTTTCAGGATTAAAAAAGGTTTATAAAGATGAAGATTAGTGAAAATTGGTTACGCACATGGGTTAACCCGGCAATTGATAGTGAGACATTGTCTGATCAGTTAACTATGCTTGGTCTTGAAGTTGATGAACTTGCACCTGTTGCTAAGCCATTTACTGGCGTCGTGGTCGGCGAAGTTTTAACAGTTGAGCAGCATCCAGATGCAGATCGTTTGCGTGTAACGACAGTTAATATTGGTTCGGGCGAGCCTTTACAAATTGTTTGTGGGGCACCGAATGTTCGTGCTGGCATGAAAGCTCCAGTTGCGACGATTGGTGCTGTATTACCGGGTGATTTCAAAATCAAAAAAGGTAAACTTCGTGGAGTTGAGTCACAAGGCATGCTTTGTGGTGCTTCTGAAATTGATCTTGAAGATAAAATCGATGGTTTGCTTGAGTTACCTACCGATGCTCCAGTAGGGGTAAACATCCGTGAATACTTAAAACTCGATGATAATGTCATCGATATCAGTATTACACCAAACCGTGGTGACTGTTTCAGTATCCGTGGTATCGCTCGTGAGATTGCAGTAATTAACCAACTGCAAATGAATGAACTTGATATTAAATCAGTTGATGCGACAATTGCTGATGAGAAGAAAGTAGTGATCAGCACTGAAGGTGCTCCACGCTACTTAGGACGTGTAATTAAAAACGTTAATGTAAAAGCTGCTACACCTGAGTGGATGGAACAGGCTTTAGCTCGTTCAGGAATTCGCACGCACAGTATTTTGGTTGATGTGACGAACTATGTCCTTATGGAACTGGGTCAGCCAATGCATGCTTTCGATTTAGCTAAAATCGAAGGAACTGTACATGTGCGTCAAGCTCAGCCACAAGAAAAACTACAACTTCTTAATGATCAAGAAGTTGAGTTGCAAGAAGATATAATGGTGATTGCTGATGACCAGAAAGCTTTGGCAATTGCCGGAATTATGGGTGGTTTAGCATCAAGCGTAACTGATGACACAACTGACATTTTCCTAGAAAGTGCATTCTTCGCGCCACTTGCTATTGCTGGACGTGCTCGCCGTTTTGGCTTGCATACCGATTCTTCGCAACGTTATGAACGTGGTGTAGATTTTGAGTTGCCGTTAATTGCCATGAACCGTGCTTCGCAGCTTATTCAAGAGTTGGCAGGTGGTGAATTTGGTCCAATTACTGTGGCTGAAAAAACTGAAATTTTACCAAAGCGTGAAGCAATTGAACTGAAACAAGCTCAGGTAGACCAATTGTTGGGATATCAATTGACGGCTGATTTCATTGCAGATGCTTTAACTCGACTAGGGTGTGAAGTAACTGTTAAAGCTGAAGGTGAGTGGAATGTAGTACCTCCATCACATCGCTATGACATGGCTATTTATCAAGACTTAATTGAAGAAGTGGCACGTATTGATGGTTATGATAATATCCAAATTAGCTTACCAAGCATGGATGTTCAATTAGCTAAATATCAAGACCGATTTGAAATTGCAGAGTTACGCCAAACTATCGTCACTTTAGGTTATCAAGAAGCAATTAGTTTTAGCTTTGCTGATGCAAAACTTGAAAAGCAATTGAACCCGCAAGTAAACCCGTTAATGCTAGCAAATCCAATTTCAAGTGATTTGGCTGCGATGCGTAGTACTTTGCTTTCAAGTTTAATCCCTTGCGTACAATATAATCTCAACCGTCAACAAAGTCGTGTTCGTTTCTTTGAATTAGGACTTCGTTTTGATTATCAAAATGCTAAAAGTATTGAAGATCTAAAACAGATTCCAACTTTAGCTTTGGTTGCAGTAGGTTCACAACAACCTGAATCTTGGCATGTTAAGCCTCAGCCAATGGATTTCTTCGACTTCAAAGGAGAAATTGAAGAGATTTTAGCTGCTGGTCGTGTCAAAGTTGAATATGTACGTTCAGAGCGTGCATGGTTGCATCCAGGGCAGTCTGCTGAAATTTTAGTTGATGGGCAATCAATTGGTTACTTAGGCCGTCTGCATCCATCTTTAGAAAATGAGCTAGATTTAAGCACAACTTGGGTTGCTGAACTTAATCAAACAGCCGTTTTGCAATCTTATGTATCTAATTTTACAGAATTATCACGTTTTCCTTCGATTAGACGTGATATTGCGCTTTTAATCTCTGATAATATAAATGTTAGAGATATTCAGCAGTTAATCGAAAAAACTGGTGGAGAGCTTTTAGACTCTACATGGTTATTCGATGTGTATACGGGGCAGGGTGTCGAAGAAGGTAAGCGCTCATTGGCGTTTGCATTGTTATGGCAACATCCTTCACGTACGCTTGAAGATGCTGAAATTAAATCTGGTATGGACAATATAATCCAAGTGTTGGAAAACACTTATCAAGCGACATTGAGGGCCTCATGACAGCATTAACTAAAGCAGACATGGCTGATCATTTAAGTGAGTTAACCAGCTTAAATCGCCGTGAAGCAAAACAAATGGTCGAGTTGTTCTTCGACGAGATTAGCCAAGCGCTTATTGCAGGGGAGCAGGTTAAGCTTTCTGGTTTTGGTAATTTCGAATTAAGAGATAAACGCGAACGTCCAGGACGTAACCCTAAGACAGGTGAAGAAATTCCAATTTCAGCACGTAGGGTAGTGACCTTTAGAGCGGGTCAGAAGTTTAGACAACGCGTTGGAAATGAGCAGATCGATTGATCTGCTTTTTTTTATATTTTAAATAGCTTTATATAGTTTTAATTGGTGGCAATGTTGATAAATAAAAGAAATTAATATTGAGAACTCAAAATTTACACATAAAAAAAGAGGACAAAATGTCCTCTTTTTTATCTAATCTAAAATATAGATTAGTGTGCAGCAGAAGCAGGTGCAGAAGCAGCAGCTTCAGAAGCAGCAGGTGCAGAAGCAGCAGGTGCAGAAGCAGCAGCGGCAGCATCAACAGCTTGAGAAGCAGCAGTAGCAGCTTCAGAAGCAGCAGTAGCGGCAGTAGAAGCAGCAGCAGTAGCTTCAGAAGCAGCAGCAGCAGGAGCTTCTTCTTTCTTAGAACAACCAACGAAAGCTAAAGTAGCAGCAACGGCAGCGGCAACAGCAAATTTTTTGAATAACATGGCATCACTCTCACAAAAAAGATTTGAGATTAAAAAAACCTAAGTTGGACTGTTTTGCTTTTATTATTCCTAAAACGTAGCTAGGTAACAACGCATGGAGCAGTCTAACTGGTCTGCCGCTATGCTATCACTGCAAATGCTGAAATACTACTGTCGTCTATCAAAAAAACGTATGAAAAAGAGAAAAACAGACTGTTTTTTAACAGAAAAAAACAATTAATCAGCTCGTATATATTGGAAAAGGTAGAGGTAAGCTACTAAAAAAACTAAGCTTTTTTATGCAAAAATATTTATTATCAAAAGCTTATAAATAATTTTACATAAAAATCAGCAAAATGTATTTTTGTGTAAAGCTTGTCAACCAAATAAAAAACCACTCAAAGGAGTGGCTTTTTTGAAGGCTTAATTACTTAAGTTGAAGCTTTACGTTTCATTTGATCAAAGAAATCATCATTTGTTTTGGTTTCTTTCATGCGGTCAAGTAAGAATTCCATTGCTGCCAATTCATCCATAGGGTGAAGTAGCTTACGGAGGATCCATACTTTGCGTAATTTATCTTCATCCATTAAACGCTCTTCACGACGTGTGCCAGATTTTTTGATATTCATAGCAGGGAAGACACGTTTTTCAGCAATACGGCGATCAAGAGTAATTTCTTGGTTACCTGTACCTTTGAATTCTTCATAAATTACATCATCCATTTTACTGCCTGTTTCAATCAAAGCAGTCGAAATGATTGTAAGTGAACCACCTTCTTCGATATTACGTGCAGCACCGAAGAAACGTTTAGGACGCTCTAATGCATGAGCGTCTACACCACCAGTTAACACTTTGCCTGATGACGGAATAACAGTGTTGTAAGCACGTGCAAGGCGGGTAATAGAGTCAAGAAGAATCACAACATCTTTTTTATGTTCAACAAGACGTTTAGCTTTTTCAATTACCATTTCTGCAACTTGTACATGGCGAGCCGGTGCTTCATCAAATGTTGAGGCAATAACTTCACCGCGAACAGTCCGCTCCATTTCGGTTACTTCTTCTGGACGTTCGTCAATTAATAGAACAATCAAGAATACTTCTGGATTGTTTCTAACAATCGATTGAGCAATATTTTGAAGTAACATTGTTTTACCCGCTTTCGGCGGTGCAACAATAATAGAGCGTTGGCCTTTACCAATTGGAGCAACTAAATCAACGACACGAGCAGTTAAGTCTTCTGTCGTACCATTACCTAATTCCATAACCAATTGTTCGGTCGGGAAAAGGGGAGTTAAGTTTTCAAATAAAATTTTATTTCGAGAATTTTCTGGCGTGTCATAGTTAATCTGGTTAACTTTGAGCAACGCAAAATAACGCTCACCTTCTTTTGGAGGGCGAATAGTACCTGTGATGGTATCACCTGTACGCAAGTTAAAGCGTCGGATCTGTGAAGGACTCACATAAATATCATCCGGACCTGCTAAATACGAACCTGCGGCAGAACGCAAAAAACCAAAACCATCAGAGAGAATTTCGAGAACGCCGTCACCAAAAATTTCTTCGCCATTCATTGCATGGCGTTTCAAAATGGCAAAAATAATATCTTGCTTTCTGTTACGAGCCATACCTTCCAGGCCCATAAATTCAGCAATTTTAATTAGTTCGCCGATTGGTTTTTTCTTGAGTTCAGTTAAATTCATAAGGGTCAGAATTAGGAAAGAGTAGAGTGTGGTTTAAAAAGGAGAAAAATCGCTCGCATACAAAAAAGATTATCGCAATTGTATTTACACAATAACAATTCAGAAGTCTGATTAATTGTTTCGAAGAGAAATGTGAAAAAACAATTTCTGTTGCCGAGTGGCGATCTTTATGTTTGTGTCTTGTAAGAAGCCGGACGAAGATGATTCCCTTCAGTGCCTCTTGAGCATGCAATATAAGCCAGCCTAGCAAATTTGTCAATTTATAGGCGAAAAAAATACGCTATAAAAAAGTATAGCGTATTTTCTTTTTTAGCATTTTGACTTAAACGTTTTCATCAATAAAGCTAACAAGTTTAGAGCGAGGTACAGCACCAATTTGTTGAGCTACAACTTCACCATTTTTGAAAAGTAGTAAAGCAGGAATGTTACGGATGTTGTATTTCACTGCTGTATCTTCGCAAGAAGTCACATCAACTTTAACAATTTTTACTTTACCAGCATATTCACTTGATAGGTCTTCAAGAACAGGTGCGATCGCTTTACAAGGTGCACACCATCCTGCCCAAAAGTCAACAAGTACAGGGGTTTCAGCATCTAAAACATCTGCTTGGAAGTTATCATCAGTTGTATTTACAATAGTCGCAGACATGGTACGGCTCCAATTTTTAGAAAAAAGTGCTATTACAGGAGAAATTATCTCTATCAGTATTACATAGCTACTTAGTTCAATGTAAGGGTTTGATGCTATTATTCAAGGCTTAACTAAATTTGTCTAATGGATGCTCACGATATTCATCATCGACTTGTACAATCAACTAATAAATAGAAAAATTTAAATCACAGCTAATTGTTGATGAAAATGGCTTTTCAATTGCATTCTTGTGAATTACTCTAGGCGTGAATTGTTATGGGTTTAGTTCAATAATGTCTGATTTTCTGATTGATGAAGAATTACTTGCCGCCATAGATATGGGGTCGAACAGTTTTCACCTTGCAATTGCACGGGTAGATCATGGCGAAGTTAAAAAAGTTGCTTCGATGTCAGAAAAAGTACAGCTCGCAGCTGGTTTAGATGAGAATAAAAACCTAACAGAAGCCGCTCAGCAACGAGGCTTAGCCTGCTTGGCTCGTTTTGTAGGGAGATTAAGTTCTGTTCAACCAAATCGCTTACGAATTGTGGCGACCAATGCTTTGCGTCAGGCAAAAAATGGCCATGAATTTATTCAAAAAGCAGCAGAAATTTTGCCTAAACCTATTGAAATTATTGCTGGGCGAGAAGAAGCACGTCTGATTTATCTTGGCGTATCGCATACCATGGCAAATGGTGGTCGACGTTTAGTTGTAGATATTGGTGGTGGTTCTACTGAGTTCATTATTGGTGAAGAGTTTGAACCTATTTACACTGAGTCATTGCAAATGGGATGCGTGGCTTATACAAAAGCTTACTTTGCCGATGGCGAAATCACACAAAAAGCCTTTGATAAAGCAGTAGTTGCTGCCCGTAAAGAACTTTCAGCTATTGCAACAACGTATAAAATGGAAGGTTGGGATACTGTCGTTGGTTCTAGTGGAACGATTAAAGCTTGCCGCCAAATTATGGTAAATATGGGCTTGAGTGATGAACAAGAAAACGTCACTCGAGAAGGCTTATATAAACTCAAAGATAAATTACTTAAGTTTAAAAATATTTCTGAAATTGATTTTGAAGGGTTAAGAGAAGACCGACGAGCAGTTTTGCCAGCCGGATTGGCAATTTTGTACGCAGTTTTCGAAGTTTTAGAAATTGATCGTTTGGCATATTCTGATGGGGCATTACGTGAAGGAGTCATGTATGACCTATTAGGTCGTTTTAAACATGAAGATATCCGTGATCGTAGTGTACAGGCTTTGATGGGGCGTTATAACGCAGATCCAAAACAAGCAGAACGGGTTGTAAATACAGCACAGCAATTATTTGATGGTGTTGCGGAATCTCTTAATTTAACCAGTGAAGACAGTGACTTACTGCGTCGAGCTGCCTATTTGCACGAAATTGGTTTGGCGATTAGTCATGGTGGGTATCACCGTCATGGTGCTTATTTATTGCAGCATTCCGATATTCCGGGCTTCTCACAAATTGATCAAAATCACCTTTCACATTTGGTCGCTCACCACCGTCGTAAATTGCGAAATGATGTAAAAAATGAAATTTTGAAGGCTGGTGGTCATAAATTACTTTATCTATGTTTATTACTTCGCCTAGCAGTTTTACTCAACCATAGTCGAAGTGATCAGATGCTTCCTGCCATTGAACTGACCATCATAAATGATCAACAATGGCAACTTAGTGTTTCTGGTGATGCCAAACAATGGCCATTGTTAGTTGCCGACTTGCATGATGAGCAAGAGCAGTTTAAGCATTGGGACATTGAATTGAATATTCAGTCGGAAAAATTTATCGATTAAAGGGATAATATTCGACCTATGAAAAAAGCTACTCAGTCCAAAGCGTGGACAACGGTTCAAATTGCACGTCATCCTGATCGTCCGCAGTTTCTAGATTATGTCGGTGAAATCTTTACAGAGTTTGATGCCTTGCATGGTGATCGTTTGTTTGGTGACGATGGTGCGATGGTAGGTGGTCTTGCTCGTTTTGATGGTCAACCTGTGATGGTTATTGGCCAACACCGTGGTCGTAGTACCCGTGAAAAATTAAAGCACAACTTCGGTATGGCTAACCCAGAAGGTTACCGTAAATCTCAACGCCTATTAGATATGGCAGAGCGCTTTAACCTTCCGGTCTTCACATTTATTGATACTATGGGTGCTTATCCAGGTGTTGGTGCTGAAGAGCGTGGACAAGCTGAAGCAATTGCAACTAGCCTTGCTCAACTTTCAAGTTTGAAAGTTCCTGTTGTTGCAACAGTACTCGGTGAGGGCGGTTCTGGTGGTGCTCTAGGTATTGGTGTTGCTGACCGAGTAATCATGTTGTCGCATAGTATTTATTCTGTGATTTCACCAGAGGGCTGTGCATCTATTTTGTGGAAAACTGCTGAAAAAGCGGCTCAAGCAAGTGAAGCTTTAGGTTTGACTGCAGATAAATTACAATCTCTAGGTATTGTTGAATATGTAGTAGATGAAGGCGAGGGGGCTCATTTAGACCCTGAGCAAGTCATGCAAAACCTAAAAGTAGTTTTGAAGCAAGCTTTGGATGAGTTGCTACCAATGGATGCAAATGAACGATGCGAAGCACGTTATCAACGTTTAATGAAGTTTGGCAGCGAAAATTTAGGCATTGCGTCTTAAAACAGGCTCAAAAGTTTTCAGAAAATAGTACTTTTCTTATTGGATGTAGTGGCGGCATGGATTCAATGCTGCTACTACATTTGATGTCTCAAATTTTCCCTCATAAGATCCGAATAATTTACATAGATCATCAACTGCAATCAAAAAGCGCAGAGTGGGGCGAACTCGTTGCTAAACAAGCGACTCATTTAAATATTCCTTATACCATTCAAAAAGTTCAAGTTACTGACGGTAATTTGGAAGCTCAAGCACGTCAGGCGCGTTATCACGCTTATCTACAACATTTGCAAGCCAATGAAATTTTAGTGCTCGCTCATCATCAGCAAGATCAGGCTGAAACGGTAATATTGCGTTTATTGTCGGGTGCAGGTGTTGATGGGCTTGCTGCTATGCAGTCTATTGATCATCGTGTTGATATGACAATTTGGCGCCCTTTTTTGGATTTAACCCGTGAGCAGATTGCCGAGTGGACTACTCAACTTGAGATTGAGTATGTAGATGATCCTACAAATTACGATATCCATTATGACCGGGCATGGTCGCGTGAAGAACTTTGGCCCTTCTTACAAAACCGATTTCCAAAAATGCAGCAAGCTCTTAGTCGTACTAGCTATTTGATGCAAGATGCTTCTGAAATTTTAGAAGAAGTTTTAAAAGTTGATTTGCAAAATTGTGGTACGGACGAATGTTTGGACTTAAATCAGCTATTAAAACTATCTTCTGCCCGTCAGCGTCAATTGCTTTCGGTTTGGATGAAAGGTGATGGGCAATATCGACCTGCATTTGAAATGGTTGAGCGTTTAAAAAATGAAGTAATTGATTCAAAATCTGATGCGCAAGCGGCCTTACACTGGAACCAGTTTTACTATGTCCGTTATCAATATCATCTTTATAGGTTGAGTCGACAAGTTTTTCTTGCTGAAAAATTAAACCCAGTTGAAACCGAGATGGAGCATTATTTTCAACTAGGGGAAATAGTGGAATGCGCTTCAGGATATTTTCAAATTACTCAAAAAAATATGGGTTTGTCTGCATCTTTATTAAATAAAAAATTAAAAATTATTCGACGCCAAGGTGGTGAAAAGGTCCATTTATATGGTCGTGTTGGGCAATGGCCACTAAAAAAAGCAATTCAAGAAGCACATATTTTGCCTTGGCTTCGTCATACAATTCAAATATTAGTCATAGATAATGTTATGCTTGGGGTTTTTACACCGAAAGGATTTTGGTTGGCTCAGTCTCCGTATTGTGAGCAAGGAGGATGGCAACCAGATTTAATTTCTTATTCTTGTAATCTGGTAAATGGCGAAGATGGTTATGACAAGTGCAGTAAATAGTAATATCTGTTTTATTGGTGGTGGTAATATGGCCCAAGCTTTGATTGGTGGGCTCATTTCAAGAGGTTTACCGCCAACACGTATTACCGTTTCAGATCCTGTTGAGCAAATACGTCAATTATTGCAAGAAAAAGAAGTCCATGTGACACAAGATAATGTAGCTGCAATTAAAAATGCTGATGTCGTTGTACTGGCAGTAAAACCACAAGTTTTGGCGACTGTTTTACGTCCTCTAAAAGGACTGTTATCAGATAAATTGGTTATTTCAATTATTGCTGGTGCTGAAATCCAAACGATATCAAACTTAATTGATAGCAATCGAATTGTTCGAGTTATGCCAAATACGCCAGCTCTAGTTCAGACGGGTGCACATGGTATCTATGCAAATGATGTAGTAGGTACTTCGGATCGTGAATTAACAAGTCAGATTTTAGCAGCCACAGGCTTAACAATTTGGGTAAACTCCGAAGCTCAAATTGATGCGGTAACAGCGGTTTCTGGCTCAGGTCCTGCATATTTCTTCTATCTCATGGAAAGTATGATCCGTGCGGGTAAAAATTTAGGACTTGATGAAAAAGTTGCAACTGCGTTGACTCTTCAAACGGCATTAGGTGCAGCTCAAATGGCAATTACGAGTTCAAATACTCCTTCTGAACTTCGTAAGAATGTGACATCGCCAAATGGCACAACTCAAGCTGCACTTGAAGTTTTTGACCGTGCACAAATCTCCCAAAATATTCAATCTGCATTGGCTGCTGCACAGAAGCGTAGTCAAGAATTGGCTCAAGAATTGAGTGACAGTGCGAAATAGCTTAAATAGGATAAGACAACTATGGGTGCAAATTCTGCGCTAATTTTTGGAATTTTAATTAATGTCGCGATTTTATTGGTCTTTTTCCGTTTTTTAATGCAATTGGCGGCAGTAAGTCCTTATAATCCTGTGGTTTTATCGACCGTAAAGGCGACTAAAATTGTTGATATTTTTGGCCGAATTTTTCCGACGGTCGCAAAAGGCCGATTTAATTTGGCTGCGTTGGTTCTTTTAATTATTTTATATTTGCTGAAAATTTTTGGCGTGATGTATCTTTCTGGTTCTATGCCAAATAGTCCGGTTCATTTAGTGATTCTGACATTTGTGACGATGATTCAGGACCTGATCCGTTTCTGCCGTTATTTAATTTTCGCGACAATTATTTTGAGTTGGGTGGTTATGTTCACTCAATCGCGTTCACCTTATATTGAAGTGATTCAAGATTTAGCTGAACCATTACTCGCGCCATTCCGTCGTTTGTTGCCTAATATGGGAATGATTGACTTATCTCCAATTTTGGCGTTTTTAGCGCTTTATATTGCCGAGATCTTAATGAATGAAGTTGCAAAAGTTCTTTTAACGGGACTTTAAGTTAACGCAAAAAAAGGGCTGTTAATACAGCCCTTTTTTATTTCTACTAATTAATGGGCATCATCCCAGTTTTGCCCTTGCCCAACTTCAACAACTAAAGGCACAGAAATTTTTACTACAGATTCCATGACAGTCGCGATTTGCTTAGAGAGCTCCTCGGCAATGTTTTGATCTGCTTCAAACACTAATTCATCGTGTACTTGAAGAAGTAACTTGGCTTGATCTTTTGGCAAGATTTTATCGACTTCAATCATTGCAAGTTTAATGATATCAGCGGCACTACCTTGTAACGGTGCATTAATTGCAGCACGTTCGGCAGCCTTACGTACCATTACATTTCGTGCATCAATATCTGGTGTATAAAGACGACGACCTAAAATAGTTTCAACAAAACCTTGCTCTGATGCAACTTGACGTGTGCGTTGCATATATTCATAGATGCCAGGATAGCGTTGGAAATATTGCTTAATATAGTTTTGCGATTCTTGACGTGTAAAGCCTAATTGACGAATTAAACCAAACTCAGACATACCATACAGTAGACCAAAGTTAACTGCTTTCGCTTGACGACGTTGATCATTGGTCACATCTTCGATATCAATGCCCAATACTTCGGCAGCAGTACGACGGTGAACGTCTTGTCCATGCTGGAATGCGTGTACTAATGCTTCATCTTGAGAAAAATGAGCCATTAAACGTAATTCAATTTGCGAGTAATCGGCAGCCAATAGTACTCGGCCTTCTGGCGCAATGAATGCTTTACGAATTTGACGCCCAATTTGTCTACGAATTGGAATATTTTGTAAGTTAGGATCTGAAGAGGAGAGGCGACCTGTTGCTGTGAGCGCTTGGTGATAACTCGTATGTACACGATGCGTGTCGTTATGAGATTGCTCAACTAGTCGATCAGTATAGGTACTTTTCAGCTTTGCTAAACCGCGATGCTCTAGAATAATTTCCGCTAAAGGATGTTCAATTTTTTCTAAAACACTTTCACTGGTGCTGTATTGTCCAGTTGCAGTTTTTTTACCGCCTTTGATTCCTAATTTATCAAATAGTATTTCGCCTACTTGTTTAGGAGATGCAATATTAAAAGTTTCATCTGCAATTTCCATCGCCTGGTTTTCAAGCCCTTCCATCGTTTTTGCAAATTCAACGCTTAATTTATCTAAGAAGGCATGATCTAGACGAATACCATCTTCTTCCATACCCGATAAAATACGGGCAACTGGCATTTCGATGTTATATAAAATATTTTCTAGCTCAGGAAATGGCTTAAGTTTGTTTGAAAGCACTTCATACAAACGATAAGTCACATGAGCATCTTCTGCAGCATAGTGAGCAGCAACTTCAATCTCAATTTGATTAAACGTTTTTTGTTTAGCACCCTTACCAGCAATTTGTTCAAAAGTGGTGGTTAAGTGGCTTAAGTAGACACGAGCTACGTCATCCATGCCGTGACGAGTGGCTGCTGCATTCAATACATAAGATGCAAGCATGCTATCGAAATACCAGCCTTTAAGTTCTATGCCATGATTGGCAAAGATATGGGCATCATATTTAAGGTGATGCCCAATTTTTTTAACTGCTTCATTTTCTAGCACAGGCTTAATTTGAACCAGAATTTGATCACGATCCAGTTGCTGCGGCGCATTTTCATAATTATGCGCTAATGGAACATAGTAGGCATCTTTCGCATCAAATGCAATTGAAAAACCAACCATCTCTGCAATACGGTAATCAAGGCTTGTAGTTTCTGTATCAATAGCAAAATGATCGGCATTTTGCATGCGTTGCCAGAGCTGATCCCATGCTTCTTGGGTTAAAACAGTATGATAATTTGCAGTTCCAAGCTGGTCATCTTGACTAGTTAAGCTTGCTTGATCTTCGGTTTCTATAGATTCAGCAGGTTTAACTTCATTTTGCACAATAGTCTGTGAAGCTTGTTGTTTATAGCTTGAGCTATTTGGATTGTTTGGATGATCAAGTGACTGTAACTGATTTCTAAATTCAAGCTCAGTATACAAATTACGTAGAGCTTCTACGTTTGGATCAGTAAGCTTTAACTCATGCCAGTCGAGTTCTAAAGGAAGATCACAAACAATGCTAGCTAACTGGTGGTCAAGCTTAATATTGTCTAAGTTATCTTTAATATTTTGGCTAAGTTTGCCTTTAAGTTGGTCTGCATTGGCAATAATATTGTCTAAAGTGCCATATTCAGTTAGTAACTTAGCTGCTGTTTTTGCACCTACGCCAGGTACACCCATGATACCATCAGACGCATCGCCCATAAGGGTTAAGTAATCGATAATTTGATTTGGCCAAACACCAAATTTTTCAAATACCCCGTCGGTATCCATGACACGATCTTTAAAGCTATCTTCAAGTTTTACATGATCATTGACGAGCTGAGCCATGTCTTTATCTCCAGTTGAGATAAGTACATGATGGCCTTCGAGTACGGCACGTTTAGCGAGTGTACCGATAATGTCATCTGCCTCAGCGCCAGGAAGACTGTATAAAGGAATTCCCTGAGCTTTAATCAATGCATGCAAATATGGAATCTGTTGAGATAACTCTTCCGGCATGGTTGGGCGATCACCTTTATAAATAGGTGAAAGCTTGTGACGAAAAGTTGGCTCAGGCGTATCAAAAATGACGGCCATATGTGTTGGTTGCATACGGCGCATTAATTTTTGAATGGCAGAAATTGCCCCACGTATTGCATTGGTATGTAACCCTGTAGAGGTCGTCAATGGTGGTAATGCATGATATGCACGAAATAAAAAATAGGACCCATCAACCAAGACAAATGGTGGCATTGAACAATTCCTTAATTTGAATTACGGGTATTTTACGTGAAAACGGCTATGAATGCAGGTTTATGATTTTTGCAGTATTTTGTATGTATAAATATACGCTTGTATTGGCTTGAAGTAAGATGACCTGTAATGAAGGTGTCATATTGCTAAGCCCATGTATAAAAAAGACAAACAGGGAATGATCATTGTTTTGATCGCTTTGACTTTGTTTTTAGCCATTTCAATTGGTTTTAAATTTCAGAGTGCCGTTGTTGCTTTATCTATTGCACTTACTGTCATTCTAGTTCAATTACTGTCAAATCTACATGAGCGTTTAACTCATTTAGAACAGCAGTTTTCTCAGCAGAAAACGCCACTTTATTCTATTCACATGCAAAGAACAGTGATTTATGCAGCCGCCTTGGTTGCATTAGTTGCTTATATCAATCATTGGATGTGGATTGCTGGCGGGGCTTTACTAGTTTTATTGCTATGTTTGATTCAAACCATCAGTGCATTTCATACTCGACTATTATACCTCGAGTCTGCAAAACAAACTGTTCATGTAAATGAGACCATACAAACAGAAGTTATAAATCCTGTAATAGAACAAGTTAGTTCCAATAATACAGACACGCTAGTCCCAACGGAAACGGCACCTTTAAATCAAACAGAACAACCAGCTCATCTACAAACCGCATGGTGGCAACCAGCCGTGGATTGGATGATTCATGGCAATCCAATCTTAAGAGTTGCTGTTGCTGTGCTTATGGTTGGGGTGGTGTTGCTATTACGTTTTGCAAGCGAGCATTGGCAACTTAGTTTAGGTGTGAAGCTTGGATTTATTGCGATTGCTGGAGGTGTGTTAACGGCATTTGGGTATACATTGCAAAAGAAAAATCAGCTGTTTGCTGTGGCATTGCAAGGTGTCGGGCTGGCTGTTGTATTCCTGACACTTGTGTTCTCACATCATTTTGGTGTAATTGCCAACCTAACTACAGCGAGTATTCTGTTTACGATTTTATTAGCTATTACGGTATTCCTGAGCTTAAAACAACAAGCTATTTATTTGGCAATATTAGCACTTGGTATGGCTTATGCGGCTCCTTTAGTTATTCCGCAATATCGCCCTGATGTAACCTTCCTATTTAGCTACTATTTAGTAATTAACTTAGCAGTTGCTGCGGTTAATTTTATTCAGCCTTGGAAAATCTTAAATCAAATTGCTTTCTTTGCCACAATGTTTATTGGTGGTAGTGCAATCGCATTTTATGCAGAACCCGCAAAATTTAATACATTAGACTGGATTTTGTGGTGCCATATAGCGCTGTTTATTTGGCTTAGTGTCCGTTATAGCCAAAATATATCTCGGACGTCAGTAAGTGAAAAACAAGAAGGCATTCGTTTACCTCCGCTCTTAGATGTTGGTCTTATTTTTAGTGTGCCAGTACTGGGCTTTACCCTTCATGCCTACTTAGTACATGAGTCTACACAAGCATTGACGATTGGTGCAGCCGTCTTGGCGGGTACCTATGCAGTATTAACTTTCTGGATTAAAAAAACTCATCCTCAGCTTTCGGTCCTTGCAAAAAGCTTTTTCATTCTCGCGGTTGCATTTTTTGCCTTAATTTTCCCGCTTGCAAAAGGTGCACATTGGACAGCAATTGGTTGGGTTGCTCAAGGTACGGCTTTAATTGTGTGGGGAGTAACTGAGCGCTACCGTTTAAGCCGATATATTGGTGTAGTTTTAGTTTTACTTAGCTCTATTGCACTGTTTTATCAAGTGTGGGCAAATGAAGAGTTCCCAACGCTAAGCACAAGCATCTATGCAATTGCTCAATTTATTTCTGCCTTTTATTTATTGCAATACAACAGTAAAGAGCAACGCTATTTTAGCGCAAGTATGTTTAGTGGCATTTTCTTGTGTTTAGGGATGTATGCGGGTGCTGTATCTGGTGTAGAAATAATGGCATGTCATCATGCTTTGAGTCCATATTTGATGTTCGCCGTAGTTCTAATCGCAATATTTAGCGCAGTCGTTCACTATAAACTTCGTGTGCAATGGCAAAGTTTGCAGTTAATTTTAATTAGCCTGTTACTGTTGTTAATTTTGGGCGAAGCCTTTGCGAGTCAAGTGTTTACGTTGTTTAAATGGGTAGACTCATTACAACAAGCTACTTTCCTAGTCGCTACCATTATTCTAAGTGCCTTATTTCTTATGGCTCAACCGCAGTCGGATGAGTCTGGGTACTTAAATGTCTGGGCTGGTTTAAGCTGGTTGGCGTTAGCAGTAGTTGGTTTGGCGATCTTTCCAAAAATGCCAGTTGTTGCTCTGGCTTTTATCCCTGTGGTTTATTCGCTTTGGACGTATAAGGCTCATAAAACTACATTGTTGCATCAAATTCCGGTTTGGTGTTTAAGCTTAATTTGGTTGCTAGTTGTGAGCATTGATCGCCACTCTGCTGAGTACCTTTATTTTGTTCCTTTATTTAACTTAACTGATTTTCTTTCTATTGTAGTATTTGCAGGTCTGCTCTTTATTATTTATCAACATGCTTTTGATCAAGATAAATCACTAGAGTGGACTTTTAAAATTACAACAATTTTAGCTGGGTTATTGGTATTCAGTAGTGTGGTCGTTAGGGGCATACATCATTACTGGGGGACACCACTATGGAGCTTAGCAATTTGGACGAATGGTGAAGTGCAGTTAAGTCTGACATTGCTTTGGGTCATTTTGGCATTTGTATTAACTACATTCTCAAGCCGTAAAATGATTCGTCAACTCTGGTTTGTAGGTGCTGCACTTTTAGGTATTGTGGTATTAAAGTTGATTTTGCTTGATCTATCACAAAGTGCGACATTAACCCGAGTCATTTCGTTTATTGGAGCAGGTGGAGTAATGTTAATTATTGCTTATCTTGCGCCATTACCCCCGTCGTCTACCGCGCAGAAGAATCAAGAGCCTAAGCTTTAGGCTCTCGTTTTAATTCTTTTTGATTGCTATATTGATCGATATCGTCTTCAGCAAAACCGGTAGACGGCCGATCAATCAAGCCCATTTTAGGAACAGGAATTTCAATTCGGTTATCTAAGAATCCATTTCGGATTCGTTCTTGCATTTCATCTCGAACTTTTAAAGAGTTCTCTTGTCTACACCACATTGTGAATAAAAGCTCAATTGATGATTCCCTGAATGCGGTAACCGTAACTGCAGGTTTGGGATCATCCAGTACAAGTGGATAATGGGCTGCTACATTCAGTAAAACCTCACGTACTTTAATAATATCTTCGTGAAAGTTGATTGCGAGCGTAATTGGGATACGTCGTATCGGATATTTAGACAAGTTGTGTACAGGCGCACGAATGAGTTGTTCGTTCGGTAAACGAATATAGACATTGTCGAGTGTAAGTAATTTTACCGAAAGTAAATCAATTGAGATGACTTCGCCTTCAATTGTATTACCACGAATGAGAGTAATTTGGATCGTATCACCGACTTCAAATGAACCTTCACCAATCAAAAATAAACCACTAATCAAGTTACTGGCAGATGTTTGCGATGCAAAACCGAGTGCTACAGTTAAAATCCCTGCTGCACCGAGGAATACACTAAGTTTGAACCCAGCTTCTTTCAAACTCGTCATGATGAAGAGTAAAAAAATAAAATAAAAAATACCACGGCGCCATACAAGGCGTTGGTGAGCATTAAAACGTGAGCCAATGGTTCTAATAAACGTATTCGAAATAATACGAGCAAGAACAAAGCCAATGAAACACAGTACAACAGCGACTAAAATTTCACTAATACGTTCGGTATTGATATTGGTAAATATGCTTTTGAGGCTATCAGCGATATCTTTTGGAATATTTGAATCGGCCATATAAACCTCTTAAAAGAATGAATCAAACATATTGAATAATGCTCCACCAGGTGAACGTGGTGGGTGAACATAGGTCACTTCACCAGCAAGAGGTGGCGTACGATTTTCAATACGAATACGTGCCGGACGATCAGAACCCTCATAATAAACTTTAATTTGAGAAGTCCATAAACGACCAGTACTTTCACTATAAAAAAGAGGAAGGGCGGTAACTGGCACATTCATACGATCAAAGCGTAATTGATGATTACTGGTGTTGTGAAAGTCAATTGGAGTAACAGCACGGAAAGCGCGTGGTGTTAATAGATTCAAATCAGTACGGCCATCCACGGAAGTGGCATAACAGATTTCACCTTGCTGTGCATTAGGACCAAACCACGTATCTTTAGGCTGAATCACGGGAATCTCAAACAAAGGTTCATGCTGACTTTCAACTAAGCCTGCAATCCATAATGGTGTGCTGATATATAGAGTCCCACGTTGACCTGCTGGAATATAAATAGGATCGACAGGTTTAATAACCACAGAACGATCTGCCAGACGTGGCATCAGTAAAAATTCTGGGTTGGTCTTTCGAAACATGTATCGTTCTACTTGAACCGTATGCGGAAAGGCAAAATGTGGATCGGCAATTGGGTGCCAATCTTGTTCATTATCGTCTTGGAGAGACGGACGATAATATTCGATGCGCCATTCTTTTATGCCACGTGTTAAACGGAAGAGCATTGAACCGAATTGCCATGCTTTGGACTGGTTAATTTCAAAGTGCTGTTCACCCCACCATTTTAAAGAATTCTGGGGGCGAGGCTGATATTCATTATTTTCAAACAAGACGCAAAATTCCTCTACCGAGTTGTTAAACAGACTTCACGCTGTAATCTGCTTAGAGTACACTCAAAATCATCTTACTCATCATTATAAATTGTGATGCAAATATTGAAACAAATACAAGTTCCATATAGTTTTGCCAAGCGTCATGGTGTTTTATTTCGTTATGACGGTGATCAGGTATTTATTATTAGACGTCAAAACACTGAAAAAATTGCATTGCAGGAAGCAAGACGTATCTTGGGTAAGCCAGCTCATTATCAATTATGTACTGAACAAGAATTTAATACACTCTTAAGTACGAGTTATGCAGGTGATACAGGGGAATCACAACAAGTTGCAGCTGGTTTAGAAGACCATCCGGATTTATTGAGTTTGGCCGACCAGGTTCCCGAAACAGAAGATTTGATGGATCAGGAAGATGATGCTCCAATTGTTCGTCTGATTAATGCACTACTTTCAGAGGCAATTCGAGTAGGGGCTTCTGATATTCACATTGAAGCTTTCGAAAAGAAATTATCTGTACGATTACGTGTAGATGGCCAATTACGTGAAGTTGTACAGCCGCGCCGTGAGTTGGCACCGTTACTGGTTTCGCGTATTAAAGTTATGGCAAAACTCGATATTGCAGAAAAGCGAGTGCCACAAGATGGACGTATTTCTTTACGCCTTGCTGGCCGAGAAGTAGATGTGCGTGTTTCCACTTTACCATCTTCACATGGTGAAAGGGTTGTAATGCGTTTGCTCGATAAGCAAGCTGGTCGACTTAATATGATTCATTTGGGATTAATGGCAAATGACTATGAACGTTTAACTCAGTTAGTACATCGTCCTCATGGTATTATTTTGGTCACAGGGCCTACAGGTTCGGGGAAAACAACGACTTTATATGCAGCTCTATCTGATCTAAATGATAATACGCGGAACATCTTAACTGCCGAAGATCCGATTGAATATCAACTTGAAGGCATTGGTCAAACACAAGTGAATACCAAAGTGGATATGACGTTTGCTCGTGCTTTAAAGGCAATGTTACGTCAAGATCCAGATGTGGTGATGGTAGGTGAGATTCGTGATTTGGAAACGGCTGAAATTGCAGTACAAGCATCGTTAACTGGACATTTGGTTTTATCGACACTACATACCAATACTGCTATTGGTGCGGTTACTCGACTTAAAGATATGGGGATTGAACCCTTCTTATTATCAAGCTCTTTAATTGGGGTGATTGCTCAACGTTTGGTTCGTACTTTATGTCCACATTGTATGACATGGCGTGAAGCCGATACTTTTGAGAAACAGGTTTTTCAACATATTCATAATGAACCATTGTTGCAGTTACCTGAAGCCAAAGGCTGCGATCATTGCTCTCATTTAGGCTTTAATGGACGTACAGCCATTTATGAAATTGTACCAGTTGATGAACCGATGCGCCGTCTCATTCATGGTAATGCGGCTGAATATGAATTAGAAAATCATGCTCGTGAGTATTCAGGTTCTATTCGTGATGATGGTCTGCGTAAAGTACTCGCAGGTAAAACGACACTTGAGGAAGTACTTCGAGTAACCAATGAAGCAAGCGAAGTATAATTTGTAGCATACAATTAAAAATGCCCGATATGATTCGGGCATTTTTAATAATAAAACTTATTCAGTCACAATATTAAAAGTCACATCAATATTGCCGCGAGTTGCATTTGAATATGGGCAAACAATATGAGCTGCTGCAACTAATTTTTCAGCTTCTTCACGGTCCATACCCACTAAGTAAACATTTAAAGTTACTTCGATGCTAAAACCTGTAGGAATTGGACCAATACCTACTTCACCTTCTACGTAAGCATCTTTACTAATATTAAATTTATCGCGGTTTGCAACAAATTTTAAAGCGCCTAAAAAGCATGCTGAATAGCCAGCTGCAAATAATTGCTCAGGATTTGTTACGGCACCACCAGCGCCACCCATTTCTTTAGGTACGCCAAGTTGTACATCTAATACACCGTCAGATGAAGTTGCGCGGCCATCACGACCACCGGTTGCTTTAGCTTTTGCACGATAAACAACTTTTTCTAATGACATCGTTTTTATTCCTAAAATAAATTGAATACAAATATATCGTACACGACTTAATTATTTTGACAAGTATATTTTTTGAAAAAATTGCTGTTTATTTAACTAGGTTTGTACGGAGTTTGGTAAGTTGATCTTTCAAGCCTAATAGTGTTGTCATGTTACATGAACTTGCTTCTAGTACGCCTGCGGGAATATCCAATGCTTGATCTTTTAATTTTTTTCCTTCATCGCTAAGTGTAATAATCACTTGTCTCTCGTCTTGAGTTGAGCGGGTACGATGAAGCAAATGCAGGGCTTCTAACTTTTTCAAGATAGGAGTGAGAGTGGATGATTCTAAAAAAAGTTTGTTGCCAATTTCTGAAACAGTCACTTCATCCTGTTCCCACAAGACTAACATCACTAAATATTGGGGATAGGTAAGCCCCAAAGGCGCGAGAAGTTTTCTGTAGAGTTGATTAAGCGCTAAATTTGTTGAATAAATGAGGAAACATAATTGATTCTCAAGCTTTAAGTTTTGACAGTCTTGGTCCATATATTCCTCAAAGAAACTCATATTGCTTTTGTAGTATATCGCGTTCTATTCAGTTTCTTAAATGTTCATAAGAATAGGTTATGAATAAAGTAAATTAAGAGACATAAAAAATGGAATAATTAATCCAATTATTCCATAAGATAAAAATATTTTAGATAAAATTATCTACCACAGATCTGCAATTTTTTTCATTAAACGCGCACGATATTTGGCGGTAGGATTATTTGCATTGCGTTGTTGCTCTTGTTCATAAAAATCTTGCCATGCGGTAATCATTTCAAGCGTTGTTCCTTGTTTTTTAATCATAGAAACATCTGCTGGCTGAATATTTTCTAAACGTTGTCTTGCGCCTTCTGCACCCGTTCCCCATCCAATGATTCTCTGGCCAAATGCAGGCAAAGGAATATCTTTAGGAGTGGAGGGAAGAATATCTGATTTGAGCTGTGCCGTTGGTGAAACGAAATAATTCGTTGTCCCAAACTCAGCATAACAATGAATATTTGTCCCCAAGCAAAAAATGCTAAATAAGTATTTCCACATGAATAATTAAACTTTTAATAATGAATCAATTTACGGTGAGTCATCAGAGGCATTGAAGAGCGGACGAGTTCTTGTGCTGTTAAATCAAAGGGTACAGTGATTAAACCACTCCCTTCATATCCAATCATACTTAAAATTTGGCCACGACTATCTGTTGCCCCAGAGTGTCCCCAGGTTTGTCGTTTTTCACCATGCCAGCCCTGTTGTGCTGCGCCTAAAACATAACATTGGCTATCCATTGCCCGAGCCTGTAGCAAAAGCTGCCAGTGCATTTGTCCAGTTGTATAGGTAAACGCAGCAGGAGCAGTAAGAATATGAGCGCCTTGTTGTCTCAGAGTTAGAGCAAGCTCTGGAAAACGTAAGTCATAACATACCATTAAGCCAATATTGCCAAAAGGGGTAGATGTGACTACTACGTCTGTTCCAGGTTCAAAGAAACGAGACTCTTGATAACCACCGACAGCATCACCCACTTGTACATCAAATAAATGGATCTTGTCATAACGTGCTTCTGTACGCTCAGGGCTAATACAAAGACTAACCGTCCTGACTCGACCATCTTGAATGGTAGATCCATCTGGACGAAATGGACATGGTAAGGTACCGGCCACAATCCAGATTTGATATTGATGTGCTAGTTTCTCAAGCCGTTGTTGAATAGACTCAAATTGCTCAGCTGTTTCGCGTTGTTTTCCAGCAGCAAAACATACAAAGTTTTCAGGGAAAACAATCAGGCTAGCATTTTGCGCCTTACTTTGTTGAATCAACGACTCTATGACTTGAAAATTATTTTCAATATCATCTTGAGAGTTCATTTGAGCAACAGAAATAAGGGTCATATTCTAATAATCCGGCTTAATGATTAAAGTCAGGCATTTTGCTTATCTGATACCTGTTCAAGCGTATCTTGTTCTTTCTGTAACTGCTTCACAAGTGGCTCAAACATGTTCTGATTGTTTGCATTGAGTTTCATCAATGTCTTATGTGCATCCAGAACTGTTCTTAGCATTGCATTATGAGTGATCTGTTCATCAGTTAACGTTAATGTGCAAACGTTAGGATCGCCACAGTAATTCAAAATGACAAAAACCTGCCCTAGCCCCATACTGTTGGCTAAGGTTGTGATATCTGGATTGGTAGATAGCATCACAGCTTGAATATGATGAGTTTGTTTAAGCTTTAAACCTAGCTTAGCCAGGATGCCTAACACCGTACTATCAATAAATGTTGTTTGGGTTAAATCAACGATTGCACCAACAACATTCTCTTGCTGTTCAATTCTGTTTAAAAGTTTGTCTAGACTTATACAAGAATGGGCTCGCACTTCACCAATAAGTTTGAAAATATGCGTTCCATTTAAACTTGCATATTCAACATGACCTGTTGACATATAAATGCCATTTTCAGAGAAGGATAGAAAAATTATCACATAGTGCCATCGCAGACTCAAGAGTCCTTAAGTCGTATATTATGTAATTAATTGATTCGTAAATTAATTCATTCGACAAAGACTGAAGATGGCAATGTCATCAGCCACATGATCGGGTGCTTGGAATGATTGATTTTGCAAATGATGAACCAATTGTTGGAACTGATCATTTAAGCCGCCATCAAAAGGTTCAAGGGCCCCATCTGAGCAAACAATGAAGCGTGCTTGGTGGTTTAATGTACAAACATGCTCTTCAACTTCGAGTTCATCAGTCAAGCCTAATGGGAAGCTACTTGTTGTTAGAATTTTGGGAGCTTGATTAGGTTCAAAAATGATAGGAGGAGGGTAGTGTCCGGCACTTGACCAGCGAAGCGTATGTGTTTCAAGGTTTAAAATACCAACTACAATTGTAATGTGTTTTTCAATATTTTCTTGAACCAACATTCCATTTAATTTTTTTATTAATTGTCTTGGTGTTTTAGAGCGACCATGGAAAGCTGCCATCCAAGATGTTAATAAGCTGCTAGTTACACCATGTCCTGAAACATCGGCAAGATAGAATAAAACTTCCTTATCATTTAATTTCCAGTAGTCATACCAATCACCAGAAAGATAAGCTGAAGGCTGAAAGAAAGTTTCAACTTCATAATTTAATAAATCAATTGGATTAGGCAATAGTCTTTTTTGTAGTTCAGCAGCTGAAGGTAAATCACGACTATCTTGGTTGCGTTTATATTGAGCATCGATTCTTGATAATGCTTTATTTAAATCATTAGGTAGTTGATTCCATACCCAACCTGCAAGAGCACCCGCTTCCCAAGCTTGAGCTAAAGCGCTACCTTCATGTTCAAAAGCAATGACAATCGTTGGTAAATTCCATTTATATGTAAGGAAATCTTGTACATCTGCTATTGCAATGATGGTTGGATCATATAAATCTAAATCATCTATGTTAATGACTTGTAAGCCTGGCAGTTTATCCAAAGCTTGCTCTAAATAAGGGATAGAGCGTGTCGGTTTAATAAAATACATAGAAGAGATGGTAGTCCTTTTATATGATCACTTTATTCATCATAGAGTATGTATGATCAAAATCAAGGTATTGCCGAACTCTTAATCCAAGCAATACCTTGATTTCATCTTTTAAGGGTTTTGATTGTCATCTGGCGTGTCTTCTGAATCATCATCAATGAAAGATACATCAGCTGAGTCGCCCTTTTTCTCTGCAATTTGGAATGCTTTACGTTGGAGATATAAGTCTCGAATCATGGCGTATTGATCACCTTGTAAGGTCTGATCTAGATCCAGATATTGAGCGCGCGTATCAACCGCTTGTAACATATTACTTGACCAATAAAGACCATCTTGATCATCCATAACATATTTCTGTGGACGTGCTTGGGCATCTACTGCTAAACCAAAACCATCACGTAAGGTACTTGGACCGAAAAAAGGCAACATCAGGAATGGGCCAGAAGGAACACCATAGTAACCGAGAGTTACACCAAAATTCTCTTCTTCCGTCGGTAAACCTAAACGGCTGGCAGGGTCAGCTAAACCAAGAGTCGTTAATGTATTAATTGTAAAGCGACCTAGGGTTTTTGCCGCACGACCAGGGCGACCTTGAATAAGCTGGTTAACAGCATTCCAAGGTTCTCCAAGATTTTTACGGAACTGACGATAAGAACCACGGACATCTTCTGGAGTCTTTTCTCTATATTGCACAGCAACTGGGCGTAAAAAATTTCGATCCAACATGTCGTTAAATGAGTAAATTGGACGATTTAATGATTGTAATGGGTCTTTTACAGGATCTGGTTGTGCTGCATTCGCATTAATTTTTAAATCTTTAACTTTAATATTTTTTAAATCTTTAATAATTTGTGAGCGCGTATGAGTCGGTGCTGTTTCTTCTAATGAGCTAGCATCAGAAGATTCACTTATCGTATTTTCTTGAGCATATAGAGAGGTACAAACACCTACAGATAATACGCTTAGTAAAATTAAATTAGAATAATTCATATAATTCCTTAACCGCCAGCCAGGCTAATACTTAAATGTGCAGTTGGGTGGAGATATGTTTTAATACAAAATTGATAACCTATTATCAATGTAAAATTGATCAAATAATATAGATAAAATGCTAAAAAGCTTAAAAAGTATCCAGTTGATGATATTGATTTAAAAAAAGGGTTGCAAAGGGGATGAGATGGTCTATAATGCACATCCATCGGCGGTGATGCAGATAGAAACTTGTTGAAAAACAGTTACTTGTGATTAGGTTGATTGCTTTAAGTGATGAATTTGATGATAAGTTGGTTTGAGAGATAAGTTTTAAAA
>NZ_JAFBJL010000005.1:0-272267 GCF_016809775.1 Acinetobacter sp. C13
GTTGTGCTGGCGACCATAGCAAGAGTGAACCACCTGATCCCTTCCCGAACTCAGAAGTGAAACCTCTTAGCGCTGATGGTAGTGTGGGGTTACCCATGTGAGAGTAAGTCATCGCCAGCTCATTATTCTAAACACCCCCGTTCTAACGAATGGGGGTGTTTTTTTATTGTGATAAAAAAATCTAAATCCCCGACTAACTTTAGAATGAATTGTGATATAAATCACATTATTTAAAATGATAACAAGAGTATTAATAATGAAATTTTCAGAATTTAAAATATTTTCCTTTATATTGGCTATAACACTCAGTTGTAGTTCTATATATGCTAATGAAACTGTGAAAAGTTTGTATAGTACAAAAGCCTTTTTAAATATTTGTGTAAGTTCTAGAGGAAATCCTGAATTAATAAATAAACAAGCAAAAAATATGGGGTTTATCCAAATGCCTAATGAATATGCTGCACATTTTTTAAAAGATTATAATGGTCATGCATGGATGATAAGTTCCTCTGAAGGAAAATTTGTTATTACTCAACTCAATAATGGCGTATGTTCATTATTTATAAATAAAGGAAATTCAACTGAAATTCAGAAGAATTTAGAAAGCTGGCTACCTCCAGAATCTACGGGCCTAACTTATAAAAAAGAAGTATATAAAGATAAGAATTTGACCACAACAAATTATATTATTTCTAAAAATGGGAAGCCTTTAGAGACATGGATATATACTAGTTCATCTGAAAAGAATGCTTCATTAATTGCGGTTATTTCCCATCAAATGAATTAATTAAAGCAATGTGAAGTAGAGAAGAGCCAATTTTTATTAATAAAGAGCTCTTCTAAAATCGATTATTTCAGTTGTCTACGCGCATGCTTTAGAGCAGTGCGAAGACCTTCTTCTAAAGTCGGATGATAAAAGGGTTTCTCCAGAATATCATTTAGCGTTAATTCTTCACCGATTATCCAGCTTAATAAATGGGCCATATGTTCAGTTGCTTCTGTAAATAGCTCAGCACCTAGAAGCTTTTGGCTTTTTCGTTCTATATAAACTTCAATAGCACCTTTATTTTTTCCAAGAACTATAGCTCTTCCTTGTCGTTCATAAGAGGCTTCGCCTGTAATAAAATCTATACCTTCATCTTTTAATTGCTTATAACTTTGACCTACGATCGCCATTTC
Organism: Acinetobacter sp. C13; assembly: GCF_016809775.1. Lineage (NCBI taxonomy): Bacteria > Pseudomonadati > Pseudomonadota > Gammaproteobacteria > Moraxellales > Moraxellaceae > Acinetobacter > Acinetobacter sp. C13. Next base: position 1,180 of record NZ_JAFBJL010000005.1, read on the forward strand.
AGGATGACTAAAGACAATTCCTAATGGAGTAAGTGTCTTAACTGAGTTTACCTGCGGATAATTTAAGCAGTTATAAACAACTTTTTTACCTTCATGAGCTGCTTCATGCTGTAGTGGTGTTGAGGTGTAAGCGTCACCGACAACAAAAATTGGATATGTATCTAGCTGCTTAGTTTTAGCATTTACAGGTAATAACTTAATATCTTTGAATGAATTATCAATATTTTCTAGTTTTAAAGTATCAATTAAACTTGTACGGCCGGTTGCAGCTAAAACATATTCAACTTCGAGAGTTTTCTCTGTTTCATCAAATTGGTAAGTTAATACAGCGTTTTCCTGACTGCATTTAACTTCACTCGGTAAAGTCTCGAATAGAATTGTTAATTCTTTTCCTAGCTCTTTTTGAGCAAGCTGTTGAAGTCTAGAACTAGTTAGGATTCCAATTCGTTTACTGCGAGCGAAGATTGTTGTTTCTACACCTAGGCGATGCATAGCTTGTGCGATCTCAAGAGCGATTACACCGCTACCAATTACAGCAATAGATTTAGGAAGTGTTTTTAACTCAAATATTTGGTCTGTCGTTATAAGCCGGTTTCCTAATTCTTGCTTCCAAGTTTGATCATAATTAGGAGTTGAACCAACAGCCAGAATAAAACTTTTTGATTTATACCGTTTTCCGTTAACTTCTACAGTTTGTGCATCAATAAAATATGCTTTGCCACAAATTTTATGCTCAGTCGGCCATTGATCTACATCTTTTAAAGTTGCTTGTGTAAATCTGTCACGTAGAGTTTGTACATGCTGCATCACTTGATCAGTATTAATATTTGCAGATACATCTAAAGCAACCTCTTGAGCATTTTGAATGTCAAACATACGGTTTGCTGTAGAGATGAGAACTTTACTTGGCATACAGCCTACACGGGCACAAGTGGTATCCCATGGTCCATCATTTATAATTAAAATATTGTTGGTATGTTTAACGGCTTCTTTGTATGCGCTAATACCAGCAGTACCTGCGCCAATGATAATAATATCGAACATTGTCATTAAGCTATTTTAATAGATATTTAGAATATATAGAAAAACCCTCTTGAACAGAGGGTTTCATCCTAATTATTTAGCTTTAAAATGTAAATTTTTGCATGAAAGGTGTTTTTAGGGTTGTTGAAACAGTCCCATTTTGATTAATAGACTGACCTTCAATGCTTAACCCATTAATAACATGCTTAAAGTCTAATGTAGTTCCATTCAAGCTTTGTTTGAAAGTAAAAATATTTTGTCCTTCTAAATAAATACTACCATTAAATTTCTGTGCATTCGTTGTTGGTGATTCATTTTCAACTCGGCTTCCTTCAAGGCTAGTAATACTTGGTAGGCTCAATATTTGGTGATTATTAGCCATTACTTTATATGTCGCATTGTTCGTATTACCAGGAGTTGAGTTCACAACAAATGAAATTGGCTCTGCAAAAGGGACATTAGGATTGTCATTAATGAGTACGTTGAAACCAGAACCACCTTGAACTACATAGAGATCACCATCAATTGATGTATTATCTTTATAGACACTCATTGCACCCGTGGTTACTTCTTTTTCAGTTGGTTGGCCAGTCTCTGGATCTTGAACTAGAGCGGTTGTCGTAATTTTATAATCACTTGTGGCAGCATTAATTAATACGAATCTTTTTTGCTTGGTTTGTTCAAGTCCCCATGACTGTTGGAAAGGATAAGCAAACGCACCTGTAATAGTTACATCTTGAAAGTTTTTATCATTATTTTCATTTTCAAAAATATAAATTCTGGTATTTGATTGATAGTCCTGTAAGTTCGGAGATATATTGTCGTTTGCCAGTTTAATGTTCTTCAAGTCGTCTGCTGTAATATCAAAATCCCAATCATTATAACCAGTGAGTAAAGTTTTAATTTCTTCCCCTTTAAATACATAGCAGGCGCGGTAGTCTGTAGTACTCTTGATAAAACATTTATCTCGATAGTGGTCGGAGTACTTAGTAAGATCTACTTTTCGAATGTCTAAGGTTAACTTAAGTGGTCCTTGAGCGAAGGTATCTAGTGCATGATCAATATAACCTTTTGATAACTTTTCGTCGTTAAGATCATAGGCACCAAATAGATATTTACCTTCTTGTTTTACATTATTTAAAACTGAGGTCGCTAACTCCTGATCTGGTGATGGAGTGGTTGGTGTTGTTGTAGAACCAGAATTTGAATTTTGATTATAGTAGCCATCATTGCCACCCCCACCACAAGCTGTCAAAAAAGCAGCCAAAGTAACTCCACATACTCCTTGAGTAAGTTTCATGATTATCCCCATTAAAATGATAAGTTATTTAAAATAATTTTTTAGATTTATAAAATAACATATATTTCATAAGGTTGCTCATGATATTTATAGGCGGAGTAACTGATTAAATGCGTGTACCCATCGTTACTCCGACAGTAGGTTTTACTTGCATTGAGGAGCATGCGCTAACGATTAAACAGCTTAAAAGAACGAAAATAAATTTATTCATAGAAAATTAATAAATGAATCAAAAGATATAAATATTCTAAATTAATATTATTTTTAGTTCTGTTGAGTTCGTGCAGAGATATGCAAAATAATTTATCAAAAAACCCTACTTTAAAGAAGAAAATAGGGTTTTAAAGAGTACCAATTTTTTAAACTTAGTCGTCTAACAAATCCATTTGTTTTGCTAATTGATATAGATTATTTGAACGGTTTCCTGTGCGGCAGAACATCAGCACAGGTTTTGGCAATTCATTATAATGATTAGCAAAAGTACGTACATCTAGTTCAGTAATTTGTCCAGCTACAACAGGTTGATAAACATAGTCTAAGCCTACTTGACGTGCTGCTTCTTCAATCTGAGCGCTTGTAGGTTGTTCTGGGCCGCCTTCCATATCTGGTCGGTTATTAATAATAGATTTAAATCCTTTTTCTACAACTTGGCCAACGTGTTCTGGACCAATTTGACCTGCGAAACCAACATTATCTGACATTTCGTCACTCCAAAATTTAACAAAACCTCTTATGCTGTATCATAGCATTAAGCTTAACCTGAGATACAAGACACTAAAACGTTGTTCCTACATAGATAAAACTTATGTCATAGAACAGCTCTAGATTTTTAAAAGGCGATCAGGATGTTTTTTGTAAATTCATTACTTCGACCATAATGCCACGGAGCACATATGCACGCTTATACGGTTGAGCCTTTATATGTTCCATGTGATCAGGAAATGATCGCAGCTGACTTTTATATTCCAAAAACAAATAATAAATCTGCGGTAATTATCATGGCGCATGGTTTTGCCGGATTGCGTCAATTTAAACTTATTCAGTATGCCCAGCGATTTGCACAAGCAGGTTACGCTGTTATTTTATTTGATTACAGATATTGGGGCGGTAGTACTGGCAAGCCTAGAGAAATGGTCTCCATCAACTCACAATTAGAAGATTGGAAGACAGTGATTCAGTATGTTTCGACTTGTAAACTTGTAGATAACCGAAGGATTGTGCTTTGGGGAACTTCTTTAAGTGGGGGATATGCACTAAGCCTAGCTTCTGAGTTAAAGAATATTCAAGCGGTTTTAGTGCAAATTCCTTATGTAGATGGCGCTGAAACTGCCAAGCTCTATCCTTTGCAGCGTTATCCTCAAGCATTAAAGTTATCGAGTCAGGATTATATGGGATCAAAGATGGGGCTTAATCCAAAGAGATTACCTGTTGTTGATCAACATAACCTATGCTTTATGCCTACTGCAGATAGTTATTATGGCTATTTATCGATTGTGAATCCTGACTATTATTGGAGTGGGGAAGTTCCTGCTCGTGTCTTTTTTAATCTGATGCGATACCGTCCAATCCAAGTTGTGCGCCAGATTAATATTCCTGTTTTATTTATTGCTGCTCAAAAAGATTCACTTATTCCTATTGAGTCAAGCCGTGAAGCTGCGACAAATATTGCGCCTTTTGTGAGTTATCATGAATGGGATATGAAACATTTTGATATCTATCACGGTTCATGGTTTGAAAAAGCAGTGACAACCCAATTAGAATTTTTACATCAGCATATAGGAGTGATGTAAATGATTATTGTATGTGCATCGTGTGGTGCTAAAAACCGAGTTCCGGAAGAAAAACTTCCGGAGCAACCAAGCTGTGGGCAATGTCATCAGCCATTACTACCGCTTGCACCTATTGAGCTAAATGAGCAAAATTTTAGTAACTACATCACGAATAGTGATCTACCTATTCTTATAGACTTATGGGCAGAATGGTGTGGACCTTGTAAAATGATGGCTCCACATTTTGCGCAGGTCGCAAAACAGAATCCAGGCGTTATCTTTGCCAAGATTGATACCGAAGAATCTCCTCGCTTGAGCCAAGCTTTTCATGTGAGAAGTATTCCGACACTTGTCTTAATGAATAAAACGACAGAGGTCGCGCGTATTAGCGGTGCATTACGTGCGCCTGAACTGCAACAGTGGCTCGATCAACAACTTCAAACGAATTTCGGGAGCTAAGGTGTCAGAAGCTTATACCAAACCAGAAGGAATTTTATCCTTACAAACGATTGCCATGCCAGCAGATACAAACTGGAGCGGTGATGTATTTGGTGGATGGATTGTGTCACAAATGGACTTGGCTGGAGCAATTCACGCAGAACGTTTCAGTCGTGGTCGCTGTGCTACGATTTCTATTAATCAAATGACCTTTTTGGTTCCGGTAAAAGTTGGCTTTGTCATTAGCTGCTATACCAAGATCTTAAAAGTTGGAAATACTTCTATTCAGATGCAAATTGAAGTTTGGGATAGTCATGATGACTCTCGTGAACCAATACGCATTACTGAAGGAGTCTTTACCTTTGTAGCAGTAGATGTAAAAGGTAATAAGCGTCAAATACCTGAAGAAGCGAAACAAAAGTTTTTGGAAACTCAATAAGAATCAGAAAGCCTGAATATTAGTATTCAGGCTTTAATCTTTATTCAAAAGAAAAATGAGTTTTTAGAAATTAAAACATCGTATTTGTATTTTTGCTTTTCTCAGGAATATTTTGTATCACATCCCAATGCTCTACGATTTTTCCATTTTCAACACGGAATATATCAACAATTGCTCTTCCTCGATCTTTTTCATTTTCAGTCGAATGGACATGTAAAACGACAAGATTGCCTTCAGCAATCGCACGTTTAATCTCATTTTTAGCTTGCGGATTCTTTTGGAATTTTTCAGTGAAGAAATTAACGAAAGGTGCTTTCCCATCTGGAACATTAGGATTGTGCTGAATGTATTGTTGACCAATATAGCGGTCTGCATATTCTTTGACTTTATGTTTTAAAAAGACACCTTCATAAAAGTCGGTCACTATTCTTTTGTTTTGAGCATTTACTTTATCAATAGCTTCTGATTTAGCCGAAGTTGCTTTACTGGTTTTAATGCTGGGTTCAGTCGCGTGAGCCGTTATTGTTGTAAATATTAAACTGGTAAATAAAGAGGAAAGAATTAATATTTTTTTCATTTTTAACCTCAAGATACAAAATATTAGTTTTATATCTTGAGGTAAATAACCGTCTAAAAATACTTTAGATTAGTTATTATTTCTTACGTTTAGGTAACCATGCCCAGAGCATTTGGCATTGAATTGGTTCGTTGCCTGCGTCATCAATCACAGTAACAGGAATCACAAGTTCACCTTTCTCATTATCTGCAATAAACTTTTGTTGTTCAGCAGACAATGTCGCTGTAGCAGTCAAACCGCCTTCAACCACTTTTAAATAATCTACATGTAATGATTTGATTAATAAAATACGATTATCAGGAATATGTAAACCAGTTAGAAAACCTGTTGCAGTTTCTGCTAAAAGCGCCATAGCCGCAGCATGGACGCCTTTAATATGATTCTGCATATTTTTTTGGTTATCTAAACGGACAGTAACGTGGTTTGAGTCTACTTCCAGATAGCGGATATTTGCTGTACCCACCATTGGTACGATACGACCAAATGCCTTGCTCCAAAGCGTGCTCCGAATGCCTTTAGGGAATTTTGAAGTTGCTTTTACCAGTTTTGATAGACGATTGGATTGAGACATGGGATTACCTTAGCTTTAAATGGCCGACAAGATATTAATCTTTAAAGTTATTAAACTGTAATGGCACACCGAATTGTTGTTCACGTAAAAAAGTCATGACTTGTTGTAAGGTGTCACGCTTTTTATCAGTCACACGAATTTTGTCGCCTTGAATAGAAGATTGCACTTTAACGCCACTTTCTTTAATGGCTTTATTAATTTTTTTTGCAGTATCAGAGTCAAGACCATCTTTAAGTTTAATGACTTGTACAAAGTTTTTGCCAGAAGCCGCAGCTTTTTGTGGATCAAGTGCTTGAACATCAATTTTACGTTTATAAAAATGATTTTCTAACATGTTATAAACTTGTTCACACTGGAAATCACTTTCGGTACTGATTTTGATTTCTTTATTTTTTTCATTTAATTCGATAGAAACATCGTGACCACGGAAGTCAAAGCGTGTTGCAATCTCTTTTTGTGTGTTTTGTACAGCATGATTAACTTCAAATAACTCTAATTCAGAGACAATATCGAAAGAAGGCATAGTTTAGACCTTTACAAAGTGAAAGAATATTTGAGATGCTAAGAGGGTTTTCTTCATTTGCCAAGTGTTGTTTACATCAAAGGAGTGCACAATGATCCGTAAACAAGAAATTACAACATTTGAATTCCCAGAAAATGCTGTTATCTGGGATGTCCGTGATACTAATGCTTATGCAGAAGGGCATGTTAAAGGTGCGGTGAATCGCCCAATTAATGATTTGAATGCTGATATTTTGAACCAGGTCTCTGCGGGTCAGCCGATTTATATTTTATGTGGTGGTGGTAGCAAAGCTCCTCGTGCAGCTGAGAAACTAGAAGGATTGGATGCCTCGCGTGAATATGTCGTGCTGATGGGCGGGACACGTGCAGCTCGTGATGCTGGCTTGCCTCTAGAGCAAGGCGCATAAAAAAAAGCACCTTCGGGTGCTTTTTTATTGAAGTGAATTATTACGGTTTAAAATAAGGCTTTTTAGGTTTCACTTTCTTTTGGAACCGTTGAGGATTCAATTTTTGTAATAAGCAGTCTGGTACTGGACAAGCTTCACCTAATATTTGAGCAACTAAGATTTCACTGCACAGAGGGGCAAATAAGAAGCCTTTAGAGCCAAGCCCAGCAAAAGTAGCAATTCGGCTATTGTCCTGCATTTTTCCAACCAGAGGAAAATAATCCAAGCTTTGTGCCCGTATAGATGCACGTCCTTGCCATGCCGAAGGTGATGGTAACTTTTCAGCATATTCAGGGAATACACTGTGGATTAATTCAAAGTTATGCACATGGTCTTCGGGAAGTACATCTTGGTCTTCACGATTTGGGTAGAAAGACGCACCCAAAATCATCTGTGAAGCATCAAGTTGAATGCAATAGCCGCCATAGCTATACGCTTCATTTAAAGGTAAAGGGGCAAACGTATTATCAACCCAGCTCACTTGTCCACGTATTGGTTTTAACTGCGGATAGCTGTCAAATAAAGCAGCACTTTCTCGAGCACAGCACACAACGACATGATCTGCTTCTGCAATAACTTGATTATTGGTTTGCAATTGAACTTTATTTTCAGAAGAAACAAGTGCTGTGACATGGGCAATTTTGAGATTGATACATGGATGCTGCAAAATTTCATCACGTAATTGATGTGGTGAGACGGAGCCAGCCTCAGTTAGCAATATGCTTGAGTAATCAGTTTCAAGTGAGTTCGCTGAGTTAGTAACAACTTGAGCTGGATACTGATTTACCAAATCGAGAAGTTCTTCTGCATTTTTCAATGCAATTTGTTGAATTTGAAGTGGACGGAATGCATTAAAATTTTTATAAAAATTTAAAGCATGTTGCCAACTTAAGGTCATGAGATGTTCATGACTTTGTTCAATTGGGCATAGTTTCGGATTAAGTAATGCCAAAGGGTTTCCAGAGGCACCCGATAATGCATTGTTTTGCTCGTATAAGGTCACTTGGTGGCCACGTGTTGCAAATGCCCACGCCGTACTTAAACCTGCTACACCAGCCCCTATAATCGCAATATGCTGTTGCTCTGTAGCCAATGTGTGAGTCTGCCCTAATTCTGTGGAACCTTCATCAGATTCAGGCAGATTCCAGACTGCTTTGAGCATTTCTCGTTTATGGCCAAAACCACGTGGACGAGAAATATCAATACCATGTGCTTTTAGTCCACGTTTTAGAATGCCAGCAACACTAAAAGAGGCAAATGTAGTGCCATAACCTGAAAGACGGACAATATTGTTTAAAACATTTTGTTCCCACATGTCTGGGTTGCAAGACGGTGCAAAGCCATCTAAAAACCAGGCATTCACAGCTTTAGTTTTAGCCATGCTTGGGAAAATTTCTTGCGCATCTCCAAGCCATAAATCGATGCTAAAACGTTCTTTAGGAAAAGTTAAACGATGACATCCAGCAATAGGCAGGGGATATTGTTCAATTAACTGCTCTGCAAGCGGTTTAAGTTCATCCCAGACATTTAAAGCGCGAATAAGATCAGCTTTACTTAATGGAAATTTTTCTACGCTAATTGCGTGTAAATGGCTTTGATTATTAGGACGAACTTGCTGCCAAAGTTGCCAGAGTGCAAGAATATTTAAACCTGTACCAAAACCGGTTTCTCCTACACTGAAATATTCAAAATCTTTTAGATTGGCTAATCGTTCTGATAAGTCGTTACCATTTAGAAAAACATGTCGTGTTTCAAGTAGGCCATTATCTTTAGAGAAGTAGACATCACCAAATTGTTTAGAAATGGGAATCTCGATACCATCGATAAATTCCCAGTCCAGCTCTGCTGTTTGGATACGGTTTGATACGTTCATTGAATTTAATAGATCGCTTGGTATTACCACTGGCGTCGACGTTTTGTATGAATATAACTAGCAATAAAGAAACCTAGCAATACACCGCCTGCTAAGGTAACAGCGCCATATAAAAACATTTGCGCACTTCGTTCGCTTTGTAAGACTTGAACCTGAACAGAGAGATTATCATTTTTTAGCTGTAACTCTTGGTTCTGGGCTAGCGCTTCAAGGTTGGCATGTTCTAGCTGTTTTAAGCGAGATGCTTGATCTTGGACTAAGGCTTTGATTTTTGCGTCTTGCTGTTGCTTGTTCTTTGCGAGCTGTTCTGCTGTAAGTGGTTGTGTTGCAGTTGGTGCCGTCGTCGCTACTGTTTTGACTCCAGTTGTAGATGTTGGAGCTGGTTTAGCGGCTTGAGTTGAAGGCGCACTTGGGGAAGGAGTTGCTGGTGTCGCAGCAGGTTCAACTGCTCCAGCAGTTGAACATATCAAACACAAGCCAAGAAAGCTTTTGATTGCAAGCTGCATGCGATTACCCTTTTGGAAATGCTTTATTAAACGGTTTTACATCAACGTGAGCATAAATGCCTTCTTTAAGAAATGGTTCTTCTTTTAACCATTCATCTAATGCTTCGCGACTGTCGAATTCAACAATCATGGTGCTACCATAGAAGCCTGCTTGCGGATCATTAGGATCTTTTGGCATAGCACCCGCTGTAACAAGGCGGCCTTCATCATCGAGTTTTTGTAAGCGTTCGATATGCTGAGGGCGTACTGCCAAGCGTTTTTCTAAAGTTCCTTCGTTATCGGTACAGCTTAGAACAAAAAAAGGCATGTAATCGTATCTCTATAATCAATCTGGAAGCACTTTAAGCGTCTGGTGACTTAAAATGTTTGCGTAAAATAATGAACTGAATAATGATAAATGAAAACATCACGATCATGTCACCAAATGCAGTAAATTCGCCCCAATATTTTCCACCGTGAAATAAAAATGCGAAGAATACATGCAGACAAGACATCACAACAAACATCGCAGCCCAAGCAAAATTGAGGTTTTTCCAACCTTTTTCACTCAAATCTAAAATCGGATCAAATAAGCGTTGAATGAGTGGTTTACGGTCTTTACCAAACCAAGGTGAAACCAAGAATGCACCTGCAAAAACTAAATTTAAAATCGCAGCTTTAAGACGAATATAGAAGTCGTCACTTAACATGAGGGTGATGCCACCAAAAATGACAGTCATAAACAATACAAACCACTGTTGTTTATCAAGACGGAATTTTTGGAAAACGAATAAGGCACCATATACCACAAGCATTGAAATAATTAAGCCAGTCGTCGCTACAAGAATATTATTATTATCGGCACCACCAGCAGACCCGATCAGTTTCAGTAAAGGATGCTGGGTGTCAGTTGGATCAACTGTTTTATATAAATAGAAGAAAATAATTAATGGAACAAAGTCCAGAAGTGCTTTCATGTTAGAGTATCTGATCAGGTTTGGCGAATGGCATAGTATAAAAGATGCAAGGCATAGATTTACATACACATAGCAATATTTCTGATGGAACTTTGTCTCCGGAATTACTGGTGCAAGCTGCTATAGATGTGAACTTGCATACGTTGGCTTTGACTGACCACGATACAATGGATGGGTTGCAGCGTGCAAAAAATGCTGCACAAAGTCATGATTTAAATATTATTTCTGGTGCAGAGATTTCTAGTCAATGGTCGCGCCCAACCACTAAGAAGAGTTATGGTGTACATATTGTTGCTTTAAATATGCAAGATGAAGCACCAATTCTAGAAGCATTAGAACAACAAAAAAGAATTAGAGCGCAAAGAGCTAAAGTGATTTGTGAGCTATTAGAAAAATGTATTGGTTTTCAGATTTATGATGATGTTCTTGCCAAAGTAGAAAATCAGCCGGATAGGGTAACAAGAACTCATATTGCTAAAACATTGGTCGAGAAAAATGTCGTGACTCGTCCTCAACAAGCATTTGATCGTTTCTTAAAAGAAGGAAAACGTGCTTTTGTAAAGTTTGAGGGATTAGGATTAAAAGAAACAATTGATGTGATTCATCAAAGTAAAGGCTTCGCAGTATTAGCACATCCGACCCGTTATGATTTATCTGCAACTAACGTTCGTTATTTAATTGAATTATTCGCGACATCAGGTGGAGATGCAATTGAGTTACCTCCACCAATGGAACCTCTATCTACTCGCCAAATGATTGATCGAATGATTGAACAATATCAGTTGGCAGTTTCAATTGGCAGTGATTTTCATGGTGAAAATATGCCATGGATTAAACTAGGAAATACGCCTAAACCCACTGATAAGCAGCATGGGATTTGGGAACGTTTTCTTTAATCGAGCTCAGAGTAAGTTGTTATCTTGAGCTTGAATGGGTGGTGGAGTAGGTTTACCGAGCGTCCCTAATAGCTCAATCTCGATACTACGCACCATAGCATCTAGCGGTAAGTCATTACTTTGCGTACCGAAAGGCTCTTCAATTTCAGAGCTTAGCGCATCCAGACCTAAAAATGTGTATGCCAAAATTCCGACGAGTAAAGGTGTTGCTAATCCAAGCAATGACCCCAGACTAAACGGCAACATAAAACAGAAAAAATAGACTGTGCGATTAAGTAAAACTGAATAAGCAAATGGAATAGGTGTATTGGCAATTCGGTCACAGCCAGTTTGTACGACGCTTAAGTCGGCAACATTCTTATTCATTTGTGCATAAATGATGTCAGAAATTTCGCCTTCTTTAAGTGCCTGCAACAATTCCCAGTGAATGAGACTGAGCGTGTACTGAGGGGCATTATTTTGTTGGTAGAGTTGAGTGAGAGCTTGCTGACTCATACCACTGGTTTGAATCAACTCAGTTGGGTTCGCCGTCTGACGACGTAAACGGTCACGCAATACATTAGCAAAAACAATCACATGTTGAATAACGCGCTCACGGCGAGCTTGAGTTAAAATACGGCAGTCACGGTCAAAATGGCGTGAAGTTGCAATGAGAACGCCCCATAATTTTCGAGCTTCCCACCAACGGTCATAACACGCAGTATTTTTAAATCCTAGGAAGATTGAAAGTACGACACCAATGAGCGTGAAGCCAACCAAAGGAATCTCTGGAAAGCGATAAAGATTGATGTACTCCACTCCACCAATGATTGCCGAGATCAGCATCACAACGCCTAGGGATGGCAAAATTTTGGGTAAAATTGTGCCTCGCCAAGAGAATAAAACTTTGAAAATACTAGGCTGTTCCCGAACAATCATTTTATTTTAAACGTCGCTATTTTTGTTTTGATCTTCTAGGCTTAGTGGTACTTTGTCAATATCATTGAAATGATATTGTTGCTGGGTTGAGCAGTTGTTGTTCAGCAAAGGAAAAGCTCCCTTCTGGTGAGATAATAAAATGGTCAAGCAAACGAATTTCGACAAGCTGACAAGCCTGTTCAAGTTGCTGAGTTAAGGCAATATCTTCGGAAGAAGGCTGCGCTGAACCAAATGGATGATTGTGTGCAATAACGAGCTGGCAAGCATGTTGCTGTAAGGCGTAGCGTAGGGTTTGATTGACCGAGACTGCGCAATGCTGAACTGAACCAAAGAATAGCTTTTTAAAATGAAGCTTTCTTAATTCGGGATCTAGGCACAAAACAGCAAAGACTTCTTGTTTTTCGCCTTTTAATTCATAACGCAGATAATCCAAAACTAAATCTGATGAATGAAGGCTGATATTATTTGTCTGGAAGTGATGATCGAGATAACGCCGTCCAAGTTCTTTGACTGCCAGTAATTGTGAATATTTCGTTGCCCCAATGCCATTAAATTGAGTTAACTCACTAAATGAGGCATCAAACACGGCATTAAGATTACCGAAGTGCTGAATGAGTAAACGAGATAACTCGACTGCTGAATGTTGCCTTGAACCTGAGCGAAGAAAAATCGCGAGTAGCTCAGCATCTGATAAACTTTGTGGACCTTGTTGTAATAACCGTTCTCTTGGCCGTTCTTGTTCAGGCCAATTTTTAATAGAAGTATTCATATTCCCCAGCATTATTCGCTTAAAATTTTATTTTGTTTGCCCAATCAATCTTGGGTCTGCGCGTATTTAATGCTATTGTGAGCGCCACTGCAACAGAAAGGTATCCTGTTCGTGAGCTTTGATCTAAGTGTTATTCCTCATAAAAACATTGTTTTAGCTGTTACTGGCGGAATTGCTGCCTATAAAAGTGCTATCTTAGTCCGCCGCCTCAAAGATTATGGCTTTGACGTGCGAGTGGTGATGACACATGGTGCTCAGGCATTTATTACACCACTAACTTTTCAGGCTCTTTCTGGTAATCCTGTTCATACTGAACTTCTAGACCCTGCGGCTGAAGCGGGTATGGGACATATTGAATTAGCACGTTGGGCTGATTTATTACTAGTCGCACCTGCAAGCTGTGACACATTGGCTAAATTTGCGAATGGTTTGGCAGATGATTTACTCAGCACGGTGTTTTTGGCAACAAAATCTCCTGTCTGGGTAGCTCCGGCGATGAACCAGCAAATGTGGGCGGCTAAAGCAACTCAACGTAATTTGCAAACCTTAGTCGAAGATGGCGTACATGTGATCATGCCGGATGCGGGTGAGCAGGCTTGTGGTGATGTCGGCTTAGGCCGTATGCCTGAGCCAGAAGAAATTGCTCGCCAAGTCGCTGGCTATTTCCATCAAGCTCAACGTGCGATCGCTGAGAAATTTGGGCTGTTGGCAGGTAAGCGAGTAGTTATTACTGCTGGGCCGACACGTGAAGCGATTGACCCTGTTCGTTATATCTCAAACCATAGTACGGGAAAAATGGGCTTTGCTTTAGCCGCTGCTTGTTATGCTGCTGGTGCACAAGTGACTTTGATTGCTGGACCTGTAAGTTTAGATACGCCAAATGGTGTTCAACGTGTAAATGTTGCCTCAGCACGACAAATGCTTGACGTCAGTATGAGTTCACTAGAAACAGGCTGCGATATTTTTATTGCCACTGCCGCAGTCGCAGACTATCGCGTAGCAGAAGTTGCTGAGCATAAAATTAAAAAAGCAGGGGATGAGTTGAATGTTTCCCTTGTCAAAAATCCGGATATTGTGGCAACAATCGCAGGTCAGGAAAAACGTCCATTTATGGTGGGCTTTGCAGCCGAAACGCAAAATGTTGAAGAATATGCGGCAGGGAAACTCGTTGCTAAAAAACTAGATATGATTGCGTGTAACGATGTATCACGTGCTGATATTGGGTTTGCTTCTGATGAGAATGCGATGACAGTTTTCTTTGCTGAAAGCTATCACATGAAAAAGCGTGAGTTAGAGAAAGCATCTAAACAGGAAATTTCTCAACAATTGGTTGAAGCTATTTCGGATGCCCTGCGCCGTAAATAATTTTTGAATCAAATAAAAAAACCGCGAATGAATCGCGGTTTTTTTACAGTCTTATTTAGACAATCAAGGAATTTCATCTTCAAATTCAGGTTTAACCTGAACGATGAAGTCTTGGCGGTTAAGACCACGCCATAATGCAAATGCAGTACCGATATAAATCGAAGAATAAGTACCAACAAATACACCAACAAACATTGCCACAGAGAACCAATGTAAGCCATCACCGCCTAAGAACATCATCGCTAGAACAACCAGCAATAACGTCATTGATGTATGAATGGTACGACGTAAAGTCTCAGTTAACGCAATATCGACGATTTCACGAGGAGTCGCACCGCGAATCTTACGGAAATTTTCACGAATACGGTCTGACACTACAATGTTATCGTTAAGCGAGAAACCAATAACAGCAAGTACCGCAGCTAACACTGTAAGGTCAAATGGCCATTGGAATAATGCAAAAGCACCAATAATAATGATGATGTCGTGGAATAAAGACATTACGGCACCCATCGCGAGTTTAAACTCAAAGCGGATGGTTACGTAGATCAACATTAAGATAAGTGCAAGTGCAACTGCACCAGCAGAACGAACATAGAGTTCGTTACCAACTTGACCACCAACAGAGTCCACTTTATGAACTTCGGCAGCATTATTTGGTAACTGCACTGCTTTAGTAATCGCATTATTAAGGTCTTCAACCTTAACTTCTTGTACTGGCATGCGCACAAGTAAGTCTTTATTACTACCTAAAGTTTGTACTACAGCATCTTTAAAACCAGCTTTATCGAGTGCCTGAATAACTTCAGATTGATTGGCTGGTTGAGCATAGTTAAGCTCAGCTGAAACACCACCGGTAAAGTCTAAACCGAGGTTAAGACCTTTAGTCGCAATAAAGAAAATACTCGCCAAAGTAATAAGGATCGAGAAGATTGCTGCAGGTTTAGCAATCTTCATAAACGGGATGATTTTTGCATCATCCGGACGACCATATTGTTTTGAATCTTGTTGAGTCACTTTAGTCATCATCGATCTCCTTAAATGCTCAACTTTTTCAAATTACGGCGTTTACCATAAATGATTTGTACGATTGCACGAGTTACTGTAATTGCAGTAAACATCGAACAAATAATACCGATCATTAATGTCACGGCGAAACCTTTGATTGGGCCTGTACCAATTGCAAACAAAATGAATGCAACGAGGAACGTGGTTAAGTTCGAGTCAAAAATAGTGTTATAGGCTCGATCATAACCGGCCACAATGGCCTGTTTGGGTGAGGCCCCCCAGAGCATTTCTTCTCGGATACGCTCACATATCAATACGTTCGCATCGACCGCCATACCAATGGTAATAACGATACCGGCAATACCCGGTAAGGTGAGGGAAGCTCCAATCCATGACATCACGGTTAAAATCATTGCCAAGTTAAACACAAGAGCAAAGTTCGCGATTAAACCGAATACGCGGAAGAAAACCACCATCCAGATTGCAACGAGCAAGAAGCCGATTTGAGTAGACAATACACCTTTATCAATGTTTTCTTGACCAAGGCTTGGACCTACTACACGTTCTTCAACAAAGTACATTGGCGCAGCCAAAGCACCAGCACGAAGCATTAATGCAAGTTCAGATGCTTCTTGAGGAGAACTTAAACCGGTAATACGGAAAGTCGAACCTAAAATAGCTTGAACTGTTGCAGCGTTAATGACTACAGACTCAGTGTATGGCGTACGAACTTCTGTTTGTGCCCCAGTTTTTGGATCTGTGACATAGTTAATTTTTTGCTTGTTCTCGATGAACAATACCGCCATGCGTTTACCAACAGCATTACGGGTTGCATCGGACATTAGCTTACCGCCAGCGCTGTCGAGCGTAATATTTACTTCGGCACCGCCAGAGTCCTGACTAAAGCCAGAGCTTGCATTTTGAACACGCTCACCAGTCAAGATTCGGTTACGTTGCAACAAGAGTTGACGACCGCTATCTAAAGACTCATAAGCAAAAACTTCTGTGCCCGGAGGTAAAGGTTGACCATTATATTTACCCGTATATGGATCGATATATTGATCATTTAAGTCAGAAACTAAACGGAATTCGAGGTTCGCAGTACGCCCTAAAACACGTTTAGCTTCAGCTGTATCTTGTACACCCGGTAATTCAACAACAATACGGTTGCTACCCTGACTTTGTACCAATGCTTCTGCAACACCAAGTTCGTTAATACGATTACGTAATGTTGTTAAGTTCTGATTTACCGCATATGACTGAATTTCTTGGCGACGTACATCGGTATAAGTAAGCTTTAAAGTAGAACCTGTAGAGCTTGCTAATGCCTGTTGGGTATATTCATTCCCATTACGACGTAAAAAATCCATTGCTGCATCACGGTCAGCATTGTCAGCAAATTGAACAGTGATCACATTATTTGTTAATGCAAGACTGTTAAATTTGATCTTGTTTTCACGGAACTGACGACGCAAATCGGTGGCAGAGGTTTCCATACGTTGGGCAACGGCTTTGTCCATATCTACTTCAAGCAAGAAGTGGACACCACCACGTAAGTCCAAACCAAGTTTCATTGGTTTTGCCCCAATCTTTTGCAGCCATTCCGGTGTGGTTGGTGCAAGGTTTAGGGCGACAACATATTCATCACCTAAGTCACGACGTAATACTTCTTTTGCCTTTAACTGTGCTTCAGATGAACTGACACGCAATAGGGCAGCATTATTTGTAAAAGTATTGTCATGGCTCGCAATATTTGCTGTTTTTAAAATTTGCTCTGCTTTTTTCACCACACTTTGATCAATTTGGGTACCAGCTTTGGCACCGGAAATTTGAACAGCGGGCTCATCCGGATATAGACTAGGCAGTGCGTATAATGTACTGATTACCAGAACAACCAGAATCAGTAAATATTTCCATGCAGGGTAACGCATTCGCTTTCTTCTTAAATGAAAAAGCCGTGCTAAAGCACGACTGTTTTATGATTAAAGGTTATTTAGAGTGCCTTCAGGTAATACTGAAATTACGCTGGCACGCTGAATTTTTACTTCTACACCACGGCTAAGTTCAACAACTGCATAGTCACCTTCAATTTTGGTTACTTTGCCCATTAAACCGCCAGCGAAAACAACTTCACTACCAACACCTAAGCTCTCGATCAAAGAACGGTGTTCTTTAGCACGTTTTGCTTGAGGGCGCCAAATTAAGAAATAAAAGATTGCAACGAATACGACAATCATCAAGATGTTTGGCAAAATACCATTAGTTGGGCCAGCTGCCGGTGCTGCATGAGCAGCAGAAATTAAAAAGCTCATTTTGATTTCCTAAAGTTAAAAATATGAGTCAGATAACTGACATAATCCTAATTCGTTTTGCAATTTACCTTGTCTTGAGGTTGAGCGCAAATCTGGCTTATTCATCAACCGGACATGGTGGAACTTCTAAACCACGACGGGCATAAAAGTCCTGAACAAATTCGTCAAATGTGCCATTGTCTAATGCATCACGCATACCTTCAGTCAAACGTTGGTAATAACGTAAGTTGTGAATAGTACCGAGCATAGACGCTAACATTTCTCCACATTTTTCAAGATGGAATAGATAAGCACGGGTAAAGTTCTTACAAGTGTAGCAATCGCAATGTGGATCGAGCGGACTTTGATCATGGCGATATGTACTATTACGAATACGTACCAGACCATCAGTGACAAAATAATGACCGTTTCGAGCATTACGAGTCGGCATTACACAGTCAAACATATCGACACCGCGGCGCACCGCTTCAACGATATCTTCTGGTTTACCAACGCCCATCAAATAACGGGGTTTGTCATGCGGCATTTTATTCGGTAGATAATCTAAAACTTTGATCATCTCTTCTTTAGGTTCACCTACAGATAAACCGCCAATTGCGTAACCGTCAAAGCCGATTTCTAAAAGGCCATTTAAAGACTCATCGCGTAAGTCTTCATACATGCCACCTTGAATAATGCCAAATAGAGCATTGTGATTTTTGAGCTCATCATGATGATGGGTTTTACAACGTTTTGCCCAGCGTAAAGAAAGCTGCAATGATTTTTGAGCTTCTTCATGTGTCGCAGGGTAAGGTGTACATTCATCAAAAATCATAACGATGTCAGAGTTCAAGACCTGCTGAATTTCCATAGAAATTTCAGGAGATAAAAATACTTTTGAACCATCAATCGGGGAGCGGAAAGTAACACCTTCCTCTTTGATTTTGCGCATTGCGCCAAGACTAAAAACTTGGAAACCGCCAGAGTCAGTCAAAATTGGCTTATTCCATTTAATAAAGTCATGTAAACCACCGTGTTCTTTAATCACTTCAAGACCCGGACGCAAATATAAATGGAACGTATTTCCTAAAATAATTTGTGCCTGAATGTCTTCGATGTCACGAGGTAACATGCCTTTGACTGTGCCGTAAGTCCCCACTGGCATAAAAACAGGTGTTTCAACAACACCATGCTCTAAAGTTAAACGACCACGACGGGCGCGCCCCGACTGACCTAATTTTTCAAACTTCATCTAAAAATCCTGAACACGAGCAGAGGCGAAGAAACAGTTCGCTGCTAAAAAGAGGGCTATTTTCCTTGATTCTGCGACGTAGTTCTACTACTAAATGTAGCTGGTTATAAAATAGATAAATTTCCGATAACTTGGAGACTATTTTCTTCCTATTAAAAATTAGGTTTATAGTCAAAATTCTCATTAACAAGATTATCCTTAAAAGGACGAATCGCTTTCTTGGATAAAGTTAAAGTGTTAATAAGATTATTAGGGAATACTTCAATCTGGTTGTTGAACAGCTCGACATTGCGGTTAAAAATGCTAATTGCTGCACCAACATTTTCATTCTGTTCCTGAATGTCATCCATCATTTTGCTATAGAGTGAATCAGCTTTAAGCTCTGGATAATTTTCAACAACAACGTTTAAGCTTCGAATAAGTTCTTGGCTCATTTTCTCGATCTGTTGTAGCTGAGAAATATCAGTGTTATTCACATTTAAATTAAGAATTTGTTGACGTAATTGAGTAACCTTTTCTAATGTCGATTTTTCAAATTGAGTATATTGATTGAGTGTCGATTCGAGAGATTCCAAGGTCTTTACTTTTTGACGCTCGAAATTGGCAACTTCAGCCCAAGCTCTTTTAGTCGCATTAAAGTAACGTACGATGGTGTTACGGATGTGAACGCCCCAGACAATCAATACGACGAAAATCCCCAAGAAAATAAATAAACCTGTCATTTTCACTCCTCTTATTTTTATTCCCTCATTGAGCCTTTTAACTTCTTATTTTTTGATAAGTTGCCAGTTCAGCCCTACGAGAGATTTATTTAATTAAATTAAGCATTAATTGCTGAAATTTTTCATATTTCGGCATAGTCATGGTACGCAAGTGTCCACGTAATGTTGAAACATCATGAATTTCACTTTGCTTGCTGGTGGTCTGAAAAAGATCTTGCTCACCGAGATAACACAAAATTTGCTCTTCATGATGATAAATTAAATCACCTTTAAAGTGCTGAAAAAAATCATTTAATTTTAAAGTTAAACTCGGACTAACTTCTTTGGCTAATTGGTGTTGGGCAGTACCAAAAATATTGAGCTTTTGGTTAATCAGAATGTCAGTGCTTTGCCATTCAGTTAAGTAAGGTGCAAAAAAGCGAGAACGTTGGTTACTTACAGCAATACCCAATGCAGGCATTTGAAATATAAAAGCGCCCCATAGATCTCTATGGATCTCTTTAACTATTTTTTTGTCACTATCCTGATTTTGAAGAATGGGTAAATTATTTACATAGTGATATTTGAACAGCAGAACTTGATGTTCCGTAATTCCATCATCCCACGTAGTGGAAGCAAACTGAGTAATTTCGTTAGATTCATTACCCCGATTAAACAGTGGAAAGTGTTGCTTTAATTTGCTTAAGACTAAAATTGGTTGAGATTGAATAGGAAGATAGGCCGGTAACTGTTGAAACCGTAATCCATAACGTAAAGTGGTGATACGTTCTTCTAAATAGTGAATGACTTCGCTTAGAGATTTTTGCGGTTCATAGAGCAAATAGGCCAGAAAACCAGTTAAAAATGCCCATAAGAGGCTCAAAATATATTGAATATGAGGATGAAAAAAGTATCCAAAGAATAAAGTCGTAATACTGCAAATACCTAACAAATACGGCAATACATTAACAAAACGAAGGTTAGGATCTTCACGCCATGGATGTAACGCATTTAAGAGTTCTTGATCTGTTTGTGATTTTTGCCCAGCATCCCAAAGTCGAGCAATATTGCGAAAAACCTGTGTATTTTTCTTACGTCTTATATGCAGAGCTTCTTGTAAGGTATCAATTGGCATGGAAGTAATGAGGTCATTATCATAAAGTGCTATTTTTAGATTATCTTTTAAATTGAATGAGATAAATAGAAATAAGTCATAAATAATTACTTTTATGATTTTGGCATTTGAGTTTCATTAATGAAATCCTGCAATTTATTTGCAAATTGCTCAAACTCTGGCATTGAAAGTGTTTCAAGGCATTCAGCAAGCTCGCGTACACTAGCGCCATATAAACTTTGTTGGCGTAAAAGATTTACATTACAGAGCCAACATAATGCAGAGGTTTCAGGGTGTACATAGAAATCTCCTGGAAAATCTTCCAACATTTTTTCTAATAATAACAAACGGTCTGGGCTTAGAAATTTTACTAAATCCAACTCATTAATTCCGCTTTGTTGGTACTTTTGATTAAAACGGATATCACTTGATTCCCAAGCTACTCCTAAGCGACAAACCTTTTTCTGTTTACTTGAAATACTAACTCCGCGAACTGGAAAATTCTCTAAAATGATGCCGTATAAATTATAGCTAATATCTTTTAGTTCCCATTTACCTTTTGAATTATAGGCCATCTCTCGATTGACATAATGGTATCTAAAGATTTTATAGGGGTGAATTGTTTCTCTTACTTGCCACTTGCCGTGTATTGCAGTTAAAACTGAATTTTGTTGATTGCCTAACTTAAACAAAGGAAAGTCTGAAGCGGATGTTCCTTCTTTTGGTAGGTTATCTTCAGTTGCAAATTTGAAATTATATTTATGTTCATAATAATAAACTTGGATATCTTGAAGTAGGCAAATCAGTTCGGCAGTAGATGCTCTATGATAAAAACCATAAAAGATTGCAAGAATGGCAAAAGGGAAGAAGTAAATCGAGATTAAAAAGCCTAATGCCATACAAACTAAGGCGAAAATTGTAGCATTCCAAAAAATATAATTTCGAATATCAAGTTGTTGGGTGCCTGTCCAATTTTTTAATGAATGAATAAGTATTTCTGGAGGTAATTGCTGATTAAGTAAATTTCTTAATGCCTCAATATTTTTTAAAGTAGTTTTGTTATGTGTATTTTGATTGTCAAAAGCACTTTGAATTTTTTGAAAAAGCAGTTTCATAAATTTTATTATTAGTCGAAATTGTAGTTGGGTCAGCTGGATTAAACTTTAAATGAGCTTATAAAATTTAACCCAGCTTTAATTTTTAA
The DNA here is from genome assembly GCF_016809775.1 of Acinetobacter sp. C13. Lineage (NCBI taxonomy): Bacteria > Pseudomonadati > Pseudomonadota > Gammaproteobacteria > Moraxellales > Moraxellaceae > Acinetobacter > Acinetobacter sp. C13. Next base: position 23,118 of record NZ_JAFBJL010000005.1, read on the forward strand.
ACTTCTAGCTTATCAATCAGCATTGCATCGCCATAGCTAAAGAAACGATAGCGGCTTTTAACTGCATGTTCATAGGCAGCCAAAATGTTGTCTCGATTTGAAAGTGCTGATACCAACATGAGCAGGGTAGACTCTGGTAAATGGAAGTTAGTAATTAAACGGTCCACGATGCAGAATTCATAACCCGGATAGATAAAGATTTGTGTGTCGCCAGTCCAAGCTGCAATTTTACCGCCATGAGCTTGAGCTGCACTTTCTAAAGCACGTGTCGCGGTTGTACCAATGGCAATCACTTTATTACCACGTGCTTTAGTCGCCAAAATTAAATCAATAGTTTCTTGAGGAACATCACACCATTCACTGTGCATGACATGATTGGTAATGTCATCAGTACGAACAGGCATAAAGGTGCCAGCACCGACATGTAAAGTCACAAAAGATTTTTGAACATTTTTTTGTTCTAACTTTGCTAGTAACTCTTCGTCAAAGTGCAAGCTCGCAGTAGGAGCGGCAACACTGGCAATTTTTTCGGGATTATGGAAAACCGTTTGATAGCGTTCAGTGTCAATTTCTTCTGCTTCACGGTTAAAGTAAGGCGGAATAGGCAACTGACCATATTGCTCAAGTACAGGCAAGATTGGCTGTGAAAACTCAACCACAAATAAATTTTCGTGACGGCCACGTACAATCACAGGAATATTATCTGCACCGACGAATAGCTCAGCACCTGCTTTAGGTGAGTTGCTTGATTTAATATGACAGTACGCTGTGGTGTGGTTCAGCATACGCTCAACCAAAATCTCAATCGCACCGCCTGTAGAGCGTTTTCCTTTAAGTCGAGCTTTCATGACCTTGGTGTCATTAAGCACCAACAAATCACCCTCTTCGAACAGATCGATAATGTCTGTGAACATGTGATCGTGATATTGACCCTTTGAATCTAAGTGCAACAACCGCGAAGCAGTGCGTGATTCGAGAGGATAACGAGCAATAAGTTCATCAGGTAATTCAAAGGAAAAGTCAGACAGTTGCATATTTGAGAAAAAACACCACAAAAATTGGACCTAGTATAAACTTTTTCGCTTTTTTATGGCTGTGCTTCTGACCTAAATCATGAAAAATGTTTAAATGATCTAAAAGTGAACGATAATATTCACTTAGGGTTTGACAAGTTTTACAAACGCGCTAATATACGCAACACAAACATACTTCCTCTCCCGAGGTGGTGAAATTGGTAGACGCGGCGGACTCAAAATCCGCTGTCAGAGATGACGTGTCGGTTCGAGTCCGACCCTCGGGACCAAGATTCAGAATCTTATGATTCTACGAAAACCCCTAAGCTAACGGCTTAGGGGTTTTTTGTTGGGTTAAAATGCCTATCAATTATAATTTTATCTTTTATTGTTAATTCTTAATTTATAGAAGGTTTAGATCTCTTATGAAATTTCATTTGGGAGACAATTTGTGAAAATAAGTGATGATCTATAATTTTGGCGGAATAAATAGATCTGTCCTTCATTCAAAGTCTTGAGCTGTAAATTTTGATTAGAATATAAAAGACAAGATAGGGGATATGTTTAGGTAGAATTATTTTCTACTTATTATTTTACAATTAGAGAGTAAATCATGAATAAAAAAGCTATAGGGGGAATCTTCGGATTAATCATTTTGATTTTTGGGTATTTATACGCTTCGCCTTATATCATCTTAAATAGTATTAAGAATGCATTGAAAGAGAATGATAGTGAAAAGGTTTCTGCTTATATTGACTATACAAGTGTACGCCAAAGTCTGAAAGATCAGATGAATGCTTATATGTTAAAAGAGATCACAGCTAAAGAAGCTAATGGTTGGGAAGCTTTAGGTGCAATGATGGTTTCAACTTTGGCCGAAAAGATGGTCGATGCGGTAGTAACACCTGAAGGTATGACCTTGATGCTGCAAGGGAAGAATCTTAGAAAAAGTTTAACTGGTAAGAGAGAGGAAGAAGATACGCATAAAGAAAGAACAGATACCTCAAAGATAGAATATAGAACTCGGTACTTATCAATGAGTATGTTTGAGGTAACTTTTAAAAATAAAGAGAATGGTTCGGATGTAAAAATCATTATGGAGCGTGATGGTTTAAGCTGGAAAATAAAAAAGATTGTTTTACCCATGGATGAGATAAACCCTGAACAAAAACTAAAGCCGACAACGATTCCTACAGTAGAAAAAATACCAGAATCTGAAACTTCAGCGATGATAGAACCAACGACAACATTTAATTTCTCTGGTGTACAGAAGAGGGCGAAACTTGAATCTTGTTATCATGATCCATGTTCAATTATTCGGGTTATGGAGTTCAAGTTAATAAAGCAAACACCCACTGAATCAAATATTGAGTTATCAGTTGTAGGTGGTAGTCGAGGCTGGGATGCTAAAAAAATAGAATGGAACCATGAAGCTCATAAAATCCAGATTCAATGCTCTATCACTAAGCCAACATTACAGATTGAAGATGAGGTAACAATAATACCTTTAAATGATTTTGGAGTGCCTGGGGTATTATGGTCAGATGCCGAAACTTATATGCAAGCATGCCATAACTACACTGGGGACATGGGAGCTGGCATTCAACAGTATGGTTATAATGTACAAGATAGTTAAGTTATTAATAAAATAGTAATCTGAAAAAAGGCTAGTTTATTGGCCTTTTTTTAAACAATACTTTTAATTAGCTTTTGAAAATTCTGAACTCGCATTTCTAACATCTTACAACTCGCCACCTTCAAATATTTGTTGTATTTTCCTCAAGCATACCCACTTTATGTATCTGAAAACCTTTAATTGAAACTTCACATTTCTATTTTGAAAAGAACGTTGCTCTTTTAATGTACTGTGTTAAAGTTTGTAGTAGATCATAATGATTATAAGTACATTTCTTGAGAGCGGTTCCGACCAAAAACGACATAATCTGTGAGGCGGGCAATGACATTCCAACGTTTAGAACTAAATCAGGTTGAGCAGTTAAGTGCTTGTAGGATATCCCTGTTGCTTGGATTAAATGCCGAGCAGAACTACATCGAACAATTTTTCCGGTTTAGTCTTCGTCTTTTGAATTGTAAAAAAGCCTTATTGACTTTTAATCAGGAACCCTACTTTTGGCACCGTTGCCCTGAAGGTATGACCGCCATTTCATTTAAACCATCAAAGCATTTAAAACAGTGCTTCGCCAAACAACAGATCATTAATCACTTACATCCCTCATATCAAAATTTAATCAACTATTTAAAAGAATTAAATATTGAGTGCAGCAGGGCATTGGCCGTGCATCTTCTACATCCTGATAAAACCTCGATGGGTTTTGCTGTCTTTTTTGATGACGATGCGGCAACGTTTGAAGATGATGATATTCAATTATTGCTCGATTATTGTTCTACTTTTATGCAGCAAGTCGAGTTGAAGTTTAACTATGAAGAGTTAAACGAGCTCTATGAACAACAGGTAGCAATTAATTCGAGTAAGACAAAATTTTTCTCGATTATCTCACATGACTTACGTGCACCCTTTCATGGATTGCTTGGATTTTCTGAGGTACTTGCTAAAGAGCGTGAAACTTTAGATGAATCTAGTATTCAAAATATTGCAGACTATTTATATGACACCTCACAGTCGACCTATAACTTGCTTGAAAGCTTACTAACATGGGCAATGGCTGAGGGTGGGCGTTTTGTTTATCACCCAATTAACTTTAAGCTTAGACAAGTCAGCAATATCGTTTGCGATGTACTGCACACATTAGCTTTAAAGAAAAATATTGAACTGGTTAATGGTGTTCCAGATGATTTAAACATCTACGCCGATATCAATATGATGACCTCTGTAATTCAGAACTTGGTGTCAAATGCGTTGAAATTTACCGACGTTGATGGATCGGGCAAAGTCTTTATTGAGGCTCAACAAGCGGATACAAATGTAGAAATTACTGTTCGAGACACAGGTCTGGGCATGACCGAGCAACAAATGGCAAATTTATTCCATCCACGTATTACTGCTAGCTTTAAAGGCACTGCAGGGGAAAAAGGTGCTGGCTTAGGTTTGAGTCTTTGCAAGCGTTTTGTCGAGATTAATCAGGGGCAAATTACTGTTAGCTCCAAAGAAGGGATAGGAACGACATTTAAGGTTCTATTACCTTCAGCTCAAGAAAGTCATGAGGTACATACCGAACATCATTCTTCATCAGAAGCAAAATTAGTCTAATCCCTTTTCCTAACACTACTCGAACTGCTATAACTAAAAACAGAGTACGAGGAAAAGAGCTTTTTATATGAATGCGGAGCAGTTACAAAAAACATTGCGTGCCAGTCAGTACGCAGAACAAGTTTTAGGTTTGCATCAAGCTGTTTTAGAACAAGATTATCAAATAGATCAATTTACTGCACCGCTCTCGACCGAACAGATTTACCAATTTGTACAGACCACGCTAGATGGGATTGGTGATGAAACGCTTTGGATGCGCGGAATGCGCATTTTACGTAGCCGTTTAATGTTCCGCTGGATTTGGCAGGATGCCAATCAACTGACCGATGTTGTCACACTCACTCGTGAACTTTCTGATTTTGCCGATGCCAGTATTTGTGCAGCAAAGGATTTTGCGCGTGTAGCACTTGTGGCGAAACACGGTGAACCTGTGAGTTACTCTGGCAAAATACAAGATTTGATTGTTGTTGCTATGGGTAAACTTGGTGCTCAAGAGCTTAACTTGTCGAGTGATATCGACTTAATTTTTGCCTTTGATGAGCAAGGTGAAACCAACGGTCGAAAATGTATTGATGTACAGCAGTTCTGTATTTTGTGGGGACAAAAACTCATTTATTTACTTGAGCACATTACCGCAGATGGTTTTGTGTTTCGAGTCGACATGCGCTTGCGCCCTTGGGGGGATGGCTCGGCATTAGCGATTAGTCATGCCGCTTTAGAAAAATATTTAAGTCAGCATGGTCGTGAGTGGGAACGCTATGCGTGGATTAAAGCGCGTGTTGTGACTGGAGGTAAAGAAGGGCAAGACTTGTTAGAAATGACACGTCCTTTTGTGTTCCGCCGTTATGTCGACTACACCGCTTTTGCCGCGATGCGCGATATGAAAGCCATGATTGAGCGCGAAGTGTTACGTCGTCATATTGAGGATGATATTAAACTTGGGGCGGGTGGTATTCGCGAAATTGAGTTTATTGTTCAGGTCTTTCAGTTGATTTACGGCGGTTCTAAACGTGAGTTACAAGACCGTCAATGTTTAGTCAGTCTTGAGCACATTGGGGAAGCTGGCTTATTAGAAAAACAAGCTGTATTAGAGCTTGAAGATGCTTACCTATTTTTACGCCGTGTTGAACACGCGATTCAAGCTCTAAATGATCAACAAACCCAATTATTACCAGAAGAATTGGACTTAAGACAACGCATTATAGATACCTTAGGTTTTACGAGCTGGAATGAGTTTCTCGATGTTCTTAATGAAAAACGTCAAAAGGTAAAAGTTCAATTTAAGCAACTGATTGAAGATACCAGCTCTAATGCCGCAACTGAAAATTTTGGGCAGTTAGAGCAGCAGTTAGATGAAGTGCTGGATGACAATGCGAAAAATCTGATTCATGAGTTTTGGCATGGTCATGCACTTAAAAAACTTCCTTCAAATGCTGTGCAGCGTTTAAAAACGTTTTGGCCTCATTTAATTGAAGCGATCTTACAGTCTGAACAACCACAAACTGCATTATTGCGTTTAATGCCACTGATTGAATCAGTCATGCGTCGAACCGTGTATTTGGTGATGTTGATTGAAAGTAAAGGCGCATTGCAACGCTTAGTGAAAATGGCGACGGTGAGTCCGTGGATTTGTGAAGAGCTAACGCAATATCCAGTACTGCTGGATGAGTTCTTATCGATGGATTTCGAGTTGCCAAAGCGTAAGGACTTAGAAGACTCATTACGTCAGCAGTTACTTCGTATTGAGATTGATCAGGTCGAAGACCAAATGCGAGCACTTCGCCTGTTTAAAAAGAGCAATGTGTTAACTGTTGCTGCAAGTGATGTGTTAGCTGAAAGTCCATTAATGAAAGTCTCTGATGCATTGACTGATATTGCTGAAGTCAGTGTAAACGCAACTCTCCATTTAGCTTATCAGACCGTGGCGAAGCGTCATGGTTACCCATGTGATGTTGATGGGAAACGCTGTTCACTCGACTATAAAGCTTTTGCTGTTATTGGTTATGGCAAGGTGGGTGGCATTGAGCTGGGCTATGGTTCTGACTTAGACCTCGTCTTTATTCATTACTTAGATGAACAAGCTGATACGGATGGAACCAAGTCAATTAGTGGCTTTGAATTTGCTATGCGTGTTGCTCAAAAGTTTATGTCACTCATGACCACTCAAACCCTTGATGGCCGTGTCTATGAAATTGATACACGCTTAAGACCTTCAGGTGAAGCAGGTTTATTGGTAACAAGCCTGAAAGCCTATGAACACTATCAGTTGAAAAGTGCATGGCTTTGGGAACATCAGGCATTAGTACGTGCGCGCTCTATTGCAGGTGATGAGGTGCTTTGCCAGAAATTTGAAATATTTCGACGCGAGATATTGACTCAATCTAGAGATGAGGCTTATGTTCGTGAGGAAGTGTTGAAAATGCGTCAGAAAATGAAAGACCATCTAGGTTCGTCTTCTGAACAAAAAAAACATGGTATTTTTCATTTAAAACAGGACGCAGGTGGTATCGTCGATATCGAATTTATGGCACAGTATGCTGTACTTGCATGGAGCGGGACGAAACCCGATCTCGCCCATTATTCTGATAATGTAAGAATATTAGAAGATGCTGCTAAAGCAGACTGCTTATCCAGTGAAGATGCCACAGCATTAATTCGAGCCTATCTTAGTGAACGTGCCGAAAGCCACCGCTTAGCCCTTGCAAATCAATCCATGCAAGTCAGCGCAGCGGACTGGCGTAGTACCCGTGCGGTCGTTTGCAATTTATGGCAAAGATTAATAGACCCAACCGCCTCGGTTGAGTTGGATAGTGAATGATTTTATAACAATTTGGAGTGTTCCATGAATTTGGCTGATCGTGATGGTTTTATTTGGCAAGATGGAAAATTAATTGATTGGCGTGATGCAAAGATTCACGTTTTAACCCATACTTTACACTACAGTATGGGCGTATTTGAGGGTGTTCGTGCTTATGAAACTCCTAAAGGTACAGCGATTTTTCGTCTTCAAGACCACACAAAACGTTTGTTAAATTCAGCAAAAATTTATCAAATGAAAGTGCCGTATGATCAAGCAACGCTTGAACAAGCACAAATCGATGTTGTTCGTGAAAATAAACTAGCTTCTTGCTATTTACGCCCGTTGATCTGGATCGGTTCAGAGAAACTAGGTATTGCAGCAACAAATAACACCATTCATGCCGCTGTTGCTGCGTGGGCGTGGGGTGCATACCTTGGTGATGAAGCGATGGCGAAAGGTATTCGCGTTAAAACTTCATCATTTACTCACCATCATCCAAACGTGACGATGTGTAAAGCAAAAGCATCTGGTAACTACACGTTGTCAATTCTTGCTCACCAAGAAGTTGCACACTCTGGTTATGATGAAGCAATGCTCATGGACCCACAAGGTTATGTGTGCCAAGGTTCTGGTGAAAACGTATTCTTAATTAAAGATGGCGTTTTACACACTCCAGATATCGCTGGTGGTGCGCTTGATGGTATTACACGTCAAACAGTAATGACGATTGCTAAAGATCTCGGTTATCAAGTTGTTGAGCGTCGTATTACACGTGATGAATTCTACATTGCAGATGAAGCATTCTTCACAGGTACTGCTGCGGAAGTAACGCCAATTCGTGAATACGATGACCGTCCAATCGGTTCGGGTACTCGTGGCCCAATTACTACTGAAATTCAAAAGACTTACTTTGATGCAGTTCAAGGTAGAAATCCGAAATATGAACACTGGTTAACTTACGTAAAATAAGTTAATCCGTTAACATAAAAAGGCGAACATAAGTTTCGCCTTTTTATTTTTGGCTTCGGGAGCTTTTATGCATATTGTCTATGTCTCTGATGGTAAGGCAGGGCACCGTTCACAAGCATTAGGCTTGTTTCAGGCAATGCAAAGACAACAGCCAGAAACAACTTTTGAAGAGATTCTTATTTCTGATTTGCCAATTGTTTCTTTAATTCAGGCGCTTTTCTCTTCAAAAAAATCGTTATTAAAAAAAACACCTGATTTTATATTTGGAGTGGGAAGCCATACACATTTTCGTGTCTGGTTATTCGGCAAAATTTTTAGAAAAGCCAAAACTATTATTTTGATGAAGCCTAATTTACCGGTAGTTTGCTTTGATTACGCTGTTATTCCAGAACATGACGGTATTCACGCCGACAGCCATGTGATTGTCACGCGTGGTGCATTAAATCCAATTCGTAATGAAAACCGCCATCAAAAAGACCGAATTTTAATTGCTTTAGGTGGTTCATCTAAACGGCATCAGTGGAACCAAAGCAAAGTATTAAGCAGTGTTCAAAAAATTGTTGAGAATAATCCAAACGCTGAAATTATTTTGACAACTTCACGCCGCACGCCAGCAGAATTTATCGATACTTTAAGACAGCAAAGCTTTGCTGGGCATTTACAAATATTTCCAGTTGATCAAACACCCCAAGGCTGGATTTTTGAAGAAATGCAAAAAGCAGAAGCAGTTTGGGTAACAGAAGACAGCGTATCTATGATTTTTGAGGCGCTTACCGCGGGTTGTCGAGTCGGTGTAATGGCAATGGACAGGTTGAAAGATGACCGGATTACCCACTCAGTTGATCAAATGTTAGAATCAAAATTAATTTCACAGCAGACTTGTGTTGTACAGTTACCACAACCTTATGCTTTTAAAGAAGCAGACCGTGTGGCAACATATCTTTTAGCGAAAAATTAAATTTTTTATTTTGAGTAAATAAATGAAAATATTGCATATTGCGAATTTTGGCTTTAATAAACAAGGCGCCCATTTTTACTGCACAGACCGTAAAATTTCTGCCGGATTAATTGAAAATGGCCATTTCGTTTATGACTTTAGTTTTCGTGACATGGCTCGAATGGGAACCATTTTTAAAACAAAAAAACTGGGTGCCAGTTGGGCCAATAAAGAAGTACTAAAGGTCGTTAATAATATTGAACCTGATCTGGTACTTATTGGACATAGTGACTTAATGAGTCCAGATGTTCTCAGACAGATTAAAGAAGCTTATCCAAATACTAAAATTGCATTTTGGTATGTTGACCCGCTTTATCTTGAAAGCAAACTCGACTTTGTTAAAGCGTTCTCGCCGTACTTAGATGCTATTTTCTGTACAACCGGTGGTGAATATCTACAAAAATTAAAACAGCCGCATTTAAGCGTAGCCTATCTGCCAAATGTGGGTCACCGTAATGTAGAAACACTACAGCAATTTTCAAATGTGAATACGGATAAGACCTTTATTTTTTGTGGCGTAGTCTATAAAGAACCTGAGCGTGAGAAGTTCTTAAAGGACTTAGCTGATGCATTGCAACAAGGTCATGTGAACTATCAATATTATGGTTGTTTTGAGCAACCTGGTGTTTACGGTAAAGCGTATTATAAAGTTCTATCTGAAACAAAAATGGGACTCAATTACTCACGTCGTAATGATGTAACTTTGTATAGTTCTGATCGTATTGTACAACTGACTGGTAATGGTTTATTGACTTTTAGCCCAAGAATTCCGGGCTTTGAGAAGCTCTACACCGAGCAGGAAGTGGTTTACTTTGATGATCAGTTTGACTTGGCCAAGAAGATCCAATTCTTTGATCAAAACCCAGATCAGGCTGAAAAAATAGCGAAAGAGGGTTGGGAGAAAACACGTAGGTCTTTCAATGCTAAACGCATCACCCAATTTATGGTTGAAGTGACATTTAAGCAGCCCCTTTCAGAAGATTATGAATGGTCACATGAGGTTTATGCATGATGTGGTTTTTGTACGTTGCGGTAGGCCTATTAGTACTTGCTGCACTGTTATATGTGCTGGGTAATTATACATTCTGGCTTCCGTTTCGTTCGAACAAACTACCACGCATTGTGATGTTGCATCAGGTTACGCCTAAAGATGCAGCCTCTGGTATGAATATGCCTCCTGAAAAGTTTGAACAACTCTTAACGTTGTTGACGCGTAAAGGAGCTACTTTTTGTTTTGTCTCTGAGCTTGAACAATATCGTAATCAAAAGAATGTCGTTGCTTTAAGTTTTGATGATGGCTTTATGGATAATTATCTTTATGCCTATCCATTACTTAAAAAATATAATGCGAAAGCAACCATTTATTTGGCGACGCAAATTGAAGGAATCGAAAAGCTAACTCATGAGCAAATTCATGAAATGGCGAATTCTGGTTTGATAGAATTTGGTGCGCACACGCAACACCATGTGAACTTACTTAAGCTTGACGATCAAACCGCTTTTGATGAAATGCTTCAGTCTAAACGCGATGTTGAAGCATTAGTTGGGAAGTGCCCAAGCTTTGCCTATCCATTTGGTCGATTTAACGAAAAGCACCAGAAAATGGCCGAAGAGATTGGCTTTAAAAACGCTGTATCGACGCGTAAAAAAATCGAAGCCTATGAAGCTATTAATCAATTTAATATTCCACGTGTCAGCACGCATGGTGCCATGAATGCTTTACAGATGCGTATCGCCCTTGCTAAAGGACGTTATAAGTTATGAATAAAATTCCATGTAGTGTCTATATTGTCACTTTAAATTGTGGTGCTTGGTTAGAGCGAACTTTACAAAGTGTCAGTGAGTTTGATGAAGTTATTATTTTAGACTCTGGCAGTACTGATAATACTTATGAAATTGCAGAGCGCTTTGAAAATACGCAAATCTCTCACCAAGATTGGCAAGGTTATGCTGGGCAAAAAAGTTTGGCTTTAGCAAAATGCCGAAATGATTGGGTGCTCAACCTAGATGGTGATGAAGTCTTATCTAACGAGTTAAAACAAGAAATTGTTGAGACCATTCAGCAGAATAAACTTGATGCTTTAATCACACCGATTAATGACGTATTTTTAGGTGTTCCCAACAGCAAACATACTAAAAAACATGCAAAGGTGCGTTTTTTTCGTAAGTCTAAAGGGCATTACGACCTTGCCAATAAGGTCCATGAAAATGTGATTGTAGAAGGTGAATCTCAGCGTGCTCAACATGATATCTATCATTATGGCGAGTCGAGCATTTTCGTTAAAGTCGAAAAAAATAATCAATATTCCAATTTAAAAGCATTAGAGAAATACCAAAAAGGAAAGTCTCCAAGCGTTGCAAAATTGGTTTTGGTAATGCCTGTGACTTTTATGAAGTCTTATTTTATTCGCCGTAGCTTCTTAAATGGTTGGCGTGGTTTCGTAAATAGTATGATTAACGCATTTTATGCATTTCTAAAAGAAGCTAAGCTTTTTGAACAGACCATGAATAAAGATAAAAAATAAGTAGGCAAGCTATGAAAATTGTTCAGGTATTGGCAACGAGTGGTGGAGTGGGTGGATTAGAGCAGCACACTTTTAACCTTGTTAATGAGCTTGCTTTAAACCATGAAGTACATGTGATTGCACATCCTTGCTATGTAGACAAGTTTAGCCAACAAGTACATTTTCATGCTATCGATTTTGCCCGTAGTCGTTGGAATATTTTTTTACTTTGGCAACTTAAAAATCTTATCCAGCAAATTCAACCCGCTATTGTTCATGCACAAGCAGGAAAAGCGGCTGAGCTGATTGCCCGCATTAAGCCATTTTTATCTGGTCCAAAGTTTGTAACGACTGTTCATGGTACTAAAAAGAATAAGTCTGCTTATTTAGCAGGTGATGCAGTTATTGCGGTGAGCCAAGCACTAACGCAAGGTATTCCTGAGTCTAAAGCACACGTAGTTTATAACGGGGTATATCCTCAACCCGTACTTACAGTTGAAAATAAAGAAAAGTTACTTCAATCGATTCAAAAAGATTTTGCTGAACTAGACACAAGAAAAAAAGTTGTTATGTGTATTGGGCGTTTAGAACCAGTAAAAAATATCAGTTTATTGATTGAGTCGATGCAACAGATCGATGCCAATTTATGGATTATTGGTGACGGTTCACTTCGAGCAAGTTTAGAAAAACAAGTCAGCGAATTGAATATGCAAAATCGGGTCGCTTTTCTTGGGTTTAGAACTGATGCGCGTGATCTGGTGCAACTGGCTGATATTGTAGTTTTATCATCAGACCGTGAGGGTTTTCCACTCGTTATGGTCGAAGCTTTACAGGCCGATAAAGCAATGGCTTCAACCAAAGTGAACGGTGTGACCGAGTGGTTGCCAGAACAATATCTAGCCAAAATTGGAGATGCACAAAGTTTAGCAAAAGCGATTGAATATGCACTGCAACTTGAGGCTCAAAACGACTTTAGCCCTTTGTATGCAAAAGCCAAGGCTGAACTGACTGTACCAGCCATGGCTGAGCAGACGCTTAATATTTATAAAGGCCTGCTGAAAACTTAATTATTCTTCGGTGTAAGGCGGATGGCATCAAGTACTACGAAGTTATCTTCGACATTAATAGTATGGCAACCGTCATCTGCTTGATTCCAGTCTGGTAAAACTACTTCTAGTAATTTTTCTTCATAAGCTGTTGGGCTAAGCTGAGTAATTGCCTTTAATTCGATATTGCCGCCATAACGTTTTAAAGAATCTTGGCTTGGCCGAACCAGTTGCCCTTTATAAATAAAAGGTTTACCCGCCATACGGAACTGCTGACTGCCTCGGCACACTGGGTTCATTGGGTGCTCTTGCCAGTTCGGATTTAAAATATCTTCGGTAAAGAACAGGTCTAAACGGTCACCAAATTTCTTACAATCACGACGCGTTGAGGTAAAAAGATACCATAAGCCCTCATGGTAAAAAGGGGTGCTATCGACTGCTTCAATATTTTCAATAAGGTTGGAATGCTTTTCCCATTTCAGCGGAAACTCAGTACATTTCCAAAGTTCGATGGTTTTATTGGCTGATGTTTCTGGGACCATATACCAAGTGTTATCTATTTTAAATACGCAAGGGTATGAGAGGTGATAATCGAGTTTTAAAATGGTTTCAGGTGGTGTGTAAGTGCCATCCTTAAAGACTTCTAAAACCGAAAGAAAGCCTACCGGATGCTGGTCATCGACTTCTTCAAAAAAAATGAAATGACGCCCATTTTCATAAGCATAAAAGCTATCTGCAAAGGTAAACTTTCTAGGTGAGTGGATTTCAAATAGGTCTTTTAATTGGTCTTTATCATTTAGGGATTCACCCAGCCAACCAAAGCGGATATACCAATGTGGATCAAATTTTTTATTTTGCTGATTCTGCAGGTGTTTGTACCATTTTTTGAGAATTATACGAGAGATAGACATGATGAATTACTCAAATCAAAGGTTAAATAGTGGAGGTTATAGTTCTTCAAAGGCTTTAACCATTTCTGAGATATTTAAGCGTTGTATGTCTTGTGCTCGAATCTCGTAGGGATGCGTGACCACTTGATAAAGTCGTTGGGACAAAGCTTGCATATCATTTAAAGTCACTAGTCCTTGAATAAGTTCTCCAGAGGACAGTTGGTGCTCTACACCTTCACTACAATTATAAGCAACAACGGGTATATTTAAAATTAATGCTTCAGCAATCGTGAGTCCGAAACCTTCTGAGCGTGAAGTCAAAATTAGACTATTACTTTGCTGAATAAACTGATTAGGCTGAGTTTGCCAGCCTAAAAAATCAATACGGTTAGTCAATCCTAAGGTTTCAGTAAGGCGAATTAATTCATCTAATAAAGGTCCATCACCGACTATTGCCATACGACCGGTTAGACCACTTTCAGCAAAAGCTTTTATTGCGACATCTGGTTGTTTTTCTTCAGATAAACGTCCGACAAAAATTGTATTCCATTTTTTTATAATGACATTTTTATCATCTGGTAAGTTACTCTTGAGTCGTTTGACATTAATACCATTATGAATGACTTTTACTGTAGTCTCTTGAATATGCTGTTGAATAAGATTTTTAATATCTTGATTAACAACAATAAGTTGTTTCCCTTTAAACAAGTAATTACAGGATTTTTTACATTGCGTAAACTTCTTCAGTGCTTCTAAATACTTAAAGAAACCTAAATTTTGTTTTCGTACTAAACCTAATGTATCACCATGTACCCAAAACCAAACATTCCCTGTCAGAATCGGTGATAACCAAAAAGCATGTGAATGACCAGCAATAATAGTATCTGGTGCTAAGTCATTAATGATTTGTATTAGTTCAGCTTGTTGCTCTAAAGGAACACTTTTTAACTTATTTTTTTTGATACTACCTCGCATGAAAGCTGGTGTTATATCGAATTTGATTAGATTCAAGTCTTCAGGATAGATTGTGCGAATATTGTTTGAATCTAATAACAAGACTGTCACATTATGACCTTTTTCTTTAAGCGCGACAGCAGTATCAATACATATTTGTTCTGCACCGCCACCATATAAATGATCTTGAATAAAAAGGTATTTTTTCATATTAATCCTTGCTCTTATTATCGAACGACATATTTAAGCTATTATTATGTGCTGCGATAAAAGCAGAAAGACGAATAATTTTTTTAAATAAAAATAAAGAAATAATACGAGAAACGAGGTCATTACGAATCTTTCGATAATTTTTCTTAAACCGATTTGGTTTTTTCATAAAATTCTGGCGATCGGATGCAATCGAACTAGGAATTTCATCATCATGTTCAAAACAGAAATAAAATGGCACAGTAGTATGTTTTTGTAATAAATATTTCCAGTCATCAATATAGGTTAATCGCTTGATTTGTTTCTCAATAAATATACGAGCTTGTTCTCTAGTGAGGGAGTAGGCAAAAGTAGCGGTATATAGGTCTTTAGGGCCACTCATATTAAAATATAATTGATCTTGACTAGTATAACCTCGAATTCGGCGTCTAGAGGGTTGTGAATGACCACCTAAGAATGCAAAAGAGGGATTGGTTTCAATGAGAGAAATCAGTTTTTCATGAATTTGATTAAAATTAAAAATCACATCATCTTCGATAATAATGATGCGATCATATTGCATATAGTCTCCTTGAGCATGACGCTGCCATAGAATCATATGACTCAAGAAGCAACCGATTTCACTCGGACCTAAAGCATGATCACACAAGCCTGAAAATTGACGACGCATATCAATAAGGGAAAGATATTCAGGTGGAAGTTTTTTTCCATATATAGCTTCAAAAAATTGAAAATCAATTTGAATATCGGATACAACTTGTTTAAGGGATTGTATTTGATGAGTTATGTTGTCTTGTCTTGCTTTGCTATCTTTTAAAGACACGCATAAGATTAAGATTTTCTTCATATAGATATTCACAACATAATGATAGCAACTGCTATTCTATAAGTTTTGCCCTTGAAATTAAAAGACATAGCCAGTAAGGAAAATTTTGATTTTCTTTATTTAATGTCTGGTTACTGAGAATAATATTGATCTACATCGTTAATTTTAGTCATTGAGATACTTTGGCAATTGGATAGAAAAAAACAATAAAACGTCATAGAATACAGTCCTTAGCATTAATTAAATTTAATTTTTATAAATGTTAGGGGGAGTAAAGAATATATGAAGTTTTTACTCAAGTACGGTGAAGCATAATTGATAATTCAATATATTTTGTGGTATTCAAATGCTGTAACTTAAGTGGGTGCTATCTTTTATAAATTGCAATACCATGAGCTGCAAAAAAGAAAATAGAAGATTAAGCCACCAGTAAAATCATAATATCGGTTAAAACCAGTGGCGAGCCATGTTGTTAAGGTTGGTCCGCATTTCCTTTAAGTACCATATAAATTAGTGCAACAAAAATCAGTAAAGCACCAACCAAGCTACTTACACAGAAAAATAAAATACGTTGATTTGTAGTCATATTAAATAATTCATTTGCAAGAATATAGCGCATGAAAAACCATTGTGCGAGGGAGAATACAATCACGACTAAAGCATGTCGACGTACATCAGGGCGCATAGCCATAAAGCTGTCCTCTAAATTAAAAGCTCTTTATTATGCCACTGACCTGCTTATTCGCAAAGCATAGCTTAGATAAGTCGAATATATAGCTGAAATTTCCCAGTAAAAAAACCCTGCATAAGCAGGGTTTTTTAATTTGAAAATCTAAAAAATTATTTAGATTCTTCAGCTTTTGGCTTTTCACGTAAGCGGATGCCCAAGTCACGAAGCTGGTTTGCTTCAACAGGAGCAGGTGCTTGAGTAAGTGGACATTCAGCAGTCTTAGTTTTAGGGAATGCGATAACGTCACGAATTGAAGTCGCGCCAGTCATAAGCATAACTAAACGGTCAAGACCAAATGCCAAACCACCGTGAGGAGGAGCACCATAACGAAGCGCGTTAAGTAAGAAGCTGAATTTCTCTTCTGCTTCTTCATCAGAAATACCAAGCGCTTCAAAAATCGCTTTTTGCATTTCTAATGTGTAAATACGAAGTGAACCACCACCAACTTCAGTACCGTTCAATACCATGTCGTAAGCAACAGAAAGTGCTTCACCTGGATTGCTCTTCACGTCTTCTACGCTAGATTTAGGAAGCGTGAATGGGTGGTGAACAGAAGTCCATTTACCATCGTCAGTTTCTTCAAACATTGGGAAGTCAACAACCCAAAGTGGAGCCCACTCACAAGTTGAAAGGTTCAAGTCGTGACCAATCTTGACACGAAGCGCACCCATTGCATCATTTACAACTTTAGCTTTATCAGCACCGAAGAATACGATATCGCCATCTTGTGCGCCAACACGTTCCAACAGTTCAAGTACAATCGGTTCAATGAATTTCACGATTGGAGATTGAAGACCTTCAATTCCTTTAGCGAGTTCATTAACTTTAATATACGCTAAACCTTTAGCACCATAGATGCCAACGAATTTGGTGTATTCATCAATTGCACTACGTGGCAATGAAGCTGCACCTGGAACACGTAAGGCAACAATACGACCTTTAGGATCTTTTGCAGGTCCAGCGAATACTTTGAACTCTACTTCTTGCATTAAGTCTGCAACGTCAACGAGTTTCAACGGAATACGCAAATCTGGTTTATCAGATGCATAGTCACGCATTGCTTCGCTATATGGCATACGGCGGAATTTTTCAAATTTTACGCCAAGCAAGTCGTTAAATAGTTTAACAGTCATGCCTTCCATCAAATCCATGATTTCATCGTCGTTTAAGAACGATGTTTCAATGTCGATTTGAGTGAATTCTGGCTGACGGTCAGCACGTAAGTCTTCATCACGGAAACATTTCGCGATTTGGTAGTAACGATCAATACCACCAACCATCAATAATTGTTTAAACAATTGCGGTGATTGTGGAAGTGCATAGAAGCTACCATTTTGTACACGACTTGGTACTAAATAGTCACGTGCACCTTCAGGAGTTGCACGGGTTAAAATCGGAGTTTCAACGTCTAGGAAACCGTGATCGTCTAAATAATTACGGATCAAGTTAGTTACTTTAGAACGGAAACGTAAGCGATCTAACATTTCTGGACGACGGATGTCCAAGAAACGATATTTTAAACGGTGTTCTTCTGACACGTTAATGGTGTCATCATTTAACGGGAATGGCGGAGTTTCAGAAGCAGCAAGAACTTCGATTTCTTTGCCTAAAACTTCGATTTGACCACTCACCATATTTTGGTTTTCAGTACCTTCATAACGGCGACGAACACGACCTGTAATTTTTAATACATATTCAGAACGTGCTTTATCTGCTGTTGCAAATGCTTCTGGAGTATCTGGGTCAATAACCACTTGAACGAGACCATCACGGTCACGCATATCAAGGAAAATAACACCGCCATGGTCACGGCGACGATGTACCCAACCGCATAGTGTAACGGTCTGGTCGATTTGGGCTTCAGTTAAAGAGCCACAGTAATGAGTTCGCATCATGATGAAGATTATCCAAACTATATTGGCTGAAAGGACGGATGCGTAAACCGCGCACCGTCAAAAAAGTAAGTTTTCGATTATGCCTTGTTGGATGGTTTGTCACAAGAACTAGATCAAAAAACCGCAGAAATTAACCTGAAAATGAGCAATTTGGCAGCGATTTTAATTATTCATCCCATTCTTTGTTGTCGATCTAAAACCAAGAATAGTAAGCATCCTAAGCTAAAGGTACTTAACCAACCTTGCATAAATTCATTAATAGAGCGGCCCGTAAAATAATACGTATCGGCATACCAAACTTCATGAGGAATGTAGCGGGCATAATCCCAAAAAGAAAATAGGCCTAACACTGTAGATAAAATCAAAAGAAACCATGCAAAAAATTTAATTTTTTTACTTACTTTCCAGTGTTGTTTATAGCGCTGATAATAGTGAACACACATCCAAACAATAAAAGGTAAGGCAAGAGCAGAGGAGCCTAACTGTAAAAGACGATGTAAGGGATATGGGTGCCCTAAAAGATGAATATTTGTTGCTAATACATCTTTAAATACAAAGGTCCGAAAGTCTGAGTGTGTTAGACCATCCCAGATTAAATGTGTTGCAATTCCTAAAATAAGTGCGAGTAATGTTCCAACCAAAAATAAAAAAATACGTTTTAAAGAGTTGAGGTCAAGATCATGCTGAATGCCCAAAAAACGATAAATTACAGGCCGGTAAAGTAAATACCAAATAGCACAGAATAATAATCCTAATGCTAGATTTGGGTAGAAAAGTCCTTTCCATTGATGTGTCAACATCCCTGACTGCATTGTAAATAAGCGGTAAAGATCGGGTGTCATACTTCCAATTGCTAGAGCTGCAACTGGTAAAGTGTTTCGGCTAAGCTTTGAAAGAGGAGGAGCTATAACGGCATGAGAGATTGTAAAAGGCATTATAAAACAGAGATTACTCACATCATTTAATTGCCCAGTCTAACGAATCAGCCGATTGGAAATGTTTTTTATTGCAAAAAGACTGAAATGTTATAATATAACAAAACAAAAGGCGTAGCGATCAGAGAATCACCTCATGTTGTTCTATAAAAATATTTTGACCTTATCCATTTTAGCTGTCATATCCGTACCTTCGTTTGCAGCAGAAAGTGAAAATGTTGAAAAGCTAGAAACTATCCGAATTAAGGCTCATCCACTTGAGCAAACTTCACAAGATTTTGCTGTGGCAGATACTGTTGTTGATCAAAAGCATCTGTCGCAAGGCACTGCTACCATTGGGGATGCACTCAGTAGTGAAGTGGGAATTTACGCGAATCAGTTTGGGGCTGGTTCGAGTCGTCCAGTCATCCGTGGACAAGATGGACCACGCGTTAAAGTACTTCAAAATTCATCAGAAAATATTGATGTCTCGACGTTGTCTCCTGACCATGCTGTTACTGTAGATCCTGTGCTTGCGAAACAAGTCGAAGTAATTCGCGGCCCTTCAACTTTACTGTTTGGTGCGGGGACTGTCGGTGGTTTAGTCAACGTCATTGATAACAAGATCCCTACGCAAATGCCTGAAAATGGTTATGAAGGACAAGTTGGCTTACGTTACAACACTGGAAGTGATGAAAAACTGGCGAGCGCTGGCGTAACTGTTGGCTTGGGCAGCCAAGTTGCTTTACGTGTTGAGGGGTTAACTCGTGATGCGAATAATTATATTGCGCCCAATTATATTCATGAAGGTGAAAAAGAGCGCCGTGTAGACAATACTTTTGCGCAGGGTGACTCGGTTAATGTTGGTTTGTCTTGGATTTATGACCGTGGTTATACGGGTATTTCTTATAGCAACCGTCGTGATCAATATGGCTTACCGGGGCATAGCCATGAATACGAAAGTTGTAGCGCTCATCTAGGTGGAAGACCGCATTTGCATTGTGGAGACCATGAACATGAAGAGGGTGAAGAAGGTCA
Organism: Acinetobacter sp. C13; assembly: GCF_016809775.1. NCBI lineage: Bacteria > Pseudomonadati > Pseudomonadota > Gammaproteobacteria > Moraxellales > Moraxellaceae > Acinetobacter > Acinetobacter sp. C13. The sequence continues at coordinate 43,133 of NZ_JAFBJL010000005.1, forward strand.
CGATCATGAGCATGAAGAACATGAACACGAACATGGCGGCCCATGGATTGATTTAAAATCTGAGCGTTACGATTTTAAAACCGAGTTAAATGATCCATTTGCAGGCTTCCAAAAGTTACGTGCGCAAGCAAGCTATACTGACTATCAGCATGATGAAATTGAAGAGGGAACAATTGCGACCCGATTCCAAAACAAAGGCTATGATGGTCGTATTGAGTTAGTACATAACCCGATTGCAAGTTGGGAAGGCGTAATTGGCGCACAGTTAGGTCAACAGAAATTAGATTTAACTGGCGAAGAAGCATTTATGGCTCCGACCACTACCAAAAAGTGGAGCGTATTTGCTTTAGAACATAAACAATGGAAAGACGTACATTTTGAGCTTTCTGCCCGTGCAGATCAGCAAGAAATTGATGTAGACGACAACTCTAAACAGGATTTTGATGGTTCGGCATTCTCTTACGCAGGTGCTGCGAATTGGGAGTTTGCACCGAACTATAAACTTTCTTTTGTCGCTTCACATCAAGAGCGTTTGCCTTTAGCTCAAGAGTTATATGCAAATGGTGGACATTTTGCGACGAATACTTATGAGTTAGGAAATGATCAACTCAGTAAGGAAAAATCGAATAATGTTGAGTTAGGTTTGCATTTTGATAATGACAAACTTGATTATCATCTTCATGTGTACCATAACTGGTTTGATGACTACATCTATGCGCAAACCCTTGACCGTTATAAAGACTTCCGTTTAGTTCAATACACTCAAGATAAAGCTCGTTTCTATGGTGCTGAGGGTGAAATTGGTTATCAAATTACCCCAATGTACAAGATCAGTGCTTTTGGTGACTATGTACGCGGTAAAATTGATGCCGAGGGTAATGCTCCACGTATTCCAGCGGGACGTTTAGGTACTAAAGTTGATGCAGACTTTGGCGATGGTTTTAGTGGTTCTGCCGAGTACTATCATGTCTTTAACCAAGATAAGATCGCAGCTTACGAGACCGAAACTGAAGGCTATAACATGCTCAATCTTGGTGTGGCATATTCTGGACAATATGGTGCAAAAACAGATTATCGTGTTTATATGAAAGCAAATAACTTGTTAGATGACACGGTTTATCAACATGCTTCATTCTTATCAAATATTCCACAAGTTGGACGTAATTTTACTGTAGGTGTTGATTTTAGTTTCTAAGGCAACACGAAACTAAACTTGAAAAATCAATCCAAAAGACCTAATTTGAAACCATCAAGTTAGGTCTTTTTTATGCGTATTTTTCAACGAATTCATCAAAAAATAAATTGGTCAGGGCGTCGTTATATGGCGGTATTACTTTGCGTTGTTGCTATTGCATATCTTGCATCTGCGATCTACCACACAGTAAAACCATTACCACAAGGGATTAACTTTAGTGGCAAGCTTAGACATGCCGATGTTAAATTTTTAGCAGACAAAACTTATCTTGATGCAAAAGGGCAACAGCAGGTTGATCAGCATATTTTTGATGAAATCTTGAAAATGATTGATGAGGCAAAAACCACGATTGTGGTCGATATGTTCTTGTTTAATTCTGAAGTGGGTGACTCAAAACTTAAGCAAAGACCATTAATGCAAGAGCTAACCGATGCATTAGTAAGTAAGAAAAGACAAAATCGCCAAATTCAGATCGTTATGATTACTGACCCGATTAACTCGGTATACGGTGGTATCAGCCCTGAACACTACCGTCAGTTACGTCAGGCAGGTGTTGATGTGATTGAAACGAATTTAGCCCCTTTGCGTGCTTCTAACCCATTCTGGTCAGGCTTCTGGTACATCTGCTGTCAAAATATTGGTAATAACCCTGAAAAGGGCTGGTTACCGAATCCATTCGGTGATGAAAAAATTACACTGCGCAGCTATTTAAACTTATTTAATTTTAAGGCCAATCACCGTAAGATTGTTGTGGTCGATACCGATGCTGGTTGGAAGTCATTGGTGACCTCAGCAAATCCACACGATGGTAGTTCTAGACACTCTAATGTCGCGTTGGTTGTAACAGGAGCAACAGCTGCTGATGTTCTTCAAACTGAAGCTGCAGTTGCACAAATGTCAGACAGTAGCTCTCCATCGCTCATTTTAGGTGACTTTGAAAAAGACGTTAGCAAGCCTCAAGTGCAGGTGTTAACTGAAGGCGCAATTTATCAATCTGTATTGAAATTGATTAATTCAGCGAAGCCGAAAGAGCATCTTGATTTAAGTATGTTCTATTTGTCTGAACGTAAGATTATTAAAGCTCTAAAAAGTGCTCAAGAACGAGGTGTTGTTGTTCGTGTTTTACTCGATCCAAATAAAGATGCGTTTGGTCGACAAAAGAATGGTATTCCAAACCGTCAGGTGGCTTCAGAGTTACATGCTACCGGTATTCCAATCCGTTGGTGTGATACTCATGGCGAGCAGAACCATAGCAAAATGATCTTGAAATATAATGCCCAACACGCTGAGTTGATTGTAGGATCTGCCAACTTTACGGCCCGTAATTTAAAAAATTACAACCTTGAAACGGATATGTTGGTCATTGGCAAAGTTCAAGATCAAGTTTTTAAAGATGCGCAAGATTACTTCAATACCTCGTGGTCAAACCTAAAAGATAGACAGATGAGCGTGGATTATGTGAAGTATGCTGATGAGTCTAAAGTGAAGTATTGGATTTATCGTTTTATGGAATGGTCAGGATTATCGACTTTCTAATTCTATTTTTTTATATAAACGTTGAGCCTATATGTTCACGACGGAGTCTTACTTAGTCTCACCCTAAAACTAGAGCTCATTCGTTACTTTGGTTTTGCCCAAAGTAACCAAAGGCATTTGTCATCCACAAAACCTGTTCAATATCTTCATTTAACCGATTTTATTGCAAATACAATATATTCATAAATTTCGGGCAGGTTGTGGATGACATTTAGCACAAGCGAATATTGGAAAATATTAATTTCTATATCACTTAGCCTACCCATCATTGAAATAATTTAAGGTGCAGGCGGAATCAATTGATCCAACGCTTTATCATCAAGTTTTTCGATTTCACTCAAATCCGTTTTAATTTTCCACTGCGACTCATCGTCAACAGGATTCGGCAAACGTGCTTCAAGCCAATCACAAACCACATCCGGAGAGAATTCAGGATGGTTACATTGAATAATCCATGATAAAAAATCTTTGGCTTCACCATTCATGTAAGGTGGCGGTGAAACAGGGAAGAATAATGTGGGTAGGCGTTCATTCGTCGATAGATAATTTAAAACATGACCTAGTTCTTGAACTGTTTGCCATGCAAGCACATGCTCTACGTCAATACTGAACTTAAACCACCAAGCATGTTCGCCATCTGCTCCATGAGCCATAATACGGGCTTCTTGTACACTTGGAACTTTGCAAAAAAATTGATGAAGACGCTCAAAACTGATTTCAGACACAGCAATTGACCTAGTTTGAAAAATGCTAATGGTAGCACAGATACAGATTCTTCATATTTTCTTTATAGTCATTACAAAGTTTAGCAATCAAAGCGGTTTTATTCATGGTTTCTCCTTGAGTCTCTTTTAATCTAGCTTCATATCAAGATTAAAAGGAAATAGGCCATGAAAAAGCCAATCGTTCTTGTACTTTCGACATTAATGTTAGGTATATCAGCTACCGCGATGGCCGATTCTGGACACCGTTGGAACAATGACCATGGTAAAAACTATGATCGATATGAGCATCGTGATGACCGCCGTCATGATTATCGTAATGATCACCGAGCGCCAGTTTGGTCAAATGCTGATCGTGGTAAGCATTATGGTAACTATGTTGCTTTTAAACGTGGTGAACGTATTCCTGCCCAATATCGCCATAGCCGCTATTATGTTTCGGACTGGAGAGCACACCGTTTATATGCGCCACCACGTGGATACCACTGGGTTAAAACCCCTAACCAATACTTATTAGTAGACTCAAGACACAACATTTACCGAGTTCGTTAAATGTAAAAATAAAAAGGCCTCAATAGTGAGGCCTTTTTCTATGCTAACTCGTCATCTTGCGGTTGAGGGGTTTTCAAATTATTAGAAGTTTTTGCATGTTTCTCTTTCATCACTGATGGGTAGTGCCATGAAGCAAATCGAACGACTAAAATAGATAAAGCTAAAATCAAAATTGAGCCCGTAATAATGACTTGATCGATATCCGCTTTATGATCATGTTGAATATCTGAAATGAGTAGACGGGTTAAGGCCGTAATCGCGACATAAATAAGAAAACGCACAGGCATATGATTGGTTTTAAAGTAAATTCCAACCATTGCTCCAAGCTCTAAGTAAATAAATAATAATAAAATATCATCAATTGAAGCATACTTTTTGACGGTCAGAATTTCAAAAACCGTATTGGCTGCCGACCATGCCACCATACACCCGATAATAAATAAGGCTAAATAATGAAAGGCTTCTACGGCGTAATGTCCGAAACGGTCGAGTATTCGTTCGTATTTTTTAGGATCAGGCATAATAAGATCTTTTGTTCACTTCGTAATGTTTAGAAATTAAACAAATTTTGTGCCAATGGAAATAGTAAATACAAAATAAAAAACGCCTGATTATTCAGGCGTTTTTATGAAGATTTAATTCAACTCAGGTAGTAAGGTGATATCCACTATAAATACAAAGACTATTTCAAATTTTTATATTGTTGAATGACATCTTCAAATACAATATGGCCTAAAAAGTTACCTGTACTCTTTACGGATTGTTCTTGTTCTATTGCATGCGCAAATTTAACCGCCGCCTCATTTTGTAATTGTTCATAAAGTCGTTTGCAGTTTGGAAATTGATCAATATCAATAACATTATGATATTTCAACCATCGTGCGATACCTGCGTAGTATCCGTCTACAAAAGACAATTGATCGCCCATTAGCCAAGTTTGATTTATCAGACTATTTTCTAAAGCGGTAAATGCTTTTTTAACTTGGACTGCTCCATATTCACGTAATGCTTGTTTATTACTTTCTGATGAAGAGTGTTCAAGACTATACCAGAGTGGGCTAAATGCATTGAATAAAGTCGTATTCAAAAAAGCTAGTTTCTGATTAAAGAGATTAAATTGTTCTGTTCCTTGTTCATAATGAAAAGCCGCATTCAGGCTTTTTGCCATGATATGGTTCAAGATAGCCATGCTTTCCGTTAAAACTTTACCATTATCGTAGAGCAGTGCAGGTGTTTCACCGACTGGATTAATTTGGCGGTACTCCTCGGTATTACACTGAGCCAGCATCTCGATTCTACAGAGCTGATAAGGTAAACCTGACCATTCCAAGGCAACAATTGAACCAAATGAGCAGCCAGAAGGAACGCCATAAAATAAAGTGAAAGTTGACATGATGATTACTCTTTTTTGATGTGTAAAATCATCATAAGTCGACAGAAAAGTTTCTAGTAGTCAGGTATTATGAAACTTATTGTCTACATATATGGACATTGAATAATGCTACTTAGACAAAACTTGAATGATGTTTATCTCTTTGTTGTTGCTGTAGAGCATCAAGGATTTTCTGCCGCAGCTAAACAGCTCAATTTACCTAAATCAACTATTAGTAAGCGTGTTGCAATATTAGAAAATAAGCTGGGCTTAACGTTAATTCATCGTAGTTCACGTAGTTTTGTCTTAAGCGAATCAGGGAGACTGTTTTATCAACATGCCAAAAATGCAGTAGATGAGTTTCGTTATGCAGAAGAAAATCTATTAATACAACAACAAGAACCAAGTGGTGTAGTCAGGCTCAGTGCTTCTGTGCACATTGCTCAGTATCTTTTATCTGATTGTTTGCCTGAACTTGCAGAACGTTATCCTAAGTTGTTATTACAAGTAGAGGTAACTGATCGTTACGTTGATGTTATGAGCGAAAACTTTGATATTGTGATCCGTAGTCATTTTCAACCACTGCCGGATTCTGGATTAATTCAACGTGTACTTAAAAATGACAAAATTATTGCTGTTGCAGCGTCTACATATTTAAAGAAAACGGCTCCTATACATACACCAGAAGATTTGCTTAAACACGAAGGTATATGGCCTGAATTGCAAATGAATCCATGGCATTTTCAAAATATAAATGGTCAGAAAGAGATAGTACGTCCAAACATCCGCTTTGTAGCAAATGAGTCAGAGATCTTAAAGGGGGCTGCAAAAAGGGGATTGGGTATTACGCTTTTACCTGAAACTTTTTGTATGAATGAACTATCTGAGGGTAGCCTAATTCATGTTTTGCCAGACTGGTCTGCTGGTAGCGTAACGACAAGTTTATTGATGCTGACAAGACGAGGGCTTTTACCCAGTGTCAATATTACTGCTGACTTCTTGGTTGAGAAATTAAAAACTTAAAGGTTATCTATCTTTTATGATTAGAAATAAAAAAACGCCTGATTATTCAGGCGTTTTTTATAAAGAACTTAATTAAGCTTGATTTGTAAAGTAATCTTCACTAAAGCCCATAATTAAGTCAGAACCAGCTTTGATTTTAGCAATACGCGCATCAATATCTGGCAAGATACGTTCAACGAAGTACTGAGCCAAAGCAAGTTTGTTCTGATAGAAATCACCAGACTTATCTTTAGCAGCGGCAGAAATTTTTGCAAACATGTATGAGAAGCTGAGTAAACCAACCGCATGTAAATAATCAACCGCAGCTGAGTTCGGGAACTCTACATTTTCAGCAGCTTGCTCAATAATAAACTGAGTGATTGCTTCAATTTCAGTTGCAGCATCTAAAGTTGCATCTTTAATGAAGTTCAAGTCAGTGTCTAGGTCATTTGCAAAGTCACGAATTTCAGTGATGTATTCAGCAATGAACGCACCGCCACATTTAATGGTTTTACGACCAATTAAATCTTGAGACTGAACGCCGTTGGTTCCTTCGTAGATTTGAGCAATACGAAGGTCACGAATACATTGTTCCATACCCCATTCACGGATGTAACCGTGGCCACCAAATACCATTTGAGCATCTAAAGTCGCTTGGAATGCTGTATCTGTGAGGTAAGCTTTTGCAATTGGAGTTAAAAGCGCAACACGGTCATTGGCTTTTTTCACTGCTGCTGCATCAGTTGAGAATTTAGTAATATCGAGTTGTTGACCTACATAGACTGCAAATGCACGAGATGCTTCATTATTGGCACGTACATTTAACAACATACGACGTACATCACCATGCACTAAAATACTGTCAGCAGGTTTATTTGGTGATTGAACACCAGCTGCACTGCGGCCTTGTAAACGGTCAGTCGCGTATTGAGCAGCATTTTGATAAGCAAATTCAGATGCACCTAAACCTTGAATACCCATTGATAAACGTTCGTAGTTCATCATCACGAACATTGCAGCAAGGCCTTCGTTTTCTTTACCAACGAGGTAACCTTTAGCTCCATCAAAGTTCATCACACAAGTTGCAGATGCTTTGATACCCATCTTATGTTCAATAGAACCTGGGCCAACATGGTTACGGTCGCCTAAAGAACCATCTTCATTTACAAGGTATTTCGGTACGATAAATAACGAGATACCACGTGAACCAGCAGGGGCATCTGGAGTTTTAGCAAGTACCAAGTGAATGATGTTTTCTGCTAAATCGTTGTCACCGCCAGTAATGAAAATTTTAGTACCTGTAATGTTATAAGTACCGTCTTCATTACGTTCTGCTTTAGTTTTGATAATCCCTAAGTCAGTACCTGCATGTGGCTCGGTTAAGCACATGGTACCTGACCATTCACCTGAATAAATCTTAGGTAAATAAGTTTCTTTTTGTTCTTGAGATGCGTAGCTGCTTAAAGCCATACCAGCACCTACTGAAAGTAGCGGGTAAAGCATGAAGGATGGGTTAGTCGCAAATAACATTTCATCAGAAAGAACGGTGAGCATTTTTGGCATGCCTTGACCGCCCCATTCTTCATCGGCACCTAATCCAATCCAACCACCTTCTGCATATTGACGAAATGCATCTTTAAAACCAGCTGGTGTGAATACTTCGCCGTTTTCATAGCGAGCACCTTCTTCGTCACCAGTACGGTTTAATGGATGAGTCACGTTCTGAGCAAATTTAGCCATTTCTTCTAAAATTGCTTCAGCTGTTGCAGCATCTACATGAGCGAGTTTCTCATTAGACTGCCAAAATTGTTCTGCTTTAAATACATCATTTAAGATGAATTTCATATCAGCTAAAGGAGCATTGTAAATTGGCATAATCGTTCACCTTTTTTGTGCACATTGGCCTGTGCTAGATATCCTGTAAAACGAAATGGATATGGAATTTAAAGTGTAAATTTATCATTGATTTTATAAAAAAAGGACCGTCAAAACTGAGCAGTCCTTTTTTGTTTTTTAACATTGCATATCGCAACTAACTATGGTTAGAAAGCGAAATGTTCAGCGTCTAATGACATTAATGGATCTAGACCACCAGCGATCACATCTACGTGAGAACGTACACGTGGCAAGATTTTCTTGAAGTAGAAACGAGCAGTAGTTACTTTCGCATTGTAGAAGTCAACATCGGTTGTACCTTCTGCCAATTTCTCTTGTGCTACAAGCGCCATACGAGCCCATAGGTAAGCTAAAGTGATATAACCTGCGAAGTATAGGTAATCTACAGCAGCAGCACCGACTTCATCTGGGTTTTGCATCGCACGCATACCGATTTGCATAGTAAGATCGCCCCATTCTTTGTTAAGCGCCGCAAGCGGTTCAACAAATTCTTTCATAGCAGCGTTGTCTTTGTTTGCTTCTACGAATTTATGGATGATCTTAGTGAAGTCACGTAGCATTGCACCTTGAGTTTGCAATACTTTACGACCTAACAAATCAAGTGCTTGAATTTCAGTTGTACCTTCATACAAGCAGGCAATACGTGTATCACGTACGATTTGCTCCATGCCATGCTCAGAAATAAAGCCATGACCACCGAAGACTTGTACACCGTGCTTAGCAGATTCAGAACCTGTTTCAGTTAAGAATGCTTTTGCAATTGGAGTCAATAAAGACAAGATGTTGTCAGCAAACTTACGCTCTTCTTCAGTTTCGCCTTTTTCAACGATATCTGCGTATTGAGCAAGTAAGTAAACAAGAGCACGACCGCCTTCAGCAAACGCTTTTTGAGTTAAAAGCATGTTACGAACAGCAGGGTGAACGATAATAGGATCTGCTTCTTTTTCTGGAGCTTTAGGACCAGAAAGTGAACGCATTGCTAAACGTTCTTTCGCGTAAGTTAACGCACCCTGGAAAGATGATTCAGACGCTGCTAAACCTTGAACAGCAGTACCAATACGTGCTGTGTTCATGAAGGTGAACATACAGTTCAAACCACGGTTTTCAGGTCCAATCAAGTAACCTTTAGCTTGGTCAAAGTTAATGACACAAGTTGCGTTACCATGAATACCCATTTTGTGTTCGATAGAACCACAACGTACCGCATTACGTTCGCCAATAGATCCATCTGCATTTACATTGAATTTAGGAACGATGAATAATGAGATACCTTTAGTACCTTTTGGTGCACCAGGTAGGCGAGCAAGAACGATATGGATGATGTTCTCAGCCATGTCATGTTCACCAGCAGAGATAAAGATTTTCTCGCCAGAGATTGCATAGCTACCATCAGCATTTGGTTCTGCTTTAGTACGGATAATACCCAAGTCTGAACCTGCATGAGACTCAGTTAAGCACATCGTACCTGTCCAAACACCTGAAACAAGGTTTGGTAAATAAGTATTTTTTTGTTCATCAGAACCGTGATGTTCTAACGTACGTACAGCTCCGTGAGACAAGCCAGGGTACATGCCCCATGCCCAGTTAGAGCTACCTACCATTTCAGAAATTGCGATACCTAAAGAGTTAGGTAAGGCCTGACCACCGTATTGTTCTTCTGCTGATAAAGACGGAAAGCCAAGTTCAATATATTTTTGATAAGCTTCTTTAAAACCTGTTGGAGTGGTAACTACGCCATCATTCCAAGTACAACCTTCGCGGTCGCCAACTTGGTTTAAAGGAGAAAGCTCATTTTCACAGAAGTCCGCCGCAGCTTCTAAATATTGATCAACCAATTCACGGCTTACGTTACCTTGGAAATCAGGTAATTTTGCATAGTGTTCTTCAGCATTTAATAATTCATGCAAAACGAATTGCATATCACGTAAGGGCGCTTTGTATTGTGGCATATCGGGTTCCTCAATACTGGTGAAACCAGAGTTATAATCTTAATCTATGATAATGTGCCATGAGGCACCTTGGACTATTACATCGTGCAACAACTTGCATAACTGCACAAGCACCTCAGGACCTTTACTTTGTGACTGCAAAGTCAAGAAAAAAATGCTTAAACTAGCTAAGTGCTTTGAGTGTAAACACTTTTGGTTATGTTTATATGATACAAATAGTCAAAATCGTAAACAGTTATGTACAAACAAAAAGGCGCCTATAGGCGCCTTTTTGTTTTATGATTTTTAGAATTATTTTGCTTGAACTGGTGCAGGAGCAGGAGCGTTAACTGGTGGTTGAGGACGCTTTGGTTCAAAACGAAGGTTACAAGTCCCTTCAAGTGTCTTATCTCCAACTTGAACACTTACGGGTTGTCCATTGGCCTTACCATCACATGCTTTTTGGATTTGTTCGAATCGAGCTTGACGTTCTGCGCGGTGCTGTTCCCATGCAGCTTTTTGTTCTGGAGTGAACTCACGGTGCTTCATACGGTGGTGACCCTCACGTGGGCCATCTTGCATCATTCCACGCTCTGGTTTAGGTGGTTGAGTTGTCGATTGACACGCAGCCAAACTTCCCATTGTTACAATTGCCGCACTGAATAATGCAATTTTTGCCGTCATTTTCATATTTAAAGCCTTTTAATGTTGTGTTTTCTGATGGCTTAAAGATTAGATAATAAAGATGTAGAAACAATGGAGAGTTTTTCTTTTCGTTGTTGGTTACAATGCAAAATATAGGGTAAAAATGAGAGAGTGCTTTTGAACGTTCTACGTGTTCCCATTGCATTACGGTTATTTTTGACAGTCTTGCTCACCACATTGCTTATTGCGACTGCAAGCTTGAGTGTTTTGCACTGGACCATGCAAAAGAACTTTGCCAAATACGTGGCTGACGTTGAAATGCAGAAACTAGACCGCCTCATTACCAATCTGGGTGACGTCTATACGGTGTATCATGATTGGGGGAATGCGATTCAGGCACAGATTTTACAAATTGAAGGAACCGCAGCTCCTGACGACTATGATCGTCTCTCGCAGTGGTGGCTTCGTCGTCAATATGACATTGCAATACAACAGCATTCTTTCGATGAACATGCCCTTATTAATATTTCACCGCAAGTTGCACCGACCAATAAAAATACTATTTTTAGTGATGAGGAATTAAGAGCACTTGAACAAAATTTACCTTCACAGTATCAACCGTTTGAAGGGCTAAGATTCCCTTTAAGCGCAAATCAGTTTCGCCCAAGTGATGATAAAAATAAATCAAAGAAGGGAAGCTTAAAAGATATTGAAACCCAAAATGGCAAGAAACGTTTTATTGCTTTACCAGACCGTTTAGGATTGAGTTCGCGTTTATCTCTATATGATGCACAGCACCAGTTTGTGGTAGGTGAACCGCCTTCATCAGATCAGATGTCATTTCGCCCAATTATTTTAAATAATAAAGTCGTGGGATATTTAGGTTTAAAGCCTGTTTTAGATAAAGAAGACGCTTTGAGTATTAATTTCTTTAGTAATCAAAAGCGTTATTTACTCTTAATCTATGCTTTAACCTTACTATCAAGTTTAGTTGCAGCACTGTTAATGGCGACTTATTTTAAAAAGCCAATTCAGCGTTTATTAAATGCAACCAATGAATTAACCAAAGGAAATTATCAACACCAAGTGGTCATTAAGCGAAATGATGAGCTAGGTGATTTATCAACCCAGTTGAACCATTTGGCAGAGATTTTACATCAGCATGAAGAGTCACGACGTCAATGGGTGGCAGATACTTCTCATGAATTAAAAACGCCGCTGGCTGTATTACAAGCACAAATTGAAGCGATGCAAGACGGGATTCGAAAAGCCACACCTGAACATTTAGATGCAATGATGCGTCAGGTTTCAAGCTTGAAAAAATTGACCCAAGACCTTGCAGACTTGGCGCAGGCAGATGCTCAGCAGCTTAAGTGTTATTTGAGCTCTGTAAATCCATGGGAAGTGGTACTACAAGAAGTTGAAAACTTTAAACCCAAACTTGAGCAGGCTGGTCTCGAAATTCAGGTTGAAGGAACAAGTTCTCCGCTATTATTAGACCGTGATCGGTTTAAACAGATTATTGTTAATTTAATTAGTAATAGTATTCGTTACACGGAAACAGGTGGAAAAATTCATATTCATACAAGTCAGACTCCTCAAGAGTGGACGTTATATGTCGATGATAGTCCTTATGGTTTAAGTGATGAGCAGTTATCCCGTTTAGGTGAACGTTTCTATCGCGTAGATGATTCGCGTACGCGTAGTACAGGTGGAACAGGGCTGGGCTTAGCTTTGTCTTGTAAGATTGCGCAGGCGCTTGGTGGTACACTCAGTTTTGAACATTCACCATTAGGTGGTTTACGTTGTGTACTTACTTTTAAAAAGCAGAGTTAAATATAAAAGGAAAAATATCTCATGAAACATGTGATGTTGGTTGAAGATGAAGTCGAATTAGCGCATTTGGTGCGTGATTATCTTGAAGCTGCCGGTTTTGAAGTAAGTATGTTTCATGATGGTCAAGATGCCTATGCGAGTTTCCAGCAACGTAAACCAAATTTGATGATTCTGGACTTAATGGTTCCACGAATGGATGGTTTAACGATTTGCCGTAAAGTTCGTGAACAATCAGATTTACCGATTATTATGGTCACTGCCCGTACCGAAGAAATTGACCGAGTATTAGGTCTTAACATGGGCGCTGACGATTATGTCTGTAAACCATTTAGTCCAAAAGAGTTGGTTGCCCGTGTACAAGCTGTTTTACGTCGTTTAGAGCGTAAGGCAGAGCCTGAGCAAAATGATTCTTTCCGAATTGATAAAGCACAACAAAGAATTTGGTATCAACAAAAATCATTGAGTTTAACACCAACCGAATTTCGCTTACTTGAGCTATTTTTAGAGCATGTGGGGCAAGTTTATTCACGTGCACAATTATTGGATCATATTAATCCAGATAGCTTCGATGTTGCCGATCGTGTGATTGACAGCCATATCAAAAATTTGCGACGAAAAATTAGTGAAGCAGCGGAAACTGGTAACCGCCATGAGTGGATTCAAGCAGTTTATGGCGTAGGTTATCGCTTCGAATATCCTGAAGAGTAAGTCTTCATAAAAGTTATTCTGTGGATAACCACAATGTTATCCACAGAAAATGTGGATAGTTTTAAAGATTTTATGGATAAATTATAATCTTGGTATGATTGGGTACTAATTGCCAAATTTCATCTATATCTACATTTCTAACCGCGATACATCCTAACGTCCAATCCTTATGGGGCATATAAGTCGAGCTAAAAGGCATCGAGAGTAATGATTTCGGAACAGATCCATGAATCATGATATCTCCTCCTGTTGGTTGATTATGTTGCTTGGCATAAGCAATATCTTTCGCATCGGGATAGGAAATATGCAAAGATTTATAGTAAGCACTTTGTGAGTTTCGCCAATCTATAGAATAAATCCCTTCAGGTGTTCTACCATCATTTTCAAAGTGTTTATGTCCTTTGGGATTAAAGCCGAGACGAATCGGATATTGCCGAATCACGTCCTGATTACTCTTGAGCAGAAGTAGGCGTTGGTTTTTAAACACTTCAATTGAGGTAACTGGCTTGGTCTTTATGAGTTCTAATATTTCTTCTTTTGAGAGCGCTTGATGGCTTGACGTAAAAGTCGGTAAATATTTTTCATAATTATAAAAAGCGATTCCCAGTAGAATGATAAGAAATGTACAAATAATGAGGGGTTTAATTTTCATATATTATTCTTTGATGTGTAAGAAACTCTCTTAAGTGTTGAGAATGACTTAAGAGAGTTTAGTTTTTTTAATATTAAGATGAACAGCTCACTGCTACATCTGGAACATCACTTGGTAATGGCCCTAAATCTTGTGGTTGCTCAAGCTCTGGTTGTCTTGTGTATGGATGATTAAGTAGCTTAAATAAACGATCTACTTCGCTAAAATCATCTCTTTCCGCTGCTTCAATAGCACGCTGAGCCATGTGATTCCGTAAAATATAAATCGGATTTACTTGCTGCATGTTTGCATCAAGTTCATCAGTATCTTGATGTTCACGAATACTTTGATATTGGCTAAGAAACTCATCAAACTGTCGAATATCAAGACAATCATCTCGTAGAGTTTTATATTCTTTATTTTGAAGACGAATAAAACTTTGAGTGTAATCGAGTTGTTCAGTTTGTAAGATTCTTAAAAATGAAAAACTACAATCAAGGCTGTCTTTATGGAAATGGGGAAGCCCCATTTTTTGACATAAACCTTGTCCATAGTGTTCTAAAAAGATTGGTTCAAATTGTTCTAAGCAACGTGCTAACTCTTCTTTAAACTCATCTTTTTGTTCAGGCTCAGCGAGAGGGATTAAGTTGTTTAACCACGTCCATAAGTTCCAATGGCCTATGCTTGGCTGATTTTGATAAGTATAACGGCCTTGGTAGTCCGAGTGATTGTTGATCCAGTTGGGGCGGAAACGCTCCATAAAACCATATGGCCCAAAATCGAGTGTTGAACCTGTAATATTTAAGTTATCGGTATTCATCACTCCATGAGCAAATCCAACCAATTGCCATTTTGCAATCATAATTGCAGTACGTTCAACTACCTTTTTGGCAAAGGATAAAATTGGATTTTCAGTTTCTAAGCATTCTGGATAATGCCATTTAATACATTTTTGAGTGAATTCTGACAGCAATTCAGGCGCATATTGATTAATCCATTCGAAGTGTCCTAAACGAATATGACATTCAGATGTTCTAAGTAGCATTGCGCCTAACTCTAGTTTTTCACGCTGTACACCTTGAGTCGAGGTTGTAAAACCGACTGCATGACTAGATGCGACGCCTAAAGCATTTAGAGCATGTCCTGCTAAATATTCACGGACCACAGAACGTAATACTGCTCGTCCATCTCCCATCCTTGAATAAGGGGTAGGGCCTGCACCTTTGAGATGAAGGTCGATGGTTTGGCCCTTTGTATTCAGTATTTGTGCAATTAGTAAACCACGTCCATCGCCGAGTTGTCCTGCCCATTGTCCGAATTGGTGGCCAGCATAGACCATCGCAAGAGACGGAAATTCAGGGAATGTACGCTGTCCACTACAGATCTCAACCCATGCATTTTTATCGTCTTCTGACCATTGCAGTTCATCAGCCAAAGCATTGTTAAAATGTCCTGCTTTTGCACCACGTAAAGGTGATGGTTGCTGAACATGAAATAATTTAGACGGAAGTGAAGGGTAGAGCGGATTAAACTGCATAGGCTTAGCAAAATAGAGAGAGCAGATTTCACTATAACACAGTTAAAAAGCAGGCATAAAAATAGCTCCCGAAAGAGCTATTTTAGATCAGAATTTATTTTAGTCTGACACCACGTTGGTATTCTTTTTAACACTACGCATCAGTGTTTCTAAGCATTCGCGGTGATGACTTAAACGGTGTTCAAGCAATTGAAAATCAACTTTAAGCTTATGATCCATTCTATGAATCTTTTCAGCCATTGCTGCTTTTTTCGCTTGTAACTCTTGTTCTTTAAGTTTTGCCCAATCATTTAAGGTGTGTGTAAATGCTTCGTACTCTTGTGCAATACGTTGTTTCATTTGAGTAATGTCTGCATTTACATCATGACCATAAATAGCTAGGTCTTGTTCAGCGTATTTAAATTTCATCGCCAGTTCTGCTTTTTTAATATTAAAGCTTGGAATACGACGTAAATTTTTAGCTAAACCAATTTTAGAACATGACCAGATCAACCATTTTGTTGGGTCATATTGCCACCATTTCACACCATTACGATAGTCGTATTGGAAGATATGGTGATAGTTGTGGTAACCCTCGCCCCAAGTGGCAATAGCTAACCAGAAATTATCACGTGCTGAGTTTTCGTCTGTATAAGGACGTTTACCAAACATGTGGCAAAGCGAGTTAATAAAGAATGTAACTTGATGGCTAATGATTAAACGTAAGAGACCACCTAGGAGGACTACACCCCATAGATCACCTGTTGCCCAACCAATTAAACCTAAAATACCAACATGAACTGCGACTACAAGTAGTGCGTAATATTTATGCTGGAACATGACCAATTTATCATTGAGTAGGTCTGGTGCATTTTTAAAGTCTGGCTCAGATGGTGAATGATCGCGGATCATCCAACCCATATGGGCATACCAAAAACCACGCTCAATTGAATACGGATCTTCATCAACATCATCAACATGTCGATGGTGAGTACGGTGACCAGATGCCCAGAACAAAATACTATTTTGTACGGCAAATGTTCCACCGATCATTAAAAGAATTTTAAGCGGTAACGACGCTTCATAAGCTCGGTGAGCCCAAAGGCGATGGTAACCAGCAGTAATCCCCATACTACTTAGAGCTAAAAGAAAAAATAAGCTTACCCATGCGCTTACACTAAAATCATAAAAATACGCATAAATCGGGATTATGATTGCGGCAAGAATTGGTAAACCAATTAAGGTAATGCTAGCGGTCCAGTTAATTGGGGCTTTGAGTGGGGCGGAAGTCATATCCGGCAGCGCTCCTAGAATCCTTGTGAAACAAGGTACAAAGACAAAACGACATAGCAAAACCAATCATCAAGATATATTGCTATTCTATCCTTCATATTAGCACGTGCTTAGTGAGAATCACTAGCATTATTGTACAGATGTATTGAAAGAACCGTAACAGAATTAAACTATGTCAAAGAGTTTTTCAAGCAGGAGAAGTTGTTTAATGAACGTACAACGATTGAAAAAAAAGAACAGCATTGATATTTCAAGAAAATTATCATTGAAGTGTATCTTGGTCACAATCAGTCTTGTATTAGCCGCATGTCAAAGTGCACCCGAACAAACTACGAAAAAAGTTCAACCAAAAAGAACAGTTCATCAGACTCAAACCCCTGTTGTAAAAAAGAGAGTGAGTCCAGATGGCATTCAAGATATTGATTGGCAGATCACTCAGATCAGTGGTCATAAGGCAAAATTCTTTAACCAATGGCCAACTCTTTCACTGAACTCAGCAGTTAAAACAGTATCGGGCCATACTGGCTGTAATGCTGTTTTTGGCCGTTATACATTTAATTTCAGCCAGCAAAAACTTGATATGCAAGTAAATGCAGGTCATTCAAGCTGTGATGGTGCTTTGGCTCAAGAAGCAGAGTTGGTAGATGCTTTGCAACGTATTCAACGCTTCCAACTCGTAGGTAATACGCTATATTTACTTGACCAGAATGGTCAGCGTCTCATTCAGGCACAAAAGAAATAAAAGGTGGTTTTTACCACCTTTTTTATATTTATAGGGCTTGTAACATCGTGGTTGGAATATCTGTAATTAAGCCCTGAACTTCTAAATCACGTAGTCTTTTTGCTCTTTCTACATCATTTACTGTCCAGACACTAATGTTCAAACCAGCTTGATGTGATAATTGAATCATTTCATCTGTTGCCAGCTGATCGTGCCAACCAATATGACAGCACCCATACTGATGCGCGAGTTCAATCGCTGTTGCGCCAACCGGAAGTTCAACTAACAATCCGCGTTTAAATTGAGAGTTTATATCGCGTAAGGCAGTTAAAATTTGAAGATCAAAACTTGTGATGGTTACAACTTTCTCAAAACCCTGTAATTCAGTCTCAAGCTTTTGAACGAGTTTTTCGGCCAACACCATATCTCTTACAGCTTTAACTTCAACTTCAATATGATCGAAATTATCAAGTAAATTTAAAACACCTTTTAGTGTAGGCGTTGGTTCAGAGGTTGGCCAATTGGGCCAGCTTTGACGATGATCAAATGACAACGCTTGAGCCAAAGTAGATTGCTCTACAACTTGATCGACTCCAGCTGTACGTAAAAAACTATCATCATGAATAACAACTAACTCTTGGTCTTGAAGCTGACGAATATCGAATTCGACACCACGAATACCTAAATTTTTTATGTGCTGAAACCCACCAAGTGTATTTTCAGGAGCTTCTCGGCGTGCACCACGATGACCAATAATGCGCATAATTTTCTTCTATGAAATATTTTGACTATGGTCTCTTTAAAAAGACCAGAGACCATGTTTAATCTAATCTATTTTTAAATAATCTCATTAATATTTTTTTGCCAAAGTACTTCTTGTCCGCCTTCGGCACGCTGTAAAGCGCGTGATGCGACAAATAACCAGTCAGATAGACGGTTTAAAAGCTGGAGCGCCGTGGTTTGAATATTTTGATCACGAGTTTGCACCGACATGAGTGATCGCTCTGCACGACGACAAACGGCACGAGCTTGATGAGCATAACTACAAGATAAAGAACCAGATGGTAGAATAAACTCCTTAAGCATCGGTAAGTCTTCATTCATACGATCAATTTCTTTTTCAAGAAATTCAATACAAACCGGCTGGAGTAGATTGTAATTTGGAATACAAACCTCTCCACCTAAATCAAAAAGCCAATGTTGAATCAGACTTAAGCTTTTATCCCAATCAGCCTTATTAGTTACTTGACTAGCTGTGATTTGAGCACGAAGTACCCCAATAATGGCGTTGAGTTCATCAACATCACCAAGTGCTGCAATTCGTAAGTCATCCTTGGCAACACGAGAACCATCGCCTAAACCTGTGGTACCTGAGTCGCCTGTGCGTGTATAGATTTTGCTTAAACGGTGTCCCATGATGGATATCCTGAACATAAAAAAGGGATAATGTCGGTCAGAACATTACCCCGAAACTGGAGTTAAGAAAATATTTTTATAGTTGGCGTGAGAAATTAATAACGGAAAGTGACCCCAACAGAAGCTTGACGGCCACCGTTGATATATTCTGAACCGAAATCGTTAACGACAATATTTTCTACATCACCAATATTCTGAATATTAGTAAAAAGTTTTACATTTGAGCTGATATTCCAAAAAGCATTTAGATCAACTGTTGCATAACCTGGAACTTTAATATTAGCAGAGCTTGTATTTGCTTTGGAGCGAGCAACTACAGCAGCATTGACACCATACAATCCATCATCATAGCCCACTGTCAATGTATAAGTTTGACGAGGTCGATAAGGAGTATCTAATTTAGTCTCTTTATTTTGTGCTTTTGAGTAGACATATTCAGCATTTGCAAATAGGTTGTCGAGTACCCATTTCAAGCCAATTTCACCGCCTTGAATTTTTGCTTTATTTAAATTGATGTAGGTTGTTTTTCCGTCTATCTTACCCGAGCTAATCAAATTCTCCACATCAGTAGAATAACCTGAAATATAAGCTGATAATCCGTAGTTTAGTTTTTGATCTAAACCAATTTCATAAGAGACACTTTTTTCTGGCTTGAGATTCGGATTACTATAAAAGCTACTACCATAAGAACCATATAAATGTTCTAGTGTTGGTGCTTTAAATGCCGTACCAACATTGGTATAGATACTTGTAAGTGGTAAAAGCTGATAGCGTACTGCGATTTGTCCAACAGTATGTGTGCCAAACCAATCATTATCTTCTAAGCGTATGCCAGCTTGAGTGTTGAGACCATTCTTCTGATATTGGTGTTGTAAATAATAACCTGTAGAGTTCGTACTGCGTATCGCTTCCGGAGTAGATGATGCATCATATTCTGACTTGCTATATGTAACACCAGCTAAAATATTCTGATGTTCCATGAATTTCCAAACTGCGTTTAGATCACTTTCATTTGTTTCAGTATTATAGTGACTAGATGTAAGCTTATAGGTTTGCCAATCTGTATCTGTTGATACCCTTGTGTTCTTAATATTGGAATAACGTGCATTAAGCTTAATATCAGGATTGACTTGATATGAACCTAACCAATTGATGAGTTGATTTTTGAAATCACGTATTCCTGTGTTGGAATTTAAAGTTGAGTCATAATATACATTGGTACCTTGATTCTCACTAATAGAGATGCTGGTATCAATCTGATTTTGCTGATAACCTATTTTTGCATGGTATCCTTTTTGATCAAAGCCAGCTTTATCATTTTTATCTTGAATGCTAAGTATTCGTGTTCCATCCGATTCTAAACGTTGTCCGCCTACCTGAGCATAGAATCCAGAAGCATCAACATAATCTGCATTAATAATCGACTTATAAGTATTATTCTCTCCATAAATTCCAGTCAAATTTATGCCTGATTTTGTTGGTTTTTTTGAGATTAAGTTGATTACACCACTAATAGCATCTGAACCATATTGTACTGAAGCTGGACCTTTTAGAATTTCAATTTGATCAATATCAGTTAAATTTATAAATTCTGGATTGACTGGACCGAAACCATTTTGTGAATTTAAACGGGCACCATCTTTCAATAAAAGTGTTTGCCCAGTTTGCCCACCTCGTAAAGATAAGTCTGCAAGTTGGCCAATTCCACCATTTTGTTTTACATAAATAGATGCATCTTTTTGCAAGATATCAGATAGATTTAAAGCAGGATTTTTTTCAATTTCTTCTTTAGAGATTACTGAAATACGCGCTGGAACTTCACTGGCTTTTTCAGCACTTTTTGAAGCAGTGATAACAATTGGGTCAAGCTGAGTTGCATTTGTTGCATCTTCAGCAAAAATAACAGGTGAACACCCCATCGCAATAGCGATAGCCCCTACCAGACGAGTAGGTTGAAAAGATTTAGACATAACATGCTCCATACATTCACCCCACGTGAATGATCGGGTAGATAGATGAAACAAGTAGGTCTCCGGACTTCAGCGCCATAATTCATTTATGGACATATTCACCTTCCCACACTACTGCAGTGGTGTAAGTCGATTTCGACTTAAAAAATATGCTTTACATTGTTACCGTTGCGGGGGCAGTGCCGGACTTTCACCAGCTTCCCTAAAGCATGAATTGCTTACACTTGCTTCTATTTGAACGCAGTATAAAGTGCCGAATTACTTCGTACAATGTCATTTAAAGCAATTCCCTGAGAACTTTTACGCAAGGGGCAAAAATTGCATTACAATGGCGCTTATTTTAAGAAATGGTTGTAGTTTAATCAGCTCATGAGCCAATCAAACCAAAAACGTACACGAGCAAAAATCTGTGGAATTACTCGCAAGCAAGATGTTCAGGCAGTAGTTGCAGCGGGAGCAGATGCGATAGGTTTTGTTTTTTTTCCGCCGAGTCCAAGAAATGTAACAGTTGAACAGGCAGATGAATTAGCAAAACTCGTTCCGCCTTATGTACAAATGGTGGGTTTGTTTGTAAACGCGAGTGTTACTGAAATTCAGGATGTACTTGATTGTATTCCCCTAGATGTATTACAACTACATGGCGATGAAACTCCAGAACAATGTCAGGAAATAGCGCGTCATTGTAAACGTCGCTGGTATAAAGCGATTCAGGTTAAACCTGATCTGGATGTAATTGCTGAAATTCAAAAATATCAGGCAGCTGGTGCCAGTGCTGTATTGCTCGATGCATGGCATCCTGAGCTTAAAGGGGGCACAGGACATCAGTTTGACTGGTCTAAATTCCCGAAACTTGATATTCCATTAATCTTGGCAGGTGGTTTAACCCCTGACAATGTCATTGACGCTATTCATACTACCGGTGCTTTTGCAGTAGATGTGAGCGGAGGCGTAGAGTCCGCAAAAGGTATAAAAGACCAACAACTCATTGAACGATTTATGCAAGGAGTCCAACGTGGATCAGCAAAATAATGTGATTGACTATACCCAATTCCCAGATGCAAATGGGCATTTCGGTATCCATGGCGGACGTTTTGTGTCAGAAACTTTAATGGCGGCATTAGAAGATTTGGAAAATCTCTATTCCCGCATGAAAAATGATGAACAGTTTTTGGCAGAATTCGACCGTGACCTCGCCTACTATGTAGGTCGTCCTAGTCCACTTTATTATGCTGAGCGATGGTCAAAAGAGTTAGGTGGTGCGCAAATTTACCTTAAACGTGAAGACTTAAACCATACAGGTTCACACAAGGTAAATAACACGATTGGTCAGGCGTTATTGGCAAAGCTTTCTGGTAAAAAACGTATTATTGCCGAAACTGGTGCAGGCCAGCATGGTGTAGCAACAGCAACAATTGCAGCACGTTTAGGTCTCGAATGTGTTGTTTATATGGGCGCTGAAGACGTTAAGCGTCAAGCGATGAACGTTTATCGTATGCGTTTGTTGGGTGCTACAGTTGTTCCTGTACAAAGCGGTTCTAAAACGCTGAAAGATGCCATGAATGAAGCAATGCGTGACTGGGTAACCAACGTTGATACGACGTATTATGTGATTGGTACAGTTGCAGGTCCGCATCCTTACCCTCAACTTGTTCGTGACTTCCAGTCAATTATTGGCCGTGAAGCTCGTAAACAGATTTTGGAGCAAGCAGGTCGCTTACCAGATGCATTAGTTGCTTGTGTAGGTGGTGGTTCAAATGCAATGGGCTTGTTCTATCCGTTCTTAAACGATGCCAGTGTAAAAATGTATGGTGTTGAAGCCGCTGGTTTTGGTATTGAGACTGGTAAACACTCTGCGCCTTTAAATGCGGGTCATGTGGGTGTATTACATGGTAACCGTACTTATTTAATGAGTGATGAACAGGGCCAGATTATTGAGACACACAGTATCTCGGCGGGCCTTGATTATCCGGGTGTTGGTCCTGAACATAGCTTCTTGAAAGATATGAAGCGTGTAGAGTACGTGCCGATTAATGATACAGAGGCTCTTCAAGGTTTTCGTGACTTAACCAAAATCGAAGGGATTATTCCTGCGCTTGAAAGCTCGCACGCGATGGCCTATGTGTCTAAGCTTGCACCGACGATGTCTAAAGATCAGATTATTATTGCGACTGTTTCAGGCCGTGGCGATAAAGACTTAATGACAGTTGCACGCATTGATGGCGTAGAAATGGTCGAGATGTAAGAGGATACAATGCCAAGCTTGTTTATGGTGATGTTGGGCGGGCGTCATGCACGTGCTAATACAGAAGTTCATGATGTGGTCATGGCTGTAGGAGATACTTTGGAAGAAGTTTATCCTCAACTTAAACAAGCTTGGTTTGGTGAGGCTCAAGGATTACATATTGATGCTTGGGCTAAGCTCTCAGGAGTTAGTTCTCAAGGACAGAACTATCAAATTCATTTTACAGATGCTGCTCCACAACCAGATGATTTAAAGTTATATTTAATTAATCTAGGTGGATATAATGCAAGTGAATTCGGTGAACTTCATCGTTATGAGTTTGTGGTGGCACCGAATGTGGTAGTTGCCAAACAATTAGGTAAACAATTTATAGATCGGCAGTGGCAAAAAGCACATACAGACCGGGTCATTGATATTGATGACTGTTTAGCGATAGATTGCGTGGCAGGCCGTTATATTCATTTAATAAAAGGCGATTTTGCTGCAACAATTTGGGAAAATACATATTTGACTGTGGGATAGGTCATTTGAAATCTAATATTCATATGGAAGTGGGTAAATGGATTTAATTCAAGAAAATGGACAGCCTCGTTATGGGCGTTTTGAATCTGTACCGTCCACCATTCATGTCCAACGTTATATTTATAAAACTCCTTATGGCAAAGTCCTAAAAGGCTGGCGCAAACAATTAAAATATAAGAAATTTAAATTTTGTGGCATTCAACATAAACATTATAGTATTGGTTTGGCAATTGCAGATATTGGCTGGGTCGGACACGGTTTTTTCTATATCTATGACCATGAAACAGGGCAAGTCATTGAGTGGAATGCTATTCAGCCGTTAGGTCACAAGACGTATCTTGATGAACAGCCTTTGTTTAATCAAAGTTATTTTTCTAAATCGCCTTATCAGTTTGATATTCAGCATGCCAATGGTGTGCGATACATTCGGGTGACTAAATATGGGGAAATTTGCCTGAGCGCTCGTATTTTCTGTGCTGGAACAGATATTTTGAGCTTGTGTACACCAACAGGCATCAATGGTTGGACCTATACCCAAAAGCAGACCACTTTGGCTGTAGAGGGGATGTTCATTAATAAGCAAAATCAAGTTGTACAATTTGATGAAAAGACATTTGCCTCTTTAGATGATACCTGCGGTTTTTTGCGACCTGAAACGGCTTGGTTCTGGCTTTCATGTAATTTCTGGGATGAGCAAGGGCGACGTATTGGTTTAAATTTAGCTTCTGGTGTTAATGAAAGCTTTGGTAATGAAAATTGCTTATGGATTAACGGCGTTTTATTTCCACTGACTGATGTTTTATTTGAAAAAGTAAATGATGAGCTTTGGCAAATTAGCTCTCTAGATCAAAAGCTTAATCTCCAAGTGCATATTGGTTGGTGCCGATACGAAAATATTAATTTAAGAATGATTGGCAGCCAGTTCAACCAGTGGCAAGCTAAAATTAGCGGAACAATTGAGCATGAGGCAACCGATATAATCAATTGCAATGAGCAATACGGTTTACTAGAACAACATTATGCAAAATGGTAACAAGCAGGTTATAAACCTGCTTGCCAGAATGCCTCACCAGCTGCAATAGGATCATTTGTCTTTTCGAGTGTTTCAATCCAAACAGGATATTGACGAATGACTGGATGCTGACTTGGATGAAAGTCTTTTTTAAACCAATCTAAATATTGGTTTTTCATAGCGGTTAATGTGCCATTTTTGCCAAAGAACCAAGGTAAACCTTTAAGGTTCATCAAGAGTCTTTCTCTTGGACTAAAGCCATCACATTTCAACATGATGTTGGTGCGATAGAGTGTAAAGCCAAACATCAGTACTGTTGTAAGAACCAATACAAAACGACGAGTCGACTCAGGAACTTCACCAACTTGTTTCATGACATCAAAAGCAACATCACGGTGTTCCATCTCTTCAATGGCATGCCAAGCAAACAGTGCTCGAACATAGGGGTGAGCATTTTCCAAAGTTTTTTTATTGCTATAAAAGGTTTCTGCCATTAGTGCTGTTAAATGTTCCGCTGCCGCCGTCATCGCAATATTGTATTGCGGTGAGCGTTTAGTGAGTTCAAAACGAAAAATTCTTTTAAGTGTAGCTGTGAACTGGTCAACAGGCATGCCTTGCTCTTTCATGAGCTGATTCATTTTGTCATGTGCAATACCGTGTTGAGCTTCTTGTTTAATAAAGTCTGCAACCCGTTTTTGTAGTTCGGGATCATCAATTTTATCTCGGAACATACGGACACATTCAATAAAATAACGCTCTCCATCTGGAAAGGTTAAGCTGAGCGCATCAAACATACGAGTCAAAAAAGGATCGTTATTAAACCAAAAGCGAGGCGCTTCGTTTAAATGAAAATCCAGATCTTTACGAACCACTGGCTCGACCTGATAAGAAACATGTGCGTTCATATTTTTATTTCTCGCATCTAACATGTTCATTAGTATGTCGCTAATAGTCGGCTTTGTTTTGACAGTTATTGCCAATTTTTATACAGTTTGCGACAAGATGGCATTAAAAAAAGGATGAGCCATGCAGGATTTTACGATTTCAAATGGCTACTTTTATCTGTGGAATACTTATCTAAAAGAAAAAGGAATCGATTGGCAGGCATTAAACCTTACAGATGTTCAGGCCCGTCAAGTTCAAAATATCTTAGCTTCATCTATTGATGCTCAATCTTCTTTAAACTTTTTTCTTGAACTTTTAGAGCTGACAGAGTCTCGTCTACAAGTTTCTAATTTAGCCCTAGAAATGGCAACTTGTATTACACCTGCCAATTTTGGTGTACTGGGATATATGGCTTCTCGAAGTGGGAGCTTTGCAGAGGTTCTTGAATATGTCATGAAATTCCATCGTCTCGTGATTGACGGTGAGCAAGTCGTACCTATGCAAGTTGAACAAGATGCTTCTAACATTCGTTTGTATTGGCCGTTAGTTGATGCCAGTAATATCATACTTTGTGAGCTGACTTTAGCTGCTATGGTGCAGCTTGCTAAACAAATTGCTCCTTTTCATGATTTTCTCTTGCAACATGTTGAGTTCGTGCACCGTTCACGTGGTCCATTAGTTCACTATCAGCGTTTCTTTCAATGTAAATTATCATTTGAGCAACCTTACTATGCATTAACTTTTGCAAGTGAGGGATTGAATGTTCGCCCTCGACATGCAGACCCCAGCTTAATGCAACTTTTAGTGAAACAAGCAGAAGAGGCATTGGCTCAGCGGAAAATACATACAGATTTAGCCCAGCAAATACATTGGATCGTCCATGAATATTTCAAACACAAGCAACAAGCCCCTAAAATAGAGGATATTGCTATTGAGTTGAATATTTCAGTACGAAGCTTGCAGCGTCAATTACAGTCATTAAATACTTCATTTAAATTAATTTTAGATACTGAACGCATGAAACGCTGTGAAATATTACTTCACCAAAATGAAAGCCTCACCACAATTGCTGAACAGTTGGGATATTCGGATCAGTCGGCACTTGCACGGGCTCATAAAAATTTGACAGGACAAACTTTACTCACGCGGAAAAAGGAATTACAACTCGCCAATAAAAATATTGAGAAATAAGCTTTATGCGGTTAATTTTTGGTCAGTCGACGATCTAATAATGGCTCGAAAATAGGAAGCTTTGATCATTGAGAAAAGTTTCAAAATATTGATAAATGTACACCATGGGTTGTATGAATCATACAATCGAATATCGCCATAACGTTAGACCTGTTCAATGGACAAAAAATAGCGTTAAAATGCGATGTTCTTGTATTTCTACAAACAACTCCTCAATTTTAAATAATTCAAGGAAAGCACAACCCTATGTCACGTCTTGCCACCCGTTTTGAAAAGCTTAAGTCCCAACAACGTAAAGCGCTTGTATCTTATGTTATGGCGGGTGATCCACAGCCACAAGTAACGGTTCCGTTACTGCATAAAATGGTTGCGGCAGGAGTAGATGTCATTGAGCTTGGTTTACCATTTTCAGATCCAATGGCTGATGGTCCGGTAATTGCGCTTGCAGCTGAACGTGCGCTTGCAGCAGGGACTAACACGTTGGATGCACTCAACATGGTAAAAGAGTTCCGTGAGCAGGATCAGGAAACACCCGTTGTTCTAATGGGTTATCTGAATCCGGTTGAAGTGATTGGTTACGAGAAGTTTGTTTCTCATGCGAAACAATGTGGTGTAGATGGCTTATTACTTGTGGATTTACCACCAGAAGAGTCAAAAGAGTTTGGTGCTGTGTTGAAACAACATGATATGGACCAAATTTTCTTGCTTGCGCCAACTTCTACAGATCAACGCATTCAACATGTGACTAATCAGGCAAGTGGTTTTATTTACTACGTTTCACTTAAGGGTGTAACTGGAGCAGCAACACTTGATACGGCAGAAGCTGCTGCACGTATTCAAAAAATCAAAAATGCCACTGATATTCCAGTGGGTGTTGGTTTTGGTATTAGTGATGCCGCTTCAGCAAAAGCAATGGGTAATGTTGCTGATGCCGTGATTGTAGGTAGTGCTTTCGTTAAAAATTTTGCAACGTTGGCAGCGGATGACGCTGTTGAACAGACGGTGAGTAAAGTCAAGGAGCTTCGAGCAGCGCTCGATGAGTTAGTATGAATCAAGAAGTGAAACCAGGGAAAGTTCTTAGCCCTTCGACACCATGGACAAAACGTCCGGTTCCAGGTATTGAAGTCGCAGATGAGCAACAAATTCTCAAAGCAACATTTACTGAGCCAACGATTGAATGTCCTGAATGTCATGCACTAGTGACACGTACAGCAATTTCTTTCAACGCATATGTTTGTCCACAATGTGATGAACACTTACGAATGAAAGCTCGTGACCGCTTGAACTGGTTCTTCGATAATGTTGTAACTGAATTGGGTCAAGAATTTACTGCAAAAGATCCATTAAAGTTTGTTGACTCTAAACCGTATCCAGATCGTATGCGTGAAGCGCAAAGCAAAACTGGTGAAACGGAAGCATTAATTGCCATGCAAGGTAACTTAAATGGCGTAGATATGATTGCATGTGCTTTTGAGTTCGACTTTATGGGCGGCTCAATGGGTACCGTTGTAGGTGACCGTTTTGTACAGGCTGCCGAGCTTGCAATTGCAAAACGTCAGCCATTAATCTGTTTCGCAGCTTCTGGCGGCGCGCGTATGCAAGAAGGTATGTTATCGCTTATGCAAATGGCGCGCACTTCTGCTGCGATTCAAAAATTAAAAGATGCTGGCTTACCATATATCGTTGTGTTAACACATCCTGTGTATGGTGGTGTAACAGCTTCTTTAGCAATGTTGGGTGATATTCATATTGCTGAACCTAAAGCAATGATTGGCTTTGCTGGTAAACGTGTAATTGAGCAGACTGTACGTGAAACTCTTGAAGAACCGTTCCAACGTGCTGAATATTTGCTTGATCATGGTGTAATCGATCAGATTGTTCATCGCCACGCTTTACGTGATACTGTATCTCGACTTGTATCGAAATTGATGAACTTACCTTGAACCAACAAGCTCCACTTTCAATAGACTCTTTAGATACATGGCTCAATTATTGGAGCCATGTTCACGTTACAGGGATAGATCTTGGTCTGGAACGTGTAATTCCTGTTGCAGAAAAGCTGGGTGTAACTCAGCCTCATGCTAAAGTTTTTACAGTAGCCGGAACGAATGGTAAAGGCTCAACCACAACCACACTGGCTGCGATATTAAACGCACAAGGTTATAAAGTTGGGTTATATCAGTCACCGCATATCTATCGCTTTAATGAGCGAGTTAAGTTAGGTGGAGTTGAAGTCGATGATCAAAGTCTGATTGATGCTTTTGTTCAAGTCGATCAGGCTCGTCGCGATTGTGATTTAAGCTTATCTTTTTTTGAAGCAACCACTTTGGCTGCTTTTGTTATTTTTAAACAACAACAATGTGATGTATGGGTGCTCGAAGTTGGTCTGGGCGGACGTTTAGATGTCGTCAATGTGATTGATCCCGACATTGCAGTGATTACTAATATTGGCCTAGATCACACAGATTGGCTAGGCGATACCATCGAAAAAATTGCTTTTGAAAAAGCAGGCATTATTCGTCCACATATTCCGGTTATCTTTGCGGGTGAGCAACAATTACCGCAAGCAATTCAAGATAAAGCACAAAGTTCACAAGCAGACTTATATACCGTTAATCGTGATTATTTTTATAAGCTCGCAGAAGATGGACAAAACTGGTACTTTGCTTCGGAAGGAACCACTTTAAAACTTCCTTTAGGTACATTAGCGATTGAAAATATTGCAGGAGCAGTTGCGGCCATTTTAAATAGCGGACTTGAGATTTCTCAGTCAGCATTAGAAAAAGGTATCCAATCTGCTCGCTTAGCTGGACGTTTTGAACAGCGTCAAGTGGATGGGAAGACGGTCATTTTTGATGCCGGACACAATCCTCATGGTGTTGAATTTTTGTTAAAGCAATTGCGAAATTTCTTAGAATACAATAAACAGTACACAGAAGTTGTCGCAGTATTTTCAATGCTGGCAGATAAAGATATAAAATCAGTAGCCGATTTATTGAAACCTACTGTTTTACATTGGAAAATTGCTGAATTGAATGTGCCGCGTGCTGCACCGATTCAGCAACTCAATGATGCCTTGCAAGGCCAGACAGTACAACAATATGGCAATATCAAAGAGGCTTTTAAATCAGCGCTTGAGCAAACAAATAACAATCAGCTGATTTTGGCCTGTGGTTCGTTTCATACTTTAGAAGCGATTTGGGAGTATTTGGAAGAATGTCAATGAATAACAAACAACGCTGGATGGGTGGCGTTGTTTTACTAGGAGGTGGTGTTTTATTGGCAGCATTACTTCTAAAAGGAAATGAGGAAATAAAACAGGTTGAAGCTCAACCATCCGCATCCACATCGCCAAAAACTCAAACTAAACCAAAACAGACAACTGAAGGGCAAATGGTACAACTACAACCTCTTGCGGTTGATGTTGAAACTGAAAAACGTTTGCTAGAAGAACAGCGTCGTGCGCGTGAAAAGGCCGTTGCTGAACAAGAAGCACGTGCAGCTGAGTTCTTAGCAATGCAGCAGCAAGCTGAAGCTGACGCTGCTCGTAAAGCTGCAGCAGAGTACGCTGCGATTAATGCGCGCCGTACAGCGGCTCAAGAAAGTTCAGATAATATTCCACCGGAGTTAGTGGGTGAGGCGAAAGCTAAAAACCAGCAAGCTAATACGGTGAATAAAACAACTGATACTTCAAAAATAGATGCAGACAAGAAAGCTGCTGAAGCAAAACGCCAAGCGGAAGCAGACAAGAAAGCGGCTGATGCTAAGCGTCAAGCAGAAGCAGACAAAAAAGCAACTGAAGCAAAACGTCAAGCGGAAGCAGACAAGAAAGCTGCTGAAGCTAAACGACAGGCAGAAGCAGATAAAAAGGCTGCAGAAGCAAAACGCCAAGCAGAAGCAGACAAGAAAGCTGCTGAAGCCAAACGACAAGCAGAAGCTGATAAAAAAGCCTCTGATGCTAAACGAAAAGCTGAAGCTGAGAAAAAAGCTGAAGCTGAAAAAGCGCGTGAGCTGCTTGAAAATGGCGATAAAAAGTGGATGGTTCAAGTCGCTTTGGCTGCTAACCAAGCAAATGCAGATGCAGTTGTTTCTAAATTACGAGCTAAAGGCTATAAGGTCACTACAAGCCCAACCAGTAAGGGGATTCGTATTATGGTTGGACCTGCAAAAGACCGTGATACAGCAGATGCTGCTCGTAAGAAAATTACTTCTGATTCAAGTTTAAACATGAAATCAGCGTGGGTGATTGACTGGGTACCGTTAGACCAACGTTAACCAGATTAAAAATTCCACTCAAAATGTTACTAAGATGGATTCGACAGTTGCTGTTGAATCCATTTTACATTTTCAGGTGTAAATAAACGGTCAATGTTCTTCCAGATAATATGATAACCGTAACCACCTTGTTTCATTTCCTTAACCGCATCGTCAATTGCCCAATTTTCAAAAATAATGCGATACATGGCAACGCTGGCGCCGGTACGGTCTGAACCATGGTAGCAGTGTAATAAAACGCGCTGGTCATTCTGCTTGGCAATTTTGATTTGTTGCATGACTTCTAAGAGATCTTGTCGGTCAATTGCCCAAGTGTTGATAGGAATATGCACAAGATTAAAATTTTCATTTTTAAAAACTAAAGTATCTGCGTCTTTGGCTCTTAAATTAATGATCGTTCCAATTTGATGATTCTTTAATTCAGAAATCATTGCAGCATCAGGCTGTTCACTGCGATAAACATCATTACTAATTTGATAAAAGTTATGAGTCTGAGAAACTAAGCTTCCCCAATCTTGTGGTCGATGCTCATGGGCGATACTTTCGTGCTGCATACACCCTTGTAAACTTATACAGATGACAAGTGTAAGGAGCGATAATTTTTTCATGTTTGATACCGTTTCAGCTCATCAGGGTCGTGAGCACAAATTATTTCAATCATTGGTTCATGTTGAGCTAAATGCTGTAAACGCTTGAGATTAAAAAGACGTTTTTGATTGTCTTCTGCAAATGTTTTTTCCAACAGACCAAGTGATCTTAATTTATTTTTAGGGTTTAACTCTAGGTGTGAGTAGTAGGCATCTCCACAAAATAATAACCATTGATTTTGTTGCTTTATTGCAATACCGCAATGTCCAGCTGAATGCCCCAACAGTGGTACCATTAAAATTTCATCTTGAAACAGTGGAAATCCTTTTACTTTTTCGAGGTTAAACCATGCTTCACCTTTTTGATATTCAATAAAGTTCCAGTAGCGATGATCTTTATATTGATTGGTTCTATAACGAAGTTTGCCCTTAAAATTTGGAAGTTGGGCTGCGTTATATTCTGCAGCTAAAACATGCACAGTGGCATGTGGAAAATCTGAGATACCACCAGCATGATCAAAATCAAGATGAGTGACAAAGATGTGCTGTACATCCTTCGGATTAAATCCTAGCTTTTGAATTTGTTGGATCGCACTAAATTCAAGATTATGCTCAATATTGCCTAAGCGTTTAACTAATGAGCCTAGGCGCTGCTTCATATGTAAGTAATCTTGCAAGCCAAAGCCAGTATCGATAAGCACTAAGCCTCGATCAGTTTCAACTAAAAGACAATGACAGATTACTTCAGCTCGGAAGCCTTTTTGTCCAAATAAGGGTGCACAAACTGGGCACATGCTGCCACACTTTAAATGATGAATTTTATAGATCATGATTTTTATTTTTTTACCGAATCGTTTCGAGTTATAACTGATCTGAACAATAAAAACCATGAGTATTCAATACATAAATAAAAAAGCCATCACTACGGATGACTTTTTCGGGTGTGATATTTAATCTAAGTGTGCCTACGCGCTTTGCTTGTCTTGTAGGGAATTTTTCAGATATTTGCCTACGCACTGCGTTTGTCTTGCAAGCAATAAAACCTTTAGTCGGTTTTATTGCTTTCAGGCTGTGGCGTGAGGCGTAAATAAGGTTTAACAGCCGTATAACCTTTAGGGAAACGTTGTTTAATTTCTTCTTCATCTTTAAGTGATGGCACAATAACGACATCTTCACCTTGCTGCCAGTTCGCTGGTGTAGCGACTTTATGCTTGTCTGTTAATTGTAATGAATCCACAACACGTAAGACTTCGTTAAAATTTCGGCCCGTCGAAGCAGGGTAGGTAATGATTAAGCGAACTTTTTTGTTAGGATCAATAATCACTAATGAGCGCACTGTTAGAGTTTCACTGGCATTAGGGTGAATGAAGCCATAGAGCTCAGATACTTTACGATCTTTATCTGCAATGATTGGAAAGTTTACAGTTGTATTTTGTGTTTCATTAATATCGTTGATCCAGCCCTTGTGCGACTCTACATCGTCTACAGACAAAGCAATCGCTTTAACATTCCGCTTCGTAAATTCATCTTTTAATTTTGCTGTATAACCTAATTCAGTTGTACATACGGGAGTATAGTCGGCTGGATGTGAAAATAAGATTCCCCAACTATCCCCTAAAAAATCATAAAAATTAATTGTGCCTTCACTCGATTCTTGTTGAAAATCGGGAGCAGTATCTCCTAATCGTAGTGTCATTATCTTTCCTCAATTGCTCATAATTTGTTATTCGATTGAATGAATATGCAGCATTTACTTTATGATTAAAATTATTGTTTTTGTATTTTATTATGAACTTTTTATATAAGTGTAAATATATATGACTAAAACTCATTATTTTAAGTGCTTAATCAATGTAACTTTAAGGTAAATTTGCTAAATTAGATTTCTCGGAAGTTATGCTTAATCGATGAGCGTTAATGGTGTGTTTTTGGTGCTCGGCACATTAAGGGGAGATTAGATGAATGAAAAACCATTCGTCTAACTATCAGATTTTTTTTAGGGGTTTTGTGCAAACCCCTTGTACTTCAAATTTCTGACACCATAATAAACGACTGAGAAAAAGTTTATTCATTTGACCAAGCAAGATTTAGAGAGTTTATCCATGTTGGCAAGTCTGATCGGAGGTATCTTCGGTACAAAAAATGAGCGTGAACTCAAACGCATGCGCAAAATTGTTGAGCAAATCAATGCGCTCGAGCCGACGATATCAGCTTTAAGCGATGCAGACTTATCTGCAAAAACTCCAGAATTCAAACAACGTTATAATAATGGCGAAAGTTTAGATAAATTACTTCCAGAAGCGTTTGCAGTTTGTCGTGAAGCTGCTAAACGTGTAATGGGTATGCGTCATTATGACGTTCAGTTAATTGGCGGTATTACCTTACATGAAGGTAAGATCGCCGAGATGCGTACTGGTGAAGGTAAAACCCTTATGGGTACTCTGGCGTGTTATTTAAACGCTTTGAGTGGTCAGGGTGTACATGTCATTACTGTGAACGATTATTTGGCACAGCGTGATGCCGAATTGAACCGCCCATTATTTGAGTTTTTGGGTCTATCAATTGGTACGATTTATTCAATGCAAGGTCCGTCAGAAAAAGCGGAAGCTTATCTTGCAGATATTACTTACGGTACCAATAACGAATTCGGTTTTGACTACTTACGTGACAACATGGTGTTTTCTTTAGCAGAAAAGAAACAACGTGGTTTGCACTATGCCATTATCGATGAAGTTGACTCCATCTTAATTGATGAGGCACGTACACCATTAATTATTTCTGGTCAAAGTGAAGACTCTTCACACCTCTACAGTGCAATCAATACGATTCCACCTAAATTGCATCCGCAAAAAGAAGAAAAAGTATCAGATGGCGGTCACTTCTGGATTGATGAAAAGCAGCGTTCAGTTGAAATGACCGAAGTTGGTTATGAAACTGTTGAACAAGAACTTATCCAAATGGGCTTGTTGGCCGAAGGCGAAAGCTTATATTCAGCAACAAACCTAAACCTTGTTCACCATGTATCTGCTGCTATTCGTGCGCATTTCCTATTCCAACGTGATGTTCACTATATTATTCATGATGGTGAAGTGGTTATTGTCGATGAACATACGGGTCGTACGATGCCGGGTCGTCGTTGGTCAGAAGGTTTGCATCAAGCTGTTGAAGCAAAAGAAGGTTTAGAAATTCAGCCTGAAAACCAAACTTTAGCGAC
This sequence comes from Acinetobacter sp. C13, assembly GCF_016809775.1. Lineage (NCBI taxonomy): Bacteria > Pseudomonadati > Pseudomonadota > Gammaproteobacteria > Moraxellales > Moraxellaceae > Acinetobacter > Acinetobacter sp. C13. The sequence goes on from NZ_JAFBJL010000005.1 coordinate 78,000, forward strand.
AACAACATTCCAGAACTATTTCCGTCTCTATAAAAAGCTTTCAGGTATGACAGGTACTGCTGATACCGAAGCTGCGGAAATGAAAGAAATTTACGGTCTTGATGTTGTGATTATTCCAACTCACCGTCCAATGATTCGTAACGACCAAAACGATTTAATTTATTTAAACCGTAACGGCAAATATAACGCGATTATTCAAGAAATTATGAATATTCGTCAGCAGGGTGTTGCTCCTATTCTGATTGGTACAGCAACCATCGAAGCCAGCGAAATTTTATCTTCTAAGTTAATGCAAGCTGGTATTCATCATGAAGTTTTGAACGCAAAACAACATGAGCGTGAAGCTGACATTATTGCTCAAGCGGGTAGCCCGAATGCAGTAACGATTGCAACTAACATGGCTGGTCGTGGTACGGATATTATCTTGGGTGGTAACTGGAAAGCTAAGCTTGCCAAACTTGAAAACCCAACTGCAGAAGATGAAGCACGTCTAAAAGCACAATGGGAACAAGACCACGAAGATGTATTGCAAGCAGGTGGTTTGCATATCATTGGTTCTGAACGCCATGAATCACGTCGTATTGACAACCAGTTACGTGGTCGTGCCGGTCGTCAGGGTGACCCTGGTGTTTCTCGTTTCTATTTATCTCTTGAAGATGATCTGATGCGTATTTTCGCAGGCGACCGTGTCGTTGGTATGATGCGCGCGATGGGTTTGAAAGAAGACGAAGCGATTGAACATAAAATGGTGAGCCGTTCGATTGAGAATGCTCAGCGTAAAGTTGAAGCACGTAACTTTGATATTCGTAAAAACTTATTGAAATACGATGACGTGAATAATGAACAGCGTAAGATCATTTATTCTCAACGTGATGAAGTATTAGCTGAAAACACCTTAAAAGACTACGTTGAAGAAATGCATCGTGAAGTGATGCAAGGCATGATTGCTAACTTTATTCCACCAGAGTCAATTCATGATCAGTGGGATGTGGAAGGTTTAGAAAATGCTTTACGTATTGATTTAGGTATTGAGCTGCCAATTCAAGAATGGTTAGACCAAGATCGTCGTTTAGATGAAGAGGGTTTGGTTGAGCGTATTAGTGATGAAGTAATTGAACGTTATCGTCAGCGCCGCGCTCAAATGGGTGATGAATCAGCAGCAATGCTTGAGCGCCATTTCGTTTTAAACTCTCTTGATCGCCATTGGAAAGATCACTTGGCTGCAATGGATTATTTGCGCCAAGGTATTCACTTACGTGGCTATGCGCAAAAGAACCCTGAACAGGAATATAAGAAAGAAGCTTTCAACCTGTTCGTAAACATGTTGGGTATTATTAAAACTGATGTTGTGACTGATTTGTCTCGTGTACATATCCCAACACCAGAAGAACTTGCAGAAATGGAAGCTCAACAGCAGCAGCAAGCTGAATCAATGAAGCTTTCTTTTGAACATGATGATGTAGATGGTTTAACTGGTGAAGTTACACTTTCTCAAGAAACCATGAACGAGTCTGCTGAACAGCAAGCTTTCCCTGTTCCAGAAAGCCGTAATGCACCATGCCCATGTGGTTCAGGACTAAAATATAAGCAATGTCACGGTAAGATCTAATCTGCCTTCACAAAAAAAGCAGAACAATTGTTCTGCTTTTTTTATGTTTGTAGTAAGCCTGTGAATAATGTTTGCAGTTTTAAGCATTAAATGCTATTTACTTCTCATCCAGAGTGTATGTTGGAAAGACAATGAAAAAAGTATTACAACCTTTATTTTTAACTGTTCTTGCTGTACCAAGTTTTGTTTTTGCAGCAGAAGCAGCTTCAGCCCCTCAAACGACAACGGTTGACAAAGTACTTGCAGCAAAAGGACCAACTTCGGCTCAAGCTGTAGTGAAGCAAGAAAATACTACAGTGATTAGTCCACGTACAGGTATTCGCTATACGTTGGGTAACACAGGTAATCGCCCAATTATTTTACAAACTACTGCGATTGCTCCAGCAAACTCAGCAAATATTAATCGTATTGTGGCAAGTAACCCAGCTCTCTCTGCAAAAAGCCAAGAAAAAGCAAAAGTTGCTTTAATCGGTGAAGCAGCTGTAGCAGGACCAGCGGCAGTTGCAGCAAGCAATGTGACAACGTCAGCTGCAACAAATAGTGTTGCTCCAGCAAATCCTGCATCAATGAATTAATTCATTTACGTATAAAAAAAGCCAGTTCAAATTGAACTGGCTTTTTTATGGGGGTGTCTTTAAAACTTTAAATCTGATTATTTACATCATCATTTTTTGTTTCACGAATAAGTAAGAACGCAACTAATGATAAAAGTGATGCAGCAGTAAGATAATAACCAACTGCATATAAACCATAAGTTTCAGCAAGTTTAGTCGCAATCAATGGGGCAAAAGATGCACCAAAAATACCAGCCAAGTTAAAAGTTAATGCTGAACCTGTATAACGAACCGAGGTTGGGAAAAGTTCAGAAAGAACTGTACCAATCGGACCATAGGTTAAGCCCATAATTGCCAAGCCAGTACATAAGAAAAGGAATACGATTAAGGTATTTCCAGACTCTAACATACTAGAGAAGAACAAGCCGAAAATCGCAGCAGCAATACAAACGCCAATAGAAGTTGTTTTACGACCAAATTTTTCTGCAAAAATAGCCGATAAAGGAATGAATGCGGCGAAGCAAAGTGTGGCAAAGAGTTGAAGTTCTAAGAATTCACCACGCGCATAACCCAGTTTAGTGGTTCCCCAGTTTAAGGCAAATACGGTAGTAAGATAGAACACAACAAAGGTACAGATTGCTGCAACTGTACCAAGAATAAGCTTACCGGTATGTTTGGTTAAAACTTCTTTAAATGGAATATTAACTTCTTTTTGCTTATCTAAGACTTTCTGGAAAGCTGGAGTTTCATGAAGTTTTAAACGAATATATAAGCCAACAATAACTAATACAGCACTGGCAATGAATGGAATACGCCAACCCCATTGCATGAATGCTTGCTCAGGAATAACTGCGCTTAATAGTAAGAATGAACCTGTTGCCAAAATAAAGCCAATTGGGGCACCTAGCTGCGGAAACATGCCGTACCATGCTCTTTTTCCTTCTGGGGCATTTTCAGTCGCTAATAATACTGCACCGCTCCATTCACCGCCTAGGCCTAAGCCTTGTCCTAAACGACAAACAGCTAATAGTAATGGTGCGACAATCCCGATTTGGGCATAGGTTGGAAGTAAACCAATACATACGGTTGAAATACCCATGGTCAGTAAAGCCGCAACTAAAGTTGCTTTACGGCCGATACGATCTCCTAGATGGCCAAATAATGCGGCACCGATAGGACGAGCAATAAAGGCAATTGCAAAGGTTGCCAGAGATTGTAAGACTGCGGCACTGCCACTACTAGCAGGGAAAAATAGATGAGGAAAGATAATCACGGCGGCTGTTGCATAGATATAAAAGTCGAAGAACTCAATAGTTGTACCGACTAAGCTTGCAAACAAAACTCGTGTTTTTGAATTAGTGGCTACTACAGGAGCAGCAGTCGCAGAAGTTGACTCCATATAAGTCCTTATATCCGTTAAAATTTATTTTTAATGACTATTCTTTTTAAAGACGTATTTTTCTCAAAGAATAGCGTGAAAGAACATCATCCATGACTCTTTCAGGATCACTGAATATGAGTGAAAAATGGACTAAACTACGTACCAATAGATTGCAAGAAAATGTGCCCCTGCACCTAAAAGCACAAAAATATGCCAGATCGCATGGGTATATCTTACCTTTTTTAACGCGTAAAACAATGCTCCAACCGTATAAGCTAATCCGCCAATAATTAACAAAATCAACGCGTCTTTACTCAGATAGGTGCGCATATCATCCATAACAAAAACAGCAAGCCAACCCATAAGAACATAAGCAAGTATCGAAATTTTCTGAAAACGATGAATAAAAACTAACTTGAAAAGTGTACCAATTGCAGCAATGCTCCAGAGAGCAATAAGTAAAATATGAGCTTTTTGCGTAGGTATAGCAATGCTTAAGAACGGGGTATATGTTCCAGCAATTAAATAATAAATAGCAGTGTGGTCGAGTTTTTTATACCAGTAGCGTAGGTTTTGTGTTTGAGCAAAATGATAGAGTGTAGAACTGGTAAAAACTAAAATTAGGCTAAATGAATATACCCATAAGCCCACCCACTGAGCAGTTGAAAGATAAGATCCCTTTATAATTAAAAAGATAGAAGCTACAACTGCCATAACAACACCAGCACCATGACTATAGGCATTAAATAGTTCTTCTTTTGGATCGTAAGTTTCCAACACAGATTTACTCATAACTTTAATTTTTTTGATTAAAAATACAAATGTATAGAAATACAAAACAGTCGTAAAGTTATTTTATTTTTAATCCTAGACCCTTTAAACTTCTATTTTATATGAGTCTTCATTTTTCAGGTATATCCGTGTCGGTTTTCTCCTTTGAGCAAGAACAGCAATTCTTTCATGAAATCAAGCAAATGCTTGACCAACAAGCTTTTGAGCGTTTGATCTTGAGCCAATATAAGGGAGAGTTGGCGCAACTGGAAAAAATTACTTTCCGCGTTGTAGAGCTACATGGCCAAAAACAGCTTTCAGCTCTCTACCATCACACTACCCAAGATGTGACTAAAAACTATTCATTTCAAGAAGGTTTGCAACAGATTGAGCAATTAATCACACAGTGTAAGCAAGCAAACTTATTTTCAACTACTCAAGAAATTCAACTTAAAAAAAATAAGAAAAAAGCCATACTAAATATGGGTAAAAAGCAGGCAGTAAATGCGACACAAACGGTTCAGGCACATGACCGTGAAAAGCAGCGCTATGTACAGCAGGGGAATGCATTTTTAAAAGAGCTGGGTATTACTGATGAAAAAGCTCAGGTCATTCCAAGCATGGCTCGTAAATGGAAACAGATTAATAAATTTATCGAAATTTTTGCGAGTGCCTATGAACAGATTGATGCGTCTCAACAAGAGTTACGCATTGTCGATTTTGGATCAGGTAAAGGTTATTTAACTTTTGCATTGTATGATTATCTGCAACAACAACAGAAAACACCATTAATTACAGGTGTAGAGCTACGCCGTAATTTGGTGGAGTTTTGCCAGAACGTTGCAGACAAAGTTCATTTCAATCATTTAGACTTTTTTGAAGGTGATGTTCGTAGTTATCAACCGGAAAAGCTGGATGTTATGATTGCCTTACACGCATGTGATATTGCGACTGACTTTGCTATTCATACTGGAATTCGTTTAAACGCTTCGATGATTATGTGCGCACCATGTTGCCACAAAGAGTTACGTCCACAATTACATAGTCCGGAAGTTTTACAACCAATGCTACAGTTTGGTATTCATGCTGGACAACAAGCCGAGATGCTGACTGATACTTTACGTGCGTTACTTTTAAAAGCTTATGGTTATGAAACCAAAGTTTTTGAGTTTGTATCGCTTGAACATACCAGCAAAAATAAAATGATTTTGGCGACAAAACGCAAAAATGTTTCACAACCTGACGCCAAGATTATGGCTCAAATCCAAGCATTGAAAGAAATGTACGGAATTAAAAAACAAACGTTGGAATTGTTATTGCAAGATCAGTTGCCGATCGAAAATATCGGCTGTAAGTGCTAGGAAGGTGAATGGATGTATAAAATTGTAGAGGGTGGTTGGGAACAGCTTGAGCAAGATGCCAAATACATCCGTGAACAAGTCTTTATCCAAGAACAGGGAATTGCACCTGAAGATGAATGGGACGACTTGGATGCCACAGTTCTACATTTTATTGTCTATGATAAAGAGCAACCTATCGCTACAGCACGTTTGTTGCCACAGCATAGCGTAGGGCGTGTTGCTGTTTTAATTTCTTATCGAAAGCAAGGTATAGGTAAAATTTTAATGCAGCATATTATTGACTATGCACGTCGTCATAAACTGCCTTACTTAAAGCTTTCAGCACAAACCTATGTGACAGCTTTTTACGAAGCTTTAGGTTTTAAAGTGCAGGGGGAGGTTTACGAAGACTGTGGCATTCCACATATTGATATGGTTTTAGAGTTAAATTGAGACTTCTTTTTAGAAATCTCAATTTAGATTTATTTCATTGCATTCCAGTTTTCGATGGCTTGTAAGCCAGTCTCTAAACCAACTTCATAACTGTAGCGAAGCTTTTTCGGATTGGTAGTTAAACGGCCAGCCATATTTTTAAGAGGCGGTGGACACACTTCTAAAATTTGCTGGTCTGAGTTTTGACCACGAACGAAATCGACTGAAGCGTTATAACGAGCACAGCGGCTACGCAAGCTACTAGCGAAACCATAATGATGTTTAAAAGCATATTTCGCGAGGAATTGATCACCTCGACTACTTGCTTTGAAATAGTTTTTCGGACGAGTACGTAAAACTAACAGTTTTTTTACGCCACTTTGCTGAGCCGTCCAGCGAACAGGTAGGGCATCTGCAACGCCACCATCAAAATAAGGTTCACCCATAATATCGACGGGATGACGCGTTAAAACTGGAATTGAGCTAGAAGCACGAAGCGCATTTAGCAAATTATCTTTACCCGCACGAAGATATTCTGCATGGCCTGTTTTAGCATGCGTCAACACCATATAAAAATCAGGATTTTTGGCAAAAAGACTCTGTTGATCAAGAGGATGCTCTTTTTCACCAATTTCCCACATCCATTTTAAATCAAGTAAATCACCGCCTTTAAAAAAGCGTTTGTAATCGATGAATTCAGGACGAAGTGAATGATCAATATAAAACGTTAGAGTGCGGCCTTGCTGGCCTGCCAAGTAATTAGCCACATTGGTTGAACCAGACGATACACCAACGTATAAGTCAAAAGGATTAAACTGCTGTTGTAAAAATGAGTCAAGTACACCACTGGTAAAGGCACCACGCATGCCCCCACCTTCTACAACCAGTGCGTTGCGGGAAAAATCTGTCATTTGAAAAATATCTGATTACTGAGTTGATTGCTTATGTTCTTGCATATCCATTTCAGGCATGTTGTCACTATGTTGAGCATGTTGCTCTGTAGAGTGTTCAGCCTTTTGCTGCATTTGCTCTTGTTGAGCTTTGCGCTGTGCACCTGGCATATAGTCAGGTTCATTACTCATTGCTAAATAGAAAAAGCCAAGGAAAATCGCACTTAAAACACCAACGATCAGAACAAATTTCCAGCCTAAAATTGCTGACTCGGAAGAATTTTTATCGGACATAAGAATTTCTCGAATGTGCTATAGAAGCACAAAAATGAAGTCTATTTATAGCATATTTAGGCAGGGGGCTGAAATCTTAAAGGTCATAAAGAAAAACCCATATAAATAAAATATATTTATATGGGTAAGGTTTATGCAGTTTTTTAAATATTCAATAGGACTAAATTACTGAATATTTTGTTTCTGCTCAGCTTTGGTTCTTAGTAAAACTGGCGGTGTAAAACGTTCACCATATTTTGCAGCTAATTCTTCAGCTCGTTTTTGTGCTTTATCAGTGCCGTATTGATTTAGGAATTGAATTGCTCCTCCAGTCCAAGGCGCATAACCAATTCCAAAAATAGAACCGACATTGGCATCAATTACAGACTCCAGTACGCCTTCTTCATAACAACGTAAAGTATCTAAGGCCTGTACAAACAGAATGCGATCAATCATATCTTGTTCAGAAATATCATGATCTTTTTTCCAGCGGTTTAAGCCTTCCCATAGATGCTTTTTGCCATTTTCTGGGTATTCATAAAAACCAGCTCCAGCAGCTTTACCTTTACGGTTTAACTCATGAATCATGGTGTGAACCACTTCATCTACAGAAGTTTTAGGTAAATCTTTTCCTTCGGCTTGTAGAGCTTTGCGTGCTTCACTAGCAACATGTTCAGTTAATGTTAAAGATACTTCATCTTGAATAGCGAGGGGGCCAACTGGCATACCAGCTTTCAGTGCTGCCATTTCAATACGCGCTGGGTGGACACCTTCGGCAAGCAAGCGCATACCTTCTTGAATGAACGTACCAAACACACGACTGGTAAAGAAACCACGGCTATCATTGACAACAATCGGTGTTTTTCCAATTTGTTGTACAAAGTCGTAAGCTTTGGCAAGTGTCTCTGCGGAGGTGTTTTTACCTTTAATAATTTCAACCAACTGCATTTTGTCGACAGGGCTAAAGAAATGCAGACCGATAAAAGCTTTATCATTCTTACTTGCTTGCGCTAAACCTGTAATTGGCAGGGTTGAGGTGTTTGATGCCATCACACCGTTAGGCGCTAGATATTGCTCGGCTTCTTGAGTGACTTTAGCTTTGAGTTCTTGATTCTCAAATACCGCTTCAATAATTAAATCACAACCTTGAAGATCTTGAGCGGAAGCTGTCGCCGTGATGAGAGATAAAATCTGATCACGTTTTTCTGCGGTCATGCGGCCTTGTGAAACACGTTTATCTAAGAGCTTTTGTGAGTAAGCTTTACCTTTCTCAGCATTTTCAACAGATACATCTTTAAGTACAACTGGAATGCCTTTAATGGCTGTTGAATAAGCAATACCTGCACCCATCATGCCTGCACCCAATACACCAACTTTAGTCGCTTGCCATTTTGGAACGTCGGCAGGACGACTAGCACCAGACTTAATTGCATTTAGACCATGCCAGAAAGTGCCGATCATATTTTTAGAAATTTGACCTGTTGTAAGCTGAGTAAAGTAGCGAGACTCAATACGTAAAGCAGTATCGACATCAACTTGTGCACCTTCAACTGCGGCAGCCATAATTGCTTCAGGGGCAGGGTAACAACCTTTGGTTTTGTCTTTTAACATGGCTGGTGCAATTGCAAGAACTTGTGCAACTGCTGGAGTTTTTGGATCGCCACCCGGAATTTTATAACCCTTCACATCAAATGGCTGCTGAGATTTTGGATTGGCCTTGATCCAAGCAATTGCTTTATCTAAAAGTTCTTGTTCATTTTCGGCAGTGTCATGAATTAACCCTAAAGATTTTGCTTTATCGACACCGAACTGTTTGCCCTCCATTAAAAATGGGAACGCATTTTGAAGTCCGAGGAGACGTACCATACGCACAATACCGCCGCCACCCGGTAACAAACCTAAAGTAACTTCTGGTAGACCAAATTTGCTCTTCGGGTCATTGATTGCAATACGATGATGGCAACTTAATGCAATTTCCCAACCACCGCCAAGTGCCGTGCCATTTAATGCTGCAACCACTGGAATCCCTAGTGTTTCAATTGTACGTAAATGACCTTTTAGCTTTTCAACCATATTGAAAAAGTCAGTTGCGTGTTCAGGCTGAACTTGAATCAGCTCATCTAAATCACCGCCTGCAAAGAAAGTTTTTTTAGCCGAGCGGAAAATAACCCCTGAAAGTTCTGTTTCTGCTTTAAGTTTCTGAGTCGCTTCATCAAGCGAGTCACGAAACTCAGCATTCATGGTGTTCGCAGATTGACCAGTTGAATCAAGCGTTAAAATGACAATATTGTCGGCATTTTTTTCGTATTGAATTGCACTCATCTTTTATATCCCTAATTTTTATACGCGTTCAATAATGGTGGCAATACCCATCCCACCGCCAACACAGAGCGTCGCTAAACCGCGCTTTTTATCTTGTCGTTCAAGCTCATCAAGTAAAGTACCTAAAATCATGGCACCTGTTGCACCTAATGGATGACCTAAAGCAATCGCACCACCATTTACGTTGACTTTTTCAGTAGGGACATTGAGCTCATTAATAAAACGCATAACAACTGCCGCAAATGCTTCATTGACTTCAAATAGGTCAATATCATCAATCGTAAGCCCAGCTTTTTCTAAAGCTTTACGTGCAGCAGGCGCAGGGCCAGTCAGCATAATGGTTGGGTCAGTACCAACCAGTGCGGTCGCTAAAACTTTAGCCCGTGGTTTTAAGTTTTGTTCTTTTACCGCTTTTTCAGAAGCTAATAAAACTACAGCTGCTCCATCGACAATGCCTGATGAGTTACCTGCATGGTGAACATGATTGATTTTTTGTGCTTCTGGATATTTTTGTAAAGCGACTGCATCAAAGCCCATTTGGCCCATCATTTCAAAACTTGGGTTGAGCTTTGCTAGGCCTTCGAGTGATGTATTACCTTTAATAAATTCATCTTTCTCTAAAATCACCACACCTGCGTGATCTTTGACTGGTACGACTGATTGGTCGAAATAACCATTTGATTGAGCCGTCGCCGCTTTTTGCTGTGATTTTACAGCGAAATTATCAACATCTTCACGGCTATAGCCATCTAAGGTTGCGATGAGGTCGGCCCCAATACCTTGCGGAACAAATGATGACTTAAGGTTTGTTTCTGGGTCTAAAGCCCACGGCCCACCATCCGAACCCATTGGAATACGTGACATTGATTCAACGCCACCAGCAACTACTAAATCTTCCCAACCAGAGCGAACTTTCATTGCTGCCATGTTGACTGCTTCTAAACCAGATGCACAAAAGCGATTGATTTGCACCCCAGCAACATCATCATTCCAACCTGCTGCAATCGCTGCAGTTTTGGCAATATCACCACCTTGATCGCCAATTGGTGTTACACACCCCAAAACAATGTCATCGACTTTAGAGGTATCGAGTTGATGGCGTTGTTGTAATTCATTTAATAAGGTGGTCAATAATGTAATTGGTTTTACTTCGTAAAGAGAGCCATCTTTTTTTCCTTTTCCGCGTGGGGTGCGAATGGCATCAATAATATAAGCCTCGCTCATAACAGTTCCTTTTTTATTACTTAAACTTTGTTGTGTTTTGAGTGTACTGGTTTTAAAAGGCAACGCAATGACGATAAGCGCACCAGTCAGGTGATGATTTTTGCCAATAGAAATACAAAAAAGCCCAAGTTGAACTTGGGCTAAATGTGAAACTAAAGAGATTTGAGAATTAGTGATAACCATGTAGCTGGCGATATAGGCCAGGTGTTACACCCGTCCACTTTTTAAATGCGCGGTGGAAGGTACTGGTTTCACTAAAGCCAACTTGTTGAGCAACATCTTCAAGTGTTAACTCAGGGTTGAGTAACAAGTGAATTGCAGCATCTCGGCGTAAAGCATCTTTTACACCTTGGTAGCTTTTACCTTCGGCAGCCAGGCGGCGGCGTAAGGTTTGAGGAGATAAATATAACATTGATGCAACGTCATTAAGCGTTGGCATTTCTTCACCAATTTGGCTTTTGAGTACTTCACGAATACGAGAAGTTAGTGAGTTGGTGTTTTTGAATTTCACTAAAAGCTGAGCAGGAGCTGCTTTTAAGAATTCTTCTAGCGTTTTTTCATCTTGGCGGATTGGTAAATCAAGATAATCAGCTGCAAAGGTAATTTCAGTACGTGGTGCATCAAACTGCATGACTGGTGCAAAAAATAATGCATCATATTCATCGGCATGTGCAGGACGTGGATAGCTAAAATGAACGCGCTCTAATGGCAAACGACGTTCAATCAACCATGATGCTAGACCGTGCCAAATCATGAGCATACTTTCAGTAATGAAATGGTCTGGATCTAAAGTTTTTGGAATGAGGGGAACTAGACGTGCTTCATGTTTGTCACGCTCTAGAGTTACAGACCATTCATCGCCAAATAATTTGTAGAATTGAGATGACAGCTCAAGGGCTTGGCCCAATGTTTTTGCGTGAATAATCAACTGACACATAATGGCAAAAGTGCCCAGACGACGCGGTTGTACGTCAAATCCAACGTGTTCATCCTGTGTGACCATCCACAACATTTTTATAAATCGAGTGTATTGTTCTGGTGAGATTCGAGCTTTAGGTTGACGTAATAATTCCGCTTCAATACCCACATGTGAAAGGAGCATTTCAACATCCATGCCAAGGCGTTTTACGCCTGTCAAAGCCGCATTCACGAAGTGGATGCTAATCGTATCGCGACTCATATTGAATCCTTCAGTCTCTTTGATGTTCACTTTAAATTGACCTAAATGACCGTCTAAAAAAATAAATTGGCGATTTACAACAGAGTAAAAGCACTTTTTACATGTTAAATTGCCGAAATGATCAAGGTAAATGGCTGAACATGACATTGTTTTAGAATATTTGCTTAACTAATATAAAAGAAAATTCGAATAATAGTGGTTAAAAATACGATGACGACAGCATTAAATGGACTTAAAGTTCTCGATTTCTCGACGCTCTTACCAGGACCTTTTGCCACAATGTATTTAGCCGATATGGGGGCAGAAGTCATCCATATCGAATCTCCTTCACGACCAGATCTAATCCGAATCATGCCACCATACGCAAATGGGCAAGCAACAGCACATAGTTATTTAAACCGAAATAAACAGTCGATTGTTCTGGATTTAAAAGATAAGGCGAGTATTGATCTGATTAAAGCCAAAATCTCTGAGTTTGATATTGTCATAGAGCAGTTCCGACCTGATGTCATGCGCCGTCTCGGACTAGACTACGCGACACTTGCTGAAATTAACCCGCGTCTCATTTATTGTTCAATTACAGGATATGGACAAACAGGAAGCTATAAAGACAGGGCTGGGCATGACATTAACTATTTAGCTTTAGCTGGTATTGCTGGATATAGCGGCCGACAAGACAGTGGTCCGCCACCGCTCGGTATTCAGGTTGCAGACATTGCAGGTGGTTCACTTCATGCTGTCATTGCGATTTTAGCTGCGGTCGTCGAACGCGGACGTAGTGGAATGGGACAATATATTGATATTTCTATGACTGATTGTGTTGCTAGCCTAAATAGTATGGCGGCATCCGCCACACTTGCTGCACAGGTTGAACAGGCACCAGAGCATGGCATGCTCAATGGCGGCATTTTCTATGATTATTATATGACTCAAGATGGCCGTTATTTTTCAATAGGTAGTCTTGAACCACAATTTATGTCTGGTTTATCAGTGGCGCTTGATTTGCCTTTATTATTACAAAAAGGTGCTTCCTTAGATGTAGAAGACCGACAGGAAGTTAAACAAGCCATTCAAGAGAAAATCAAAACGAAATCATTTAAAGAATGGCATGAAATTTTTGCAAATCTTGATGTGTGTGTAGAACCTGTTTTAAGCCTAACAGAGTCCTTAAACTCGCCTTTAGCACAAGAACGTGGATGGATTGTGGATGTACCTTTGCAAAATAATGCGACGGTTACAGAACCACAATTGGCTTGTCCAATTAAGTTTTCAAGATCGGAAATGAGATATTCCTTTATTGGTCAAAAACTTGGTGAAGGGCAATGGTAAACAGCTGAGGCCATTTTTCATACAATGTGTATTAAGATTATTATTAGATTAATCAATCGATTAACATTTTGAATAATTTCTATACATAAAATTAGCGTACCCTTAATAAACAAAGACATAAAAGGTATGTAAACATGAAAACACATAAATCCTTGATGGCTTCCTGTTTATCCGTTTTATCAATTACTCTTTTTATACAGCATGCACAAGCTGCTGCTGCATTCGACCCAAATAGTCCTTGGATGTTGGGTGATTGGAACGGTCAACGCACCGCGTTACAAGCACAAGGTTATGATTTTTCTTTTGGATATACCGGCGAATATGCCGGTATTTTAGATTCAAAAAATACATCTACGCATGGCAGTGCTTATACGGGGCAACTGGCATTAGGAACTCATTTTGATCTAAATAAAATTTTAGGTTGGCAAGATACTGAAGCTCAAATCACATTAACATATCGTGATGGACAGTCGCTTTCTGAACATTCACCAGCTTTAGCAGGGCACTTAAGCTCGGTACAAGAAGTGTGGGGGCGTGAGCAAACTTGGCGTTTAACAGATTTATGGATTAAGAAAAAATTCATGGATCAAAAATTAGACGTTAAAGTCGGTCGTTTTGGTGAAGGTGAAGACTTTAACAGTTTTGACTGTGATTTCCAGAACTTGGCACTTTGTGGTTCGCAAGTTGGTAACTGGGTGGGTGAACAGTGGTATAACTGGCCGGTTAGCCAATGGGCAATGCGTGTTAAATATAACTTGCAACCTGACTTATATACTCAAGTTGGTGTATATGAATATAACCCAGAAAATCTGGAGCGAGGCAAAGGTTTTAACTTAAGTACTGATGGTTCTCACGGTGCAATTATTCCTGCCGAAGTGGTTTGGTCACCTAAATTAGGTGCTCAAAGTATGGCGGGTGAATACCGTTTAGGTTATTACTACAGCACTGCTGACGCTGAAGAAATTACGAATAAGGCTCAAACATCTCATAAACAAGGTGTTTGGGTAACTGCAAAACAAAAATTATTCCAGCCTGCTGATCAAACAGATCGCGGTTTAACAGGTTTTGTGAACCTGACTTTCCACGACTCTGATACCAACAAAATTGATAACATGCAAAATGTAGGCTTGGTCTATAAAGGTTTGCTCAATCAACGTCCTCAAGATGAATTGGCACTCGGTGTTGCTCGTATCCATATCAATGATGATTGGAACGATGTTCAAACTAAAGAATATGACACCGAATACAATACCGAGCTTTACTACGGTATTCATGCCACTAACTGGTTAACTATTCGTCCAAATGTGCAATATGTTCGTCATGTTGGCGCATTAAAAAATGGTGATAACACTTGGGTTGGCGGTATTAAATTCTCAACTGCATTCTAAGCGTAATTACTCCGAAAAACGGATTGTCGAGGGCTAACTCATTAATTGAATTATCCTGACCTTCCGTTTTTTCTTGATGCCTGAATTTGTTTTAGATGTATTGGTGATGCCATTTTTCTATAAGGTTCTTGGCACATCTTTCCTATAAAAATGATGATTGATAAGAGGTGGTTTATGAATCAACCTACTTCAAGATCAGGTTTAACGACTTTTACCGTAATTATTATTGGGTTACTGGCGTTATTCCTGTTAATTGGAGGTATTTGGCTCGCTACACTAGGCGGTTCAATTTACTACATTATAGCTGGAGTATTACTCCTCATTGTTGCATGGCAACTCTACAAGCGTGCTTCTACTGCTTTGTGGGTTTATGCTGCATTAATGCTAGGTACCATTATCTGGAGTGTCTGGGAAGTTGGAACAGACTTTTGGGCGCTTGCACCACGTTTAGATATTTTAGGTATTCTTGGTTTATGGTTATTGGTTCCGGCTGTAACTCGTGGAATCAACAACCTTGGATCAAGTAAGGTTGCCTTATCTTCAACTTTAGCAATTGCAATCGTGTTGATGGTTTATTCTATCTTCAATGATCCGCAAGAAATTAATGGTGAAATCAAAACACCTCAACCAGAAACAGCTCAAGCCGTGCCTGGTGTTGCTGAAAGTGATTGGCCAGCTTATGGTCGTACTCAAGCAGGTGTGCGTTATTCTCCATTGAAACAGATCAATGATCAAAACGTAAAAGACTTGAAAGTTGCTTGGACTTTACGTACTGGCGATCTTAAGACAGATAACGACTCTGGCGAAACGACTAATCAGGTTACACCGATTAAAATCGGTAATAACATGTTTATCTGTACAGCTCACCAGCAGTTAATTGCGATTGATCCTGCTACAGGTAAAGAAAAATGGCGTTTTGATCCGAAACTTAAAACGGATAAATCATTCCAACATTTAACTTGTCGTGGTGTGATGTACTACGATGCAAACAATACAACTGAGTTTGCAACGAGTCTTCAAAGCAAGAAATCTAGCTCTACACAATGTCCACGTAAGGTATTTGTACCAGTCAACGATGGTCGTTTAGTGGCTGTAAATGCTGACACTGGTAAAGCATGTACTGACTTTGGTCAAAATGGTGAAGTGAACTTGCAAGAGTTCATGCCATATGCGTATCCAGGCGGTTACAACCCGACATCTCCTGGTATCGTGACTGGTTCAACTGTCGTGATTGCAGGTTCTGTAACAGATAACTACTCAAATAAAGAGCCATCTGGTGTGATTCGTGGATATGACGTTAACACTGGTAAACTTCTTTGGGTATTTGATACTGGTGCAGCAGATCCAAATGCAATGCCGGGCGAAGGTACTACTTTTGTTCATAACTCACCAAACGCGTGGGCACCTTTAGCATACGATGCAAAACTTGATATCGTTTATGTACCAACAGGTGTAGGTACACCAGACATCTGGGGTGGTGACCGTACCGAGCTGAAAGAGCGTTATGCAAACTCAATGTTAGCGATTAATGCTTCTACTGGTAAATTAGTGTGGAACTTCCAGACAACCCATCATGATTTATGGGATATGGACGTACCATCACAACCATCTTTAGCTGATATCAAAAACAAAGCTGGCCAAACTGTTCCTGCAATCTATGTATTGACGAAAACAGGTAATGCCTTTGTGCTTGATCGCCGTAATGGTCAACCGATTGTTCCTGTAACTGAGAAACCAGTTCCACAAACAGTTAAACGTGGACCACAAACTAAAGGTGAGTTCTATTCAAAAACTCAGCCATTCTCTGACTTGAACTTGGCACCACAAGATAAATTGACTGATAAAGACATGTGGGGTGCCACTATGCTTGATCAGCTCATGTGTCGTGTATCTTTCAAACGTCTAAATTACGATGGTATTTATACGCCACCATCTGAAAACGGTACTTTAGTTTTCCCTGGTAACTTGGGTGTGTTTGAATGGGGCGGTATGTCAGTTAACCCTGATCGTCAGGTTGCTGTAATGAACCCGATTGGTCTGCCATTCGTAAGTCGTTTAATTCCTGCTGATCCAAACCGTGCACAAACTGCAAAAGGTGCAGGAACTGAGCAGGGCGTACAACCGATGTACGGCGTACCGTATGGTGTTGAAATTAGCGCATTCTTATCTCCGCTTGGTTTACCTTGTAAACAACCGGCTTGGGGCTATGTAGCTGGCGTTGATTTGAAAACTCATGAAGTGGTATGGAAAAAACGTATTGGTACAATTCGTGACAGCTTGCCGAACTTGTTCCAGTTACCAGCTGTGAAAATTGGTGTGCCTGGTTTAGGTGGTTCAATTTCTACTGCCGGTAATGTCATGTTTGTTGGTGCAACTCAAGATAACTACTTACGTGCGTTTAACGTCACGAATGGTAAGAAACTTTGGGAAGCGCGTTTACCAGCAGGTGGACAAGCAACACCAATGACTTATGAAATCAATGGTAAGCAATATGTTGTAATCATGGCTGGTGGTCATGGTTCATTTGGTACGAAAATGGGCGACTATTTAGTGGCTTATGCTTTACCAGATAACAAATAAAAAGCTTTTATAGAAAGGGCCTGGATTTATCCGGGCTTTTTTATGTCGATTTATATTAAAGCTTATCAATAAAACCGCTATTAAATATGCAAAAAAAGCATTTTATTGATGAATAAAAGCTCGCTATGCTATCCGCCTTAATAATGAATCTACTAGCCATACGCCATGTATTTATATACCGATTTCGACCAGCAGCTGGTTAATGAACGAGTTGCTCAGTTCCGTGATCAAACAGAACGCTATTTAGCTGGCAAACTTTCTGAAGATGAATATCGTCCATTACGTTTGCAAAATGGTTTATATGTGCAACGTTATGCGCCTATGCTGCGTATAGCTGTGCCGTATGGCTTAATGAATTCTAAACAGTTACGTAAAGTTGCCGAAGTTTCAACTGCTTATGACCGTGGTTATGCACATGTATCTACGCGTCAAAACATTCAATTAAACTGGCCAGCACTTGAAGATGTGCCAGACATTTTGGCTGAACTTGCAACTGTACAAATGCATGCCATTCAAACCAGTGGTAACTGTATTCGTAACACCACAACTGACCAATATGCAGGTGTGGTTGCTGGTGAAATTGCAGACCCACGTCCAACATGTGAGTTAATTCGTCAGTGGAGTACATTCCACCCAGAATTTGCATTCTTGCCACGTAAGTTCAAAATTGCTGTTTCTGCACTTGAAGAAAAAGATCGTGCGGCAACTGCATTCCACGATATTGGTGTTTATATCGTGCGTAATGAAGCAGGCGAAATCGGCTATAAGATTATGGCTGGTGGTGGTTTAGGCCGTACCCCAATCATCGGTAGCGTTATCCGTGAGTTTTTACCACGTGAAGATTTAATTGCTTACTTAGAAGCGGTTTTACGTGTTTATAACTTGCATGGTCGTCGTGATAACAAATATAAAGCGCGTATCAAAATTCTAGTTAAGGCATTAACTCCTGAAGTGTTTGCACAAAAAGTTGAAGCTGAATTCGAACATACACGTGAAGCATTGAAGATTCAGCCAGAAATCTTGAAAAAACTGGATGAAGAATTCACACCGTTTGACTATCAAGATTTAGCAGATGAAGACTTCACAGCATTGTTTGCTGAGCATCCAAAATTCAAACAGTGGTTTAATATCAACACACATGCGCATAAAGTGAAGGGCTATCGTATTGTGACGATTTCTCTAAAACGTGCAGGTATTGCGCCAGGTGATATGACCACCGAAGAAATGAATTTTATTGCAGACCTTGCTGATAAATATACATTCGGTGAACTTCGCACGACTCACGAACAAAACATTGCTTTGGCAGATGTACCTCAAAAAGATTTGTTTGATGTATGGCAAGCGCTTGAACAACAAAATATGGCGCGTGCACATATTGGTTTTATTACCGATATCATTAGTTGCCCGGGCGGTGATTTCTGTTCACTTGCAAATGCAAAATCAATTCCAATTGCTGAAGCGATTACACGTCGTTTTGATGACTTAGACAAAGTTTATGATCTTGGTCATTTAGATCTAAATATTTCTGGTTGTATGAATGCTTGTGGTCATCACCACGTAGGTAACATCGGTATTTTAGGTGTAGATAAGAAAGGCGCTGAATTCTACCAAATTACATTAGGTGGTAATTCTGATCATGATGCATCAATCGGTGACATCTTAGGGCCATCATTTGCAGCAGATGCTGTGCCTGATGTCATTGAGGAAGTATTAAATACTTATCTTGATTTGCGTACTGAAGGTGAGCGTTTTGTTGATACATATCGCCGTGTAGGAATTCAACCATTTAAGGAGCGTGCATATGCTTAATACAGCTCTACCAGTGCTTTATAAAGATGGCACGATTGCAGATAATACTTATCAAATCATTGCTGAAGATGGTGTTATTCCCCAAGGTGATGTTGTGGTTACAACAGCTCAACTTGATCAATTAGCTAACGTTCAAGGCAAAAAAGCTTTGTATGTAACTGTAAATGATTCACCTGAAGAGCACACATTTCCATTAAGTGAACTTGATGCAATCTTCATTGAGTTTGCAGGCTTTGGTGATGGTCGTGGTTATTCATTCGCTGCACTATTGCGTCGCCAAGGTTTCCAAGGTGAATTGCGTGCAACTGGTGATGTGTTTAAGGATGTTCTAAATTACTTAAAACGTTCAGGTTTTGATAGTTTTATGATTAAAGAAGGTAAAGATGTGCAAGAAGCGGCAGCTGGTTTGCAAGACTTTACCAACCCATACCAAGCTTCAACAGCCGTACCGCAAGCAAGTTATCAAACTGGTGCTTAAATAGTTTTTAAATATAAAGGCTGAACTCAGGTTCAGCTTTTTTTATGAATAATTTTAAATAACTCAACTGAAGAACAACAATGTTAGGTTTAATTTCAAAAATAAATCCTGGTGCTTGGTGGCTACTTTTTGCTATTGCGACAGATGTACTCTCAACATTTTATTCTGCTAAGGGGAATGGCTTAGTCAATAAAACAGCGCAGGGCATTGCTCTGGTCTTGTATATTATTTCTTTTGCATGCGCTGCTATTGCTTTGAAATATATGCAAGCTGGAATCTTATATGTGCTTTGGTCTGGGATAGGTGTATTAGCAACAGCTTTTTTGGCAAAGATTTTTCTTGGTCAGAATATTGATATGGCAGGATGGGTGGGAATTGGTTTTATTACTGTAGGTTTAATGATTATTGCGCAATATTCCAATATCGATGTTTAAAGCCCTTATAGAAATAGTAAGTATTTCTATAAGGGCTAAATATTGAAAATATTAGGTGTCAAGCTGGCAGTTAATCATCCACTTTATACCGAACTGATCGGTAAAAGCACCGTACAATGCACCCCAGAACGTTTTTTCTAAAGGCATTTCAATTTGACCATTAACAGATAAAGCATCAAAAAGTTGTTTTGCTTTTTCTTGCTCATCTTTTTCAAGATTGATCGAGATGTAGTGATTATTTCCTTGGGTAAAAACGCTGTTAGGGGCACAGAACTGATCATTTGTATCTGAGGCCATAAGTACAGTGTATTCATTAATTGGTAGAGACACATGCAGAACTAGATTTTTGTCGGCTTCAGATAGAGTCACGCCCTCGGTAGGTGGCATATCACCATATCGGCTTAACATACCGAATTCACCGCCAAATACTGACTTATAAAAATTAAAAGCTTGCTCTGCCTGACCTTGGAAATTGAGATAGTGATTGAGTTGCATTGTTATTGTCCATTGTTGTTTTCGTTTAAAGGAATAAGTTAAAACTTAAAAGTGATTTTGTGGGTCATTTTTTGTAGTTTTTTCATAAAAAATCCCACCGAAGTGGGATTTAAAAATAATGAATCTGGATTAAATGAGTTCAATTGCAACCGCTGTTGCTTCACCACCACCAATACAGAGTGCAGCAATACCTTTTTTACCGCCAGTACGTTTGAGTGCGTGAATAAGAGTAAGAATAATACGAGAACCCGTAGAACCTACAGGGTGACCTAGGGCACAAGCACCGCCATTGATATTCACTTTCTCTGCATCAAGTTTGAAATCATCAATTGGACACATTGTAACCATAGCAAAAGCTTCGTTAATTTCCCAAAGGTCGACGTCTTGAGCATTCCATCCCGCTTTTTTAAGAACTTTTTCAATAGCACCAACTGGAGCGATCGTAAATTCTGAAGGATGTTGCGAGTTTGACGCTGTCGCGATAATTTTTGCAAGCGGTTGCAAACCGCGCTGTGCTGCAACTTCACTTGAAGTTAATACTAATGCAGACGCACCATCCGAAATAGAACTTGCATTTGCGGCGGTAATCGTACCGTCTTTTGCAAAAGCTGGTTTGAGTGAAGGAATCTTGTCAATCTTGGCATTTAAAGGTTGTTCATCCTGATCAACAACGACATCACCTTTACGACTAGGTACGGTAACTGGAACGATTTCGTCTTTGAAATAACCTTCAGTAATTGCTGTTTGAGCACGTTTCAAAGAGCGAATCGCAAAGTCATCCATTTGCTCACGTGTGTAGCCACGAGTATTGGCCATATCTTGAGCAAATGAACCCATTAAACGCCCAGTTTCAGCATCTTCAAGCCCATCAAAGAACATATGATCTTTAATTTCACCATGGCCCATGCGGTAGCCAGCTCGTGCTTTTGGTAAAACATAAGGTGCATTTGTCATAGACTCCATGCCGCCAGCAACAACAACTTCTGCACTACCTGCTTTAATCATATCAGCGGCTTGCATAACAGCTTTCATGCCAGAACCACAAAGCTTGTTAATCGTTACTGCACCTGTAGAATCTGGTAAGCCAGCTTTGCGCATCGCTTGACGTGCTGGACCTTGCTTTAGGCCAGCAGGCAGTACACAACCCATAATGACTTCTTCGACATCAGTAGGCTGTAAACCTGCTCGTGCGATTGCTTCTTTAATCGTTACCGCACCCAATTCAGGCGCTGTAAGTCCTGATAGTGATCCTTGAAAACCACCCATGGCAGTACGAGCACCATTTACAATTACGATGTCAGTCATTGTTGTAATCTCCGATTGTTCTTAATCTCAAAATAAGAAATGTTTAAAACCTAGGCAGTATATTGCAAAAATCAAAGAGAGATATCTTCTGCATTAGACTGTAGAGTTCTAACAATTTTTAAGGTCTTCTAAACGGGTGTGTCCCATTTTGCTGAGAATTAATTTAAAGTTTTTAAGCTGGTTATAAGAACAGTAAGTAAAAGTGCCGTTAGATTCGCGTGGCAGTCCTGTGTCGCCCTGAAATACAATACTATTTAGTTTTTTTCCAAACTTTTGAAATTTTAAAGAACCGTAGCGATGAGCCAGTTCAACATTGGTTAATACTTCTTCATTGTTTTCTCTTTGTAGATTCTGATTCGTGTCTACAAAGCTTATGAGACTTGTATCCCAGTTACTATTACATGTAGACAAATCAACACTTGGGCAAAGTACGACACTCTTATGTCGTAGAATTGCGTCGTATTTGGCTTTTTGTATATGAATTGTGAGTAGTCGAGACGAATTTTTTAATTCTACAGAAGCCATAAATTGATGATATAAAGGAAGCGCTATAGTGGCCATAATCATAAGAATTGCGAGCGTTATAGTGAGTTCCAACAACGTGAAACCGGGAGATTTAAACATTAAAATTCCTTAATATATAAATAAATATTTTGATTTTATGCTTTCTATCAATGATTTATAATGATTTTTATAGTGAGGAAACACAAAATTAAATAAAGGTTATCAGGATGCTAGAATACTGGTAAAATCACCGTAAGCGAAAGAAAGAAGTTGTTCATATTTGCTAGTTGAGTGAAAAATTACCGAATTACAACGGAAATTGTAAGTAATTTTGTCAATAATTTACTTGATTAAAATTATCAAGCACTTGGAAAGTCTATCAAGTGTTTGTATGATTCAAATGTGAATAGCTTAAAAATAATACTGGGGTGAAAATATCTCAGGGGCCAATAAATTTAGGCTGAGCTTGAACAACAATTGTTATCTCTGGAGGATATCCATGAAATTGAGTCGTATTGCACTTGCTATGCTTGTCGCTGCTCCATTAGCTGCTGCTAATGCTGGCGTAACTGTTACTCCATTATTGCTTGGTTACACTTTCCAAGACACTCAACACAACAATGGCGGTAAAGATGGCGAGTTAACTAACGGACCTGAATTACAAGACGATTTATTCGTTGGTGCAGCTCTTGGTATCGAGTTAACACCATGGTTAGGTTTCGAAGCTGAATATAACCAAGTTAAGGGTGATGTAGAAGGTATTGCTGGTGCTCCAAGCGCTGAATACAAACAAAAACAAATCAACGGTAACTTCTATGTTACTTCTGATTTAATCACTAAAAACTATGACAGCAAAATCAAGCCATACGTATTGTTAGGTGCTGGTCACTACAAATACGAGATTCCTGACCTTTCTTATCACAATGATGAAGAAGGTACTTTAGGTAATGCTGGTGTTGGTGCTTTCTGGCGCTTAAACGATGCTTTATCTCTTCGTACAGAAGCTCGTGGTACTTATAACTTTGACGAAAAATTCTGGAACTATACAGCTCTTGCTGGTTTAAACGTAGTTCTTGGTGGTCACTTGAAGCCTGCTGCTCCTGTAGTAGAAGTTGCTCCAGTTGAACCAACTCCAGTTGCTCCACAACCACAAGAGTTAACTGAAGACCTTAACATGGAACTTCGTGTGTTCTTTGATACTAACAAATCAAACATCAAAGACCAATACAAGCCAGAAATCGCTAAAGTTGCTGAGAAGTTAACTGAATACCCTAACGCTACTGCACGTATCGAAGGTCACACAGATAACACTGGTCCACGTAAGTTGAACGAACGTTTATCTTTAGCTCGTGCTAACTCTGTTAAATCAGCTCTTGTAAACGAATACAACGTTGATGCATCTCGTTTGTCTACTCAAGGTTTCGCTTGGGATCAACCGATTGCTGACAACAAAACTAAAGAAGGTCGTGCTATGAACCGTCGTGTATTCGCGACAATCACTGGTAGCCGTACTGTAGTTGTTCAACCTGGACAAGAAGCGGCAGCTCCTGCAGCAGCTCAATAATTTGAGTTCTTGAACAGTAAAAAAGCGACTCGTTAGAGTCGCTTTTTTTATGGCGATTTTTAAAATATTTAGTCATTTCTGTGTCTCCTTAATAATGACTTTCGATCTTGGTCTAAATTATTTACCAATCACCTTTTCTCAATTGCTGTTTAGCATCTTGTCTATCTCTACGATGTTGAGCGCGAGGTTTTTCCGTTTCGTGCATACCACCTTTGTGGAGTAAAGGGGATAGAGCTAATTGATTACGGAGTTTGATCTTTGGCATTTCTTTAATTTTCATGCTTTAACCTTTAATACATAAAACTTGTTTTAGAGTATGAACGACTTCAATGAGGTCTGACTGATTTGCCATGACTTCATCAATGTCTTTATAGGCGCTTGGAATTTCATCGACAACGCCACTATCTTTGCGACATTCAATACCTTGGGTTTGTTCAATAAGATCTTGCTGATTAAAAAGAACTTTTGCTTTACTTCTGCTCATCTTGCGACCAGCGCCATGAGAACAAGAACAAAATGATTCAGGATTTGCTTTGCCTTTAACAATATAAGATCGTGCGCCCATTGAACCTGGAATAATACCTAGCTCATCTAAGCCTGCTCTAATTGCACCTTTTCGGGTAATCAATAGATTTTCGCCAAAATGTGTTTCACGGCTTACATAATTATGATGACAATTAATTGCTTCTTTTGTCATTTGAAAAGAAGGTAAAAGGGGGCGGATAGCTTCTAATATTAAACGCATCATCTCTTTGCGATTTTCAAAAGCATACTCTTGCGCCCACTCTACAGCTTCTACATAATCATCAAAACTGTTTGAGCCTTCGGCAAAATAACTTAAATCTTTATCTGGAACATGGCCAAAGCGATGTTGAGCTTCTTTTTTGGCTAACTCAATAAAATAAGTGCCAATAACATTGCCAAGCCCTCTGCTGCCAGAATGTAGCATCATCCAGACATCTTGATTCTCATCAATACATAATTCTATAAAGTGATTGCCACCACCTAAAGTCCCAAGTTGCTTTTGCCATGTTGCATCAAATTGCCGAAGCATTCGGACAAGACCAGGATGCTTTTTGATAATTGGCTCTAAACGTTTTTCAAGTGGAATAATGCTAGAAGCTTTCGCTTTGACTTGTTTATGCAAAGCAAAGCCAACAGGAACTTTACGTTCAATTGCATCACGCAAACGACTTAAGTTATCAGGTAATTGTGAAGCCTTTAAACTCAAGCGAATTGCATTCATCCCGCATCCAATGTCAACTCCTACAGCAGCAGGAATAATGGCGTGTTTGGTTGGAATAACACTACCTACAGTAGCGCCTTTACTCACATGCACATCAGGCATAACTGCAATGTGAGAATAGATGAATTGCAGCTGAGCCATTTTCTTGAGTTGTTCGATACTTTCACTATCTATATCTTGAGTGAAAATTTTAACAGGGACACCATAGAGTGCCTCCTTGTTTAATATTTTTTGTATGCCCATAATTTTTCTCTTATTTTTGTCCGAGCAGGCATAAAAAAACCTAGCGAATGCTAGGTTCTAAATTTAAGCATTCGGACAAGTGGTGTGAATTTGTACACTTGTCCGTGAGCTGACATCGTGCCAAATTATTTAATCTGTTTTACCTTGTACTAATGGCATGATGTCCTCCTTATTTAAAAGTGCCGTTGAAAATCTGAACGGCATTTTACGCTCTTTTAATCAAAGATCAAGTTTTTGATCTTTGATTTACTTTAATGACCAGTTTTAATCTTGCTCAGGTTTGACGTTCATTTGATCGTAAGAGATCAGTTTGGTTTTATTTTTCCACTTATAACCTAACCAAATGATCAAGAACAGTGGCAAGCTAATATAAGTTGAAAGTAAGCCTAACCAATCAATTTTTCCACCTAAAATGGCTTGGTAGTTCTGCCCTAAGATAATGATTGAACAGAGAATAAATGCAAACCAAGGTGCAAATGGGAAAAATTTGGCACGATATGCTAAATCTTCTAATTTATAGCCTTGAGCAATGTATCCTTTACGGAACCGATAGTGTGAAATCGCGATTCCTAACCAAACAATAAAACCGCACATACCCGACATATTGAGTAGCCAGTTAAATACTTGTTTTTCACCAATAAATGTCGTTAAGAAACAGAATGCAGCAATAAACGTCGTTGCGTATAGCGCGTTCATTGGAACGCCACGACCATCAAGTTTTGCAAACCACTTTGGTGCACGGCCTTCTTGAGCCATTTTAAACAACATACGAGTTGAGGAATACATGCCTGAATTACCGGCTGATAAAATAGCAGTAAGAATGACAGCATTCATTAAACTCGCAGCAAAAGCAAAACCTACTCTTTCATAAAGCAATGTAAATGGAGATAGTGCGATATCTTCAGTGGCAGCTGCTTGTAATAAATTCGGGTCATCATAGGCAATCAGAGTGCCGATAATGAAAATACATAGGATATAAAATAATAAGATTCGCCAGAAAATCTGTTTGATTGCAAGTGGAATTGTCTTCTTTGGATCTTTTGATTCGCCAGCAGCAACCCCAACCATTTCCGTGCCTTGGAAAGAGAATCCGGCAATCATGGCGACACCAATCATGGCTTGTAAACCGCCTACAAAAGGTGCCTCTTTATAGGTCCAGTTTCCGAAAGTTGCCACACCTGGAGTTAGCATAATCTTGATAATCATGGCTAAGCCAATAATAATAAATGCAACAATCGCAATTACTTTGACCATCGAAAACCAGAATTCGCTTTCCCCAAATCCCTTTACTGTCATGGCATTGATCAGAAAGATAACGATAAGGAACAGGGCACTCCAATAGAACCCTGGAATATCAGGGAACCAGAACTTCATAATAAACTGAACCGCAACAAGTTCGAATGCAACCGTAATTGCCCAGTTATACCAATAGTTCCAGCCTAGAGCGAAACCAAAGCCTTCTTCGACATAACGACTGCCGTAAGTAAAAAAGGCGCCGGATGTTGGTGTATGAGTTGCAAGCTCACCTAAGCTGGTCATTAAGAAGTAAATCATAATGCCAATGAGTGAGTAGGCGAGTAGCGCTCCACCAGGGCCAGCGTTTGCAATGGTTGACCCAGAAGCAAGGAAGAGGCCTGTACCAATGGAACCACCAATGGCGATCATATTCAGATGACGAGCCCCAAGCTTACGCTGGAGTTTTTCAGGAGCATGTGTTTCGCTCATGGAGATTCCTTACATAGTTTGTTATGCACAGGCATATAACACCTTAAAGCCTTGATGATCAGTTTTAATCTGGCACTGACCAAAGTGCTTCTCAATTAAGATCGGATAGTTTAAAAAACGGTTTGCTACAATCCATAGCTCACCTGATGCCTTTAAATGTTTTTTAGCGTTTTGGCAGAGTCCTTCACTTGCATCATAGTTGGTATGAATACCTTGATGGAAAGGGGGATTACTGACAATGGCATCGAGTTCTGTTGGAGCGTCTGCAATTCCTGTAACAGGCTGCAATCTCAACTGGTCTGAACCTATTCCATTTCGACTAAAAGTCATTTCCGTTGACCGTAAAGCGAAAGCATCAATATCTAGGGCATGAATAATATTACTTGAATTTATTTTTGCCAAATAGCAACTGATAATTCCAGCACCACACCCGAAGTCGGCAATTCTACCTGATTTCACCTGATTAAGATAAGGGAGTAAAACAGCAGTTCCGACATCTAGATGATTTTGGCTAAACACACCAGGAAGGGCACAAATCGTAAGTTCTTGTTCATTAACATGAACAGTGTAAGTTTTAAGCCAACTTTCGAGAGGTTTAAGCTGTTCTGTTTTTTCAATCTTTAAGTGCCATAGCTGACAGTGACGTGCACTATCAAGTTTAAGTGCTTTGCCGAAGTTTTGTAATTGTTTGGCAGCGCGTTCAACGCCACCTTTTTTTTCACCGACTAAAAAAATAGACTGAGTAGTTTTAAGATTGCTCATTACGACATGCAGTATGTAATTTAACAGTTCTTTAGATTTGGGAACAAAAATGACGGCTTGATCGAATTCTTGTAATGGAAACTCAACTGAGAAATGCGCATTTGTTCCACTATTTATAAAGCTCTGATAGTCAGCATGGTTCCATGTCCAGACTGAAGCATCAATATCAGCTGGTAGTTGACTAACTAAGGCATCATTCGGTGCATTAATGAACAAGATTCTACCTTTTAAATAGTCTTGCTGTCTTAATATCACTTCACTTCTAGGATCCATGTACATCTCTCATGAAGAAGAATGCCCAGTGGAAACTGGGCAGTAATCAAAATTAAAAAATAGTTATTTGTGTGTTTCAGGAAGTACAACATTTAAAATTAATGCTGCTATACCACCCGTCGCTACGCCAGAGCTAAAAATATTTTTAAATAATTCTGGTAGGTGTTCCAAAATTTGAGGAACTTGAGCAACACCCAAACCTAGTGCAAGTGAAATTGCGATAATTAAAAGTGCTCGGCGATCAAGGTGAATAGATGAGAGAATGTTAATACCTGATGCAGCAACCGCACCAAACATCACCATAACTGCTCCACCTAATACCGCCTGTGGTACGGCTTGTATTACACCAGCTACTGCTGGAAATAAACCTAATAAAATAAGTAAAGCAGCAATCCAGATACCCACATAACGACTTGCAACGCCAGTGAGTTGGATTACACCATTATTTTGGGCAAAAACAGAACTAGGGAAAGTGTTAAATAAGCCTGCAAGTAAAGAGTTCGCACCATTCACTAAAACGCCACCTTTAATACGTTTCATCCATTCCGGACCATTAACGGGTTGGTTTGAAAGTTTACTGGTTGCAGTCACGTCACCAATCGCTTCTAAAGATGTGACTAAATAAATAAAAGCCATTGGAATGAATAAGCCCCAAGAAAAGCTTAAACCAAAGTGCATCGGCGTTGGAATCTGTACAATAGGCGCATCTTTAATACCTGAGAAATCTAGGTAACCCATAAATCCTGCAAGAATGTAACCAATCACTAAAGCAATTAAAATGGCTGAACTTTTAATCCACACCACTCGAATGCGGTTTAGCACAATAATAATAGCAAGTACGGTACATGACATAATAAGGTTGTCTGCACTTGCAAAAGTATGGTCTTGCATGGCTTGGTAGCCACCACCCATACTAATCAAGCCTTCCTTAATAAGCGTTAAGCCAATTAATAAAACAACAATGCCAGTCACCAAGGGGGTAATTAATCTTTTTACCCATGGAAGAATTTGCGAAACACCCATTTCAATAAAGGAGCCAGCAATGACTACACCAAAAATTGCAGCCATAACTTGGTTTACAGGAGTTCCAGCAGCCACCATTGCACTACCAATACCAATAATTGGACCAATAAAGTTAAAGCTTGTACCTTGTACAATCAGAAGGCCAGCGCCAAAAGGGCCAACTTTTTTACATTGAAGAAATGTAGCAATACCCGAAATCACCAAAGACATCGATAAAATCATGTTGGTTTCGGTGCGTGATACGCCTAAAGCTAAACAAATTAAAAGCCCTGGTGTAACAATTGGTACAATAATCGCAAGCAAATGCTGGAAAGCTGCTAAAAAAGCGATCAAAGGTTTTGGTCGATCATCTAAGCCATAAACAAGGTCAAGATGGTCTTGAGAGTGTTGATTGGACATGGGTGTAGGTCCGCCGCAATTTTGCAAATTGGCGCTATTCTAATCGAGATACCTATCTTTACAAAACGAAATACAGGCTATTGGAAAATTTTTTTGTCAATGTCAATAAACTGTCACTACTCAAGAGTAGTGTTTTTCTGTATAATTTGCCCTCAAATTTCAGGCGTTTCGAATTTTCATGTCAGATATCAAAAATCTCCGTAATATCGCAATTATTGCGCACGTCGACCACGGGAAAACCACACTTGTCGATAAACTACTTCAGCAATCTGGTGCTCTCGGTGAACGAGCAGGCGAGATTGAGCGTGTCATGGACTCAAATGCGCTTGAAAGTGAACGTGGTATTACCATTCTTGCAAAAAACACTTCTATTACTTGGTTAGATAAGCGTACTGATACAACTTACCGTATCAACATCGTGGATACCCCGGGACACGCCGACTTCGGTGGTGAAGTAGAACGTGTAATGTCGATGGTTGACTGCGTATTACTTTTAGTTGACTCTCAAGAAGGCCCAATGCCACAAACTCGCTTTGTGACACAAAAAGCCTTTGCTCGTGGTTTAAAACCAATTGTTATTATCAACAAAGTTGACAAACCAAGTGCGCGTCCAGATTGGGTTATTGATCAAGTATTTGATTTATTTGATAACCTTGGCGCAACTGATGAGCAATTAGATTTCCCAATCGTTTATGCATCAGGTTTACGTGGTGTAGCGGGTCCTGCTCCAGACGAACTTGCAGAAGACATGACTCCGTTGTTTGAAACGATTGTAGACATCGTTGAACCACCAGCAGTTGATGTTGATGGTCCATTCCAAATGCAGATTTCATCACTTGACTATAACAGCTTTGTAGGTGTTATCGGTGTTGGTCGTATTCAACGTGGTTCAGTAAAATTAAATACTCCTGTTACTGTAATCGACAAAGAAGGCAATACACGTAACGGTCGTATCTTAAAAATCATGGGTTACCATGGTTTAGAGCGTATTGATGTTGAATCAGCATCTGCTGGTGATATCGTATGTATTACTGGTATCGACGCACTTAACATTTCTGACACGATTTGTGATCCGAAAAATGTTGAAGCATTACCAGCTTTATCTGTAGATGAACCTACAGTATCTATGACTTTCCAAGTAAACAACTCTCCGTTTGCTGGTAAAGAAGGTAAGTTCGTAACTTCACGTAATATCCGTGAACGTCTTGATCGCGAATTAATTCATAACGTAGCTTTACGTGTTGAAGACACTGACAGTCCAGACCGTTTCAAAGTATCTGGCCGTGGTGAACTTCATCTTTCAGTTTTAATTGAAAACATGCGTCGTGAAGGCTTCGAAATGGGCGTATCTCGTCCACAAGTAATCATCAAAGAAATTGATGGTGAAAGACAAGAGCCTTACGAAAACGTAACTTTTGACGTTGAAGAACAGCATCAAGGTGCTGTAATGGAACAAATGGGTCACCGTAAAGGCGAGATGACCAATATGGAAGTTGACGGTAAAGGCCGTATCCGTATTGAAGCAACTGTACCTTCACGTGGTTTGATTGGTTTCCGTTCTGAATTCTTGACCATGACTTCTGGTACAGGGATCATGACTTCAAGCTTCTCGCATTATGGTCCTGTTAAACAAGGTACTGTTGCGAAACGTCAAAACGGTGTATTGATCTCTATGGTTCAAGGTACTTGCTTGGGCTATGCATTGTTCAGTTTACAAGACCGTGGTCGTTTGTTCGCTAAACCACAGTTAGAAGTTTACGAAGGTATGATCGTGGGTATTAACTCTCGTTCAGACGATATGGTTGTAAACCCTACTAAAGCGAAACAATTAACTAACGTTCGTGCGTCTGGTACAGATGATGCTTTAACTTTAGTACCTGCAATTGAATATACGCTTGAACAAGCGCTTGAATTCATTGAAGATGACGAGTTAGTAGAAGTAACACCTAAATCAATCCGTATCCGTAAGCGTTACTTGACTGAAAACGAACGTAAACGTAATCGTGATAAATAATTTTTCTTAAATGAAAAAGAAAAAACCGCTAAATTAATTTAGCGGTTTTTTTAATTGTTATATTTGAAATTAAATTAACCTTAAATTCATATTTTTCTTCTAAACGAATATGTTGTTAAAGTGTGAGATAGTTTTCTTTTTTTTGATAAAAATATTAAATTATCAATATCATGGCGAGTACTATCTAATTCGATAAAATGCCAATGAAAAAGAAAAATATGACGTGTTTCGGCCCCCGACATCTGGAGATGTTTAGATGAGTATTATTCAAGAATTTAAAGAATTTGCCATTAAAGGCAATATGATGGATTTAGCCATTGGTGTGATTATTGGTGGTGCTTTTGGCAAAATCGTGGACTCTTTGGTGAAAGATATTATCATGCCAATTATCAGTGTAATTACTGGTGGTGGTGTTGATTTTACACAAAAATTCATTGTGTTAGGTGCAAACCCTAACAATTTACAGTCTTTGGATGCCTTGCAAAAGGCAGGTATCAATGTATTAACTTATGGTAACTTCCTGACCATTTTAATTAACTTCCTTATTTTGGCTTGGGTTGTATTCTTAATGGTGAAATTATTAAACAGACTTCGCCGTGATAAGAATGAGCCAGAAGCTCCAGCTGCAACGCCTGAAGACGTGCAATTACTGCGCGAAATTCGTGATGAGTTGAAAAAGAAAGCTTAAGCAGATTTCAAATAAAAAACGGTACCTAGCGTACCGTTTTTTTATAGTTATTTTATCGAACTTCTCCAATTAAGAATCTTTCAGTAATTTCATAGCAATTAGAAATAATATCTTGAGTAGTTTGATTATCTGTACAATTCTGTAAGTAATATTCAATTAGAATAGAATTAGAAGGTTCATCGTTGTGATATTTAGAAACATTTATGCCAAGTTTTGAAAAATCTTTTTGAGCCTGAAACTCTAAAATCCTGTGTACTCGATCAGACTGTTGTTCAGTTACTGTAGGGATATAAATTTTAAGGGTTTTATCATTTTGTTTAATAATTAAATTTTCTTTAATTTCTTTAATATTATTAAAGAGAGTAAAATTTTTGTTAAATAAATCTTCGACATAATAGTCAAAATCAATGAAATCTAATAAATAAAAATATTGATCGTATTGGTAACTATTACCTTGGAAATAAGTATTAAAATTATAACTACCTTCAAACTCTCCAGTCCCTTCCTCTTGTACAATAAAACTGTATTCAGGATATTTCTGGCTAAAATTAAGCATATCTTTTTCAAGGCTATACCATTTTACTTCATTTTCAGAGTTACCATCTAAATTAAAGGCATATTCAGCTTCATGATGTGAATTTGATTGTGCATCATCATATAACGCTTGAATGATCTTACGTGTTTCATCACGATTAGCTGGGCGTTTTTCTTCATGCACCCAAACTCGTAAAGATACATATGTGTACATCCCCATTTAAAATTCCTTAGATAAGTAAAATATTTATTAAAGTTAAAAATAAATTCATTAAACTAAAACTACTTATAATTCATTTTATTAGCTTGTAAAATACAATTTATTTTATGCTTAAAGAATACCAAAATGAGAGTATTCTTAATAGTCTTTTTGCATTTAAGTTATCTTAGAAGACTAATTTTTAAAGGATATTAATATTAAACTTATATTAGTAAAGGTAAGTTATTATGAATCAGCTATTTGTATATGGCACTTTATGTCCGAATCAAGCTAATGCTCATATTTTAGAACAAATCGATGGACACTGGACAAAAGCCAGTGTAAGAGGCGTGATTCATATTTTAGATTGGGGGCCAGACAAGGGTTTAAAAGCACTGGAGTTAGATTCGCAAGCCGATTGGATAGATGGTTATGTGTTTAGCACAGAAAAACTTGGTGAAAACTGGCAGATGCTGGATGATTTTGAAGGTTTTCAATACCAGCGTGTCATCGCAGATGTAAAACTAGAGTCGGGTGAATATATTAAAGCCTGGACATATCAAATGAATGCACAGGCTCAATCTACTGAAAACCATAATTAAATTAATGGAATCAGCGTAAGCTACCCATTCTGAATTTAACTTCTAAAAGATGATAGCCAAATTGGCTTTTGATTGGGCCTTGTAACACACGTTCAGCAGCTGTAAAAACAACTTTGTCGATGACGGGCACCAATTGCCCTTTTTTGACTTCACCAAGTTCACCACCACGTTTTGCCGAATTACAGGTAGAGTATTGCTTGGCAAGTTTGGCAAAGTCAGCGCCACTTTGAAGCTTCTTTTTTAGCTGCTCAGCTAAGTCTTTATCTTTAACTAAAATATGTCGGACAATTGCTGTTTGCATGTTGTCTTCCTCCAAAAAATTAAGGCTTTCTCAGCTTTTTAAGCGGTTGGCACTGTGGGCAAAATACACTGGCACGCTGACCAAGTTTTAAGTTTTCTAATGTGGTTTCACAGTTAACACACATTTCTCCAGCACGACCGTAAGCAAGAAGTGTTTGCTGGAAATAACCATTTTCTCCCATGGCATTGCTGTAGTCTCGTAATGTCGAGCCACCTAAATCAATTGCCGACTTTAAAATGCGTTTAATCTCGACAACAAGTTTTTCAATTTGTTGCATAGTCAAATCGCCAGCAGGCTGAGCTGGGTGAATGCCTACATTAAATAAGCTTTCAGTTGCATAGATATTGCCTACACCAACCACTACATGATTATCCATGAGTGCAATTTTTATGCCGACAGACTTATTCTTGAGCTTAGAAGCTAAATATTCTGCATGAAAATCAGTACTTAAAGGTTCAGGCCCTAAAGTATCTATGAGTTTGCCTTGAGTCTCGGGATTAAGCCAAAGAATACAACCGAAACGGCGAGGGTCATGGTAACGTAATTGCTGATCTTCGAATTGAATAATTAAATGGTCATGCTTTCTCAGTTCGTCATTTGGCTCGGTTAGACGAAAGCTTCCTGACATGCCTAAATGCCAAAGCATTTGATCTTGTTCAAACTCTGCCAAAATATATTTTGAACGTCGATTTAACCCAATGAGACGTTGCCCAACAAGTTTCTGAACATCATCTGGTATAGGCCAGCGTAAGCTAGGATTGCGTACTTCAACACTTAGAACTTTTTGATTCAATAATGGAAATAAACTGGTTTTGGTGGTTTCGACTTCGGGTAACTCAGGCATGCCAACTCGCAGAATTAACAGATATACTGGATTAATCAAGTATAACGTGTGGTATGTAATATTTCAGAGATTACTATGTCATATATTTTACCATTAAGCTGGTTTCAACGAGAAACCTCAGAAGTAGCTTATGATTTAATCGGCTGCGTATTGTGTAAGCGACAACCTGATGGCCAAGTGATCCGCTGTACAATTAGTGAAACTGAAGCTTATTTGGGCGTTCGTGATAAAGCTTGCCATAGTTACAATGACAAACGCACCGCTCGAACAGAGGTAATGTATTGTCCTGGTGGCACAATTTACGTCTATTTAATTTATGGCATGTATGAAATGCTCAATCTCATTACTCAGACAGAAGGTGTGCCTGAAGGGGTAATGATTCGTTCTGCATTTTTAAATGGTGCTTCAACCAAAAAAGACTATAAGCTTTTAGCTGGGCCTGGCAAATTGACACGCTATTTAGGGATTGATCGATCTTTAAAAGGACAAACCTTGGGAGAGGAATCTGGACTATGGGTTGAAGCGGCATCAACGCAACCAGAAGTAGTTCTAACGCCACGGATTGGAATTGATTATGCCGAAGAAGCAAAACATTGGCCTGAACGATATTGCTGGAAAGATCATCCATCTTTGAGTCGATAATTTTAATCTGGAAATCAGTTTTTAGATATCGAGGAAGAGTGTTCCAGATTTACAACAATGCAGATCGAATTCAATATCCAGACAAGACACCGCTTTTTGTTATCATAACTACAATATAAATAAAGGAAATAAGCATGTCCTTATTACGCTTAGACCGACTTCATTACTGTATTTTGATGAGTATGGGCTGTATTTCTAGCCCACTTGTTTGGGCAGAAGATTTAACACAAGACGTAACTGTATTGCCAACATTACATGTGGAAGCAACCCGTACCGATACAACCTATTTGCAGACGCCGGCTTCGGTTTTTCGGATAGATGCACCTAAAGTTGATACTTCTTCACAAGTAAATTTAACCGAAGTTGTGAAAGGTGTACCGAGTTTACAGATTCGTAATCGTGAAAATTATGCCCAAGATTTACAGCTCTCTATGCGTGGTTTTGGTGCACGTTCTACTTTTGGTGTCCGTGGTATTCGCCTTTATGTAGACGGGATTCCTGCAACAATGCCAGATGGACAAGGCCAAACGTCTAATATCGATTTAAGTAGTCTGGACCATGTTGAAGTTCTAACAGGACCTTTTTCTTCACTTTATGGAAACTCATCGGGTGGGACGATTTTAACTTCTACTAAAGAAGGGCAAGGCAAAGATTCAATTGAGCTGAGCTATTCGGGAGGCAGCCACGATAAAAGCCGAGCAGGACTTGTGCTACAAGGTGGAGCAAAGGGCGCGAATGAACCAAGTTATGTTATTAGTTCATCATACTTCGATACTGATGGTTACCGAGAACATAGCGGTGCAGAAAAAGTACTAAATAATGCAAAGCTCAGTTGGAATCTTGATGATGGTAGCAAAATCAACTGGATAACCAACTATGTCAAAATTCATGCAGACGACCCGCAGGGTTTAACGCATGACCAGTGGAATGCTAATCCAAAGCAACAAGTTCCATTTTTAA
Organism: Acinetobacter sp. C13; assembly: GCF_016809775.1. Lineage (NCBI taxonomy): Bacteria > Pseudomonadati > Pseudomonadota > Gammaproteobacteria > Moraxellales > Moraxellaceae > Acinetobacter > Acinetobacter sp. C13. The sequence goes on from NZ_JAFBJL010000005.1 coordinate 114,317, forward strand.
AGCAATTTAATGTCCGTAAAGATATTGAACAGACCCAAACAGGGGTGACATGGTCTAAGCCTATTAATGATAAAAATGAACTCTATGCCATGGCATATTTAGGTAATCGCCAAGTCACTCAATATCAATCTATACCTAAAGGTGAAGTGAAGCTAGAAGAGGGGAAGCCTATTTATTCAGGTCAAGCTAGCCCAAAGCATGCTGGTGGAGTCATTGATTTTGAGCGTAATTATTATGGCGCTGACTTCCGCTGGACGGGTAAAGAGTTACTTCCAAATACTACTCTAAGCGTTGGTGTTGCACTTGATATAATGGATGAAGAACGTAAAGGCTTTGAAAATTTTAATGTAAACAATGTTTATGGTGTTATAGGTAATTTACGCCGTGATGAAGATAATACTTTATGGAATATCGACCCATATTTACAAGCTTCATGGCAGTTCTTACCAACGTGGCGTTTAGACACGGGGGTACGCTATAGCAATGTCCATTACAAATCAAAAGATCATTTTACTTCAGGACCTGATCAGTATGGAACTGTGAACGGTGATGATAGTGGCAAAACAAATTACGATAAAGTTTTGCCCTCTGCTGCTTTAAGCTGGCAAATTTTACCTGAACTGATGGCCTATGTGAGTTATGCCAAAGGCTTTGAAACACCAACTTTTACTGAAATGGCATATCGACTAGATGAAGAAAGTGGTTTTAATTTTAATTTAACGGCATCAACAAGTGATACCTATGAAACAGGTTTAAAGTCACAAAACCAGTTAGGTGATTTTACTTTGGCAGTTTTTCAAACTAAAACCAAAGATGACATCGTTTCAGCAGGAAATTCAAATGGCCGATCAACGTTTCGTAATGCAGATAAAACTTTACGTGAAGGCGTAGAGTTTGCATGGAATAAAAAATTGTGGCGAGATTTAACCGCGACTGCTAGCTATACATATTTAGATGCAACTTTTGCTGCTGATATTCCAGCTTATAGAGATATTGCTCAAATTCCATCAGGCAATAACATTCCAGGAATAGCCAAAAACCAAGCTTATGCCTCTTTGGCTTGGCAGCCATCGCACGGTTTATATGGCGGTGTAGATGTACAGTATATGGATAAAGTATACGTGAATGATACCAACAGTGACGCAGCGCCAAGCTACAGTGTAACCTCAGCTAATGTGGGTTATGCATGGGTAATGGGTGACTGGAAAGTGAATAGCTTTGCCCGTGTAGATAACCTATTTGATAAAAACTATGCAGGTTCAGTGATCGTAAATGATTCAACTAAACCAGTTGGACGTTACTTTGAACCAGCAGATGGACGTAACTGGAGTGCAGGTTTACGTGTAATTAAGCAATTCTAGGAATTAAAAATGGCAAAATTATTTGAAACGGTTAACTTTGGTTCACTACAACTGGTCAATAGAATTGTAATTGCTCCTATGTGCCAGTATTCGGCAACAGATGACGGTGAAATTACCTATTGGCATGAACAGCAATGGGCAAATTATGCATTGTCTGGTGCGGGCCTTTGTATTGTAGAAGCGACTGCTGTACAACCTGAAGGTCGGATTAGCTATGCTGACCTTGGGCTTTGGAATGATCAACAACGTGACAAAATGAAAACGTTGTTAGCTAAGGTTCATACACTTTCACCGATGCCATTTGGAATTCAGTTAGCTCATGCAGGGCGTAAAGCATCTACTGAAAAACCGTGGTTAGGTAAAGGTCAGATTGCAAAAGATCAGCCTCATGGTTGGCAAACGGTTGCACCAAGTAAAAGTACTTTTTCTGTTCATGATGCAGCGCCCCATGCTTTGACCATTGCAGAGATTAAACAAGTTCAGCAAGACTTTGCAGCAGCTGCAAAACGTGCTGTAGAAGCTGGGTTTGAGTTGATTGAAGTTCATGCTGCACATGGTTATTTACTACATCAATTCTTATCGCCAATTGCCAATCAGCGTACTGATGAATATGGCGGTTCTTTAGAAAACCGTATGCGTATGACTCTTGAGGTTCTTCAGGCAATTAAACTCGCTGTACCAGAAGGTTATCCTGTAGGTGTTAGGTTATCTGCGACCGATTGGTTGGAGAGCATTGAGCATTGGGATATTGAGTCTACAGTGGGTTTATCAAAAGCTTTAGAGCAATTGGGCGCAGCCTATGTGCATGTGTCTAGTGGCGGTTTGCACGAGCATCAATCTATTACGATTGGGGCTGGTTACCAAGTTCCATTTGCTGAACAAGTTAAAAAGCATGTGTCTATTCCAGTCATTGCTGTAGGATTAATTACTGAGCCAGAACATGCCGAACAAATTTTGGAAAACCAACAAGCCGATGCCATAGGTCTTGCCCGTGCAATGTTATATGACCCAAGATGGCCTTGGCATGCAGCAGCGGCTTTAGGGGCAGAAGTGAAAATTGCACCTCAGTATTTACGTTGCCAACCACATGGATTAAAACAACTTTTTAACTCTTTTTAATTGTATTGGGCAAAGTCATCTTTGCCCATTTTTCTTTCGCTAAGTGAGGACGGTCAGTGGTTTTTCAGGTTATTTTACCTATCTTGATATTGCTATTGATGGGCTATGTTTGTGTCCTCATCAAATTGGTAACACCTGAACAGATCAGGGCTCTTAGCGCATTCGTAATTAAAATTTCCTTACCAGCTTTTTTAATTCACTCATTGGCAAATAAAAATTTACAAGACATTTGGCACCCAGCTTATTTTCTTGCTTATGGCGGTGGGTCCTTAATTTTATTTTTCTTGGCTTTCATTCTCTATCGAAAATATTTTAAAAATAGCTTAACCCATAGCGCCGTCATATCGATGGGTGCATCTATGTCCAATACTGGATTTATGGGAACAGCTATTCTAACCATGTTGATAGGTAATCACGCTGCGATCTATATTTCTTTAACACTTATTATTGAAAATTTATTGATTGTGGCGCTCATGCTGATTTTGGCCGAAGCTGGTTTACATCAACAACAAAGTCTTTTGCCACTTTTAAAACAGACTTTTTTAAACTTACTCAAGAATCCTGTCATTATCGCTATTTTGGTTGGGATGGGATGCATTCTTTTAGATGTTAACCTTCCTGCGACGCTTGACCAGTCTTTAGAGTTACTTGGGCGTACAGCTTCGCCTTTGGCCTTGTTTGCAATTGGCGGAAGTTTAGTAGGTATTGGAATAACAACTGTAAACATAGAAAGTGTTTTGTTGGCGACCTTTAAAGTTGTGCTAATGCCATCTGTTATTTTTGCACTTTTTTTAATAACTCCAAATGTAAGCCGTGAAATGCTTTACGCAGGAACATTAATCGCTGCTTTACCAATGCCGATTGCTTTCGGAATTTTTGGACAAGCCTATGGCTTAAATGAAAAAGCGTTAACACCGCTTATGATTAGTACAATTGTTGGTTTTATTGGGGTGAGCTGGCTTATTGCTTTGTGGTGGTAAAAGAAAAGCCCCATAAGGGGCTAATTATTTACTATTTTTTAGGCGCTGGTTGTGCGGGAGCATTTGCAGCCTGTTTACTTTTTTCTGTGATAATCTTATCAACCGAGGCTAACGATTCTTTAGCGTTAGGCACATTTTGATTGGCAAGTTCAGTAAAGATCTTTTTAGCTTGCGGTAGATTTTGCGGAATGATATTGCCATTCGCCATCATGGTTGCTAAAGCCATAGACGCAGGCGCATAGCCTTTTTGCGCAATTGACTGTAAAGCTTCGATACCTTGGCGTTTCATTAAAGGATTTTTATTTTCAACCCCTTGGCTAATGTCATAGAGTGCTTTGACCTGAATAGCAGGGTAGTTACCTTTTCGAATTAAAGGCGCCAATTTTTGAAGGGCAATTTGATGTGACTGCGGTTTTTTCTGAGCAAATAAAATTGTCGCAATTTTCACAGTTGCATCATCAGAACCTTGAGCCGATGCCTTTTGAATATATTGACTGAATTTGTTGCTGTCTTTGGCAACCCCTAATTCACCAGTCTCATAAATTTGTGCAAGCGTGTAACTCGCTTGGGCATAACCCTTATTTGAAGCATCTTCATAATATTTGAGGGCTTTAGAAGAGTCTTTTGCTGTACCTTGGCCCATTTGAGTCATATAGCCTAAGTTATAGATAGCTTGGGCGTTACCTGATTGGGCTAAGCGTTGCATTTCTTGAAATGCAGCGGAGTAATTTTTTGCTGCGTAGAGTTGCTCAGCTTGTTTGAAAACATCGGTTTTAGCAGCAGTCGCTGTGTTATCAGCTGCAAAAATTGATGCACTTGAAAGGGTGATTAGGCTTGCGATTAGTAATTTCTTCATTTCTTTTTAACCTTTTACTTCGTAGCTACATCATTCCATTGATGCATGAAAGAGTTTCAATTTCTCATCATAAATATTGATTGCTGAAAGTAAACAGCCGATTTGTATATAAAGCACTGCACTTTGGGCAAATTGTGGAGAAAAAATACCCACTCACATTCATATAATGGAGTGGGTAATATTATTATTTTGCTGACTGAAGTAATGCTTCAATTTGCTTGGCATCAGTTGGTACGCCAGAGAGTCTTTGGCCATCTTGCAAGAACAGGGTAGGTGTTCCATCGATATTTAATTTTTGACCTAAAGCAATATTTTTCTGAATTGGGCTTGAGCAACTTTTGCTATTAGTTGGCAATTTGCGATTAAGCATGTAGCTTGTCCAAGCTTCTGCCGGATTTTTTGAGCACCAGATTTGATTTGAAACTTTTTCAGCATTTGGATGCAAACTAGTAAGAGGATAAAGGAACACATATACGGTTACGTTATCAACCCCAACCATATTTTGTTCTAGGCGTTGGCAATATGGGCAATCTGGATCACTAAAGACATAGAGCGTACGTTCGCCTTTACCTTTTACATATTTAATCGCCTGATTTAATGGCAAAGTTTTAACGTCAATCTTACCCAATTCGGCAATACGTTCTTCAGTCATGTTTTTTTGTTGTTTGATGTCGACTAAATTACCAACAAAAAAGTACTTCGCATCTTGATTAGTATAAACAATGCGGCCGCTTGTATAGACTTCATAAATGCCTTGTACAGGCGATTGATAAACACCTTTTACAGGCAAATCCGGATAATTCGTCTTAAGATTTTGTTCAAGTGTTTTAACATCAGCATGAGCAGAACCGAAAATAGCCAGACTCAACATGAGTGTAGCAAGTTTAGTTTTCATCTTTTTTCTCTTTAATTTCAACAGGGCTAATGATGGCATATAAAGCTTAAAAAATTGACGTTCTAATCTAATGAAATCATTAGTGTTTTGTATCTATAAAAAAGCCCACTAACTTAGCAGTGGGCAGTTTGGACTAATAAAAAACTATTATTGTGGTCTTGCTACGTCGCCACTTAAAGCTTCTGGTAACTCAAGAACTTGAAGTCCTAACTCTTGTAGAGCAGCAGGTTTAGCTACAACTAAAGCAAGATAGCCTTCATCATTTGCAATACTATTAACGATTTCTATATCGTTATTTAATTGAGTTGCTGAAGTAGGTGCTTCACCTGTACCTTGTACGAGATGTAACCAGTGTTTTGGTTTTGCTTTAAACCAAAGACGCGCCACAATTTCCTGACCTAAGTAACAACCTTTGTCGTAATTGACGCCTTCACGTTGATGTAAACGTAATTCTTGGGGCTGGAATTCATGTTCAGTAGCCTGTGTAATCCAAGCTTGACCAGTCATAATGGCTTGTTTTTGCCATTCTGAAATATCAGTTTCAGCAGTAGTGAATTCAGTTTGATGATTCACAACTTTTGGGAACACAGTGCCTTGTTCACTTAAAGTCATTTTTGAAAAGGCACCATACTTTTTAATATGCTTGGCAAACTCTTCAACTTGATCTTGAGTAACTACAATTTCAAAACTTTCAGGATTAATCTTCTTTAGCCATAAGCCAAAATGAATACGGCCTTTAAGATCACAAATCGCTGTATAGCGAGTTTCATTTTCAGCTAAACGTTCAGTATCTACAGTAACTTGGCCTTGTAAAAACTTTTGTGCATCTACACCGTTTAAAGCATATGAGGAGAAAGCGAGCAGACTCATGATTAATCTCAAATTCAATATGTTTCTTTATGATTGCTGACTATTTTGCTCCATTTTTAATAAAAAATCAGCCATAGTTTTCGTAATTTGAGTTTGTCCTGAAGTTAGCTTTTTTGTTCAAAAAAACACCAAAAATATACGTTCGGATAAATCGGAAGGTTTAAGCTAATAGCCATAATTTCAATAATTTTAAGGAAATTAAAATAAGGAGAATATGATGGCAACAGGTACAGTGAAATTTCATCGCGTGTTTAAGGCACCAGCCGAGCGAGTCTATCGTGCATTTTTAGATCCAGATGCTTTAGTCAAGTGGTTACCGCCCCACGGTTTTACTGCGAAAGTTCATAGTTTTGATGCAAATGTTGGTGGCTCATACAAAATGAGTTTTACCAATTTTTCAACAGGTTCAACACATGCTTTTGGCGGAACATATGTGGAATTAGTTCCAAATGAACTAATTCGCTACAACGATCAATTCGATGACCCAAATTTACCTGGGACTATGCAGGTTACTATTACGTTAAAAAGCGTATTGGTAGGTACAGAAGTGCATATTACGCAAGAAGGCATACCGAAAGTGATTCCTGTAGAGGCATGCTACTTAGGGTGGCAAGAATCCCTATCTTTGCTTACTTTATTGATTGAAGCTGAAATTCCAGATCAATAAAAAGTTATTTTTTAGAGTCACATAGAAAAGTGAGTAGATTTATTTCTACTCACTTTTTCTTTTTGAACTTTATTCAAAATGAATAAAATATAGAATAATTTTATAACTTCAAAATATAAACAATATGCAGAGAAAAACGATGGATATCCAAATTAAAAGAATTTATGAAAAGGCCGACCCTAGTGACGGTAAGCGAATTTTGGTTGACCGCCTATGGAGCAGGGGAATTAGTAAAGAGAATGCCCACTTGGATTTGTGGCTAAAAGAAGTGGCTCCTTCAACTGAACTTAGAAAGTGGTTCCATGCTGCAACACCAGACCATTGGGAAGAATTTAAACAGCGTTATTTAGAGGAACTTGAAACCAACTCCGCAGTTGAGGAGCTACAACACATCGCAGCAAAACATACAGTTACGCTTTTATATTCAGCAAAAGATGTTGAAAATAACCATGCAATTATTTTGAAAGAATATTTATTAAGTAAAAACTTAAAATGAATATATAAATTTTTTTTTGGTAAAAGTCTCTTATTTAAAACTTTAAAAAATGAGTCATTTCTCGCATAATATATTTTTTGAGATTTTTTTCATGTCTTTGCCAAACTGCCCAAAATGCCAATCAGAATATACTTACCAAGATGGCGACTTATTGATTTGTCCTGAATGTTCACATGAGTGGAAAGAAGGAGAAGCATCAGCAACTGAAGAACAAGAAATCATTAAAGATGCAAATGGAAATGTCTTGGCAGATGGTGATAGCGTCACTGTAATCAAAGATTTAAAAATTAAAGGTTCATCTTCAGTCGTTAAAGTCGGTACAAAGGTAAAAACGATTCGTTTAGTTCCAGATGCAAGTGATGGTCATAATATCGATTGTAAAATTGATGGTATTGGTCAGATGAAACTAAAATCTGAATTTGTAAAAAAAGCTTAAACTGTTAATTATTATTACATTTCAGCAGAGATATATGTCTATATCTCTGCTTTTTAAATTCCTAACATCATTATAATTTTATTACGAAAAAGTATAAAAAATGGGCTGTTCAAGGGATATTTACGCCTTTATATTGTCATTAATAACAAATAACTTTCGTCCAGAATAATAACGAAAGTCATACCCACACCAACAAAAAAATGAGGTTTTTATGGCAGGATGGTACGAAATTTCACAAGCGAGTGATGGACAATATCGCTTTATCTTAAAGGCAGGAAATGGTGAGCCTATTTTAAATAGCGAGCTATATAAGGCAAAAGCCTCTGCTGTAAATGGTATTGAGTCAATTCAGAAAAACAGTGGTGATGATGCCCGATATGAGCGTTTAACTGCAAAGAATGGGAAACCTTATTTCAATTTAAAAGCTGCAAATCATCAGATTATTGGCACGAGCCAGTTCTATGCGAGCGAAGCTTCACGTGATAAAGGAATTGAGTCGGTTAAAAATAATGGTTCATCTACGACTATCAAGGATTTAACTGTTCAATCATAAAAATTGAAATAAAAAAGCAGCTTCTAAAAGCTGCTTTTTTATTTATGTATTTATTAACGCACTAATTTAGCTAAAAGCTCTTCTTTAGTTAAATTACTCGCTTCAGCATCGCGGCGGCCTTTGTATTCAAAAGTACCAGCATCCAAACCTTTTTCACCAATTACAATACGGTGTGGAATACCCATCAATTCAAGGTCAGAGAATTTAACACCTGGACGTTCGTTACGATCATCAAGTAACACATCAAAACCTTGAGCTTGAAGTTCTGCATAAAGAGACTCTGCTGCTTCAAGAGTACGTGGTGATTTGTGCGCATTCATTGGAACAATTGCAATTTCAAAAGGTGCAATGGCTTGAGGCCAGATAATACCTTTGTCATCGTAGTTTTGTTCAATTGCAGCTGCAACAACACGTGTTACACCAATACCGTAGCATCCCATGGTTACTGTAAATGGTTTGCCATCTTCACCTAGAACTTTACAGCCCAAAGCTTCAGAGTATTTAGTACCAAGCTGGAAAATATGACCTACTTCAATACCGCGTTTAATTTGTAGTGTGCCTTTGCCATCTGGAGATGGATCGCCTTCAACCACATTACGTAGGTCAAAAACTTCGCTAATTTGTGCATCACGTTCCCAGTTTACGCCAACCGCATGTTTGTCCGCTTCATTTGCACCAGCAACGAAGTCAGAAAGAACAGATGCAGCACGGTCAACAATTACAGTTAAGCCTTTTTCGACTAAACCTTGTGGACCTGTAAAGCCAGCAGTTAAACCAAATGCTTGGAGTTGTTCTTCAGTTGCAAAAGTAAGAGGCGCAGCAACTAAAGGATGCTTCTCAGCTTTAATCTCATTAAGTTCATGGTCGCCACGTACAAATAGAGCAACGACAGGAACATTACCTTTTTCATCAGCAACGCCTTGAACCAATAAAGCTTTAACAGATTGCTTAGGATCAGCATTTAAGAATTGGCAAACATCATCAATCGTTTTTTGGTTTGGTGTTTCAACCAATTTAAATTCTTGTGTCGGTGCTGCACGTTCACCCACTAAAACAGCCTCAGCCATTTCAACGTTTGCTGCATAATCAGATTCAGTTGAAAATGCGATGTCATCTTCACCACTTGCAGCCAATACGTGGAATTCGTGTGAAGCTGAACCACCAATAGAACCTGTATCTGCTTGTACTGGGCGGAAATCTAAACCTAAACGAGTGAAAATACGACTATAAGTGTCGTACATCACATCATAAGTTTCTTGTAATGACTCTTGAGTTGCATGGAAAGAATAAGCATCTTTCATGATGAACTCACGTGAACGCATTACACCAAAACGTGGTCGAATTTCATCACGGAATTTGGTTTGAATTTGATAGAAGTTTACAGGGAGCTGCTTATAACTTTTTAATTCGTTACGCGCCATATCTGTAATAACTTCTTCATGCGTTGGCCCAAGTACGAATGGGTTCGTATGACGATCTTTAAAGCGTAATAACTCAGGACCATATTGTTCATATCGACCTGATTCTTCCCAAAGACTTGCGGGTTGAGTCACGGGCATGAATACTTCCATCGCGCCTGAACGGTTCATTTCTTCACGAACAATCGCATCTACTTTTTTAAGCACACGTGTTCCCATCGGCAGCCATGTATATAAACCAGATGCCAATTTACGAATCATCCCCGCACGTAACATGAGCTGGTGTGAAATCACTTCAGCATCATTTGGGGTTTCTCTCAACGTTGCAAATAAAAAGCGGCTTGCGCGCATGGAAAAAGTCCTAAAAGTTAAGCGTTATAAAAACGCAGATTATACGATAATCGCTGCATTATGACATGAATCGTCGTGTTTGACGCAGCATAAAGTTTTTCAAGTCATCCAGATAAGTGAAAATGACGGGTACAACCACAAGAGTTAATAGGGTAGAGGTAATCACACCACCAATAACCGCATGAGCCATTGGTGCGCTTTGCTCACCGCCTTCGCCGAGACCTAAAGCTAAGGGAACCATCCCCATCACCATAGCACTTGTGGTCATCAAAATTGGACGTAAACGGGTCTTACCAGCTTGTAAAATAGCGTCATAACGGCTTACACCCTGATCCATCGCTTTCTTAATAAAATCGATCAGCAAAATCGCATTTTTAGTGACAAGCCCCATCAGCATGATAATACCAATAATCGAAAACAGATTTAGCGTGCTTTGGAACAGGAATAAGGCAAGAAAAACACCAATCAATGACAAAGGTAAAGAGGCCATAATTGCTGCGGGATGAATAAAGCTATTAAACTGAGAACCTAGCACGATATAAATAAATACAATCGATAGGGTAATGGCTGTTAATGCGTATCCCGCAGATTCAGCCATATCGGCGTTTGCTCCTTGAGTATCGAATGTATAGCCCGCAGGTAATTTAAATGCCTTTTGCATTTTGTCGATGTCTTGACCAATATCTCCGCTCGGGCGACCAGAGGTATTTGCCTCAATAAGAACCTCACGTTCAAGATCACGTCTGTTAATTTGCGAAGCCCCAAGTTTTTCTTCGGTCGTTGTGACGGCACTCAATGGAACTAATATATTTTGTCCAGCTGCATTGGTTTTATTAGAGTTGATATATAAATTTTGAACATCTTGCGGAAGCATACGTTTATTTTCATTTAAACGTAAATTCACATCATAAGTTTCACCATCACGGTCTTCCCAAGTGGTGACATTATCTCCCGCAATTAATGGTCGAATGGCATTCGCAATTTGGGAAACAGATAAGCCCAAATCACTTGCCAGCACGCGATTAATATGAACACCCAAAGTAGGTTTAGGTTCTTTCAATGAACTTTCTAAATCAACTACGCCTTTAATTTTTTCCATTTCTGCAATAAAGCGATCTGAAATTTTTTGTAGTTCATTTAGGTCAGATCCTTTAATCGAAATCATGATTGGTTTCTGACCGCCAGATACAGAGTCTTGTGCTGCGGCAACAGAAGTCACTCGAATACCCGCTACAGTTTGCAAACGATCACGGAACTCATTATTGAGTGTATTTAGATCTGAGCTACGTTCTTGTTTTGGCTTTAAGGTCACTCCTAAACCGGCATGGTTTTTACCAGAGTCTACTTCACTGTTCACTACACCATAAGTAGAAACGACATCAGGGAATTGTCTAATAATTTGATCGACCTGATGTAATTTTGCTTGGGTATATTCTAAAGAAGAATCTACAGGAGTCTCGAACTGAATGCGCACTTCACCCTTATCTGGTGTAGGTACAAATTCGGTCCCAATCAGTTTCGATAGTCCTAATGCAGCAAATAATGAAGCGATTGCAACAATAACCGTGATTAAACGGAAGCGTAGAGCAAGTTTTAATAGCTTTTCATAAACATGGGTAAGCCGATCTAGTATTTTAGAAATATGGTTAAAAAACCGTTGTAGCCAATTATCTTTTTTCTTTACAGGATCTTTCCAATGAGCAGAAAGCATTGGATCGAGCGTAAAACTAATAAACATTGAAATGAGAACAGCTGTACTGACTGTTACACCGAACTGATAAAAGAAACGTCCAATCAGACCACCCATAAAGGCAACAGGTAGAAATACTGCCACAATGGTAAGTGTAGTTGCGAGTACGGCTAAACCAATTTCTTTTGTCCCTTCAAGAGCTGCTGTTACGTGGTCTTTGCCAAGTTCAGTATGTCGGACGATATTTTCGCGAACTACAATTGCATCATCAATGAGTAAACCAATACTGAGCGATAGTGCTAACAGCGTCATCATGTTAATGCTAAACCCAAAAGCCCAGATAAAAGTTAAGGTTCCGAGCAAAGTAATCGGTAAGGTTAAACCGGTAATAACTGTAGAGCGGAAAGAGCCTAGAAAGAGTAAAACAATAAGAACTGCTAAAGCAGCACCTTCAATAATGGTTCGAACAACATCTTTGATTGAAGCGCGAATACCTTTAGAGCTATCAGCTACGACTTTGTAATCTAAACCCGCAGGCATTTGATCTTTTAATTTTTCTAACGTTTGATAAGTCTGATCGACGACTTTAATTACATTGGCATCGGAACTTTTTAAGATATCGACTGAGACCGCAGTTCTTCCATTATAAAAGGCACTCGATTGTAGTTCGGCTTGAGTATCTTCAACGGTTGCTACTTGTTTTAAAAAAATAGGGGAACCATTTTTATTAGCAATAACTAAATCACCAAATCCAAGAGGATGGATGACTTTTGATTGAATCTGTACAACCAGTTCAGAATTCTTTTGTTGTAAGGTTCCTGCAGGTACTTCTATATTTTCATTTTTTAGCGTGTTAATGACCTGATCAATACCAATACCGTAGCTTTGTAATTGTTCAGGATGAACCTTAATCCGAATTTGACGTTTAGCATCACCTAGTAAATTGACATTACCCACACCAGAAACAGTTTTAAGCTGAGGCACAATTTTTTTGTCTACATAGGAACTTAATTGAGCCAAACTCATGCTGTTTGATTCAAATACGACTGACATGATTGGGCTAGACGAGGGGTCATAGCGTTGCACAATCGGTGTATCAATTTCGTCACGGAACTGCGCTGTGACGGGTGCAATTTTGTCACGAACATCCTGAGCAGCAATCGCCGAAGAAGTATCAAGATTAAACTCGGCAATCACCATTGAAAGGCCTTCACTTGAGCGTGAAGTAATCTGTTTAATGCCTGAAATAGTATTGATTTGATCTTCAAGTTTTTTTGTTATATCTGACTCAACAGCTTCAGGTGACGCACCCGCATATTGTGTGGTGACTACTACGAATGGGAAATCTATATTTGGAAACTCTTCGACAGTCATACGTTTCCAAGACGCCAACCCGAGTACCATTAAGCTGAGCATCATCATAATGGTAAAAACGGGGTATTTCACACTGATTCGAGTAAACCACATACGCTATTTGCTACCTTATTTATTTTTGTCGGTTGTAACCGTCACTTTTTTATTAATGTCGGAATCTTCAAATTGAATACGGCTAACCAGATCTGTGCTTTGTAAACCTTCGACTAAACCAATATTGTCGTTATAACGCTGTTCAATCACACGAATTTTCACTTTTTGAATGGTGTGATTGCGTATCACCCACACAAAAGGGTCATGTTGCATATTTTGAATGCTGTCTAAAGGAATCGTTTGGCCTTGATGAGTGTCATTGCGCAGAATGTTTCCATTAATGAAGGCTCCAATACTTAACGAGTCAATTTTTTCTTTAGGAGCAGCAAAGAACTCAATTTGTCGACTATCTTGATCTGCAACAGGTGAAATGCGAGTTAGCGTTGCATTTAACTGTTTTGAATTGCCCTGAATTTGATATTGAATGTTACTACCGACCTTAAGTGCAGCTTGCTGTTCAATTGGCAACTTGGCCTGTATTTCAAGTTGATCTGGATTTACGATTTCAAATAGTGTTTGTCCAACTGAAACAGTTTGGCCGGGTTCAACTTGGCGTTTAGTAATCACACCTGAAATTGGACTAGTAATAATTCCGTCTTGATCCGCTTTTTTAGCAATATCAACATTGGCTTGTTGTGCTTTTACACTTTCAAGCTGGCCTTTATAGTCAACCTGACTTTGTTCAAACTCGACACGAGCAATAAAACCTTGATTAAATAATCTTTGTTTTCGGTTCATCAAATTACGAGCAAGTTCAGCTTGTGACTGAGCTGATGCAAGGTTAGCTCGTGCTTGTGCTAATCGTGCAACATTGTCCTGATTATTTAATCTGACTAGAACTTGGCCTTTTTGTACCTGTTGACCCACATTTGCAGTGACATTCGTCGCTGTTGCGCTTACTTGTGCCTGAATGGAACTTTGCTGAACCGCACGAATAGTTCCTGTAAATGCAGTTTGAGAATCAAGAGCTCCTTCTTTAACTGCAATAAGGTCTTGAGGAATAAGCTCAATTTTTACAGGAGCTGAGGCTGAGGTTTGGGTTGTTTCTTGCTGATTACATGCAGCTAAAATTAAACATAAACTAATAATACTCAGTTTAAAAAAAGTAGAAGGGGTGAGATGCATTGTGTGCATACAGCATCATCCTATAATTCAAATTTTATTTTGCCCCTATTCTTGATAAACCTTTGCAGTTATTCAAGCTTTTTTAAACGATCGATAATATTTTCATACTCATTGTTGGTTCGGTTATAGGTCTTGGAAAGTGTTTCAAGTGTTTGTTTAACCCGATTAATATTATTTAGATTGTTTTCAATCAACGCCTTATGACGCTCAGGAATCGGTTCTCCTTTTCTGAAATACTCCATTTCCTGACGCTTAAATAAAATTTTGTCTTGTTGTAACTGATTAAGTTGTTCTTGCTGATAATTAATTTGCTTTTTTATAGACACTAATGCCTGATCTCTTTTAATCGAAGCTGTCTTGCTATTGCTATAAGCTTTTTTTAATTTGATATCTTGTTCTTTATGTCGCGCCAATAATGCCCGTTGACTTGATTGATTTAAATCAGCTTCAGCATTATAAGAGTGGTTTCTTTTTATTACTTGCATATTACGATCTAGAGCTTCATAACCATAACGAATATGAGCAGGTGTGACCGATGTACTAATATTGGCAATACCATGTGGATCATAATAACGATACCAAACCGCTTTAGGCGTATCGGCAAGAGCGACAACAGAGGGTAAGAAAAAGAGTGATCCGAAGGAAATAATGCCTATAGATACAGACAAACAGTTCCTGTAAAAGGCATATTTCATCCTGTCATTCATTGAAAATCCCCAAAAAAGATAGCTAAGTCGCTTATTTTTAAATATTTAATCTTCATTATATTAATTATTATTTAGCTGAATAAAAATATAGTCATTATAAAAAAAATGATAATTTTAATTAAAGTGTGATGAGGTTAAAAGTTATTGTTTATAAATGAGAAAGTAGACAAAAATGCCTCATTGAAAATAGAAGGTGAGATATGTTAAAAATGCGTATAAATGTGTAAAAACAAATTTAAGTTAAATTGCATTTATATTTTATTTTTATGGGGATGGAAGATTAAATGGAAGATGCGTTCCAAAATCTGAAAGTAATGGTGATTGATGACTCAAAAACCATTCGCCGTACAGCAGAAACCTTATTACAGCGTGAAGGCTGTGAAGTCATTACTGCTGTGGATGGATTTGAAGCTTTGTCCAAAATTGCAGAAGCAAATCCAGATATTGTTTTTGTCGATATCATGATGCCTCGTTTAGACGGTTATCAAACCTGTGCGCTGATTAAGAACTCTCAAAATTATCAGAACATTCCCGTTATTATGCTCTCTAGTAAAGATGGTCTGTTTGATCAGGCAAAAGGGCGTGTGGTAGGTTCAGATGAATACTTGACGAAACCTTTTAGCAAAGATGAATTGCTAAATGCGATTCGTAATCATGTAAGTTCATAATTAAGTAATTTAAGGGCAAAGAAATGGCACGTATTCTTATTGTAGATGATTCACCAACAGAAACTTTTCGTTTTAAAGAAATTTTAACCAAGCATGGTTATGACGTACTTGAAGCATCTAATGGTGCAGATGGTGTAACTTTGGCAAAAGCAGAGCAACCAGATCTTGTATTGATGGATGTAGTCATGCCAGGTGTAAATGGTTTTCAGGCAACACGCCAGATTACTCGTGATGAAGACACTAAACATATTCCGGTCGTGATTGTGAGTACTAAAGACCAAGCAACTGACCGAGTATGGGGCAAGCGTCAAGGTGCACTTGACTACTTGATTAAGCCAATCGAAGAAAAGCAATTGATCGATGTAATTAAACAATATCTAAATTAACTCATCCAACCATAAAAGCATAAATGGCGGGGTACGCCCGTCTTATAGGATCGAGTATGGCCGCGAACGGATTTATCGAGTTACTTCGTTTGTCTAAACGAGGTAACAGGAATTACGCTTCAGTCCAAAATGAAGCAGAACGGTGGTCAGGAATTGCTTTTGAAATGAGAGGGCAATACTTCGTCGCACCACTTGGGGAAATCTCAGAAGTTATCTATCCACCAAAATATACATCTGTTCCAAATACCCAAAGTTGGGTAAAGGGATTGGCAAATATCAGGGGAAGATTGCTTTCAGTTTCTGATTTGGCGCATTTTATTTCAGGGCAACGAAGTTCATTTTCGTCTGCCCAAAAAGTATTATGTATTAGCCATCACGACCAGTATGTGGGGTTGGTTGTTGATCAAGTCTTGGGGATTCAACACTTTAATAAAAAAAGCTTTTTTTCTCAAAGTTTAAACTTGGAGGAAAATCTAAAAGAATATTGCCAAGGGTATTTTCACCAGCACAATCAGCACTGGCATGTCTTTTTATTTAGTCGATTATTGCAAAACCCACATTATATGAATGCATCGACAAAATTTATAAACTAATTTTTATGCTGTTAATAAACAGTATATTTTTCTGGGGAGAAGCTGTATGGGCTTTAAACTTAAAAAGAAAAGTGGCAATCGTAGTCTAAACGAAAAATCGAATGTCAACTTTATTGCGAAAATCCAGTCAGAAATTGAGCAATATGCCAGTTTATTTGGGGAAAGTAAAAAGTCCAAGCCTATCCTTTATGTAGCTTCTGTATGTTTAGTATTAGCTTCAACTTCGCTCACTTATTTATTTTATAGTGTACCTCGTCATAACCAATTAACACGTAGTATGGGTGAGTTGCGCTTACTATCACAAACAATTTCTAGACAGGCTACGGAAGCAACGGCTTCTGGATCGCCTGAAGCGATGAAAGAGTTAATTGAATCACGCCAACTTTTTGCCAAAAATATTAAAAATGTCGAAAACATTTATGGCACATCTTCAAAAGAATACAAAAAAGTAGCCAGTCTGTGGAAATCTTTGTCTTATGACGTTGACTTGATCTCATCACAACAGAACGTAATTAACCAGTTATATAATATGAATATCTCTATTAGTGATTCTATTCCTGAGATTCAAGCTGAATATAACTTGATGGTTGATAAGATGGTTCGCGAAAAAGTATCAAGTAATCAGGTTGTTATTGCTAAAAACCAGGTATTTATTGCGGAACGTATTTTACGATCTATTAACTCCGTTTTCGTTAGTACAGAGAACTCTGAGAACTCAGCACATGACTTTAGTATCGATATCGAGACTTTCGGCGTGTACTTAGAGGCGCAGCTAAACGGAAATGCTGAATTAGGCGTAGCTAAAGTTGATTCTCCTGAAATTCGTGAATCCTTGGAAGGTATTAAAAGTGAGTATGATAAGGTTTTAAAATCTGCGGCGACGTCAGTTCTTAAAAATACAAACCAGATTGTAAACGTACGTCAATCATCTAGTGAGATCTTCTCACAGTCTGATACAATGTTAACTGCATTAGGTGATCTTTCAGAGCAAACACAATATGGTTGGAAGGCTTTTGCATTAGTTGCATTACTCACATTATCACTTCTTGGTTTGATTGGTTCTGTCTTAAAGCTTTTATCCCTTCGTAGTAAAGCAGATAAACAACGTGTAGCTACATTACAAGAAGAGTATGATCGTAACCAGAATGCTATTTTACGTTTACTTGACGAAATTGCCGATCTTGCAGATGGTGACTTGCGCTCATATGCAACTGTATCTGAAGACTTTACTGGTGCGATTGCCGACTCGATTAACTTTGCGATTGACCAATTACGAGACCTCGTATCTCGAATTCATGAAACTTCGCAAGAAGTTGCTCGTTATACACATAATACACAGAATATTACTAACCAGTTAGCAGAAGCATCTGAGCACCAGGCACAAGAAATTGCAGGTGCATCAACAGCAATGAATGAAATGGCATTGTCTATTGACCAAGTATCGTCTAATGCATCCGAATCTGCTAGCGTAGCACAACGTTCGGTATATATTGCCTCTAATGGTGCACAAGTCGTAAACCGTTCTATTGAGGGTATGGATACGATTCGTGAACAGATTCAGGAAACCTCAAAACGTATTAAACGTTTGGGTGAGTCTTCACAAGAAATTGGTAACATCGTATCGCTCATTAACGATATTGCAGACCAAACAAACATCCTTGCATTAAATGCAGCAATTCAAGCATCTATGGCCGGTGAAGCAGGCCGTGGTTTCGCCGTGGTTGCCGACGAAGTCCAGCGTCTTGCGGAACGTTCTGCTTCGGCGACTAAACAGATTGAAACGCTTGTTAAAACGATTCAAACGGATACTAACGAAGCCGTTATCTCGATGGAACAAACGACAACTGAGGTTGTACGTGGCGCTAACTTGGCGAAAGATGCGGGTATTGCACTCGATGAAATTCAAAAAGTATCGGGTGACTTGGCAAACTTAATTGCGAGCATTTCTGATGCTGCAAAACTTCAATCAGCATCTGCAAGTCATATTGCTGCAACCATGACAGTCGTACAAGAAATTACTTCACAAACAACAACGGCAACCTTCGATACTGCTCGTTCTGTATCTGAATTAGCGAATATGTCGGAGTCATTACGTGAGTCAGTAACGGACTTTAAATTACCTGACTAAATTGGGGGATGAGAATAGCTATTCTCATAATAGCTATTCTTTTAAAAGTATGAGCAGCGCCAAACAAATATTGGGGAAATAGTTATTTTTTTGGTGTTGACTCTGTAGTTTTCCCCACTCAGGGGGTAAGCAAAAGAAGCCTTTGCTATGAAAGAAATATTAAAAACTTTAACTGAAGCAATGATGCTACCTGAAGATAGCTATTCTGAACAAGATGCTGAGTTTCTTGAGATTTTCGTCGAAGAAATTGAAGAAATTTTTGTTGATTTGCAACCATTGCTAAATGAATGGATGCGGTCTGAGAATACTGCTACGCTCACTGAAATTCGCCGCCATTTCCATACCTTAAAAGGTTCTGGGAGAATGATTGGTGCTAAATCTTCAGCTGAGCTTGCTTGGACAGTTGAAGACACGCTCAATCGAGTAATCAATCAAAGCCTTAAGTTGACTCCAGCTATCCAGAGTTATGTTCAGTTAGTGTTTAAGTTCTATTTCCTTAAATTAGTAGATAACTTTAAGCAAAAAAGAGCACATGCAGTAGATTTTAGACCGCTTATTTTATTGGGACAACAATTACAACAACAGCAAAGTTTAGAACCTGCTTTAGAAGAGCTTTTACAACTTTCAAATACGCTTACTGCCGAAACAATAACTGGACTTGAGCTAGACTATCTTGAGCAAGATTCATTGGCTGAGTCAATTGTTGAAGATGTACATACTGAAATTGAAATAAATCTAAATGAAACCTTAGCCTTATTTATGGAAGAAGCGGAGGAGCATTTATCGACAATTAATCAGTTCTTAAATCAAGAGCTACATCAGTATGATAGTTACAATGCTTTAATACGTGCTCTACATACTTTGCGTGGCAGTTCTGCAATGGCGCAGGTCGAAACAATTTTTGAAGCCAGTACCAAAGTTGAGCAGTTATTTAAAATCTTATTACAAGAAGAACTTTCTTCTAATTCAGATGAGATTTTATTATTACAAGAATATCGCGATTTTATTGGAGAGAGCTTAGAGCTGCTATCTAGCAATAGTTCAAGTGAACAGCTTGAAGTGAGATTAGAGCAGTTTAATCAATCATGGGATGTCTACGTTGAGGAGCATAGTGATCGAACAGATCCATTAATGCCTTCACATGGTTTGGTATCGCAATTATTACTGTTAGATGTTTCTGAGCTACTCGATGCAGAATTAGATTTTGAGAAAGGAATTCGTAACGAGTTTCCTGGTTATCTTGAACGTCTAAGTGAACAGGCTGATTTGTTGCTACAGCATACCCACTCTCAAGCAATGCTAGGTTTACATGAATATACGAGCCAATTGAAAGACAGCTATAATGTATTGCTTGATAAACCTGTGTTATTGCAATCGGACTATATTTTTGAAATTTATCAAAAAGCGCATCAACAACTTATTCAATTGTTCGATGCTTTAGCTGCTGGTCAGCGAGTCGGTATTGTTAAGCAACATCAAAGTATTCTAGAAGAATTAAAACTTTATACGCTACATACACCTAGTATTCAAAATGATGTATCTCAGCAGAATTTTACTTTTGATGAGTCACTATTCAATATTGAACTAGAGCCTGAAGTTCCAGAAGTTATTAGAGTAGAGAATTTATCAGACTCTGCTGACTGGACCCTATTAAGCCAAAGTGTACAGCAAGATCGTCAATATATTTCCTCTACACAGGTAAATCAAAACTTTGATCCAGATCTATTAGACATTTTCCTCGAAGAAGCTGATGAGTTGCTTGAAGGAATGGATACAGATCTTAATATTTGGATTAATGATCAACAGAACTTTGCGGCTCTCAATAATTTGATGCGTTATTTGCACACCTTAAAAGGTGGAGCAAATATGATCCAAGCAATTTATATTGGCTTAATTGCACATGAATTGGAAAGTATTTATGAGCGATTAATTCAAAGACAGCTAATTGCTTCATCTGCTCTCATTGATTTTATACGTCTGGTTCAAGATGACTTGGCTGACCGTCTACAAATCATGCGTGAAAAACAGCTAGATTATGAAGCTTATTACACAATTAACGCATTGAAAAGAGCATGTCAAAACTCTAACTTCCAATCTGCACCTGAGATTGAAGTATCTGATATTGAACGTGAGATATTCTCTGAACAAGAGGTGATATCTGAAGTATTAATAGATGAAGTACCGGCAGAAATTGAAGCTGTTATTGAAGAATTAGAAGCTCATCATGATCAAGTATTTGATACAGCTGTTACTGAATTGGCTGCGCCAGTTGAAGCAATAACATCAGTTGTATCGTCGCACGAGAATGACGCTCTGGTTGATGAAGAGGACATTACTGCTGTTGTTGAGCAGACATTCCTTGAAGAAGCTGCTGAATTGTTAGAAATGGCTGATATGCTATTGAAACAATGGTTTGATCAGCGTACGAATCGTAGTATCTTGCTTCAATTACAAAGGGCCGTGCACAGCTTGAAGGGTGGTGCACGAATGGTTGATTTAGAAGCCGTGTATGCGATTGCCTATCAACTTGAGAATACTTTTGAACAATTTGCACTACATCACTTCAACTCGAATATTTATGACCATTTGCTCGAAAGTGCAATTGCATGGCTAAAAGACGCAATTTTCAAGTACAACTACCAGCATTTCGATGGACTACAACAAAGTCTGGAAAATATTCAATTCTTTGAAACGAATATCCAAATTCCAGCTAAGTTAAGTAAAGCTGATTTGTTTAGCTCAGAACCCGTGATGACCTTTATACAAGGTGATGGTACAGAACCACCGCCAATGATGGGAGCATGGGAACAAACTCAACGGCTCGATCAAAATAATGAGATGATCCGAGTTTCGGCAGATTTAATTGAAAAAATGATTGATCTGTCGGGTGAAAATTCGATTAACCGTTCGCGAATTGAAATGGATTTAAGCCAATTTGGACATACGCTAGCGGAAATGGAATTGGCCATTCAGCGACTTGCAGATCAGTTGCGTCGAATGGAAGGTGAATTGGAAACCCAAATTATTGCAAAACACGGTATTGAGCACTCTCGATATACGGAGTTTGATCCGTTAGAGATGGATCGATATTCGTCTTTAAATCAATTATCAAAATCTCTTGCTGAATCTGCATCGGATTTGGTCGACTTTAAAAATACATTATCTGACAAAATCAGAGATACAGAAAGCTTACTTTTACAACAGTCACGGATTCAAGCAGAAATTCAAGAAGGTTTGATGCGAACGCGATTAGTACCTTTCTCTCGATTACTGCCGCGTTTACAGCGAATTGTCCGTCAGACATCTACAGCTTTGAACAGACCTGCAGAGCTTTTTGTAAATAATACCGAAGGTGAGTTAGATCGCAATATTTTAGAACGGTTAGTGACCCCGCTTGAGCATATGCTCAGAAATGCAATTGACCATGGTCTAGAAGATCGCGTGCAACGTCAACAAGCACAAAAACCAGAAACTGGACGTATTGAACTTAATATCCATCGTCAAGGTACAGATGTTGTTGTGACATTTAAGGATGATGGAAGAGGTATTGATATCGAAAAGGTTCGTCAAAAGGCATTGATGTTTGGTTTAATTAATCCTGAACAAGTATTGGAACATCAAGATATTTTACAGTTGATTTTCCATCCGGGTTTAAGTACAGCTGATCAAGTTACTCAAATTTCAGGTCGTGGTGTAGGACTGGATGTAGTACAAAGTGATATTAAGGCTCTAGGTGGCCATGTGAGCGTAGAGTCTGTGTATGGGCAGGGAACGGTCTTTACAATACGTGTTCCAACTACAGTAGCGGTTAGTGATGCCTTAATGGTTAAAGTTGCTGATCAGCAATTTGCAATCCCTCTGGCCCAAATTGATCGAATTGTACGAGTTTCACCTGCATCATTAGAACAATATTTTGGAAGCGTACAAGAATTCTTTGAATTTGAAAATAAACGCTATCCATTGCGCTATTTATCTGAATTTGTTGGTAGTCAACCAATTCCGCGTTTAAGTGGAATGATGTATTCATTACCAGTATTAATGATTAAGGCAAATAATGGCCAAACTGTCGCATTATTAGTTGACCAACTGATTGGATCACGTGCACAGATTGTAGTCAAACCAATTGGGCAGCAGTTCTCTAGTATCGGTGCGATTGCAGGAGCAACTATTTTAGGTGATGGTCAAGTTTGCTTAATTTTAGATGGTCAAAATATTGCTCGCCAAATTCAGTCTACTCGTCGACTTAAGCTGGTTAATGAAGCGGTTTATAGACAACGAGAGTCTGATGAGCGACGTCTCATCATGATTGTGGATGACTCAGTAACTGTGCGTAAAGTAACCTCTCGTTTACTCGAGCGCCAAGGCTATGATGTTGTGACCGCTAAAGATGGTGTGGATGCTATAGAGCAGCTAGAAAACATTAAGCCAGATCTGATGCTGCTTGATATTGAAATGCCACGCATGGATGGTTTTGAAGTTCTTAATCTTGTACGACATCATGATATGCATCAATACATGCCAATTATTATGATTACATCCCGAACAGGTGAAAAACATCGTGAACGAGCATTCTCATTAGGTGTAAGTCAATATATGGGTAAACCTTTCCAAGAGGAAGAGTTATTAGAGAATATCGATGCTTTACTTGTGGCGTTTGAAAGTGAGGTCAAATCATGAAAGGTAGTGTAAATACATCTTTGATCGGTAATATGGACCAACAAGAGCTACAGCATCTTATTACGGTTTCAACTGGTTTTATTGATGCCTATATCATTGAATGTAATGATGAGGTACCTATGTTGTTGCCGCAAAATATAGTGTTATCTGCTATGGATGTTAAAAACGGTATCAAGCATATTGAATGGCATGATGTAAAACTCCCTGTTTATTCGGTTCACAACGAAATAGATTCTCGAGCAGTAGCTTTAGTCATTGAAAGCGAAGATATTAGTCAACGTTTTGCACTTGTGTGTAAATCGATGCCAGTTTCAGTTCGTCTGCGTATTTCTGAAGTCGTAGATGAAAATGAAGATATACAAGAGTCTTTACAGCACTCAACTGTATTTAAATATGTTCGTATGGACAATCAACGCTACCATGTTCCTAATTTGCAATATATTCAAAATTCACTTCATCTATAAAATATCTAAAAAAGGAATTCATTTTGAGTTCCTTTTTTATAAAAAATAGGTGAAATTCTTTTATAGAATATAAATTTTTTTGTTTAAAAAATCCATGAAGTGCTTGCTTTATTTATATCGCAAATTTATATTTTATATGTATTTCAAATGCTAGAATATAAGAAATTACCAATATTTACTTTTAATAAAGTCTCATACTAAATTTTAAAAGGAGATAAATTGAAGTTATAGTTAAAGGATGAGCCTAATTTTATTATATTAATCATAGCGAAATAACCTAGAATAAAATCTTTATAGCAGAAAATAAATGTCAATTCATAAAGAGCTACATATTTTAAAAACAGATGATCATGGTGAATTTGCTTTATGGGAAATTTCTAAAAGAAATAATTCTCTAATAAAAAAAGAAGCAATTTTCTTATCTCATGGTGCATTTTCGGATAAAGATGTTTGTATAGGCATTGCAGATTATTTGGCAAATCATGGTTATATTTGTTTTATTTTAGAGTGGCGAGGGCATGGTACTAGCCCAAAAACAGATATACCATTTAATTTTGAAACTGTTGCATTATATGAATATAAAACTGCATTTCATTATATTCAACATAATTTTAATGTAACCTCATTACACTGTGTAACACACAGCGGTGGAGGTCTATGCTTAACCATGTTCTTAATTAATTATCCTGAATATTTAAAAAATATTCAAAGTATTACTTTTATTGCTTGCCAAGCATTTGGAGTAGTAAATAATTCTTTTGATTTTATTAAACTATTTTCTGCAAAATTAGTTGTAAAAGGTCTAGGTCAGATACCAGCTAATAAATTTAAATTAGGACGAGTAAATGAAAGCTATTACACGATGCGTCCATGGTTTAATTGGAACTTAAAGGAAAATTTTATAAGTGAATTTAAAGATATAGATTATAAAAAATTTATGAGCTCTATTAGAGTTCCAATATATTCTATTTGCGGGGCTGGCGATAAATTTATTGTCCCTACTAAAGGATGCTATAAATATTTGCAAGCTTTTGAAAATGAAAATAATATATTTCGAGAATTTGGTCATTCCAATAATAACTTAGAAAATTATTCTCATAGTCGAATTGTACTTAGCCAAAATGCTGCTAAAGAAGTCTGGCCAACTATATTGCAATGGATAGATAAGAATTCAAAAGCAGCTTTTTAAGCCATTTATATTAAAACTAATTTTCTAGTTTATTGAATTGAAAAAACGCCCCAAAAAGGGCGCTTTTTCAATTCATTCGATCTTAACTTTTACTTAGCTAACAAATTTTCCAAAATTTGCTCATAAATATCAGTTAGTGGATCAAGGTCGTGTACATCAACATGTTCGTTAATTTGATGAATTGTTGCGTTCAGAACACCTAACTCTAATACCTGTGCGCCTGTTGGAGCAATAAAACGGCCATCAGAAGTACCACCACTCGTTGAAAGCTCAGTTTCAGTACCCGTTACGTTCAAAATAGCAGTTTGCGCTGCATTAACGAGTTCACCCACAGGTGTTAGGAATGGTAAACCAGAAAGATTCCAAACGATTTCGTACTGTAAACCGTGTTTATCTAAAATCTCATGCACACGTTGTTTAAGTTGTTCTGCTGTTACTTCTGTTGAATAACGGAAGTTAAAAGTAACTTCTAGGGTGCCAGGAATGACATTCGTTGCGCCAGTGCCAGCATGAATATTTGAAATCTGAAATGATGTTGCTGGGAAATATTCATTTCCATTATCCCAAACAGTTTGGCACAGTTCTGCTAAAGCTGGTGATGCTTCATGAATTGGGTTACGCGCCAAGTGTGGATAAGCCACATGACCTTGCTTACCTTGAACTTTTAATACGGCATTAAGTGAACCACGACGACCATTTTTAACAATGTCACCCAATTTATGAGTACTTGAAGGTTCACCTACCAAACACCATGTCATCTTTTCGTTACGTTTTTCAAGAGTCTCAATCACTTTAACCGTACCGTTAATAGCAGGGCCTTCTTCATCAGAAGTAATTAGAAAAGCAATTGAACCTTTATGATCAGGATGTTTTGCGACAAAACGCTCAGATGCAACGACCATGGCTGCAAGAGCAGTTTTCATATCTGCCGAACCACGACCATATAATTTTCCATCGCGAATTTCAGGTACAAACGGATCTGAATTCCATGCTTCTAACTTACCTGTCGGAACTACGTCAGTATGACCGGCAAAACAAAATACAGGTTCTTCAGTTCCGCGACGCGCCCAAAGATTGTCAACTTCACCAAAACGCATTGGTTCAATATGAAAACCAATTTTGGCTAAACGGTCTGCCATGATGGTTTGGCATGTATGATCAATAGGAGTAACAGAAGGTTGTTGTAACAGTTCTAAGCTAAGCGAGAGAGTGTCTGAATGGTTCATACCGAAAATTGCGTGCTGATCAGGTGAAATATAGTCCGATATAATAGGCGAATCTCTAGGGGATGGGTACGTAAAAATAAAAAAACCTTATCGGAACGATAAGGTTTTTGACGTAATAACTCTAACTTACATTTTATCTTGTGTTTTTTCAGCAGTATTTGTTACAGCATCACCTGCTTTAGAAACATCTTGCCCAAAACCTTTAAACGTATTACACCCTGTTAAAATCACAGCAACCATTACAGACGCAGCTAAAACTTTTTTCATCATTTTCTCCGTTTAAATTTAATAATGAAGTAAATTTAGATTAAAAAACAAACGGAAAAAGAAACATGACTGTTTAATAGTAAAAACGTTATAAAATGTTTCTAGAAGCTTAAAACTTATTGTTAATTAGCTTAATTTTTGCAGGTGAGGCTTGATGTTTAAGTACGAAGGATGTCTAAACATATAAAACAAAACCTCTTCACTATTTTTACAATATAAACCGTCTGTCCACCAATGTGCTGAATTCGAACTAGGTTGTTTATTTGGACACAACCATTCGTGTCTTTCCAATCGATAAAAAGAAGAGTGTGGAATGCTAGTGCCCCAATATCCCAATCGACGCTTTAAATTTATCCAGTCTGGTAATGATTGTTGCAAATTTAATTGTAAAGGAAGATAGAGCTGTCCTTTTAAAACAGCAAAACGTTGTTGAATCTTAAAATTTAATGCTTCAGGGAACTGAAATTGTTTGTTAGTAAAATGATAAAGTTTTTTGCTTAAAGTATCTTGACGGTTTAATCCAATCCATTGTTCTAAATGTAAGTCTGCCTCGCCCAAATAGTATTTTAACGCGACTTCCCAATGTTCAATTTGTTGAGTTTCTTTATTTAAAATTAAAAAATCTAGCTCACCTAAAGTTTTTGCTCCATCAATTTTTTGAATACTATGGCCTAATAGTTGGTAAGGATGATAATTATTCTCTTGTAGCCAGAACCAAAGTAAATTCTCAAAGCGTAAACCTAAGCGTGTACTTTTAAGTTGAGATAAAAACTGGATTAAAGGCTCTGGGGACTGATCGAGCTCTTTTAACCGTGGTAAATAATTTTGGAAATGCTCTTCCCATACTTCGGTTGGGTGCAGCTTAAAGTCGTGTTGTATAGAAAAACTTTTTGGTAATTGGCAAAGTAAATTTGGACTAGCAATACAAAAAGCCAGCTGTCGCACTATAGGATGTTGAAATTGAAGCCATGGTTCGAAATAGGAAGTTTTCACTGAGGCAATATTCATATATTTAATACTCGAAGTAATTCATCCTAATTTCATAAGGGATCAACAAACAATATTAGAAAAACACTTTATACTAACGCTAACAGCAGGTTAAGGTTTATATATGCGAACATTGTTCTGGCGCTCTTTGGTCGTGATTTTTATCACACTAGGCATTATTGGAGCAATTTTACCAGGTATGCCCACAACAGTGTTTTTAATTCTAGCTGCATGGGCAGCTTCAAAAGGATGGCCACAAATGGATGATTGGTTGTTAAACCATCCCAAATACGGCCCAACATTACGTGATTGGCGAACCAATGGTACAGTACCACGTAAAGCCAAATGGATTGCAAGCATAATGATGGCAATCAGTGGCCTTATAATGCTATTTACTTCAGCACCGCTTTGGGTCAAGATTTTTACTGATACTACCATGTTCATCGTTGCAGTTTGGTTATGGCTACGCCCTGAGCCAAAATTAAAAGATTGATAATCTTTTAATTTTGGCGCAAGACAAGCAGTGAAACTGCGCGTAGATAAGAGAAGATTGATAATCTTTTAATTTTGGTGCAAGACAAGTTCTTCATATAAATTTTTACTTAAACTCAAAGTATTTGAGTTGATATAAGAGAATAAGTTCAATGTCTCAATTTAAGCTCGAAGATGCAGATGTCCTCATCGATTTAGCAAATCAAACATTAACTTTGCCTAAACATAATAAGTTTTATGTCATTTCTACCGGAAAGAACGGAATCGGTGAGCAAGAGAATACTGGTAGGACTCCACGTGGATGGCATAGGGTTGCAAAAAAAATTGGTGCACAATCTCCTCAAAATGCGGTTTTTATTGCACGTAAGCCAACAGGGGAGGTCTATAGTAGTGAACTAGCAGCACAATTCCCTGAAAGAGATTGGATATTGTCACGTATTCTTTGGTTAGATGGCTTAGAAGAAGGCTTTAATAAAGGCGAAGGTCATGACACCATGCAGCGTTATATCTATATTCATGGCACACCTGATAAAGAACCGATGGGTGTTCCCATGTCACATGGATGTATTCGAATGCGTAATGAAGAAATCATTGAACTGTTTGATTTAGTCGCTGAAGATGCATTGGTTTATTTATCTGAGCAATCTTTAACCTAAAATAAGATTTTAAAAATTCTTATTTAATTAGCTGAATGATCAAAATATTAAAATAAGTGCTTAAATAAAATACAAAAAATTGTTTTTTACTTAATAGTGACTTATTTTTAATCATTCATTCGCATTTTTTTGAAAAGTTGTCGAAAAGCGTTTGACACCTGTTAAAGATTCTCTATAATGCACCTCACAAACGATGAAGACGTTAAGGGCGCTTAGCTCAGTTGGTAGAGCGTCTGCCTTACAAGCAGAATGTCGGCGGTTCGATCCCGTCAGCGCCCACCAAGCCTTTACGTTAAGCTCTCAAGTGCAGCGGTAGTTCAGTTGGTTAGAATACCGGCCTGTCACGCCGGGGGTCGCGGGTTCGAGCCCCGTCCGCTGCGCCACTTAAGACTTAACATCGTTTACCCCACAATTTCGATATTGTGAAAGTGCAGCGGTAGTTCAGTTGGTTAGAATACCGGCCTGTCACGCCGGGGGTCGCGGGTTCGAGCCCCGTCCGCTGCGCCACTTTTCAGTTCGGGTTGTGTTTGGAAGAAGGTTTGAAATGTAAAAATTTTAAATCAAAAAATTAATGAATAATTAGTTTTCTTCTAGGGCGCTTAGCTCAGTTGGTAGAGCGTCTGCCTTACAAGCAGAATGTCGGCGGTTCGATCCCGTCAGCGCCCACCATATATGTGACCATACTTTATCTTAAAGTATTGTAGTGCAGCGGTAGTTCAGTTGGTTAGAATACCGGCCTGTCACGCCGGGGGTCGCGGGTTCGAGCCCCGTCCGCTGCGCCATTCTCTTGATTCCCTTGTCTAGAGAATGTAGAGTATAAAGATACATTCGCTATCTTTTCTCATTAAGGGCGCTTAGCTCAGTTGGTAGAGCGTCTGCCTTACAAGCAGAATGTCGGCGGTTCGATCCCGTCAGCGCCCACCATAATTTCTATCAGAAATTTAAAATTCCCTAAATTTATACTCATCTATAAATATCTTATACTTACATGTAAATTTATTTACTATGTGACTCAGTGTAGATACAACTTTTCTATTCTAAAATTAAAGTCCTTATATCTTTAATTTATTCTTTTTACTGATCGCTATTTTTTTAGTTTTTAACATTAGTGTTTCCTCATGCTTTTGATGGGATTCCTCAACCTCATTAAATTGCGTTACTAGTGGTTAAAGATAAGTATCTAACTTGCAATTTATGATCTTCAGCTTAGATCAACTCTGTATTTGTACCGATCACTAATATTTTCACAAATAAAAAAACTGCTATTTTTTAAATAGCAGTTTTTTTATTAAATTATTTTTAATATTCGTTTAAAAGCCATCCACTTGCATATGCGAAATATTCACGTAACCATGCATTGTAGCGATTAGCTAATGGTGTTTCTGCCGCTACTCCATAAACTTGGGTATAGCCCTGTTTTTTTGCAATTGCTATTGCTCGAGGAATATGAAAATCACTTGTCACAATAGCGATTGGCTGCTCTAAGGTAATGTGGTGCTGTTCTAATAAGGGTTTACTATTTTTTAAGTTAAGCTCTGTGCTAGTGCTTTTATCTTCAAGGATCATTTGATCTCTTGCGATATGATACTTTTGTTCAAGATAACGAGACATAACCAATGCTTCGCTTTCTTTTTCTGAAAAATCAAGACCACCTGTTAGAACAATCTGTGCTTGCTGCTGTTTTAGGGCTAGAGGGGCGGCCGTATCTAAACGTTTTGCAAGAATTGTGGATGGCTGACCATTCTCAACACAGCTTCCTAAGACAATAATTGCTTTTACTGGAGGAATATTATTTGAAGTATCTTTATTTTCTTTAATAAAGCTAAAAAAATAGCCTAAGCCAATTAACCATATCCAGAAGCATAACCATCCAAAACGCCAAAGTGTGTGTAAGCGATAGTGATAGAAGAAAAAGCGTTCTAAATGATAATAAAATAAGGAATATAGGCAGAGGAAAGCACCTAAAATTAAAGGAATAACGGTGCCTACATTAATTTTATTGAGACAAATTAGAACTAATCCATCTAGAAATAAAATCGAACCAATGATTGCTAGGAAAATACGGATCCACTTACTGACTTGCATTGTGCTTAGAGTTGCAATTTAAATTGCAGACAGTGTATGCAAAATCATTCTGAATGCAATAAAAAACCGAGTAAAGCATTTAAGCTATTACTCGGTTTTAGTTTTTATTGATCTTTAATAAACATCACGGCGGTAACGGCCTTGTTGTCTTAAATCATCTACCTGTTCTTCACCTAGAATTTCGATAAGTGCTTGATCGACTCCACTTGCCATACCATCAATACTACCGCATACATACAGAACAGCACCCCGTTCTACCCAGCTTACTAATTCTGCTGCATTCTGACGGATTACATCTTGAACATACATGCGTTGTTCTTGATCTCTCGAAAATGCTAAATCGAGGCGTTTTAACATTCCTGTGGTTTTCCATGCCTCAATAGTTGATTCATAGAAGAAATCACATGCTCTTTGACGTTCACCAAAGATTAACCAGTTTTCAGTGTAATCATGACGTGTACGGGTGTGTAATAGGCTCATTAAGCCAGCAATACCTGTTCCGTTACCAATACAAATAATAGGGCGGTTATCATCAATAAGATGGAATGATTCATTGGTACGAATACGCAAAGCAATTTCATTATTAACTTGTGTATGTTGAGTCAGCCAACCTGACCCTAAACCTAAATTACCAGACGCATCATATTGTTGACGAACAACCAAACGAAGGACTTGCTGAGACGGAATGCTCGCAATCGAATACTCTCGCGTTGGTAGAGTAGGGAGCTGCTCTAATAAATGATCCAGATTGGCAAATGGTTCAATTTCACCAGTTAAATCTTTATTCCAAAGCGCTTTTTCGATTGAAATCTGCAATGAATCAACTTTTGAATTTTTAAGAATATGATGCTTTTGCAAAAAAGCATGAATACGTTCAGGACTATTACCAGGCTGGATTTCAGCAATATCACCCGCTTGCCATATCGCCTCATGATTTGCTTTAAGTTCAATATTATAAGCAGGCTGACCTAAGCTATTTGGGTTGAGTAAATCACGTTGTTGTAATGTCCAACTATCAAATACTTTTTCCAGATTTACAGCATGTAAATCTAATTTGGTTGCTTTAGCGAGAGATTGATTCCAATTTTGAATATCCGATGGGTTTGCATTATCAACTTCAATTGTATTGAAGAGAGCATGGGCACCATTTGCTTTAAGCCAAGCATCTACTGCATGGCCAAAACTACAATAAGTGTCTGGATATTCTTTAGAGCCCAGCGCTAGAACAGCATAGTTGATGTGCTTAAGATCCACATTCAATTTTAAAAGTTTTTTAGCAAAGCTTGTAGCAAGATCAGGAGCATCACCAGTACCATAAGTACTGATCACAAATAAAACCTGCTGATGTTGCTCTAAATCAGTTTGTGTTAGCTGCTGTACAGGTTTTACCTGAACGGGTTGATGAGCCTCTTGTAAACTTGTTGCCGTACTCCAAGCGAGTTGTTCAGCTACGCCGGTTTGAGTTGCATAAGTAATAAGCCAAGGTTTTGCATTTGGATCAATGTATTGTCCTGCTAAAGACTGACGAGCCGCCTGTGTTAATTTTTTCTGTTTACGGCGTTTAAGGTAAAGCATCCACCCAGTAACTAAGAACAAAGGCATTGCTAGAGAAGCAAGCATCGCAACGAATTGATAAATTGGTCCAAAGAAGCTACCGCGGTGTACGGGTAACATGCTGCTCATAATCTTTTGATTAAGCTTTTTGTCTTCGTAAAGCTCCATCTTTTCGATGTTGCCAGTTTGATAATTATAGATGGCTTGGTTACGTGCCCGTTCGTGTTGTGGGGTAGCATCGACAAAGCTTAACTCAATTTTTCCATCATCTTTTTTCGGTAAGCTTAATGTTAGAGTCGAATAATCACGTCCAACCTGACTATTGAAGCCACTCCATGTTTGATTAAGTACTGTAATGAGTTGAGTATTATCTAATTGAGGCTCTGATTTTTTATCATTATTACGGTCAGATTGTTTACCTTGCTGTATTCCACGATTTTGATTTTGAGGAGTAGCGCCATGATCTTGTCGTTTAGGCTGTTCAACTCCCATCACTTTGAACATGCCACTACGCCACCAATCATAAGACCAATATAGTCCTGTACATGCGAAAAGAAGATAAAAAACAATGACCCATGTGCCGACAACAGCATGTAGATCCCAAATAAAATTCCGGCCTTTGAGTTTCGGTTTAACAGCAAGCCATTGACGAGCAGAGTGCTTTTTAGGCCAACGTAAATATAACCCACTGAGTACGAAGTAAATTAGCATGAGTGCGCAGGCACCAGTAATTTGTTTACCAACTTCACCTGCTGTTAAATTACGATGAATTTGTTGTATGAGTAACAATAACTTTCGACCTTTAACATCTGGAAGAACCTCAGCGTTATAAGGGTTCACCATCATATTGTAGCCACGGCGTTCACCTTCTTTTTCAATGTTTACAATAGAAGAAGAGGTGGGGTCCTTGGCAATCGTAATGCTATTAATTTTGATTTCAGGTTGGGTTGTATTGAAATGCTGGTAAAGCTGAGCAGGAGTTAATTTTGGAGTGTTTTCAGCTTGAACAACATAACTATCAGAATTCACCCATTTTAAAATTTGTTGGTCATAAGAATAAATTGCACCTGTAACACCCATAATGGATAAGATTAGGCCAGCAGTAATACCCAGAAACCAATGAATTTGAAATAAAATTTTTTTAAACATGGTCGAAAATGTAAATATGATGGAGATCTTGTAACGAAGTATAGCCGAAGATTGGGGAGATAATATGGATTTTGGAGATAATATTAATTTTCATTATCATTTATTTTTAGCTTTATAAAAAACCTCCATGAGGAGGCTTTTTATAAAATCTAGAATTACAAGGTTTTTGGTTCGCCTACAGATTCTTTTAAGTGTGTGCGAATTGTGTTGAACGAGAAGTTTTTAGAATCCATGCGCTTAGGTAGGATATAAGCACCTTGTTGTTCTTGGCCTTTTGGATCTTTTACTTTGAAATTGACCAAAATAAAATCAGGTGTATTGTACCATTCGTAGATATTTTTCCATCCAATAGTACCTACGCCTTCTTGTAAGCCCATTTGTTGACGCATCACAATACCATGAGGCTGCACACCTAAACGAATACCTTTGATTTCCTGTACCGGAAATTCATTCATTTTGCGTTTAACGTACCACTCTAATCCGTATTTACGACCTAGGTAGTAAAGTACTACAGCAACAATAGCAACCCAGCAAAAAACAGTAGAGTAGTTCTTAATAAAAATAAGACCTAATATAGCTAGGGCTAAAACGACACCCATAATTGCCCAAATTTTTGTGCTGATTTTATTAGTACTGCGCCAGATAAGAAGCTGTGCATTACGTTGTTCAGCTTCTGACACGTCATAGGGAACAGGCTGAAGCGTATAAGCGTATAAAGTTTTCGCGGTCATAGTGCAAATAACAAATTGTAAACTGTTTTAAGTTTAGCATTAATTGGCATAAGTCAGGAAAGGATATTATGCCAATTTCATACTAATTTCCGACTCAAATTTATAACGATGCAAGCTCGCTGGCATCATTATCAAGATCATGACTTAGGCGTTGTTTTAGCATACTAAAACGGTTCAATACACCAAGCATGAGTGATAGCTGCTGTAAAATAATGAGTGATTTTTGATCCTCTTCATTATTTTGGCTCAAACGTTGACGTATCGTCTGGAGCATATTTTGTGCTGTAAGATCAGGCATCTCATCTCTTAATAGAGCACCCTGAATATCATCCAGTGCTTGATCTAAGAGTTTAAGAACAGCTTGATCTTGAATGCTTTCTCGATGTGCTCCAAGTGCTGCGATATAACTTAAAAATGTATGGTTTAAACATAAAAATTCAAAGATATCCGACTTACGGGTAGGGTCAAAGTCTGGCTCTGTTGCTAAAGTTGAAATAAGTGAAGCAACCTCGGCATCTGTATTATGAGCAGCCCGTCTTACAATACGGTAATTCAGCGCATGATTGCGACCTTCATGATATTGTTTAACAACTTCAGCTAAATAATTGCATTGAGCTTGTAATGAACGTCTGATGTTGCGAGGTAAGCGTCGGAATTTCCAGTCGGGCCAAATAAATGTCACTCCAAACCAAGCTAGGGCACATCCAATTAAAGTATCTACAAATCGCGGAATAGCAGCGGCCATTGCCGAACCATCTAGATTAAAGTTAATTAATGCCAAAATTGTAATAAACGCGGTTGCTTGAGCATATTGCTTACTGCGTAGCTCAAAAAACAATACCCCGCTTAGGATTAACATTAATAGTTGTCCTTCGACGGAAGGCACGAGAAATACAATGGTAAGACCAACAATAATTCCGACTAATGTTCCGACAATTCGTAAGCGTAAGCGACGTTTGGTTGCGTTGAAGTTAGGCTGGCTTACAAATAGGGCTGTAAGCATAATCCAGTAGCCGTACTCGATATTGGTCATTTGAATCAACACATATCCAATAAAAAGAACAATCGAGACGCGAATTGCATGGCGGAAGAGTACAGATTCGGGAGTTAGATTTTGCTTTATTCGGATGACAATATCATTCCATCCTTGTAAATCATCATCTTTAAGCTGGTTCTCTGCTTGTTTAACTTTATCAGACTGAATGTGTTGTTCCGTTTCTAAGTTAAGTAACTGAGAGTCGATAGATTTTAAATTTTGGTATAAAGCGAAAAGAGCATTTACCCATAAAAGATCATAATGCTGATCACGTCTTAGCTTCTCTAAAGATAGTCTTAAGTTCTCAAAACTCTGCTTGAAACGTTTGTTATGTTTATAGGGTTTACGTTGTAAAATACATTCATTTAACTCTTGGCAAGCTTTACCTTGAACTGCCAAAATTCGTTGAAATCTAAATAAAATATCGCTGTGCTGAAAAATTTTGGCTAACTTTTGATAGTCGATATGGGCTGAGTCAGCACGCTCATGAATGTCTTGAGCGACAAAATAATAATGTAAGCTTCGACGTGTATCTTTTTGTCCACGGTCACCTTTTAAACGAGTCAATAAAGCTGTTTTTAAGTCATTAAAAATCGTAATTAATTTGCCATTTTCTAATGACAACTCAATCATGCTTTGCTGATAGCTGGCAGGAGTCATATCTACATCAAATAAGTTTGATTTTGCAAATAGAAAATCACCTAGAGAGGCATAAGACGCTGCGAGTTTGTCTTGAAGTTGGCGAACGGGGAATAATAAAAAGCTAATCGTTGCAATGAGGCCATACCAAGCAGCGCCTGCAACTAAAAGAGCAGGTTGAATATACCAGTGATCGAAAAGGTGAACACCCAACATGGTATAGACCGAAACAACCAAACAGCCATAAGAAATGGTGGCGTAACGACGTCCTAATGAACCTAGTAAAATCCAGCCAATACATGAAGCAATCAACCCTAAGGCAAAAGCCATTGGGTAGGGGAAAAGTAGTTGTACAGAAGCTGCGGTAACGAAGAACCCAATATAAGTATAAATTAGGTTCATGATTCGCACGGAAAAGCGATCATCAATATCACTCAAACCTGCTGCGACTACACCTAAAGTGAGTGGAATAGTTGCTAATTGATAGCCTAAAAAATAAGGCACGAAAGCAGTTCCTGAAAAGGCTATCAGCATTCGTACGTTATACATAAATGTTGTGTTATAAGTCGCTCTTTTTAGGCGTTTAAACCAAGATTTCAAATGAAGTCCTTGCTGATCAACCTGAGTGATAAAGGATTTGTGTATTTCTACACCAATGTTGCACAAATCATACGATAGACAGTGTAAGCTTGTCTGTATGCAAATGAGTGAAAAATGAAATATCGTTATGTCTGAACAAACAGCCCAGCGTCAATATTCTATTGGCTGGATTATGTTGCTCGCTTTACTTACGGCTTTAGGGCCGTTATCCATTGATATGTACTTACCTGCGTTACCACAAATGGCCCATGATTTTGGGGTAAGTACGCAAATGGTGGCAAATACACTACCAGCTTATTTTTTTGGTTTAGCCATTGGGCAGTTGGTTTATGGTCCTTTAAGCGATCGTATCGGTAGAAAGAAACCACTTTACTTTGGCCTCGCGCTTTATGCAGTCGCAAGCTTATTTTGTGTAATGGCTACTAATGAATGGAGCTTGATTGCGGCCCGTATTTTACAAGCTTTAGGTGGTTGTGTTGGCGTAGTCATGGCTCGTGCGGCAATACGCGATAAATTGGATGTACAAGGCTCTGCACAAGCTTTCTCAAGCATGATGATTGTCATGGGGCTTGCACCAATTTTGGCTCCTATGATCGGAGCATGGATTTTAATTTGGTTCCCTTGGCAGGCTATTTTTATTGCGCTTTCAGTTGTGGGTGCACTATGTTGGCTGTGTGTACATTTCTTTTTTAAGGAAACTTTGGCAAATGATAAAAGGCTTAAGCTATCGCTCTATCAAGTGGTGACTTTATATGGAGCTATTTTCAAAGATGCGAGTTTCCGCTTACCTATGTTTGCAGGCTGTTTAACAGGGGCTGCATTATTTTGCTATATCAGCTCAGCGCCTGCGGTTTTTATGGATCAGTACGGGCTTAATCAGCAAGAATTTGCCTACGTATTTGGACTAAATGCTTTTGGTATTATGTTGATGTCTTCTTTAAACAAGCATTTAACAACACGTGTTGAAATTACCAAACGCTTAAAATCGGGTTCACTTGTGCAAGTGACTGGAGCCATCATTGTATTTATTGCTGGTTTAATTCCTGCGGCGCCTTTATGGCTGGTTATGGTAGGGTTGTTTTTAGCTATTTCAGGCATTGGTTTAACAGGCCCAAATGCGATGGCGTTAGCAATGTCCAAACAAGGTGCTCGCGCTGGAACAGCAAGTGCAATTATGGGAAGTATGCAATTCGCTTGTGGCCTTTTAGGTGGCGTGCTTCTTAACTTCCTGATTTGGTCTGCATCGCTCAATATGGGGGTGATGATGGTGTTATTTACACTAAGTGGTTTTATTGTCGTCTTGAAAGCGACACAACAGGTCGAAAGCAAGCCATTCTCATAGCTTTTAGAGAATGGCCACTTATAGCTTATTCGTCTAGAAAAACTGTGAAATTTTCAACAGGTTCTCTAGGTGTAATAAAGGTATTTACAATATGATTAGGGTCAGCATGGCCTAACGCAATTGCACATACTAGTTCTTCGTCATCTGAGGCACCTACTATATCTAAAACAATAGGATGAAAATGATTCCAAGCTGCTTGTGGGCATGTATCTAAGCCACGTGCCTTGGCAGCGACCATCACGTTTTGAATCATCATTGCGATATCCATTTTAGAGCCGATTCCCATCGTTTTATTTACGGTAAAGAAAAGGCCGACTGGTGCATCAAACAATTTAAAATTACGTAGCTGCTGTTCAGCCATTTTTTCTTTTTCGCCCTTTTTGATTTCGAGTAAACCGTAGAGTCCCCAACCATTCTCGCGGCGGCGGTCAATAAAAGGGGATATCCATTTTTCAGGGTAATAGGCAAAAGTCTCTTTATATTGTTCTGCTAGTTCAGGATTTTTTGAAACTTCAATTTGTGCAGCACAGACACGTTCAACTATTTCATCACGCTTTTTACCTGTGACCACATAGACTTTCCATGGTTGGGTGTTCGTTCCAGAAGGTGCTCGACTTGCGACTCGTAATATATCTTTAATGACTTCTGGCTCAATTGGAGTATTTAAAAAAGCACGGACAGAATGTCGAGAAGTGATAGCTTCATCAACGAGACGAACTTGTTCCAGATTCATGCGTACTCCTATATCTTTTCTTAAATACTTAATACTTTTTTGAAGTTTAATTTCATGTTTTGAAAGTACTTCATTTATAAGCAAAAAATATTAGAAAAGGGATATCCTTAAAGATATGATGATGTGTTTAGTTTGGATATAATGTCTAATTAACTCTAATGTGAATATGCCACTTTAGATCTAAATAGACAAAAAAGTATGATGTTTTTGACTATAAAAATAAATTTATAGCATCAGTTGGATTAAAAATCACTCAATTGAAAAAAAGGTATAATATGTTTAAAAACAGTACAAAACAGATGATTTTGGATAAAAAATAATCGGAAATAACATAAATTTTTAATGAAAAACATACACAAAATTTTAAATTTCTGCATAATACCGACTTTTTTACGCAGGTATGATTTCTCCATACTCATGTTAGGAAAGAAATGGCTGCATACAAAATCCCTTTACAAAAAGGATTTGGATGTAGAAATGGAGAAATACACGAGGAATAAGGAGCTTTACATGAGTTTACCGCTCATCAACAAGCAGTTCATGAAACAAGGATTGGCGATTACCATTGCAACCATGAAAATGAACGTAACTCACGCAACTACTGAGCCACAAGAAATACAACAGCTTGGTACAGATCTAAATGCACTCTTCTCCAATCAGAGGGAAAAGGGCGCAGATAGCCGCGTTATGGCGATGGCTCGTTACAGTCTTTGAAATTCATATCCATTTTAGACATTCGCTCTCAAGTATATGTAAATATGCTTATTGGCTTAAATCCAGATTTTTATAACTCGATTAATTGATGGGAATCATTAAGCGAGCTGATTTAGCGGTGGTCATTTGTTAGTTTCCAAGTTTGTAGCCGAGTCGATGCATTCTGTTCACCCAAATGGGAATATGTTCAGTGGTGCGATGAATTCATTTTATCTGAAGGGTGCTTTCTCTCATGCGACCTTCAAAGGCTTAGTGCTGGGCATTATGTTGCTTAAACTTGTGACGTTAATTGCTATTCAAGTGACATTAAAAGTTTTTCCTTAAATGTACTGAAGAAGTCCCTATTTTGAGGGGCTTTTTTGTTTATTGCAGTATTTTGGCTTGTGCTATTAGCACATTAGCAAGAACGTAAGCGGACCGAGTATGAATGAACAACTCAATGCCACACTGATGTCGTGGGTACAATTTTTTAATGATCCTTTATGGGATTTTCTGGTTATTTTCTTGCTGGCTGTCGGTATTTTTTATACGGTCTTAACAGGGGCAGTGCAGATCCGCATGTTCTTGCAAAGTATCCGTGTCATGAAAAGCAGCCGTACAGAAGGCGAAGATGAGCATGGACTTACACCTTTTCAAGCGTTTGTAACGGGTCTTGCGAGCCGTGTTGGGGTGGGTAACATTGCAGGTGTGGCAATTGCGATCGCAATTGGTGGTCCTGGTGCTGTGTTCTGGATGTGGGTAACTGCTGTACTTGGTATGAGTTCTGCTTTTATTGAGTCTACACTTGCTCAGCTTTTTAAAGTTAGAGATAGCAAGTCTAAACAGTTCCGCGGTGGACCAGCTTACTACATTACCCAAGGTTTACGCAGTAAAACCTTTGGTGTGGTTTTCGCACTAGCACTTATCTTTACGTATGGTTTCGTATTCAACTCAGTCCAAATTAATGCAATTGCTAATGCTTCTTCGCATGCTTGGGGTTGGGATAAAGCCAATCTTATTGCTCATTTAGGTGGGGTTGATCTTGAAATTTCATGGGTTGGCCTTGCGCTTGTCGTTATGGTTGCATTGGCAATTTTTGGTGGTATTAAACGTATCGCTAAATTTGCGGAGATGTTTGTACCTTTAAAAGCGGGGCTTTATCTAGCCGTTGCTCTCTATATTGCAATTAGTAACTATGCAATTTTGCCGGATATTTTAAAGCTGATTGTGACTGAAGCTTTCCAATTCAATGCTGCGGCAGGTGGTTTCTTTGGTGCTGCTGTATCTATGGCAATGATGCAAGGTATTAAGCGTGGTTTGTTCTCAAACGAAGCAGGTATGGGTTCTGCGCCAAACGCAGCTGCTGCATCTGATGTAAAACATCCTGTAAACCAAGGTTTAGTACAAATGCTTGGTGTATTCGTAGATACGTTCATTGTATGTACAAGTACCGCAATCATCATCTTAGTTTCTGGCGTTTACCAAGACGCAGGTTTTGTTGGTGTTGAATTAACACAACGTGCCTTAGAAACTCAAGTTGGGCATTGGGGATCTGATTTCCTAGCTGTTCTATTATTCTTATTCTGTTATTCAGCTGTATTAGGTAACTATGCCTATGCAGAAGGTAATGTACAGTTTATTAATAACAACCCGAAAGTCATGTTCATCTTCCGTATTTTCGTATTGGTGATGGTGTATTTCGGTGCAATCGGTAGTGTTCCACTCGTTTGGTCAATGGCTGACTTGTTTATGGGTATCATGGCAACCATTAACTTGATTGCAATTTTACTATTAACGCCAATGGCACGTACTTTGTTAAAAGATTATCGAGAGCAATTGAAACGAGGCATTAAAGAGCCTGAGTTTAAAATTGACAAGTATCCGGAATTGAAGAAAAAAGTTGATTCAGATATCTGGTAATTTTCAAAAGGCCTCTTATACATAAGGGGCCTTTTTCATGTAGGTGATGAATAAAATACTTGAGTCTAAATTTTAAACATGACAAATTAAATAAATTCACTACAGCTTTTCACGAAAGTAGCAACTAAAATTGCAATCCGAACTTAAACCTCATAGTGCGAAGATGGGCCATGAAACAGCTTAAATTGTGGGTTCTCGGACTCTCTATGGTGTTGGCAGGATGCCAGACCACCACACACTTGTCTGCTGCTCTAAAACCGCAAACGACAGAAGCTTATGCTCGTCCTGTCGATCAACCTTTTGCAAGAATTAAAAAAATGCAAAAACGTCCTGTTGTTGCGCTTGTATTGGGTAGCGGTGGGGCACGAGGTTATGCTCATATAGGGGTGATTGAAGTTTTAGAACAACATGGTATTCGCCCGGATTTTATTGTAGGTACGAGTGCGGGTAGTATTGTTGGGGCAATTTATGCGAGTGGTAAAACACCTGCTGAACTGCGTGATACTGCTTTAAAAATGAAAGCTGGCGATGTCCGTGATATTAGTATCGGTTTAAAAGGCTTTTTTGATGGCAAAAAAGTAGAGAACTACGTTAACCAGCAAGTAAATAATATGCCACTCGAAAAAATGAAGATTCCAATGTATGTG
Organism: Acinetobacter sp. C13; assembly: GCF_016809775.1. NCBI lineage: Bacteria > Pseudomonadati > Pseudomonadota > Gammaproteobacteria > Moraxellales > Moraxellaceae > Acinetobacter > Acinetobacter sp. C13. The sequence continues at coordinate 156,170 of NZ_JAFBJL010000005.1, forward strand.
GTGGCAACTGAACTGAAGCATGGCACTAAGACCGTATTTAACTACGGCAATACTGGGCAAGCCGTGAGAGCCTCTGCTTCGATTCCGAGTATGTTTGTGCCGACTAAAATTGGTAAATCTGAATATGTTGATGGCGGCTTGGTGAGTCCTGTGCCAGTTGAAGTGGCTCGTGATTTAGGTGCTGATGTCATTATTGCAGTTGATATTCTAGCTCAACCTATTTACACAGAAACTTCGAATGTCTGGGGACTGTTTAATCAGAATATTAATATCATGCAAGGGCGTTTGGCAGCAGAAGAATTGCAATATGCAGATGTTGTTATTCAGCCAGATTTAAGAGAAAAAGCACATATTTTTGATGTCAAAGGCCGTGAAGCTACTATGAAATCTGGTATAGATGCAGCTAATGCCAAGCTTTCTGATATTCAGTTTGCTATTGATGAAAAAATAGCTGAACAAAATATGTCTACGGAAGGCTTGAGTGCTCAAAGCCAATAAATAAAGGTTAATATTCTGAAAATTAAATAAAAAGCCCACAAAGGGCTTTTTTTATGGAAGTTTAAATCTTCAATTTTTGGAATAAAATTTTTTGTATATTAGAGATATGTTGGATATGCTGAAAACTCTAATGGTCAATATGAAATATTGTTGCCGTTTTTAAAAAATAATTGATTTGTAGTGTATTGAGGCTGACTGGATAAATGATACAGCAACAGGTTAAAAATGGCTTTCCAACATTAGACGATGTTCATGCTGCCGCAGAGCGTTTGGAAGGTTTAGTTGTAAAAACTCCCTTTGTTTTCTCAGAAACCATTTCTAAAACCTTAGGGGCTGAGATGTGGTTGAAATTTGAAAACTTACAATTTACAGCTTCATTTAAAGAGCGGGGGGCTCTAAATAAACTGTTGTGTTTATCTGAGCAAGAAAAGCAACATGGTGTTATTGCAGCTTCGGCAGGCAACCACGCCCAAGGTGTAGCCTACCACGCTCAGCGGACAGGTGTGACCGCGACCATTGTGATGCCGAAATCGACACCAAACGTTAAGGTACAACGAGTACGTGAGTATGGTGCACGCGTTATTTTGCATGGGCAGGACTTTTCGGAAGCTGCTGCTGAAATGCACCGTGTTGCACAAGAAGAATCTTTAACGATTATCCACCCATTTGATGATGCTGAAATTATTGCAGGTCAGGGAACCATTGCGCTAGAAATGCTTGCAGCTGTGCCTGATCTAGATATTCTAGTTGTGCCAATTGGTGGTGGTGGTTTAATTTCTGGTATTGCAATTGCTGCTAAAGCGATCAATCCAAAAATTAAAATTATTGGGGTGCAATCAGTTGTATACCCAAGTATGGCAAAACTACTTTGTAATTATCAACATGCCGTTTCAATGGGCTCTACAGTTGCTGAAGGTATTGCGGTAAAAACTCCAGGTGAGCTTACGACCCAAGTTGCTAAAGAATATGTTGATGACATTGTTGTTGTCACTGAAGACATGATTGAAGAGGCTATTGCACTATTACTTAATATTGAAAAAACAGTATGTGAAGGAGCAGGGGCAACAGGTATTGCTGCAATTATGTCGCGCCCTGATCTGTTTTTAGGTCATAAATTAGGTGTGGTTCTGTCAGGTGGAAATATTGATACACGTGTTATGGTCTCTGTATTACAACGCCATTTAACTCGTACAGGCCGTATGGTTCGTATTCGTGTTGAATTACCTGATAATCCAGGTGCCTTAGCTCGTTTAACAGCCATTATTGCTGAGCAGGGCGGTAATATTTATGAGCTGCGTCATGAACGCTTTGCGGCAACAAGCCGTGCCAAAGAAAGCGCTGTGAGCGTTGATGTCGAATTAAAAAGTGCCTCGGACCTAGATTTGCTCATTCAAGCAATGCAATTAGAAGGCTATATTGTTCGTAAAGAAGAGATTTAATCTCTGATATCACTGTGTTATAAAAGCTGTATATGGCTCTATCAAGAGTCATATACAAGGTAATTTAAATGGATTAAATTGCCAAAAAAGGGATTTATTTACAAAAAAACGATCAAATCCTTCAATGGAATAGGAAAAACTGACAATTCTCTAAACTTTACCCTTCACAATTTTAAGGTTTAGGTTTTAGTATTCCTTTCATTGTAAATTTGAAGAAATATAGGGATATCCACGCTCAATGTTCAAATCATTTTTTCCATCACCAAGGTATTTCTTTATATCTGCGGTCATTTGGATCGCGCTCAATATGGTGCTCTGGTACTCAGGTGGAAACACATGGGGAACTTTTATCGGCTTTGCTAAGGGCTACCATGATGCTCAACTACCATTAGGTGTGAGCCGTTTTTGGTCTCCCACTTTCTTATGGTTTTATGTTTGGTTTTTAGTCTCTACTGCGCTTTTTGCTGGTTTCTGGAGGACTATATCGAATAATCCTTGGCAACGTTGGTCTGTGTGGGGCTCGGCGTTTATTTTATTTAATATCTGGTTTAGCGTTCAGGTTAGTGTAGCTGTTAATGCATGGTATGGGCCTTTTTATAATCTCATTCAAAGTATGTTAGATCACGGTGGTGGTGATATTAATAAACTTTATATGGGAACAGTTACATTTCTTTTAATTGCGATGGTCGGTGTGACTTTAGCTGTTATTAATGCTTTTTTTGCTAGTCATTATGTATTCCGCTGGCGTACAGCAATGAATGAATATTACACAGAGCATTGGGAAAAGCTTCGTCATATCGAGGGGGCTTCACAGCGTGTTCAAGAAGATACCATGCGTTTCGCCTCTGTTTTAGAAGACCTCGGAGTAAATTTTGTTAAGGCTATAATGGTTTTAATTGCCTTTTTACCTATTCTTTTTGAACTTTCTAAACAAGTTAGAGTACTGCCTATTGTAGGTGAAATTGATCATTCATTGGTCTGGGCTGCAATTGTATGGGCTGTTTTTGGTACTGTTCTATTAATGGTGGTTGGTATTAAATTACCTGGTTTACAGTTTAATAATCAAAAAGTAGAAGCTGCCTATCGTAAAGAACTTGTCTATGGTGAGGATCATGAGGAGCGTGCACAGCCAAAAACATTAAGAGAATTGTTCTCAAGTGTTAGGCTGAATTATTTCCGTTTATATCTGCATTACTCTTATTTTAATTTAGTTAGTATTTGGTATATCCAATTAGATATTTTATATAGTCTAGTTGTTTTATTCCCTTCTATTGCCGCAGGTAAAATGACATTGGGTTTAATTACGCAAATAGGTAATGTTTTTGATAAAGTCCGTGAATCATTCCAATATTTAATTAGTTCATGGAAAACGATTATTGAACTGCTTTCAATTTATAAGCGTTTAAGAATATTTGAGAAAATTTTAGATTAAAAAGTAATCATATCTCTGAAAGATGCCTTGGTTCAAGCCATGGCATCTTTAGAATATTAAGTATTTAGTAGAATAAAAGATTTGGTAAGTTTCTTCGTTTATAATTTTGATTTATATAAAAATATATTTTTGAAAATATTATATTTTCGCGGTATAAAACTTGCTTCTATATTGGTTTTAGTTTTGCCATTCGCTTAATTAATAAAAAATAATCACTTTAAGCTATTGTTTTAGATCATTAAATATTTAAATATGAGGTTAAGTCTTTGAAATCTATTTTACTTAAAAGTGCTCTTACGATTGCACTTATGACTTCTGCTAATTTGGTACGTGCGGAATTAGTAACAAATTCTCAAATCAAAAAAATATCAGGTATAGATCAACAATATATTGATTCCTCTATTAATGAAAAGAACGATTTTTATTCACATGTAAATGGTATTTGGTTAAAAAATACTGAAATCCCAGCTGATAAAGCAAGTTGGGGAGCTTTTAATCAGCTCCGTGAGTTATCAATCAGCCAAGTACATGGAATTGTAGAAGAGCTCTCTGGTCAAAAGTGGGTGGATGGTAGTTTAGAGCAAAAAGTAGCTACTCTATATGCTAGCTTTATGGATGAAAAAAGTATTGAGAAGCAAGGTATTAGTCCTCTAAAAAATAAGATAAATCAAATTGATAAATTGAAAAATAAGAATCAAATTGCAATTTTAATGGCACATTTTGCTCGTATTGATGTCAATAGCCCAATCCGTCTAAGCATTGAACAGGATATGAAACAATCTACTGAAATGGTGGCTGGTTTGGAGCAAAGTGGTTTGGGTCTACCTGACCGTGATTATTATTTGAAAGATGATAAAAAATTTATTGAAACTCGTGCACAGTATTTAAAGTATATTGAAAAAACTTTAACACTTGCTGGAGACTCGCAAGCAGCACAACATGCTCAGGAAATTTTAAAACTTGAAACTCAGTTGGCAAAAATACAGTGGAGCAACGTTCAAAACCGCGATCTTGCAAAACGCTACAATAAATATAAACCCGCAGATTTGTATAAATTGACCCCTGCATTTGATTGGCAAGGTTATCTAACTGCAACTGAATTAAAAGGAAAAATTGATACTATTCAGGTAAATCAGCCAGACTACTTTCAGGGCTTAAATACAATTATTCAAGATACACCCTTAGATATATGGAAAGCTTATTTTAAATTGCATTTGATAAATAATTTTTCTCCATTATTAAATAGCGTTTTTGTAGATAATAAATTTGATTTTTATAACAAGACACTTCGAGATATTACTGAACAAGAAACACGTTGGAAGCGGGGTGTACAGCTTGTTGATAAGATTCTGGGAGATGGTATTGGCAAACTGTATGTTGAAAAATACTTTCCTGCTGAGAAAAAACAACAGATGGAATTATTGGTTCAAAATCTGATTCGTGCTTATGACCAAAGCATTACAGAATTGGACTGGATGAGTCCTGCGACGAAAATACAAGCTCGTAAAAAGCTTTCTCACATGTCAATAAAGATCGGGTATCCAAAAAAGTGGCGTGATTATTCTGGTCTGCACATCGCTAAAAATGATTTAGTTGGAAATATAATTCGTGCAAGTGAGTTTAGATACCAATATGAACTTAATAAATTGGGTAAGCCGATTGATCGTGATGAATGGTATATGAAACCACAAACGGTGAACGCTTATTACAATCCATCATTGAATGAAATTGTATTTCCAGCAGCGATATTACAACCACCTTTTTTTAATATAAACGCAGATGATGCAGTGAACTATGGTGGTATAGGTGCTGTGATTGGCCATGAAATTAGTCATGGCTTTGATGATCAGGGTAGTCAGTTTGATGAATTGGGCAATATGAGAAACTGGTGGAATGCTAAAGATCATCAGCATTTTAAAGCTAAAACACAAGCGTTGATTGAACAATATAACCGTTATGAACCGATTGCTGGTTATCATGTTAATGGTGAATTAACATTAGGTGAAAACATTGCAGATAACTCTGGGTTAGCAATTGCCTATAAGGCTTACCAAATTGCACTAGGCGGTAAGCCAGCTCCTGTAATTGATGGACAGACTGGGGAGCAACGTTTTTATATGGGATGGGCTCAAGTTTGGCGTGCGAAAACCCGCGAAGCTCAAGCGATTATCTATTTAAAAACAGATCCTCACTCTCCTGATAAAGTACGTGGCAATGGAGCTTTAATGAATCAAAAACCATTTTATGAGGCTTTTAAAATAAACGAAGATGATCAGATGTATTTACCACCAGAGAAGCGGGTAACTATTTGGTGATTAAGAAAACCCGCGAAAGCGGGTTTTCTTATTAAGTATTGGATTAGTGCGTTGCATTATAAAAATTAAGGATAGGGCCAACTAAAGACTGCTGCGATTTATCTAAGGTGATTTGAATTTCTTTATAGTTAAAAGTGTCTTCATCATCATATTTGGCAATACCATGCGTTTTATTGTTCACTTGTGGAATTTGATAACTAAAAAAAGCCACTTTCTTAGAAGGGTGAACAATATTGATGAGTTTTTTAGGGTCTTTATAGCCACCGAATTCATTTTCAAGACTTTCTTTTAATAACTCTGGGAAATAGAGCGTTGCATTTGGTAGTCCGCAGCCAACACAAAATGAAGAATCATAGAGTTCTATTGCTTGTTTTTGATCTGTACTCATTATTAGAGCAAAACCAGTCCCATTAGCGCCTGCATTTGCTTGCACATCTTGCCAATTTCTTGGAATGAGCACCAAACCTGTTTCAGGTAATGCAAGAAGCTTGAGTTGTTTTGCATGTTGAGCATCGAGTTTAAAATTAAAATGGCAGCTTTTAGGTGTACAGGTTTCAAAGTCTTTAAGTAAACCATTCTCTGTTGGGCTTTGTGCTGTAACACCATAAAACGGGACTGTAACGCCGTTTAAAAACTTTGCCTCTCCTAGAGAATAGAACTGATTATCTGCTTTGCGGGTCGCAGCAGAGCTATAAAATTTGGGGAAATGGGGTGTAAAGCTTTTTACTTCTGCATAAGCAGGTGAAGTTAGACTGGTAAATGCAGTAAATAATAAAAAATTCAGTTTTTTCATTTTTAGAAAGTAATCAATTTAAATCTTATATAAATCTAACATATTCTTTTAAACTAGACGGTAACTCAAAATTTTAAACTGTTTTTAGCTTAATAAGAAAAACAGACTTATAGAGATATGAAATAATGAAAAATATACTTTCAATCTGCTGTTTAGCGGTAATGAGTTCTTATAGTTTTGCTCAAGACATCAAAGGTATTTCATTTTCATACCAAGAGTGGGAAGTTTCTTGCAGTAATACGGGAACATGTAAGGCTGCAGGGTATCAAAATGAAGAAAATGGTGATAACCCAGCTTCAATTTTATTAACACGTAAAGCAGGCCCAAAACAACCTGTGCAAATTGAATTTGCTTTGTCAGACTATGAACAAAGCATACCTGAAAACCAGCTTAAAAATATCCATTTTTATATAAATGGTAAAGACTTAGGCGCTGTGACTGTAGATGGTACTGAGTTACCACTTATGGGTAAACTCAACAGCTTGCAAGTCAATGCTGTACTACAGCAATCCAAACAGAAGAACGAAATTGTATTTAAAAATGCTCAACATCAATGGAAAATTTCCGATGCAGGAATGACCGCTGTGCTATTAAAAATGGATGATTTTCAGAAGCGAATTGGGACTGTTGGTGCTTTGGTTAAAAAGGGCAGTGCCAATGAAACTAAAGTACTTATGCCTGAGCCAAAACTACTTGTTAAACGCATTAAAACTACAGTCAAACCTTATTTAACGCTACAACCGAAAAGCAAGCAGTACCAAGTAATACACCGTAGCTTGATGGCAGCTAATCCGAATCCTAAAGAAGACTTTTGTGAAGGAATTTATGGCGGTAATAGTGATGGAGCTGAACCACAAAAAATTGAGCTATATAAACTAACCAATAAGAAAGTTTTGGCGACTACGCTGTGTTGGAGAGGGGCTTATAACGAAGGGTATGGGGCATGGGTACTCGATCAGTCTTTGGCTGGTAAGGCAACATTTGTGTCTGATTCCGCTTCAGATTTTGATAGCGGTATTATCAGTAGTGCTCAAAAGGGAAGAGGCATTGGAGACTGCTGGGCAAGTGAAGAATGGGTGTGGGATGGTAAGAGTTTTGTACATACTAAGGATATGTGGACGGGTATGTGTAAAGGCTTGGCAGCAGGTGGGGTGTGGGAACTTGATCGAATAGAGTCTGTGGTGAAATAGGTATTTTGCGGTTACAGAGTCATAACAGGTAACTTTAGTGACTCTGTGATAAAAAGAACAGATTGTTTATTGGAGCCAGACCTATGTCACATCATCTTTACGCTATTGTTCGCCGTAAGTTTTCACACCTGAGCCGTTCAATATGTGTGGCTGCTGCTGTATTGGGGACTACTCAAATTACGATGGCTGGTCCAACAGTTGATCAGCTCAGTGACTGTCTGGTTAAGGCTACAACGGCTTCAGACAAAACTACTGTACTTCAATGGACATTTACAGCTTTAGCGGCTCATCCCGATTTAAAAGCATTTAGTAATGTAACGCCTGAGCAAAAAGATCAGCTAGACCAAAAACTGGCTCAGGTTTTACAACGTGTGATTGTGGAGCAATGTTCTGCTCAGACCAAAGCTGTAATTCAAGCAGAAGGTGTGAAGGCTGTTGGGGAGGCATTTCAACAGTTAGGTCAAAGTGCGGGTGAAGATATTGTTAAGGACCCAGCTGTTAAACAGCAGTTACAAGGTACATTGCGTTATATCGATTTAAATAAATTAGTGACGACGTTTTTAACACCAGAAATTTGGAATAAATTAGGGATTACAAGATAAAAATCTAGTTTTCTATTTTAGTAATAAAGCCTGCTATCTAAGAGCAGGCTTTATTGTATTTGGGATAAAGAGATCTCTTTAGATCGTAATTGTAGCCCCTAAAACTTTCACAAATTGAGCTAACCAAGCTGGATGTGCAGGCCAAGCTGGGGCAGTCACCAAATGACCATCTGTAACTGCTTCAGTCACAGCAATGTCTGCATATTGCCCACCTGCCAATTTTACTTCGGCAGCACATGCTGGATAAGCTGAGCAGAGGCGGCCTTGTAATATATCTGCCGCTGCGAGTAATTGAGCGCCATGGCATACGGCTGCTATTGGTTTTTTCACTCGATCAAACTCACGCACAATTTCGATAACACGATCATTCATGCGCAAATACTCTGGTGCACGACCACCCGGAATAACTAAACCTACATAGTCTTCGGTATTAACGGCATCAAAATCATAGTTAATCGCAAAGTTGTGGCCACGTTTTTCGCTATAAGTTTGTTCGCCTTCAAAATCATGAATAGCTGTCGCAATATGGTCACCATTCTTTTTATTTGGGCAAACAGCATGCACGGTATAACCTAAACCAATTAAAAACTGAAAAGGAACCATAGTTTCATAGTCTTCGGCATAGTCACCGACTAACATTAAAATCTTTTTAGACATGATTTATCTCTCTTTTTAAAATATAAGTGATTTCAATTTTTAATTTAAATTAGCATAATCACTGAGTAATTCTTTAGAAAAAAGCACATTCTTTAGTCGAAGGGTGTTTCATAAGAATGTAAAAAAGCCCCGATAAATCGAGGCTTTTTCTTGAGTTGACTAATGAAATTAATCAATTAATTTTGTCCAAAACCGTGATTCAGAGGTAGGAGTTAAGACGGTTGGAGATGCTTTTTAGCAAGGTCAAAGCATGGTTGAAGGTATTGTTAAAGACCCAGCAGTTAAACAACCGTTGCAAGGTACATTGCATTATATTGATTTAAATAAATTGGTGATGTTGTTTTTGACGCCTGAGATTTTGAATAAGTTGGGTGTGGTGAGAGATAGGTAGCTATCTTAATTAATTTTAAAATATGTTTCACCATTAGATAGTGAAACACATAGAGCTCGTATATTAAAGAAAACTATTTATATTGTGTAATTATTAAAATGAGTACTATATTTTATTATAATTTTTTTCTATATGTTCTGCTACTTCTTCGAGTGAGAATCCGAATCGTTGACATGATATTGTAATATCTTTGACTTTTAATTTTACAAAGTTTTCATGTGCTAAGAATTCATAATCAGATATAAATTTTCCATTTATAAAGTCAATAAGATCATTTTCATGAAAACTTGAATTTTTCCATAAACTATACTTGTTTGAGTTTATGGTGACTAGGCCTTTATCTAATAAGTTGTTTAAAATATAAGAGTTTATACATCTATAGTTGTTGTAGATATATCCATTGAACATTCTATTTGATAGGATAATTGCATAATGAAAATTTGCTTTATATAATGAGAATCCTATTTTTTTAGATAAACTTTGTCTAGTAGATTTATTTTTTATCATTTTTTCTAAATTATTTAACTGATTTGAAGCTTTTTGTATGTGTGAAAAGCTATTTCTTAGTTCAAACTCATTAACTGGGTGATATGAATTTTTACATTCAAAAATAAAAACATTGTTTCCTTTTTTTGCAATAATATCTATTTCATAAGCTCCTAACTTAACTTCAGTAGCAATGGAAAATCCTAAATTTATTAATTTTTTTTCTAAGCTTTGTATCATTTTGTCTCCATTAGAACTAATAGATAGGTTGTTGTTTATTTTTATTAATATGCTTCTAATAAGATTGGACTTTGCTAATATTGTTGGCGATATAATGAAATCATTACCTAAAGACAGAATTGGATTGTATTGAATGTCAAAATGGTCGTTAAGTTTATAGAAATCAGTTGATATAATATCTTTAACTAGTTCTAAATAGTTTTTATTATTACTATTTAGTGTTTTTTGTAGTAAATCATCCAAGAAAGCTATGCTAGAAATAGGTATTATTGATGCTAATTTTATTTTATTTTTATTGAATTTTATTTTATTTTTTTTGAGATATATTCTATATATTTTGCTTATAAATTTAAAAATTCTTTGTATTTTTATAATGTCTAATATAGTGAAATTTTTATAAATAGGTTTATTTATGTAATTTGCGGAAATAAAATTATCAATAAAGAAGAAGTTTAGTAGAGATTTTTCTTCAAGATAAATGAAATCCGTTGTAAATAGTTTTAGTAAAATAGGGGTAGTAATTATTTTAGGGCAAACTCTAGGGAAAGGGAGTAGTCTAATTTCGGCAAATAAATTGATGTTTGATTCATTTAAAATTTTGTTAACTGTTTCCTCAAATGTCTCATTTTTTTGATTAATTTTTATTGTTTCGTGATGGATAGCATAGCGTTGTTGATCATATTGGATATAAGACATTGATATATTTTTTTCAAAAGATTCATTTGTTAATTTATAATTTTTATTATTTACTTTTTCCAAAAAATATTCAAAAAAATCAATTTTTATTTCAATTTTTTTGAAGCTCACTATAATTTTTGAAAGACTGATTAAGGTTGTATAATCTTTGTCATTAATAATATTTATTAAACTCGCATTAATTCCATTGGTATGTTGATTGTTCTTGATCTCTATAATTAAAAATGAAATACATTCTAAAATTAATTCAGGTTCTTTATTGTTCTCATATTCGTAAAAAATATCATCCGATTTTGCAAAAAAATATTTAATTAAATTTCTTTCAGATAGGATGAACTCTTTTATTTGATTAAAACAGTTTTTTGCTTTTTTTGAGGTCAGAAATAAATTTTGAATGCTTATTAAATATTGGGAAAATTTTTTAAAATTAGTGTGATTTATGGTTTCTTGGAAGAACATTGATATTACTTTGATGTCGAAATTATATTTTGATGGCCTAAAGAAACCAACTTTTTGGATGGATCTTATCACTAAATCTGGATTAGTTTTATCTAAAAATATTTTGTAAGTATCCATATTTGTTTGATTAATATGATTATTTTTATTTATTTGTTTGATAAGTGTCTTGAAATATTTTTCAATTTCGTCTTGCTTAAGCATAAAAAAACCCCACATTAAGTGAGGTCTTTATATCATTCAATCAATTAAATATGAATAAGTTAACCAATCAACTTCTTCATCAACTCATTCACTTGCGCAGGGTTAGCTTTACCTTTTGCTGCTTTCATGACTTGACCGACAAGACCATTAAAGGCTTTCTCTTTACCAGACTTGTACTCTTCAACCATTTTTTCATTGGCAGCAAGCACTTCTTTAATGATTGCTTCAATTGCACCAGTGTCGGTCTCTTGCTTTAAGCCTTTTTCGCTAATGATGTCATCGGCTGATTTACCTTCTGATTCCCACATAAAGCCAAACACTTGCTTAGCGATTTTGCCATTAATCGTGTTGTCCACAATACGTGCAATCATGCCGCCAAGTTGTTCAGCAGAAACAGGAGAGTCTGCTAAGTCTAGGCCAGCTTTGTTTAACGCACCTGAGAATTCACCCATTACCCAGTTTGCTGATACTTTACCTTGCTTCGCACCGCCAGCAGCAGCCACAACAGCTTCATAGAAGTCTGCCATTTCGCGTGAGAGCGTAAGTACGTGAGCATCGTACTCAGTTATACCAAAGTCTGCGATAAAGCGTGCACGGCGAGCAGCAGGGAGCTCTGGAAGTGCAGCGCGAGCAGCTTCAATTTGCTCATCAGCAATAATCACAGGTAACAAATCTGGATCGGGGAAGTAGCGGTAGTCATTCGCTTCTTCTTTAGAACGCATAGAGCGCGTTTCCATTTTGTTTGGATCGAACAAACGAGTTTCTTGGTCGATACTTCCGCCGTATTCCAAAATTTCCATTTGGCGTTCAATTTCAACATTGATCGCTTGCTCAATGAAACGGAATGAGTTGAGGTTTTTAAGCTCACAGCGTGTACCAAACGGCTGTCCCGGACGACGTAAAGATACGTTACAGTCCGCACGGAATGAACCTTCAGCCATGTTACCGTCAGAAATACCTAACCAACGTACTAGTGTGTGAATTGCTTTGATGTAGGCAACTGCTTCTTCAACCGAACGCATGTCTGGTTCAGAAACGATTTCAAGCAAAGGCGTACCAGCACGGTTTAAGTCAATGCCAGACATACCTTCAAATTGGTCGTGCACAGACTTACCCGCATCTTCTTCAAGGTGAGCACGAGTTACGCCAATGCGTTTTGTTGTGCCATCTTCAAGCTGGATATCAATGTGGCCTAAGCCAACAATTGGGTTATCCATTTGGCTAATTTGGTAGCCTTTTGGCGAGTCAGGGTAGAAGTAGTTTTTACGTGCAAACACAGATGCTTGGTCGATGTATGCATCAATACCCAAACCAAAGCGGATAGCAAGATCAACCACTTTTTCATTCAAAACAGGGAGTACACCCGGCATAGCCAAGTCGACAAGGCTTGCTTGTGTGTTTGGGTCTTGACCAAATTCAGTTGATGAACCAGAGAAAATTTTAGAATTGGTTGCAAGCTGAGTGTGAATCTCGATACCAATAACGACTTCCCAACCGTCAATCAATTTCAACTTTTGAGCTTCAGCCATTATGCATTCTCCTCAGCAATTGCCGCACGTTGAGTATGGAAATCGGTGTTTTGTTGGTATTGATGGACAATCGACAATAATTGTGATTCTGACCAATAGTTACCAATCAACTGTAAGCCAACAGGCAAGCTATCTTTATCAAAACCAACAGGAGCATTAATCGCTGGTAAGCCTGCCAAGTTCACTGCAAGTGTATAGATATCGCCTAAATACATTTCAGTTGGACTTAAGTTCGCACCAATTTTATATGCAGTTGTTGGTGCAGCAGGAGCCGCAATCACATCCACATTCTCAAATGCTTTTAAGAAGTCTTGTTGAATTAAACGACGTACTTTTTGTGCTTTCACATAGTAAGCATCGTAATAACCCGCAGAAAGCGCGTATGTACCAATGAGAATACGGCGTTGAACTTCTGGACCGAAACCTTCTGAACGTGAGCGCTTATAAAGATCCATCAAATCGGCTGGGTTTTCACAGCGGTAGCCGTAACGAACACCATCGTAACGTGACAAGTTAGATGATGCTTCTGCTGGAGCAATGAGGTAATAAGTTGGTACATAGGCTTCAGTCATGTTGAGATCGACCTCAACAAGTGTTGCACCCATTTCTTCAAGCTTTTTCAAAGACTCTTCAACACGTGCTTTTACGTCTGCATCTAAACCTGCAACGTTAAAGTACTGTTTAGGAATACCAATGCGTAAACCTTTTACAGGTGTGCCATTTAAATTTGCAACGTAGTCATCAACTTCCTTTTTAACCGAAGTTGAGTCTTTTGCATCGTGACCTGCAATTACATTCATGAGGTAAGCACAGTCTTCGGCAGAACGAGCCATTGGACCCGCTTGGTCTAAAGAGGATGCATAAGCAATGATCCCGAAACGAGATACACGACCATAGGTTGGTTTTAAGCCCGTTAAGCCACAGAATGACGCAGGTTGGCGAATTGAGCCGCCTGTATCAGTACCTGTAGCAAAAGGAGCTAAATCAGCCGCTACAGCCGCAGCAGAACCACCTGATGAGCCACCAGGAACGTGGTCGAGTGCCCATGGGTTACTTGTTGCGCCAACATAGGAGCTTTCAGAAGTTGAGCCCATCGCAAACTCATCCATGTTCACTTTACCTAAAGTGACCAGACCAGCTGCTTTAGTTTTTTCAACAACAGTTGCATCGTAAGGTGAGATGAAGTTGTCTAGTATTTTTGAACCGGCAGTTGTTTTAATGCCTTTGGTACAAAAGATATCTTTATGAGCAAGAGGAATACCCGTTAAAGCTGTTGCATTACCTGCTTTTAATGCTGCATCGGCAGCGTCAGCTTCAGCAAGAGCTTGTTCAGGCGTAACCGTCACGTAGCTTTTTACCAGTGGGTCAATTTTAGCAATACGTTTTAAATAGTGTTCAGTCAGTTCGCGAGATGAAAACTTCGCTTGGCTTAAGCCCTCAGCAAGTTCACGAATTGATAAGCGATGTAAATCAGTCATGAGTAAAATTTCTTTACATTCAAAATAGGGAAGATGGGTTAATTGAGTAAAAGTTATTCAATCACGCGAGGAACAAGATACAAACCATCTTGAGTTGCAGGCGCAACTGCTTGGTATTCATCTCGATGATTGCTTTCAGTTACCACATCAGCACGTAAAGGTTGAGGATTGTCAAAAGGACTTTTCAAAGGTTCTACGCCTTCCGTATCAATGCCTTTTAAGGTTTCCATCATGCCTAAAATTTTATTTAGACTTTGAGCATATTCAGCAGATTGCGTATCATTGAGCGACAATCGAGCAAGATTGGCGATTGCTGAAACTGTTTGTGCATTTAAATCTGCTGAATGCTGTGCATCCGATGTAGACATAACATCACCTAATCAGTATTAAAAATTTTCAAAATATCGTGCGTTATAATAAGCGATTGACTTGTTCAAATCATCACATTTAGTTTAAAGTTGCCACCTTGCATCCACATGAAAGTTTAACTGAGAACGAACCGTGATTCTAAAACGACTAATTGGCTTGTTTTCGCCGGATCTAGCCATTGATTTAGGTACAGCAAATACACTTATTTATGCACCAGGCCGCGGCATTATATTAAATGAACCAACAGTTGTGGCAATTCGTCACAGTGGTTCACAAAAAATTGTTGCTGCTGTAGGTCTAGATGCTAAGCAAATGCTGGGCCGTACGCCTGCGAATATTTCTGCAATTCGTCCAATGAAAGACGGTGTAATTGCGGATTTTGAAGTGACTGAAACCATGTTGAATCAGTTTATTGGTAAAGTTCACGAAAAACGTTTGTTCCCACCTGCACCTCGTGTAGTTGTATGTGTACCATGTAAATCAACTTTGGTCGAGCGTCGTGCGATTCGCGAAGCAGTATTTAATGCTGGTGCCCGTGATGTTCGTTTGATTGAAGAGCCTATGGCAGCAGCAATTGGCGCAGGTATGCCAGTTGAACAAGCATGTGGTTCTATGGTTGTGGATGTTGGTGGCGGTACAACAGAAATTGCAATTATTTCATTGCAAGGTTGCGTCTATGCTGACTCTTTACGCATCGGCGGCGATGTTTTTGATGAGCAAATCATCAATTATGTTCGTAAAGCTCACGGTTGTGTGATTGGTGAAACCACTGCTGAAATTATTAAAAAAGAAGTAGGTATGGCTGTTTCTGATGGTACAACATTAGAAATCGAAGTACGTGGCCGTAACCTTGCAGAAGGTGTGCCTCGTGCAATTACCGTAACTTCTGACGAAATTACTCAAGCCATTTCTGATCCGTTACAAAGCATTGTAAGCGCTGTGAAATCTGCTCTTGAGCAAACTCCTCCTGAACTTTCTTCTGATATTGCTGAGCGCGGTATTGTGTTGACAGGTGGTGGTGCGCTACTTCGTAACCTTGACAAGTTATTAGCTCAAGAAACTGGTTTACCAGTTGTTGTTGCTGAAGATCCTCTTACTTGCGTAACCCGTGGTGGTGGTAAAGTATTAGAATTCTTCGACAACCCGAACCACGACATGCTTTTCGTCGGTTAAGTTTAAGGATTAGGCGGTGCAACCGAATATTTTTTCAAGACAGCCGCCATCTTTCCGCTCGTTCATTATTGCGGTCATTACATGTTTGGTTGTGCTGTTCTTTGATTGGCGCATGCCTTATGTAATTCAGCCAGCAAGGGATGTCTTGTACGCTGCATATAACCCAATTTATGCATTGGCTAGTTATCCGGTACTGTCGAGAGAATGGCTGAATCAACAAACAAAATCTGAAGCACAACTGCGTCGTGAAAATACCGCGATGCAGGCTGAGCTTTTACAAGCTCAAGTCCGCTTACAGAAACTTTCTGAACTGTCAGCTGAAAATACCCGTTTACGAGGACTTCTTGATACACCATTAATTATTGATGGTCGTATGGAAATTGCCGAAGTGATTGGGACAGATGCAGACCCATTACGTCATATCATCATTATTAACCGAGGCTCTACAGACCATCTAAAGGTCGGTCAAACAGTTTTGGATGATAAGGGGATTATGGGGCAGATTATTAATGTATATCCTCATAGCTCACGTGTGATGTTGTTATCAGATAAAGAACATTCACTCTCTGTTCGTTTAGAGCGTACAGGAATGCGGGCGATTGTTTCTGGTACAGGTGATTTGGGCCGTTTAAAAATGGAATATGTCCCGACCAGTGCGAATATTCAGGTGGGTGATAAAGTGTTTAGCTCAGGCTTGGGTGAACATTTCCCAGCAGGTTACGCAGTGGGTACAGTTGCTAAAATAAAACGCCATAATTCAGGTGAGTTTGCTGAAATTGATGTAACACCATCAGCACAATTAGCAACAGGCCATCATGTAGTTGTACTTTTCTCTGAATCATTAGCGAAGGAGCAGCCGTATGCCGATCGCTAAACTTAAAGGAGAAAAGCGTAAAGATCCATTATGGGGAATTATTCTCTCCGTTATTGTGGGTTCTGTACTCATGGTTTATCCGCTATCTTATGATATTTCAGGATGGCGGCCACTATTCATGTTGATGATCATGCTATTTTGGGTAGTATGTCAGCCAACATGGTGTGGGGTCTGGTTTGCATTTGGGATGGGGATTTTTACAGACTTACTGCTTGATGCGCCTTTAGGGCTCAATGCCTTAAGTTTTGTAATTGTGACTTTTCTTACCCGTTTTTTAATTCGGGAACGCCGTATTTTAACTTTTGTTAATTTATGGACGATAGCAACGCTGGTCATTATTGCCCATTTAGCATTTATGTGGGTAACACAGACGATGGGTGGAATTCATTTTTCGATTGCTAGACATTGGCAACCTTTGATGACAAGTATCATCACGTGGCCAGTCGTCTATTATTGTTTGGCAAAATGGCGCATATAGTTTTAGCATCTAGCTCTCCTCGTCGGAAGGAGCTCTTACAACAGCTAGGTTTAGATTTTGAAATCTATAGTCCTGACATTGATGAGTCTGTTCATGAAAATGAGCTGGTTCATCATTATGTTGAACGATTGGCTAGAGAAAAAGCTCAAACTGTATTGAAGCTTTTTCCGGAAGCAATTGTTATTGCTGCTGATACAAGTCTGGGACTTGATGGTCAAATTATTGGTAAGCCTGAATCGAAAAATCATGCCTTTGAAATCTGGAAACAATTATCTGGACGTTGGCATGATGTGTTTTCTGGACTGTGCGTTGCGACTCAACAACAAATGTTAAGTCAGGTAGTGCAAACTCAAGTTGAGTTTCAGCACCTGACTACACAGGATATGGAAGATTATTGGACCACGGGTGAGCCTGTTGGAAAAGCGGGTGGATATGCAATTCAAGGAATTGCCTCGCAATATATTCCCCAAATTCAAGGAAGTTATAGTAATGTGGTAGGACTTCCTTTATACGAATTTGCACAGTTATTCAAAAGAGTAAAGACATAAGGGGTTGTTATCATTCTTCATTGAATAGCATTGTCGATGAACACTAGACAACGTTAAAGTTAACAGCTTCTCTGACTCTTTAATAAAAAATTTTATAATGCTTTGAGTTTATGTATGTCAGAAGAACTACTTATTAATGTCACGCCTATGGAGTGTCGGGTGGCATTAATCGAAAATGGAACTGTTAATGAACTGTATGTCGAGCGTACAGTTAAACGCGGTCTAGTCGGCAATATCTACAAGGGTAAAGTTGTGCGAGTGCTTCCGGGCATGCAAGCTGCCTTTGTTGATATTGGTTTGTCTCGAACAGCCTTTTTACATATCAATGATATGGTTTGGCCTCGTTCGCAGCCTACCCCGAATGTCTTTGAGCTATTACATCCTGGGCAAACCCTTACTGTCCAAGTAATGAAAGATATGTTGGGCACAAAAGGTGCACGTCTAAGTACAGATCTTTCAATCCCTTCTCGCTATTTGGTATTAATGCCGTATGGTAATCATATTGGTGTTTCGCAGCGTATTGAGTCTGAAGAAGAGCGAGATCGTCTGCGTAATATTATTGAAGGTATTCAATCTGAGCATAATTTACCTGGTAGCGTGATCGTCCGTACGGCTGCAGAAGGTGTGGATGAGGCAGAAATTGCACAGGACATGTGCTATCTGAGCAAATTGTGGGAGTACATTCAGCGTAAGCAGACTGACGTTGCTGTTCCTTCTTTAATTTTTGAAGAACTTCCATTACCTCAACGTATTATTCGCGACTTAGCAAGCGAAGAAACTGCAAAGATTTATGTAGATTCGCGAGAGATTCACGCAAAACTGCTTGAGTTTGTAGATGAATTTGTCCCGAATATGAAGAGCCGTCTCATCCATTATCCTGGTGAGCGACCACTATTTGATCTTTATAATGTTGAAGAAGACATTCAAAAAGCCTTACAAACTCGCGTAGCTTTGAAGTCGGGCGGTTATCTGATGATCGACCAGACTGAAGCCATGACAACGATTGACGTTAATACAGGTTCATATGTAGGTGGTCGTAGTCTTGAAGATACGGTTTTTAAAACCAATATGGAGGCGACTCAAGTTATCGCGCGTCAACTTAGACTGCGTAATTTGGGGGGTATTCTCATTATTGATTTTATTGACATGCAAGAAGCAACTCACCGTGAAGAGGTGATGCGTCAGTTTGAGAAAATGCTTGAGCGAGATCACGCGAAGACCAAAATTACTCAAGTGTCAGAACTTGGTCTGGTCGAAATGACGCGTAAACGAACTCGTGAATCATTAGAACACTTGTTATGTGAATCATGTCCAACATGCCAAGGGCGGGGTTTTGTCAAAACAGCGGAGACAGTGTGTTACGAAATATTTCGTGAGATATTACGATATACCCGCGCATTTGAGTCAACGAGTGGCTTTACTGTTGTTGCCCATCCTTCTGTGATTGACCGATTATTAACAGCAGAAGCACCAGCAGTAGCCGATTTAGAGCATTTTATTAACCGTGTTATTAAATTTCAGGTCGAAAATTTATATACGCAAGAGCAATACGATATCATTTTAAGTTAAAGTTGTAACAAGATATCGCTTAATCCTTGTTACAACTGAAATTTTACTTTCATTCATGAATTTTAAATACTACTTACATACAGTAGCCCTAGACGTTCTCCCTATTAAACGTCTTAGCAAACAATAAGAGGTATAACCCATGAATGTAAGTGAAAACTTAATTAGCAACGGTCTTAAACATGTTTTAGAAAGCACGCCAGTAAATAGCTGCTATATGTTGAATGACCAAGGTAAAGAAGTACCAATCACAACTGCAATGATTCGTTCAGTATGTCATCAGTTGCTTAACCAGTGCCGCACAATCAAAAAATAAGGGGCCAATTCAAAGCCCCTTAATTTTCTAACTTGCTGAATGATGTTTCAGCTGTTTCTCTGCAATAATTTCTTCAAAACGTTGAATCTCATCCTCTAAATGAGTCAAAAGGTTTTGCATTTTTGGCAAAGCATTTCGACAAGCTGTTAATCCAACTTCAAGCTTATCTAAATAACTAGTCATGGTAATGTTTAGAGCTTGTCCATCCATGACAATCGAAGCAGGGTAGAGTGCATCTAATTTCGCGCCATTCCAATAAAGCGGTTCACGTGGTCCTGGTACATTGGAAATCACTAAATTGAACGCCTGACGCTTAGGAAGCATTCCTGACATGATGTTTAATCCTGCCGGACCATAAACAACCGCACTATAGTTTAAAATTTCATTCGCTGTCATGCGGCTAAAGCGTTGCTTTGAATTTTGCATGCTGCGACGAATGATTTCTAGGCGTTCTAACGGTTGATCTTTATGCGTCCCTAAATTTGCCAAAATCATAGTAATCCGGTTACTCATGTCAGAATCATCTGTACGTAATGAAGCTGGAACCATGGCAATAAGTGGCTTTTTAGGTAAGCTGTTTTGGCTAATCAAATATTCACGTAAAGCGCCTGAACATACAGCTAGGACAACATCATTAATCGTCACGCCTAATGCTTTTGAAATTTTTCTAAGGCGGCTTAGTTCAAATGACTGGGCAGCAAAACGACGTGAAGCACTAACTCTTTGGTTCAAAATAGAAACTGGTGCCTGAAAAGTAGAAACATAATCAGGATTTTTACCCATTTCCTTGAATATTGTTTGAGATAGCTCGTGCATAACTTTTGGAGCTATGTCGAGTTGAGATTTAATACCGCCTAAAATACTCTTAATTTTACTAGTACTCGGAGTTGGTACTTTTAGACGCTTAGCTCTTTTGCTCTCAACACACCATAAAGGAACAACATGTTTCTCTTCTGGTGTTTTTGATAGAGATTTCTCGATCAAACGCATACCCGCAACACCATCTACCATGGCATGATGGATTTTAAAATACATGGCAAAACGATTGCCTTCGATTCCTTCAATAATGTCACAAGTCCAAAGTGGCTTTGCACGATCAATTAGTGAGCTATGCTGCTGTGAAATATAAACCAGAAGTTCACGAATACGGCCCGGGTGAGGCAAAGCAATGTGGCGAAAGTGATGATCGATATCGAACTCTTCATCTTCATCCCAAAATAGACCACTTAAACGATTATTGAAGGGCGGAATAGGAATGCTCTTTGAGCGTTTAATATCTTCTACTAAATCATGTACAAAGGTTTCTGGTGCATTTTCAGGAATTTCAAATAAAAATAATCCACCGACATGCATGGGTTGCTGTCTTTTTTCGAGTGACAGAAAAATGAAATCAATTGGGTGTAATGGACGCATAAATCATTGTGCCTCATGCATTTTTCTAAGAAGCCTTTATATGAGCTCTTATTAGAATTATAGAACCGTAAAATTAAGTATATAGCGTTTAGAGTAGAGAAAATATGACTTTGTGTACGGAACATGACATAAAAAAAACCACTGATTTGCCAGTGGTTTTTTGATATCCAATTACTTTTTCATATTACCAGCATGTAAGCCACACTCTTTTTGAGTGGCTTCTTCCCACCACCAGCGTCCTTCACGCTCGTGTTGATTTGGTAATACAGGTCGCGTACATGGTTCACAGCCAATAGAAACAAAACCGCGCTCATGAAGAGGATTATATGGAATTTCCATCATACGGATGTAGCTCCATACCTCAGCACTTGTCCAGTTCGCTAGAGGATTATATTTAATAAGTTGCTTACCTGGACCCGAGAAACCTGCATCAGCTTGTACTACCGGAATTTCTGTACGTGTACCAGGACTTTGATCTTTACGTTGACCCGTAATCCAGCCATCTAAAGTCGCAAGTTTTTTACGTAAAGGCTGAACTTTTCGAATACCGCAACATTCTTGATGCCCATCTGTAAAAAAGCTGAATAAACCTTTTTCGTTTACCATGTTTTGAACAGCTTCAGATTCAGGGAAACAAATTTCGATATTGATATTGTAGTGTTTACGGACAGTTTCAATAAATTGATAAGTTTCGGCATGCAGGCGGCCTGTGTCGAGACTAAATACACGGAAAGGTTTGCCTAAGCGTGAAGCAATATCAATTAACACAACATCTTCTGCTCCCGAAAACGAAATTGCAATTTCACCTGGTTGGCTTAAGGCAAGTTCTAAAATTTCTCGAGGGCTTTTGGTTGCATATTCAGCAGCAAGAGCATCTACGATATCAATAGTCGGAATAACGGTCATGTGTGTTCCTGGCAAAAGGCTTGGGCGCATTGAGTTATGAAAAATATTCTAAAGGATAGTTGATAAAGTGCTTAGCACTTTAATTTCGATCCTTATGAATAAAATTGATTTGATCAATAACAACGCAAAACTGAAAATCTTAATGGTATGATACAGCAATTTTTAACCAACGTTGGAAGCATTCATGGAAATCGTATGCCTAGATCTTGAAGGGGTTTTAGTTCCTGAAATCTGGATCAATTTCGCAAAAAAAACAGGGATTAAAGAACTCGAAGCAACAACTCGTGATATTCCGGATTATGATGTTTTAATGACTCAGCGCCTTAATATCTTAAAACAACACGGTTTAGGCTTAAATGACATTCAAGAAGTCATTGCTGAGATGGGGCCATTACCAGGAGCAAAAGAGTTTGTTGAATGGGTGAGTACGCATTTCCAACTCGTGATCTTATCAGATACTTTCTATGAATTTGCGCATCCTTTAATGAAGCAATTAGGATGGCCAACGATTTTCTGTCATAAATTAGAGACAGATGAAGAAGGTATGATTACGGCTTATAAGTTACGTCAACCCGATCAAAAACGTGAGTCGGTTAAAGCACTACATGGATTAAATTTCCGTGTAATCGCAGCGGGTGATTCTTATAACGATACAACGATGCTTGGAGAGGCTGACCACGGTTTCTTATTTGATGCACCTGCAAATGTGATTGCCGAATTTCCTCAGTTTCCAGCTATCCACGGATATGATGCATTAAAAGAAGCAATCCGTTCAGTTTCACAGCGTACAATCCCAGCTTAAAAATAAATAATAAAAAAGGCGCTTTAAGCGCCTTTTTTATATACATAATTTTTTAAACTTAGAATTTATAACCAAGTTTTAAACCATAAGCGATAGCGTTGTTGTCAGAGAATTCTGCAACATAGTAGTCATCGCTACCAGCTTGGGCACCAGTTTGAGCTTTTGCATCACCCAACCAGAAATATTTTACACCGCCAGCAATAAATGTTTGTGGAGTAGGGCTGTATTGAACACCTACGCCTACGTTCCAGTAACCTTCAGTTGGACCTAAAGTTGTTACAGGATTACCTGCGCCAGAGTCCCAACCTACCGAAACGTTACCCGCCCACTTGTCGTTAAGTTTACGACCTACACCGGCATTCACAGACCACTGGTCATCAGAATATTCAACTAGATTAAAGCCATTTGGTCGGCTAGGAGTTGCTATTGGACCTACAGCTTCTGATACTTTGCCAAATTTATATGGACGAATTGCGAAATCTTTCCAATTTACCCAGCGTACATTCGCAAATGCGACTGTGTTTGCCATAATCCCTGTCTGGAAATCAAGGTTTACAGACTGAGGTGTAGTAATTGTAGTCTTGCCTTCTAATTGGTTAGCAGCAATAGCCTTGCCAATTGTTTGTTGAATCGCTCCAGCTTGGGCAGGAGTTAACTGACCAGCTGCAACTAATTGTCCAATAGTTGATCCAAGTGCTCCAGCATTGGCTGTAATTGAATCTGCAAGTGCAATTGTTTCATCTGCATTAATTTTATGGTCAATTTCTGAGCGGTATGTAATCGATGCCTTAAGTGCAATTTCTGGAATTTGGAAAGCGGCCCCAGCTAACCAGCCAGCTGCTCCATCTTCAGGAATTGAAGCGTCATAGCCATTATATAGGCTATATGCAGAACCTCTTAAATGAACATTTCCTTTAATCGTTTGGTATACACCGCCACCATAAAAGTTAAAATTTTCAGTGGGTTGGAATCCAAAGATCATCGAAATATTTTGGGTGTCAACCTCAACAGAAGTAGCACCTTGAGTTCCGCCTAAAGCACCTGTTGTAATTGGTAAAGTGCCAAGAATTGGATCTGATGGGCTTGCTACAAAAGCATTATTACCAGAATATTGTGCATCGGCTCCAAATGGTTGATCGTATAGTAAACCAAAAGAGAATTTATCAGTAAGTTGTAGTTTTAAGGCTGCGCTTGGGAAGTAATAATCTTCTCCCATATCACCAATATTACGACCTGTTTTGATTGTACCGGCTTCCTTACCAGCTACATCTGGGTCTAAAACAGAAATTCCAGCTTCAAAGTAATTACCAGGCTGCAAAAATGCAGAGATAGATTGTCCAGAGCGATCCAATGCTGCTGCAAAAACCCCAGTTGCAGGCAGCGTTGCTAAAATCATTGCAGTGCTCAGATGTTTTAATTTCATTTTAATCTTTCCTTGAACTTCAAGACATTTTTTTAAAAGTAACAGAGTTAAACCGTTTAAACTGTGTTGCCTTCAAAGCTCCTAATTACAAGTAATAGAAGCTTTGATAACTCCATGTAACAAAAATAGCATAATTACAATAAGAGTAAATCTGTTATATGAACTGAGGAGTACTCACTTTTTATACAAATAATGTCAATAATGGATGAAATATGAAGGAATATTTGCATTGTTAAATTAATTTAATTAATTGATATTTATATTTTTTATCTATTAGTGATGGCCTTTGTTTTTATGACATTTTTGTCACAAATCCAAGAAAAATGGTCAAAGATTTTTTTGTAAAAATATGAATTAAGTGATTATGAAATGAGTATTGGTTGTCATTTTTAGTTGATAAGTCTAGTTTCTCTACATCTGTATATTATTGATTAAATTTTATATTATTTATTTTATGAAAAAGTTTACCTTAATTTTTTTACCATTTGATCTATTTTTTGAGCGAATTTGGACTCTATATTTGAAAGTTATGTGTAATAAAAACCGAAAATAATGATCTAAATTCGGTTATTTAATTTTAAGAGCTAAAACAGAGCATTAGAGTGGATATAGTTTTTCATCAAATTGCTCAAGTTTGGGAAATTTTAATGACTCGAGCTGGTCCAGATGAGTAAGGTAGATTACATAGTCTTCAAGAAGGGTTTGTCGTGCTTCTTGGCTAATATACGGCACATGGTAAGCAATAAATGGCGGTAAAACTTCAAAACCAGCATATGCCAAAGTACCACGTTGAATCGGCGATAAATAATTTTCGATTGGGCCGTGAATTGAGTTTTCTCCAAACATGTGTGTTCTACCACCGAGTGTTAAACACAACATCGCTTTTTTTCCTGCCATGCCACCATGATTGTAAAACCGTTTACCACCATAAAAAAGCCCAGATACAAACACACGATCAATCCAGCCCTTTAAAATTGCTGGCACAGATGTCCAATAAAGTGGGAAATTTAAAATGACGAGATCAGCTTTTTTTACCTTTTCAATTTCTGCTTGAATATCTGGAGCTAGAAGCTGTTTTTTGCTGGCATTTCTTTGTTCTAGTGCATAGTTAAAATACTCAGGCTGATTTAGCTCTAAGAAATCCTCTTTGGATGCAATAGGGTTAAATTGCATCGCATATAAATCTGAAATTTCTACACTGTTCCCCAATTTTTCTAAGGTTTGCTTAGCTGTATTTTTTAGAGCAGTGGTGAAAGACTGTGGTTCTGGATGAGCATGGACAATAAGAATGTTCATAAGGTGAGACCTGTATTCTTTTCAGAAATTGTGCTGTCTAGTGCAATTCAGCGGATTTTGTTTTGAATAACTATGCATCAATTTAAAAGCATGGCATAGTTCATGAACTGACAGTTTTTACCATTTCGCGCCATTTTATTTTGCTCATCGGCTTGCTCATGAACCCAGAATTACCCGGAACTTATATTAACTTATTAGTCGAGACTATTAAGCGGTGGGGTGTCTCTGGTGAGCAGCTTTTAGATGGAAGTGGAATAACCTTAGACCAATTAGAAAAGCCTTACTGGTATGTTGAATTCAACACCTTAAATCAGCTTATTGAACGGGCCATTGAGTTATGCAAAGAGCCAGCACTAGGAGGGTATTTAGCTTTAAACATGACAGCTTCATGTTATGGTTCAGTCGGAATAGCTGCCATGGTTTCTCCAAATTTAAGAGAAGCGCTGAAAATACTTGAACAATTCATTGGTTCACGTTGTAAGGTTTTTAAACCAGAATTAAAACAAGAAAATAATGATGCATATTGGTCCATTCATCAGCCCGTCAATGCATTTCAGCTGAGTCCAAATGCCAACATTTTTTTGTTAATCGGTTTTGTTCAAATTGCGAAAAAATTAACAGGGCTTTCTCATTTGGGAAAAGTTGAATTACAAATGCCAGAGCCAATAGGTTTTGACCAAATCAGTCATCAACTGGCTGTGACTTGTTTATTTAACCAAAAGCGTAATCGTTGGATATTCCCAAAAGAGTATTTAGCACAGCCTGTATTAACAGCAGACCCAATGCTAGCGCCGTTGTTAAATGCGCAATGTAAGCGGGATATAGAGAAATTAAACTTAAAAAGTGGTTGGAAAGGTCAAGTCAAACAAGTTGCCGAAAAATTGCTTTTAAATGGGAATATTGACGCATTAAAAGTTGGGCAAGTGGCTCATATCATGAGTATGTCGGAGCGAACTTTACAACGTTATTTAGCTCTTGATCATACTAGTTTTACCCTCTTGGTAGACTCACTAAAAAAAGAGCATGCCCTGAAACTTTTAGCTCAAAATAACATGTCGATCGAAAAAGTCGCTTTAATGCTAGGTTATGCCGAGACTTCTCACTTCACTCGTGCGTTTAAGCGCTGGATGGGGATGACGCCTAAATATTTCCAAACCCAGCATAAAATAGCGGATTCAAATTAAAGGACCATAAATTTAACTTCATGGCCTTTCATTTATTATTTGAGTCAATTAAGTAGATTGTTCTGGCTTAGATGAGAGTGATTCAATCACTTTAAAATAGCTAGGTGGTGCCGGAACATGGCCACGCTCTCTCAATAAACGATGCATACGCGGCAATTTGAAGTAGGGCACCGATGCCATTAAATGATGTTCCATATGGTAATTGACATGAATAGGCGCCACAAAACTTCTAGCAATCCAACCTGCACGTGTTGTTCGTGTATTGGTTAAAGCTGTATTACTCGTTTGCATACCTGCATGTTCGGCCATTGAGCGAATTCTTAAAAATAATGGAAAGGGTGTTAAATAAGCTAGGGGCCATAACCAATAAAATCGTTGTTGACCAAAAGCTTTTAAAACACAATAAAGAGCAACATTGGTAGCAATGGCGCCGCTACTGTTTTTTATAAGACTTTTGGCATAGTCAACGAAATCTTTATTGCTTCGATCTAACCAGACTTGATCATTTGCAACGGTCCATTTCATTAGATCTAGATCCATTAATACTCGGCCAAAGCTAAACTTTAATCCCGTCATACCCGTTAAGTCGCGTAAAAATTTACGAGTAAGCGATTTTTTGCTTACAGGAAAACCAGAAACTAAAGAAAGATCTGGGTCATCTGGAGTAGAGGTTTTTGCATGATGACGAACATGATGTACGCGATATTTTTGTAGATCATTCCAGATTGGACGGGCGCATAGCCATTCGCCTACAAAGTCATTTATTTTTTTATTTTTGAATAAGCTCTTATGAGATGCATCATGCATCAAAATTGCTAGGCATAACTGGCGACCTGCCAATATAGCTAAAGCTAGCATACAAGCAAGTAATTTTCCCCAGTTAGGTAAGTAATCCCACATCATGATTAAGCTAGCAAATGTTCCTCCAATAACGGCCCACGTACTAGCAACAGCCCAAGCGCCGTATATATCTGAGGGTTGTGTGAGTTCCTGTATTTCTTCTCTGCTAAATAGATCGGTCACACTCACTTGTGCATTCATTTTTATTCTCCCAAAACAAATTTTTGGTATTTACATCCAATATTACAAATATAATTATAAAATTTTAAAAAGTGAAATATTTGTTTGTAAAAAAATAAATCGCCCGTTAGTGGGCTAATTCACTTTCATAAAGTTTCTGCCATAGCTTTTGTCCAATCGAATCGAGCTGTTGTACATTTTGAGCAAACTGATTGCGGGCATACTCGTTAACAAATGGAGAGGGTAGTAGAGGATCATTCATGAGTAAGGTAATTGTTTCGCGTCCTAATAACAAAGCTTGGGTAGCGGCCTCATTTAAGGATAAATTTTTATAATTCAAAAGCCATTCTTGAATATCTTGACTATACATCTCATAGTTTTTTTCAAGTTGTTGGGTATCCCACAAAGAAGGAATTAACAAAACTGTTTTTGGGTCAAATTTTTGAATAATAGAAATTTTAGCTTCATTTTCAAGCCCCGCTAAAATAAGCTCTTCACATGTTTTTTCAAAGCTATACGCTAAATTATCTGGACGTATATAAATGCCAGTTTCGAGTTCTCTAAAACCAAATTGACTTAAAGCGCGTTCTCTTTTTTTTAAAGCGGTCCGATCAATACGACCTAAAGTT
The DNA here is from genome assembly GCF_016809775.1 of Acinetobacter sp. C13. Lineage (NCBI taxonomy): Bacteria > Pseudomonadati > Pseudomonadota > Gammaproteobacteria > Moraxellales > Moraxellaceae > Acinetobacter > Acinetobacter sp. C13. The sequence continues at coordinate 184,573 of NZ_JAFBJL010000005.1, forward strand.
CCAGTGAAGACTGCCAGATATTGATGTTGCCATTCTTTAGTCTGCTTAATGCCATTTTTACGATTCAAAATGACTTTTGCCCATTCTTTGGTTGATGGTGAAAGTTGATAAATGCCGCGTTCTACGCTTTCTATCATGCCTTCATTTAATAGCCGAGTTGTCGCAACACGAATACCATTGTCACTCATATTAAAAAGTTTAGCGGCAATTAATATTTGTTTAATGGTGAGTTGAGGGTAGGCCGAGGAAAGAAATAAATCGATAATGAGATGGCGTGCATTAATTTTGGTATTTTTCATTCAGATAGAATTTTTGATATGAGCTGCATTTGTTCAGAATAATATCATGTTTTTTTAAGGACTTTTTAAGATCATTTTGTAGAGTAAGTAAAGGTAAAAAGCTTTGTCTATAAAAAGAAAAACCTTGGCAGTTCTTAACCAAGTTTTATCTTTTTACGATAGTTAACCCAAGTTTGTCATCATGATGTGATACATTATCGCACTTTAAATAAACTGCCTTTAACTAGGGGCAATAACCACAAACGTTAGAAATGATCTGATATTGGACATGTGATAAGTCTAATTTGAGACTTACCAATTGCGATAAAACAAATTTTAGGTCGTTCTAATGATTAACTTTCTTTGAGCAAGTTATGGAAAATTTTGAAGTTATAAAAGCACTGTTTTTAGGCTTTGTCGAAGGCTTAACTGAATTTTTACCCATCTCGAGTACAGGCCATTTAATTTTATTTGGTCATATTATCGATTTCCACTCAGACGGCGGTCGTGTATTTGAGGTCGTAATCCAGTTAGGTGCTATTTTGGCAGTGTGCTGGTTATACCGACAAAAAATTATTAACTTGATTAAGGGATTCTTTAGTGGTGATGTGGAGTCACGTCATTTTGCGATTAGTGTGCTTATTGCATTCTTTCCAGCAGTCATTATTGGTGTTCTAGCTGTCGACTTTATTAAAAGTGTTCTATTTAGCCCAATTGTGGTTGCGATTGCCTTAATTGTCGGTGCCCTGATCATTTTCTGGGTTGAATCTAGACAATTTGAACATAAGACACTTGATGCGACTAAAATTACTTTTAAACAAGCGCTTTTAGTAGGTCTTGCTCAGTGTGTGGCGATGATTCCGGGAACTTCGCGTTCAGGCGCAACAATCGTAGGTGGAATGTTTGCGGGCTTATCACGTAAAGCTGCTACAGAATTCTCTTTCTTCCTTGCTATGCCAACCATGTTGGGCGCTGCGACTTTTGACTTGATTAAAAATGCTGACGTACTCACCTCAGACAATATGGTTAATATTGGCGTAGGTTTCGTTGCTGCTTTTATTGCTGCGCTGTTTGTTGTAAAAGCATTGGTACTGTTTGTAGAACGTCACACTTTACGTGTATTTGCTTGGTACCGAATTGTCCTCGGTGTAATTATTTTAATTGCAGCCATGTTCTTTAATTTATCGGCTTAAATAGCCTGATAAAGTGAAAAAACCTAGAATGCTCTAGGTTTTTTTATGCCTAAAAATTGATTTGAATTGCCTATTTATACAAAGTAAACGTAAGACAGATGTTTTCGTTTTGGGTTCATTGTTATATTGATTATTAGATTACCTCTCACAATAAAACTATGCCGCAAAATCATCTTACAGCACATTTGGTCGATGCTTTTTTGCACTTGGCTCCAGCAGAAGGCCTCTATCCTACTTTTATTTCTAATATCACTTTAATGCGTGTAGATCATTCCACACCACCTATTGCTGTGCTGCAAGAGCCTTCAATTGTTTTAGTGATACAGGGATTAAAGCGAGGGTATATTGGTAAAGAAATCTTCCCATTTAAACAAGGGCAGTGCTTATTTATCTCTATTGCTATACCGTTTGATTGCGATACTGTTGTTGAAAATAATGAACCAATGCTGGCGATAGCCATAAAATTTGAACCACAAATGATGGCTGATCTCATTACTAAAATGGATAAACAGCAACAAGTGGTTACTGAAGATGCTCATTCAGAAGATTTAAAATTAAGCTGTGGGCTTAGAGTGATTGACATGAATGTGACTATTTCGGAGGTTGCTCTACGATTACTCAATTTACTTCGTTCTAAACAAGATACTTTTATATTGGGTGAGCAAGTTAAAAGAGAATTGGTTTATCGTGTGGTGCAGGCTTCAGGCGGCAATCTAGTCGAGAGTTTATCGGCTATGGTAAGCCGCAATGGTGTGATTTACACCATTTGTGAAATTATTCAGCGTGATTATTATCATAATTTAACGGTTCAAGATTTGGCGAAACAAGCGGGCATGAGCATATCGCTTTTTCATCAGACTTTTAAAAAGGTGACGAATTATTCTCCCTTACAGTACATCAAAATTACTCGGTTACATAAAGCACGTGAGTTGATCATGAACAATAAAATGGGAGTCGCAGAAGCAGCCTATGAAGTGGGTTATGTCAGTGCTTCACAATTTAGCCGAGAATTTAAACGACTGTTTGGCGTTCCACCCAAGTCCTCAATTATTTAACGTAGATTAGTAATTTTGAAATATAAATCAAACATGGAGCATTTTATGACCCTTCCAACAACCATGAAAATTATTGAAATTACGGCTCCTGGTGGACCTGAGGTTCTAAAAGTTCAAGATGCTAGTCTTCCAGCACCTCAGGCAGATGAAGTCTTGATTGAGGTAAAGGCTGCTGGAATTAACCGTCCTGACGTTTTGCAGCGTATGGGATTATATCCAATGCCTAAAGGTGTTACTCAAATACCGGGACTTGAAGTCGCTGGTGTTGTGGTCGCTGTAGGTGACCAAGTGGATCAATTCAAGGTTGGTGATAAAGTTTGTGCGCTAACAAATGGCGGCGGTTATGCAGAATATTGTGCGGTAACAGCCACTCAAGTATTACCAATTCCTGAAAATTTATCTTTTACACAAGCTGCTGCGATTCCGGAAACATTTTTTACGGTTTGGGCAAACCTATTTGATATTGGCCGTTTAAAGAAACATGAAACTGCATTGATTCACGGTGGGGCAAGTGGTATTGGAACCACAGCTTTAGCGATTTGCCAAGCTTTAGGGATTAAAACTTTTGCTACGGTTGGTAGTGAAGATAAAGTTGAAGCACTCTCTAGTTTCACCACAGCAATTAACTATAAAACCCAAGATTTTGAGCAGGAAGTTTTGAAGCACACTCAAGATCAAGGTGTGGATGTCATTTTAGATATTGTAGGTGGTTCTTATTTCACAAAAAACCTAAATCTATTAAAACGTGATGGCCGATTGGTCATTATTGGTTTTATGGGTGGACGAATCGCAAAAGAATTTGATTTACAAAAACTGATTTTAAAACGTGCCACAATTACGGGTTCAACGATGCGAGCACGTAATAGCCAAGAAAAAGCCCAGATTGCCCAATCTTTGCATGAACATGTGTGGCCATTATTGGCACAAGGTAAGTGTTTACCGCAAATCTATAAGACGTATGCTTTTTCAGATGTACAAAGTGCTCATGCATGTATGGAGCAAGGTGATCATATTGGAAAGATCGTTTTAGAAATGAATGCGTAACGCTATAATCATTGAAGTTTAGGTGAACGACAGGTTCGCCTAAACTGAATTTTATAATTCTAGATTCTGCCTATTTCTCTATAAAAATTGCCAAATTCTATTGGCAGATTGCACCAGTTCTATAACTTCACCTATAAATTGAGTAAGAAATAACAATTGGTTCTTACCTTATTATTTCTTTCCATACTGATGAAAAAGGATAGTAACAATGAATACCGCAAATATTGATGATAAAAATCCTACTCCAGATTTGGCTGAAGATAATGCCTTTTTTCCATCACCTTATTCCCTAAGCCAATATACTGCTCCTAAAACAGATTACGATGGCACGACTTATTCAACTCCCTATGCAGGCAATAAAAAAGTTTTAATGATTGCAACTGATGAGCGTTATATCCAGATGCAAAACGGTAAGTTCTTCTCAACAGGTAATCATCCTGTGGAAATGCTTTTACCGATGTTTCATTTAGATAATGCTGGCTTCGAAATTGATATTGCGACACTTTCAGGAAATCCAGCCAAACTTGAAATGTGGGCAATGCCAAAGCAAGAACAAGTGGTGTTAGACACCTTTCAGAAATATGCAGATAAATTAAAAAATCCGCTAAAACTTGCTGACATTTTAGAAAATGCAGTCGGTGAAAACTCACCATATGCGGCTGTATTTATTCCGGGTGGGCACGGCGTTTTAGCTAAAATTCCACATAGCCTTGAAGTGAAAAAAGTTCTTAAATGGGCGGTTGAACAAGATAAATTTATTATTACATTATGCCATGGCCCAGCTTCATTACTTGCTGCGGCTGTAGATGAACAGCCAGAAAACTATATTTTTAAAGGCTATCAAATTTGTGTATTCCCTGATTCATTAGATAAGGGAGCAAATATTGATATCGGTTATATGCCTGGAGCTTTACCTTGGCTAGTGGGTGAAAACCTTGAAAAACTTGGTGTGGAAATTTTAAATAAGGGTATTACAGGTCAATGTCATAGAGACCGTAAATTGCTAACTGGTGATAGTCCGCTTGCTTCTAATAATTTAGGCAAACTTGCAGCTGAAACATTGTTGGCTGAAGTGAAGGATTAAGTAAGCAGTTTTTTCAGAAATAGGGCTTTTTATTAAGCCCTATTTTTTTATAATGAATGTGTTAGGTGTAAATTTTAAAATGATAAGTGATGTAAAATCAGCATAATAAGTAAGAATAGGAGAATATTAAAATGATAAAAATAGAAGATATAAATCTACTTGAGCAAGGGTATAAGATGGTATTTGATTTAAGGTCATCTTCTTCAATATTGATGGATGAAAATTATATCAAAAATATACAGCAAACTACGTTGGATAAGGGAACAACTATGGGGCTTAAGGGCGACAATGGTTTATATGCAACAGCTGAATGGTGGGAAAATATCAAAAATGGCAATATAGAAACTTATTGTGTGAAAGGAGTAATAGTTGGAATTAATGAGGAAAATCCTTTTATAGAGGGGAATACAATGATTACAATTAAAGTAAATGGAACGAATAAAGAAATTTTTCAAGATATAGTTTTTACGAGTGAAAGAGAAAAAATTATTAGTGAAGAGCTTTACAAAGCTGGAAATGAGATAGTATCCATTTATATTCTTGATAAATTAAAAGAGGAAGATACTTGGAATTGGGTAGTAGAAGAGAAATTGGGTGTTTCTCCATTACTTAATAGAGTTTACATTAAGGGTAGGGATTAAAATTATTTTATATTAATGGATTGTAGGAATTTAATATGGATGAGGATGAAATTAATATTATAGCCTGTAACTATATAGGTTATATTAAATTAAAAAAAGATATTGTTTTTCCTGTGGATGGTAATAAAAATGATGTTATTTATAACCAAAGTGGAGTTAATAGGCGAGTTTTTTCTGGATATGTTAGCTTTCCTGAAATTGAAAAGAACACTTTATTCTATATGAAAGCTTTTTTGCTTACTCTTACTGTAGATATACCTTGTAAGGAAGAAATTCATTCTTTAATTAAAATATTTTCATATTGTGAAAACCACTCTTCATTAATTGAAAGATTATCATTAGGACTAAAATCTAATTCAAAAGGTCTTGTTTTTAATGGGCTTAAAGAAATAATAGGTGATTTTTACTTGTTAGAAAAAATTGATGACTTGTTTTTCTATGATGGGAGAGAGGAGTCGTACAATAATTTTTTTAAAAATTATAAATAATTTAGATGGTTATAAAATAGATGAGGATTAAATAAAGTGATAGAGAATTGCACACTGATTAATCAAGGATATAAATTGATTTTTGATCTAAAAATATGGTTGGAAAAAAATGGGGAAGATGAGATGAGGTCTACACATGCTTTGACTCTGGATAGCACTACTAATAGTGGTTTAAGTGGAGTGTATGGTTTATATGGAACAAGTGAGTGGTGGGATAATGTTAAAAAAGGTAATATTGAAACATATATTGTAAGTGGGGTAATAGTTGATATTAGTAAGGGGAATGTTTTTGTTGATGACAATACAATGATAACTATTGGATTAGATAATAATGAAGATGAGATATATGAAGGAGTAGTATTTACGAATGAAAATTTTAAGAAAGAGTATAGTCATCTATATTCTAAAGGAAATAAAATAGTTGTTTTTTATATATTAGATGAGTTGAAGGATAAAGATACTTGGAATCCTTTAATACAGAACAAAAATGGTACTTTACCAATAACAAGTAAGATTTATATTAAAGAAAGAAATTGATTTTTTATATTATTGATTTTGTTTGTTATTTTTGGCCTGTTTTGAGGGTGAAAAGCATATAATTAAATATTTTAAATTGTTAAGGGAAACTCTAATCAAGAAGATTTAATAAATATAAATAGATGTTTGAATATGGTAGTAAGTATCACTGAATATAAATTTTAAGATTAAGGGCTTCTCATATGAAATTAAAGAAAATTTACTTTTATCTGCTTGAAAGGCATAAGAAAAAGATAGTTTTTTTAATTTTATTTTTTACTTTAGTGAGTGTTTCCATTCAAGTTAAAGTGGGCTTGATTGACTATGGATACTTTTTTGTCATTTTTCTGAGTTGCTATGCTTGTATATATATGTGGTGCAATGGAATATTTGCAGAAACTTTACCAATCACTGAATCGAGTAATAATGGAGAAGTCATAGCGAGGTGGATGATGATTTTTTCAAGTACATTTCTTCATGTTTATTTATTAATTAATCCATTGTTAAATAAATAGTTTTTGTAAATAATGAAGTGTTAATATGAATAAACTAGATTTAAGTGTGAAAGTGGTTCAGGGGAGAGATTCGTTAGAGCTAAGTCATATCGCCTTTGAAAATTCAGCCTTTATATAGCCTACGGATAATTCTGATTTTTAGAATGTTCATAACAAGCTATTTTTTTATATTGAACTGAAAAATAAGGTAATTTTTCTGTGTGAATATTTGGAGGTAGATTGCCTAAAATTATAAAAACCGTTGTGCTGGAGGCAGCTGATAATGGGGAATTTGTATAGCTTACTATTTATACCAGTGTTAGTAGCATGCTCTGGTACAGTTGATTTACTTGTTTCGGGTAATGCTAATAATGGAATTATATTTCAGCTATCTAAAAGTGATGCCAAAAAGCTTGATAGTGGTTTTCGATTTTATGTGATGGATAATAGTACTGTTCCTGCTGGTACGTTGAAAGAAACAGTATGGGAGATTACGATAAGCAGGGAAATAAGTTGGTTTAATTTTAAAAATGATTATGCCTATAAATGGACTTATGGAGTTAAACCAAGTGGATTTAAAGAGATTGTAAAACCCAAGCAGCTAAAGTTAAATACTCAATATTATTATTCGATTGATGGTGGGGCAGGCTATCATGATTCAGGTTGTTTTTATTTAAATGAGAATAAAATGGTTATAAATAGTAAGAGCTGTTAAATAAACCCAGTAGTAGTACAAGAGGTAGGAAGTGAAAGAAACTTATCTTTTAATATATACAAGATATAAATTCCTAATATTTTCGGTATATACATTAATTTCTGCTTTTGGATTATTTTTGCAATATATCAACGAAGTTTTATCTATATCTTCTGTTTTAGTTATATTTTCATCAACTTTTTTTTGCTTATATGCTTGGTTTAATGGAACTTTTACCTTTGTATTTGCTATAGATGTTAATAGTAGTACAGGCGAGGTTTATAGAAGATGGTGTGTAATTCTTTTTAGCTCTTTATTCTATGTGTATACTTTAATTGATCCTTTTCTATAATCATTACTAGCATATCTATTTGGTAGATTATATGTGCGCCCTGCGGGACTCGAACCCACGTCGGTCGCTTAGGAGGCAACTGCTCTATCCAGTTAAGCTAAGGGCGCATAATTTTATGATTATAAACAAAAAAGCTATTGCGAAGGCAATGACTTTTTTACGTTTTAGGTATTAAAAATTTTGCCATAGTGATTAATAAAAAGTTAGATCATTTAAAGGTTTTATAATTGTTTTATGTCTTATATAAAAAATAGAGTTTATAAAACTAAAAAATCACAAAAACTTCATGTTGATCTTTCTATGATCTGAAGCAAAACACGAAAAGGTTTAAGACAAGCAATCGGTAGGTGAAGTTATTCCTAGAAGGTTGTTTGTCAAAAATCAGATTTGGCTACCTATAAATCAAAAGGGCATAACATGAAAAAAACTGATGAACAGGACTTATCTAGAATTATTGAAATGGCATGGGAAGATCGCACTCCATTTGAAGCAATTGAGCGAGAGTATGGCTTAAGCGAAAGCGAAGTGATTCGTTTAATGAGATACAACCTAAAAACCAATAGTTTTAAACTTTGGCGCAAACGTATGGCAGGGCGTAAAACTAAGCATCAACAATTACGTTCACCAGAGGTTGAACGAGCTTACTGCTCTCGTCAGTATAAATATGCTTAAGGCGATCAAATATAATCAATTGAAATACAACTGATTCAACAATCAAGAGTTGTGTTGAATCAGTTAAAATAATCTGGTGAAATATTTACTTATTTGAACGGGCTTGTCTTTTACATCTTTCAGAGCAATATTTTACTTCTTCCCAGCAACGTTCCCATTTTTTTCGCCAGTCAAAAGGACGTTGACAATAGGCACATATTTTCTGGGGGAGATGCTGTTTTTTCATGATCTTAAAGCTCATCAAGTTGATGAATAAGTAACTTTGCATGCTGCATGACAGAAGCTTTATCTTTCATACGATCAAGGTTGTTATAGACCATCGACATTCTGGGATTCTGACGAAATACGGCCTCATGCTGGCTCATAAAATACCAATACAAGCTGTTAAATGGACAACTGTCTAGTTCAGTTTTGGTTTTAACGTTATATTTACAGTGCTGACAATAATTTGACATTTTATGTATGTAATTACCTGATGCAGCATAGGGTTTACTTGCCATGATGCCGCCATCTGCATACATCACCATACCTAAAGTATTCGGTAATTCGACCCATTCATAAGCATCTACATAGACAGCTAAATACCATTTGCAAATTTCTGATGGATTTACACCTGCTAAAAGTGCAAAGTTGCCTGTAATCATTAAACGCTGAATATGGTGAGCATAGCCATGTTCAAAGGTATTTCTGAAACACTCGGCCATACATGCCATTTTTGTATTACCCGTCCAGTAATATTGTGGCAGCGGCGTGCTGGCTTGAAGGGTATTTTGATCGCTATAGTCAGGCATATACAACCAATAGATTCCACGCACATATTCCCGCCACCCTAATATCTGCCGAATAAATCCTTCTACTGCATTTAAGGGAGCCTGTCCGTTGTAATAAGCTGTTTGGGCAGCGTCACATACCTCTCTTGGTAATAACAATCCACAATTTAAATAAGGCGAGAGCAGACTATGAAACATAAAGTTTGAACCATAAACCATAGCATCTTGATAATCGCCAAAGTGGGGCAAGCTGTTAGAAATAAAATCATCTAAAGCAAGCAAGGCATTTTGACGGGTTGTTGCCCATTGAAAGGAGTTGATATTGCCGATATATTGAGAAAATTCTTTCTTGACCAGTTGAATAACATCTATATCAATTTGATCATGCTCAAAGGTTAATTTTGGTGGCAAAGGTGGATTGCCTGACCAAGCTTTTCGATTGGCTTGATCAAAGTTCCATTGCCCGCCTACGGGTTGTTGGTCATGCATTAAATAATGAGTTTGCTTGCGCATTTCTCGGTAAAAGTATTCCATTCTTAGCGTTTTATATTTGTTTGCCCATTGCTTGAATTGTTCTACGGTACAAAAGAAGCGATCATCTTCTAGACACATAACAGGTAGTTTTAGCTTGTTAGCCCATGAAGTTTCGATTTCATGTTGTAAGCGATACTCACCACATTGGGTAATGACGAGAGTATTCGCCGAGAAGTGTTGCTGCTGCAAAGCAATAAAGTCGACTAACTTTTTTATATGACTTTCGCGCTTAAATGTGTGATAACGGATTTTCCAGCCCTGTGCTTTTAATTCTTTTGCAAAGTGCCGCATTGCACTAAAAATCAGCGCTATTTTTTGTGGATGATGAGCAACATAAGATGTTTCCTCAAATACTTCAGCCATCAAGATAACGTCTTCATTCCGGTTTAAATACTTGAGCGTTGCGAGTTGGTGATTTAATTGATCACCCAGAATTAAACCAAATCGCATATTTTTGCTTCATGAGATGGAACTAAAATTAGTCTATATTTTCAGAGATCAATTTTATGTGAAGCAGAGCTTCTAAGTTCATCACTAGTCACTTAGCTATAAAAAGATAAAGACAACTTAAAAACATGACGCATGTGAATAAAATGTGATTTTAATCAAAAAGATACAAATTAAATGAATTGAAGGTGCTCGCTAATATGCGTAAGATTTTAAAAAAATATGTTTAAGCTTGATCCTTTTGAAGGAGCCATAGAGGCCATCGAAAGGTTCTTCACTCGAGTATATAAATGGATACCAACAACCATCCTATTGCTTATATTTTTCAGCAGCAACAACTTTTGGTTGATGCGAATTTTAATCTACCTTGCCTTGAACAGCAGGAATATGATTTACCTATACAAGCAGACCCTCTAGTAATAGCGAGAGATTTTCAAGAAAGCGAACTTATACCAAATGGATATCAGTTCATACCCATTCGCCAACTTTTACAGTATTGGACTAAACCGCAGTTTGAGCAGGCAAGTCGTGCTTTTCAGTTGCTAGAGTGGCGCCGTAATCATCAGTTTTGTAGTCGTTGCGGACATAAAACCCAGCAGCATAAGACTGAATATTCGATGACTTGTCCAGCATGTAATTTTAGTCAATATCCTAGAGTCAATCCTTGTGTAATTACCATTATTACGCGTGGTGAGGACGAGATTTTGCTGGCTAAAAATGCTAGAAATAAGAGCCAGATGTACAGTTTAATTGCTGGCTTTGTCGAGGTAGGGGAAACACTAGAAGATGCTGTTCGACGTGAAACATTAGAAGAAGTTGGATTACACATTAAGAATATTCAGTATTTGGCGAGTCAACCATGGCCATTTCCGAGTAACTTAATGTTGGCTTTTAAAGCTGAATATGAAGCGGGCGAAATTGAAATTCAGGAGAAAGAACTTAGCGATGCTCAGTTTTTCAAATTTAATCAATTACCTGAAATTCCATTTAAGGGCAGTATTGCTCATGCAATGATTATGCACGTTATTCATGGCACACCTGTCGCTGATGATACGAAACAGTGGCTTTAAACTGAGATTCAGATATTACTTTAATCTTATAGTGTTAAATAAAAAAGCCATTGTCTAGACAATGGCTTTTTAGATTTATTTATTCTTCCGGATTCTCAATGGAATCTAATTTTTTAGGATTTAAATAGTCAAAAAGTACAAGCATTGCCGTAATCCAAATAGGGATCATCATTACTGACTCTTTGAAGCCTTGAGTCCACATAATATAGAGAACCACAGCAATAAAGGCTAAAACTAGGTAATTACTAAAAGGTGACCATAACGCTGGAAAAGAAGTCTTAATATTCGCGTGCTTAACAAAGCGTCTATACTTCAAATGTGTAATTGATATCATTGCCCAGTTTAGAACAAGTGCACCAACCACAACATACATAAGATGTCCAAGAGCATCTTCAGGTACAAAGTAATTTAAAAGAACGCAACCAAAGATTAATAAAGCAGAAAGCAGAACAGCGGGAATAGGAACCCCCTGTTTATTGGTTTTTGCAAAAACTTTTGGTGCATTACCTTGTTGAGCGAGACTGTAGAGCATACGGCTATTTGCAAACATCCCACTGTTATAAACAGATAGTGCAGCAGTTAAAATAATAAAGTTCAGTAAGTGTGCAGCCCAACCAATTCCCATTTGACTAAAAATCATAACAAATGGACTTTTGTCGAGACCGCCAAGATCTAATTGGTTCCACGGCACTAATGAAAGTAAAATTGCCAATGAACCGATATAGAAAATCAAGATACGGAAAACGACTTGGTTAATTGCTTTTGGAATCGTTTTTTTCGGATCTTTTGCTTCTGCTGCGGCCATACCAATCAGTTCGATACCACCAAAGGCGAACATCAAGAAAGCCAACATATAGAAGAGGCCGCTAAAGCCATTTGGAAAAAATCCACCATGAGACCAAAGGTTACTAAATGAAATATTTGAGCCTACATCTGCTGTAAATAGCAAATAGAGTCCAAAAACAATCATAGAGATGACCGCAGCAACTTTAATAATAGCGAGCCAGAATTCGGACTCACCATAAAATTTGACGTTTGTTAGGTTAATTGCCGTAATCACGACAAAGAAAAATAAGACAGACGTCCACGCTGGAATATGAGGCCACCAATAATTAATATATTTGGCCACTGCGGTGAGTTCGCTCATCGCAACCAGAACGTAGAGTATCCAATAATTCCATCCGGTTAAAAATCCGGGAAATTTCCCCCAGTATTTATACGCAAAATGGCTGAACGATCCTGCAACAGGTTCTTCAACAATCATTTCTCCCAAGTGGCGCATAATTAAAAAAGCAATTAAGCCACCAATGGCATATCCTAAAATAATGGATGGTCCCGCAGATTGAATCACTTGCGCCGAGCCTAAAAATAATCCGGTACCAATTGCTCCACCCATAGCAATTAATTGGATATGTCGATTTTTTAGTCCTCGTTGAAGTGTAGAAGATTCGTTGGTCAAAGGTCTTCACTCACTATGAATAAGTAAATTATTCTAATAGATGGAGTTATTTTAGCCTAGACTACAAATTAATAAGCAGTGACTGAAAAGTAATTATAAAAACTATTTAAAATCATAATCTTGCTTTTAATATTTCTATTTCGAGTGAAAAGTACTCTAAAAAATATAATTTCGGATAGACTTTTTTTCTTAGATTTTGCTTAGATTAAGTCATTGCAAGAGCATTGTTAAATTCACAAAATATACTCGCGTCAATACGATTGATGTATAAAGCAGATCGCTATCTCTTGGCCTTAAAACAATTTAAGATGAAGAGAAGGGTAAACAAGAATGCTTGTTTTGATATAGAAGAACATAATAGTAAGGATAACAGTTGATATGAGCTCAGTACCGCAAATTAAAATTCCAGCAACTTATATGCGTGGTGGGACGAGTAAAGGTGTCTTTTTTAAACTTGATGATTTGCCGGAAAGAGCTCAAGTTGCAGGTCAAGCAAGAGATCAGCTGTTACTACGAGTCATTGGTAGTCCAGATCCTTATGGAAAACAAATTGATGGGATGGGAGGAGCCACTTCGAGTACCAGCAAAACTGTTATTCTCGCTAAAAGTACGCAACCAGATCATGATGTCGATTATTTATTTGGTCAGGTTTCAATTGATCAAGCTTTTGTAGACTGGAGTGGTAACTGCGGTAATTTAACCGCTGCAGTTGGCTCTTTTGCGATTTCAAATGGTTTAGTAGATGCAGATCGTATTCCAGAAAATGGCCTATGTACGGTTCGAATCTGGCAAAAAAATATTCAAAAAACCATTATTGCGCATGTGCCTATTACCAATGGTCAAGTTCAAGAAACTGGTGATTTCGAGCTGGATGGGGTGACGTTTCCTGCCGCTGAAGTTCAAATTGAGTTTTTAGACCCAGCCGATGACGGTGAAGACGGCGGCGATATGTTCCCGACAGGAAATATCGTTGATGAGTTAGATGTTCCTGATATTGGCCGTTTCCAAGCGACATTCATTAATGCAGGTATTCCAACTATTTTCTTAAATGCAGAAGATTTGGGTTACCAAGGTACAGAATTACAAGATCATATTAATAGTGATGCAACTGCACTAGCACGTTTTGAAAAAATTCGTGCCTATGGCGCGGTACAAATGGGTTTGATTAAAGATATTTCAGAAGCAGCAGCGCGTCAGCACACACCAAAAATTGCTTTTGTTTCTAAACCTAAAAACTATACCGCTTCAAGTGGTAAGTCCGTTTCAGAGAATGACGTTGATTTACTCGTTCGTGCTTTGTCGATGGGTAAACTTCACCATGCCATGATGGGCACAGCAGCAGTAGCAATTGGTACGGCAGCTGCTATTCCAGGCACATTGGTAAATTTAGCAGCTGGTGGTGGAGAGCGTGAAGCAGTGCGTTTTGGACATCCTTCTGGAACATTACGTGTTGGTGCTCAAGCTGAACTTACAAATGGCCAGTGGGTTGTTAAAAAGGCAATTATGAGCCGTAGTGCGCGTGTGTTAATGGAAGGTTGGGTACGCGTTCCAGGTGACAGTTTCTAAAAGTCACTTAAAAATGAAAAAAGCCTCTCCATTTTGTAGAGGCTTTTTTACATGGGCCTTCGAAAACTCATCACGCACTTTTCATAGTGAATCGTGTATGATGTAGCGCATGAATGCTTCAAGACATTCAATAAAATTTCTCTACTGATTTTATCGAGGCGACTGTGTCATCACTCTCTCAAGTTAATGCGGATGTTTTAAAACAAGCTCAACAACGTATTCAACAAGATTTATTGACGACACTGGCCGCATTTTCAATTCCAGAGCCTTTAAAAAGTGCAGTACACCATGCAGTCATGCTTGGTGGAAAGCGTGTGCGTCCAGCTTTATGTTATGCCACGGCTTCTTTACAGCCAAATCCGAATTTTGCTGCGGCTCGCCGTGCTGCGGTTGCAGTTGAACTTATTCATTGTTACTCACTAGCGCATGATGACTTGCCTTGTATGGACAATGATTTACTGCGTCGTGGTCAGCCGACTTGCCATGTTGCGTTTGGTGAAGATACTGCTTTGCTTGCAGGCGACATTTTACAATCAATGGCTTTTGAGGTTTTAGGGAGCCGTTTGTTCGATGAACAAGGTCAGGGTACCGATGCCGCGATTGTATTAAAACAAATGCAGATTTTAGCAACTGCCAGCTCCAAAATGGTCTCTGGACAGGTTTTAGATTTGCAAGCTGAAGGCAAGCAAATTACTCAAGACGAACTTGAAAATATCCATCGCAATAAAACCGGTGCGCTCATTCAGGCTGCCATTATGATGGGTGCCGTGACCATTTTCTCTGGAACAGATCAAGCAATTCCGAAGTTGCGTCAATATGGGCAGACCATTGGTTTGGCTTTTCAGGTATTAGACGATATTCTTGATATTACTTCGAGTACCGAAACCTTGGGTAAAACTGCTGGTAAGGATGAGCAAGTACAAAAGTCGACGTACCCAGCCTTAATGGGGCTCGAACAAGCAAAGGCGTATGCTAAAGAATTGCATGATCAAGCTTTTGAAGCTTTAGCTCATTTTGGTGATGATGCAAAAGAATTAGTAGATATCTCACAATTCCTTTTAGCGCGTACTAATTAATAATATTAAATCAATATTCATAACTTCTATTCATATTCAATGAATAAGGGAGAAAAGAATGAATGGTGCTCAGCTTCATCAAGCTGCAATTGAAATCGCTCGCAATCTTCCCTTTAGTCAACAGTCCCATCCTTTTGGTCCAGACTATGAAGTTTTTAAAATTTTAGAAAAAATATTCATGCTGACCGCAGAAGTAGCTGGCGTCAAAATGATTAATATCAAATGTGATCCGTATAAAAGTCAGGAATATCAGGAGCTCTATTCATTTATTGTTCCGGGCTATCACATGAATAAAAAACACTGGATTTCGATTACACCGCATAAGAACTTAACAAGCGATTTACTTCAAGATTTAATTCGCGACTCTTATGATTTGGTTATAAAAAAACTTCCTTTGAAAGATCAGAAAAAATTAAAAAACCAATAATATAAAACATAAAAAAACGGCGACATAGTGGTCGCCGTTTTGACTTAAATTACGTATTTAAAGTAACTAAATTAATTATGTTTTCCCATAATTCCGCGAATTGTATTTAAAACATCGGCAGGTAAAACCACAGTTTTAGCATTGCTTGATTTCGCCATATCTTGCATCGCTTTGACATACTGCTCACCTAACAGGTAAGCAACTGGCGTTTCTTTATCACCCACTGCACTTGTCACCATCTCAATGGCTTTTTGTGAAGCTTCTGCCAAAACAACTTGTGCTTCTGCATCACGGCGGGATGCTTCTAAGCGACCATCAGCTTCTAAAATTGCCGCTTGTTTTTCACCATCAGCTCTCGTTACTGTAGCACGGCGTTGACGCTCAGCAGCGGCTTGCGCTTCCATGGCAGCTTGCATGGTAGAAGAGGGTTGAATATCTTGAATTTCAACAGTTTTTAAAGTAATGCCCCAATCTGAAATATCATCAGAAATCGCAGCTTTTAGCTTCGCTTTAATATGATCTCGTGAAGACAAAGCGTCATCTAGATCCATTTCACCGACAATAGAACGTAATGAAGTTTGTACAAGGTTTTGAATTGCCCATGTATAGTTTTCAATACCATAGACCGCTTTTTCTGGTGTGGTTAAATTAATGTAGGCCACAGCATTCATGAGTAATACAGCATTGTCACGCGTAATCACTTCTTGAGATGGGATATCTAACACAATATCTTTAGTGGTAACTTTATAAGCCACTTCATCGACATAGGGAATCACAAAATTAAGCCCCGGATTTAAGGTAGAGTGATATTTCCCTAAACGTTGAACAATCCACTTATAACCCTGAGGAACAATACGAACCCCTTTAAAAATGGTGACAGCCACAAAAGCCAAAAAGGCTAAAACAATAATAGTACCGACTGGCATGAAAATACCCTCTCTTTATCTTTAATGTTTATGAAGTACCATGGGACTGGACAATTAAGTCGTTACCCGAAATATCAATAACTCTAACACGGTCACCGACTTTGACTGGTGTGGTGCTTCGGCAGTTCCACTCATCGGCCCCTAAAATAGGCATTGGAAAGCGAACAATAATTTGATCATGGTCGAGACCGGTTTGGATCACCATACCAATTTGACCAATCGTCGCTTCACGGGGTAATCCCGCTTTAGTTTTATCAATTGATAATGGTTTAATAAATTTGAACCAAAGAATGGTGCATAGCACTGACAGAACTATCCACAATACAATTTGCGTTGTGAGGCTAATATCTGGAAATAACCAGTAGAGAAAGCACACCATAATGGCGGCAATACCAAACCAAAGCGCGGCAAAGGCGGGTAGAATCAGTTCAGAAAGAATAAGTAAGATACCCAATACAAACCAGTGCCAAGGTTGTATAACAAACTCCATAGATCTGCTCTTTTATATATCTTTATGATGGGTAAAAGTGACTCAATATCACTTTTACCACTGTAGCAGATGATGGGGAGTGTGGATAGAAAAAAACCACCTCAATTAGAATTTAGGGCGTGGTGCAGGCTTAAACGCAGCTGGAGATTTTTTGAAGTTTGCAATTGCAGTTTCAACTTGGCGTATTTGCGCTTGAGCTGCTTTTTCGCCTTCCAAAATTGCTTGGTTATTTGATTTGAGATCAAGAGTACCTAGGTGACCAACTTTAGGTTGAATGACAACATTGGCCTGCTTGAGCTCTTCATTAATACTTTGTTGACCCATGATATTAATAGTTTGATCCAGTAATCCCCACATGTTTGCTGGGCGGTTTCCTGCTGGACGCGCAGAAATATCGACTGCAATGACAATATCTGCACCCATGTCACGAGCTGTTTTAACAGGAATTGGGCTAACCAATCCACCGTCGACATATTTCTGCTTGCCAATTGTTGTTGGTACAAACACATTTGGAATACTGCAAGATGCACGCACTGCTTGGCCTGCATTACCTTTAATGAAGTCAGCTTTTTGACCATTATCAAGGCGTGTTGCCACGGCAGCAAAACGGATTGGGAACTTCTCAATCGGTTTATTGCCTACATTACGGTTAACGTAGTCCTGTAACTTTTGTCCTAGAATAATACCCTGACGATTAAGTGTTAAATCGCGGATATCTGATTCTTGTAACTTCAGCGCTAGACTTTGCAACTGATAAGGCGTTTGTCCACTTGCGTAGATACTTCCAACAAAGCTACCGGCACTGGTACCCGTGACAATTTTAGGTTTAATTCCGTGAGACTCTAAAACCTTAATTACACCAATATGTGAAAATCCTTTTGCTCCACCGCCACCTAAAGCAAGTGCAATCACAGGTTCACGGGCTTTCATTGAGGTTGTCGGTGTTGGTGTTTTGCTAAATTTATCACAGCCAAATAGTGCTAGAGAGATAAATCCAATACTGGCAAATTGAGCAATTTTCATCTTTAAAAATAATCTACGTCGAGATAAATTAAGAGGGCTCATGAGACCAGATTTGCTCAATTTTTGCTAGGTTTTTTTCACTAGATTTTGTAAAGGTTCGGCAAGCCAATTGCGATTTTTAGGTGATATTTTTCCTTCATAACGCTCAAAAATCTTGGTGAGATCTTCGTCGTAGTTGCCACTTGGGTTTAGGTGACCTAAGCAGTGAATCGTCTTGTGATCATAATCAAAAGAAAACATCACAATGGGAATATTGGCTTTTGCTGCGATATGGTAAAAACCACTTTTCATTTTTTTTGCTTTTTTACGTGTGCCTTCGGGCGCCATTCCAATCCAGATCTTGTCATATTTTTGAATGGTTGCAACGACTTGCTCAGTAAGTCCATTGGCTGTGTCACGTTTAACTGGAATGACCCCAGCCCAATCTAAAGCTCGTTTAAACGGTGGTTTAAAAAGGGCATCTTTACCTAGGACCGTAATTTGAATACCTAATCCAAAAATTGCAAGAAAGCCATACCATCCATCAATGTTGGAAGTATGGGGAGAAATAATCGCCACTGCTTTTGGCAAATTAGGAACTTCACCTTCAATTGTCCAACCTTGCGCTAAAAAAAGTTTTTTAAATAGCGCTCGGCTTAAAGCAGTACCGCGTTGAGGTACTAAATCAGGTAAATTAGGGAAATGTTGATCCATATTTTTTTAAATTTTAACTTGTCCTAGTTTTATCTTAATCTTTTGAAATATATGCTTCATTGGCAAAATGTAAGAACAACATGACATTTGATGTTATTCCTCATTAAACAAATAAAAAGTAGGTTTCTATGTTGCGGCAGCAAAATCTTTATCTTCTGCTATTTTCTCTATATTGGGCACAAGGGCTGCCTGTTGGGTTTATGACCCACGCTTTACCTGTGATCTTAAGAGCAGAAGGAGTTTCACTCGCCCATATTGGTGGCTTTGGCTTATTAATGTTACCGTGGTCAATCAAGATTTTTTGGGCGCCGTGGGTCGACCGACACGCACTTTCCCATTTAGGACATTATCGTAGTTGGATTCTACCTATTCAGTTTTTGACGGTAGGTGTACTGTGTATTTTGTCTTTTTTCCCCGTTCAAGCTTTAGATCAACCTATTTATTTATTCGCTTTTTTTATTTCCCTTCTTTTTATGAACTTAACTGGAGCAACACAAGACATTGCTACCGATGCTTTAGCAGTCAACTTGTTAAAACATGATCAGCAGCATTGGGGCAATACATTTCAGGTCATTGGTTCGCGGTTAGGTTTTATTGTTGGGGGAGGCGCCGTACTTTGGTGCTTAGACTGGTTAACATGGCAACCCACTTTTTTGCTATTAGCAACCATAGTATTTTTAAATACTCTACCAATTTGGTTATTTAAAGAGCCTCAACATACTTCTCATGCGAGTCGCGAACTCAAACTTGATCAGCAAAATTTAGTCCTAAAAATTAAAGCTTACCTAAGATATTTCTCTCAAAATAAAGAGCTCCGCTCTTGGTTAATGGTACTGATCACTTTTAAAGTAGCAGACGGTTTAGCAGGGCCATTACTTAAACCTTTAATGGTGGATATAGGATTAAGTTTTACTCAAATTGGTGTTTACATCACGATGCTCGGTGCAGTAGCAGCACTCGCTGGGGCGGCAATAGCAGGAGGAATGCTTAAATACTTTTCAAGACCAACAGCATTAATTGGTTTTTCAGTTTTTAAAATTATGAGTCTAGGAGCCTATACTTATTTAGCCTATGCCTATGAACAAAAAATTCAGTTGAATGTCTGGGGTATATATACAGTCAATGCCTTAGAAGATGCATTTGCGGCAATGCTATTGGTGGTTATGTTGACTCTGGTCATGCATTACAGTCGAAAAGAGTACGCGGGGACAGATTTTACCTTTCAGGTTTCAGTCATGGCGACTGTTAGTGGTCTTCTTTATAGTTTTAGTGGTGTGATTGGAGATTTACTCGGTTATTTCCATTATTTGATAGCTATTGTCATTATTGCAGTGATCAGTTTACTGCCTATTTTCCTATGGAAACATGAGAAACTACAGGAAAAATAATGTTAACTAAATGAAATAAAGAACTTTAATATTGCTCAAGCAGTGATCTAAGCTTTATCTACTACCTTTGTCTATGTTTTTAAAAATGTATATTTTTAGCTATTTAAATGCTCAATTAATTGTGCCATCTTGTGTGGGTAGCAAATGGAAGCTAAATGGAGAAAAAATGGATTTGGATAACAAGAAAAATCATGTGAATCAATCAAAATGGGCAGAAAAATGTTCAATTAGATTGGTTATTAGCCTAAAGTCTAAAAAAGAATAATGAAATAACGATTTAATCATTCTATAAGATAAGAGAGTTGTGTAGGATTCGTTACAACATGAAGTTAAGGTAAAAATCTGTAAATCAAAGTATGTTTTTTTATGTCTTTGTTTATAGGTTTTAGTCTTGCACAACGTTGAAATTGGTTTTGGTTGCGGTAATAAAATTAATGTAACCAATGTGGAGGAGAGTTGATTTTTTAGCCCCTAATTTAATGGCGTAAATCAACTTGGCATGGATAGGCAACATAAAATATATTTTTAGGAGTTTTTGATGGATCTATTCCTTAATCGTAAATCTTTCGTTATTAAAAGTTTAGCTCTTACAGTTACAGCTTTAATGATGAGTGGGGCACATGCTGCGACTTCCGACAAAGCGGAAATTCAACAGCTTCGTAAAGAAGTTGAAGCGTTAAAAGCTTTAATTCAAGAACAACGTCAAGTTCAGCAACAACAACAGCAAGTACAGCAACAACAGCAAGTACAGTTAGCTGAAGTTAAGGCACAACCTCAAGCTGCTGCACCAGCTTCTCCATTAGCATCATTAAAATCTAAAACTGGTGCTGATGTGAATCTATATGGTTTTGTTCGTGGCGATGCTAACTATATTATCGAAGGTGCGGATGGTGACTTCGCTGATGTAAGTAAGTCTAATGGTGAAGCAAAAGATAAATTGCGTGCTACTGCTAAAACGACTCGTCTAGGTTTAGATTTTACTGCTCCTGTAAGCAATGCCAAAGTTGGTGGTAAAATTGAGTTGGACTTTGCAAGTGGTGACAATAACAAATCTGAAAACGTACGTATTCGTCATGCTTATTTAACTTATAACAACTGGCTATTTGGTCAAACAACGTCTAACTTCTTGGCGAGCCACGCACCAGAAATGATCGACTTTTCGACGAACATTGGTGGTGGTACAACACGTATTCCACAAGTACGTTATAACTATAAATTAGCTCCTGCGACTCAATTATTTGTTTCAGCTGAGGAAGGTAATAGTTCAGCAACAGGTGACTCAGTTAAATATAGATTACCTGTATTAACAGCTAAAATTACTCAAGGCTATGCTGGTGGTAATGGTAATGCTTCTGCTCGAGCTTTTGTTGAAAACTACAAATCAGGAAAGGGCGATGACCAGACTGGGTGGGGTGTTGCTGCAGGTACTGACTTTAAAGTAGCAGATCCTTTAAAACTCTTTGCTGATGCTTCTTATGTTGTAGGTAACAGTAACTACTTATATGGTAGTAATTCTGCTTATACTTTAGTTAATGATAATATTGAGCAAAATGAATTTGTAGCTGTACAAGTGGGTGGAACTTATAAGATTTTACCTAACCTACGTGCTACTTTAGCATACGGTGCTCAATTCGCTGATGATGGCACAGACTATGCTAAAGCATATACTGCGGGTAATGAAAAAGTTCAGCAAGCATGGCTCAACGTCATTTATACACCAGTTAAACCAATTGACTTAGGTATTGAATATGTCAATGGTAAACGCGAAACCTTTGCTGGTGATGATTACAAAGACAACCGTGTTGGTTTAATGGCTAAATATAGTTTCTAAAAACAATATTTAGTTAAAAGCTCAAAAGACGAGATTAAATCTAATCTCGTCTTTTTTTATATAAATTAAAAGAATCGGTACGCTTTAAAGCTTCTGAATTAGATCATTTTTTATTTAAGTCATTTTTAAGTTTCAATTTCTACATTAGAGCATCATAAAAAGATTGTAGTCACCCAAGATGCTGAATTTTTTTTCTACTTTAAAAAATAAACAGATTTCGCTGTTTATGTTTAATTTGATTATAGCCATTTGGTTAGGGGCAGTTCTAAATATTGGTTTTTATCACCAAGTACATCTTTTAACTCCATATTTTGGAATAAAGGCTATTCTATTTCTAGCTGCTACAGTAGTTATTGTGGTTGCTGCTTATTGTGCGATTTTACAGATTTTAAACTGGAAATGGACTGCTAAAATTTTGGCAATTTTACTGATCGTAATTGGTGGTTTTAGCTCTTATTTCGTCAATACATTAGGTGTAATTATCTCACCTGATCAGATTCAAAATATGATACAAACTGATGTCTCTGAAGTTTCTGATTTAATTTCATTGCGTTTCGGGCTTTGGACAGTTTTCTTTGTTGCTTTGCCGATTATTTTAATTACTCAAGTAAAGCTTAAACGAGAAAAAGTATCTTATTTATTGATGAAAAAGCTTGGTTCGATTGTAGCCTCATGTGCAATCGTGGGTATTTTACTATTTGTTTACTATGTTGATTTTGCATCTATTTTTCGTGAGCATCGTGATTTGAAAGGTATGATCTCACCACAAAATAGCATTTCTTCCTTAATGTCTTATTACCACAAAATGGCACCTAAGAAGAACTTGCCACTTATACATTATGGAGAAGATGCTCATCAAGTTCAGCAAGTACAAAGCAACTTGCCTAAATTAATGGTTCTCGTTGTTGGTGAGACAGCTCGTGCGGAAAGTTTTGCATTAAATGGTTATTCGAAAAATACGAATCCGGAACTTTCCAAACAAGATATTTTGAATTTTTCCCAAGTCAGCTCATGTGGTACAGCAACTGCTGTGTCGGTTCCATGTATGTTCTCTGGAATGCCTCGTGTTGACTACGATGAACAACTAGCAAGTCACCGTGAAGGTCTATTGGACATTGCTAAACGTGCGGGTTACCAAGTAACTTGGATTGATAATAACTCTGGCTGTAAGGGCACTTGTGATCGTGTTGAACAGTACAAAATACCAGAAAAGTTAAAGCAAAAATGGTGTAAAGATGGCGAATGCTATGACGATATTTTAATCGATAGCTTAAATGAGTATTTAGCGACTATTCCTAAAGAAGACACTCGTCCGCGACTCATTGTTTTACACCAAGTCGGAAGTCATGGTCCAGCCTATTACAAGCGTGCACCTGCCCAATATCAACCGTTTAAACCGACTTGTGATACTAATGCGATACAGGGTTGTTCTCAAACAGAGTTATTAAATAGTTATGATGACACAATTGTATATACAGACCATGTGTTAAGTCAGATCATTAATAACCTAAAAGAATTATCGAAATATCAAACAGGTTTATGGTATTTATCTGATCATGGTGAATCGACGGGTGAACATGGTTTATATTTACATGGTTCACCATATGCAATTGCACCGACCCAACAAACGCATGTACCAATGATAATGTGGTTTTCTGATAGCTGGAAACAACACAACCTTGCACAAGTGAGTTGTTTAGGCCAACAAACTAAAGAAAAGTTAAGTCAGGATAATTTATTCCCAAGCTTACTGAGTTTGTTAGGTGTAAAAACTCAGGTCATCAACCCTCAACTGGATATGCTGCACTCTTGTGCCCATGTGAATTAAAGCGAGCCTCGAACATGACAAAAATCTTGATGATTGAAGATGATTTTATGATTGCAGAGTCAACAATAACGTTGCTGCAATATCATCAATTTGAAGTGGAGTGGGTCAATAATGGCTTAGACGGTCTGGCTCAGTTGGCTAAAAATAAATTCGATTTAATTCTTTTGGACTTAGGGCTACCTATGATGGATGGCATGCAGGTCTTAAAGCAAATTCGCCAAAGAGCAGCAACTCCCGTCTTAATTATTTCAGCGCGAGATCAGTTACAAAACCGTGTTGATGGTTTAAACCATGGTGCAGATGATTACTTGATCAAACCATACGAGTTTGATGAATTACTTGCTCGTATTCATGCGCTATTACGCCGTAGTGGCGTAGAGGCTCAGCTTGCGAATCATGAGCAACTATTACAAAGTGGTGATCTGGTTTTAAATGTTGAACAACATATTGCAACGTTTAAAGGACAGCGTATTGATTTGTCTAATCGTGAATGGGCAATTCTGATTCCTTTAATGAGTCACCCAAATAAAATCTTTTCTAAAGCAAATCTTGAAGATAAGTTATATGATTTCGATAGTGATGTGACCAGTAATACGATTGAAGTATATGTGCATCACCTGAGAGCTAAACTCGGGAAAGACTTTATCCGAACTATTCGAGGATTGGGTTACCGTTTAGGGCAATCGTAACTTAATTTTGGAACTTCATAACAGTGCATTATTCATTAAAAAAACGACTGATTTGGGGCACCTCAATTTTCAGTGTCATCTTAGGTTGTATATTAATTTTTAGTGCGTATAAAGTTGCACTGCAAGAAGTTGATGAAATTTTAGATACCCAAATGCGTTATTTAGCTGAGCGAACAGCTGAATATCCATTAAAAACGGTAAGCAGTGAATTTGATTTTCATAAAACTTATCATGAAGAAGATCTATTTGTAGATATTTGGGCTTATAAAGATCAAGCCCATTTATCACACCATCTCCATTTATTGGTTCCACCTGTTGCACAAGCTGGGTTTTACTCACATAAAACCAGTAACGGCTTAATCCGTACCTATGTTTTACCGTTAAAGGATTACCAGATTCAGATTAGCCAGCAAGAAAAGGTTCGTGAGGCTTTTGCTTGGGAACTTGCAGGTAGTATGTTCATTCCATATTTGATTATCTTACCATTTGCGATTTTTGCTTTAGCTGCAATTATTCGTCGTGGGCTGAAGCCGATCGATGACTTTAAAAATGAACTGACCCATCGTGACTCAGAAGAGCTGACGCCTATTGAAGTTATAGATTATCCTCAAGAATTGTTACCCACAATTGATGAAATGAATCGACTTTTCGAGCGCATTTCTAAGGCACAAAATGAGCAGAAACAGTTCATTGCAGATGCAGCCCATGAACTTCGAACCCCTGTGACTGCTTTAAATTTACAAACTAAAATTTTAATTAGTCAATTTCCTGAGCAGGAATCGCTGCAAAATTTGAGTAAAGGATTAGCGCGTATTCAGCACTTGGTGACACAGCTTTTAGCGCTAGCTAAGCAGGATGTATCTTTAAGTGTGATTGAACCGACGAGGGCTTTTCAGCTTAATGATGTCGCTTTAAATTGTGTTGAGCAGCTTGTTAATTTAGCTATGCAAAAAGAAATCGATTTAGGGTTTGTTCGTAATGAACCAATTGAAATGCATAGTGTTGAACCAACAGTTCATTCAATTATTTTTAACTTAATTGATAACGCAATCAAATACACGCCTCATGAAGGGATGATTAATATTTCTGTTTTCACTGCTACAGATGGCGATGCGTGTATACAAATTGAAGATAGCGGCGCGGGGATCGACCCAGAACATTATGATAAAGTTCTAAAGCGTTTTTATCGTGTACATCATCATCTTGAAGTGGGGAGTGGTTTAGGTCTATCCATTGTTGACCGAGCAACTCAACGTTTAGGTGGGACTTTGACACTAGACAGAAGTTTAGAGCTTGGTGGACTTTCGGTCTTGGTTAAACTTCCAAAGATTTTACATGTTCACGAAACAAGGACTTGAGTTAGACAAGTTCTTGTTTGATTCGTTTTTCAAACTCAAAGCGGCGAATACAAACGGCATAAAATAAGATATTTACCGCCCAAATGACCCAACCAGTCCATAAATTATGACTCAGGAAATGTGCTCCACGCATCATTTGTGCCCATCCCATCATAAAGCCTAATAAAATGCCTGAAATGAGATAAAAATAGGCACGTTTGGGTTGTTCGAGACGATAAACAAAATAACCTGTCATTAAAATAAAACCGGCGCTTGCATGTCCACCCGGAAAGCAATGCCCATGTTTCGCAGTAAAGTCCCAAATATAGCTACCTAAGCTGTTAGGGTGAATCATATTCCAAGGACAGGCATGAGCAGATTGTGATTTTAAGAGACCAACCAGTGCGCTGCCAACCATGCTCACAAAAAACATATAGCCATATTGCCAGCGATAAAGCTTTAATTTCTCAACTTTAAATGATGCAAGCCATAGACCCAAAAAGATGACATAAATGCCAGTAATGATCTGCTTTACAATCTCATGATTAAGTCTTTCCAGATACCAATTGTCTCGATTGAAAAAATGACCTGTTGAATCAATCCAAGGTTGGATGAGGTACATATCAATTTTCCCACCCACTGGAAAAACGATTAAAAGCAGAAAAAAACTGAAAAACAGAAGAATGATATTAATCTGGAAAAATTGTTTTTGTTGATTCATGCCATGCAACATCAATTAGATTGTGAGTAAAGGCATTACATAAAATAAAACTTAAATTGCTCTTAAACTAAATTTAATTTCGTGACCAAAATGATGAGTGAGTGTATCCATTCACAACCTGTTGAGCATAAGAAGTTTAAAGTTTTTGCAAACTATTTGAATAGTAATAAACAAGGAACAGGTTTTGTGAATGGAAATGGTTTTGGTTACTTTTGCCGAAACAAAAGTAACGTAATTGACTGATGTTATTTGCTATTACAGAAGAAAAGACTCTGTCGTGCCTACACAGAATTAAAACATACCTTCTTCAGAGTTTGCCGAAATTTTATGAATAGACAAATCTGCACCACGAAACTCATCTTCTTGAGATAAACGAATGCCAATGGTCGCTTTAAGTAAACCGTAAACAATAAAGCCGCCAGCAAGCGCAATAGCGATCGCGAGCGCTGTTCCGATGAGTTGAGAGATGAATGAGACACCTCCTAAGCCACCAAGCCATTGTTGACCAAATAAACCTACTGCAATACCACCGAATGCGCCGCATACGCCGTGTAAAGGCCACACACCTAACACATCATCAACTTTAAGTTTGTTTTGAGTATAGGTGAATAGATACACAAACATGGCACCCGCTGCACCACCAATAACAAGTGCACTGATTGGATGAACAATGTCAGAGCCTGCACAGATTGCCACTAAACCAGCAAGTGGACCGTTGTGTAAGAAACCCGGGTCATTTTTCCCAATCGCATTGGCTGTAATTGTACCGCCAACCATTGCCATGAGCGAGTTAATCGCAACTAACCCAGAAATAGCATCAACACGCTGCGCACTCATCACATTAAAGCCAAACCAGCCAACAATTAAAATCCATGAGCCAAGCGCTAAAAATGGAATAGAAGAAGGTGGATGAGCACTTACACGACCATCTTTCTTATAACGACCAGAACGTGCACCCAATAAAATCACAGCAGCAAGTGCAATCCAACCGCCCATGGCATGAACTACGACTGAACCCGCAAAGTCGTGAAACGCTGCGCCAAAGGTTGCTTCTAACCACTTTTGCAGACCGTAGTTGCTATTCCAGACCATACCTTCGAAAAATGGATATACCAGCGCAACTAAAGCGAGTGTGGCAATTGCTTGTGAACGCATTTTTGCACGTTCAGCAATACCACCCGAAATAATGGCAGGAATTGCCGCAGCAAAAGTGAGTAAAAAGAAGCAACGCATAAGGTTATAGCCATGATCACTTGATAAAACTGTACCATCATGGAAGAAGTGCTGGCCATAAGAGATGTAGTAGCCAACAAAGAAATATGCGATTGCAGAAAGGGCAAAGTCAGTCAGAATTTTACTAAGTGCGTTCACCTGATTTTTGTGGCGAACCGTACCAAGTTCCAAGAATGCAAAACCTGCGTGCATGGCAAGAACCAAAACAGCACCAAGTAATAAGAAAAATAGATCTACATTTTGCATAGCATGCTCGAAAAAAGTGCTAAATTCCATTTTGGAACAAATCTGGGTCTGTAAATTGCACCAAAATAGATTTAAGGAATCTAAAAACCTAAGTTTGTCGAAACAAACTTAATTGCATAAAAGTGAATATGCAATAAGCGCACCAATTTGGATTAAATAAGTGGTTTTTGGCGATAAATGGTGCGTTGATCTGGTTAAGATAGGGCAGTTTTGGCGCTTTTTACGTTAAAAATCATCTAATGAGCTTATAAAATGACCTGAAAAAGTTCGTTATCAAGGTTTAAAAAGACTCGCTCATATTCAATTAATGATTTGACCAAACCTCTTGAGCAACTTCAATAAATGCTTTCACAGCAGGACTCATATGCTTTTTATTTTTGACTGCAAGGCCAATTGAGCGTTTAAGGTTCGGTTTAAATGGGCGTTTAACTATGTTTGGATAAAGCGAGAGTAACTCTTTGGTGAGCACCATATCAGAGACAATCGAAATCCCTAACTGGTTATGGACCATGCTGACGATACTTAGAATTTGTGAAACATAAAATTTGATGTCTGGTTTCACATTAAAGTTTTTTAAAATTAATTCGACCTGATGTCGACTGCCAGCCATTGTCATAATAAATGGGCAATTTTCTAGCTGTGCTGGATCAATATAGAGTTGCTGCGCGAGCGGGTAACCACTCGGAATTAGGGCCACAAAACGATCTTCAATTAAGGGAAATGTATCGAATCGCTCATCTGGCATAATCAAAAAACCAACTTCTATGCGCCTTTCTAATAACCACTGAGCAACTTCTTTATCTTCACCTTCATCAATATAAATTTCGATTTTTGGGTAACGCTGCCGAAAGGCTTCTAAAATTTCAGGCAATAGATAAATAGATGATGAAGCCCCAAAAGAACCAATACGTAATGTTCCTTCGTTTAAACCGTGGATGGCCGCCACTTCTTTTTCTAATGTATTGGAAATACTCAATAATTCTTTTACATGAGTAAGAAGCTGCTGACCTGTGGTGGTGAGTTCAATATCACTTTGGGTTCTTGAAATCAGGTTAATACCCCATTGTTGTTCTAATGATTTAAGCGCATGAGAAACTGCCGACTGTGAAATTCCCAGCTTTTCTGCTGTAGCAGTAAAGCTTTTTAGTTCAGCAATGAGTGCGAAAATTTCAAGCTGGGTAAATGTCATGTTGTATTTGTTATGAGTAAAAACTCATTTTATCATGAGTTTTCATTATCTTTAATATATGAGTAAGTCAAGGTTATTGCCAAACAGCAAACCTCCACAAAACTCGAGTAAAGAAATGAATAGTATTGTTTTATCTCTTTTTCCCTTAGTTGCATTAATTGCATCGGGATACTTATTTAAAAAATATCGCTTTTTTAGCGATGAGTTTTGGGCTGGGGCAGAGAAGCTTAATTACTATATTTTATTTCCAGCTTTGCTTTTTAGTACGCTATCGACCGCGAAAATTGATTTACAAAGCTTGAGTACAGCCATTATTGCGATGGTGATTGTAGTTTTGGCAGTAACTGCATTTTTATATATCCTCCGAATATTTTGGCAGATACCACCTGCACGTTTTGGTGTGCACGTACAAAGTATGGTTCGCTTTAATACCTATATTGGTTTGGCTTTAGTCACTTCGCTTTTTAAAAGTGAAGGAATGGCAATACTGGCAATTTTATTGGCGCTTTGCATTCCGCTTGTGAACGTTATTTCAGTACTTGCATTAACTTCTAAAGAACACATGGCAATTAAACCTATTTTAATTGCACTGCTTAAAAACCCTTTAATTGCATCGTGTGTGGTCGGGGCGGTAGTCAATGCGCTTCATATTCCTATTTGGGAAGGATTTACTCAGTTTATTAAGCTTTTTTCAGTGTCGAGTTTGCCGTTAGGTTTGTTATGTGTTGGCGCAGCTTTACAGTTTATGCAAATTAAAAAAGACATTGTGGTATTGGCGGCAGACACGTTTGCACGACTTTTAGCAGTACCTGCTTTGGCTTACGCGGTCTGCATGTGGTTTGGTTTGCCAAGCTTACAAACTCAAATTCTAGTTATTTTCTTTGCGCTACCGACTGCTTCAGCTTCATACATTTTAACCAAAGTTTTGGGTGGCGATAGTCAGCTTATGGCAGCTGTGATTAGCTTTCAAACTCTATGTGCTGCCGTGACTTTGCCACTGGTGATTTGGTGGATTTCTTAAGATATAAATTTTAGGCCTCTTAACACTTAAAGAATGCTTGGCTACCTTCCTCATCTGATTATTGATACACTTTTTCTTTTTCAGGTGGATGAGTATGTCCTTTGATCTCAAAGTGAGCTTGCAGCAAAGGTCTGAACCGTCTGCACAGCAGAAAAAACTGAATCGCCTGATTAATAAAATAGAACAGCAAAAAGTTAGCCTAAGCACATGGCAAAATGCGCAAGCCGAGATTCAACAGCACATTCGGCAAAAATTGATGCCTGTGTATAACGATTTACATACAGTGCTATTTCAGCAGTTAGAGCAACTCTGGAATATGTTGCATAGCCATGAGTTTTCTAAAGCACATATGCAACAACTAGATGAAAAAATTGCCCAGCTTGCACAAATGTTGAAGCGCTCCAAAATGCTGTCTGCTGAACAATTGGATTTAGTGAAGCAGATTGATACCTTTTATGAGCAACATGGGGTTGAATTGGCAAAAAAGAATAAGAAAGCTCAGTCAATAAAATCTGAATATGAAGAAAGTGCTGAGCAAGGTGTAGAGTTAGAAGAAGACTTTGAAAAGTACGCTGCCGAGCAACAACAAGCGCGGGAACAAGCCAAACAGCAAAGACAGCAACAAAAACGTGAACAAGCTGAGCAAATGGCAGCGCAGTCGTTGAAAACGGTTTATTTAAAAATTGCCGCGATGATTCACCCAGACCGTGAGCAAGATGAAACCAAAAAACAGGAAAAAACTGAGTTGTTCCAACAGGCTAGTCAGGCCTACGAAAAGCAGGACTTGTTCTATTTACTCAAACTCCAGTTACAGCTTGAACAGAATAAAGGGTTAGGTGCTAAAGAACTCTCTGCTGAGCAGTTACGGTTTTATAAACTGGCTTTGGATACACAAAGTCAGCAGCTTGAAAGTCAAATTGCTGAGATTTTGGATTCTTTTCAGTTAGCAAAAAATGTAAAAGCAGAGAATGTGCATATTAGTGATGTTTATAAAGCTGTCGATGCTGATTGTACTGAGCTAAAGCAGCAGTTGAAGTGGGAGAAAGAACGTTTAAAGTATATGAAAAAAGTGAGTGGGGTGGAGATGTTGTTGGGGCATGGGATTTTATAAGCCTCTTCTTAGCCTTTTACTAAAAGGAAATGGATGAAATTAGGGTTGTAAAAAAAGAATTAAGCTGATAGTAATAATTTTATTAAATTAATAAGTTAGTAGATTCATGAGTGAATGGAATACGTTTTTAGAAAATATAAAATTAGCCGAAGAACAATTGGGGAATCCTTCTGAAATTTGGTATAGAGGACAATCAAAGTGTGAGTGGACTTTACAGCCAAGTTTAATAAGAACTGAGAATTGGGAGACAAAGGAAAAACTATTATTTGATGAATTCAAACGTTTATCAGTAGGTGTATTTGAGAAGAGATCAAATGATTGGGATACATTATTTGATATGCAACATTACTGGATACCAACACGATTACTAGATTGGACAACCGTTTTAGGGGTTGCGCTGGCCTTTATTTTACATTCAGATTATTCAAATGACACAGATAGCGCTATTTATGTTTTAGATCCTTTAGCATTAAATCGTTTGAGTGGGCGTCAAGAAATTATTGGTTTACCAGAAGATGCTTCTTTTGATTATAAAAAGACGTATTGGGAAAATAGACCTGTAAAAATTGAAAAGCCTTTAGCAATTCAGCCTAATTATATTAGTGATAGATTGAAAGCTCAGGCAGGTAGATTCACTGTATTTGGAACTGTAGATGGTAATTTTGAAAAAACAGCGATGGAATGTTTTCAGAAAGTTATTTTACCTGCGAGTGCAAAAGCAGAAGCAAGAATATTTTTGAAGTGGGCAAATTTGAATGAATTTACTATTTATCCAGATATGGTAGGTATCGCTAACCATATTAAAACCAAAATTCTATAGGTGTTTTCATGAAGCTCGACAAAAAAGACCGTTTATTATTAATTAATCAATATAAAATACTAGCTAAATTAGAGGAGTCTGATTCAAGTTATTATAAGGAATTGATACAGGTCCTTGAAAATGGCTATGAAATTTTTTATTCATTATTAGATCAATGGATTGATAGTGAAATGCCCGAGGATGAAAGTCGTTTTGTGCTTAATATCTTAGATTTGTATAGAGCTATTGAAGATCTAAAAAGGAAGAGTAAAGACCAAAGGCTTTTAGATCACCTATATGGAACATTCATGGGCTTTGATGGAAATAATGAATCGGAATATCTTGGTTTTGCAAGATTTTTAATTGAGATTCAAGGGAAGTATCAAGAACAAAAAACTTATTTTTATCAAAATGATCACTTAAATAGTCATTGCCGTATGATTAATAAATATAGAAAAATGCTTGAATTGTCAGGGCAAGAAAATATTTGGCAAATGGATGTTGAAACAGCCTTAAAAATCTTAGACGCATAAAAAATCCCCTCACTAAGAGGGGATTTTTTTTGAATCAAATTACTGTTTAAAGCGCAGCAATTTGCTCCATATTCGCTTTAACTTTCTCTAACTGAGCAGCAAACTCAGCAAGCTTCGCTTTTTCACCTTCAACAACAGCCGCTGGTGCTTTAGATACAAAGCCTTCGTTTGCAAGTTTGCCCGCGATTTGGTCGTGTTGCTTTTGGATTTTATCTAAATCTTTTTGCAAACGAGCAAGTTCTGCTTTAGGGTCAATTAAGCCTTTCATTGGTACAAATACCGATGCATGGCTTACAACGCTAGAGCAAGACAAAGGTGGCTCTTGGTCTTTATTCAAGAACTCAATGCTTTCAACTTTAGCTAATGCTTTGAACAATGCTTCAATACGAATGATTTGTTCACGTTCAGCGTCAGACGTGTTTTGAAGCAATACTGGCAACAAGCGCGCATTACCTAAGCCTAACTCACCACGGATGTTACGTACGGCACCAATCAAACCTTGAAGCCATTGCATATCTGCTTCAGCTTGTTCATTAATTTTTGCTTGCTCCGGAATAGGGTATTGAGCAGTCATAATCGTTGGGCCACCTTGACCAAGCATTGGTGCAAGAGTCTGCCAAATTTCTTCTGTCAAATACGGCATTAATGGATGAGCCAGACGTAATGAAGCTTCCATCACTGCAAGCAATACACGGCGTACTTCAGCTTTACGCTCTTCTGAAACTTCTGCATCGTTTAGAACTGGTTTAGTTAACTCAACGTACCAGTCACAGTATTCATTCCAGATAAAGTCGTAAATCGCTTGAGCAGCAAGGTCTAAACGGTACGTTGCAAATGCTTGGTGTACAGCAGCTTCAGCTTTTTGTAGACGGCTGATGATCCATTGTTCTGGAAGTTCCCAAAGATCAGGGCGGGCCTCTTGACCAACAGTTTGACCTTCAACATTCATCAGAACGAAACGAGTCGCGTTCCAGATTTTGTTACAGAAGTTACGGTAGCCTTCAACACGTTTTAAGTCGAACTTAATATCACGACCAGTGTTTGCAAGTGCACAGAACGTGAAACGAACTGCGTCAGTACCGTAAGCATTAATACCTTCTGGGAACTCTTTGCGCGTTGATTTTTCAATCTTCGCTGCATCTTTCGGGTTCATGAGGCCAGTCGTACGTTTTGCAACTAAGCTTTCTAAATCAATACCGTCAATCAAGTCTAATGGGTCAAGTACGTTACCTTTAGACTTCGACATTTTTTGACCTTCACCATCACGCACCAAGCCGTGAACGTAAACAGTCTTAAATGGAACTTGAGATGAACCATCTTCATTTTTCATGAAGTGTAGGGTCATCATGATCATGCGGGCAACCCAGAAGAAAATGATGTCAAAACCAGTCACCAACACATCTGTTGGGTGGAAGGTTTTTAAGAAATCATTTGCTGCATCTTTTTGTGCGTCGCCAGTCCAACCTAAAGTTGAGAATGTCCAAAGTGCAGATGAGAACCATGTATCAAGAACGTCTTCGTCTTGTTTAAGTTCAACGTCAGCCGCGATGTTATTTTTCGCACGTACTTCTTCTTCATTACGGCCAACATAGATGTTGCCATTTGCATCGTACCAAGCTGGAATACGGTGACCCCACCAAAGCTGACGTGAAATACACCAGTCTTGAATGTCACGCATCCACGCCATGTACATGTTGCTGTACTGCTCTGGAACAAACTTAATACGGCCATCTTGAACTGCTTCAATTGCAGGCTCAGCAAGCGGAGCAATTTTTACATACCATTGATCAGTCAGTAACGGCTCAATGATCACACCTGAACGGTCGCCACGTGGCGCTTTTAAGTCATACGGTTGGATTTGATCTAACCAGCCTTCAGCTTCAGCTTGAGCAACTAATTTTTTACGTGCTTCAAAACGCTCTAAACCAGCATAGTCCGCAGGTGCAGTAATCGTTTTAGAAATTTGTTCGCCAGCTTTTGCAATATATTCAAACTCACCTAAAACTTCGGCGTTTTTGTTGAAGATATTAATGATTGGTAAGCTATTGCGTTTACCTAGGTCATAGTCATTGAAGTCATGAGCAGGCGTGATTTTTACACACCCAGTACCGAAGTCTTTTTCAACGTAGTCGTCGGCAACGATCGGAATTAAACGACCAGTAATTGGCAATACGATGTTTTTACCAACAAGGTGTGCATAACGCTCATCTTCAGGATGAACAGCAACCGCAGTATCACCCAGTAAAGTTTCTGGACGAGTTGTTGCAACCACTAAATAGTTTTTGCCGTCTTGAGTTTTAACTGATTTGTCTTCAAAGAAATATTTAAAATGCCAAAGTGAGCCTTTTTCTTCTTTGCTTTCTACTTCAAGGTCAGAAAGAGCTGTTTGAAGTTTAGGGTCCCAGTTTACTAGGCGCTTACCACGGTAAATTAAGCCGTCTTCGTGCAAACGAACGAATACTTCTTTAACTGCGTTTGATAAACCTTCGTCCATCGTGAAGCGTTCACGTGACCAGTCTACCGAAGAACCTAAACGACGGATTTGTTTCGTAATTGTGCCGCCAGATTGTTCTTTCCATTCCCAAACTTTTTCGATGAACTTTTCACGGCCTAAGTCGTGACGAGTTACACCTTGTAAGCCAAGTTGACGCTCAACAACCATTTGAGTTGCAATACCAGCATGGTCTGTACCCGGTTGCCACAACGTGTTTTTACCCATCATGCGGTTATAACGGGTGAGGGCATCCATAATGGCATTGTTAAAGCCATGGCCCATGTGCAAACTACCAGTGACGTTTGGTGGTGGAATCATGATACAGAATGATTCACCGTGACCAGAAGGTTTGAAGTAACCTTGTTCTTCCCACGTTTTGTACCACTTCTTTTCGATCTCGGTTGGATCGTATGTGGTTGCAATATTTTGAGCGGTTTGAGCGTCAGTCATAGTAGCTTAGATCGAATATGCATAAAAAATTGCATCTATTGTAGCAAAAAAATGCCTCGAAATTAATGTGCTGAAAACAGATAAACGGTTTTGTATTTTTTTCAAAAAACGGTAGATTTATGAAAGATGGATCACAATTTAATCGTGTGGCGACACGGCACAAAAATTACAAAAGAATTGAAAAAGGATGCTGCTGATGAGTTATGAAGTTTTTTTGAAAATTTCCGATTCGACTTATACACAATTCGAGGCTATTCGGCAAAAACTGCATGATGGGGTAAGCCAAAGTCAGGCAAAACCTTTAGGCGATGTACTCTCTGATCTTTCTTGTGAAATTATTGAGCAGGTTTTTTCTGTGCTTTTACAGTCAGGAAATGCAAGCATGTCTCCAAAACAACAAGCTGAGTCTGAAAAAGTTATTCAGCAAGTTTTAGAGACTTTTCGAAAATACATGCCTTGGTCGGTTTCATTCTTTGGAAATGAACGTCTCTTACCCTTAGTTGACTACATGACATCTCTCATGAAAGAGCAAGGGCAGCAAGTTTATATTACCTATCCGGTCACGCTTCAACTCGTGCAACAAGCCGAAACTCTTACTCAGCAAATTCGTGACGGTAATATGCAAAGCATTACGGCTGCATTTGAAACACTCATACAAATTGTGGATTTAGGCGTAACAAGCCTAGTACGTGAACCTAAAAAGCGTTTAAAATTTAATTTGGTTGTCGATAAAACTCTTAACGGAGTCATCAACATGACGACGCATTTGGGCTATAAACGTTTGGAAAAGTTAGGGACACAGGTCGATCAGACCACAGCAACTCATTATATCAACCACTTTTTGGCCTTCATGCACCAAGCAGCATAATTTAAAAAGATAATAGGAACATCACATGGCCAAACTTGATACTTTGCAAAATAAAGTGGTATGGATTACGGGCGCATCTTCTGGTTTGGGTAAGGCCTTAGCAGGGGAATTGGCTTTACAAGGCGCAAAACTGATTTTGACCTCGCGTCGTTTTGAAGAATTAGAAGAGGTTCGGGTTGGCTTATTAAATCCCGATCATCATTTGTCTGTGGTCGCAGATATTACTGATGAAAAGCAGGTTCAAGAGGCTTACAAGCAGATTTTAAAGGCGAAAGGCCGTATTGACTGGCTCATCAATAATGCAGGTTTGAGTCAACGTGCTTTAATTAAAGACACGACAATGGCAACCGAACGCGCCATCATGGAAGTCGATTATTTCTCACAAGTCGCACTCACCAAAACCGTCCTACCGACCATGCTAAAACAAAAGTCTGGCCGAGTTGTATTTGTGTCGAGTGTAGCGGGTTTATTGGGTACACAGTACCGTGCAAGCTACTCGGCTGCTAAAGCAGCGATTCACATGTGGGCAAATAGTTTACGTGCTGAGGTCTCAGATCAAGGTGTCGAAGTTTCAGTTATTTTCCCTGGTTTCGTAAAAACTAATGTTTCTTTTAATGCACTCAATGGCGCAGGGCAACCTCAAGGCCATCAAGATGAAGCAATTGAAAATGGTTTAGAGGCAGATGTTTTTGCAGAGCAAGCTGTAAAAGCTTTAGTACAGGGGCAAGAATATATTGTTGTGGGTGGGGCTAAAGAAAAACTAGGTGTGATGGTTTCTCGGATGTCACCAAAACTTCTTTATAAAATGATTCGGAAAACAAAAGTAAAATAAAAAAGTGATTTTGCCGTGCTAAATTGGTGAAAAACCCGCATAGAAGGTTCACCATGGATCAGGATTATCACCGTATTTTAGAAGTCGTCACGCGTTTTCAATTGGTCTTTGACCAGAAAAATTGGGACGCTTTTGATGAGTTGTTGGCAGATCAACTTGAGGTGGACTATTTCCAGTTTAGAGGAGAACCATTATGTGTGGTGTCTTGTCATGAATATAAAGGTTCTCGGCAGCAAGCCTTGTCCCATTTACGACTACAGCACAATTTAAGTAATCCTCTGGTTCGGATTGAACAAGATCAAGCATGGCTAGAATGTAATTATCAAATTTATCGTTTTTCAGAAAATGATTATTTTCATTCTTTTGGTCGTTATTATTTTACTTTGGCGAAACAACAAGACCGTTGGAAAATTACCCGAATTTGCCAACATTTAACTAAAAATATTGGCAACCCACGTATTCATTTTTCTGAGGTTGGGCAGTATTAATCTTTAACTGCTGTTCCATAAGCAAAAACTTCGACCATTCCGCCTTGCATTCCGAGTTCGGTTGTACTCAGCCGAACTCCCATAATATGGTTAGCTCCTGCGGTATGGGCTTGTTGTTTTAAGCGAACAATGGCTTCACGGCGAGCACGCTCAACAATACTTTCATAACTGGTCAGTCTTCCGCCCAAAACATTTTTTATAGATGCCAATACATATTTAAAGTAATCATGAGAAATCACAACATTACTGCTAATAAAGTGGCCTAGCTGATCACTCGTTGCAAAACGATTGGTATCAATTCTGATATGGGCAAATTGTTGCTCTTTTTCTAGAAGTTCATTCAAATGTTTTCGTTCAATATGGCGGCCAAAAGCCCAACCAATGCTGAAAAGAATGAGAAAAATAACAAGCTGAAAAATAAGATTGTCCATTTTCTACCTATGCATTAAATGGATCGGGTAGATGAGGTGCTTGAGGCTGCACAACCACTGCTGTGCCATACACAAATAACTCAGAAGCACCTTGTGCAATATTGGAAGTTGAAAAGCGAATACCCACAATTGCATTCGCACCAAGTTGTTGGGCTTTTACAATCATACGCTGCATGGCTTCTTGGCGAGATTCTTCTAATAATTCGGTATAACCCGTAAGTTCACCACCCACAATATTTTTTAAACTCGCCATCAGGTCACGGCCAACATGCTTACTACGAACGGTACTTCCGTAAACAACATCTAGCTGCTTTACAATCTGGTGGCCTGGAACACTTTCTAAATTACTCAATAACATTGTTTTTTATCAATCTAAATTCTTAAGGTTTCAAGATAAAAAATATTCAGATGAGTTGCAATAAAAAAGCCCACCGAAGTGAGCTTTTGTGAATAAGTTATTAAAAACTTATTGCTTTTTAAGTTCAGCACTAGATGGTTGATTAACCACTGTATCTGAAGTATTTGCTTTTAAACCACCACCTAGAGTTTTGTATAACTCGATTTGGTTGTTTAAGTTTGCTTGTTGAAGCAATAACAAACCTTGTTCTGCTGAATAAGATGAGCGCTGTGCATCAAGAACCGTCAAGTAACTATCAATACCGGCACGGAAGCGGGCATTTGAAAGTGTGTAGTTGCGGTTAGTTGCTTCTACTAGACGTTGTTGAGCTGTTAAACGCTCACCAATGTTGGCACGAGTTGCAAGCGCGTCATTAACTTCGCGGAACGCAGACTGAACTGATTTTTCATAATCAGACAATGCAATTTTCTGATCAGTTTCAGAAATTTTCACATTGGCACGACGAGTGCCCCAGTCAAAGATTGGTAAGTCTAAGCTTGGTCCAATTGACCATACAAAACCACCAGACTTAAATAGATCACTTAAGTCAGTTGATGCATAACCTGCAGAACCCGTTAAGCTAATGGTTGGGAATAAACGTGCTTTTGCAGCACCGATATTCGCACCGGCAGCGCTTAAGTTATATTCAGCAGCTTTTACATCTGGACGGTTGTTAAGCAAGTCGCTTGGTAAACCCGCTGTAAATACATTTTGTTGAGTAATGCGTTTTACAGGTTGGGTTGGCAACAAGTTTTGTGGAACTGATTGACCAACTAACAAGTTCAACAAGTTTTGTGCTTGAGCAATCTGCGTTTTGTAGTTTGCTACATCATTACGCGCAGTTTCTACAGAAATCTGTGCCTGACGTAGTGGAACTTCACTGTCGATGCCCACATCAAAACGTTTTTTGTTGAGATTGTAAGAATCTTGCTGTGCTTTAAGCGTTTGCTCTGCAAGTCTTAAATTCGCTGTTGCGAAAGAATAGTTCAACCACGCTTGAGCCACTTGACTGATTAGACTGATTTGAGTCGAATCACGTGCGCTTTGCGTTGAAAGATAACTATCTAATGCAGCATCTTTTAAGCTACGTACACGGCCCCAAAAATCAAGCTCATAGGCAGTTACACCCAGACCTACTTGATAAGTAGAGTAGGGGTTATTCGGATCACGGCTTTGAGAAACCTGACGAATTGCACTACCACTTGCTCCGATTGTTGGAAGCTGATTGTTCTGTGTAATTCGATATTGCTGTTGAGCACGTTCGATATTGAGCGTTGCTGTACGTAAGTCGCGGTTGTTGGCAAGTGCCAAATCAATCACTCCGAGCAAACGAGGATCGCTAAAGAACTGTTTGTAACCCTGTTCAGCAATAGACGTACCAGAAGCGCTATATGCATAGCTTTGTGGAATATCGGTTTTCACAACTGGTTCTGGGCCGCGCATGCTTTGACAAGCTGCCAAAGCAAGCGCAAGTGCAGATACCGCAATGCTACGACCTGAAATAGACCATACGTTTTGCATCACGATTTATGCTCCTGAGTGTTTATGGTTTTTGGTTTGTACTTAAAGATACTACGAATCCACACATAGAATACAGGGATAAAGAAGATACCTAAGAACGTTGCACTGAGTACGCCACCAAGTACACCGTAACCAACAGAGTGTTGACTTCCTGCACCTGCGCCTGTTGAAAGGGCAAGCGGAAGTACACCGAAACCGAAGGCAAGCGTAGTCATGATAATTGGACGTAAACGCATTTTTGCAGCATGTAAAGTTGCTTCAATCAGGTCTTCACCTTTTTCCTGCAGCTCTTTTGCGAATTCAACAATCAAGATCGCATTTTTTGCAGAAAGACCGATTACCGCGATCATAGCTACCTGGAAGTAAATGTTATTTGAGAGATTTGGATCTCCTTTAATAATCATACCCAAGTAAGTTAATACGATTGCACCAATAATACCGAGTGGTACCACAAGTAAAACCGAGAACGGAATAGACCAGCTTTCATACAATGCAGCCAAGCAAAGGAAAACGATTAACAATGAAAGCGCATATAAGAATGGAGCTTGAGCACCAGACTCACGTTCTTCAAGTGATAAACCTGTCCATTCATAGTCGAAACCTTGTAAGCCCATAGATGGTAACTTAGCAATAATTTCTTCCATCGCTTTCATTGAGTCACCAGAGCTCACGCCAGGTGCAGGTGTACCTTGAATGTTAACCGATGACACGCCGTTATAACGTTCAAGACGTGGAGAACCATATGTCCATTCGCCAGTAGCAAATGCAGAGAACGGTACCATTTCGCCTTTGTTATTACGTACATACCACTTGTTTAAGTCTTCAGGCATCATACGGCTACCAGCATCACCTTGAACATAAACTTTTTTCACACGCCCACGGTCAACGAAGTCGTTAATGTATGAGCCACCCCATGCAATACGCATTGTATTGTTAATTTCGGCAATACTCACACCCATCGCTCCAGCTTGAGCTTGGTCTACATTAATTTGATACTGAGGTGTATCTTCTTGACCATTAGGGCGAACACCCACAAGACGTTTATCTTGTGCAGCCAAACCTAAGATCGTATTACGTGCGGCAATAAGTTTCTCATGGCCTTGACCACTTGAATCTTTAAGTTGCAAGTTGAATCCGGCTGTTACACCGAGTTCAGGCATTGCTGGAAGCTGTAAAGGCATGATGTAAGATGCGTCTTTAACGATCATGTTCAATGCCATACCACGCTGAATCAATGCACCAATTTGAGTTTCTGGTGAAGTACGTTCACTCCAGTCTTTCAATTTAACGAAGCCGATACCAGCATTTTGACCCACACCTGTGAATGAGAAGCCCGAAACGGTGAAAATAGATTCCACAGTATCTTTTTCATTCATGAAGAAGTTTGTCATGGTGTCAATCACTTTACCTGTACGGTCAAGCGTTGCATTTGGCGGTAATTGAACAAGTGTCATTACCACACCCTGATCTTCTTCTGGTAAGAATGAAGATGGGAGTTTTTGGAACAAGAACACTAATAAAGCAATAACTACAGCGTAAAGCACGCCAGAGAAGATTTTGCCCTTAAGCATGCGGTTAACACCATTTTGGTAGCTATGCGACATGCGGTCAAAACCATTGTTAAAGCCTCTAAAGAAACGAGCAAAAATATTATTGCTTGGTGCTTTGTTAGGATCATGCTGTTTTAAAATGGTTGCACAAAGTGCCGGTGTAAATGTTAACGCTACAATTAACGATAGAACCATTGCTGTTACAAGGGTAATCGAGAACTGACGGTAAATTACACCAGTTGTACCACCAAAGAATGCCATTGGTACGAATACGGCTGTTAATACGCTTGTAATACCAATTAACGCGCCAGAAATCTGTTGCATTGATCGTGACGTCGCCGTGACCGGATCGGTATGCTCTTCACTCATAACACGTTCGACGTTTTCGACCACAACGATGGCGTCATCGACCAGAAGACCAATTGCCAATACCATGGCGAACATGGTTAAGGTGTTAATTGAGAAGCCAAAGATATTAATAACAGCAAATGTACCTAACACAACAACAGGTACAGCAAGTGTTGGAATAATCGTTGCGCGCCAGTTCTGTAAGAACAAGAACATCACAATGAATACTAAAACTACCGCTTCAATTAATGTGTGTACAACACTTTCAATTGAAAG
Organism: Acinetobacter sp. C13; assembly: GCF_016809775.1. Classification (NCBI taxonomy): domain Bacteria; kingdom Pseudomonadati; phylum Pseudomonadota; class Gammaproteobacteria; order Moraxellales; family Moraxellaceae; genus Acinetobacter; species Acinetobacter sp. C13. Next base: position 227,146 of record NZ_JAFBJL010000005.1, read on the forward strand.
ACGAATAAATGGAGTCGTGTCATAAGCTAGTTTATCTGCAAGACCTGTTGGATAGTTCTTACGTAATTCAGATAAACGTTGTTCGACAGCTTCTGCGGTATCAAGTGCGTTGGCACCAGTTGCAATTTTAATTGCAAGACCACCAGCAGGTTTACCATTAAACTTCGAGTCAAACTGATAGTTATCAGAGCCTAATTCTACACGCGCAACATCTTTTAAACGAACCTCAGCACCAGATGCTGTGTTCTTTAAGAAGATATTTTTAAACTGTTCAGGTGTTTGCAGCAAACTTTGCGCATTCACTGTTGCGTTAAGCACTTGACCTTGTACAGCTGGTGCACCACCTAATTGACCTACTGCCACTTGTGAGTTTTGCGCTTGTAAAGCTGTCGCAATATCACTAGGAGTAAGTTGATAACTGGTTAACTTAGCTGGATCAAGCCAGATACGCATTGCGTATGAACCACCAAAGACCTGTACCTCACCCACACCAGCAACACGGCTAAGCGGTTCTTTAATTGATGAGTTTACGTAGTCTTTAATGTCCGAGTCAGAAAGGCTGTTATCTGGTGAGTAGAATGCAATAACTTGCAAGAAGCTTGCACCAGATTTAGTTACTGTTACACCTTGACGCTGTACATCTTCAGGTAAAAGCGCAGTTGCAGATTGCAATTTGTTTTGAACCTGAACCTGTGCAATATCTGGATCAATACCTTGTTCAAAGTTTAATTGAATAGAGGCCTGACCGTTACCAGCACTGTTAGATGAAATGTAGCGTAAACCATCTAGACCATTCATTTGTTGTTCAATGATCTGGGTTACAGTGTTTTCAACAGTCTCAGCAGATGCACCAGGATAAGTTGCAGCAATTGTAACTGTCGGTGGTGCAATCGTCGGATACTGTGCAATAGGCATTTTTGTTAGCGTGAGAATACCTGCCAACATAATGACTAATGCAATCACCCACGCAAAAATGGGGCGATGAATAAAAAATTGTGCCATTCAATCTACCCCTTATGCATTAGATGCTTTCTGTTCTGCTTGAGGTTTACCTGATTGAGCCGGTTTTGTCGCATTTGGAGCTGCACCTTGTGGATTCGCTGGTTGAGCTTGGTAAGGTTTTGCTGAAACTTCTTGCCCTTCTTTAACTTTGGCAACACCGTCAACAATCACTTTATCACCAGCTTTAAGACCGTTAGTTACAATCCAGTTTTGTCCTTGAACACCAGAGGTTTCAACAGGACGACTCTCAACAGCACCTTTGGCATTAACAAGCATTGCTACAGCTTGACCTGTAGGTAAACGTGTAATTGCAGCTTGAGGAATCAGGTAAGCATTAGGAACTACACCTTGAACAATCTGTGCAGTGGTATACATGCCTGGAAGTAACAGATGATTCGGGTTCGAGAATACGGCACGTAAAGTAATCGTTCCTGTATCCTGATTTACAGAAGCATCAGAGAAAGCAAGTTGTCCTTCGATTGGATAGGTTGAACCATCTTCGAGCTTCAATTTCACTTTCGTGTTGTTACTATTGTTCAAACTACCTTTGCTAAGTTGTTGACGTAAACGTAATAACTCGGCACTAGACTGGTTAATGTCAACATAGATTGGGTCTAACTGTTGAATCGTCACTAACGGATCAGTTTGGTTGGCAGTCACTAAAGCACCAGCTGTTACAGAAGAACGTCCAGACTGACCAGAAATTGGTGAGCGAATTGTAGAGTAGCCAAGATCTACATTTGCATTCGTTACTTGCGCTTTTGCAGCAGAAACTTGTGCTTCGGCAACATTAACCTGACCAAGTAAGTCGTCATATTCTTGTTTAGATACAGCGTTACTTGAAACAAGTTGCTTATAACGGTTTAACTTAGTACGTAGTGAAGCTAGATTTGCCTGTTGTTGTAAAAGGGTAGCCTTTGCATTTTCAAGCGTTGCACGGTTAGTTCGAGAATCCAGTTCATATAGAGCCTGTCCTTCACGAACGTAACTTCCTTCAGCAAACAAGCGTTTTAAAATCACACCACTTGTTTGAGGGCGAACTTCAGAAATTTGATATGCTGAAGTACGGCCGGAGAGTTCAACACTTTGTTCAACACTTTGTGGTTGAGCAACAATAACACCTACTTCTGCAGGCGGCATTTTCTGAGCAGCAGCAGCTTGCTGTTTCTCATCGGAGCCTTTGCTACAACCAACAAGTGCGATACTTGTTGCTAATGCGCAAGCAGTAAGGGCAGGAGCCCAAAGCTTAGCCGACATCATTGTTCCACCTCGTTTAGATAAAATCTAAAAATATATTTGTTTTCTACTTAACCTACTTTGTGTTTGTAATAACCAGAGCCAAAGCAGTGCAATCCAAATAAAACCTATGCCCCAACCGGCGAGTACATCTGTTGGAAAATGAACTCCAGCATATATTCTTGAAAGCCCCATGCAGATAAACCAAAGACAGGAAATCAAAATGATATAAGGAGAGTTAGTGTTGGGCTTATGGCATAACATTATCATTGCCATACAAGCCAGTGTTGATGCATAAACACTATGTGCACTTGGGAACGATGCACCATAACTTTCGACAATATGATATACCTGTGGAGGTCTTGGACGGTCAACACACCACTTGAGCAGCCAACCCGTGATGATACTGCCAAGAACACCCACGCTAATGAAAATAACAGTAATATATTTTTTATACCATGCTTGATATATACACACCAATAAGGATAAAAAACATACAAAAGGCATACCACCTACACGTGCTAGAAAGGTCGTAATAGAGTTAAGATAATCTGATCGATTTTCGCTCAATATTTGAACGGTGAGAAGATCCAAAGATTGAAGTCTTGGTACAAAAAGACCAAGAACACCTAAACCTAAAAAAATACAACCAATAAAAAGCAATAAATAGGGCATGTATATACCTTTGCTTGTTCAAGCAGTGTCTACTACTGAAAGCCGTTAAAAGTGTACTTGCCAGTACACTTTTTTTCAAGCCTGATAGATCATCGTAAATTCATTTTGAAAATTTTTTAACATTTGGAAAAACAATCACAACAAAATTGACGAAAATCACATTTTGTGTGCAAAGCAAAATTCTTAGTGGTCTGCTTTTTTCCCGTTATTTGTTGAGGTGTTTTCTTCAAGTTCTAATGGTTGTTTTGGTGGCCAGAAAAAATCGCTTGGGCGAGTTAAAAAATGGGTCATGACCAATTTGGCTAAAGGTTTCCATTGTTCAAAACGGACTCGACGCGCTCGTAATGCCACAATAATCGTTAAGGTGAAACTCACAAATAAGTTAGTGAGACCAATGCATAGTACACCAAGAAAGGACACGATAATCAGTCCGATATCTGGGCTGCCGTTAATAGTCATTAAACCTTGAATAAAGTTAGCGGATGCAAAGGCAATATGGCGAATATCTAAAGGTAGACCTAGGATAAAGCCTATGGTCCCCATACTTCCTAGCATAATACCGAATAAGAAGTTACCGGCTAACGCACCTAAATTACGTTCAATATATTCAGCAAAACGGTTAAGGCGATCTTGCCCAAACCAGCTAGCTAAACGGCGATGTGCTCTTAGGCGCGGGCCGACTTTTCGGTAAACAGCCATGTTGTCAAAGTATCCTGCAATGAGACCTGACAAAAACAAACAGACTCCAGCAATTGCTGCATGTGGAACTGCTAGTGAAGTGAATGGATTTAGACTGTGTAGAAGATAAGTGGCTTTAGTATGGGTTAATAACGGTTCATCAAGATAAAATTGCCATGCAAAAGTGATGAGTGCCGCAGTAGGAATCGCAATTGAAATATTGCCCAAAATAGCAATAAATTGCGTTCGGATAATATTAATAATAAGCGCCGCTAACTCTGCAATTTGAGCCGTTTTAGAGCCTTTACGTTGCTGTACTGTTGCAGCAAGAGCCGCCGCCGTCATAGCGGGCTGCTTAGTCGCAACTGTAAAATGCAGAACATGAATCAGAATGAAACCTAGGGAATAATTCATACTGAAAGTAAAAGCTTGCATGAGCGGGGCCATTGTCATTCTTGCAGCAAGAATTTTTAAAGATGCCATAAAGGCAATAATGACACCTGCACCAGCGGCAGCTTTATACATTCCCCAAAAGCCTTTGGTATCCGTACTTACGTAATGTTCACCTGTTCGGCTGGCATTTTCTGTAACCTGAAAGGCAATGAGTTCACTAGTCGTACTGAGTAATGAGCGAACACTTTTTTCGCTGTAATGTGCCTTGGTTAAATCGGAAATCAGATGTCCTAAAGAAACATATTTTCCTTTAGTGTTATCTACGACCAGATAAAGTAATAACTCAATTCGATCAAGACATTGCTCAAGTAATGACAGTAAGTAAGTCAAACTTAAGCTGACACCAATTCTTTTGGTTGCACGGCGAATCTTTAAAACCACATCTCGGCATTGTTCCAACATAACAAATGCTTGTGATGCATCGGGCGGGGAAATAACTGCAATTTCATGTTCAGAAATTTCTTGTTTTTTATACTTTTCAATAAACTCAATAATTTCACGGTTCTGAACTAAAAACGGCGACTCATATTCTGTTAATTCTGGCTGAGCGTTAATAAATTCGGGATAAAGACCAATTCCACTAATTCGATAAGATAGGACTGTAATGGCTTTAATCATTTCACTTTGAATGACTAACTTCTCATCGACATTACTTTGGCTTTGCCCAATAACGCTAAATAAATTTGCCCAATCTTCATCATCAATATTATTGAGCCAGATTTTGTCACTTTCTAAATAGAAAATTTTTCCAATTAATATTTTGAGTTGGCTTGCATCTTCTATTAAAGGTAAAAAATGTGCTCCGAGTCTTTGCCCAAGCTGGTTCCAGAAACCATCTAAAGACAAAATTCCACTATCAGCATATAAACTAACTTGCTTATAGCGATTAATTAAACGTAATAAAAAAGTTTGTAGTAAGAAGGGCGCTGTAGGTGTGCGCAAAAGACTTTCAATAAAAGCCTGTATTTTTTTCTTAATTTCATCCGTATCTTGTGGGTTGGATGGTCGGATGACATTGACGAGTTCAATCAGTAGATTTTCATCAATGACAGCTCGAGGATCCTCAAGCTGCTTCTCTATTTTTAAAAAAAGATCTGAAAAATTTATATGCATAGGCAAAATAATATCTATTGTATTCGATGTAACGCAAGCTGAGTTAAGTTAATCAAAGCCTGACGATACGGTGTATCGGGTAGGTTTGATAAAGCTTGCAGTGCTGCTTCTGTTTCTTCTTGGGCACGTTGGTTGCAATAATCTAAAGCACCAGACTTCTGTACAATTTCGATGACCTGAGATAGTTGGTCTACTCCACCAGTTGCGATACTGCGACGAATAATCGCATACTCTTCACCTGTTGAGCGTGCTAATGCAGAAATTAACGGTAAAGTTGGCTTACCTTCCATTAAATCATCACCAATATTTTTACCTAATGTTTCAGCATCAGAGGTATAGTCTAAAATATCATCAATAATTTGGAATGCATTACCAAAATGACCAGCAAACAATCTTAATGGCTCACGGTACGCTTCTTGCCCTGCCAAAATAGCAGCACCTTCTGTAGCCAGCTCAAACAGGCGAGATGTTTTACCATGAATAATTTTTAAATAAGTTTCTTCAGTTGTATCTGGTTGATGCTGTGATTGAAGTTGTAATACTTCACCTTCAGCAATTTCACATGTACCTGTTGAAAAGTCTTTCAATAAAGTCATGTTGTTTAAATCGACTAGTAAATCGAAAGCACGAGCAATCAAGAAGTCTCCGACTAAAACAGCTGTCTGATTGTTCCACGTTGCATTTGCTGTAGGGCGACCACGACGAAGCCCAGATTCATCTACCACATCATCATGGACCAGTGTCGCGGTATGTAACATTTCAATGATTGCAGCTAAACGCTGTGCATTTGCCATGTTATCTAAACCACAAGCACGTGCTGCAAGCAAACACATGATTGGACGCATACGCTTTCCGCCAGCTTCAACGACGTGTTTGCTGACAGACATGACTAAACCGACTTTTGAGCTAATTCCTTCATTAATCAAGTGATCCATCGCAGCGAAGTCTGAAGCAACAGGCGCAAGAATGTCTTGCTTGAAATCGATGACCATATGAAGAAAAACCCCGTATTGGTAGATAAGTGGCGTTAGTGTATCAATTAAAGATGTGTTGCACAGGTTAACAAGTGGCTGATATTAATCATTTCTATTGTTTTTAAGCGTTTTTTGTTCTTTATTTAAGCAAAATACGATGTTTTCGGCAAAACAATAAATTTAATGACATCAGCATTAATACAACTTGTTCTTGACGCAATTTGTGTTTGGAACTGTATTTTAATTTTCATTCAGAATCAATGAAAACTGCTAAATTCCAGTCCAAGCTGTTTGATTTTGTAAGAATAGGGGATCATGCTTTACTGATAGATAGAAAATACTTGTCGTTTGATCAAATTTCACTTAAAATCTGTCGCCTTGTATAACCCCAGTGGCGATCGTTTTAAGATCGATATATCCCTTTATCGACACGACGACACGGGCTGATTGGAGTACATTATGTACGCAGTAATCCAAAGCGGTGGTAAACAGCACCGTGTAGTTGAGGGTGAAACCCTTAAAGTTGAATTATTGAAAGCTGAATCTGGTGCGACTATTACATTTGATGATGTATTAATGGTTGTAAACGGTGACAACATTCAAATCGGTGCTCCAGTTGTAGCTGGCGCTAAAGTAACTGCAGAAGTGATTGGTCATGGTCGTCACGACAAAATCCGCATCATCAAAATGCGTCGTCGTAAACACTACCGTAAACAACAAGGTCACCGTCAATGGTTCACTGAGTTGAAAATTACTGGTATTTCAGGCTAATCACGAGGAGTAAGAGACATGGCAACTAAAAAAGCCGGTGGATCGACGAAGAACGGTCGTGATTCAAACCCAAAAATGTTAGGTGTTAAAGTTTACGGCGGTCAAGCTGTAACTGCTGGTAACATCATCGTTCGTCAACGTGGTACAGAGTTCCACGCTGGTGCAAATGTTGGTATGGGCCGTGACCATACTTTATTTGCTACTGCTGACGGCGTAGTAAAATTCGAAGTGAAAGGTCAATTTGGCCGTCGCTACGTAAAAGTTGAAACTGTATAAGTTTTAGCTCGAAAAAAGCCCACATTTTGTGGGCTTTTTTTATGGCATTTATTTTTATTCATCTTCATCATGATGAATGAAATTCTACAAACAACATGAATAACATAACAAAATATCTTATTTTCTCAATGATTAGCACAGAGTTTGTCGGTTAATATGAGTCTTGAATTAAGAGCTTACTCAGTTTCATAACTTTGAAAGAGAGTAAGTTGTCTTACAGCAACTAAAAAGGTGATGACATGAATATGCTTCGTAAAACTATGTGTGCTATTACACTTAGCGCGTCAGTGCTTGCTCCTGTAATGAGTACTACAGTGTTTGCTGCGCCTGTAGCAGCACCGGAGCAACAGGCAATTGGGAACCTGGTTAATCAGTTATCAGGTTTACAGCGTTTGACTGCCGACTTTGAACAAACAACTAAAGCCAATACAAAAACTGTGGCACAGAAAAAGAGTTTAAGTGCACAGCATATGAACCAGACATTTAAAGGCTCAATGAAAGTTGAGCGTCCGGGGAAATTTTATTGGGAAACAGTAAGTCCTGCTAAACAAACTATTGTAACGAGCGGAAAAACAGTTTGGATCTATGATCCAGATTTACAACAAGCGGTCCGCCAAAGCTTAGATGATCAGGTTGCAGATACACCAGCATTATTACTCTCTGGTAATACCAACCAAATCATGAAGTCTTATCGTGTAACACAACCCGATAAATCTAAACTTTATTTCACATTATTCCCTAAAAAAGAAGATGGGGCATTCCAAAGCTTAACGATTAGCTTCGGAGCAAATAAAGCACCTACACTTATGGTATTACAAGACTCATTAGGTCAAACCACCTATGTACGCTTTAAGAACGTTAAAGTAAATGCTTCAATTCCGGCATCAGTCTTTAACTTTACACCTCCAAAAGGTACAGATGTTATTGACCAATAATTAAAGCCTCTTCAAAAAAGCTACCGTAAAAGGTAGCTTTTTTTATATAAGAGAAACAGATACATTTTTTAACCCCGTCTTATTCTTACGCTTTGTATAGTGTTAGAGGTATATTCATGGGGATTATTATGCGACTTTACGATAAGAAAATTATTTGTATTCTTCCATTAATGGCTGCAATGGCAATTGTGACTGGTTGCCAACCAAAGTCAGCAGCCAAAGAGGAGCAGGCTGCTTCGACTGCAAAAGTTAAAGAAACGAAAGAGGCTGGTGTTCCTGTAATTCAAGCAAAAGTAATCCCAGTAAAATTGCCAAAATCAAAAGTTTGCTTAGAAGATGGTTGTACTGAGTATGATTTTCAAACAGTACAGACCAATCAAAAATGGATTAATGATTACTTCACCAATCGTATAAAGAAAGCAGATCCGAATGCTTTTGCAAATTTAGCCGATCAACCAGTTGAAGTACCTGAAGGTGAACCAAGTTCAAGTCAGAGTGCAATTTATGTTCGCTATTTAGGGCAAAACTATAACCTTGCCACCTTTGCATTACAGACTTATTCGTACTCAGCTGGTGCCGCACACGGCATGTCTCATCAAGAATTTGTAAATTTTGATTTATTAAATAAAAAGCACATTACTGTTGCTGAACTTATTCAGCCAGATGTTGAAAAACAATTGGTTGATGCTCTTTTTGAAGCAAATATAAATTGGCTTCAAGCACACAATATTAGCCGTGAAAAACTTCAGCTAAGCGATAATTTCTACTATGGTGCTAATGGCATTGTATTTGTCTATCCAATTTATGAGCTGGCTTCATATGCAGAGGGAATGTCTGAATTAACGCTGCCATATTTTGAAGCGGGTAAGTTCATTAAACCTGAGTATTTGCCAAGTGTGCCAAACTATAACTTTTAAAATAAGTGATCTATTCTAAGAATTGTGTGAAAGCTATTCGTTATGAAGATGATCACTATATTTTTTAGTGTTAAGGCCTTACACTATAGCCAGTTTTTTACCCATATTATGATTGATTATGATCGACCCTAAGTTACTCAGAAATAATATTGAAGCCGTTAATGCGGCTTTGGCAAAACGCGGTGTTCAATTAGATGTTCAAGAATGGGCTTCTTTAGAAACTCGCCGTAAAGATTTGCAATCAAAAACTGAAAAATTGCAGGCAGAACGTAATGCCGGTGCAAAACAAGTGGGTCAGATTAAAAAATCCGGTGGTGATGCTTCTGAAATCATGGCGCGTATGCAAGCCATTGGCGACGAAATTAAAGCTGCTGAAGTTGCTTTGTCAGAGTTACAAAACGAGATTGAACAAAAAGCGTTGAGTATTCCTAACTTACCAGATGAGTCTGTTCCTGCTGGTAAAGATGAAGATGATAACGTTGAAATCTCAAAATGGGGTACGCCTCGTCAGTTTGATTTTGAAATCAAAGACCATACTGACTTAGGTGAGTGGATGGGTGGTTTAGAGTTTGAAACTGCTACTAAATTGACTGGTTCACGTTTTAGCGTACTGAAAGGTTCTTTAGCACGCCTACAACGTGCATTAACGCAGTTTATGCTTGATACCCATACTTTAAAGAATGGCTATACAGAAGCTTACGTGCCTTATTTGGTCAATGCTGATTCACTTCGTGGTACTGGTCAGTTGCCAAAATTTGAAGAAGATTTATTCAAACTTCAAGGTGAAAAAGAATATTACCTCATCCCTACAGCAGAAGTTCCAGTTACTAACTTCGTTCGTGATGAGATTATTGATACCGAACGTTTGCCTTTAAAATATGCAGCGCATACGCCATGTTTCCGTAGTGAAGCTGGTTCTTATGGTCGTGATACCCGTGGTTTAATTCGTCAGCATCAATTTGATAAAGTTGAGATGGTGCAAATCGTTAAACCTGAAACATCTATGCAAGCACTTGAAGAGCTTACTGCACATGCTGAGGGCATTTTGCAGGCACTAGGTTTGCCATACCGCAAGATTTTGCTTTGTGGTGGTGACATGGGCTTTGGTGCAACTAAGACTTACGACTTAGAAGTTTGGGTTCCAAGCCAAAATACTTATCGTGAAATCTCTAGCTGCTCTAATATGGGTGATTTTCAGGCACGCCGCATGAAGGCGCGCTACAGAATGGATCAAAAGAAGACCGAATTGGTGCACACACTAAATGGTTCAGGTCTGGCAGTTGGACGTACTTTGCTTGCTGTAATGGAAAATTACCAACGTGAAGACGGTTCTATCGAGATTCCAGAAGTATTACGCCCATATATGGGTGGTGCAACGTTTATTGACTAAGCTTTGCATCTAAATTGTGCACGGTTTTTGCTTAACCCAAATCAGATGATTAATGTAGAGGTTTAAGGTGGATATTTTTCCAATCTCTTTAAAGTTGCAACAGCAACATTGTCTGATTGTGGGTGGTGGGCATATTGCATTGCGCAAAGCAAACCTTTTAGCCAAGGCGGGAGCAGTAATCGATATTATTGCTCCCGCAATTGAAGAGCAGCTTTTACAGTTAGTCAAAACGACAGGCGGAGAGTATTTTGCCGAGTCCTTTGCTGAAAAAATATTAAATACACCATATCGATTAGTGATTGCTGCAACTAATGATGCGCAAGTGAATAAAGCTGTTTTTGAACAATGTGAAGCGCGTAATTTATTGGTCAATAGTGTTGATGATATTCCACATTGTCGCTTTATGGTTCCAGCTATTATTGATCGTTCTCCGTTAATTATTTCTGTCGCTTCAAATGGTGCATCACCAGTTTTATCAAGACAACTTCGTACTCAAATAGAAACAATTGTTCCGCATGGCATGGGTAAGTTGGCTGAGTTTTCTGGTCAGTGGCGTAAGCAGGTAAAAGAAAAAATTCCCAATCCAGATGAGCGTCGGATTTTTTGGGAAAATCTCTATGCTAGCCCATTAAAAGAACAGGTTTTTAATGACAATTTGGAAGTTGCAAATGGTTTGATTCAGCAAGCCTTAACAGAATGGACTGCACCTAAGGGTGAAGTTTATTTGGTAGGTGCTGGACCGGGTGATCCAGAGTTACTGACACTAAAAGCATTACGTCTTATGCAGCAAGCTGATGTTGTGATTTATGATCGTCTTGTTTCTGCACCCATTTTAGAGCTTTGCCGTCGTGATGCGACTAAAATTTATGTCGGTAAAGCGCGTTCAAATCACTCCGTTCCCCAAGATGGCATCAATGCTTTACTGGTTGAATATGCTCAAAAAGGAAAGCGTGTTTGTCGTTTAAAGGGGGGGGATCCGTTTATCTTTGGGCGTGGTGGTGAAGAAATTCAAGAGCTCGTTGAGGCGAATGTCACTTTCCAAGTTGTACCAGGCATAACAGCAGCATCAGGCTGTTCAGCTTATGCGGGCATCCCATTAACACATCGTGATTATGCACAAAGTGTTCGTTTCTTGACTGGGCATTTAAAGGAAGGTTCACCTGAACTTCCTTGGAATGAGTTGGTTTATGAAAATCAAACTTTGGTTTTATATATGGGGCTAGTTGGTTTAGAACGCATTTGTGAGCAACTTATTGCTCATGGCCAACGTGCTGATATGCCGGTAGCTTTAATCTCTAAGGGAACCACACCAGACCAGAAAGTTGTAGTTGGAACATTAGCTGATATCGCAACAAAAGTGTCTGAACATCATATTGTAGCACCGACTTTAACCATTATTGGTGAAGTGGTGAATTTACGTGAACAGTTAAAATGGCAATAAGTTCATTTGAGTTTATTGTTGGTCATTAAAGTCGAGAAAATTTGTGATTCATGTTGTCCTATACGAGCCTGAAATTCCTGCCAATACAGGCAATATCATTCGTTTATGTGCTAATACTGGTGCACAGTTACATCTAGTCAAGCCTTTGGGTTTCGAGCTAGATGATAAAAAGCTCAAACGAGCAGGCCTTGATTATCATGAATGGGCACGTATGCAAATTTGGGACAACATAGAACTTTGCCTTGCTGACCTGAAAGCTAAAGGGGTTGAGCATGTTTTTCCACTCACCACTAAAGGTTCTGCAACTCCGCATACAGTTGATTTGAATCGACCTGTGGCTTTACTGATGGGGCCGGAAACACGCGGCTTGCCTGAGCATGTTCGCTTGATGTTTCCACAAGAACAGTGGATTTGTTTGCCGATGGCTGAAAACTCAAGAAGTTTAAATTTATCTAATGCAACGGCTGTGATTGTTTATGAAGCATGGCGTCAGCAGGGTTTTAAAAACTTAGGATAAGTTAATAGTTTTTAAATAAAAATAAGGCCACAGTTGTGGCCTTATTTTTTTATATAACTCCAATTAAGCCTGTTCTAGCACTTTTTCATCATAAGTCATTTGGGCTGCTAAAACCTGTTCAATATTGGTTTCGGCCCATTCCTTTAATTGGAATGCCATTGAAGCGACATTTTGCCCCAGAGAAGTGAGTGAGTAATCAACACGAATAGGAGACGTATTCTGAATTTTACGCTCAATAAAACCATCTCTTTCCAGCATTTTTAACTTCTGTGATAAGACTTTAGGCGAAATACCTTGAATATTCTTTTTGAGCAAGTTGAAGTGCTGAGTTTCCTCTTCAAGCACATTTAAAATTAATAAAACCCACTTATCTGCAATTTTTTCAAAAAATAAACGAGCAGGGCAATGTTGTTGAAAAACATTATATTTTAGACATTCATTCATACTATTTACCTGCTAATTTCTTAAAAAATTACCATAGTTACCAGTTAGTAACTAATTGACACCTAGTTTCTAAAATATATCATAAAGTGGAATTTAATAAAACAAAGGTTTGCTCCCATGTCTAACTCTAATATCGCGGTTGTATATTTCTCTGGTTATGGCCACACTAAAGTAGTGGCTGAAACGTTTGCAAACGAAATTAATGCTCAGCTTATCCAAATTGATCAAGAAGGTAATATTACTGAGCAAGATTGGCAGACATTAAATGATGCGAAGGGGATTGTTTTTGGTGCTCCGACTTATATGGGTACAGCACCATGGCAGTTTAAAAAGTTTGCTGATGCAACTTCAAAAGTTTGGTTTACACGTGGTTGGCAAGATAAAGTATTTGCAGGCTTCACAAACAGCGCGAGCTTAAATGGGGATAAGCAGGTTACGCTTATTCAATTACAGACTTTAGCATCGCAACATGGTGGAATTTGGGTAAGCCTTGGTTTATTACCAGCGAATACAAAAGATGCAACACGTGAAGATGTAAATAACTTAGGTGGTTCAGTTGGACTTTTAGTTCAATCGCCTTCTGATGCAAGTGTAGAGGAAGTCCCTGCTGGAGACCTTGAAACAGCGAAACTCTATGCTCAACGTGTACAAAATATTGTGAACAAAATTTTTGGTTAATTTGATAATAAAAAAGGCGCTTTAAGCGCCTTTTTTATTATTCGTGTTCATTATGCTGTGGAGCATTATATTTGAAACCTTTGGTTTTGTAGGCCAAATAACCTACACCAATAACGGCCCAAGCTAAGCCAATTTGTAAGGCAAGCTTATCAATTTCTAGCCACATCATAAACACACTAGCAAAACCAAGTGTTGGTATAACAATATAGTTGATGATGTCTTTAAACGTTTTGTTCTTGCCATCTCTTAATGCATAGCGAGAAATAACAGAGAAGTTAACAAAACTAAAGGCGGTTAAAGCACCAAAACTAATTAAGTTGACAATATGCTCAAGATCTAAGAAACCAGCAGATAAGGCAACTACACCTACAATAAGAATGTTGTAAGTTGGAGTATGTAATTTTGGACTAATATGACCAAATAATTTCTTATTGATTACGCCGTCACGTCCCATTACATACATTAAACGAGATACACCAGCATGAGCAGAAATACCTGATGCCATAACAGCAACTACAGCAAAATATAAAACCAAAGTTTTAAACGCAATACTACCAATCGCAGCAACCATCACAGGCTGTGATTCATCCAGAGGATTGAAGTAAGTATTTGGGTTACTAGGGAAATATAATTGGATGAAGTAAGTACTTACAATGAAAATAATACCTGCAAGTAATGCTGTCGTAAAAATAGCTTTTGGCAGCGTTTTCTCTGCATCTTTTGTTTCTTCAGCAAGAGAAGATAAGGCATCAAACCCTGTGAAAGAGAAGCAGAGTACAGTTGCACCAGCAATTAAAGCACTTACAGATGTCATGTCGTTCCAAAAAGGAGTTAATGACCACAAGGCAGCTTTATCCGGATTTAAAGTTCCATCTGCATATACACCTTGAGTGAGTAAAATGTATACCTGATAAACGAAATAAAAAATTACGCCAAGCTGAATAATAACGATCGTACTGTTAAAGCGTGCGACAAATCGTGCACCAAATAAGTTAATAACAGTCATTAGGGTGGTTAAACCAATCACCCATAACCAGTTATTTACCTCTGGAAAAAGAGCTCTTAGATAAATATCTGCCAAAATAATATTAACAAGCGGTGACAGTAAATAGTCTAACCAAGAAGACCAACCCACCATAAAACCAACATTAGGGTGAATTGATTTTTGAGCATACGTATAAGCTGACCCAGAAGAAGGGTAGCGCTTAATCATATGTCCATAACTGATCGATGTTAATAAAATTGCGACTAATGCAAAGATGTAGGAAGTTGGTACATGACCGCCACTTCGCTCTGATACTAAACCAAAAGTATCGAATAACGTTAATGGCTGAATATAAGCTAAACCAATAATAATAATGTGCCAAAGCACAAGATTCTTTTGAAGTTTAGCTGTTGGTTTAGTCCCAGATAAATTTGTCAACGGCGTTATCCTCATAATCGTTGATCAAGGATCAGCTTGGTGTTAAGGATCGTTTGAGACGAACGATCCCCCCTACAGAAAAAGATAAAGTGCGCCAATCTATCCTAAATTGATGCAAATTGTCAGTACTTTCATCGATTTTTTAGCAAATTTTTTGCCATATTTCCAAATAAAAAGATGAATAAAAATTCACAGTGATAAAAAAGACCTGATTTTATATAAAAATCAGGTCTTTAGATTTAAGGCTCGAGTTTAACCTATCGAATTACCATGCCTTTTGTAAGATCTCTCGGATATCTTTTAGGCTTGCTTCTTTAGGATTGTAAATAATTGAGCCGTCATTTAGTGCTTTTTCTGCAACTTCATCGAGCTGTGCTTCAGTTACTTTGCCAGTTTCACGTAAAGTACGTGGTAACTTGGTTAAGGTAAATAAACGATCACGCATTGCCAAAATTGTTGCAATCGCTCTGTCTGCACGTTGAGTTGCTGGAGTTTGTGCATAGATATCAGCACCAGCTAATGGCAATAGTAATTCACCAATTTTCTGGCCATTTACCTGCTTATTATATTCAAGCACATACGGTAAGAATAAATTCATGCATAAACCGTGGGGCAGGTGAGCAACAGCACCTAAAGCATGACCTAAAGAATGTACAAGGCCTACCATTGAGTTTGAGAATGCAATACCTGCCATTGTAGAGGCTTGTGCTAGTTCTAAACGACCTTGTGAGTCATTTGGGTTTTCTAGGACATTAAATAGGTTTTCACTAATCTTTTTAATTCCAGCACTTGCATAAGCATCGCTAAGTGGATTGGCAGCCATACATGTATATGCTTCAACACAATGTGTTAAGGCATCCATACCTGTCATTGCAGTTAAATGAGGTGGCAATGTAAGTGTCATGCGTGGATCTAAAATCGCTGCATGTGGCATTAAGTAATAAGAAGCAAATGCCAATTTAACATTCTTTTGCGTATCTGAAACCACGGCAACCATAGTCACTTCAGATCCCGTACCTGATGTAGTCGGAATTACGAAAAATGGTTTTAATGGTTTTGGTAGGTTGTGTGCACCAGAATATTGAAGTAAGTCATCTCCACCTTCAGATACTAAAATGTTAGTTGCTTTAGAAGTGTCGATAACTGAACCACCACCTACAGCAATAATCGCATCGCATTTATTCTTGCGATAAGCTTCTGCGGCAAGACGAACGACTTCTAAACTTGAGTCTGGTGGAACATCATCAAACACATGACCAATGACAGCATCAGTTGTGCTGAATGCAGCTTCAATCGGGTTGAGTAAGCCATTTGCGCGCACACCTTTATCTGTAATGATGAGCGGGCGTTTTGCACCTAAAGTCGCAAGTTCAAACGGAATATGTTCTAACGCAGCATTACCAGCAATGACTTTTACAGGACAAAAGAATTCGTAATATGGTTTAGCCATGTTATGCGCTCCGCTTGAAATAGGACTTAGCTACTTTTAAGTAAATATTTGCAGCTTCGTTGAATTTTTCTTTTAGGGTGAGTTCGGTTGGGTATTCTTTGACTGCAAGAGACGCAACCAATTTAGGTAAAATGAGAGATTCCATTTTATTTAGACAGCGTACTAAGCGAATGGCAGCAGATACATCACCATCAGCAATCATTCGGTCATTCGCAAATGCTTGGGCAGTACTTTCTTGAAAAGAAAATACTAAAAAGGCATGAGTTACATGTTTGAATGTAATAGTTAAGTCTGGCTTTCTTTCAGCTCTTTTGAGTAGCTCTAACTGTTTGTCTTCTGTGACTCGAGCAAAAAATGCTGGTCCATTTGGGAAAACATTCATTGAAAGTACAAAGTGAACAGGAAATTTAGATACTTCCTCTTGTATTTCAGTGTCCACTTGACTTGCCATGACTAAGCCACGACCAACAACATCCATCATGAGCTTAACGTAGGCAAGTTGTAGAGTAGGCTTTACAGCTTTTGTCGAAATCACTCGCGTATCCCTTGTTAAAATTATGCAAAAGCAAATTTAGAGTAATTACTCTAATCCATTTTTATTTCATCGCAAAGCGATTTATTCGGTTTTGACTTTTGGGTCATTAAAGTACCCCGTGTTCTTAATATACTCAATAAAGTCTTGGCAAAGTTGAGTGAATGATGGATAAGGAGTCACCAAATCTTGTATACGCACCATTTCTAAGCCTGCGTAACCGCAAGGATTAATAGTTTGGAACCCGTCTAAAGCACAGTCCAAGTTTAATGCTAATCCATGATAGCTACGGCCACGACGAATTTTAAAGCCTAAGGAACCAATCTTACGGCCATCGACATATACTCCTGGAGCATCAGGCTTAGCATACGCTTCAATTCCGTATTTTTTTAAAACATCTATCATGAATTGTTCAGCAAAACTGACCAATGTTCGTACGTTCCATTTTAGACGATTAAGATCAAACATGAAGTAAGCAACAAGTTGACCAGGTCCATGCCAAGTCACTTGTCCACCACGGTCAGTTTGCACTACAGGAATATCTGATGAAATTAGGATGTGTTCAGGTTTACCAGCTTGACCTTGAGTTAAAACATTATGATGTTGAAGTAACCATAACTCATCGGGCGTATCTTGATCTCGCTCATTTGTTAAGAGTTTCATGGTTTCAAATTTGCTTTGATAATCTTGTAAATCGTTCCATTGCCGAATGATTAAGTTAGGTTTATCAAGGCTCATCACAATCTCTTCCTATAATTAGTTTATGCGGCACCCAAATCATATCTACTAGATAAAAGCCGAAAACCTTGTAATTTTAAAGGATTTTATAAAAGGACTTCTAAATATTTGTAAGGTTTTTCGTGGTAAGTAGGTTATAAAATTTCCAAAAAAATACCACAGTAAGAATGCCTGACTGTGGTATTTATTGAAGAACTTAAAATTAAAGCGCAGTTCTAATCTGCGGACAAGCAGCCAAGTCAGCATAGAGTGCATGAACTTGTTCTAATTCTTCAAAGCGCAATTGTGCTGTTAAAGAATGATACTTGCCGGTGCGAGATTCTTGAACTTTTAATGTTGAGTGGTCGAAGTCTGGAAAATGCTTTACCAAAATATCGACTACAGCAACACGTAATTCTTCACCCGCATCGCCAATAAGTTTAATTGGATAATCCATCGGAAATACCCAAAGATGTTCTTGTAGTTCGCGAGATGGAGTGCGGTCTAACATAAGTTACCTCATGATTTGAAACGCCTGCATTATCGCAGGCGTTTATAGCTCTTTCTATTAAATGGGGCTTGGTTTTGAAATTTCAAGCTTTCAAAACTTAGTCATTTTCCAAGAAAGAGCGTAAATGTTCAGAACGAGAAGGGTGACGTAATTTACGCAATGCTTTCGCTTCAATCTGACGGATACGTTCACGTGTTACATCAAATTGTTTACCTACTTCTTCAAGTGTGTGATCGGTTGGCATATCAATACCAAAACGCATCTTCAATACTTTTGCTTCACGTTCAGTTAAGTTTTCCAATACTTCACGAGTTGCTTCTTTTAAGCCTTCTGAAGTCGCAGCATCAATTGGAGAAGTGATGTTTTGATCTTCAATGAAATCCCCAAGATGTGAATCTTCATCATCACCAATAGGTGTTTCCATTGAGATAGGCTCTTTAGCAATTTTAAGTACTTTACGAACCTTAACTTCGTCCATTTCTAAACGTTCACCTAATTCTTCAGGTGTTGGTTCACGCCCCATTTCTTGTAACAATTGACGAGATACACGGTTGATCTTGTTAATTGTTTCAATCATGTGTACTGGAATACGAATCGTACGAGCCTGATCGGCAATCGAACGGGTAATCGCCTGACGAATCCACCAAGTTGCATAAGTCGAGAATTTATAACCACGACGGTATTCAAACTTGTCTACAGCTTTCATCAAACCAATGTTCCCTTCTTGAATCAAGTCAAGGAACTGTAAACCACGGTTAGTATATTTCTTCGCAATCGAAATTACCAAACGGAGGTTGGCTTCTACCATTTCTTTCTTGGCACGACGTGCTTTCGCTTCGCCAATTGCCATACGTTTAGAGATATCTTTAATCTCAGCAACGCTTAAACTAAGCTCTTTCTCAATATCTGCAATCTTTTGCTGGAATGCTAAAACATCTGGACGAACTTTTTCTAAATGCACCTTAATTTCAGCAGGTGCTTTAGCAATTTGTTCATCTAACCAAGCTGGATTAGATTCTTGTTTAGGGAAAGATGTACGGAATTGAGTACGGTCCATACGGCCACGACGTACTGCATAACGCATGATTTCACGTTCATTGGCACGAATTTGCTCATGTGTACCGCGAATCATTTCAGAGATGATGTCAAATAAACGTGGTGTAAATTTAAACATCATGAACACAGTAGCTAAAGCTTCTAAAGCTTCTTCAGCCTCTGGACTGTTACGACCATGCTTTTCAACAAC
The DNA here is from genome assembly GCF_016809775.1 of Acinetobacter sp. C13. NCBI lineage: Bacteria > Pseudomonadati > Pseudomonadota > Gammaproteobacteria > Moraxellales > Moraxellaceae > Acinetobacter > Acinetobacter sp. C13. The sequence goes on from NZ_JAFBJL010000005.1 coordinate 246,525, forward strand.
AGCTTTTGTTTTAGCCCAAGCAGCTTCAAGTTCAGTAAAACGAACTTTTGCAACTTCTGGGTCTGGTCCTGAATCGCCTTCAGAGTCATCATCACCTTCAGATTCTTCTTCTTCATCGTCATCATCAAGCTTAACTTCTTTGGTTGATTTTGAAGATGATTCGTCCTCTTCCTCAAGCTCTTCAACTTCTTCTAAAACTTCAGGGATATCTTCATCGGTTTCAGGATCGAGGTAGCCAGATAAAATATCTGCAAGACGGCGTTCGCCAGTTAAAAAATCATTATATTCTTTTAATACAACTTCAACAGCATTTGGCCAGTAAGCAATTGAATTAAGGACATCACGGATACCTTCTTCAATACGTTTGGCAATGCTGATTTCACCTTCACGGGTTAACAGCTCAACTGTACCCATTTCACGCATGTACATACGTACAGGGTCTGTCGTACGTCCAGGCTCATTTTCAACCGATGCAAGTACGGCAGCAGCTTCTTCTTCAGCAACCTCATCAGTTGCGTCAGCCGACTCACCGAACATGGTATCGTCAGATTCAGGTGCACGCTCGTGTACAGGAATACCAACGTCTTGAAGCATTTGGATGATGTCTTCAATCTGTTCGCTTTCAGTAATCGAGTCCGGCAGATGATCGTTAACCTCAGCGTAAGTTAAGTAACCTTGTTCTTTGCCTCGGCTAATCAGAGCCGCTACTTGAGAAGTAGGGGAATGCATATCGCTCATCTTTGCTTACTCTTTGTTGAATCTGTGGCAGTGAAAAACCGTGCATGATAGCACAATTTGCTTGAAATGTTTTGGCTTTGATCAGTAACCGTTAAATAAAAAATATCTTTGAATTCACGTCTGTTTTTTGAATATTGGGATAAAATCATTTTTTTCAAGCTTAAATCATCGAAAAAATCATAGAATTTTTTTTTGATCAAAAAAATAGTTCAGCTTTATAAATACACAATTTTTTGGGCGAAAAAAAGTACAAATATGCAGTTTAATGAAAAAAATATAAATAAAACTTGACACGATTTAATAACCAAGATAAATAGCGGCTAGACCCATTCACATTTTTTCATTAGAGGTAGTTTTAGTGTCTTCTACAGATTTTGAATTAGATGATAACTACGGTGATGATGATGATGTCGGTTTTGATGAGTCATCAGGCAAAATCACTGCGAAAGAATCATTAGAAAAACGTAGATTAATTGATGATCTACTGGCTCAACGCCGTTTAGAGCGTGAGTTAAAAGATTTTGATTACGATTTAGACGATGATGATCTTGATGATGAAGACTAATCAAATCTGAATAGGGCATCGTCAGCTTAGATGCTATGCTATCGTAGATTTCTTTTTTATAGTCAGGTAACACAATGAGTGCGTTAGATTTAGACCAATTAAGTGAATATCTAGATGGAGACCACAATGAGTATGGTCTGGATTTCGCTGCAACTCATGGTTTTCTGTGTGCAATTGCAGTAGGCCCTCAGTTTGATCGTTGGTTAGATGAATTATTCGATAATAACCATAAGAAAGTTCCTGCCGAAATTATTCAGCAGATCAAAGCGTGGTTAGAATCAATTCGACAAGACTTAGCAAATGAAAATGGAATTGAATTTCCGTTTGAAATTGAAGAAGCTGATGTTGAGTCTAGCTTAGGCGACTGGAGTGTTGGATTTGTTGATGCGATGTTCTTAAATGAAGATGCATGGTTTGCACCTGAATATGAAGAACAATTAATTGATTTAACTTTACCAATGATGGTATTTAGTGGAATTGATGAAGAAGATCCACAGATGGAATCTTTCCGTCGTAATGGACAGTTAATGGATGAGCTGGCAGAAGAAATCCCAGATAATTTGAATGAATTATACTTGATGTATCATACGCCAAATTAATTTATTAGAAGAAATAATAAATAACGTCCTTTCTAGGGCGTTTTTTATTACGAAAAATTAAGTGATATAAAATAAAAAAGGGCAGTTAGAAATCTAAGTGCCCCTTTGAAAACTATTTTATAGTTTTATAGACGTTTACGCTTTGCAGCAGCAATTTGTGACTGGCGCATACGGAAACCAGCTTTTTGCTTTTCAGTGGTTTTGTCGATGCAATAAACGCAAGAAACACCGTGTTCGTAACTTGGTAGAGCAGACTCTTCAGGAGTTAAAGGCCAACCACAAGCATGACATTTAATATTCACGCCTTCCTCTACACCATGAGTTACAGCAGTACGGCCGTCAAATACGAAGCATTCGCCTTCCCATAAGCTTTCATCAGCAGGGGTTTCTTCTAGGTACTTAAGGATACCGCCTTTAAGATGGTAAACCTCTTTAAATCCTTCTTGAAGAAGTAAAGAAGTTGATTTTTCACAGCGAATACCACCAGTACAGAACATCGCAATTTTTTTGTCTTTATGTTGCTCTAATTCTTTCTTGACGTATTCTGGAAACTCACGGAATGTTTCTGTTTTAGGATCAATTGCACCCTTAAATGTACCCGCTTTATATTCGTAATCATTACGTGTGTCGATTAAAATTACATCATCACGTGCGATTAAATCATTCCACTCTTTAGGATCAAGATAGTGACCGACTAAGTCACGAGGTTTAACCTCAACACCTAAAGTCACAATTTCTTCTTTAAGTTTAATTTTCATTTTGCGGAAAGGTTTGTCAGAACTATGGGATTCTTTGTATTCCATAGCGCCAAAGCCTTCATTGAGCAAAAACTGATGTAGTGTATCAATTGCTACGCGATCACCAGCAACAGTACCATTAATTCCTTCACCTGCTACAATCAGAGTTCCACAGAGGTTAATTGTTTTCACTAAGTCTAATAAACGTTGTTGAAGATCGGCAGGATCTTGAACTTCTTTAAATTGATATAGTGCTGCAACAACCCAACCTGCGGTCGCTTGCTGTTCTACAGGTGCAAGCTGTTCTACAGTAGCGTTCATGGAAAACTCCAAATGTATTAAGATAGAAATTTAAGGCGCATATTTTAGCGCGAAAATTAGTAATAAGCGAGAAAACCATAAAAAGTATATGGTTTATTTAAGGAGTTTGTTTTGAGTAATGATCATCGAACGCTCTCTCTCACCCCATGTGCAGGGCGTTGTTCAACAGTTTTTGGTGATCAGGTTTGTCGTGGTTGTCGCCGTTTTAACCACGAGGTGATTCAATGGAACACTTATACGGCAGAGCAGCGTTTAGCTGTATGGAAGCGTTTAGATGATCAATTGAATCAAATCTTAGTACCGATGTTGCCTCATGCAGACTTACAGCATGTTGAAGGCTTTATTTTAAGTAAGCGTGTTCGGTTAATGGAAGGGGCGAGCCAGGGTCGTAAGCTTTACCATGCCTTAAAAATATGTGAAAAGAATAAACATCTAGCACACGAGAGTGGTTTGGGTATTTCGGAGTCTCAAGTTAAAACAATATGGGGTGAGTTTGAACGACGTGTTTTAGCTTTGGCTAAAGCGAGCTATGAGTTGGCTTGGTTGCGAGCAGATGGAATTAGCCATCACTTGTTAACTATGTATGAAGAAGAATAGACCTAAAGTAGAAAAAGACGTAAATAAAAAAGCTGCCAGAAGGCAGCTTTTTTTTCATTAATTTTCTTTCGAATATTAACGTTTGATGTCGCGTTGAGTTTCACCAGTATAAAGCTGACGAGGACGACCGATTTTGTAAGGACCGCTGTGCATTTCTAACCAATGGCTGATCCAACCAACTGTACGAGCAAGAGCGAAGATTACAGTAAACATTTCTGTTGGGATACCAATCGCTTTAAGGATGATACCTGAGTAGAAGTCTACGTTAGGGTAAAGTTTACGCTCAACGAAGTACGGGTCGTTCAATGCGATACGCTCAAGTTCCATAGCAAGTGCTAATTGAGGATCGTTGATGCCTAAAGCTTCAAGAACTTCGTCACAAGTTTGCTTCATTACTTTAGCGCGTGGGTCGAAGTTTTTGTAAACGCGGTGACCGAAGCCCATAAGCTTAACTTCTTTGCGTTTAACTTTTTCCATGAACTCTGCAACGTTTTCAACGCTACCGATTTCATCAAGCATCTTAAGAACTGCTTCGTTTGCACCACCGTGAGCAGGTCCCCAAAGTGCAGAGATACCAGCAGAGATACATGCATACGGGTTTGCACCAGTAGAACCAGCAAGACGTACTGTAGATGTAGAAGCATTTTGCTCATGGTCAGCATGAAGCGTGAAAATACGATCCATTGCGCGAGCAAGAACAGGATTAACTTTGTAATCACGGTCAGCAGGAGTAGCAAACATCATGTGCAAGAAGTTTTCCGCATAACTTAAATCGTTACGTGGATAGATGAATGGTTGACCTACTGTGTATTTGTAACTCCAAGCAGCAAGCGTTGGAATTTTTGCAATTAAGCGAATTGCAGTGATTTCACGGTGATTGATGTCTTCAATATCTAGGTTGTTATGATAGAACGCAGATAATGCACCTACAACACCAACCATGATTGCCATTGGGTGAGCATCACGACGGAAACCATTGAAGAAACGGCTAACTTGATCGTGAACCATAGTGTGAGCACGTACTTTCGTATCAAACTCAACTTTTTGTTCAGCAGTTGGGAGCTCGCCATTTAATAATAAATAACAAGTTTCAAGGTAGTCTGCTTGAGTTGCTAACTGATCAATTGGGTAGCCGCGGTGTAATAAAATACCTTTGTCACCATCAATGAAAGTAATTTTAGATTCGCATGCGGCTGTCGCCATAAAACCAGGATCGAAAGTAAAATGACCTTCTTTCAGTATGCTGCTGACATCAATTACATCTGGACCTAAAGTGCCACTGTAGATTGGTAATCCAATTTCTTTGCCATCAAGATGTAATACGGCTTTTTTGCCATTTGCTTCAGACATTCAATAGATCTCCTGTCCTGGTGAATGTTGATCTGACTCGAAATCCTAATGTTCTCATGTGCGAATCAGACGGTGTCAAAATTTGCTATAAGATTAGTGAGTACTGAAATTTTGTCAATTATACTTATGGATAAAAAATGACGTTCCCACAGAGAGTTAGTCATCAAGACCCGAGCAAAAAAGTCAGTAAAATCACTGCATCGGGATGGTATAATAAGTCAATTCAACAAGAACGTGCAGAAAAAAAATGAAGGATGAGTACAATTGTAAGCAAATTTATAAATTGCAATTTAGAATAATAAGGCGGTAGAAAATGCCAATCTGCTTAAAAAAATCATAAAACTCATGGTGTAATTTCAAATTTATACTCAAAAAAAATTGTATTTTTATTTAGTTGTAACAAAGAATATTGTTCTTTTTTTAAGTTTAATTGTATAAAAAATAGCTTATCAGACGAGTTTAAAATCATAAGAACTGTTTTTTAATGAAATTCACTTTCGAAAAATTAGTGTAGATCGCTTAATATCTATGTGAAATATAAGTCTGTTCACTTATTTGAAATGTGGCTCACATTGAAAATAGGAGGGTATTGCGATCATTTTTCTATTGATATGAGGAATTTATAACTTTATCTTTAGTCTAAAATCGGCTTATTTAAAAGAAATTTCAGAAAAAATGAAATTAAATAAAAAGTTATTTTAAACAAGGACATGATGTGTATAGGTATAGTTTTTTTATTGACCTAATAATGTAATATTGTTTTGAATGATTCTTATTTAATGGTTTTTTGCTGAAATGGCAAAGTGGATTGTTTGTATTTTGATACTTCGCGTTTTATAATTCAGTGTCGTTTATAGGTTAGGCATGAGCTGTGCTTGCCTAACAATGCCAGCTTTCCTTGGAATTAATTCAACAAACTCCGGTCGGAGTTTCTACCTACAGGATGCCCGCTGTGAAAAGCAACAGACCTGTCAATTTGTCCATGGGTCAGGTGTTAGCGGTAAATTTACGCTCACCCGTGGCTATTGCATCAATTTTACACCGTTTATCAGGTGTCATCGTTTTCTTATTAGTACCAGTTCTCTTATGGATTCTAGATAAATCATTATCTTCACCAGAAGGATTTGACTACGTTAAAAATGTCGTTTTTGGAAATATCCTTGTACGTTTCGTTGTTTGGGTATTTGCAGCCGGCTTGATATTCCACTTTATTGCTGGAGTTAAGCACTTACTTGCAGATTTAGGTTTTGCTGAAGAACTGCAAAGTGGTCGTATTGCAGCGACAATTTCATTGATCTTATCTGTGGTAGCCATTATCGCAGCCTTTGTATGGATTATGTTCTAATGAAAAGTGCTACAGGTTTAACTGGTTCAGGTTCTCGTGATTGGTTTATCCAGCGTGTAAGTGCGGTTGTATTAGCAGCTTATACTGTTGTTCTTTTTGGTTGGATTCTCTGCAAAGGTGGATTTGACTATCAACAGTGGGCTGGCTTCATGATGACATTACCAATGAAGATTTTTTCTTTATTGGCAATTTTATCGCTTATCGCACACGCATGGATTGGTATGTGGCAAGTTTTCACTGACTATGTCACTACTCGTCAAATGGGTCCTTCAGCGAAAGGTTTACGCCTTGTACTGACGACGGCTGTCATTATTGCAGTGTTTGTGTACGCAATCTGGGGTATCCAGATTTTCTGGGCGAATTGATAGGAAGATATCATGGGCGCGATAACCCCTAAAGAAGATTATTCAAATATTCAAAACCTCACTTTCGATGCAGTTATCGTTGGTGGTGGTGGTTCTGGTATGCGTGCTTCTTACCAACTTGCTCAAGCAGGTTTGAAAGTTGCAGTACTTACTAAAGTTTTCCCAACACGTTCACATACAGTTGCTGCTCAGGGCGGTATCGGTGCGTCGTTAGGTAACATGCAAGAAGATAACTGGCATTTCCACTTTTACGATACGGTAAAAGGTTCTGACTGGTTAGGTGACCAAGACGCAATTGAATTTATGTGTCGTGAAGCACCAAAAGTTGTGTATGAACTTGAACACATGGGTATGCCGTTTGACCGTAACGCTGATGGTACAATTTACCAGCGTCCGTTCGGTGGCCACTCTGCGAACTATGGTGATAAACCAGTTCCACGTGCTTGTGCTGCTGCTGACCGTACTGGTCACGCATTATTACACACGCTTTATCAAAGCAACGTGAAAATGGGTACTCAGTTCTTCGTTGAATGGATCGCGCTTGATTTGATCCGTAACGAAGCAGGTGATGTTCTTGGTGTAACAGCGATTGACCAAGAAACTGGTAATATCGCAGTATTCCAAGCAAAAGCGACATTGTTTGCGACCGGTGGTGCTGGTCGTGTTTACCGTGCATCAACAAATGCTTATATCAATACTGGTGACGGTCTTGGTATGGCTGCTCGTGCTGGTATTCCATTACAAGATATGGAATTCTGGCAATTCCACCCTACGGGTGTTGCGGGCGCAGGCGTATTGTTAACTGAAGGTTGTCGTGGTGAAGGTGCAATCCTTCGTAACAAAGACGGCGAACCGTTCATGGAACGTTACGCACCAACTTTAAAAGACTTGGCTCCACGTGACTTCGTATCACGTTCTATGGACCAAGAAATTAAAGAGGGTCGTGGTTGTGGTCCAAAAGGTGATTATATCTTACTAGATATGACTCACTTGGGCGCTGACACAATCATGAAGCGTTTACCATCTGTATTTGAGATTGGTAAAAAATTCGCGAACGTTGACATTACTAAAGAACCAATTCCTGTAGTACCAACAATCCATTATCAAATGGGTGGTATTCCTACAAATATGCATGGTCAAGTGTGCTTACCTGAAGCAGGTACAGACAATTACACTAAACCTGTAAAAGGTTTCTATGCAATTGGTGAATGTTCATGTGTATCAGTACATGGTGCAAACCGTTTAGGTACTAACTCACTTCTTGACTTGGTTGTATTTGGTAAAGCTGCTGGTGAGCACATTATCGACTACGTAACTAAGCATCATGGTGATGAATATGCACCACTTCCAACAAACGTATTAGAGCAAACTTTAGATCGCGTACGTAAATTGGATGAATCAACTTCTGGCGAAAATGCACAAGAAGTTGCTGATGCGATTCGTGATATCGTTCAAGACCACGCTGGTGTATTCCGTACTCAAGCTTTGCTTGATAAAGGTGTTAAAGAGATTCTTGCTCTTGAGCCACGTGTGCGCAACATTCATTTGAAAGATAAATCTAAAGTATTTAACACTGCACGTGTTGAAGCGCTTGAAGTTGAAAACTTATATGAAGTTGCAAAAGCTACATTAATTTCAGCTGCTGCGCGTAAAGAGTGTCGTGGTGCGCATACTGTAGTTGACTATGAATTGCCAGCTGATCACCCAACTTATTCATACGGTCGCCGTGATGATGAGTGGATGAAGCATACTTTATGGTATTCATCAGACAATCGTTTGGAATATAAGCCTGTGCGCTTCAAACCGTTGACTGTTGATGCAATTCCACCAGCACCACGTACATTCTAATCGGGAGTATAAAGATGAGTAGAGGTACTCGTACATTCGAAATCTACCGCTATGATCCTGATAAGGATAAAGCGCCGTACATGCAAACTTTCAAGCTTGAATTGACTGATAAGCACCGTATGTTGCTTGATGCATTACTTGCTTTGAAGGTTCAAGATGAATCATTAACGTTCCGTCGTTCATGCCGTGAAGGTATTTGTGGTTCGGATGGTGTAAACATTAATGGTAAAAATGGTTTGGCTTGTTTATGGAATTTAAATGACCTGCCTGAGAAAATTGTAATTCGTCCATTACCAGGTTTGCCGGTTGTTAAAGATTTGGTTGTTGATATGAACCAATTCTATGATCAATATGACAAAATTCAGCCATTCTTGATCAATAACCAACCAGCTCCACCTAAAGAGCGTTTACAGTCTCCTGAAGAGCGTGAACACTTAAATGGTTTGTATGAATGTATTCTTTGTGCGTGTTGTTCAACTTCATGCCCATCATTCTGGTGGAACCCTGATAAATTCTTGGGTCCTTCAGCATTGTTGAATGCATACCGTTTTATTATCGACTCTCGTGATACTGCTACTGCAGATCGTTTGGCTCGTCTTGACGATCCATTCAGTTTGTTCCGTTGTAAAGGTATTATGAACTGTGTGTCAGTATGTCCTAAAGGTCTAAACCCTACTAAAGCAATCGGTCACATCCGTAACATGCTATTAGATCAAGCGGGTTAATTCTGCACAAATAGAAAACGCGCATCCTTGATGTGCGTTTTTTTTTAATTTTATAATGTAAACTTTAGACTTTGGTCGAAATGAGCGAGGATTTTATATATTGCACCATATATTAAAAGATAAAATCGCTTATGTATTTCGCCAATTTATAGGTGGTATGTGTCAAAAAAATCAATCGTTGTTTAAGAACATGATACGATTTGCCACAAAGTTATAGGTGAAAAAAGCGTATACTAGTGAAATTAATTTAAGTAGCACGATCTTAGATCTGTGCTTAATTTTTATGGTTAAAGTCATTTTAGAAAAGTTAATTTTAAAGTTAATTTTTCTAAAAAGATTTGCAAAAAATTGCTCGGTTTTAATCGAGTATAAGGTGAGTGATGATGCCATTGAGGGCGTTGTGATTCATTAATTACCTATGGAGTTTTCTCTCTAGGTAGTATGACGCCCCATGGTCTTAGAGACCTGTTGGGTAAGTAATGCCTTTTTTACCAATTTGGCATTATGCATCATGGGTGTGCTTAAAAGGCAGCCTGTAATATTTTTTGCAATAGGAAATGGGTCCACAAATGCAAGAAGTTGCTGACGCATTGCGTCTTGACACTGAACTTTCCGCTGATAGTGCAGCGTATATTGAAGAACTTTACGAGCAGTACCTGACTTCCCCAACCTCTGTAGCTGAGGACTGGCGCCAATATTTCGATAAATATCCAAAGGGTGACCAACCACACAGCGCTGTGCGTGAGCAATTCCTATTACTAGGACGTAATGCTAATCGTGTTCAACCTGTTGTACAAAGTACTGTAAGTACTGAGCATGAGCGTCGTCAAATTGGCGTTTTACAACTTATTGCTGCTTATCGTAATCGCGGACATCAAAAAGCTAAATTAGATCCATTAGGTCTTGCTAAGCGTGAAGAGATTCCAGATTTAGATCTTTCAGCTCACGGTTTAACCAAATCAGATTTAGACACTGTATTCAATACCGGCAATCTTGAAATCGGCAAAAGCGAAGCAACGCTTGCTGAAATGATTGAAGCAATGGAAGCAATCTATTGTGGTTCGATCGGTGTTGAATACATGCATATCGTGGACACAAAAGAAAAACGTTGGATTCAACAACGTCTTGAAAGTGCCCGTGGTAAATTCAATTACACAAATGATCAAAAGAAAGGCTTCTTAGAGCGTTTAACTGCTGCTGAAGGTCTTGAAAAATATCTTGGTAATAAATACGTCGGTGCTAAACGCTTTGGTGTTGAGGGCGGCGAATCTTTTATTCCTATGGTAAACGAGATTATTCAGCGTGCTGGTGCTGTAGGTTGTAAAGAAGTTGTTATTGGTATGCCACACCGTGGCCGTTTAAACCTTCTTGTGAATATTATGGGTAAAAACCCTGCGGACTTATTTGGTGAGTTCGAAGGTAAATCAATTCATAAAAAAGGTTCTGGCGACGTTAAATACCACCAAGGTTTCTCAAGTAATGTAATGACTCCAGGTGGCGAAGTTCACTTGGCATTAGCATTTAACCCATCTCACTTGGAAATTGTTGGTCCTGTAGTTGAAGGTTCTGTACGTGCACGTCAAGTACGTCGTAGAGACATTGGCGGTGATGACGTTTTACCAGTTATTGTTCATGGTGATGCGGCATTTGCAGGTCAAGGCGTGAACATGGAAACCTTCCAGATGTCACAAACTCGTGGCTATACGGTTGGTGGTACAGTTCATATTATTGTGAACAACCAAGTAGGTTTCACAACTTCTGATCCTCGTGATGCACGTTCTACAGAATACTGTACAGACGTTGCTAAAATGATTCAGGCGCCAATTTTCCATGTAAATGGCGATGATCCTGAAGCTGTTATCTTTGCTACTCAATTAGCACATGATTTCCGTCACGAATTCCGTAAAGATGTTGTTATCGATTTGTTCTGTTATCGTCGTCGTGGCCATAACGAAGCAGATGAGCCATCTGGTACACAGCCATTGATGTATCAAGTAATTGCGAAGAAAGCGACTACTCGTACACTTTATGCTGATCAACTTGTTCAACAGAAAGTACTTGATCGTGCTGAAGCAGACCAAATGGTTGAAGATTACCGTTCTGATCTAGAAGCGGGTAATCATGTAGCAAATGCATTGATTCTTGAACCAAATACCAAAATGTTTGTTGATTGGACGCCATATTTGGGCCATGACTACACAGACGATTGGGATACTTCATTTGACTTAAATCGCTTAAAAGAATTAGGCGAGGGCATGAGCAAACTTCCTGAAGGGTTTGTAATGCAGCGTCAGGTTCAAAAAGTAATTGAAGACCGCGTAAAAATGCAAACTGGTGAAACTCCATTAAACTGGGGTGCAGCAGAAACTTTAGCTTATGCAACTTTATTAGATGAAGATTATCTAGTTCGTATTACTGGTGAAGACGTGGGTCGTGGTACCTTCTCACACCGTCATGCGAAATTGCATAACCAAGCTGATGGTTCAACTTACATTCCACTTTGTCATGTGAAAGAGAACCAACCACGTTTTGCGATTTACGACTCTCTTTTATCTGAAGAAGCAGTTCTTGCATTCGAATATGGTTACGCAACTACAATTCCTAAGAGCTTGATTATTTGGGAAGCACAATTTGGTGACTTCGTAAACTGTGCTCAAGTTGTGATTGACCAGTTTATTGCTTCTGGTGAGACTAAGTGGGAACGTGTTTGTGGCTTAACAATGTTGTTACCACACGGTTTCGAAGGTCAAGGCCCAGAACACTCATCAGCTCGTTTAGAACGTTTCTTACAGTTATGTGCTGAAGACAACATGCAAGTGATCACTCCAACGACACCTGCTCAGATTTTCCATGCATTACGTCGTCAAGCTGTACGCCCAATTCGTAAGCCATTGATTGTAATGTCACCGAAATCTTTACTTCGTCATAAACTTGCGACTTCTACTTTAGAAGAGCTTGCGAATGGTTCATTCCAAACTGTAATTGACGAAATCGATCAAATTAATAAGTCAGATGTAACTCGTCTTGTACTTTGTGGCGGTAAAGTTTATTACGACTTACTTGAAAAACGTCGTGAACAAAACTTAACTAATGTCGCAATTGTACGTATTGAACAGTTGTATCCATATCCAGAGCAACGTCTTGCGGAAATCTTGGCTGCATATCCAAACGTGAAAGAACTTGTTTGGGCACAAGAAGAGCCGAAGAACCAAGGCGCATGGTTATTTATCGCACCGCGTTTATATGACGATATCTTAAAATCTGGCAAACAAATCCGTATCAGTTTTGCAGGTCGTGAAGCTTCTGCTGCACCAGCTTGTGGCTCACCGTACTTGCATGCAAAACAACAAGCTCAGCTAATTAATGATGCATTGGCAATCGAAGCTGAACAATCAGGAGATTCTCAATAATGGCAACCGAAATTAAAGCACCGGTATTCCCAGAGTCTGTTGCAGATGGAACCATCGCAACTTGGCACAAAAAGGTGGGTGAACCTGTATCACGTGATGAAGTGATCTGTGATATTGAAACCGACAAAGTTGTTTTAGAAGTTGTTGCTCCTGCTGATGGTAGCTTAGTTGCAATCATTAAAGATGAAGGCGATACAGTTCTTTCTGACGAAGTAATTGCTCAGTTTGAAGCTGGTGCTGGTGCAGCAGCGGCTGCTCCTGCAGCAGTAGAGCAAGCAGTTGCTCAAACTCAAGCTGGTGCAGCGCCTGTTGTTGAGCGTACAGAAACTGTATCTGATCAAGCTCCTGCAGTTCGTAAAGCATTAACTGAATCTGGTATTGCTGCTGCTGACGTACAAGGTACTGGTCGTGGTGGTCGTATCACTAAAGAAGATGTGGCAAACCATCAAGCTAAACCAGCTGCTAATGTTACTCCATTGAGCGTAGCTGTTGGTGAGCGTATCGAAAAACGTGTTCCAATGACTCGTTTACGTAAGCGTGTAGCTGAGCGTCTTCTTGCTGCAACTCAAGAAACTGCAATGTTAACTACATTCAATGAAGTTAACATGAAGCCAATCATGGAATTGCGTAAGCAATATAAAGATGCTTTTGAAAAGCGTCATGGCGCTCGCTTAGGCTTCATGTCATTCTTCGTTAAAGCAGCAACTGAAGCGCTTAAACGCTACCCAGCTGTAAACGCTTCAATTGATGGCGACGATATCGTTTATCACGGTTACTACGACATCGGTGTTGCAGTATCTTCTGATCGCGGTCTTGTTGTACCAGTATTACGTGATACTGATCGTATGAGCTATGCAGAAGTTGAATCTGGTATTGGTGCATATGCTGCTAAAGCACGTGATGGTAAATTATCTATCGAAGAAATGACTGGTGGTACTTTCACAATCACTAACGGTGGTACTTTCGGTTCATTACTTTCAACTCCAATTTTGAATCAGCCACAAACTGGTATTTTGGGTATGCACAAAATCCAAGAGCGTCCTATGGCTGTAAATGGTCAAGTTGAAATCTTGCCAATGATGTATTTAGCACTTTCTTATGACCACCGTATGATCGATGGTAAAGAAGCTGTAGGTTTCTTGGTAGCAATCAAAGAATTGTTAGAAGAGCCAGCTAAACTCATCCTTGATCTTTAATTTCTTCGAATAATATTACCGAGGTAGAGTGATCCTCTATCTCGGACCATGGAGATAAACAATGTCTCAACAATTTGATCTTGTTGTTATTGGCGGTGGTCCTGGTGGTTATGAAGCTGCGATTCGTGCTGCTCAACTAGGTTTTAAAGTCGCTTGTATCGAAAAACGTATTCACAACGGTAAGCCATCTTTAGGTGGTACATGCTTAAACGTAGGTTGTATTCCTTCTAAAGCATTACTTGACTCTTCTCACCGTTACGAAGATACAGTACATCACTTAGCTGATCACGGTATCACTACAGGTGAAGTGAATTTTGATCTTGCTAAGCTTCTTGCTCGTAAAGACAAAATTGTTGACCAATTAACTGGTGGTATTGATCAATTGCTTAAAGGCAATGGCATTGAATGGTTAAAAGGTACTGGTAAATTACTTGCTGGTAAAAAAGTTGAGTTCGTTTCTCATGAAGGTGAAACTCAAGTTTTAGAACCTAAATACGTTATTCTTGCGTCTGGTTCTGTGCCTGTAAATATTCCAGTAGCTCCTGTAGATCAAGATATTATTGTTGATTCAACTGGTGCATTGAACTTCCCAGAAGTACCTAAGCGTTTAGGTGTAATTGGTGCAGGCGTAATCGGTTTAGAGCTTGGTTCTGTTTGGCGTCGTCTTGGTGCTGAAGTTATTGTTTTTGAAGCAATGGATGCATTCTTACCAATGGCTGATAAAGCTTTGGCAAAAGACTACCAAAAACTTTTAACTAAGCAAGGTCTTGATATTCGTATCGGTGCTAAAGTTTCTGGTACTGAAATTAATGGTCGTGAAGTGACTGTTAAATACACTCAAGGCGGCGAAGAAAAAACTCAAACTTTTGACAAGTTAATCGTTTGTGTTGGCCGTAAAGCTTATGCTGAAGGTTTATTGGCTGAAGATTCAGGCATTAAATTGACTGAACGTGGTCTAGTGGAAGTAAACGATCACTGTGCAACTTCTGTAGAAGGTGTATATGCGATTGGTGACTTGGTTCGCGGTCCAATGCTTGCTCATAAAGCAATGGAAGAAGGTGTAATGGCTGTTGAGCGTATCCACGGTCACGCAGCTCAAGTGAACTATGACACAATCATTTCTGTTATCTATACACATCCGGAAGCGGCATGGGTTGGTTTAACTGAAGAACAAGCTAAAGAAAAAGGTCATGAAGTTAAAACTGGTCAATTCGGTTTTGCTGTAAATGGTCGTGCTTTAGCAGCGGGTGAAGGTGCTGGTTTTGTTAAGTTTGTTGCTGATGCAAAAACTGACCGTTTATTAGGTATGCATGTTATTGGACCTGCTGCATCTGATATCGTACACCAAGGTATGATCGCTCTTGAATTTGTATCTTCAGTTGAAGATCTTCAGTTGATGACTTTTGGTCACCCAACATTCTCTGAAGTTGTTCATGAAGCTGCACTTGCTGTAGATGGTCGTGCAATTCACGCGATTCAACGTAAGCGTAAATAAAATAAAGAGCGGGTTCTCCGCTCTTTTTCACATTCGATGGTGTGATTAAAAAAGCATCAAGGTGAAAGACGTAGACAGCAATTTGCATATGTAACATGAGAATGTTGCGCAAATTGAAGACAACAAACAAAGTTAAGTAGGTAACTAAATGAACTTACATGAGTATCAAGCTAAAGCGTTATTGAAAGAATATGGTATGCCAGTACAAGAAGGTATCTTGGCTACCAATGCAGACGAAGCAGTTGCTGCATTTGAACAGCTTGGTGGTAAATTCGCGGTAATGAAAGCGCAAGTTCATGCTGGTGGTCGTGGTAAGGCTGGTGGCGTTAAAGTTGCAAAATCTAAAGAAGACGTTATCGAATTTGCAAACAATATCATTGGTACTCGTCTTGTAACGTATCAAACAGATGCAAATGGTCAACCAGTAAACAGCATTATTGTTGCTGAAGACGTATACCCAGTTGAGCGTGAGCTTTACTTAGGTGCGGTTGTAGACCGTTCTAGCCGTCGTATTACTTTCATGGCTTCTACAGAAGGTGGTGTAGAAATCGAGAAAGTTGCTGAAGAAACTCCAGAAAAAATTATCAAAGTTGAAGTTGATCCATTAGTTGGCTTACAACCATTCCAAGCACGTGAAGTTGCGTTTGCTTTAGGTTTGAAAGACAAACAAATCGGTCAATTCGTAAAAATCATGACAGCTGCTTACCAAGCATTTGTTGAAAATGATTTTGCTTTATTTGAAATTAACCCACTTTCAGTTCGTGAAAATGGCGAAATTTTATGTGTAGACGCGAAAGTAGGTATCGACTCTAACGCGCTTTACCGTTTACCTAAAGTTGCTGCTTTACGTGACAAATCTCAAGAGAATGAGCGTGAATTAAAAGCATCTGAATTTGATCTTAACTATGTTGCTTTAGAAGGTAACATCGGTTGTATGGTTAACGGTGCTGGTCTTGCAATGGCAACTATGGACATCATTAAACTTTATGGTGGTCAGCCTGCAAACTTCCTTGACGTTGGTGGCGGCGCAACTAAAGAGCGCGTAATCGAAGCGTTTAAAATCATCCTTGCTGATACATCTGTACAAGGTGTTTTAATCAACATCTTTGGTGGTATCGTACGTTGTGACATGATTGCTGAAGCGATTATTGCAGCGGTTCAAGAAGTAAACGTAACTGTTCCAGTTGTTGTTCGTTTAGAAGGTAACAACGCTGAGTTAGGTGCTAAATTACTTGATGAATCTGGTTTGAAATTAATTTCTGCAAACGGCTTGTCTGATGCCGCAGAAAAAGTTGTAGCTGCAGTTAAAGCGTAAGGGGAGTATCAATCATGAGCGTATTAATTAATAAAGACACTAAAGTATTGGTACAAGGTTTTACTGGTAAAAACGGTACTTTCCACTCTGCACAAGCTTTAGACTACGGTACAAAAGTTGTTGGTGGTGTTACTCCGGGTAAAGGCGGTACTACTCACCTTGACCTACCAGTATTCAACACAATGAAAGAAGCTGTACGTGAAACAAATGCAGATGCATCTGTAATCTATGTACCAGCTCCATTCGTTTTAGACTCAATCGTTGAAGCGGTTGATTCAGGTGTTGGCCTAATCGTTGTGATCACTGAAGGTGTTCCAACAATCGACATGCTTAAAGCAAAACGCTACTTAGAAACTAACGGTAACGGTACTCGTTTAGTTGGTCCTAACTGTCCAGGCGTGATCACTCCGGGTGAATGTAAGATTGGTATTATGCCTGGTCATATTCACCAACCAGGTCGTATTGGTATCATCTCGCGTTCAGGTACATTGACTTATGAAGCTGTTGCTCAAACAACTAAGCTTGGTTTAGGTCAGTCTACTTGTATCGGTATCGGTGGTGACCCAATCCCAGGTATGAACCAAATCGAAGCGCTTCAATTGTTCCAAGATGATCCAGATACTGATGCAATCATCATGATCGGTGAGATCGGTGGTACAGCGGAAGAAGAAGCTGCTGAATTCATCAAATCTAACGTGACTAAGCCTGTAGTAGGTTACATTGCTGGTGTAACTGCTCCTAAAGGTAAGCGTATGGGTCACGCTGGTGCGATTATTTCTGGTGGTCAAGGTACTGCTGAAGAGAAATTCGCTGCATTTGAAAAAGCAGGTATGGCTTACACTCGTAGCCCAGCTGAGCTTGGTTCAACTATGTTGCAAGTTTTAAAAGAGAAAGGTTTAGCTTAATCGCTTTACGCTGAATCTTAAAAAGCACCGCATCTGAAAAATGATGCGGTGTTTTTTTATTTATTAAAGAAAAATAAGAGTTTTTATAAGTATAGCTAATTCATAAATAAAATTTTTAGGCAAAAAAATACGCAATGATTGGGGTGATCATTGCGTAGAACAACGAATCTGTAAAAACAGTTTCGGTTTAAGGAGAAATGTCGTGAGGCTCATATGATGTAACCTACATAGAGGATAATAGATAAAGTTAAGATATTCTTCATCGCTATTAGCGTTAATAAGTGTTACTTCACGTTAATAGGGTAAAAGCCTGTGAATGGCTATCAATACATTAGTAATTCTAAAAAATGAATATTATTGAATCTAATAAATAAAAAAAGCCCCGAAGGGCTTTTAATTTCTAACGAGAATTAAAATTTAAATAAACCTAAACCATCTTTAACTTCGTCTAAAGTCTGTTGAGTAATAAGACGGCACTTATCTGTACCTTGACGTAAAACATCCATAATATAGTCAGGATCTTTAGCAAGTTCTTCGCGACGTTCACGAATAGGTGTAATTAACTCTTTTAAGACACCTTCAAGACGTTTTTTAACTGTACCGTCACCAAGACCACCGCGACGATAGTGAGCTTTTAACTCTTCAACTTCTTCTTTGTTTGGATCAAATGCATCTAAATAAGTAAATACAATATTGCCTTCAACTTGACCTGGATCTTCAATACGAAGGTGATTTGGATCGGTGTACATCGCATTAACAGCTTTTTTAATGTCTTTATCAGAAGCATTTAAAACGATGGTATTGCCTAATGATTTAGACATTTTCGCTTTACCATCAAAACCAGGTAGACGTGCCATATTAGAAAGCAAAGCTTTACATTCAGGCAAAAGATCTTGACCGATTTGGCGATTTACTCGACGTACAATTTCATTGGTTTGTTCAATCATTGGAATCTGATCTTCACCAACTGGAACCACAGTTGCTTTGAAAGCAGTAATATCAGCCGCTTGTGCAACAGGGTAGCAGAGGAAACCAGCTGGAATGTCACGCTCGAAACCACGCATTTGAATTTCAGATTTAATGGTCGGGTTACGTTCTAAACGCGCAACTGTCACAAAGTTAAGATAGAGCATTGTGAGTTCATTGAGTGCTGGCAAGCAAGACTGAACACAAATGGTAGTTTTTGTTGGATCAATGCCTACAGCTAAATAATCTAGAGCAACTTCTAGAATATTACGACGAACTTTATCTGGATTATCTGCATTATCTGTTAATGCTTGTGCATCTGCTAATAAGAGATGTTGATGATGGCTATCCTGTAAACCTACACGAGAACGCAAAGAACCGACAAAATGCCCAAGATGAAGTTGTCCGGTTGGGCGGTCGCCTGTCAAAATAATTGGACGCTGATCAACATTACTCATTATTTATTCCACTATCGTATTGGCTTAATCAGGGGTAGTAAGCCCTGTAATATAAAAGATTGGCATTATTGTACGGGAAATAAATTTTTTTCGTCAGCGATTGGGGAAACTTTTCTTAAAATAATATTGTGAATTTATTCAGTAAAATTACAGAAATTCAAAAAAATCATCTTACAATAGCCTTAATAAATACAAACTTGGATAAGAAATGGCGAGTGGCTTACTTTTATTACTAGATGATATAGCAACAATTTTAGATGATGTTGCTTTAATGAGCAAAATGGCAGCCAAGAAAACTGCTGGAGTTTTAGGTGACGATTTGGCCTTAAATGCTCAGCAAGTAACAGGTGTGCGTGCAGATCGTGAACTACCTATTGTTTGGAAGGTGGCCAAAGGTTCATTTGTTAATAAGCTTATTTTAGTTCCTTTAGCATTGTTAATTAGTGTGATTGCACCTTGGCTTATTAATCCGCTATTAATGCTCGGAGGCTTATTTTTATGTTATGAGGGAGTAGAGAAAGTTCTTCATACAATTATGCATAAAAAAGCTTCTACATCAGAGGAAGCAAAAGCAGAGCTTGAAACTGAAGAATTAGACTTAGCAACTTTTGAAAAAGAAAAAATAAAAGGAGCAGTAAGAACTGATTTTATTTTATCGGCTGAGATCGTGGTGATTACGCTCGGTACAGTTGCTACGGCTACTTTAATGACCAAAGTAAGCGTTTTAAGTGTTATTGCAGTTGTAATGACGATTGGCGTTTATGGCCTAGTTGGTATGATTGTTAAGATTGATGATTTGGGATTATATTTAACAGAACAGTCGACCTCATTTAAACAAACTATAGGTCGAGGCCTATTAGCTTTTGCTCCTATTTTGATGAAATTACTTTCAATCGTGGGCACTATTGCAATGTTTTTAGTGGGTGGCGGGATTATTAATCATACGATTCCATTGCTTCATCACTTAACTGAAGACACAGTGGATCATGTGGAAACAATACCAGCAGTGGGTAACATCATTGGTGCTTTAACACCAACATTGATTAACTTTGGAATAGGACTTGTTGCAGGTGCAATTGTTCTATTAATTGTGAGCTTAATACAAAAAATGTGGCCTAAAAAAGCATCGGGTTCATGATGCCATTCTAAAAAGAAGAGGGAAATTATGCGCTGGAAAGGTCGACGAATTAGTAGCAATGTTGAGGACCGTCGAGGTGGTGGCGGTGTTAGAGCAGGCGGTATCAGTATTATTGGTTTGGTTGTTGCATTTGTCGCGTGGAAGTTCTTTGGTGTTGACCCACAGCAGGCTTATCAAGCAACGCAGCAAGTTACTGCTTCACAACAATCAAATGCAACTGCGCCAGAAAGTTTAACGGCCGAGCAAAAAGAAGCCTCGGATTTTGTTGGAACGGTTTTGGCTGATACGGAAGATACTTGGACTCCTATATTTAAACAGTTAGGTAAAAGCTATACGCCACCTAAATTAGTTTTGTTTAGTGGAATAGCTCAATCAGGATGTGGTACTGCCCAATCTGCGATGGGGCCATTTTATTGTCCTGCAGACCAAAAGGTTTATATCGATACAGAATTCTTTAAAGATATGCGTCAGCAAATGGGAATTTCTGGTGAGCAGAACCAAACTGAACTTTCTAGGGAAGATCAGGCTGGCGATTTCGCACAAGCTTATGTGGTTGCACATGAAGTAGGGCACCATGTTCAAACCTTGCTTGGTATTTCATCGCAAGTCCAGCAAGCTCGTGCACAAGTCAGTCAAAGAGAAGGTAACCAATTATCTGTTCGTCAAGAATTACAAGCTGACTGTTTAGCGGGTATTTGGGCGAGTCATAATCAACAGCGAACTCAATTTTTAGAGCAAGGTGACATTGAGGAAGCGATGGATGCTGCTCAAAAAATTGGAGATGATTATTTACAGAAGCGTTCTACGGGGCAGGTCGTTCCAGATAGCTTTACTCATGGTAGTAGTGAACAGCGAATGCATTGGTTTCAGGTTGGTTTAAAAACTGGTGATATTAATCAATGTGATACTTTTAATAATCCAGTTTAAAATTTTATAGGATGAGTCTTGTTAAACATAATTTAATAAGCTCATCTTTTTTAGATCATAACTATAAATAATGTTAAGAAATTTAACAGATTGATAGATTGTTCAATCAATTCGGTAAACTTGTGTCCTAATTTCTGTTTTTTATGATTATGGCATTGTTTATGTCAGCTTTTTATTAAGTTTGGTCGATCTAGCAAAGTTGTTTATTTGGTCGTTGACCCAGAAGAAGGGTATTCATGGGTAATTTTTTTCTATTACAAGCGTTTACAGTGGTTTTTGCACTATCAATTGCAACCACGATCTTTAATAAGCGTATTTTAGGCTTTCCACAGGCGATTGGTGTTCCTCTGGTCTCAGCAATTTTTGTCTTTATTCTACAGTGGGGTGCCAGCTTACTAAACGGTAACCAGTTTATTACCATTAACATTCATAATATTGAAGAAGCAGTACGACATATCGATTTTTATGATTTTTTAATTAATGGTGTTATTTGTTTTATTCTAACTTCTTCTGCACTCAAATTTAAAATTTCAGATCTAAAAAGTTATTGGAAACAAATTAGTATTTTAGCAACAATTGCCTTAGTACTTTGCGCCGTATTATTTGGCAGTTTACTTTACGGATTCCAATTACTGGTTGGATATCATGTGCCAATTCTGGTGCTATTACTTTTAGGTGCGGCTTTAGGGGCAACAGACCCAATTGGTATTAAAGGTGTGCTTAGTTCAATTAGAGCACCACATCATTTAATTGTTAAGCTAGAAGGTGAATCATTATTTAATGATGCAATGTGTATTGCATTGTTTATGACTTTACTTAATGTTTTACAGGGTGAACATTTTTCATTAGTAGCGACATTAGAAGCTCTACTTTATGAAATTGTTGTCGCCGTCGGGATTGGTTGGGCATTTGGGGTAGGGGTGTTGCGTCTATTACGTGGTAAACACGAAATGGAGTCCCTGATTTTAACAACAGCTTTACTTGCAAGTGGAGCATATTTGGTTGCTTTGTTTGCACATGCATCAGCACCGATTGCTTGTGTAATTGGCGGTTTAATTGTTGGGAACAAATGGAAAGAAATACGAGAAGAGCGAGAGATTCAAGAAGTTAATCATTTCTGGCATACAGTAGAAGGAATTATTAACTCATTCTTATTTACTTTAATTGGCTTAGAGTTATTTATCCTTGATTTAAACTTTAGCTTGATTTTAGGCGGTATTGTTGCGTTCTTTATTCTTCATATTTCTCGCTTTGCTGCTAATTTTATGGCTTTTGCCTTTTTTCCGAATATGCGGAAAATGAAAAGTTACAACGGTAGTTTGACCATTCTCTCTTGGGGTGGGGTACGAGGAGGAATTTCACTTGCATTGATTTTAGCAGTAGCCAATATCCCCGCCTTAAGTCCCTATAGTAGTATCCTGATTGGTTATACATTTATTAGTGTACTGTTATCAGGTATTGTGTGCGGCCTAGGCTTACCAGCTGTGATGAATGCTTTTTATTACAATCCCAATGAAGAAACTGAAGGCTTAAAAGGTTTCTATCAAAGATTGTGCCATAAGATGAATAGAAGAGGTTTTCAGTATATTGTTGGAGAGGATGCGCTGGGTAGAGAAACAATCACCGTTTTTAATCCAGATATTCTTGTAGACCAAAAAACTGAGGATGGAATTGCAACAATGCATGACCCGAATAAGTTACAAGAAGTAAAAAGATTTGAGAGTCCTGATAATTTCTAAATATAAACAGTTTTAAATTTTATAAGATATTTAAAAATGAGGTTTTAGTGTAATAGTAAAATATTGCCTAGAGCCTTTTTTTCTATATATATCATTAATAATATATTTTATTTTATTAAGATATTAATAATTGTTATATGAATATTTTAATTAAATGATTTTTCAACAAATGGTAAATAGAAAAATAATAAATTTGTTTTATATATAAAACGTTTAACGTGATTTTTCATTAAATTAACATAAGAAAAACTTAACGAAGACTTATATATAATTTCTATTAATTAAAATTTTTTCTTTAGGTACTTTAGTATTTGTTTTTTTTATTTTAAAGTGTTTAATGTAAAAATGATCACATTACTTAATGTTTTTAAGTTGTAGGTCAAAAACTTAGAAAGATTAAGTAAAAAGAATTATACATAAAATCATTTAAATCAATAATATAAAAGGAATATAGATATGCCTGAAATACAAATTATTGCTAAGGACAATCATAAAACCTTAGCAACAACAGAGGGAACTTCTGCAAAACTTTCAGAAGCATCGGTCGTATTGGTAAAAGTAGCTGCCAGTGATGTGTTGGTAGTAAATAGGGAGGGTACCAATGCAGTTATTCGGCTAAAAAATGGCCAAACCATTGTTATTGAAGACTTCTTTAGTGGGACAGCTGAGCCTAAAGATAACAGCCTGGTTTTTCAAGATGAAAATGGACAGTTGATTTGGGCAAAATTCAAAGATGCTGAAAATGATGCGGACGCCGATGCTGATGCTGACGCTGATGCTGACAGTGATGTGGAACCACAAGCACTGGTAGCTGAGGATTTACCTGCTGCTTTACCGGCAGAAGCACCACAAGAGTTGGTATCTGACGTTATTTACCAGCCTATTTCCTCAATAGAACCATTACTTTATCACGATGCAGGTGTAAACCCATGGTTGTGGGCAGCTATTCCTTTAGTTGCGGGCGGTATTATCGCTGCAGCATCGAATAGTGATAATGATGATGACTCAACACCTGCTGACACCACTCCACCAAATACAGATGGAGTCACTTTCTCGGTTGATCCTGTTACTTCAGATAACGTAATTAATGCATCAGAAGCAGCTGGTAATGTCACGATTACTGGTGTTCTGAAAAACATTCCAGCAGATGCGGCCAATACGGCCGTTACAGTTGTTATTAATGGGGTAACTTATAATGCAACTGTAGATAAAACAGCAGGTACATGGACAGTAAGCGTACCTGGTAGTGGTTTAACAGCTGATGTAGATAAAACCATTGATGCTACTGTAACGTTTACAGATGCGTCAGGTAATAGCAGTACTGTTAAAGATACTCAAACTTATACGATTGATACGGCTGCACCTAATACAGATGAGGTTGATTTTTCGGTTGATTCTGTAACAGCTGACAATGTGATTAATGCATCAGAAGCGGCTGGTGATGTCACTATTACAGGTGTTTTGAAAAATATTCCGTCAGATGCAACCAATACTGTAGTAACAGTTGTTGTGAATGGGGTGACTTATACTGCAACTGTAGATAGTGCAGCAGGAACATGGACAGTAAATGTGCCTGGCAGTGGCTTGGAGGCTGATGCAGATAAAACCATTGATGCTACTGTAACATTTACAGATGCAGCAGGTAATAGCAGTACTGTCAACGATACACAAACATACACACTTGATACTTCAGTACCAACGGTTGCACTTGAA
This sequence comes from Acinetobacter sp. C13, assembly GCF_016809775.1. Taxonomy (NCBI): domain Bacteria; kingdom Pseudomonadati; phylum Pseudomonadota; class Gammaproteobacteria; order Moraxellales; family Moraxellaceae; genus Acinetobacter; species Acinetobacter sp. C13. The sequence continues at coordinate 270,977 of NZ_JAFBJL010000005.1, forward strand.
GATGTATCTACAAATGATAACACTCCTGCATTAACAGGTACTGTAAGTGACCCAACAGCGACTGTTGTAGTTACTATTGATGGTGTTGATTATCCTGCAGTAAATAACGGTGACGGCACCTGGACGCTTGCAGACAATACACTGCCAATACTCACCGATGGACCACACACTGTTACCGTGACTGCAACTGATGCAGCAGGTAATAAAGGTACTGATACAGGTGTTGTGACTGTTGACACAGCTGCACCAAATACAGCTGGTGTCAACTTTGCAGTTGATTCTGTTACTTCTGATAATGTAATTAATGCATCAGAAGCGGCTGGTGATGTCACTATTACAGGTGTTTTGAAAAATATTCCGTCAGATGCAACCAATACTGTAGTAACAGTTGTTGTGAATGGGGTGACTTATACTGCAACTGTAGATAGTGCAGCAGGAACATGGACAGTAAATGTGCCTGGCAGTGGCTTGGAGGCTGATGCAGATAAAACCATTGATGCTACTGTAACATTTACAGATGCAGCAGGTAATAGCAGTACTGTCAACGATACACAAACATACACACTTGATACTTCAGTACCAACGGTTGCACTTGAAGATGTATCTACAAATGATAACACTCCTGCATTAACAGGTACTGTAAGTGACCCAACAGCGACTGTTGTAGTTACTATTGATGGTGTTGATTATCCTGCAGTAAATAACGGTGACGGCACCTGGACGCTTGCAGACAATACACTGCCAATACTCACCGATGGACCACACACTGTTACCGTGACTGCAACTGATGCAGCAGGTAATAAAGGTACTGATACAGGTGTTGTGACTGTTGACACAGCTGCACCAAATACAGCTGGTGTCAACTTTGCAGTTGATTCTGTTACTTCTGATAATGTAATTAATGCATCAGAAGCGTCAGGCAATGTCACTGTTACAGGTGTATTGAAAAATGTTCCGGCAGATGCAGCAAATACAGTAGTCACTGTTGTGATCAATGGCCAGACGTATACTGCGACTGTAGATAGTGCAGCAGGTACATGGACAGTAAGTGTACCTGGCAGCGGTTTGGTTGCTGATACAGATAAAACGATTGATGCTAAAGTAACCTTCACTGATGCAGCAGGTAATAGCAGCACAGTTAACGATACACAAACTTATACACTGGATACAGCTGCTCCAGCAGCACCAGTGATTGACCCGGTTAACGGGACAGACCCAATTACAGGTACGGCAGAACCTGGTTCAACAGTAACAGTAACTTATCCGGACGGTAGTACAGCAAGTGTTGTAG
>NZ_JAFBJL010000006.1:0-120505 GCF_016809775.1 Acinetobacter sp. C13
AATCTTTCGCTTCACCGCCGTAAGTTTTTGCACAAATTGTTGCAATCGCAGCAGTTAAAGTTGTTTTACCATGGTCAACGTGACCGATTGTGCCCACGTTTACGTGTGGCTTATTACGTTCAAACTTGGCTTTAGCCATGATGATCTTCCTTTATAAACTACTCATGGAGGGTCACCCCATGAGCACTTGGTTTTTAACTAAGAAATTAGTTTGGGCTTATAGTAATCGAAAGATTACTCGTCGTCACCTTTTTTACCGCCAGCTTGGAATTTAGCGATGATGCCTTCAGCCACGTTACGTGGAGTTTCAGCATATTTAGCAAATTCCATAGAGTAAGTCGCACGACCTTGAGACATAGAACGCATTTGAGTCGCGTAACCAAACATCTCAGCAAGAGGAACTTCTGCACGAATTGCTTTTGTTCCACCAGGAAGATCGTCCATACCTTGAACCATACCACGACGACGGTTTAAGTCACCCATGATATCGCCCATGTAGTCTTCTGGAGTTTCTACTTCAACTTTCATGATAGGTTCAAGAAGGATAGGATCCGCTTTCATGAAACCATCACGGAAGGCATAAGAACCTGCCATTTTGAACGATAATTCGTCAGAGTCGACGTCATGGTAAGAACCGTCGAATAATGTCGCTTTAATACCAACAACAGGGTAACCAGCCAATACACCATTCTTCATACGTTCTTGAATACCTTTGTCAACCGCGCCAAAGAATTCTTTAGGTACTACACCACCAACAACTTCTTCAACGAATTGGTATTCTTTACCAGCTTCTTCAACATCAAGCGGTTCAAGACGTACATATACGTGACCAAACTTACCTTTACCACCAGTTTGACGTACGAACTTACCTTCTTGTTCAACAGACTTTTTGATCGTTTCACGGTAAGCAACCATTGGTTTACCAATGTTAGCTTCAACACCGAATTCACGCTTCATACGGTCAACAATGATGTCAAGGTGAAGTTCACCCATACCAGCAATAATTGTCTGACCAGATTCTTCGTCTGTACGAACACGGAACGATGGATCTTCTTTAGCCAAACGACCTAAAGCGATAGACATTTTTTCTTGGTCTGCTTTAGTTTTTGGTTCAACAGCCAATGAAATTACTGGCTCTGGGAATTCCATACGCTCAAGAGTAATGATGTTTTTCTCATCACATAATGTATCACCAGTTGTAACGTCTTTAAGACCTACACACGCTGCGATATCACCTGCACGGATTTCATCAAGATCTTGACGTTCGTTCGCATGCATTTGCACGATACGACCGATACGTTCACGCTTAGCTTTAACTGGGTTATAAACCGGATCACCTTGTTTAAGAACACCAGAGTAAACACGTACGAATGTTAAGTTACCTACGAATTTGTCGTTCATGATTTTGAACGCAAGCGCAGAGAACGGAGCTTCGTCAGATGCTTCACGAGACGCTTTAGTTTCGTCTTTGTCGTCAAGGATACCTTCGATCGCTTTAACTTCTGTAGGTGATGGCAAGAATTCAATTACAGCATCCAACATACGTTGAACACCTTTGTTCTTGAACGCAGAACCACAAAGCATTACTTGAATTTCAGAAGCTAATGTACGAGCACGTAAACCAGCGATGATGTCTTCTTTAGAAAGATCACCTTCTTCTAGGTACTTGTCCATTAATTCTTCAGAAGCTTCAGCCGCAGCTTCAACCATTTTTGTACGCCATTCGTTAGACGTATCAACTAGGTCAGCTGGGATATCAGCATATTCAAACTTCATACCTTGAGATGCTTCATCCCAGATAATCGCTTTCATTTCAATAAGGTCAACAACACCCTGGAATGTATCTTCAGCACCAATTGGCACAACGATAGGAACAGGATTACCACCTAAACGAGTTTTAACTTGCTCAACAGCACGGAAGAAGTTTGCACCAGTACGGTCCATCTTGTTCACGAATGCTAAACGAGGCACTTTATATTTGTTCGCTTGACGCCATACAGTTTCAGACTGAGGTTGTACACCACCTACAGCACAGTAAACCATGCACGCACCGTCAAGAACACGCATAGAACGTTCAACTTCGATTGTGAAGTCTACGTGTCCCGGGGTGTCAATTACGTTGATACGGTGTTGTTCGAATTGGTTACCCATACCAGACCAGAAACAAGTCGTAGCAGCAGAGGTAATTGTAATACCACGCTCTTGCTCTTGTTCCATCCAGTCCATTGTTGCTGCACCGTCGTGTACTTCACCAATTTTGTGAGATACACCTGTGTAGAACAAAATACGTTCAGTTGTAGTTGTTTTACCTGCGTCAATGTGCGCAGAAATACCGATGTTACGGTAACGAGTAATTGGGGTTTGGCGAGCCATGATGTCTACATTCCTAAATGTTATATTTAAAACAGGACGCATCAATTAAATTGATGCGCGCGAATATCCAAACAGGCAACTTAAATACCTGCAAAGCCCCCACTTTGATAGAGAGCAATGTTGAATCGAGCTGCTGTACGCATGAATATTCTCCTGAATAAGGCCTGTTTTATCCGCTTAGAAACGGTAGTGAGAGAAGGCTTTGTTAGCTTCAGCCATACGGTGCACATCTTCACGTTTTTTGATTGCTGCACCTTTACCTTCAGCTGCATCAAGCAACTCACCAGCAAGACGTAAAGCCATCGTTTTTTCAGAACGCTTAGCAGCAGCATCTACTAACCAACGCATAGCTAAGGCAGTACGACGGGATGGGCGCACTTCCATAGGTACTTGATAAGTAGCACCACCAACACGGCGTGCTTTTACTTCAACCATAGGACGAACTTTTTCAAGAGTAGTCTCGAAAAATTCAACTGGGTCTACTTTGTTTTTTTCTTGAACGCGTTCTAAAGCACCGTAAACGATACTTTCTGCAATAGATTTTTTACCATCTTGCATTACGTGGTTCATGAATTTAGCGATTGTTTGGCTGCTAAATTTTGGATCTGGAAGGATCTCACGAGCAGCGACTACGCGACGTCTTGGCATTTTAATACACCTAATAATATGACACTTCAGGATGATCCAGCAGTTTGTACAAGTGTCATGTACACGACGCTGGCCTTACTATACGTCGCTTGAATTACAAATCTATGAAGAATTCAAACAAGCGAAACGCTAAAGGGCTTATTCGACTAGTTTCCTAGAATTACTTCTTAGGACGCTTAGTACCGTATTTAGAACGTGATTGATTACGATCTTTAACACCAGCACAGTCTAATGAACCACGAACGGTATGGTAACGTACACCCGGTAAGTCTTTAACACGACCACCACGGATAAGAACAACACTGTGCTCTTGTAAGTTATGGCCTTCACCACCGATGTAGCTAGATACTTCAAAACCTGAAGTTAAGCGAACACGGCAAACCTTACGCATAGCTGAGTTAGGTTTTTTAGGTGTAGTTGTATAAACACGTGTACAAACACCACGACGTTGTGGACAAGCCTTCAACGCAGGAACTTTGGATTTTTCAACCAAAGTCGTACGACCCTTACGGATCAACTGATTCGTTGTTGCCATATGGCAATTCTCCCGTTATTAAAAAACCTTAAAAAGAAAATACCTCTTTTTAAGGGCACATAATTGTAAGCCAAGATGCAAAAATGGTCAACATGGCAATACTTACCAAATGTTGACCATATCAATGTTTGACAGCACGATTTACAAATTTAAATAGAGGCTATTTTTACTTTTTAAACCTTCACTTTGTAAGCGTATTGTTAAGAGTATTTTTTATCTTCCAATATCTCGTCATCACCCTCTGGTGTTAGAGCAGGCTTTTGCTCAGTATGCTCATGTTCTGTCACATGTTTATCAGCAAGTTTTTCTAAGCCCTTATGAACATTTTCCTGAACTTTCTCTTCACTTTTTTCGCTTTCTGTAGGTTTTAACACAATAGATACTTTCGAGATTACCTCGTGGTTTTCTACTTTATGATGATGAGCAGCATGAATGTTGCCATCTTCACCTACATTTAAAAGTCTTGGGCTTGCTTTTTGAATGAGTGTAACCGCAGCATAATAAGCCTGTAGTGGAGATAAATGCTCACTTGGATGTTCGTTTAAATAATGTCTTGCAGCTCCAAAAATTGCCTGAGCTTTATGTCCTACATCTTCTTGTAATTTCCAGCTATATACTGCACTTAAAACAGCCCCTGCAACTGGAGTAAACTTACCAAAAGCTGAAAGTTTAGGAATACGATTTAACCATTCCCATTTAAACTCCCCTTCTTCATCTGTTAGCCAGCTCTTTAAAGTATCTATATCTGTGGTTGAACCTAATACTTGCTGAAATTGATGAATATCTTGAGTTTCCAACATATTTCGCAATGTTTTTAAAGCCAACAAGAGAGTTTGTTTCTCTGCAATCAGGCTAATGTCAACTTCTTTAAAAATAAACTCAACAACATCTTGGTCTGCTACCTCCAGCAGATCAAAGCCATGTGACCTTCCTGTCTGGTAAATAGTTCTTAAGACCAAAACCAATGATACTGGAATATCTACAGCTGCACCAACAACGCCTGATACACCTGTAATTGCACCTTGTACAGTCGCAATGAGCTTGTTTTGTTCTATAAGCGCCTGACTTAGACGTTGAGAACGACCTGTATCTTTAGTTAATTCAAATAAATCTTTAGCACCCGCTTCTTCTAGGATTTTTTCAGTTAAGGTACTTTTTGAACTAAAGTCATTTAACCAATTAAATAAATGGCCTGAGATTTTTTCATCCCAATCAGGCGAAAGAAATGTAGCAACACCATTTACTTTTTTAAAATGTCGACCAAATACCTGACGTGTGACTTTTGGTAAATGTTCTCTTAGCATTTGTTGAGGACTTTCATATTGCTCAACTTCAAATGGGCTTTTTGTTCTCGATCTACCTTCAACAGTTTTTCCAGTTGGGATTGGTTCAATTACCTTACTGACGTCACCTGATTGGTTCTGTTGCAAGATACTCAATCCTGTAGAACTGAGCTTTTTAGCCACTCCGAAGACCTGAGAAAACAAATTGTCAGATTGATTATTATTAAATTTTGTCATCAAGTACCTCGATTTTTTAATTTATCTAATTAGAGATAAATACTAGGTGGAATGTGGATTTATCTCAACTTGAATGTGTGTATTTTAGTTAACCCTAAATGCAACATACTATGTATTTGGTTATTTTTTTTAAATGTAAAATTGTCATAAAGATTTGCCATAAGAAATAAAAATCCTTTCTGCTATCATGTTAACAACGAAAAACATGAGTCCCGTTTTCTTACAGCTATATTCTCCTATTCATTTTCATAGCTGTTGAACACGATAGACTCTTAAATATCACCATAAAGGGACCTGTAGATGAAACGTGTTGTAATCACTGGTATGGGTATTAACTCATGTATCGGTAACTCTTTAGAAGCAGTTACTCATTCACTTCAAAATGGAATCTCCGGGACACGTTTTAACCCAACTTATGCTGAACTCAATTTTAAAAGTCATGTCAGCGCTGCTGCAGAACAAGACTTTGATAATATCGACCGTAAATTAAAACGCTTCATGGGCGTATGTGCGATGTATGCATACAACGCTGCTGTAGCTGCAGTTGAACATGCAGGACTTACTCCTGAACAACTTGCTGGTAATCCACGTTATGGTATTGCAGGTGGTTCAGGTGGTGGCTCAACTGCTTCTGTTGTTGAAATGACAGAATTATTAGAGACTAAAGGTGCACGTAAAGTGGGTCCATTCTTCGTGCCACGTAATATGTCAAACACCATTACTGCTAACGTAGGTGTTGCATTTAAACTACAAGGTATTTCACATACTATTACAAGTGCTTGCGCAACTTCTGCAGATGCAATTGGTTATGCATACAACTTAATTCAACTTGGCAAGCAAGACCTTATGCTTGCTGGTGGCGGTGAAGAAGATCATTGGTCTCAAAGTTTATTGTTTGATGCAATGGGCGCACTTTGCTCGAAATATAACGACTCTCCAGAAACAGCATCTCGCCCATATTCAGCAGACCGTGACGGCTTCGTTATTGCTGGCGGTGGCGGTTTCGTAGTACTTGAATCACTTGAGCATGCGCAAGCACGTGGTGCGAACATTTTAGCTGAAGTAGTAGGTTATGCTGCGAACAGTGATGGCGCGGACATGGTTGCTCCAAGTGGTGAAGGTGCTACACGTTGTGTATTAATGGCACTTGAAGAAGCTAAGCAACACGGCGTAGAGAAAATTGACTATGTAAATACACATGGTACTTCTACTCCAGCCGGTGACATTACAGAACTTAAAGCAATGGAACGTGCATTTGGTGAAGGTAACGTACCTCCTCTTAGCTCAACCAAATCTATGACAGGTCATAGCTTGGGTGCAGCTGGTGTACAAGAAGCTATTTACTCAGTGCTAATGATGCAAAATGACTTTATTGCACCAAACATCAACGTGACTGAACTTGATGAAGGCGCAAAACCTTTTGATATCGTACTTGAAAAACGTGATGCAAAATTGAATACTGTAATGAGTAACAGTTTTGGCTTTGGCGGTGTTAACGCTTGCCTTATTTTCAAGAAGTGGGATGCATAATCCCACCTAGGATTATCGATGGATGCACCTTCTGATGCTTTTTTGTGGGTAAAAGCATTACATATTATTGCCGTGGTTTGCTGGTTCGCTGCTTTGTTCTACTTACCACGTCTATATGTTTATCATGCTATGAGTGAAGATGCTGCAAGTCATCAACGCTTTGAGGTAATGGAACGCAAGTTGTATCGTGGAATTATGTGGCCTTCAATGATTGCTACATTAATTACCGCCCATTTCCTTGTAGAGTGGGGTGACGCAACTCGACATTACCATCAAGCCACATGGTTTTACCTCAAAGTTGGATTAGTGGCTTTATTAGTGATTTATCATTTGGTATGTGGCTATTATCGTAAAAAGCTCATCGGAAATGCTCACTATAAATCACATAAGTTCTGGCGATTCTTTAATGAAATGCCAACCTTAATTTTATTTGCTGTTGTGATTTTAGTTGTTGTAAAGCCTCAGTTCTAACTGGGGCTTTTGCTTTTCTTCTCTAAGAAGTCTTATATTCACAATAATAAAAACATGAAATTCATTTAAATATTTATAAAAACAGAACTATAAAACTAATGAATAGTCATAGCTCTTTATTTAGCAACACATGATCTATACTATGCTAAACAAATAGATGAACTCATTTAATGGCAAAGCTATGCTAACTTTTAATGCCCTTAAACGCTTAATCCATACACCATTTATTCTTCTTACACTTTTTATTTTCCGTCACTTAAAAAACTATCCGATTAGACATCTGACTGCTCAAGAAAAATTATTGGCACAAATGGTTTTCGGCGACATGCTTGATTGTGAACGGCCTAAAATTATTGCTACGCGCTACCTCCCTTGGCAGAGTTGCGGTATTTTCATGGCCCCAAATGGGAATATTTATGTTAATCCTGCTGATTACAGTGAAAATTACGCTCTAGAGTCTAAGTTTATGCAGGGTATTTTTATCCACGAACTCACACACGTCATGCAATATCAAAAAGGCATTCATGTCCTACTTAAAGGTGCTTTATTACAATCAGCCTATTACCTCAGCTTTAAAAGTTACAATCCTTACAAATATACCTATCACCCTGACAAGGCATTTATTACGTATAATATTGAACAGCAAGGCGAAATTGCGCGCGACATTTGCTCTGGAAAAATCCCGAATATTATCTGTTCACCTCAACTTCATTTGTAACTAAATAATCAATATCGCTGTGAACGTAACATTTTTTGCGTAATGTAAATGAGAATTCTTATAAATCAGAAATACTTATATAAACTATAAAAGTGGGCTTATTCAATTCAAATTATTGAAAAAAATAGAACAGACTTATTCCAAATTAGCTTGTGATAAGGCAGTATACAAACAATAAAAATAATGAAGCCTGTTTCTATTCTATACAGAAAATCTCGTTATTTTTACGCAGAAAATATGGGATTGGTATATATTATTAATCTTGACATTTTTGTTTACTATTTTAATTGTTTACTATCGTATCATACACATCGTTGAAAAATTATATCCATAAAAATCAACACTGTGTGTATCTATATTCGTTATGATCTAGGATTAGGTTTGAATGAAAAGTTTTAAAGTTGCCCTTGCTCAGTTCTCTCCGCATATTGGCAATATTGACTCAAACACCCAAAAGATGATTGAGCAAGTAAATCAGGCGAAAAAACAAGACGCTGACCTGATTATTTTTCCCGAGCTTTCTGTTATTGGTTATCCAGCTGAAGATCTATTGTTACGTCCAAACTTAAATAAACGTATGCAAAAGGCTTTTGCACAACTTGCCGAAGTTAAAGATATTGTTATGGTTTTCGGATTTGTAAACCAGACAGAAGATGGTCAACGTTATAATTCTGCTGCTGTCATGAAAGACGGTCAGGTTTTGGGTGTTTTTAACAAACATAATTTACCAAACTATGGCGTCTTTGATGAAAAACGTTATTTCCAAAAAGGGCATCAGCATTTGGTGTTTGAATATCTTGGACATAAGTTTGGTGTATTAATCTGTGAAGATATCTGGTCAATTAATACGGTTAAACAGTTGAGCCAATTAAATGTTGATACAGTTCTTGTACTCAACTCATCACCATATGAAGTCGGCAAACCACAACACCGTATACAGACCTTAAGTGAACTTGCAAAACAACTTCATCTAAATATTGTTTACGTTAACCAAGTGGGCGGACAAGACGATTTAATTTTTGATGGCACAAGTTTTGTCAGCAATCAAAATGGTGAAATTGCTTTACAAGCTCCAAGCTTTAAAGAAGACATTTATATTGCTGAATTTGACCGTGATACAAAGTTATATAAAGTCACTGAATCTGCTCCTGCATTAGAAACATTTGCAGAGATCTATCAAGGTTTAGTCATGGCAACTCGTGACTATGTAGAGCGCTCAGGCTTCCCAGGTGTGATTCTGGGTCTTTCTGGTGGTATCGACTCTGCCCTTACACTTGCGATTGCTGTTGATGCAATCGGTGCAGAAAAAGTGCAAGCTGTAATGATGCCTTATACTTATACTTCTCAAATTAGTGTAGAAGATGCAGCTGAACAAGCTCGCCGTATGGGTGTGACTTTCGGTATTGCTGAAATTCACTCAATCGTAAATAGCTTCATGCAAACCCTGTATCCTTTCTTTGGTAATTCACCAGCTGATGCAACTGAAGAAAATTTACAAGCGCGTGCTCGTGGCACATTGCTTATGGGCTTATCAAACAAGTTTGGTAATTTAGTCCTTGCTACAGGGAATAAATCTGAACTTTCAGTTGGCTACTGTACTCTTTATGGTGATATGGTTGGTGGCTTTGCGGTTCTAAAAGATGTTTATAAAACAATCGTGTTTGAATTAGCAAAATACCGTAATAGCTTAAGCGAAACCCCTGTGATTCCTGAGCGTGTGATTACCCGCCCACCTTCTGCAGAACTTCGCCCAGATCAAAAAGACCAAGACTCTTTACCAGCATATGATGTATTGGATGCCATCCTTTACGCATACATTGAAGAAGATTTAGGTCAGGCCGATATTATTGCCAAAGGTTTTGATAAAGAAGTTGTTGAAAAAGTCATCCGTTTAGTTGATCGTAATGAATACAAACGTCGTCAAGGTGCGATTGGCCCGAGAATTACCTCTCGTGCATTTAGTCGCGAACGACGTTATCCGATTGTCAACGGTTGGACAGCGAATGACTGAGCAGAAAAACTCATCAAAAACTACAGCACTTGCTCAAGCACTTTTGCTTGAGCAGGTGGAATTTTTCAAAAAACAATTATCTATAGAAAACTCACCTATTTATTTCCAGCAGTTCATTCAGTTATTTATGCAACATGCTGACGAAATCAAGCTACATGAGGTTGTTGATTTAGAACAACTACAAGCCGTTGTGAAACGCTATGCTTTTGAAATGCAGCTAGGTGCCGGTTTACTTGAGTTTATTGGGGAAATCGCGCAGCGTATTTATTTATCTGCTATGAAGTCTCCAATTCAGTTACAAGACTTGGTCTCTGACCACCAATTTGAAATGTGGCTTTCTAAATTTTTAGAAATGGAGCATATTCCTCATTATCTCAATCAGTTTTTAAGAACTAGCCCTTCTGTACAACAGCTTTGCCAATATATTGCAACCTCAACTCTAGAACAAAAATTACCAAAACTTCTAACTGCATCTAGAATAGATGACTACCATTTTGAATGGCAACATAAGCTCAAAAAATTCTCTTTTTTACAACAACAACGCCTCGAGCATAAACTTGAAACTTGGATTGCTAATTTTATTCATGAGCAACTTACAGAATTAAGTCTTTTATCGAGTGAAGATTTAGAAAGTCTAGTACGTCATGTTTGGGAAGATATTAGACATAAAAAAATGTATGAATTTATGAAACAGCTCACTCCTCTCGATGTTGAAGAGTTTTTTGTTTTAATTTACGAATACTGGAAAGAATTACGCCAGTCACAATTTATGCAAGATCTGATTTTGTATGGTGTCGAAGTTTTTTATGACTTTTATAAAGATCAGAGTTTATTTGAAGTATTAAGTGAGATTGGGTTAACCGAAAGCGACTTACAAACCGAAGCTTTACGTTTTTATCCGAAGGTTATGGATGCCTTTAATGAACACGGTATTTTAGAACCATTACTTCAAGCGCTTTTAGCTCCTTTTTATCAAAGCTCAAAAACACTCGATATGATTGAAAAACATTTTAATGAGTAAAAAATAGATAAAAAGAAACCACGCAGGAGCGTGGTTTTTAAAATGGTGGCTATGACGAGACTTGAACTTGTGACCCCCGCATTATGAGTGCGGTGCTCTAACCAACTGAGCTACATAGCCGTAAACTGTGTGCGCATTATCTATAGTTCTGTATAGCAGGTCAATAGGTAAAAACCCTTAATGCCCATCAATTGAACAAATAAGATTCAGATCATCATTATTTGTTCTTTTTTTAGCATTTTTTGCTTTAAACAATTGATCGTCCACAGAAATATATTAAAGATCTAATACTAGTTTTTTACCTTTAGCTCTCGACACACAAATCATCATGTTCTTCTGTGAAGCCTTTTCTGCATCACTTAAGTATTGATCGAAATGCTCTGCTTCACCTTCTAAAATAGCAGTTTCACATGTACCGCATACGCCTTCGCGACATAAGCATTCCACATCAATATTTAATGTTTCAATAGCTTGTAAAATTGTCTGATTACTTTGTACTTCAATTTTTTGATTAGATTTGGCAAGTACCACTGTAAATGCTTCACCATCTTCAGGAACTGTTGAAGCAAATTGTTCCCAGTGAATGTACTCATCGCGGTAACGGTGCTTATTACAACAATCATCACAGCATCAATCATGGGTTTGGGACCACATACATAGACATGTGTGCCTTTAGGTTGTGATGAAATCAATTCATCCAGCTTTAATGAGCAACCTTCTGAGTCAACATAGCTAAACACATGTTCTGCATGTTTTTGCTTTAACTCATCTAACAAAGCTATAACTATAAAGCCCGTCTTTACAAACTGCGTTTAATCAAAAAATGAACATAAAAAAAGACCACGCAGGAGCGTGGTCTATAAAATGGTGGCTATGACGAGACTTGAACTTGTGACCCCCGCATTATGAGTGCGGTGCTCTAACCAACTGAGCTACATAGCCGAAAACTGTGCGCGCATTATCTTAGTTTCTTTAATGCACGTCAAGAATTTTTTTTAATAAATTAGGTGAAGTGAGCCTATAAGCCGGGTTCTGTCGAGGATGGTCATTCCTCTAGGCGTACAATCACTCATACGCTCAAGCGACCTACCCGAATCCAGTACGGGCCGTACCTCAGGATTCCTATTTGGTCTTGCTTCTGGTGGGGTTTACCATGCCGTGAACTGTTACCAGACACGCGGTGCGCTCTTACCACACCCTTTCACCCTTACCTCACGAATGAGGCGGTCTACTCTCTGCTGCACTTTCCGTCGGCTTTCACCGCCCAGGCGTTACCTGGCACCCTGCCCTATGAAGCCCGGACTTTCCTCCCCTGCTTCAGTCACGAAGACCTCCACAGCAGCGACCATCCAGCTCACTTCAGGGGCGCATATTAACAAATTTATTTACTAATTGCTTGTGCTTTTTTGAGCAATTAATTTTTTATATTTGTCGAATAGCTCATCTTCCGTTTCCACATGCTGCAGATCTTTAGGAATACAGTCCACTGGACAAAATAACTGACATTGCGGCTGGTCATGATGACCAACGCATTCAGTGCATAAATCTGGATGAATTTCATAAATCACTTCACCCATGAAAATAGCTTCATTTGGGCAAACTGGTTCACAAACATCACAGTTTATGCATTCATCGGTGATATATAACGACACTTTACCAACCTTGTTGATGTTTACGTTCAAAGGCCTCAACCACAGCTTGCGGAACAAACTTGGTTACATCCCCTTTTAAACGAGCAATTTCCCGAATTAATGTCGAAGAAATAAATGAATACTGCTCAGATGGTGTTAAAAATACTGCTTCAAAATGTGGGTCAAGTTGACGGTTCATATTGGCAAGTTGAAATTCATATTCAAAATCAGAAACTGCTCTTAAACCACGAAGTACTGCTGTTGCCTTTTGCTCTTTGAAAAAATTAACCAGTAGACCATCAAAGCCTACAAATTCAACATTTGATAAATGGCTGAGTGATGTTTGGGCCAGTTCAACTCTCTCTTCTAGACTGAACAAAGGGTTTTTATGATGTCCAATTGCAATTGCTACTACAACCTCATCAAACATTCTTGATGCTCTAGTAACTAAATCAACGTGTCCATTCGTGATGGGGTCAAATGTTCCAGGATAAATTACACGCGTTTTAGACATCCGCTAGTACTCTAATTGTATTGTGAACCTATTTTAGCAAAAGTTATACATCAGGCGAAATATTGACGTGCAGGAAAAACTTCACCTTAGCATCAGTTTACGGCACAATAGGGGCAATTGTGGAAGTTTGAATTATGGCGAAAGCAACAGTAGTGAAAAAACATAATGGTGGAACCATCGCACAAAACAAACGTGCCCGCCATGATTATTTTATCGAAGAAAAATTTGAAGCTGGTATGTCTTTACTCGGCTGGGAAGTAAAGTCTTTACGTGCTGGTCGCATGAGTTTGACAGAAAGTTATGTCATTTTTAAGAATGGTGAAGCGTTTTTATTTGGTGCACAAATTCAACCGCTCCTTTCAGCATCTACTCATGTAGTACCTGAAGCTACACGTACACGTAAATTATTATTATCACGCCGAGAACTAGAAAAGCTAACAGGTTCAGTTAACCAAAAAGGTTACTCATGTGTTCCTTTGGCATGTTACTGGAAAGGTCACTTGGTTAAACTTGAAATCGCGCTTGTGAAAGGTAAACAGCTTCACGACAAACGTGCGACTGAAAAAGATCGCGATTGGCAGCGTGATAAAGCTCGTATATTTCATAAGTAATTAAATAAAAAGCCTCTTTTTAGAGGCTTTTTTATATCGCGGAATTTATTAATTTAATCTATATAAGAGTCCAGCAATATATTCGCCAAACCATTTAGCTGTATCTAAATCACCTTGTGGAGGAGTAATTTCAACAGGTGCATTATCTGACTGCGTCATTAAACCTAAACAACTCGATAATCGATTTAAATCTTTTTCACTATGCCCAGTCGTCATTAAAGGTAAACCTGACCAAAGCATGCCATGTTGCATCGCAAAAATATTTAATTGTTGTAATACCGCTAATTTATCGCCGCTTAGACCACCTGAGTTTGCAAAGCCAGCTGCAAGTTTGCCTTGCCACAAACGCTCTTTCCAACGTTTAGAAGTACTGTCCATAAACTTTTTAAAGTCGGCCGTCATACTTCCCATATAGGTAGGTGAACCAAAAATAATACCGTGCGATGCATCAAGTGCATCCCAATCAATATGTTCAATATTCATTAAATGTACTTTTACACCCATCACCTCTGCCCCAGCAGCAATAGCGGAAGCTACCTTCGCGGTATGACCATATGGACTGTGGTAGACAATAGAGAGATGTTTTTCAGGCAAAGACATAAGATTAAAATTTTGAGCGATTTTTTCTATTTTATCATTTTATTAACGCTTGCTAAACCTTCATCTATAAATATGAAATATAAGGTTTTCACTACCGCGAACTATAGAAATATTTTCAAATTAAATAAAAAACTCTCCTATTTTTAATAAATATAAAATAAGAGAGTCATTTAAGGAAGTTATCAAAACTTACATAAAAACAAACGTAGCCATACGTCCTGTCTTCGCATCACGACGATAAGAAAAATACTCATCACCCTGTTGATAAGAACATTGATCTCCACCTAAGACTTGCTGTACACCTAGGCTTTGCAAAATAAAGCGAGCAATGGCATATAAGTCTGCATGAAATTTATTTGGAGCCACGCCCTCAACAAAAGCTGTTTCCAACTCTGGATATTTATCACAAAAAGCAGTTTTTACTTCGGCCCCAATTTCAAAACAAGGTTGACTGATTGCAGCTCCTAACCATGCCCAAGTTGGAGGATTCTGCATAGCGGCCATTGTATTTTCAATAATGCCACCAGCCAAACCACGCCAACCGGCATGCAAATTAGCAACTTCACTGCCTTCAGCATTTCCCAACACGACAGGTAAGCAATCAGCCGTCATCATCATTAAAGCATGGCCTTTTGTTTGGGTGACCAAACCATCGCCAATTAAAGCTTTAAAAGGAATTTGTTCATTTACAGTATGGCAAATCGTACTATGCGTTTGAGTCATCCATGTCATTTTTTTAACACCAAATTTCGCAAACTCATCTAACAATATCATTCGATGCTGTTGAACACGTTGTGCCTCATCTTTGACATGTAAAGCCAAATTAAAGCCAGATAATTCAAGTTGATCCGTTGGTAATGCCAAAGGATGTTGAACACGTGTCTGCCCTACAAATACGCCTTGAGGTAAACCTTGAACAAATTCCATATGCACGTCCTTAATATGCAGCGTTTTCTGAACGCAACACATTCACTAAATGTGTAAAATCTTCAGGCCACGGCGCTTCAAACAGCATTTCTTCACCAGTACGAGGGTGTTTCAAGCCCAATTTCGCTGCGTGCAATGCCTGACGTTTAAAACCACGTAAAGTTTCAATGAGCAACTCAGATGCACCAGCTGGCACACGTACACGGTTCATATAAACCTGATCGCCAATCAAGCCATAACCAATGTAACTAAAATGTACACGGATCTGATGTGTTCGTCCTGTTTCAAGACGAGCTTGTACACGAGTAAAATCTTTAAAGCGTTCTTTTACATTGTAGTGAGTTACCGCATCTCGCCCACCCGGTAAAATTGCCATTTTCACACGGTCAACTGGGTGGCGTTTAATTGGTTCATCAATCGTACCACCAGCAATAATATTTCCATAAACAACCAAATCATATACACGGTAAACCGTCTTATTTGCCAACTGTTTACTTAAAGAAAATTGAGCTTCTAGGCTTTTAGCGACAACCAGTAAACCGCTGGTATCTTTATCAATACGGTGTACTAAACCAGCGCGCGAAAGTTCTGCCAATTTTGGGAAATGGTAAAGCAAAGCATTCACTAAAGTTCCAGAACTATTGCCTGCTCCTGGATGTACTACCATGCCTACTGGCTTATTAATGACTAAAATATCATCATCTTCATAGACAATATTAAGTGGAATATTTTCAGGTTGACTCGTCGTCTGAGCTTCGAGCTCTACTTCGAGCGTAAGCAGCTCAGTTCCTTCACAACGGTGTTTAGGCTTGACAATGTTACCATTCACCAACAGATGGCCATCCTTCAACCATTGCTTGAGCTTTTCACGTGAAAACTCGCTCCACACCAAGGCTGCTACTTGGTCGATACGTTGTCCCAGATAGGTTTCATCTAGCTGAACTTGCAACGATAAACGTGTTGCAGTTGTATCAGAAGTATGGTTATCTGCATCCTCAGAATCTTCAAGTAAATTGAAGTCGGTTTCAGAGAAGTTTGTGTTTGAAGATTGTGCTGAAGTCATTTGATCATTGAGATAAAAGTGGTTTAATAGCGCAATTGTAGCTCATTGCCCAACATAACAGAGGAGTTTTTATGTCGCTACCACGTTATAAAATTACGATGCTTGCCTTATCTTTAGGTGTAGCGTCTGCATTTGTGGGCTGTAGCAGCAATCCAAGTAAAAAAGAAGTGGTCGATACTGGCCCTCAATCTAGTGAACAAGCTTACTTCGAAAAAGCCCAAAAGTCGCTTGACCGTGGTCAATATCTTGATGCGACCAAGTCTTTAGAGGCAATCGATACTTATTATCCGACTGGACAATACGCTCAACAAGCACAACTTGAACTTCTATATTCGAAATTTAAACAAAAAGATTATGAAGGCGCCATTGCCTTAGCAGAACGTTTTATTCGTTTAAATCCTCAACATCCAAATGTGGATTATGCTTATTATGTTCGTGCTGTTGCCAATATGGAGCAAAACTACGACAGTTTGATGCGTTATACCTCTTTGCAACAGTCCCATCGTGATGTGAGTTATTTAAAAGTTGCGTATCAAAACTTTGTTGATTTAATTCGTCGTTTCCCAAGTAGCCAATATTCTGTTGATGCTGCTCAGCGTATGAAATTCATTGGGCAAGAACTTGCCGAAAATGAAATGACTGCTGCCCGCTTCAACGTTAAACGTAAAGCTTGGATCGCCGCTGCAGAACGTTCGCAATGGGTGATTGAACACTATCCACAAACACCTCAAATTCCAGAAGCTTTAGCCACTTTGGCATACAGCTATGACAAGTTAGGTGATAAAGCTACTTCCCAACAATATATTGAAGTTTTAAAGCTTAATTATCCAAGCCTTGTGAAAAAAGACGGCACAGTTAACATGCGTGCTGCTCGTAAAGAAGGTAACTGGATCAACCGTGCAACTTTAGGTATTTTCGGTCGTGAATCGACTGCTGCAACGCCAGAGAGCACAACTGAAGCAGAAGCTCCAAAACGTGGTTTCCTCAACCGTGTTAGTTTTGGTTTAATTGGTAATTCAGATAAAGAAGAAACTGAAGCACCAGAACAAACACCTGTTGAAGCTCCTAAGCCTGAACGTAGTTGGACAAACCGTTTAAGCTTCGGTTTATTAGACAAACCTGAGTCACAAGCAGCAGAAAATACAACTGTTGCACCAGCTGTAACCTCTACTGAAGCTTCAACTGATGTTCAATCAGACGAGGCAACACAAGGTGCGGATGACGCTGCTCAATAAGTTTAAGCTTTAAAAAACATCAACAAACAGGCAAGTGATATCACTTGCCTGTTTGTTTTTATAAAATATTAAAATATTTATTGGGCATATCTCGATTCATCATGTCAGAATATTCTGACTCACTGTCTCATCAAGTTTTAATACGGTTATCTGAATTATGGCAATTCCACAGCATACGATTGATCAAATTTTAGATCGCACAGATATTGTCGATCTGATTGGTCAGCGTGTGAAATTGAAAAAAACCGGACGTACATATTCCGGCTGTTGCCCTTTTCATCAAGAAAAAACGCCATCATTCCATGTCTACCGTGACAAACAGTATTATCACTGCTTTGGTTGTCAGGCTAACGGAAATGCAATCCGTTTTCTTATGGATATTGATAACCGAAACTTTATTGAGGTAATGAAAGAATTATCGAGCAGTACTGGAATTGAATTACCCAAAGATAATACTGAGAATAAAAAACTATCTTATACCCGTCAGGTTACAAAGCCACCTGTTACTAAAACAAATACGGCTGAGCCTGTAATTTCACAGCAGCCATCAGATGAAAGCTACAACACGCTTGAACCCGTATTTTTTGATGACCCTTTTGCTCAGTTCGAACAGCCGTTTAGCTTTGATGAACCAGTTCAAGAAGGTAATTTATATGACTTACTGGAAAATGTTGCTCAGTTCTATGAACAACAATTACCTCATAGTCAAAAGGCAAAAAATTACTTTAAACAGCGTGGACTAACCAATCAGACTATTCAATTTTGGCGCTTAGGCTATGCTCCAGAAGACTGGCAACACCTAGAAAAAGCTTTTCCTTATGATATTGACGGCTTAAAACAACTTGGACTTATCCGCTCGAGCGATAATGGCCGTGATTTTGACCTATTACGTGACCGCGTTATTTTCCCAATTCGCGACCCGAAAGGCCGAGTGGTTGGCTTTGGTGGGCGTGCATTAAATGATGAAATCAAGCCCAAATATATTAACTCGCCAGATTCAGAAGTCTTTCATAAAAATCAGCTACTTTACGGACTTTATGAAGGTAGAAAACTTAAATCTAGCGATTGGTTAATGGTTGAAGGCTATATGGATGTCATTGCGCTTCAGCAATATGGCATTACAGGAGCTGTAGCAACCTTAGGGACTGCAAGTAATACTGAACACCTTAATATTTTATTTAAACAAAATAGTCGTATTACCATTGCTTTTGATGGTGATGCTGCTGGTCAAAAAGCAGCACGCAGAACTTTAGAAATTGCTTTACCCCTTCTCAATGATGGTCGTGAACTTAAATTTTTTGTTCTACCCAATGATCACGATCCAGACTCTCTCATCCGTCGAGAAGGACTCGAAAATTTTCAAAAACTATTACAACAAGCCCCTCTTTTGTCCGATTTCGTGTTTGCGCACTTAACAGGTCAACACGATATCAGTACGCCTGAAGGGAAAAGCTTAGTCATGGGAGAACTCAGAGAACTCACCGAGTTATTGCCAAAACAAGGTTCTTTCCGTTACTTACTTACTCAATCTTTCCGTGAAAAACTCGGACTAGGTAAACGTTTTACCCCACAAATCAGCCACGATGCCTCGCTCTCATTTAACATCCATACAAAAGATGAAGACTTTGCGATTGCAATTTTGATGCATCATCCCTTTCTTTATATTCATTTTGAAGGATTACGGGCTTATATTCACCAAGATGAATTATTAGCCAAAGTACTGGCAATATTAAACCGTATTTTTGATGATTTACCAGATGATCAAGAGTTGGCAACTTATTATGTGCTTGGTGCGTGTAGTAGTTACTGTCATGAAATCGCCGATATTATGCAAAGAACAAATATTCAGGCATTAACACAGGCACCTGAGGTAGCTGACAAGTTAGCTAAGGAATATTCGCTAAGTCTGCAAGAAAGATATTTACGTCAGAAGCTGAAATCACCGATTTCTTTAATTGAATCAAGAAATCTAAGACAACAGCTCAATGAGTTAACAAAACAAATTAGCTTGAGACTGCTTTCTTAATGTTTTGGCTTACGTTCATGCTCAAACACATCCTGTAAATGCTGTTGTAACCATTCAAAATAATCAGGATTTTCTGCTTTAGCAGCTTCACGTAATAATATCGATGTAGGATGCATAAGTTTTTGCGTCAAACGGTGTGCAAAATGCTGTAATACCTGTTCGGCATTCTCACCATGATGCAAAGCTTCTAACGCATGTGTAAGCTCTTGTTGACTAATCTCTTCACTGTGCTGGCGGTAAGCATGAATTGTACTACCCGCCTCTTTAACCTTTTGATGCGTAATAAGCTGAGTAGCTAATTGATTAACCATTACCTCTGCTTCAACAGCCGCCTGACGACGTTGTGCAAGGTTCTCATCAATCACACTTTGTAAATCATCGACACCATATAAATAGACCCCATCAAGTGCTTCAACTTTAGGATCTATATCACGTGGTACCGCCAAATCAACCATTAACATTTGTTGGTAGCGGCGTTTTTTTAATGCGGCCTTAACATCAGAATAAGCAATAACTTGATATAAACTACCAGTACAGCTCGACACGACATCAGCACGATATAAATTTTCTGCTAATGCTGAAAACTCAATAATTTCAACTTCAACCTGATGTGCAATCTCCTGAGCCAACTGGTCAGCACGCTCACGGCTACGATTACAAATAATAATCTTCGCGACACCCATTTCAGCCAAATGCTTAGCAACCAAGCTATTCATTTCACCCGCAGCAACAACCATTACGGTAAGCTTTTCAGGCTTACTAAAAACCTGTAAGGCCAATTGTGCAACAGCATACCCCATCGAAACAGCATGACTACCCACCGCTGTTTCGGAACGTACCCGTTTAGCTGCATAGAAAGCGTATTCAAAAACACTATTTAATTCAGGAGAGACCGTTTGAGCTTCTTTAGACAATGCCAAAGCACTTTTAACCTGCCCTAAAATTTGTGGCTCACCAAGCATGAGAGAGTCTAGACCACTCGCCACTCGCATTAAATGTGTAATGGCCTGCGTATTCTCGTAACGATAAACATGATGAATTAACTGCTTTACATCAATATTATTGGCATCGGCTAACCATTTTAGAAGGCTTTCGGCGTTTTCTGCCATGGCATAAACTTCTGTACGGTTACAGGTCGAGACAACCACCAAATCCTTTAAGTTTTGGTGATGACGTTGTTCGGCAAGCAAACGACTTAATCGCTCTGCATTGAAAGCAATTTGTTCGCGGAGTTCTACAGAAGCTGTTTGATGGTTGACACCCAATGCAAAGAAAGACATATCAGATCATCATTTCGCTAAATTTATGCTATTGTGCAACATCGGTGTCATAAAAAGCATTACTTTGGATCAATAAAAATTGCGTCAAATGAATAGCCGTATTAATTTTAACGGTGCTTCGATAAGACAGTATTCTACCACATTCTTGTTGTTAGGTAGCATGTCCTCGTATGTCTATGCACGTCCTGTGCAAGAGACCTATGCCGTGCATTCATTTGATCAGGCACTAGAGCAAACGATGGTCGCTGAATTTGCTCTAGCTTATGACGATATTCCAAACGCTTTGCATAATTACACAGTGCTCGCAATTAAAAGCAACTCTACATCAATTAAGCAGAGAGCTTTAGACGTTGCACTTGAATATAATGATTTACAAGCTGCGTTAAATATTGCTACACACTGGGTAGCTCAAGAACCTAAAGATGTACCAGCTTTATTTTATTTGTCACACATTGCTTTAAAAACGCACGAATATCAGCTTGCTGCTGAGACATTAGATAAAATCTTAAAGATAGATCCCACTGCTGATTTAGAACAAATTTTAGCTAGCATTGCTCCAGAAAATGCGCAAGATCGAGAAGTATTATTAACAGCTTTACGTTCTAGCGCAGAAAAAGACAATCCTTCTATTTTGGCACTCATCGCCAATTTAGAAGCTCAAAATGGCCAATTACAAACTGCGCTAACCAACATTAACAAAGCATTACGTCGACGTCCTAAAGTAACGAGCTTTATTTTAATGAAAGCAAACTTACTTATTGCTCTCAGCGATCAAGAAGGTGCGCTTAAATGGTATGCAAAGTCGAGTCGTAAAAATAAGAAAAATTTAGATATTCGATTAGCTGAAATCCGCTATCTCATACAAATTAACCAATCTCAGCTTGCATTAGAAAAACTTGAAAAGATTATAGAAACCAACCCCAAAGCTGAAGAAGCCTTATTTATTGCAGGCTTAACGAGTATTGATTTAAAGCAATATGACAAAGCGGAACAATATCTTGTTGACCTACGAAACTCGGCAAAATACCAAAATGAAGCGTATTACTACTTAGCCATTAATGCAGAGCGTAAACAGCATTATGAAACTGCAAAAGCTTACTATCGTTTAGTTGATGGCAGTTTATATGTGGTATCTAGACGAAACTTGATCGCAATATATGATAAACAAGAAAACTTACACGATGCTTTACGGTTCCTTACTCAAGAACGAGTAAATTATCCTCAACATGCAAGTTTCTTATATCAAGCCCAAGCTGAAATCTTAAAGAAAATGGGCAATAAAAAAGCTGCACTAAATCTATTAGATGAAGCAATTAAAAACCTACCCGACGACCCAGAACTGATTTATGCGGAAGTTTTATTACTTGATCCATATACGGACCGTGACAAGCTGGACAAAACCTTAAAACAATTATTACAACTTGAGCCCAACAGCCCAACTTATCTAAATGCATATGCTTATACACTAGCACTGCAAAACCGTCGTTTAAAAGAAGCACGTCAGTATGCAGAGCAAGCATTAGAATATGCGCCTGAACAGGCCTCAATTCTTGATACGCTAGGTTATATTGCATTTTTACAGAATGATTATGAAGCTGCGGCGGAAGCCTTAGGCAAAGCGTATGAACTTAGCCATAATATAAATATTGGCGTTCGTTATGCTAAAGCTTTGTATATGCAAGGGTCACTCACGCAATTTAGCGCAGTGTTACAACAACTGAAACAAAAACATGCCAATGATCCACAATTACAACAGCTTGATGCGTTAATTTTACCTACATCTGCAAAAAAGAGTTAAATATATGAGCAAATTTGCCCAACTGTGCACAGCGATCTGTGGATCAAGTGTATTATTTCTAACCGGTTGTCAGCATTTTACTCAACCAAAACCAGCGGTTACCCAACAAGTTCAAGACGAAAAACACTTTAATTTACAAGGTAAGATTGGGGTTCGTACACCACAGCAAACCGGTAGTGCGTTTTTTACCTGGCTTCAACAGCAAGATAATTTTGATATCGAATTAAGCGGTATTTTAGGCGTTGGAAAAACCCAAATTCAGGGTAAACCAGGCGAAGTAACTTTAAACAGTTCTAAAACAGGACTTATTAGCGCAGCCTCTCCAGAAGAACTTTTAGAACGTGCAACGGGTTGGCAAGCACCAATTACACACTTAACAAGCTGGATTTTAGCAAAACCAGCAACGCTAAATGCTCAAATTACGAAAGACGCTGCAAATCGAGTGAGTCAACTGATTGAAGATGGCTGGACAGTTAATTTCAGTTACGATGGTGAACAAACTTTGCCAAACAAACTGGTTTTAAAGCAAGCTCTTGCTGAAGATAAAGAAAACCGTATTACAATGGTCATCCAAAACCGCTAAGTCTAATTATATAAATCTATGATTCGAGTTCCTTCCCCTGCTAAGCTCAACCTGTTTTTACATATTACAGGCCGACGTGAAAATGGTTACCATGAGCTACAAACCATTTTCCAACTAATTGATTTATATGATTGGATGACATTTACACCGACTTTGGGCGAAGAAATCAAAATTGATGGGTTGAGTGAAGTTCGAGCTGAAGAAAACTTGATTTATCGAGCAGCTCAAATACTAAAACCACATGCAAAAAAACTTTGTGGCTTGGACATCAAAATTGAAAAAAATATTCCAATGGGTGCGGGTCTAGGCGGCGGTTCATCTAATGCCGCCACAACACTTATTGTGTTAAATCAATTATGGGAATGTGGCCTAGAGAAAGAACAACTTGCGGACTACGGTGTTAAGCTCGGTGCCGATGTTCCAATTTTTATTTATGGTAAAAATGCATGGGCTGAAGGCATCGGTGAACATTTATCATTCATAGACTTAGATCAAAAACAGTTCATTATTTTAAAACCTGATTGTTTTATCAGCACTCAATTGCTTTTTTCACAAAAAACATTGACAAGAGACTCTAAGACCACTAAATTTTGCGCCTATCAGTTAGAACCTTCTAATTTTGGAAATAACTTTGAGCCACTGGCTCGGCAGTTATACCCTGAAGTAGAAGAAGCAATGCAATATTTAGATCAATTTGGTCAAGCAAAGCTTACAGGTACAGGTGCTTGTGTTTTTATTGAAGTAACGAATGAAATGAATATTGATGAAATTCTTAAGCATTCACCATGTAAATCTTACTTGGTAAATAGTTTAAAAGAATCTCCTCTTAATCATTTTAAGGTTACACGTTAGGGGCGTCGCCAAGTGGTAAGGCACCGGGTTTTGATCTCGGCATCCGTTGGTTCGAATCCAGCCGCCCCTGCCAACCTCACCTGTAATGATGATTATATTAGGGGCGTCGCCAAGTGGTAAGGCACCGGGTTTTGATCTCGGCATCCGTTGGTTCGAATCCAGCCGCCCCTGCCATCATATATATCATCGAATTTAGGGGCGTCGCCAAGTGGTAAGGCACCGGGTTTTGATCTCGGCATCCGTTGGTTCGAATCCAGCCGCCCCTGCCATTCTCTTATTTTAAAGACAGACTTAATTGCTATGCTTTTTGTTGATTAATCTTGACATTGCATTGCAAAAATATTAAAGTTCTGCCGCATTAGGGGCGTCGCCAAGTGGTAAGGCACCGGGTTTTGATCTCGGCATCCGTTGGTTCGAATCCAGCCGCCCCTGCCATCTATTTCATTACATACCAACCGCCAAGGGTGCTTCATGCCCAATCTTGTCGTTTTTAGTGGAAATGCTCATCCACAGTTCGCTCAAAAAGTCGTAAGTCACTTACATATCCCTCTAGGTGCTGCATCAGTCGGTCACTTTTCTGATGGAGAAATTTCAGTAGAAATTACTGAAAATGTTCGTGGTAAAGACGTATTTATCGTTCAGCCTACTTGTGCCCCTACCAATGATAACCTTATGGAAATCTTGGTTATGGCAGATGCTTTGCGTCGTGCAAGTGCTGGTCGTATTACCGCTGTTATCCCTTATTTTGGGTATGCTCGCCAAGACCGTCGTCCACGTTCTGCACGTGTGCCGATTACAGCTAAAGTTGTCGCAGACATGCTTACCACTGTTGGTATTGACCGTGTCGTGATGATCGACTTACATGCTGACCAAATTCAAGGTTTCTTCGATATTCCAGTCGACAACATCTACGGTACTCCTGCTTTGCTTGCTGACTTACGTCAACAACAACATGACAACCTTATGGTGGTTTCTCCTGACGTTGGTGGTGTAGTACGTGCTCGTGCTGTTGCCAAACAGATGGGTGACATCGATTTAGCAATTATTGATAAACGTCGTCAAAAAGCCAATGAGTCGCAAGTTATGCACTTAATTGGTGACGTAAAAGATCGTGATTGCGTTATCGTAGACGATATGGTCGATACTGCTGGTACATTGTGTAAAGCAGCTGATGCGCTTAAGCAATTTGGTGCACGTCGTGTAGTTGCATACGCAACTCACCCTGTACTATCAGGTAAGGCTATTGAAAACTTACGTA
This sequence comes from Acinetobacter sp. C13, assembly GCF_016809775.1. Lineage (NCBI taxonomy): Bacteria > Pseudomonadati > Pseudomonadota > Gammaproteobacteria > Moraxellales > Moraxellaceae > Acinetobacter > Acinetobacter sp. C13. The sequence goes on from NZ_JAFBJL010000006.1 coordinate 25,206, forward strand.
ATTCAGTTATTGATGAACTGGTTGTGACTGATACCATTCCTCTTTCTGAAGAAGCATTGACCTTAGGCAAGATCCGTCAGGTTTCTGTTGCTAGCATGGTTGCTGAAACGATTCGTCGTATTAATAACGAAGAGTCTATCAGTGCAATGTTCGATAGTTTATAATATTGCAGCTTTTTATAAACCCTAGCCTTGGCTGGGGTTTTCTATCACTAAACTGGTCGCAAGTTTAGTCTTTTAAACTTTAATGAGGATTTACTCATGGCAAACTTCGTATTAAACGCTCAAGCGCGTGCTGAAGACAAACAAGGGAAAGGTGCGAGCCGCCGCCTTCGTCGCGAAGCTTTAATTCCAGCTATCATTTATGGTGGCAACGCTGAGCCTGTAACTGTTACTTTAGAACTTCGTGAGCTTGTAAAAGCTTTAGAAAGCAATGCTTTCTTTGAAGAAGTTGTAGAAATCAAAGTGGGCGACAAAGTTGAAAACGTTAAAATCCAAGCGTTACAACGTCACCCATCTAAAAACACTCCTATGCACGCTGACTTCAAACGCGCATAAGTGTTTAAAGGCGTAGATTAGTGTCAAATATTTCGCTAATTGTTGGTTTGGGCAATCCTGGTTCAGAATATGCCCAAACCCGCCATAATGCAGGTTTTTGGTTCATTGAACAACTTGCTGACAAATATGGCATTACATTAAAAAATGATCCGAAATTTCACGGAATCAGTGGACGTGGTAATATAGAAGGACACGATGTCCGTCTACTTCTACCCACTACATTTATGAACCGTTCTGGACAAAGTGTAGTTCCATTTGCAAAATTTTATCAAATTGCTCCCGAAGCAATTTTGATTGCTCATGATGAACTTGATATGAACCCAGGTGTAATTCGTCTTAAAACAGGCGGTGGACACGGTGGTCATAACGGTTTACGTGACATTGTCCCTCATATTGGTCCAAATTTTCACCGTTTACGTATTGGTATCGGACATCCTGGCTCGAAAGAGAAAGTTTCAGGTCACGTACTTGGAAAAGCACCAAGTAGTGAACAAAGTCTGATGGATGCAGCAATTGATCATGCCCTTTCTAAAGTGAAGCTACTTGTTCAAGGACAAGTTCCACAGGCCATGAATCAAATTAATGCATATAAACCCACTTAAATTGTTGAACAATCATGCTTGCTATCTTGCTTTTTTAGGAGCAAAATGCGCATCAGCCACTTTGCCAACCGCAAAAGCTAAAGATTTCACCATAAGATCTACATCTTAGGTCTACTCAGGAGACGCTAGCCATGCTATCTCGTTTATTAAAATGCAAAATTCACCGTGCAGTTGTAACCCATGCTGAACTTCACTATGAAGGTTCTTGTGCAATTGATGGCGTATTGATGGACTTAGCTGGTATTCGTGAATATGAAGAAATTCATGTTTGGAATGTAACCAATGGCAAACGCTTCACAACTTATGCGATTCGTGGTGAAGATAACTCTGGAATTATTTCTGTAAACGGCGGTGCTGCACATCAAGCAGACGTTGGCGATTTAGTAATTATTGCTACATTTGGTGATTTTACTGAAGCTGAAGCAAATATTCATAAACCACGTTTGGTATATGCTAATCCAAATAATACAGTCAACCACACAGCGAATTGCATTCCTGTTCAAGTTGCCTAATTTATTTTAAAAATAAAAAGCCCGCATTGACGGGCTTTTATTATTTTATAAATCCTTAATAGTTCCTTCCCACCAGTTCTTTTGTTTTTCACAATTTAATGGTTGAAGCTGCTCTCCTCGTAATTCGAACAATATCGCATCTCCTTTAGGATTTACCTTAAATTCAGCATATTTGGCTTTTTCATAACATTGAGCCAAGCCTTCTGCAAACAAGAAACTGCGAGAGGCAGGATGTAAAGCCTGCAAACGATTTTCAGGATTTTTTAAAATTAACCTCTGCCCAGCAAATGAATTATTGATATCTAAAATGGTACGAACTACGCGATTTTGTGAATCCAAAATAACTTTTGCGGGAACGGAAGAGCGATTAAAAATCACCTGTTCCAGAGCCTCACCCTCACTTCCTGCAAGAGCTTTAAGAGATTGTAAATGTAATTCATAAGCCAGTGCCATATAGTCACCTTGTAAAATTGAACGAGGGTCAACTGGCTTAAGCTCAATAAAAATACTTTTACTATGGTGCAAATGCCATTCGTTTTTCGCCACTAAACCTGCAAAAAATAATATGGTGGCTAATGCAAGAATAAGAGAAAAATACTTTTTCATTCTTTCTCTCCTTTAACAAGATCATTTTTATTTTCACGTTGAAGTAACCAAGACAGAGCCAACAAAACAATACCCGAAATAAAAATAGATGCACTCTTAGCTAGAAAAGTTATTTGTAGGTTGTAATAGAGCTGCCAGAACACAAAAACGAATACAGTTAAGCTCACTCCATACACAATATAATCTTTCTTTTTTAATGCCCACGTTAAAATAATAAGCAGGATGAAAATTTCAAAATATCCCAACACAATAAGTAACACACCAAATATTAAAAAGGCGAAAAAAGTGAGTGCCTTAAGTTGTCGATATAAATGAAGAACACTAAAGCAAAGTAACCAGACAACAGGTAGCAAATATAAAACCCATAACTGCTGATCTATCGAATTTTCTGGTACCAACCCCATAAAAGTATTGAAAAAAGAAGCTACAAGAATTACGACCAGCACGCATAAAAAAATACTACGCTCGTATAGGGCTATTGATTTTCTCTTAGGTAAGAGCACTAAACTAAAAACCAAGTAACTGAGCAAAGTTAAATTTAAATAAGTCTGAGTAGAATGTTGTGACCACAATGAATGGTCCAGTTGTAGCAAATAGATAAAAGCTATGCCATACGTAGCAAGCATTTGAATTAAAATGAAGAACCAATGTGGTTTAAGAAAATAACTAATACATAGAATAATAATCTGTGCAATTAAAACCCATAGAATTTGATCTGTTTCTGAACCAAGATGAAACAAGAAAGCGGTCTGCCCACTGATAAACAAACAATAGGCAAATTGCCGAAAGAAATAGCTTTGTGATTTCTTTAAAAGAATAAACGCCAATCCAACAAAAACAACTCCAATAACTAAAGAAATAGCTTCCCAAAACACCAGCGTAAAAGCTGCAAGTGACAAGCCAGCAAGCCAAGCACCAATTGCCAATGGAATGACATAAAAGCGGCTTTGACGAAAAATTTTTATTAAAAGATAGCTGATCAGCGCAAACCAAATAAAAATAATGCCTGCAATCAATAAAAATATGAACTCATTAGAGTCTTTAAATAGGTTATTAATCCCATCTACAAGCCATATCGTTGCAGTCACACCAAGAACAGCTGCCATCAAACTAGCACATAGCTGATCATCTTTTTTGAAGAAATAATAAAAAACGACTATTCCGGAAAAGAAGGCAGAAATTAGATAAGGAATATTCTCATTCGATAAATATTGAATCATTCCAATAATCGAAATAACGGCGAACCAAGCGATAAAGACAAATCGTAAAGCACGATATTTCTTTATACATACCCAAAACTCAATAAGGCTTAATAAATTTAGAGCGATTAAATATAAATAAGGAAACTTTTCAGACCAGAAAGTCTGTTTAAAAAATAAAAAAAGTGTAAGTTGACTGGTAATACAAATTAAAGCAAAGATTCCAATATTCGGTCGATATAACCACGGCAGTAAAAGCAATGTCCAAATTAAAAAAAGCAAATAACTGTCTGCACCAGTTTGATAAACCTGTCCAATAACAGCCAAGCTTAAACCTATCATCAAACCACAAACGCTATGTAAGGTCTGCCTAACCCCATCGCTTAAAGTATCTTTTGTGCTGAACCATGCTGTTACAAGTAATATAACGGGCGGGATAGCGAGTTGAATACTGTCTGGGAGCATCAACCAGTTGGCAGCAATTAAATACAGAATACTTACCGCCATAAATACATAACTGAAAATATGGAGATGCTGAATAAACGAGCTATTGGTCAGAGGATAATAGTCTTTTATCTGCATGAAACACCTATTTTATTTATAATTTTCTATAAAAAACATAGCATTCCATTTTCATATCAACAAGTAAGCTCTTGTTAAAAAGCCTATTTCGATTTATGAAAATGCTTATTCATAAAGAAACTTAGCATTCTATAAAAGCATCTAGCCAATTTTATCAAGCGCGCTATAATAAAACCCATCGCTTCAGGGCGGGGTGTAATTCCCCACCGGTGGTAGAGTTAATTTTTATAAATAGATTAACAAGCCCACGAGCTTAAATTGTGTAATTTGAGCAGATTTGGTGAAACTCCAAAGCCGACGGTATAGTCCGGATGAAAGAAGACGACGAACTGGGATAAATCCGTTTTATTTCAGTGCCAGCCTGTTTTTACATCAGTCCTGAAATGTTCAACCGTATTTTTACGAGAGCGTTTCATTATGTCTAGCTTAATTCAACCAGAACTTTTTTTCTCAGCCCTCTCTCCTGCTGAGCAACGCATTCAACAAGCATTAGAAGATATCCGTCAAGGCAAGCCTGTCTTGGTTATGGACGACTTTGATCGCGAAAATGAAGCAGATTTAATTGTTGCAGCCGAAACTTTAACGGTAGAAACAATGGCACGTATGATTCGTGATGGTTCAGGGATTGTATGTTTATGCCTTACAGAAGAGCTAGCAGATCATCTAGAACTCCCTCCAATGGTTTCTCAAAACTCAAGCCAGTTTCATACCGCTTTTACAGTGACCATTGAGGCAGCTCAAGGCGTTACCACTGGTGTTTCTGCTAAAGACCGTGTAACAACCATTCAAACTGCTATTAAAGATGGTGCTGTTGCAAGTGACTTAAATCGTCCGGGTCACGTTTTCCCATTACGTGCACGTAATGGTGGAGTCCTTACTCGTCGAGGTCATACCGAGGGAACAATTGATCTAGCAAGATTAGCTGGTTTAAAACCTGCTGGAGTATTATGTGAATTAACCAATCCGGATGGGACAATGGCATCAGGAATTCAAGTTTTAGCATATGCTCAAACTCATCATTTAACCGTGATTACAATTGAAGAGCTTGTACAATATCGTCAACAACACGGTATTTAAAAATAAATAAAAAGGTTTGACTTGTTCACTTGCAGGTCAAACCTCTAAATTATAATTCTTGAAATTTAAGAAACTTTCTTTTGTGCGGCCTGTTCTTCAACATAATCTAAAAGTTCAGAAAATTTTGTAATCTTTGCTTTAGGTTGTGCTTGAGTAAGTTCTTCTGGTGTCCCATAACCATAAGTCACCGCTACCGCTTCAATACCATTATGACGGGCGCCTAAAACATCATATTGACGATCACCTACCATTAAGCATTCTTCTGGGTTTAATTGCTCACGTTCAAGAATATAATGGATAAGCTCAGCTTTATTGGTCCGCTCACCCGTTAATTCACTACCGTAAATTTGTACAAAATATTGGCTTAATTCAAAATGATCTAAAATTCGTTTTGCATAAATCGTTGGTTTAGCAGTAGCAACGAACAAACGATACCCTTCTGCTTTTAAGGCCTTAAGTGTTTCCGCAACAGATGGATATACTTCATTTTCAAATAAACCAATCACCGAGAAACGCTCACGGTAAGCAAGTAAAGCTTGCTCAGCTAGTACATCATCTTGAGTAGCTAATAATTTTGCTAATGACGCTTTTAAAGGTGGGCCAATCGTCCAATCAATATTTAAATCGGCAGCTAATGGATAACCTAACTTATCCATTGCATAACGAATTGATGTATGGATACCAACTTTAGGGTCTGTTAAGGTTCCATCTAAATCAATCAAAATATGTTTTATAGCCATTCAATCACTAACCCAGTAAAGTATTTAATTCAATTGGTCGAGAGTTTAATTAAACTCTCTTATACTAACGTAAATTTAAATTGAAAAGGAAATAACCGTGCGTCCAACCGTACTTTGTTTCTCGGGTTTAGACCCTTCAGGTGGTGCAGGTTTACAAGCCGATATCGAAGCAATTGGACAAAGTGGTGCCCATGCAGCAATTGCATGTACTGCCCTCACCATTCAAAACTCACAACAAGTATTTGGCTTCGAAGCGACCTCAAAAGAACTTTTATTAGCACAAGCAAATGCAGTTGTAGGTGACTTACCAATTAAATGCGTTAAATCTGGCATGCTTGGCACTACAGATAATATTGCTGCTCTAGCTGAATTTCTTCGTGCACATCCTGACTACCAATATGTACTTGATCCTGTTTTAGTCGCAAATAGTGGTGGTTCTTTAGGTGATCAGGCAACTCTGGTTAAAGCTTTCGTTGAGCTTATTCCTCTAGCAACTATTATTACTCCAAATACCGTTGAATTACGCGCTTTAACAGGTATTACTGATTTAGATCAAGCCACTCAAAAACTTTTTGAAATGGGTGCTAAAGCTGTTCTAGTGAAAGGTGGACACGAAGATACACCAGATCATATTAAAAATAGTTTATATATCGATGGTGAACTAGCAGCGAGTAGTAGCTGTCCTCGCCTTGAAGGTGAATATCACGGCTCAGGTTGTTCTTTAGCTAGCTTTATCGCTGGCCGTTTAGCTTTAGGTGATTCTTTAAAAATTGCAGTACAGCATGCTGAAACATGGTTATTCGGTGTTTTAAAAAATGCAGACACCCCTGTACCAAACGGACAAAAGATTCCAAAGCGTTTTTAAAAGCACAAAAAAGGCGCTTAAAGCGCCTTTTTTATTAATCTTAATTATTGAGGAATACGTAAAACTTGTCCTGGGAAAATCTCATCAGGATCTTTTAACATTGGTTTATTTGCTTCAAAGATTTTTGGATATTGATTTGCATCGCCGTAAACTTCTTTCGCAATTTTTGAAAGGTTGTCACCTGATTTCACGGTATAAAATTTACTTTCCGGTTCAGGAGTTGCCACTGTCATCTGGTCATCTACTTGAGCCACATGATCAATGTTTCCAACAATAAGAATAATTTTCTCTTTATCTGCTTGGCTTTTTACCTGCCCTTTAATAATTGCAGTATCAGTAGTACCGTTATAGGTTACAGATAAGCCTTCTACCCCTAAGCCCAAACTTTTAATTAAACCTAATAATTTATTTGCAACTTCTTGTGCAGAAGGTTCTGCTGGTGTTGCTGGAGCTGGTTGTGGTTCTGCTGGTGCGGTATTTTTCTTGCCAATACCTTTTACAAAATCAAAAAGACCCATCTTTTAGTCCTCATATTATTGTTTATAGTAAAGTCATTAAACTGACCTTTATTGTTATACTTCAAAAAAGTTATACCTCTGCTATCAATTGAGGTTGATCTTGTAAAAATATGTATCTCTTAAATTTTTTCTAAAATAAAAAAAGCCACCTTACGGTGGCCTTCTTTTTATTCAGCAATATACGAATTAACCAAGTTTTTTAGTTACATAGTCAATTGCAGATTGAACTGTAGTGATTTCGTTAGAATCTTCATCAGGGATAGTGATGTCGAAGTCGTTTTCGAAAGACATAACAAGTTCAACTAAATCTAAAGAGTCAGCACCTAAGTCATCCATAAAAGATGCTTCGTTTTTAATCTCTTCAGCTTTAAGACCAAGTTGTTCTGCAACCGCTTGTTTAACGCGTTGTTCGATATCGCTCACAGGAATTCTCCTCATTGCTTGTGGCGTTTAATTTGCCACTAGTTTAATTGAATATAAAAATTTTTAAAAGTTTATACATCGGCGTTAGGCCATGTATAAACCACCATTTACATGTAATACCGTACCGGTAATGTAACCTGCTTTATCACTTGCAAGGAAACTAACCGCATTTGCGATATCTTGTGGCTCACCTAAGCGATTTAAAGCCACTTGATCACTCATTTTTTTGCGAATGTCTTCACTAAGTGCATCTGTCATTTCTGTTGCAATAAAGCCTGGTGCCACACTGTTTACAGTAATTTGGCGGCTACCCATCTCTTTTGCAAGGCTACGGCTGAATGCTTCAATACCTGCTTTAGCAGCAGAATAGTTCGCTTGACCTGGGTTTGCAAAGTGAGCTACAACAGAACTGATATTAATAATTCGACCAAAACGTGCCTTCGTCATCCCCTTAAGCACACGTTTAGATAAACGATAAACTGCTTTAAGGTGAATGTTGAGAATGTCATCCCAATCATCTTCAGACATACGAAGCAACAAATTGTCTTTCGTAATACCTGCATTGTTAACTAGAACAAGTACAGGACCATAGTTCTGTTCAATATGAGAAACGACTGCTTCAATCTCGTCGAGATTACGCACGTCGAGCGCCAAACCTGCACCTTGTTCACCAAAGCTATCACTTAACTTTTGTGCACCAGATTCAGAAGTCGCAGTACCTACAACAAAATAACCGTCTTGAATAAGTTGCTGGGCAATGGCAGCGCCAATACCCCGACTCGCGCCCGTTACTAATGCAACTTTGCGTTCTTGTGTCATGCAATTTTTCCTTCTGCCACTAAAACAGCATTTAGGGCATCTTCCATTTTGCTCTTACTATCAATAGAAAAAGCTTTTTCAATATTTGGTAAACGCTTTGCGAGGTTACTCAATACTGTACCTGGACCACACTCAACAATGTATTGAATACCTTGGTCTTGTAGAGACTGCATGGTACGTGTCCATTGTACTGATTGGTACAATTGTGCAGTTAATGCCTGACGCAATTGAGCAACATCGGTAGCTATTCCCGCGTTGACATTTTGTATTACAGGAATGGTAGGTAGCTCAATGGCAGTTTGTTCCAAAGCTTCTGCAAATTTCTCAGCGGCAGGTTTCATCAACGAACAATGAGAAGGAACTGACACTGGTAAAGCAATTGCTTTAGCTGACTGCTCTTTTGCCAAAGCCATGACTTCTTGTACAGAAGCTGTACTTCCTGCAATCACAACTTGACCTTGTGAATTATAGTTTGCAGCTTCTACAGAACCTTCACCTGACGCACTCACGGTTTGACAAAGTTCAACTACTTTTTCATCAGCCAAACCAAGGATTGCAGCCATAGCCCCTTGACCCTGAGGTACAGCACTTTGCATGAGCTTGCCACGCAAGTTAACTAATTTAACTGCATCCGCCAAGCTCATAGAGCCTGCAGCTACCAATGCACTGTATTCACCTAGTGAATGTCCTGCAAGGTATTTAGGTGCCAGACCACCTAAATCAAGCCATACACGCCATAAAGCGATACTGGCAGTTAATAACACAGGTTGGGTATTTTCTGTTTGGTCGAGACCTTCGCCACTTTGCGCAATATGCCAAAGATCAAATCCAAGAGCATCTGAAGCTTCTGCAAAAGTTTGCCCGACCCCACTAAACTGTTCTGCTAGTTCAGCAAGCATACCGACTTTTTGTGAACCTTGACCAGGAAACACAAATGCAGTTTTTGTGGCTAAAGCTACTTGTTCAAGACGTTTAGCAGACATAAGAAATCCTTTTTTGGGTTTTCACTCATTTCTGGAGCGGAAATTTAACATGTTATTTATATATTTATAATTGCGAAAAACAACAAAAAAAGGGAGCTTTCGCTCCCATTTTTTCTATACTTAAGCATCACGCTTAATGCATATCATGCAATTATTCAGCATCAGCTGCTTTAGCGAATAATTGACGACCACGGTAGAAACCGTCTTTAGTCACGTGGTGACGACGATGAGTTTCACCAGTTGCTTGGTCTACTGTTAATGCATTCTCGGTTAAAGCGTCATGTGAACGGCGCATGTCACGGCGAGAGCGACTTTTACGGTTTTGCTGAACGGCCATGATGGCTCCTTACAAAGATCGAAAAAATGGATCAGAACAAATTCAGTTGTCTTATCTCACAATTATAACACAAATTATGAGTTAAGTTTACCCTTCAAACCTGCCAAAACATCAAACGGATTATCCCGTTTTTCTTCGACAACATTCTGAATGGTAGGTTGATGTTTATGTTCACAAGCATCATGCTTGGGAGATAAAGGCATCAACAATAACAGTTCATCTTCTAGTAATGCGAGTAAGTTAATCGAGGCAGGCGTATCATAATCGCCTTTCGTCGAAGACTCACTTTCACCTAAAACGATGAAATCAGCATCCTCATCCAAGCGCTCTATCAGTGACTCATCATCCACTAATGCAATATGGAAGTCTAAGACAAGAAGCATTTCAACAGGTTCCAAACAACGTTGGCACTCCATTGGAACTTTCGTGTCCATGTGACCGTCCATCCACACAATGCGATGATATGCATCCATTGATAGCTTACAGTCTATGTTGATCAATTGGTTATCAATTGATCCAACAGCTTCACGAGCGATACGAGCAAAGCGAGACAAGGGCAGTTGACCTGACCATGTAAAGCCTTGTTCAGCCCATTTAAACGGCTCAATCTGTGCCGGAAAGGTATTTGCTGACATAATTAAGGCGGCAATTCTACAAATTCATCGGTACTCTGTCAAAGATTAAGATACAATTTTGCACTTCTTTAGACAGAACTCGGGGTAAATTAAGCAATGCACCTGTTGCAGCCGCAACCTGAAGTTAACACTTCATTACTCGTTTGCACCCATTCAACTCATCAGAAAACCTTTGTACCTGACCTAGTGCAACTCTCACCATGGTCAAGCTCAAAATCGGAGTCTGAGCAAGTTGATTGGCTTATTTTACACTTTAATCACTGGTTTTCCCACCATAATGTGACATTAGTTCGTGGTGATTTTGAACCTGAATATTTTCCAGCGACAAATAAAGAACCAGCCAAGATCCAATTTGCTCACGGTTTCTTTAATAGTGCTTTGCATGAAATTAGTCACTGGTCTATTGCAGGTGAAAAAAGACGTCTATTACCAGATTTAGGTTATTGGTATGCACCTGATGGTCGCACCCAAGAACAGCAAAGTTTATTTGAACAAGTAGAAATTAAGCCACAAGCAATTGAATGGTTATTTGCGCAATCTTTTGGCCGAAAATTTAGAGTTTCACTCGATAACCTTACAGGTGATAGCGGTGATGGCAAACTATTTAAAGATAACGTTTATGCTCAAGTGCAACGTTACTTTTCGGGTGAAGCTAAGTTGCCACGTGATGCAGCAGCATTTATTGGTTTTATTTGCCAATGTACACGTTCGGGTACACCTTTACAATTAAATGAATTTAAACGTGAACTCCTTGATTAATTGACAAAAAAGCTACGTTAATTGCTTGCCTAGGCCATTTAAAAAGCCTAATAATTATTTTTAACACTGGCGTGATGGAGTCTCTAAAATATGATGCATTTACATGTACATCCTGAAAATCCACAGCAACGCCTCATTGCCCAAGCGGTTGAACGTATCCGAGCAGGAGATGTTGTGGTCTACCCTACCGATGCTGCCTATGCGATTGGGTGTCAAATCGGTAATAAAAATGCCATGGAACGTATTGCACAGATTCGTGGCTTAGGGCCTAAACATCAATATGCCATTATGTGCTGTGACTTATCTGATATTGCAACTTATGCAAAAGTTGATAATGCGACATATCGTTTATTGAAAGCGAATACACCAGCTATTACTACATTCATTTTACCTGCAACAAGTGAAGTTCCTCGTAGATTGATGCACCCTAAAAAGAAAACGATTGGTTTACGTATTCCAAGCAACCCGATTTGTCAGGCTTTATTACAAGAACTTGGTGAGCCGCTACTCACCAGTACATTAATTTTACCGGGTCAAGAAGACCCTCTAGATGACCCTTACGATATTGAAAATCAGTTAGATAAACGAATTGATGTATTTATTGACGGAGGTTTTGGTACCTTGACCAGTACAAGTATCGTTGATTTATCGGGCGAACATCCTGAAATTATCCGCCGTGGTGTTGGCGATGTAAGTGCTTTTGAATAAGCACTTACTTTTTTACCAATAGTTTAAAAAAAAGTATTATCACTCAAAAAAATACTCTTTATTTATTTTGGATTTTTTTTACACTTTAGTCGTTAAGTAATTTATTAAAAGACACAATTCATTTAGAATGATTTTCACTATCTGCTGTTCTTCTACTTACAGCTGTCTAGGACTTGAATAACAAGTCTCATGCTTTTGAAAATTCGCGTGGCTTATAATCGTAATGAATCAATCACTTCATCAATCCATGGAAGACGCTCCACACATCCGTGTTTTAGATGAGTGGCATGACAAAATTCCAGAAGATCTCTATATACCTCCAGCTGCATTTGAGATTTTGCTCGAGCGGTTTGAAGGTCCATTAGATTTTTTAATTTATCTGATTCAGAAAAACGGTTTCGATTTAATTCAACTCGATATTGCTCCTATAGCGACTCAATATTTGGCCTATATGGATAGCATGAAATCTTTAAATATCGAGTTGACAGCAGATTATATGGTGATGGCTGCTTTATTGGCTGACTTGAAGTCTCGCCTACTTCTACCAAAACCTACAATTATAAGTATTGAAAAAGATCCTAAGCAGGAGCTTATTGATCGTCTTGAAAGCTATCTACGCATTAAGCAAGCAGCTGAGCGTTTAGGTCAAATGCCAATTCTTGAGCGCGATACATTTAGTGCCAATGTAAGCTTAGGGCATATCTCTCCTGTTTATGAAGGTTACGATATCTCAGCGCTACATGATGCGTTGTTCTGTGTATTTAATCGCCCTGAACCTATTACCCATGTTGTCGCTCAAGAACCTGTTTTGCTCGAAGAACGTATTGCATATATTGAAGAGAAATTAGAGTCTGGTGATGTGTTAAGTTTTAAAGAATTACTCAATCCCCAGCAAGGTCGTATGGGAATGGTTGTTACTTTTATGGCAGTTTTAGAATTGACTCGCCAACAGAAAATTAAAATTATTGCCACTGGTATTGAAGCCCCGTTAGCAATTCAAGGATCTTCAATATGAGTAGTTTTGAACAAAATAATAGTGATTTGTCATTAGCTGACATACATCATGAAGTCTTATTACAACTTGAAGCAATTATCTTTGCCAGTGAAGCGCCTGTTTCAATTGCCCGCTTAAAAGAAGCATTTAACAATCAATATAATAAACAACAGCTTCGTCAGCTCTTGCAACAGCTCGCGCTATTACAACATGGTCGATCTATTGAGCTGATTGAAACAGCACAAGGGTTTCGCTTTCAGGTAAGATCTAAATATCGTAGTATTATTGCGCAAATTTGGCCAGAGCGACCAACAAAACTGTCGCCTTCATTACTAGAAACCCTGGCTGTCATTGCTTATCATCAACCGGTTACCCGAGCTGATATTGAACAAATTCGTGGTGTATCTAATAATAGTCAGATTCTTAGAACACTATTTGACTGGAACTGGATTAAAGAAGCCGGTTTTAGAGATTTACCCGGAAGACCTGCGTTGCTAATTACAACGCCTCAGTTTCTGAATGCTTTTGGTCTAGCCTCTCTAGGCCAATTGCCTCCCCTACAGAACGCCAAGGAAGCCTTTATGGCTCTCGATGCAAATGCACCGAAATCATAAAGAGGTGGACTGTTGATCATTATGTCTAAGGTTGTGCTGTCATGAGTGAAAAATTGCAAAAAGTATTAGCGCGAATCGGATTAGGTTCCCGCCGATATATGGAAGAGGTTATTGCCGCAGGACGCGTGAGTGTAAACGGTCGTGTTGCCCAAGTGGGTGAGCGCATTGAACCAGGCGATGAATTACGCATTGATGGCCGTAAAGTTCAGTTTCAGATTGAAGACGAAATTCGTCGTCGCGTACTGATTTATTATAAACCTGAGGGTGAAATCTGTTCACGTAATGATCCTGAAAAACGCCCAACCGTATTTGATCATTTACCACAAATTGCCAATGACCGCTGGGTAATGGTAGGTCGTCTGGATATTAACAGTACTGGTTTATTACTATTCACAAATGATGGTGAACTTGCTAACCGCTTAATGCACCCATCTAATGAAATCGAACGTGAATATGCTGTTCGAGTAATGGGTGAAGTAACGCCAAAACTACGCCAAAACATGGTCAACGGAGTAGAGCTCGAAGATGGCCCTGCCAAATTCGAATCATTCTCTGAAATTGGTGGTGAAGGTATTAACCGCTGGTACCAAGTTGTAGTAAAAGAAGGTCGTAACCGCGAAGTACGTCGTATTTTTGAATCGCAAGATCTTAAAGTAAGCCGTTTATTACGTACACGCTACGGCACAGTTATTTTACCGCGCGAATTACGTACTGGTCGTTGGATGGAACTCGACAAAACTGACATCGACAACTTAGCCAAATCGGTTGAGTTAAAACCACGTCAAGGTACAGGTTTATTTGGTATGGCAAAACGCCGTACTGATCGTATGACTGAAAAACCAATGGCAGCACGTCGTGGCGGATACTTACGTCAACAACGTCGTGATGATGAAAAAGAAGCTCCTGTTAACACAGGGAACCAACGTAAATCGACTGGTTTTAACCGCGGTTCGAAGAAATTCTAAGCTATTAAAAAGATGTAAAAACCGCTCAAATTTGAGCGGTTTTTTTATAGCCGTTTAACTTAATTCATTTTTGCCAGTTCAATCCATTCAGCTTCGGGAAAATGAATAGCTAAGTAATCTTTCAAATAATTTGAAGTATCTTGAGAAATTAATGGATCTTTTGATTCATCTTTTAGGTTATAAACCAAGGCATGCAACTTCAACCCACGAGACTTAAGCGCTTCAAGACTAAGCAAAGTATGGTTAATACTTCCTAAACGACCAGATGTTACTAAAATAACGGGAAACTGATGCTGAGCAACATAATCAATGGTCAGCAGACTGGTGGTTAATGGCACCATTAAGCCTCCAGCACCTTCCAACAATACGATTTCAAAACGCTCCGCCAATGTTTGGATCGCATCTTCAATTTTTTGAAAATCAATTTCTCGGTTATCAAGACGTGTTGCAAGATGAGGTGAAGCAGGATAACTGAAGATTTCAGGCATGGTTAGCTTGTCATGATCTTCTTGAAACCAGCCCTGTCCCATAATTTCACGATGCTTTTCAATATCCTCAGAAACATCAGCGTTACCTGTTTGAATGAGTTTTTGGGTAATCACTTTTTTACCCTGCTCAGTCCATAATTTTGCTAAGAAACCTGTCGCGTAGGTTTTACCAATTTCGGTATCAATCCCACTCACAAAATAGATCTGACCACTCATTTACTTCACTCTCCGGGCAATACAATAAATCGGATGATATGTTAGGGAATATCCCTCGACACACTTAAACCGATCATAATCTTGATAAAACTGTTGTAAAGTTTGCTTAGTCCAACGATGCTGAGCCGTTGCGGTTACACCTGTTGCTTTTAAATGTTGCAACACAGCTTTAGGTGAATCGAAATAGAGTTGAGTTTCTGATTCTGACAAATGCAAAATCTCAAAATCAGCCTGAGTTAAGGCACTACTCCAATTTTCAACTGACCAGTAACTTAAACCCTGTCCTGTTAATTCTTTAATCTCTAATAAGTTTTTATAGCCAAATGTTGAAAAGCATAACCAACCTCGCTCAGTTAAAGCCTCATTACAACGTTCGAGCAAATGCGGTAAATCTTGCATCCACTGTAAAGCTGAACCTGAAACAATCATATCCAGCTGCTGAGGGAAATCTAAAGTTTCAATATCCCCAATCAACCATTTTAAATTTTCTTGATGACTAAAGTGCTGCTGCACATCTGCATATAGATCATTCAAAATTAACTCTTCAAACTGAAAAGATGTAGCAAGAAGACGAGTTAAATTGCCAGAACCACAACCAATTTCAAAGACACACGACATCGTAGTCGGGCAGAACTGCTGAACTAAACCTGTTAAATTTTGGCAAATCTGTTTTTGAACAATTGCATGCTCTGAATAGCTTTGCCCTGCTTTGGCAAAACGCTGGGCAACTAAGTTTTTATTCAAACTCACAGAAAACTCACCAATTCTTCAAGCTCATGTTGCTGCACCATTGACGTTAAAGAAATACGCAAACGCGAACTGTTTTTAGGTACTGTTGGTGGACGCACAGGCATGGCATAAAAACCACTTGCCTGAACCTGCATCGCTTTATTGATAGCAGCCTGACTTTCTCCAACAATGACTGGAATAATATGGCTGGTGGATGGGCTATCGTAGCCCTTCTGTACAACAGCTTGTTGAAGATATTGGCTAATATTTTTTAAGTGTTCACGTTGAGATTGAGCGAGTAATACTTTCTGAAAAATAAAGTTTGCCCATGCCATAACAATCGGAGGCTGTGCAGTACTAAAAATAAGTGGGCGCATTTTATTAATGAGATAATCTTTAATAATTGGATCGCAAATAATGTAACCACCGACCGCCGCTAATGCTTTACCTAATGTACCAACCAGAAAATCAATTTCCTGAATCACATTATATTGTTCAGCACATCCTAAGCCTTGCTGACCACGAACGCCAATTGAATGCGCTTCATCAACATATAACATAGTTTTAGCAAACCGTTTTTTTAGCTGAACTAAAGCGGCTAAATCCGTCTCATCACCGTCCATACTAAAAATACTTTCTGTGACCACAATGATTCGTTCAATCTTGTCATCATCATGATATTTCTGGAGGAGTTGTTCCAAGTGTTGTAAATCGTTATGTCGATAACGCACATACTGAGCGCCAGATAAACGTATACCGTCAATCATACTGGCATGAACTAACTTATCCGCCAATATTAAAGTTTTACTATCAGCAAGAGCTGGCAAAATACCAATATTCATATGGTAGCCACTATTAAATAATAGTGCCGCGCGACCACCAAATGCTTGGCTTAGGCTATTTTCTAATTGTTCATATTCATCAAAATTGCCCGTTAATAGACGTGAAGATGATGAACTAAAATAGCTACGCTCGATTGGAAAGCTATCTAAAAACTCTTGACGAAGATTGATATCAGCAGCCAACCCAAGATAGTCATTTGAAGCTAAGTTGAGCATCGTTTTATTTTGAATCGTAATAAAACGTCCGTGCTGCACATTTTGGGTAAATTGTCTAAAGTTACCTTGTTGCTTTAACTCATCTAATTCGGCAGAAAAATGATCAAGCAATGACATCTTAATTCGCTCCCTGCATCGTTTGAACAACTTCAACCAATTGTTCGAGCAAATCGCTTAACTCTTGATGCGTGATGACATACGGTGGCATCACATAAACCAATTTTCCAAAAGGACGGATCCAGATTCCGCGGTCTACAAATTGTTGCTGTAAAGTTTTCATATCAACATTAAAGGTGAGTTCTACTACACCAATTGCACCCAGCACTCGCACATCGGCAACATAATCAAGCTGACTTAAAGGCGTTAAATATTGGCTAAGCTGTTGTTCAATTCGCTCAATATTAGCCTGCCAATCTTGCTCAATTAATAATTGGGTACTTTTTAAAGCGACCGCGCAAGCAAGTGGATTGGCCATAAAAGTTGGGCCGTGCATAAATACCCCAGCCTCACCGCGACTAATGGTTTCTGCTACATACTTTGTCGTTAAAGTAGCAGATAACGTCATGTAGCCGCCCGTTAGCCCTTTACCTAGGCACATAATATCTGGCTCAACTTGTGCATGTTCCCAAGCAAAAAGCTTACCTGTACGACCAAAACCAGTGGCAATTTCATCAAAAATTAATAACAGATTATATTGTTCACAAAGTGCTTTCGCCTGACGTAAATATTCAGGATGATAAAAACGCATCCCCCCTGCACCTTGTACAATCGGCTCAATAATCAGTGCAGCAAGGTTTTCATGATTTTGCTGAATAGCTTCTTCTAGCTCGGCAATATCTTCTTGGTTCCACTCTTCATGAAATTTGGTTTGCGGTGCTGCTACAAAAAGACGGTTCGGTAAACTTGTACCAAAAATTTGATGCATGCCTGTCACTGGATCACAGACCGACATCGCATTCCATGTATCACCGTGATAACCAGAACGTGTAGTAATAAAATTTGTTTTTTGTGGTTGGCCTTGTGCTGTCCAGAATTGCACAGCCATTTTCAAAGCAACTTCAACGGCAACCGAACCTGAATCTGCATAGAAAATTTTATCGAGACTTGGCGGCGTAATTTTTAAAAGAATTTTTCCAAGTTCAATTGCAGGATCATGAGTTAAACCACCAAACATGATATGCGACATGTTCTGTAATTGATCTGTCACTGCCTGATTGAGTTCAGGGTGGTTATAGCCGTGAATTGCACACCACCATGACGACATCCCATCAATTAAAGTCTTCCCATCATCTAGTTCAATCGTTGCCCCATAGGCACGTTTAACTTTAAACGTTGGTAAAGGTTGGGTCATTGAGGTATATGGATGCCAAATATGTTCCAAATCAAAATTATCGGTCATCCTCTATACCCTTTTACAGCAATTAAATCTTTCATTTAGCACATGTTAAACCTGTTAAGAATGAAAGAAAATTGCGAGATCAACCAAAGCTTATTAACTTTGCTGATGAATTGTTAAAAATTGGCAGATTTCTTCAATTGTTCGATCTACTTCTAGGTATGGAAAAGCATGAGTAGCGCCTTCTAATACTTTATAACTCATGTTTTCTGTCGCGATATCCTTGAAATTTTCACTAATTTTGCAAGGAATGACATTATCTTGCTCGGCAAACACATGAAGCTGCGGACCTAGATAGTTTTTTAAGTTATTTACCAAATTTAGTTGCTCAAGCATTTGCAAACCTTCTGATAGCAATTCACTTGAAGGCGGATTTGCTATGTTTTGCATGCTTATCCAATCTTGTTTAGCCTGAGATGAACCGAGTGTAATTAAATAATAAAAACGCTTTAAAGTGGCTTGCGGGTTTTGTAAAAAAGAAGTCTTAAATTGACTAAACACATCAGCAGGCATAGCAGTCTGCCAATTATCGTTGGTAACAAAACAAGGATTTGAAGCGAGCGTAATTAAAGTTTTAGTTTGCCCTGTTTGTTCATAAAAATTATTAACCAGTTGAGTTGCTAACTGTCCACCTAAAGACCAACCTATTAATACATCAACCTCAGTAACTAAATCAAGCTGGGCACAATAGTTAGCATCTAAAATATTAAAAATATTAATAAGTTGTGTTTGATAGCCAGCTTTTTCCAATTGCAATTTAAGGGACTGCAAAGGCTCCACTCCTACTCCCCAACCTGTAATTAATAAAATTTTATTTTGTAACTTCATATGCCTGTCCAAAGCCAACTTTATAAGGATTATATAATAATATCGAGTTAAAATATCTTTTAAAATCAATATAAAGAGTAAATTTTAGAGCATGAAATTAAGCATTTATAATGAGTTAATATTCTGAAATATATTGATAAGTAAGACCCGCATTATTCATAGTAAATATACAAAAATTTAATTATCTAAACATTGAAGCCAATCAAAAAACAACATACTCCACACTTCGCCTATAAATCCATTATGCAATGTAATTAATGTTAATACTTATGTTTTTTTATTAAAAAAAATGACTCACCAATTCATTTTAATGCTAGAAGATTAATTATTGATCAAAAAGTATTAGGAAGGCTAATATGAACAGTCAAAACACAATATCTGATGGGAGAGAAAAAAATACATCTTTTGTTACACCCAACGATATTATAAATAACTTATCTTTAGATAAAAATTACTGCTTATTTTTGGATATTGATGGTACATTAGCACCCTTTCAAATTAATCCTGAGCATAGTTTTATTCCACAAACTACCTTAGACGTTATAAAAAAAATTACTAAATTAAATATACCTGTTATTGCTGTAACAGGTCGTGATGTAGATACAGCAAGCAAACTACTACATCCTATTGAAGTTCCAATTGCTGGTTTACATGGTTTAGATATTTATTTTGATTCAGGAAACTATATTCGACCAGATTTAAGCAGTATTAATTTCAAAAATTTAAAACAAGATATTACCAAAAATTGTGATAAATATCCTGAATTATTAATTGAGGATAAAGGATATTCTATTGCCTTACATTATCGTAAAAATCCTAATTTAGAAAATAATGCCATTAATATTATGCAAAGAATTAATTTAAATTATCCTCAATTAAAAATAAATAGAGGGAAATTTGTTGTTGAATTAATTCCAAACCAAGCTGATAAAGGTAGAGCAATTGAAACTATATTAAATCATCTTGATTTACCTGCTGTGCTACCTATTTTTATAGGTGATGATTTAACAGATGAATCTGGTTTCACTTACATTAATCAGCAATCTGGCCTTAGTATTAAAGTAGGTCCGGGTGAAACACAAGCAAAATATAGATTAAAAGATATTGATAATGTCGCGGATTTTCTTCTTTTATTTCAAAACAGAATAAAAAGCTTATATGTCAAAAATAGCCAAAATCAGAATGGAGAAAAACTATGTCTAAATTAATCGTATTATCGAACAGAATAAGTATGCCATCGGGTAAAGCTTCAGCAGGTGGTCTTGCTGTAGCTGTACAAGATGCACTAAATGATAGTAACGGCATCTGGTTAGGCTGGAATGGGCAGCAAATTACCGATAGCGAAGCGCCAGAATTTGCGCAGGCTTATTCTCAAGGAATTGATTACATTACCTGCCCTCTCACTCATCAGCAATATGCCCAATATTATTGTGGTTTCGCTAACAAAGTTTTGTGGCCAGCAATGCATCATAGAGATGATCTGATTGAATATGATGCAGAAGAATATAATACCTATCAAAAGGTTAATCGCTTATTTGCTCAAAAGCTAAAAGAGCTTGCTCAGCCTGAAGATCTTATTTGGGTGCACGATTACCACTTTTTTAGTGTTGCTCGTTATTGCCGTGAATTAGGCATGCAAAACAAAATTGGTTTCTTCTTACATATTCCTTTTGCCAGTCTGAATATCTGGCACAAAATTCCGGTAGCCCGTCAGTTAATTCAAGACTTGAGCCAATATGATGTTATTGGCTTACAAACTCAGATTGACCAAAATGCATGCATGCAAACTTGTCTGAGTTTACTCGAAGCTCAAAAAATTCAAAGCAACAGTATTAGCTACAAAAAACGTCAAATATTAATTAAATCATACCCAATTGGTGTTCAACCTGAACTTATACAAAAACAAGCCCAACAAGATTTGGCGTCCTCTTCGGTGTTTAATTTTGAAGAAATACCACGTCAAAAAACAATTATTGGAGTTGATCGTATTGATTATTCAAAAGGTTTACTTGAAAGATTTAATGCATTTGCAACCTTTTTGGAAACCAGCCCTGAATATCATGGCCTAGTTCGACATCTTCAAGTGGCAATTCCTTCTCGTACCGATATTCCAGCTTATCAACGCTTATACCAACGTTTTAAAACCAAGCTGGAGTTAATTAACGAAGAGTTTGCGCATGAGGACTGGAGACCTGTAGATTGCTGCTATGACACGGTACAACACCATAATCTTATGCACATTTACCGTCATTCAGATATTTGCTGGATCAGTTCACTACGTGATGGTATGAATCTAGTGGCTAAAGAGTATATTGCGGCACAAGACCCAGAAAATCCGGGCGTACTCATTTTATCTAAATATGCTGGTGCTGCTGAGCAAATGTCTCAAGCCTTGATTGTTGACCCGCAAGATAGAGCGGCAATGATGGATGCTTTAAAAATGGCTTTAGAAATGTCTAAAGCTGAGCGTATTAATCGTTATCAACAATTGATAGAGGGATTAACATCATCTGATCTTACCTATTGGCGAAATAATTTCTTGGATGATTTAGAAAAGACACCAACTTTACTAATGAAGCCTCAGCGATTATTACAAGATAATTATCAATCTATTTATCAGGTTTTATAAATCTAAATAAAAGAACATCGAGAAATTTAATTTCTCGATGTTCGCTATTTGGTGATTATTATTTATAAATTA
The DNA here is from genome assembly GCF_016809775.1 of Acinetobacter sp. C13. NCBI lineage: Bacteria > Pseudomonadati > Pseudomonadota > Gammaproteobacteria > Moraxellales > Moraxellaceae > Acinetobacter > Acinetobacter sp. C13. Next base: position 47,117 of record NZ_JAFBJL010000006.1, read on the forward strand.
ATTTGTCTTTACTAATGTAAAGCGGTTAAGTAAAGCAATAATAAATAGTAATACAGCGACGCCTGTTAAAACCGTACTTAAACCAGTCCATTCCCCAATTAAACCGATTAAAGCTGGTCCACTTAATGAACCTGTATAGGCAATTGTTGATACTAAAGAAAGTGCTGCTGCTTTAGGCATATTGTTTTGTCGACCAACACGAGAAAACATCACTGGTACAATATTAGAACAACCTAATCCTAATAGTGCATAACCTAATACAACCACTTGCCACACTGGTGCCGTTACAATAACAGCCATACCAATAGCAGCTCCAATTGCACTATAAGTCACAATATTTTTTTCACCCCATTGCTTAAGCAAGATATGACCTGCAAAACGACCAGTCGTCATGCTAAGCGCAAAGAAAGTGTAAGCTAAACCAGCAAAAGCAGGATTAAGCTGATATTTACTTGTTAAATAAATACCACCCCAGTCCATTGCTGCACCTTCTGATAAAAAGGCGATAAAACACATCATGCCAATAAGCAGAATAATGCCATCAGGACGATAAAGTTTTTTGGGCGCTTGAGTGGTATCTTCATGTGGCTTTTCATCCTGTTCAAAAGACGTTAAACAAGAAGGAATAGCAACGCCACCAATAACAAGTAAAATCATAACAACTGATAAAGTGCTCATTAGAGGAGAAAGGCCCACGGCTAATAGTGCTGTCACAAGCATAGCGCCTGTTAAGCCACCAAGACTGCACATTCCATGGAAGCTCGACATGAGAGCTCGCACACTATGTTTTTCAACAACTACTGCTTGTAAGTTGATAGCTACTCCAAGACATCCTGCTGCCGATCCAAAGATAAACAATGCTACAGCCATGGTCACAATGCTGCTCCATATTGTAAGGCTAGGCAATAAGACCATTAACAACATCAATGCCAAAGCAATTAACGGACGACATCCCCAGCGCTTTACTAAAGCACCAGTCGCAGGCATAGCAATCATTGACCCGATACCCATACACAGCAAAAGTAAACCAAAATCGGCATGATTTAGATTTAAACGGTGCTGTGCAAAAGGAATAAGAGGTGCCCAAGCTGCAGTCGCAAAACCTAAGCTAAAAAAGCTTAGTCGTGTTGCAAGACGCTGTGTGCTTAGGAGAGTAGCTGTATCTAAAACAGCAGGTTTGGTAAATAACATATTTCGCGAACTCACCATAAAATCATTGGCGATCCATACCAACCGATTTTCCATAGAAAAACCCTTGCCTCATTAAATTTCTAGGCAAGGGTTTTATTGGCGAAATTATAAACAATTTCATAAAAAAAACAGGGGGTGTGATACAATTTTTCTGACTTTTTTGTAACTGCCAAAGCCTTATATAGTAAGGCTTTGAATATGTTCAATTTGACAAAATTTACATCCAAGTTAAGACTTCATTTTATTAAAATGAGCCAATAAAAAACCCAGTCTTAGCTGGGTCTTTTTATTAAATTTGAGATTGAATATAGTTTTGTAAGCCAATCAACTCAATTAAACGTAATTGCTTTTCTAACCAGTATGTATGGTCTTCTTCTGTATCTGATAATTGTTGACGCAACATATCACGGCTAATGTAATCGCCCTTCTCTTCACAAAGCTTGATACCTGTCGCTAACTTTTCGCGAACATGATATTCAAGCGCCAAATCAGCTTTTAAACAAGATACAACGTCTGTACCAACATTGATATCTTCACGATGCATGTTTGGTTTAGCACCTAAGAACAATACACGGCGAATGATCGCATCAGCATGAGAAGCTTCTTCTTGCATCTCATGATCAATACGCTCATAAATTTTATTTAAACCCCAATCTTCATACATACGAGAATGGATTAAATATTGATCACGGGCAGCCAATTCTCCGCCAATGAGCATATTTAAATAGTCTATGACTTCTGGATTGCCACGCATAATAAATCTCCTATCGTATGAAGACTATTATGGGCAATCTTAAAAGTGATTGCAAAACAAAAAATAGTTAAGTTTATGATTTTTATCAAATTAAAATGAGAAACATACGCATTTACAGTTTAAGTTATTTAAATTTCCTCTGCAAAAAGAAACGCTTGTCCAATTTATAAGTTCAGACAAGCGTTAAAATATGGCTCAAACCATCAATTTATAAATTTGTAACTAAAATCAATGGTTCTTATTTCGGTAGATCTATTCGCTTAAAGTCTGCCCGTAGCTTGCCATGAGTGATAAGAAATCAGTCTCATTCATAACAGCAATACCTAGTTTTGCTGCTTTTTCTAATTTCGAACCAGCCTTCTCGCCCGCAACAACACATTTGGTTTTACTCGATACACTACCACTTACACGCGCACCTAATGCTTGTAGCATTTGAGTAGCCTGATCACGCGTCATTTGCTCTAATGTGCCCGTTAACACCCAGCTTTCGCCATTTAATGGCTGTCGTGTTGGTGCAGTCGGTGCATCCCAATGAATTCCTGCGACAATTAAGCGATCAAGCACTTCAATGTTGTGCGGTGCCAAGAAAAAGTCAGCAATCCACTCGGCAGTAATATCACCAACATCTGGTGTTTTCTTTAAAGCTTCAACATCAGCAGCTTTAAGCGCTTCCAAAGTTTGGAAAGTATTGGCTAACATTCTAGCTGTTGTTTCACCTACCCCACGAATTCCTAAAGCATAAATAAAACGCGCAAGCGTTGTCTTCTTACTGGCTTCAATGGCATCAATCAGATTTTGTACCGATTTCTCGCCCATTTTTTCAATCCCGAGTAAAGTTTCTCGGTGTTCGTGCAAATGGTAAATATCAGCAACATCTTTGAGCAAATCGAGATGTAATAAAGACTCTACCCAACGATCGCCTAGACCTTCAATATCCAGAGCTTTACGTGATACGAAGTGACGAATCGCTTCAATACGCTGTGCAGCACAGTACAGTCCACCAGAACAACGTGCTAAAGCTTCCCCTTCAGGCATTACCACTGGTGAGGCACAAACAGGACAGTTATCAGGTAAATGTACAACTTCGGCATCAACAGGACGGAATTCTGGCCAAACTTTTTCTACTTTAGGAATAACATCGCCTGTACGATAAACACTCACCGTGTCACCAACACGTACATCTAGGCGATGGATCTCACCAATGTTGTGTAAAGTTACATTGGAAACCGTAACTCCCCCTACAAATACAGGGTTTAAACGCGCTACTGGAGTCAAAGTACCTGTACGCCCTACTTGCCAATCAATCTGATCAACCGTAGTTAATGCAGCTTGTGCAGGGAATTTATAAGCAGTTGCCCAGCGTGGTTCACGACTTAAAAAACCAAGTTGTTGTTGTTGCTTTAAGTCATCAACCTTTACAACCATCCCGTCAATTTCAACTTGTAAATCTGAACGTTCTTGCTGAATTTGCTCATAACGTTGCTGTACTTCTTGAATTGAATTACACAGATATTGACGTTCAGCAATTTCAAATCCAAGTTTTGTGAGCCATTGCAGACTGTCATGCATGGTAGTTAAGCCATGATTAGGTTCACATTGAGCGATGCCGTAAGCATAAAATGCTAAAGGTCGAGCCGCAGCAATATTAGGATCGAGCTGTCTTAAACTACCAGCTGCGGCATTACGCGGGTTGGCAAATGTTTTATCGCCTTTGGCTTCCTGTTCAGCATTGAGTTTTTCAAAACCAGACTTTGGCATAAGTACTTCACCACGAACTTCCAGCAAACGTGGAATTTCAAAGTGATCTGAATGTAACACTTTAGGCAAATTACGAATCGTTTTAACGTTCTGGGTAATGTCCTCCCCGGTTTCTCCGTCACCACGTGTAACGCCACGTATTAACACACCATTTTCATACCAAAGAGAAATCGCAAGACCATCAAGTTTTAGTTCGACTTCGTATTGTACTTTTTGATTAGGCAAACGCTCTTCAACACGGCGTGCAAATGCGAATAAGTCTTCCTGATTAAAAACATTCCCCAAAGAAAGCATCGGAACTACATGAGTCACACTTTGAAATTTAGAGAGTGCTTGTCCACCTACTTTTGTAGTCGGTGAATCTGATTGAACAAGGTCAGGATATTGCTCTTCTAAAGCTTTTAACTGGTGAAATAAATGATCATATTCACTATCCGAGATTGTCGGCTGATCCATGACATAGTAGGCATGGTTATGCTTTGCAATCAGTTGAATAAGCTGACGCATCTGTTCGATCACGGAAGTTGTTGCCATTATGTTATTCACCATAAAAAAGGGTGGAAATTTCTCCACCCTGAGCTGCGACTAGATATGTTGCAATTATCGCAACGAATGTAAAAAATTAAAACTAGGCGGTCGCCTGTGCCGGACGATAATCAATCACATGATGACGCCAGTGCTCTTTTAACTGTGGCGTAAATTCAAGATTATTCTCATCGTAAACTTTGCCATCAATTTCACGAGCGATTAAACCTGCAATACTCGCCATCATGTCAAAACCAGTCACGGCTTTACTGTTTGGAAGCGCAAGGAAAAATGCTAACCCTTGAACTTGTTCAGTAGATAGCGTTTCAAGATCAAACCCAGCTGGTCCATTGTCTGTCATACGTAATACAGAGAACATGAGTACACTTGGCTCATCGGTATTTTCATAACGATGGAAGCAAGACATTTCACCATAGCGTAAACCATATTTTAACAGCACTTTAAGCGCTTTATCGCCAGACAATGCACGACGAGGGTTTGGATACACATTTAGCGCAATAATCTGTTCAGCCATCGCTAATGCACTTTCATCATCATAACGTTGCTGTTCATGTAAATGCACATCCAGAATATTACTCTCGCCTTCAAACTCAGCAATTTCGGCAGTTTCAATATTCGGGTTTAAACTCAACTCAGGCTCAGTTTTTTCGCTTTCAGCTTCCAGATTTTCTTTTGCTAAAGCTTCAGCTTCCGGTTTAACAGAAACTGTATCAACCAACTCAACTGAACCATCTTTATGAATGGTAGAGCTTGGTACTGTTTGTTCAGATTTAATTTCTTCTACAGAAGCGTTTTCAACAACTGCTTGAGTTTGTTCAGTTTGAATTGCTTTAGCGGGTTCTACGGTCTCAATTTCTGACTGTTTTGTTTCAGGTACTTGAGACGGCGCAGCTTCGCTTAAAGTCGGTTCTACTCGCTCTGCACTAGTCACCGCTACAGATTCAGCTTCAGTTTTCTCAAGCTGATCTCTCACGTGCCTAGGTATAACCGGTTGATTACTATCAGGGTTAATATGCAAATCACTGTCTAATGAGGGTTCAGCATGGTTTGGCTTTTTTAAAATCATTTTTAAGCCAATTAGCATAATTATAATGGCAACAACGATGCCAATAATCGTATTGATTTCCATTCTATGACTCCGAAACTAACCCGTATTCTTTTGCCTGTTCTAAATCGACAGTGACTAATTTTGATGTACCCGGTTCAGGCATGGTCACACCCAACAAATCAGTTGCCATGGTCATCGCCAGCTTATTATGTGTAATGTAAATGAATTGTACATGTTCAGAAAGTTCTTTTACCAAATTACAATATCTCTGAACATTCGCATCATCAAGTGGTGCGTCCACTTCATCTAGTACACAAAACGGTGCCGGATTTAATCTAAAAATCGCAAATACTAATGCTAACGCTGTTAAAGCCTTTTCTCCACCGGAAAGTAATGCTAGAGAACTATTTTTCTTACCCGGTGGCCTTGCCATCAGTTTAACACCAGATTGCCAATCATCTTCAAGACTTAAACTCGCCTCACCACCATTAAAAACCTTTGGAAACAGGTTTTGCAACTCCTGATTGATTTGATCAAAAGTTGTCATAAACAGCTTACGGGTTTCTTGGTCAATGCTTTTCATCGCATCTTTTAGTTGAGTTACCGTATTTTCCAAATCTTGAATCTGGTGACTCAGCTCATCAAAACGCTGAGAAACTTCTTCAAACTCTTGTGAAGCGGCAAGGTTAACCGCTCCAATTTTTTCAAACTGTTTCTGTACTTTTTCCAGTTTCTGCTGGTGCTCGGTTAAATCTATTTGTAAGCCTTTTTGGAGTTCGGCATTTAGCTCTTTAAGCTGCTCTTGATAATGCTCACGATCTGACTTGGCTGCTTGCCATGCCAATCGTTTCTGTTCAAGTTGTTCTCTAAGCTGCTCATCTTTTTGTTGATATTGATGACGCTGATCGGTCAAAGTCTGCTGTTTTTCCTGCACACTATTGAGTTCAAGCTGCCATTCATTCCAGTTCTTTTGCAACTTTTCAGTTTGAGCAAATTGTTGCTGAAACTCTGACTCAAGATTTGGTAGCTCTAATTGAATAGGGTCAACAAACTTTTTCGCTTGCTCCATTTGAGCTGCAATTTGTTGATATTGGCTTTGCAAGAATGAGATATCTTTTTCAAGCAACTCAATCTGTTGAGTTGTCTGCGTGCTATTACGGCGTAAAATTTCACGTTCTTGTTGCTGATGTTGCAGGGCTTGTTGCTGCTCGTCTAGCTGTTCTGTTAATTCTTCTACCCGAAATTGCAAAGTTTTATAGTCAGGTAAAATGGTTTCGAGCTTAATTGCTAATGCATGCAAATCAATTTCAAGATCATCTTTTTGCATTGCATCTTCTTCAAGCTGCATGTCTAACTGACCAAGTTGATCTTTTAATTGCTGTTTTTGCAATAAAAATGCTTGTGCTGCGGTTTGTTGCTTGGCAATTTGCACATCAAGCTGTTGTAAGTCTTTTTGCTTTTGTTTCACAACCTGCTGCTTGTGCTGCACACCTAACTGTAATTGCGCTAATTCATCTTTTTGCTGAACTACAATTTGATCTAGTGTTTGTAATTGAGGTTGTTGCTTTTCAAGAGCTTGTTCAATTTCATCTAGACGAATACGGTGGCTCAGCATACCTTGTGCACTTTGACTTTCGTCATCATACATAAGGGCAATCACCCAATCCTGCCCGACATGATAACCATCTAAAGTCAGAATAGACTGACCATGTTGTAATTGTTTTTGCTCATTTAAAGCTTGAGTCAAATCTTGTGCAATCGCTACATTTGAAAAGATTGATAGCTGTGGCGATGCAATCCACTCATTCAAACAAACCAAGTTTCCTTTAAATTTATTTGTTTGCTCTGAAGGTTTTAGCTGGCGAGCAACTCCTTCTTGAAAGACTTGTTCGGTCTCAAGAATATGAGCTTGTAACCATTTTGCTAAAAACTTCTCAACAATCTGCGTATGTGGTTTACCTTGCTCTGTTAACTCTAGAGCTTGCATTAAACGTAGCGTATCTTGGTTTTGCTTTGGACTTTGTTTAGCAATAAGCTGGCTTAAGTTTTTCTGCTCTGATAATAAAACTTGGATTTCTGTTTTCAGAGTTTGCTGCTGATTTTTACTTGACTGGTGTTGCTGTTGAGATTGCTCTAAATGCAGTAATTGTTGCTCAATTTCAGTTTCAAGCGACGCGATTTCGCCCAGTAATTTCTGTTGCAGTTGCTCAAGCTCGCCCTGCTCATCTTCATGAACATGCGATTGAATTTGGTTTGCTTGATGTTGCAGCGTTTCTTTTTGCTGCTCAATGCGCTGAACATTTTTACCCAACTGTTCAATTTGAGCTGACATCTGCATTTTTTGCTGCTGTTGTTTTTCAACCTGAGCTTTTACTTGCTCAAACTGTTGTTGTGCTTGTTTCTGCTGAGATTGTAAATCAGCAAAGTTTTGTTCAGCCTCCGTCGCTGTATGCTCAACTCCAGTTAAAGCTTCTGTTTGTTCTTCTAGCTGATTATTCAGTGTTTCGAGTTGCAATTCAGAAAGCTGTAAACGTTCTTTAGTTTGGAATCTTTGCTGCTCTAACTGAACGAGAGTCGTACTATTTTGCTGGTATAGACTCTGTTTTTGTTCAAGAGTCATTTTAAGTTCAGATAGTTTCTTTTCAGCTTGTTGCCATTCTTGTTGTAGCGGTGAAGATTGCTGAATAAGTCGCTGAAACAAAGCACTGGTTGCTTCTAAATCATGTTCAATCGTGCTTAATTCTGAGCGAACCAATTTAAAGGTTTCACCCAATTCATTCATTTGAACGGTATATTCTTCTTGTAGGCGTACACTTTTCTCTGCCTGAAAAGACAAAATTTCAATTTTGAGCGTACGAATCTGGCTTTCTAAAGTTTTATATTGAACCGCTGCTTCCGACTGACGCTTAAGCGTTTTAAGCTGCGATTTTAACTCTAGTGCAATATCGTCTAAGCGTGAAAGGTTTTGCTCTGTATGTTCAAGATGCTGCAAAGTTTCACGGCGACGAGCCTGATAACGAGAAACGCCCGCGGCTTCCTCAATGAACACACGCATTTCTTCAGGCTTGGCATCAACCAAGCGGTTAATCATGCCTTGCTCAATGACCGCATATGAGCGTGGTCCTAAGCCTGTTCCCAAGAAAATATCTGTAATATCACGGCGGCGACAACGTGTACCATTTAAGAAATATTCTGACTTACCCTCACGGGTCACCTGACGGCGAACAGCTAACTCATTATAAGCATTATACGATCCGCCCAACTTTCCATAAGTATTATCAAAACGTAGCTCAACACTGGCCACACCAACGGGCTTACGTTTGGAAGTCCCCGTAAAAATAACATCTTGCATGCTACCACCACGGAGCTGACGAGCGTTTGACTCACCCATCACCCAGCGGATCGCATCAATTACATTGGATTTGCCACAACCATTTGGACCAACCACTGCTGTGCGGTTCGCCTTAAAATTTAAGGTTGTACTATCTGCAAAAGATTTAAAGCCGGAAAGTTTTAAACTGCTTAAACGCATAATGCCCTAACTAGCGGCGTGAGCGTCTTGCCCAAGCCAATTCAATCTGTTTCATTCGTGTCAGCGATTCCAACACAAGGTTACGTAAGTGTCGACAAAAATCTTCCATAAATAAAGCGGCTTGTTGTGATTTTCGGATTAAAATTGCATCAGTCACGAGTTTAAATAATGCAAATGCTTCTTGTAGTTCCCGCTTAGAGGTATTTAAGGTCAAAAAATAACTACGACGTAATGAAGGTAATAACTCTTTATAAAATTTCATTAGATAAGGATTCCCCACCATATCTTGCTGTTCAGCTAAATATTGGAAGACTCCATCATAAAATTTTTCGATATCACCTGCTTTGACATGCTCAAGAAGTTGCTCTAATAGCAACTGTAATTGATCTGCTTCATGCGCACGCCATGTTTCGCTCATGCGTTGTACAATATGCCCCAATAACATCATATTTGTATCAAACAACGCTTTAACTTGTTGTGCAGACATTTCAGAAACAATTGCCCCACGGCGTGGAAAAATCTCAATTAAATGAGTACGCTCTAATAATAACAATGCTTCACGAACTGATCCTCGGCTAACGTCAAGTTCTTTGGCAATACGTAGTTCTTGAATACGTTCGCCTTCTACTAGCTCGCCACTAATGATCTGTTCGCTAATATATTTGACAATTTGCTCAGAAAGACTTTCTGTGTCTTCGAGATTCATAAATCACCCGCTACTTTTTATATGCATTAATCCATGCTTTTCTTTCGCATCCTTGTTTTTAACTGATCCCATCGATTAAAAACTATGTCATTGTCTGACAATTTTATTGCATTTTAAGCCAACTCATTTAAAAACAACACCAAAATCAGATGAATAAAAGCCCCAAATGTTCTTATTTTACTGAATAAAAAAAGCTCGAATTTCTAAAAACTCAAGCTCTTAAATCGTAGTTCTAGTGAGATTAATATTTTACTCTCTAGTGCATAATCCCTTTATAAATAAAGTAACTACCTACCACCACTAACAGGCAAGCAAAACATTTTTTTAACACCTGCGGCGACAACGCATGAGCAACCTTTGCTCCAAACTTCGCTGTGACAAAACTCATGACACTAATGCCAATAAACGCATAGATATGTACATAACCAATCGTGTTAGGCACTGAGATTTGTTCTTTTGCACCAAACCACATAAAGCCAATCGCTCCAGCAACCGCAATTGGTAAACCGCAAGCGGCAGAAGTCGCGACTGCTTTTTGCATGACCACGCCATGACGGTTTAAGTATGGAACGGTTAAACTTCCTCCCCCAATTCCAAAAATTGCAGAGGCAATACCAATGCCTCCACCCGCCATGAATTGCATAGGGGTTGAAGGGAGCTGACGCGTTGGATCAACAACTACATGTGCTCCTTTAAACATCCTATAGGCCATCACAACCGCAAAAATACCAATAAGAAGTTGCAAATGCTGGCCAGACATCAGGTCAGCAATACCCGCCCCTAAAAATGAACCCAACACCAGTCCAGGAGCTAAATTACGAAAGACAGGCCAAAGTACTGCACCCTTTTTATGATGAGCTGAAACAGAACTAAAAGACGTCACAATAATGGTTGCAAGCGATGTTCCGACTGCAATATGCATGATTACCGCTGGATCATAGTGTAACTGGGTAAAAACCACATAGAGGATTGGTACAATAATTAGTCCACCACCAACTCCAAACAATCCGGCAGTAAAACCAGCAATTGCACCAATGAGTAAATATATGATTAACTCCATAAATGTTTTACCACTCTGCTCATATTCAACATGGATTTAGAGACTCGCCAACTACAACAACTTTTAAGCGCAAAAAACCAGCTTCCAGAAGTGGTTTTATTAAAAGCAACCACAACTTCGACCAATGATGATATTCGTGAAATTGCCCAAAAAGGCATTACAACGGGCTTGGTTTGCAGTGCTCAACAAACTCAAGGGCGAGGTCAACATCAACGGCAATGGATTTCACCTGAAGGAAACATTTATTTAAGCACATTGGTGCAAACTCGAACACCCTTAGATGGTCGCTTAGCACTTGAAGTTGCTCTGAATATTTTGCAAATCCCCCAGTTACAAGCTCTTAATCTGCAAGTGAAATGGCCAAACGATTTATATAGTGCTCAGGGTAAATGGGGTGGAATTTTAGTCGAACCACTGTCTCAGCATCAGGCTATTGTAGGTGTAGGCATTAATTTAAAAACACCACCAGTGACTGATAGTGACCAACCGATTACGTCTCTAGAGGATTTAGGTCTAGAGCAAATGGGTCGTCTTGAGTTAATTTCAGAGCTTTATGTTGCTATTCAAAATGCTGCTCGCTGGTTTGATCATGGCTGCTACAATTTAGCGGGACGTTTTAACCATCATGCGGCATGGATTAATCAGCTAGTTCAGTTTGAACATAGTCAGGGACTGGTACATGGTCGTTTTGTTGGAATCTCCAATGAAGGTGCAGTAATTCTTGAAACTCCAGAACCACAGCAGTTTTATCAAGGTCGCCTAAGACCACAAACAACTCAGTAATCAGGTATTTTCCCCATGAAAAGTTTATGGCTTGATATCGGAAACACCCGTTTAAAATACTGGATTACTGAAAATCAGCAAATTATTGAACATGCAGCTGAGCTACATTTGCAGTCTCCTGCCGATTTATTACTTGGGTTAATCCAACACTTTAAACATCAAGGCCTGCATCGAATCGGGATTTCTTCGGTACTCGATACCGAAAATAACCAACGTATTCAGCAGATTTTAAAATGGCTTGAAATTCCAGTAGTTTTTGCGAAAGTTCATTCTGAATATGCAGGCTTACAGTGTGGTTATGAAGTTCCGAGTCAGCTCGGAATTGACCGCTGGTTACAAGTACTCGCTGTAGCTCAAGCAGATGAAAACTATTGTATTATTGGTTGTGGTACAGCGCTCACAATTGACCTAACCCAAGGTAAACAGCATTTAGGAGGTTACATCCTGCCTAATTTGTATTTGCAGCGAGATGCTCTTATTCAAAATACCAAGGGTATTAAAATTCCAGACTCAGCTTTTGATAACCTAAATCCGGGCAATAACACTGTAGATGCAGTACATCACGGTATTTTATTAGGCCTCATTAGTACCATTGAAAATATTATGCAGCAATCTCCTAAAAAGCTGCTGCTAACTGGTGGCGATGCAACACTATTTGCCAAGTTCTTACAAAAATATAAGCCTGTTGTGGAAACCGACCTTTTACTCAAAGGACTACAGCAATATATTGCTCATTATCCTAAAGACTAAAATACACAACAAAATAAAAGGCGCTATATGCGCCTTTTATTTTATGGATTTATTTCTTTTGGTCATTGTTACCAAACAGTGGTCCCATTCCGCCACCGCCGCCGCCAAATTGCTTTTGCATATTGCCTAATGAACGCATCATTTTGCTCATACCAGATGGATTCGCAAATTTCTTCATCATTTTAGCCATTTGCGCTTGTTGCTTAATGAGTTTGTTCACTTCAGCAACATCCATACCACAACCTGCCGCAATACGTTTTTTACGACTTGGGCTCATCAGGTCTGGATTACGGCGCTCTTTAACAGTCATTGACTGGATAATCGCTTCCATCTTCTTGACTTGTTTTTCAGGGTTCGCTTGCTCAATCGCTTGCTGAATTCCTGCACCGCTCATGCCAGGCAACTTGTCTAAGAAGCCCATCATGCCGCCCATTTTTTTCATTTGCTCAAATTGCATCAGCATATCTTCAAAGTTGAAGCTACCGCCTTTTTGCAATTTTTTCGCCATTTTTTCGGCTTTTTCTTTGTCGATTTTACGTTCAACTTCTTCGACTAAAGAAAGTACGTCACCCATGCCTAAAATACGTTGAGCAACACGGTCTGGATGGAATGGTTCTAAAGCGTCAAGCTTCTCACCCATACCCAAGAACTTGATTGGCTTACCAGTAATAGCACGCACAGAAAGTGCAGCACCACCACGTGCATCACCATCAGTTTTAGTAAGAATCACACCGGTAAGTGCTAAAGCATCATTAAATGCTTTTGCTGTATTTGCAGCATCCTGACCTGTCATGGCATCAACCACAAACAAAGTTTCAGTCGGCTTAACTGCTGCATGCAATTCTTTAATTTCATCCATCATGTCTGCATCGACATGTAGACGGCCTGCCGTATCGACAATCAACACATCAGCAAACTGGATTTTTGCCTGTTCAATTGCACGATTAACAATATCAATTGGCTTTTCAGAAGGATCTGAAGGAATAAAGCCTGCACCAACTTCATTTGAAACAGTTTCTAACTGTTTAATCGCTGCCGGACGGTAAACGTCGGCAGAAACAGTCATTACTTTTTTCTTTTGACGTTCTTTTAAGAAACGTGCCAACTTGGCAGCAGTTGTGGTTTTACCTGCACCTTGTAAACCAGCAAGTAATACTACAACAGGAGGTTTCGCACTTAAATCAAGTGTTTCATTCGCCTCACCCATCATCTTGGTGAGTTCGTCATAGACAATTTTTACAAATGCCTGGCCTGGTGATAACTGAGTCATCACTTCTTGGCCCAATGCCTCTTCCTTAACTTTCGCGATAAATTCACGAGTTACAGGTAACGCGACATCGGCTTCAAGAAGTGCCATACGTACTTCACGTAAGGTATCTTTAATATTGTCTTCGGTCAGCTGCCCTGAGCCAGTAACATTTCTTAAACTCTGTGTGAGTCGTTCTGTTAAGGTATCAAACATTGCAAAATCCGCTTAAAATGGCTAGTTGCAAAAAAATCTTTCTCGAAATAGAAAATTTATGCATAGAATGCTATAGGATACTTTAGTTCGCAGCGAATTTATATCTTATATAGATGAATTAATCCTGAAAAAGGTTTGACATGATTAGCCTCCCCTTGGTTTATACAATTTTGGCACTCATCGCATATACCACTTCTTTCTGGTATCTGTTTATTCGTTTAATGTCAAAACGTGAACCAAACTCATGGTTATTTGCTTTTGTTACTATCCTGGCATTAGTACTACACAGCACTGTTTTATGCGATGCCATGCTTACACCAGCAGGAATTAACTACGATGTATTTAACCTGATGTCTTTTACATCGGGGCTTATGTTATTGTTAAGCTTAATTTTTAGTACTTTCCGCCCTATTCTGCCGTTAAACTTGTTAGGCATTCCTGTCGCAGCTATTGGTCTTATTTTAGGATTTGCCTTTAGTCGACCAGATCAATTTATTGAACAGCATTCGTTAGGACTTGATACTCATATCATTCTTTCGCTTTCTGCCTATGCAGTTTTACTGATGGCAACCATACATGCGATCTTGATGTGGTTCCAAAATCGTGAACTCAAAAAGAAACAAAAAAAACGTTTCTGGGTCAACTTACTCCCGCCGATTCAGGCAATGGAATCTTTATTATTTGATCTGATCATTACAGGTTTTATTTTATTAACGATTGCGCTTACATTTGGTTTTTTAACAATTGATAGCTTCTTTGCTCAGCATCTCGCTCATAAAACCGTATTTAGTATTATTTCTTGGTTTATCTATGGCTCATTACTGATCGGCCATTACAAACTTGGCTGGAGAGGCCAAAAAGCAATTCGTTTTACCTTAATGGGTTTTGTACTTTTAGCGATCGGATTTATCGGTAGTAAATTTGTGCTTGAGATGATCTTAGGGCGCTAGGAAAATTAAAATTTAATCGATACTAGACAGCGTTATGCATATCCCGTATAACGCTGTTTTTCGTTTTACTCAGGTGACACAGACTGTGAAACTCATACTCGCTCCAATGGAAGGTTTAACTGACCCGATCATGCGGGATACACTCACATCTGTTGGTGATTTCGACTGGTGTGTGACCGAGTTTATTCGCGTTACAGACAGTATTTTGCCAGACCACATCTATTATAGTTTTTGTCCTGAACTAAAAAATGATGGTAAAACAGCAGCAGGTACGCCTGTTCATGTTCAGTTCCTAGGTAATAACCCAGATATGCTGGCAGCAAATGCAGCAAAAGTTGTTGAATTGGGTGCACCTGCAATCGACCTTAATTTCGGTTGCCCTGCAAAAACCGTTAATCGACATCGTGGTGGTTCAGTACTTCTCGATGAACCAGACGTGGTACATCTGCTGATTAAAGCAGTAAGAGATGCGGTACCTGAACATATTCCTGTTTCAGCAAAAATGCGTTTAGGTTATCTTGATGAAAACCATACGATGGAAAATGCCCACGCTGTTGAAGATGCAGGTGCCAGCTGGTTAACTGTACACGCTCGAACTAAAGCAGATGGCTATACACCACCAGCTTATTGGGAAAAAATTCTACCCATTAAAGAAGCTTTAAAAATTAATGTCATTGCTAACGGTGAAATCTGGACCAATGCTGATGCTAGAGCTTGTCAGCAACAGTCTGGTTGTGAAGACTTAATGATTGGCCGTGGTGCGGTAACGACTCCAGATTTAACCCAATGCATTCGCCAAAATATGGATGAAGCATTATTTAATTGGGAACAACTCGTTGACTTACAAATTCGCTTTTTAAACGGTCAAGCAAAAACAGAAATTGGAATGGTGGGTCGTTATAAGCAGTGGTTAGGCATGATGACCAAAGCCTATCCTCAAGCGAAAGAATTATGGGACCAAGTGAAACGTATTAAAGCTTTAGATGAAATTGTTCAACAATTAGAACACACCAGATCAGATACTATTTAACTCGGCATAGCCTTTAAAAAAAGAGGGCGATTATTTTCATAGTCGCCCTCTCGTATTTCAGGTTAAGCTATTATTCTTTTTTAAAAGCCGCTTACTTTCATTTTAAAGTCAGTTACAGAAACGCCAGTGACACCAAAACTCCCCATAGAACCATTAGGTAAATTATTAAACGTTGTTGTATTTTGAGTACCCATATTTCCTAAAGTGACATTATTAAGTGAAGCATCAAATTTACTAGATGCACCTGTATTACCAAAAGTTAATCCAGTTGGATCAACTCCTGCATAAAAACCATCTAATACAAAACCAGTTGAGGTATTTGTTCCTGCAAACTTAAACCCAAATGTAGCACCTGTATTATCGGACACTAAAGTAATTGGACAACCCGTAGCAGCAGAACAAATAGATTGAATTGCTCCACCAAATTTAACCATAACGGACTGGGCAGCATGACCCAGTTGAATGTTTAAACGGGGTTTATTGGTTTGTACAAAGTTAATATCTAGATTTCCAGTAGAACGAATGATTTCTTTTACACCTGCATTTACTGTCATTCCCGAACTAAAAATTGATTTTGGTGCATAACTTGTTAATGCATAATCGGATGGGTTAGATAAAGATGTACTTGGGGCTAAATAAACTGAAAAAGGTAGAAGTCGAATTCCGTTTACATCATTCCCCATAGATATAGCTAAATTTAAAAAAGGATTTCCCCCCCCAGCATCGGTATCCATTGCAATATTAAAAGAAGGATTACCCGATACAGCGGCTTTAATAAACTCTATACCAGGAACTGGATTAGTAGAGTTTCCAGCAATGACAAAACCAGCCTTACTGTTATAAGAAGTTGAAGCAATACCGTTAGTATCAATGAGTGCGACTTGGTTAAATTTAACTTTATCGGCCTGAATTCCTAAAGTTAAGCCATTTTGGCCCGTCGCTGCTGCAAGGCTTTGATCATCCAAAGGTTGCATTGCAAATACACTTGAACTACTGGCAAGTAGCAGCCAGAACCCTATATTTTTATTCTTCATGTCGCTCTAATCCTTAAGAGACAAACGCTTATTATTTGTTCAGACTATCAGAATAATATTCAAGTACAAAGCAATTATCTCTATAACCCGACGAATGCAAATCCAATCACACTAAAATAAAATTTATATAAAAAAGTGACGATAATCGTCACTTTTATTTATTAGTTAAAGGCCCCATTTCTAGGCACAATACTAAAGCTACTATTTAAACGTCCACCAGTAATTGCAAGCTCACCTAAACGTGCTCCAGCTCCTGTTGAAGGTGGATAGAAATTAATATCTTTAACACGTAATGCGCCGTCAATGCTCTTATCAGGGTTGAAATAAACCGCTGTATTTACCCCAACTTTACCTAAACCACTTGTTGTATCTTTACCCACAACCAAAGCGGTATTAAACGCTAGCTTTCCTGTAATACTGTCAAAACCAATTGCAGAACCATCAATCGGATCACTAATTTGAACCGTATTTCCAGTTGCTGTCGCAGGCACTGTGAAATCGCCTAGTACAGTTAAAGCACTACCATCTGCAATTGAACTATTTGGCACAATTGATAAGTTAAGATCGCCACCTAAACGGAGTTTTAGACCAAATAAGACATCATTATTTTTGGCAAAATTATCTATAGGTGAAGTACATGAACCCGTCGCTGGACAAGTTTTATATTTAGCCCCTGGTAAATAACCAGCTGCAATTTCTGTTGATAAAGCAAGTAGCATCTCTTTTAAACTAATATTAAGACTGCCATTTTCTAAACCAATACTTCCATTGCCTTTGAGGAACATATCGATATTACGTAAGCCCATGTAATAATCAGTAGGACTACCACCATTATTAGCATTTGGAGAACCATCAATTAATAAAATTGAAGTTGTTTTAGTTCCAGTCGCATCACGTCCCGTAGTTCCAGCAGCAATACCAAAACCTAAACGCGAAGTCGTTCCAGATGTAGCCACAACATTTCGAATAGGCTTACCATTTGCATCTTTGGTATAGTAATAAGCACTATTTGCTGGTGCATCTAAACCATATACAGCAGCGTTAGCATTTAAATTATAAAAAGGTAATGCTAAGCCCCACTGGTTATTTGCACCATTGTCTGCAAACTGATTGGCAGCAGCAACATTTGCACTTGTCGTAAAACGACCGCGTCTTGAAAATGCTTGAAACTCTGCTCCACGCATCGCAAGAATTAAGCTAAACGGATTAGTGACCGTATCACGGTGAATGTTATGTTGATAATCAGCAGTTGTTGTTAAAGTACCCGACCCTAAACGAATTGCATTTAAAGTCGCGTTGTTTGGCATTAATAACGTTTTTGTATCAGCAAGATTTAAATAAATATTTCCGCTATCAAAATAACCACGCGTAGCTGAGTTAAGGCCTGTTAAATTACCAAATTCGAAACCATAAGCATTCAGACCTGCTCCACCAATTTCTAAAGTGGTTGCTTTGCCATCTGAGCCTAGCATTGAGTCATTATCTTTAGTGAATTCACCTTTCATACGAAAGGCAATTCCAGAATTACCTAAAATACTATTACTTGAGCCCGTACCCGCAGCGGTATTTGCTGTACCTAATATTGTTGTATCTGACGTACCATCCATACCACGGACTTGTAAATAACTATTTACCATACGTCCGCTAGCACCTAAACGAATCAAGCCTTTCGCATTTTGGGGACTATTGGTTGCATCTAAAGCATAAGGGTTAGTTTTATCGACATTAGAACTTAACATGACCTCAATATTCAGGCCTGAATTAGTTACTTTTCCACTACTGTCTACATATGTGCCTGCTGTTAGACCAGAAGCTGAATCTGCTACACGATTAAAATCAACATAGCCATAGGTACTATTTGGGGTTTGTCCTACACCAGCGACATTAGTTCCAGTATTTGTCTGTAAAACCACGCCACGAATTGGGTCAATCAGCATGGCTCCTTTACCGACAAAATTAAAGTTAAAATTTCTTAAAATTAACTGATTTAGCTGACTACGAGCATCTAATTGCCCTAAATAAATATTGGCATTATTAATACCAAGCGTCATGCTTGACTGACTATTTGCATTAAATAGACCATCTTGGGTTGTAAGTGCCAAATTTAGAGGAGAAGTCGTTTGAATAGCCAGCTGGCCCATTGTTGGTGAACAAGTAGCAGAGGTATTACATACTTTAAAACTATTTACAGTTATAAGTGATGGACTGCTTTGCATAGAAAAGTCGAGTCCAGTTTTACCCGTAGTTGGGTTACTCCCTACATCTAAACGGTAATTTGTACTTAAAGGCTGACTAGATGCATTACTTTTTTGAACTTTTATCCCGCTCGCTTGAGCTCTTAAGACCTGATCTGCACTACTAGGTGTACCTGCATGGTCATCCCAGTAAGCATTATCAATATTGATTTCATTAAACGTCGTTTGAATCGAAATCCCATCTTGCCCATTAACAGCACTCAAGTCAGCATCAGTTAAAGCTTCTAAAGCAAAAACATGTCCGCTCACTAACAACATGCTGGTTGTTAATGCGTTTAAAATAAACTTTGCGCTGTGATTTTCTTTATTTTTTTTCATCACTTCAGTTCCTTTGAAATCTACATTAACCCTTAACAACGAGGATGGCTGCCATCACAGCTAAACACCATGACTTTTCCTTGGATAGCCAAATTCCCATTCATCATCAAGCCCATAAAACCAGTTTCACGTCCATGGTCATACGCCGATGGTGTTGCAGTAGCAACTTGCTGGTTTGCATTATTAGCAGTGGCCGCATAAGTTGGCTTTTTGAAATATGCATAATCATACATATTTCCGCTCGACCCTTGCGCTGTTGTTGAGCTGGTAAAGTTATCTTGCTCAATTGATAAAGCATTAAAACCAAAGTTACGAATTAAAATTGGCTGTGCCGCACTAAAACTAAGCTGAATAGCAGGCTTAATCATTTCAGTATTATTTTTATCCAAATACTTTAAATCAGCGCCATCCAAACCCATTTTTTGAATATTTAAAGTACCTTGTACACCTTTAAATACAAGCCAAAGTTTATTACCACTATCACTATTTTCGGCCCAACCACTTGGTTTGGTCGCATCTGCTTGTACAAAACGCTTATTAATTGCCAAGCCAATATGGCAAAACTCTACGTTTTCACAGACACCACCACTACCATTGTCAAATACGCCGCTAGCAGTCTGGTTTAAATTAAGCATTAAAGATAAATCAGCACCAGCCTGACCATTTATCGCCTGTAATGCTTCATTGTCTAAAGTTTGTAGCTCTGCATGAGTAACCGTTGCACAAAGGGCGAGGATTAAAGTACTTATTTTTTTCATAGCATTCTCCTCCTCTTATAGACCTTTAGTTGTCAGTTTCAAGTGCTGGATTAAAACACCGTCAATGACAGCAGACCCCATGTTATTACTAATCGAAGAACTAATTTGTGAACTGGATAATTTATATGTATTCAAGTCAGCATTAGGCGTGGTTGTAGACCAACGTCCATTGTTATAAAGTGCATCAGGTAAAGGCGT
This sequence comes from Acinetobacter sp. C13, assembly GCF_016809775.1. Classification (NCBI taxonomy): domain Bacteria; kingdom Pseudomonadati; phylum Pseudomonadota; class Gammaproteobacteria; order Moraxellales; family Moraxellaceae; genus Acinetobacter; species Acinetobacter sp. C13. Next base: position 67,250 of record NZ_JAFBJL010000006.1, read on the forward strand.
ACCATTTGGTACAACATATTGTGTACCATTACCCGCATCTGTGGTGGTATAACCTGTATTATTTACTGTCGGGTTATAATAAGAAGTACTATCAATATTAGCCCAATTCGCTCCTTGAGAATCAAATTTTAATCCTGAACCCGCATTTCCAGTCCAGCCTGTTGCTGTACGATATTGCCAAGTATCATAACAAGTAAAAATTAAACTACATGTATAACTACCCGCTCGACGTTCTTGATTTTGTAGTTGATAAAAGTTTTTAGTTTGTGTGGTAGCGGCAACTGTACCTGTTGGCAATTTTCCAAATGAAATGCCGACTGCATCTTGAGTACTATTCCCTTTAAATGCCTCTAAGGTATTATTCGCCGCATTATAAACAGTTGATCCTATTGAAATACTACTATGCGTTGCGCTAGAACCCTGATAACTTTTACCACCCAATGTTAAATTAGTGCCACATTGATAAATATTACAAGTAGAACCGAGATAACTACTATCAGTTCCAGTATAGTCAGTATAGATTTTCTTATAAATTTCAGGTTTATTCGGAATACGAGCTAGTTCTAAACTAAAGTTTTTACCATCCGAGCTTAAAACCAATGGTTGATATAAAGAGCCCAACACAAGGTTAATATTCGGGTTATAGAGGTATAAACCTTCATTCGCATCAAAAGTTGGGGCAATTCCCCCATTAATTGCAGGGGTTACCAAATTACCCTGCCCAGTACCAGATTCACGTGTGCTTAAACGTAACACATTACTCGTTGCATTGTCAGTTGGTGCAGTCCATGAACCAGTTGATGTAACAGTCGTAGTCTGGCTCCGAATACGATATAACCAGTCTGAACTTGGCGAGTTATTACTTGGTGCCCCAGTATATTGGGTGCTATAGCGATTTACCCATGGTCCAACTGCTGATGTAGGAGTATTTGAAGTAATCGTTGCTCTTAAATTAGAGGCATCCCCACTATTTAAACGTACTACTCCAGCAAAGCCTAAAGTATTATTGTAGAAGGGGCTCATTCCTCCTGCAGATGTCGCTCCACCTAGTGTCTGGAAAAGCTGTAAACGACTGCCGTTTAAACTAAAGTTATTCCACACTCCTTGTAAACGAAGACGGTTTGCACGGCTTGCATCTGTACTTGTGCCGATCAAACCATTTGCATCACCATAATTAAATTGATCTGACGCACCATTTATTTTATTGGGATTTCGGACAAAAATATCTGTCCATAAGCCTAGTTTTAGCTTATAAGCGTCAATACCTGCAGAATCCTTCGTTCCGACTTCATATAAAGGGGCTTCTAAAGCTAAGTAAGTTACCTGACATGTTGGATCAGTCGCACCTGTACAATTATTAGCACTAAAATTCGGCACTGAGTTTTCAGTCGCAACTTTGAAAATCCAAGGGTTAACAGCAGTACCCCAGCTTGAGATTGCAGCAGCTGCATCAGTAGAAGCAAGGCGAGTATTTATATCATTATCAGATTTAGAAAGTGCCAAGCCATAAAGAAAAATATCAGCTTTACCTACTGCACGGTCGCCAGAATCAATCGAACCATTTTTATTAGTATCAGCCGCTGTCATACTTAACGGACCAACAGGTACGTAATTGATATAACCTGTATCTTTAGTACGATCAGTTAAAATCTGATTTGAGGTTTCATTAGCACCTGCGCCACGAAATACCATATAAGTATTCTGTGGCAAGATAGCAATACCTTCACCTGTAGTTTCACTTAAACCTGCATCAGAAAGTTCTTCAAGCGCGAAACTAGATTGGCTGATACAAAGCCCGATTAAACTTGCTAAAACGGTTTTTTGAAACCTTACCGTATAATTAAGTGTAGTCATCTTGACCTTCCTGTTTTATACGATGCCGTGCACCATATTTATTTTTCTTTAACAATCCTTGAGGTCAGGTGAATTTCTCCTTTTCACCTTATACAAAGAGACAAATCTAAAAGATATTGCCAACTTTTCCACATTTCCATTATGTGCAATATTTGCACAAATGCAAAAAAAAAGGCATAAAAATCTAAATTTCCGATGAATGAAATAGTTTAAACTTTTAGCAAAATTTTACATTTGCTCCATGACAGTTAGGTGCGAAACTTTGATTTTTTAAAACCAAATTGCTTAATGACATCTGTACTGGAGTTGCACCTGCTAAATTTAAGTTGCCAATATTAATCGTGCTACCACCAATACAACTTAAAAGACCTACAGCACCGCAGTCTACTTTTGTATCGCCTCTTGTACCCGTACTTAATTTCTCACTTACAAGTGCTAAAGTCTCTTCAATTGTTTTATTTGCAATACTTACAGAATCGACCGGAGTAATATCTCCAATATCAATTGGATTTGAAAGTTCTAACCACCAGCCTCGCTGCGCTATCGATTTAGAACCAGGCCAACGTATATCATTTCCCTGAAGCGATAATGAAACAGGGGAACCATTTAAGTTAGCCTTATGAAAGAACCCCAAATCTTCTGAAATATCAACATTTACAGTTAAATTATTAATAGAACCTGTAACAGATTTATCTAAATTTAAAATTCCTGCCGCCATAGCCTTAATATTACCTGATACATTAATACCACTTACCGTTGCTGTGGCTTTTAATGGCGCTACAGAAATACGTTTACCAGTAATTGTTTGCTGAGGTAGAACTAAAGTACCAGTCAATTTATCAGTTGAGTTGCCAGCTGCATCTGTCGTTAAATTCAATGTATAGTCATATGTCTTAAAAGGTACACAAGCTAGATATCCACAAGCTTCACCAGAGATTTGAGTATTATTCACATCAGCTGGTCTCAAACCACTTACAGGATTTACTTTAACTGTACCTCCAGCTTGAGCAACCTCCATATAACCACTTAAAGAATTAATACCACTTTTAGTTGGTCCATTTTCAGTACCAAAAGTTAATAAACCTTCGATAGCCTCTGCACTTACTCGCATCCCAGTTACTTCGCGTAACGAAGTACTATTAGGATTTTTAATTGCAAACTCAATAAATGGATTAGTTATTTTTGCAGATGAACTAGCGCGGCCATCATTTGTATCAGAAATACCACTCAAACTTAAGTTATCAATATCAATATCACATGCTCCAGTACCATTAACACCGCCACACCCTAATTGAAGCTTGCGTATATTAGTATTAATTTCGACATCAGCATCTAAACCTAATTTATAAAAACCCACATTGCTATTACTATCACGCAATTTTTCTAAGTTTGCAGAGTCCGTAGGCGCAATATAAGACATACTCATCAAGGCTTGGCCCCGAGTTGCTGATAGTTCCGAATCTGACATAGGGACTAGTGTAGAAGCAGCGTAAGCTGAAGAAAAACATAAGCTTCCGAGTGTCAAAAGTGCTACTCGAAGAGACGTAAACTGTCGCATGGCCGACCTCCGTATCCGTGGGGGCATAATCCTGTTTAATTTCTTTTTATTTGGCCTATCTACATTTGATAATGTATTTAACTAAACATTATCAAAGAGAGCCTATATCAATCATATTTGCTTTTAAATTCTGTGATGCAGAACAAAAAAACAAATCAATTATTGATCATTTTATATCATTTTCTACAAAAGGAAACTGTCGTTTATCATAATTCCGATAAACGCTTCTCACAAAAATTTTATTTATAAAATTGGGCCACCTAAGTGACCCATTATTTTTTAAAATCTTTTCATCGAGGAAACATTAAGTTTTAGGAAGTGTAACACCTGTTTGACCTTGGTATTTACCACCACGGTCTTTATAAGAGGTTTCACATACTTCATCACTTTCAAAGAATAGCATTTGTGCTACGCCTTCCCCTGCATAAATACGTGCAGGTAAATTTGTTGTATTTGAAAATTCTAAAGTAACGTGACCTTCCCATTCAGGTTCTAATGGAGTCACATTTACAATAATACCGCAACGAGCGTAGGTCGATTTACCTAAGCACACTGTTAACACATTGCGAGGAATACGGAAATATTCAATTGTACGCGCTAGGGCAAATGAGTTTGGCGGAATAATACAAACATCAGACTCAATATCGATAAAACTTTTGTCATCAAAATTCTTTGGATCGACAATTGCAGAATGTACGTTTGTAAAAACTTTGAATTCACGGGCACAGCGTACATCATAACCATAGCTAGAGACCCCGTAGGAAATCAACTTTTCACCATTTTCATCAAAACGGACTTGATTCTCTGCATAAGGTTCAATCATGCCGTGTTTTTCGCTCATCTCGCGAATCCAACGATCAGACTTAATGGCCATGTATTTTCTATCCAAAAGGTAAATTCATTGATTTCGACGTACTTTAACTTAAAAAACCAATTATGAAAACAACACAGAGCTACTCAAATAAATAAGAATAGCTCAGCTGCACATTTAGAGGTTCAATAAAGCAGAATAACTAATTGGAATTGAAAAGCTGACCAATACAAGTGAAGCTGTTTTTTGTAAGTTAGTTTGATTTAACCAACCTACTTTTTTAGAAGCTAAAACCGATCCCAAGAAAATCCAGAACAATGCAATTGGGGTAATAAGCGCTAAATAAGCCATCATATGAATTAAATAAATATGAAAATTACTCCATGCAGCTACCGGAAAAATTGCTGAGGCAAAGAGTAAGGCTTTTGGGTTTAATAAAGTGGCGCAGAATAACTCACGAGCACGAATCGTTGGCTGATTTAATTCAACTTCTTGATTTGCCGTATGCCATAACTTGATGGCTAAGAAAATAATATAGCAAGCGCTCAATAGCTTTAGAATAGGCGGCAGCATTGGTAGTGTGCTAGACACTTTTCCAATCAGCATTCCCCATGCAGAAATAGAGATGACATAACCCAAAACTTCTGCTGGAATAAGTTTTACTGACTTCCTTAAACCCACTTGTACCCCTGAAGAAGCGAGTAGTGTATTGGTTGGGCCTGGAGTAAGTAAAATTGTGGCTACTAAGCCAATAAAAAGCCATGAAATCATTGAATGACCTCACAATATAGTCATCTCAGATTAATAGATATCCTGTCACAAGGCAAAAGGTAATTGTAAGACAAAGTATTTCAAATTATTTTCAAAATTAAAATAAAGTATATAAAAACAAATATTTATAAAATTATTTCAAAAATTAGAGAAGAAAACTTTACGGTCAGTTGTGATGCTTTTCAAATAGATTACGCATTAAGTAACATAAGTATTTTTATTTTAAGTCTATTTTTCCATCAAAAGTCTTTATAATAAAAAATATATAGTAATGGTAAGTTTAAATTTTAAGCTTTTAATAAGTTTCAATTCATATATTGTTTCTGATTTTTTATATAGAGCATCGCGCTTTACTACCCTTAATGATTATGGCAAAGCATTTTTTTCAATCTTGGCTTCCCTCCCCCGAGAAAGTTTCAAATATGAAATTTCTAAGGATTTTTGGTAAAAAGACCCTTAATCCTGTGCTTTGGTATGTCAATCGAAAATCAATTACCCGAGCTGTTTTTGTCGGAACTTTTTTTGGTTTACTGCCTATTCCTTTTCACAGCATATTTATTGTGATGGCTGTATTACTATTCGAAGTAAATTTACCAATTAGCTTGATGCTCGCTTGGTTAAGTAACCCGCTTACATTAGTTCCTATTCTATATATCGGTTTTTGGTTCGGTGCTCACATTTTTCATGTGCATATGATTAACAAAGAAATGTTACTGGGTGTATTGCATCAGATTTCTCGTTGGATTACTCATTTCGGCCATGGCCACATTGATTTTAGTCTCGCGAAAATCTTGATGACAGGTCTAGTCGTGGAAGCTTTTGTATTTGCCGTTATTTTATATATATGCACAGAAATTTTCTGGCGCTGGATGGTCGTTAAAAACTGGAAAAGTAGACATCGTCAAAAGAAGCAAGAAGAGGTTTTATAAAATTTTCACTCTTCTTGCATAAGTTTAAATCATTATTTTGGCAGTTTTGATTTCATATATTCTTCGGCCACATTAAGTACATACTCTTGGCAAGCCTCTCCTGTACCAGGGTCATAAGCTCCATTATTGGTAATATTATTAGATAAGATTCGAATGCCGAGGAAAGGAACATTAAACTGGCTTGCGATTTGTGCAACAGATGCTGCTTCCATTTCTTCAACAGAAGTACCATAACGTTGATGGAAAAATTGAATACGATCTAGCTCATTATTCCAGACATCTGCTGAACCAATCGTTCCTTCAACCACATCACCTTTATCATAACGGACTTTATGTGCTGCCATTAACAACTCTTGGTCACCTTCAAATTTGCGTATTGCAATCGGTTCTGGATTTGATTCTTGAGTTGGCAAAACATCAAAAGCCTCAACCCATGTGAGTGAGTCTGAACCACCGCCCACTGGCTGTTTAGGTGTTCTAAATGCACCAATATTGGTTGTATATTTTCCTAAAACAATATCGTAAACGTGCAAATCAGGATCATGTCCACCTGAAGTTCCCTGATTAATGATCGCAATTGGTTTATAACGCTCAATCGCTAGAGCAGTTGCTGCAGCAGAGTTACTCATACCCATGCGAGTTTTAGAAATAATCATTGGATAACCGTTATAGGTACCCTTCCAGAATTTCCACCCACCAATTTCTTCAATAGTCTTATTCTCTAATTTTGAAGCCATTTTTTCCGATTCTACTGGCAAAGCACCCTGAATAATGATCGGCTGTAACTTCTGTTTTTGTTCCTGAACTGTTGGGGTTTGTGAAGCAGATGAGTTGTCATCGTTACATCCAACAAAAAATAAAGCGCTACATAAACTGATTACGCCCAAACTATACTTAAATTGCATTTTTTAACCTTTCTTTTTAAAAAGTGTAAGGTAGCAATCTACATGCCAATTTCAAGTTCAGCTTTGTTATTAGGATTCAGTAATTTAATTTTTTATTTTAATCAGATGATAAAAAAACCCGACTTAAAGCCGGGTTTTAATAAATTAGAAAATACGCTTATCATCACGTGTGCGTTGAGGGATTTTTTCAATCTGCTGCCAGACTGCTTTAGCAATCTCAATATAACTATCAGCCGCATCATCCATTGCCACAACGCTCGGTTTACCCTGATCAGCATGTTCACGTATTTGAGCATTTAGAGGCAAACGGCCTAGCAATGGAATATGGTATTGCTCGGAAAGCTTATCACCACCACCGATACCAAAAATTTGCTCTTCATGACCACAGTTTGAGCAAATATGAGTCGACATGTTTTCGACAACACCTAATACGGGAATACCCACTTTATTAAATAACTCAATTCCTTTGGTGGCATCAAGCAAGGCAACATTTTGTGGAGTAGTCACAATGATGGAGCCTGTAACCGGAATACGCTGTGCAAGCGTAAGCTGAATATCACCAGTACCTGGTGGCATATCAATCATGAGTACATCTAAATCAGGCCAAAGTGTTTGATTAAACAATTGCATTAGAGCGCCTGTTGCCTTTGGTCCACGCCATGCAACAGGTGTGTTGTTATCACCTGTTAAATGACCAATAGAAAGTACAGCCATACCGTAAGCATCTAACGGTACAAAATTTTCACTTTCAATAAGTGGAGTTTTGCCAGCGTTTCCTAGCATTGTGGGAATACTTGGACCATAGATGTCAGCATCTAATACCCCAACCTTAAGACCCATTTTTTGCAAGGCAAGCGCCAAATTGACGGTAGTTGTCGATTTACCAACGCCACCCTTTCCAGATGAAACTAAAATAACATTCTTAATGCGAGGGTGAAGTGGAACATCTCTTTGTTGCGGAGCGGCTTTTTGAATCGGTGGATTATTTGGATCTGCTTCTGATTTAGGTGAGGCATCAAGCACAGGAGGTAAATTTGAACTTTCTTGTGTAGGGCGCTTTTGTTGAACCACGTGTAAATTAAGTTCTTCAATACCGCACTTTTCTAATGCACCAGCTAAATCATCATGGATTTGCTGCAAATGCTCTTTTTCATCAGGAAATGTATTAATCGTAAGTTGTAATACACGACCTTGAACTTGAAGCTGACTAATGCGCTCCTTTAAAGCATCTTTTGAATGGGGTAGTAAATAGTTTTGGAGTACGGTTTGGATTTCATCTTCTTTCACCTCTTGTGCGGGTGAAAAAACGGACTTTAATGAAGAAAGCCAAGACATATTGTTTACTCCAAAAACAGATCATTACAGCTTAATGGAGATAGTGTAACAGTATTGCTCCGCACTCGCTCACCTTGGGATGAATAATTACTAACTTCACATCTCATCTTTTAGGTAAGGAGTGCAGATTTTAGTTTAAATCAGCTTATTCAGCAGAATCATGGTTCTTTAATTTATTGAGTTTATCGGTCGCAGTTTTCTTCAACTCATCAAGTTTTGCGGTTGCTTGCGTTTTCAACTCATCCAATTTTGTAGCAGCCTCTTCCTTTAATTCCGCAGCTTTGGCTTTAGCATCGTCAAGTTTATGAGCTGCTTCTGTACGCAAGTGATCAAACTTATCTTGTAGACTATGCTGAGCATCCTCAAGTTTACCTTTTAAATCAGTTGCTTTTTCTTCAAGAGCCTCTTTACCAGAAGCTTGTTTCTCTTTTACATTTTCCTTTAAATCGTCCAAAGCTTTTTCGCCTTGTACTTTCGCATCAGCTGCTTTTGCTTTTAATTGGTCTACCTTATCTTCAACTGCTTCTTTACCAGCAGCTTGCTTCTCTTTTACATTTTCCTTTAAATCGTCCAAAGTTTTTTCACCTTGTACTTTTGCATCAGCCGCTTTTGCCTTTAATTCATCTAATTTATTTTCTGTAGTCATCGTTGTTATCCTCATAGTTAATTAAAAAATTACCTGAATAAGTTACTAGTTATACATCGTTATGGCTTATTTTCTGACCGTAACTGCAATTTGAAACAAAGACAATACAGGAAGATTCAAATATTTTTCGATTTGTTTATCTGTTCTAAAGAGAAACCACCTCTAGCCAAAATCCATTTTAATAGAAATCTCTTATGCCAAGCCGGAGATTATTAATCTTTGCTTATCTCCGTGCATCAGTTAAAATCTTCCACCTTATAAATACGAATGAGAGAATGAAATCCGTGCGTAAAATTTTAGTCACTAATGCCCTCCCTTATGCTAATGGTCCAATTCATATGGGTCATCTACTCGGTTACATCCAGGCAGATATCTGGGTTCGTGCCATGCGAGCAATGGGTCATGATGTGACTTATGTATGTGCGGATGATGCTCACGGTACAGCAATTATGCTACGTGCCGAAGCAAATGGTATTAGCCCAGAAGAGCAAATTGCGAATGTTCAAAAAGAACACATCCGTGATTTTGACGGTTTTGGCGTACATTTCGATCATTACGATTCAACGCATAGCGATGCAAACAAAGCACGTTCAACAGATATCTATATTAAAAACCGTGAAGCTGGAAATATTGCAGTTCGTCCTGTAACTCAATTATTTGACCCAGAAAAAGGGATGTTCTTGTCTGACCGTTTCATTAAGGGTACATGCCCAAAATGTAAGTCAGAAGATCAATACGGCGACTCATGTGAAGTGTGTGGTACAACTTATAATGCGACCGAGTTACTTAACCCGCGTTCGACTTTAAGTGGTGCAACACCAGTTGAAAAATCATCAGATCACTACTTCTTCAAACTTCCTAACTTCGCTGAATATTTGCAGAAATGGACGCGTGATGAAGGACGTTTACCTCTTTCAATTGCGAACAAGTTAGATGAATGGTTTGAAGCTGGCTTAGCAGACTGGGATATTTCTCGTGATGCACCATATTTTGGCTTTGAAATTCCAGACGCGCCAAATAAATATTTCTACGTATGGGTAGATGCCCCAATTGGTTATATGTCTAGTTTTGAAAACTATATCAAAACTAAACGCCCAGATTTAAACTTTGATGATTTCTGGAAAAAAGACAGCCAAAACGATGTTTATCATTTTATTGGGAAAGACATCGTTTATTTCCATGCTTTATTCTGGCCTGCAATGCTTGAAGGTGCGAACTATCGCACTCCAACTGGTCTTTTTGTAAATGGTTTCTTAACTGTAAATGGACAAAAAATGTCTAAGTCTCGCGGTACTTTCATTAAGGCCGAGACGTATTTACAGCATTTAAACCCAGAATATTTACGCTACTACTTTGCGTCTAAACTTTCAGATAAAGTTGAAGACTCTGACTTAAATCTTGATGACTTTGTTCAAAAAGTAAATTCAGACTTAGTCGGTAAAGTCGTTAATATTGCTAGCCGTTGTGCGAAATTCATCAACAGCAGCTTTAACAATACGTTATCTACTCAATGTGCAGAAACTGATTTAGTACAAAGTTTTATTGATGCTGGCGGTTCAATCGCTGCTGCATATGAAGCACGTGAATTCTCTACGGCGATCCGTGAAATCATGGCGCTAGCTGACCGTGCAAACCAATATATTGATGAGAAAAAGCCTTGGGCACTTGCTAAACAAGAAGGTCAAGAGCAACAAGTTCTTGACGTCTGCTCTGTGGGTATCAACTTATTCCGTCAACTCGCAGTGTACTTAGCTCCAGTTCTACCAACTTTAGCTCAACAAGTTCAAGATTTCTTAAAACTTGAAAGCTTCGATTTCGAGTCACGCAAACAAATTCTTGTAAGCCATGAGATTGCGCAGTTCCAACCGCTTATGCAGCGTGTTGATCCAAAAGCTGTTGCAGCTATGGTTGATGCATCTAAAGAGTCTTTAGGTGCTCCTGCTCCAGAAGCAGCAAAAGCGGCAACGAAAAAAGACAAAGCAGCTGAGAAAAAAGCAGCCCCTACTCCAGCAGTTGGTGAAGCTGAAATTATCGGTATTGAAGATTTCTTAAAAGTTGACTTACGTGTTGCTCAGGTCGTTGAAGCAGGTACAGTTGAAGGTTCAGATAAACTACTACAACTTACTTTAGACGTTGGTGAAGCTGAACCACGCAATGTATTCAGTGGCATTCGTAGCCAATACGCACCAGAAGACCTAAAAGGTAAATTGGTTGTTATGGTTGCTAACCTTGCACCACGAAAAATGCGTTTTGGTATTTCAAACGGTATGGTACTTGCTGCCGGAAATGGTGAAGGTATTTTCATTATTTCTCCAGACAGCGGTGCGAAACCTGGCGATAAAGTTTCTTAATCTGCTTTCAAAAAAAGCTCCCTAAATTGGGAGCTTTTTTATTTTTAAGGGCTTTGAATAGGTTTAAACGGGGCTTACTAAATTAGGACCACGGCCACCCTTCGCAAGGGTTATTAAATAAAACGTGTATATTTCCCAACTCTTCATTTGTTAAATAGCCATTCTTATTTTCATCTAAATAATGAAATAGCTCTGTCTGCTTGTTTTCACCTTGAAAACGCTTATCACTCGGCCAGTTATAAGGATAAAAGTCTTCAACCCGTTGAAATTCTTTTTGGCTATACATGCCATCATGATTTAAATCATATTTTTCCTGAAAAAGCTCCCAATCTAAAGAAGCAGGCTCACATGCACTTACCATATTCAAAATAAAGTAAGTTGCACATCCAGCAAGTAACTTAATAGTTAGATTGCTCATGATTATTCACTTGTATATCGGAAATTTTATAGTCCTTTTCGTGAACTGGAGAACCAGCAATACTCATCGCCCGTTCATTTGAAGGTTGTTGCTTACTCATCGTTCTCATCTCACATCCTGTAGTTAAGATGAGAAAAACTACAGAAATGCTCACCATTAGTTTTTTCATAACGTGATCCTCATTTCTTTTTGTTTTATTTATTAAGTTACCACTTTTAAAGTATTTAAGTGCTAAAAAAGATATTTCAATTTGTATGTATTTTGCGCAAAAATAAAGCCAGACTATAAATAGCTGACTTTGGATTTTTTAGATATTTTAATTAAAGACTTATCATTTGAAGAAAATTAACTTTAAGCCTAATACACTCACAATACTTCCAGCAACTCGATCCACCCCTGTTTTTGCTTTTAAGTACATTTTTCGAGGCTTCTCTGAAGATAACAGCATCGCAACACATGAATACCAACCAGCATCAATCATAAAACAAATCACTGGTAATGCGACATAGTAATAATTTGGAATTTCTTTTGGCAACAAAGCAGTAAATACACTGGCTAACACAACTGCGATTTTTGGATTACTTAACTGGGTAATTAAGCCATATCGATATGCCTGTTTATAGGTCATTTTCGATTTGCCATCGTTTTCCATCGCAATTGGTTCTTTAGAATGTTTAATAATTTTAAAGGCCAGCCAAAGTAAATATAGACCACCACCAATTTTTAAAATTAGATAAGCAGAAGGCACCGCCAATAAAACTGCTTGCAATCCCATAACTGCTAATAGACCAAAAAGTGCTGCACCTGTCCCCGTCCCTAAAGCGGTAAACAACCCATGTTTACGTGATTTAGAAATTGAATTTTGTGCAACATAAATAAAGCTTGGCCCAGGACTTATTGCTCCAAGCATCAATGCCATCGCAATTGAAAAAAGAGGAATAAGGGACTCAAACATTGTATTGACCTAGCATCACGCAATTGCGCGGTATTCTAACAGCTTTTTGTGACACATATAAAAATGGCGAAGATATAAATGATGAAAATTGAATTTTCATGTTTTTACAATTTAAATCTTCACAACGGACAAAAATGTCCGTTAAATATATAACCTTTAGAACTCCCCCAAACCGATGACATGAGTAAACGTCAAAAAATTGCTGCCCATAATCGGGATGAATTACTCAATGCAGCCGAAGAATGTTTTCGTATTCATGGTATTAATGTTCCCTTACAAGTTGTGATTGACCACGCTGGTGTAGGCAGAGCGACGTTCTACCGTAACTTTTGTGATCGAAAAGCTTTAATTAGTGCACTTTTAGAACGTGCGATTACACAGCTAGAGCAAAAAGCAGCTCATTTTCAACAATTCGAGGATGGTTTATTTCGTTTAATTGAAGGACATATTGGGCAACTTCCCAAACTCGCAATTTTGCAAGATTTTTGGAGAGTGATTGATCGACAAGATCCAATTATGTTAAAAATTTATGAACGGCGAAATAATGCACTTAACCCACTGATTGAAAATGCGATAGAACAAAAATTGTGCCGAGCTGATCTGACCGCCGATGACTATGCAATGGTCACAGCAATGTTGGGTTCTTCATTTCAAGGACATGAGCCAGAAGAACAGACTCGCTTAGCAAAACGAGCAATTGAATTACTATTTCATGGTATTCAAATACAAAAAATTCGAGGGATAGAATGAGTAAAACGCCTCGTTACTTAGAAACACCACCCGACTGGACCCCAGAAGAGCAACCGACTTTACCTGGTTCACCAGCAGCTATTGCACACTCTGTACCTAAGCGGTTTATTTACTTTTTTATTGGTTTATTTATCGCCCTTTCGGCAAGCTTAAGTAATGGTTTTATTACGGCAAATTTACCTTTAATCCAAGGTGAGTATGGTCTAACTCCTTCCGAAGCGGCTTGGTTGCCTGCTGCTTATGTCATGGCAAATGTCAGTTCAAACCTGATTTTATTTAAAGCCCGGCAACAGTATGGTTTGAGAGTGTTTTCAGAAATAGGACTCGTGATTTTTATTGCGGTTTTGGTATTACATATTTTTGTGCATACCTATGAAATGGCACTATTCGCTCGAGTTGTGGCAGGTTTAGCTGGTGCGCCATTAAGCTCTTTAGGTATGTATTACACCATGCAAGCTTTTAAAAAAGCAGACATGGCAAAAGGTATATATATTGCCTTTGGTTTTCAGCAGTTAGGTGTTCCCCTCGCCTGGATTATTTCTCCATTTCTTGTAAATACAGACAGTTGGTCTGTTCTATATACCTTTGAGCTCGGCTTAGCACTTTGTTGTTTAGCCATGGTCGTTTCATTGAAATTACCGCGAAGCTTAAGAATTTATGTTTTTGAGAAGCAGGATTTCTTTACATTTGCTTTATTGGCTCCAGGTTTTGCCTGCTTGTGTATTGTGCTCACGCAAGGTCCAATTTTATGGTGGTTTAACAGTGAATGGCTTGCTTACGTCTTAATTGCAGGTTTTAGTTTAGTTGTTTTGGGGTTGCTCTATGAACACTATCGTGCCAATCCATTAATTATGACACGCTGGTTAGGTGCCGCTTCGACCCTACGCTTCATTTTTGGTGCCTTTGCTATTCGACTTTTAATGTCAGAACAAAGCTACGCAGCTGTTAATTTCTTAAAAACCATGGGAATGGGTCCTGACCAATTTGTTCCACTCTATGTGGTCATATTGATAGGGATTTTAAGCGGAACACTTTTTAGCGCACTGACTTTTTCACGCGAACGGATTATCTTCCACTTACTTTTTGCAGAATTTTTAATTTTAGTCGCGTGTGGATTAGATTATCACTTAACCAGTGATGTCCGACCTGTTAACTTCTTTGCAAGTCAGTTTTTAGTAGGCTTTGCAGGTGGTTTATTTATTGGACCATTGCTCCTGATTGGCTTTGCGCAAACATTGGCTAAAGGCCCTTCGTATGTGGTGACTTTTATTGTGCTGTTCTCTGCAACTCAAACCTTTGGTGGTCTTGTGGGGTCTTCTTTCTTCTCGACCTATCAACAACACCGCACGCAGAACTATCAAGTCGAGATTATTAAAGATTTAGAACAAGCAGACCCTCTAGTTGCTCAAAGGCTCTCTACATATCAACGCAGCGCATCAGTTACGACTACTGACCCAGTATTACAAACAGCTCAATCCATGCGTTCACTTAATCAAGTGGTCACTCGTGAAGCGCAAGTACGTGCCTACAATGACGTTATTGCATTAAACGGTATTTTTGCTATCGCACTCCTCTTGTGGGGTGGATTTAATATTGCACGTAGCAAATATCTACAACGCAGAGGAATTAGCCGTCCTTAATGGCTTCTTTATTGATGAAATAGAAATTGAGATTGATATATGTCAGATGATCAAAACAAGCCAGAACAAGCTCCACCTCAAGCAGCTCCCGCTCCATCTAATGAACCGGCACCTGCGAGTAAACTGATTCCCACAAAACGCTCAACTTTATTATGGATGCTAGTTGTGCTCATTGTCGGTATTTTAGTGATTTTGTGGGCATGGAGAATCGGACCTTTCGCAACAAGCGTTCAGCAAACTGACAATAGTTATGTTAAAGGTAAAACAACGATTTTATCGTCGCAAATTAATGGCTATGTTAAAGATGTATTAGTTAAGGACTTTGACCACGTTAAAAAGGGTCAAGTATTAATGCATATTGATGCAACCACTTACGACCAAAAAGTAGCGCAAGCGGCTTCTGGAGTTGAACAAGCTAAAAATACTTTAGCCAATCAGACACAGTCTATTGCTCAAAAACAAGCTGATATTGTGGCTGCACAGGCTAAAGTTGAACAAGTTAGGGCTCAATATGAGCTTTCTTTAGCACAACTTAGACGATATCAACAGTTAGGAAATAGTGGAGCAGCATCTAAATCTGAGCAAGATAAAGCCGCAGCAGATGCTGAAAATAACCTTGCAGCACTGAAGCAGGCAGAAGCCAATGTTTTAGTTGCCAAAGAAGCACTTAAAACGGCGCAGGTTGCAGAAGCTGGCTTAGAAGCGCAAGTCTCAAGTGCTAAGGCACAACTAGATCAGGCACAAACTACCAAAGACTATAGCGTTATTGTTGCTCCAATGGATGGTCAACTTGGTGAGGTGAACCCTCGTGTTGGGCAATATGTGGCCGCAGGATCACAGTTACTCTATCTGATTCCACAGCAAACTTGGGTGATTGCCAACTTTAAAGAAACCCAAATTGCCAATATGCGAGTTGGACAAAAAGCGTGGTTTACAGTCGATGCCATGAAACACAAAAAATTTACAGGACATGTTGAGCAGATCTCACCAGCTGCGGGTTCCGAGTTCAGTGTGTTAAAGCCTGACAATGCAACAGGAAACTTTACCAAAGTGGTTCAAAGAATTGCCGTGCGTATCGCCATAGATCCAAATCAAGAAGGAATGGAACACTTACGCCCTGGCATGTCAGTAATTACTTCTGTCGATACAAGCTCTTAATCAGCTTTTTAAAAACCTCTTTAAAAAGCTACAATGTGATCAATCATTATTTTTCTCAATTTCTAATGTTTGATCACATTGCCCAACCTGTTTCCTATCAGCACATTGAACTCCCCTCTTTAGTTCATCTCGACATTAAGCGGCTAGATTTAATTCATCCCCAAATCTCAGGTAATAAATTTTTCAAATTAAAATACAATTTGCTTGCCGCAAAACAACAAGGTTTATCGAGCATTTTGACTTTTGGTGGCGCTTATTCCAACCATATTGCCGCAACTGCGTATGCAGCTCATCTTTTTGGCTTAAGAAGTATTGGAATTATTCGTGGTGAAGAGTTAGCTGACAAACCTCTGAATCCAACCTTAGCAAAAGCTCAAAGTTTAGGAATGCATCTACATTTTGTCTCACGCAATGAATATCGCTTACGAGAAGATGCAAACTATCTTCAACAATTACAGCACCAATTTCCTGAAACTTTCATTATTCCTGAAGGCGGTACCAATGAACTGGCAGTTCAAGGTTGTCAGGAAATTATCAGTCAAAGCGATTTGCAAAACTATGATGTGATTTGCTGTGCAGTAGGAACTGGCGGAACGATTTCGGGTCTTATTGAAAGGAGTTCAGCCGATCAAAAAGTCTTAGGATTTTCGGCTTTAAAAGGTGACTTTTTACAACAAGAAATTCGGCAGTGGACCAAAAAACAGAACTGGTCTGTGACAGATGCATACTGCTGTGGTGGGTATGCAAAAACTTCACCCGAGTTATTGGCGTTTATAGAAAGTTTTGAAGAGCAGCATGCGGTACCACTTGAACCGATCTATACGGGAAAGATGATGTTTGGTCTGTTTGATCTTATAAAGAATAATTACTTTTCTGAAGGTACTCGCATTCTGGCAATTCATTCTGGTGGTTTACAGGCAGATATAAGAAATAAATCACATCAATAACTTATTAGCTTTTAGTGCACATTACTCCGCATAGCAGTAAATGTCTTTAGCATGACTAAGGCTCGGCATGATAGTATATGCCCCTTTTAAATTTTCACGATTAATCGAGAATCTCTTATGTCTAACAGTCATGTCGATGTCATTGTCTTAGGTGCAGGTGCTTCTGGACTCATGTTGGCTGCCCATGCTGCTAAACGAGAGCGCTCGGTTTTAATTTTAGAAAAAGCCAATAAAATTGGTAAAAAGATTTTAATGTCAGGCGGTGGTAAGTGTAACTTTACCAACCTTTATGTAGAGCCTGACAACTATATTTCTCATAATCCACACTTCGTTATTTCTGCCCTATCACGCTATAGCAACTGGGACTTTATCGGTTTGGTATGTGATTATGGAATTGCTTATGAAGAACGAAAACACGGGCAATTATTCACGCTAAACGGCGCTAAAGAAATTTTAGAGATGCTGGTGAGTGAATGTAATAAAACCAATAATGTTGATATCCAAACTCAATGTGAAGCTGTACAGATTGACCCATTAGAAAAAGGCGGTTTTACTGTACACACAAACCAAGGCCGATTTAGCTGTGAGTCATTAGTGGTTGCTACAGGTGGTTTATCCATCCCAACTTTAGGTGGTTCTGGATTTGGTTATGAACTGGCACAAAAATTTGGACATCAGGTTTTCCCAACTCGCGCAGGATTAGTCCCATTTACTTTTTCAGATCATATTAAAGAAGTCACTACACGCCTAAGTGGTAATGCTTTAGATGTGACTCTAAGTAACTCGAAGAATAGCTTTACTGAAGCCTTATTGTTTACGCATCGTGGTTTGAGTGGTCCAAGTTCTTTACAGCTTTCAAACTATTGGAATACAGGTGAAAGTTTTAAAATCGACTTTTTCCCGAGCCAAGATTTAGCAACTTATTTAAAAGATAAAAAGAAAGCCCAACCTAAAGTTTTATTGCGTACTCTTCTGAATGAATTTACTGCAAAAAGTATTGTACAAGAGTTACAACAACTTATATGGCCAGAGCAGAGCGAGACTGCAATTGGTAATATCAGTGATGCACAGCTAGATCAT
The DNA here is from genome assembly GCF_016809775.1 of Acinetobacter sp. C13. Classification (NCBI taxonomy): domain Bacteria; kingdom Pseudomonadati; phylum Pseudomonadota; class Gammaproteobacteria; order Moraxellales; family Moraxellaceae; genus Acinetobacter; species Acinetobacter sp. C13. The sequence continues at coordinate 85,358 of NZ_JAFBJL010000006.1, forward strand.
ATTGCTGAGCAACTACATGGTTTTGCTGTGAAACCATCAGGCACAGAAGGCTATCGTACTGCCGAAGTTACTTTAGGTGGAGTTGATACAAGTGAAGTATCTTCCAAAACAATGGAAAGTAAAAAGCAGAAAGGACTGTTTTTTATTGGGGAAGTACTTGATGTGACTGGCCATTTAGGAGGTTATAACTTCCAATGGGCTTGGTCTTCCGCTTATGCAGCAGCACAATACGTTTAACTGATGAATAAGCTAATTTGAGCCTTTCGAATCATTTAACGATTTTTCAGAATTACGCGTATGAGTTGTTGTCTGTTTTGATGAATTAGATTTGTTAAATACAAATTTATAAGCACTTGCTAAAAAACCTACGGTAATTCCCGCAATGACAATCGGTGCTAAAAAACGACCTGGTTTCTTCATCGTATTTTCCTCACTTATTTGTTTTTATAACGACCAAAAAAGGACGACCACTCAATATAGAGTGGTCGAACTTATCACAAAAATCAAAGATTTTTTGTACTGTTTATCTGAAAATTAGTTTTACTTACTAAATTTCGTCATTTTCTCCAGTAGATCCAAACGGTTTGTTTACTGGTGGTTCTGCTGGATTTACTTGTGCAGAGTCAGCAGGTTTTGCATCAGATGAAACTGTTGACGGTGAAGTTGTAGTCGTTGGTACAACTGTAGATGTTGACGAACTCGTAGTTGCAGATGAGTTACCTGCAGATGGACTGCTTGTTGTCGTAGTAGAAGGCGGTTGATAAAGCGGATTTGGTTCATTCGCTTCTTTTTTAGCTTTATCTAGCAAATCGCTCAACAGTCTTTCTGCTGGTTGGCGACCGCCTAAACCAAATGCAAGAGCGAAAGCAACTGCAACTGCGCCTAGAGTCAAACCAAATGCAAGATTAACGATTGAATCTGCAATACCCATCGCTCTTAAACCAAGCGCAAGTACAAGACCAATAATTAACACACGAACTAAACTACCTAACCAACGCGAGCTATTATATTCGCCGCGTTGAACCACGTTCGCCACAACATTGGCAAGCCAAAAACCAATAACCAAGATTACTGCGCCCAATAGAATGTTTGCACCGAAACGGATAAACATTGCGATTAGACCACTAATTTGATCGAAACCAAGACGATCCGCAGCTTCAGAAACTGCAAATAGCATCGTAAAGAATACAATTAACCAGCCAACTGCATTAGAAACTTTAGTTTGACCTAAAAAGCGTTGTACATCTAACTTTGCAGGAATCTCATCAACACCTGTACCTGCAATTAATTCTGCAACTAAGCGGCCAACAAAACGAGAAACAATATAAGCAACCAGTAGAATTAAACCAGCAGCAATAATGTTTGGAATCGCCTGCAAGATTTCATTGAGCATTGCAGTTGCTGGCTGAGAAATTGTCTCAATACCTAAAGCTTCAAACGCTACAATCAATGTTGTAATAATGATGATTGCGAAAACAAATGAACCTAAGAATTTGCCTACGTTAGAGCTTTTGAAAAGACCAATTTTTTCAGCTTGAGCCTGAACACCTAAGCTATTTACTAAACCTTCAACAATACCGCGTACAATTTTTGCCAAGATATAACCAACAAAAACGATAACACCAGCAATAAAGATATTTGGTAAGAATGCTACAGCATCATTTACCATATTTTGAACTGGAATCAGTAAGCCTGTTAATCCTAATATTGAAAGAACAATCGGAAGGAAAAGTAACAATACAAGCCAGTAAAGAATTTCACCAATATTCTGGCTAATTCCACCTACACCCACTTCACTGCTTAACTTATCGTCAAGTTGAGTTCGGGATAAAACATTGGTCACCCCTGCTCGCACCAGTCGAGCAACGATCCAACCAATAAAACCCACCACAACAGCAGCAATAATATTTGGAATATAGACGAGTACCTGATTCACCATATTACTGAACGGGCCGCTTACTCCACTAATGTTAAGTACATTGAGAGCTGCGACAACAGCTAAGATTAGAATAAACCAGAATACGACTTTTGAAATAAGACCTTCTATGTTTGGAGCACGCCCAGTTGCTGAAGATAATTTTGCATTGGTATTTACTTTTTGCAGAAGTTTTTTTACACCTGCCGCAACTAATAAAGCGATTATCCAGCCAACCAGTAAGATGACGATTGCAGCTAAAATAGGATGAAACTGATCCCAGTAATACATCGCATCAAACTGAGCGCCGCGAGGCCCATCAAAAAATTCATTCATATTGTTATGTCCTCAATTGTTATGTTCTTTTCAGTGCCATCAATTATGAAAAACACCATTCGTTGTTAAAAATGACGATAAATGCGGTCTATCTCACCTTATGTTTTGAGTATTTTCTAATCAACACACTTCTGCATAAATACAACAAATTGATGCAAAAGGTTGCAAAAAAAGCCTTCAGGTCACATCCCAAAGGCTTTCTATAAAGATATACTGGTTAGCTTATTACCCTTTATAAATATTCAAATCTGAAGTGCTCTTAATGACATGTGGTGTGGCCTCATGTTGAAAAGCGGCTTCTTCTTTAGGTGTTTTGCTGTGATCAGCAACCATGTAGACGATGAGTGCAATAAGAAAAAGCCCAACAATAATTAAAATGTAAACTGGCAATCTTCTTTTTTTCGCAGTTTCTTCAGGACTCGTCACATGAGGTGGTTTTGAAAAATCATGCATCTTCTTTCCCCTCTTCTTTTATCATTAACTTTATAATCATCATAGCAATTTGGTTTGTTGCATTGTGTGAAAAAGCATTATGCTAAGGTGTCTGTAGTTGCAAAACTCTACTATTAAAATAATAAAAACAGTATAAAATTTAGGCAAAATTATTTAGCCATTTAAAAATATTGATAAATTATGCTCGAGCTTCTTTAAGGTTCTATTTGTAATACTATATGTTTTAGCGCTTACTTTTTATAAAATAGGCTATAATAAGCCCCCTTGTTTTAAAGCTGCTCTATTTTATGATGTATCGTCAGCAAAACGTAACACTTGATCTCGACACTGACGTCACACATCAATGTTATATACATCAGACGAGAGACGAACATCTCATTGGTATTATTGAATTTAATAAACCAAGTTATGAACTCAAATGGGGTGATTTAGAGTATTTTCGTCGCCGTACTGAAGAATTTTCCGTCATGCCATTTCCTGACTGCATTAATGCCATGATTGTTGATATTCGTAATATCAATATTTTTCTAGACAATGATGTTCCGATTTTACCTTGGCGCTTACTAGAAGAAGACTGTCCTGTTCGCTTAGTCGTTCCACAAGATCGTTTGGAACATTATGCGGGTCTTTTTGAGCCAACTTGGCTTTCAACCGATGTAGACAGCGCAATTTCAGAAATTCGCGAATTTATGGATATGTTTGTCCACTAATAAACATATCCATAAAATTAATTATAAAGTTGTTTTCACCGCAATTTATTACCAGTAATTTTCTACCGCAATATTTCCCTCACCTCGACGATTCATCGTCAAACCACTGCGCTTTAAAGCCTCTTTAGTGTCATCTACCATTTGCGGATTTCCGCAAAGCATGACGTGGCTTGTGGCAGGATTCAGCTCTATACCAGCAGATTTTTCTAATTCACCATTTTCAATCAGAATCGGCAAACGATCATGCAATGGCGCAGATGGATCTCGAGTAATAATCGGAATAAATTTAAATCCGTTATGTCCTTCCCCAAAAGTTTCAGCAATCTCTTGAATACGATCAACGTAAGCTAACTCAGCTGCGGTACGGACACTGTAGACCAAATTAATTTTTTGATATTTAGACCATGTATCGAAGTCTTGTAACATCGATAAAAATGGAGCTAAACCTGTACCCGTTGCCAATAACCATAAATCATGCGGTAAAGGTTGTTGATAGCGAGCTAAAGTCAAATAACCATAAGGTGTTTTTTCTAAATAAAGCTCATCTCCTACCTTTAAATGTTGAAGATTTGACGTAAATGCACCGTCTGGTACTACAATCGAAAAAAACTCAAGCGTTTCATCAAATGGTGATGAGACTACCGAATAAGCACGAACAACGAGTTCTTCTCCAACTTTTAGCCCAATACGTGCAAATTGCCCAGCAGTAAATTTAAAATGTGCAGGGCGAGTCATGGTGAAACTGAAAAGAGTTGGAGTCCAGCGGTGTACAGATAAAACTTTTTCTACGCTAAATTTTTCAATTGACATGATTTCAACGTGGCATGAAATAGTGCGCTCATGTTAGCATGACAGCCGAAATAATGAATACTTTTAAACGTTAAGGCTTTTTAAACATGCGCATGACATTACGCCAGTTGGCTGTTTTTGTAGCAGTCGCTCAAGAAGGAACTGTCACCAAAGCGAGTGATGCGGTCAGACTGACGCAAAGTGCAGCAAGTATGGCTTTAGCCGATTTAGAGGATGGTCTTGGTGCACCTCTATTTGATCGTTTAGGTAAACGATTACAGCTTAATGATTTAGGTCGTTTTCTATTGCCTCAAGCATTAGAAATATTAGGTCGCTGTGAAGCTTTTGAGCAAGCTGCAAAAGGTGAATTGCAAAGCATTGATTTACGTATTGGGGCCACTTTAACGATTAGTGATTACCTCATGCCAGATTTAATGGCAAACTTTTTACAGCATCACCCTAAAGCGCATTTGCAATTACAAGTGGGCAATACACGCCAAATGATTGAAGCAGTCAATCAATTCCAACTTGATTTAGCTTTAATTGAAGGCTCATGTCACTTACCTCAACTCCAATGTATTCATTGGCGTGATGATGAGCTTGCAGTTTGCTGTGCCCCAAATCACCCTTTAGCACGTTTAAATAGACCTCTAACAGCGCATGATTTTCTTCAAGTCGAATGGATTTTACGTGAAGAAGGCTCAGGAACTCGTGAAGTGTTTGATAATGCGATATTGCAAGATCTGCCAGACGCGAATATTCGCTTAACCCTAGGTCACAATGAAGCAATTTTAAAAATCGTTGCTGGTGGTTTAGGTATGTCATGTATTTCTAAACTAGCCATTGAACCTTTAATTGAAAAGGGACAATTAGTAATTTTAGATACACCATTCTGGCAGCTTACCCGTCCGCTTTATATGCTGGTACACCGTCAAAAGTATCAGGGTCCAGGCCTCAAAGCATTCTTACAATTCTGTGAAGATCAGGTTTAAAACCTGATCTTTTCATTGATTAGCGTCGAAAATTTGATAGCAATTCGCTTGTGATCGCTTTATTGTGATCCGCAATTTTATTTTTCTTGGTTTTCGCAGGATTTGGGTCAACACGCTCAATTTTGATCGCTTTAAATTTGCCCTGATTATCTGCGGCAAGAAACTTCACTTTTTCATTTCTTTTCGGTTCGCCCTCTGATGCAGGAAAATCAGAAATATGAAAGAAAATATCTCCTTCACTAGTTTCAATAAAACCAAACCCTTTATCAGCGTTATATTGTTTTACCCATCCAGTATAAAACTCTTGCTTCATGATCTTTCCCCTACTTTTCCAATCCAGTTGTTGCGGTAAATAAAAAAGAGACTCACGATTCCGTTTTTAAAATTATACGGTTGAATGAAGTCTCTTTTTAATGCTATTTCAAAAAATTAATCTTTTTGTACACTACCAAAAATTTTATCGCCAGCATCGCCCAAGCCAGGAACAATATAACCTTGTTCATTTAAGCCATTATCAATAGATGCCGTATAAATTTGCACATCTGGATGAGCCGCTTCAACTTTAGCAACGCCTTCAGGTGCAGCAACCAAGACCATAACACGGATATCTTTACAACCACTTGCCTTTAACACATCAATAGCAGCAACTAACGAATTACCCGTTGCTAGCATTGGGTCAATAATCATCGCAAGACGATTAGCCACATCTGGAACTAATTTTTTATAATACGTACGAACTTCTAATGTTTCTTCATTACGCTCAAGACCTAAAACACTCACTTTGGCGCTTGGAATCAGATTAAGTACGCCATCCAACATACCAATTCCGGCACGTAAAATCGGTACAATCGTTATTTTTTTACCAGCAATACGCTGAGTAGTAACAGTTCCAGCCCATCCATCAATTTCACAATCCACAACTGGTAAATCTTTTGTTGCTTCATAAGTCAACAACATAGTCACTTCCTGAGCAAGCTCACGGAAATTCTTAGTACTGATGTCAGCACGGCGTAACAAGCCTAATTTATGACGAATAAGTGGGTGACGAATTTCTTGAATGGCCACAGATGTTACCTAAAAATATAAAAACGTATTTATTATAATCTTTTTTTAACGCTCAATAAAAAAAAGCCTCCAGATTTGGAGGCTTTTTTGTACACCAGAATTACTGTTGTGAAAGCATGAAATGTAATGGAGATAAAATTTCTGCTTTTAATGCCAAATTAATCATTGGATCTGGATAAACACCCAAAATAATAACTAATGCAGCAGCAGCCAATACCATTAAACCACCCACTTTTTGTCCCCAATGAGCATCTGCATCAATACGAGGAGTTTCCGGTGGTGTCATGTACATTACAACCATCACACGTAAGTAATAGTACAAACCGATACCACTACCCACAATAATCATTGCAGCTAAGAACCAGTGTTGAGTTGTTACAGCAGCCATTACCACCAAGAACTTACCAATGAAGCCTGCTGTTAATGGAATACCAGCCAAAGATAACATCATGACTGTTAAAGTTGCTGTAAGTACTGGACGACGCCAGAACAAACCACGGTAATCTGCAAGGCTTTGTGCTTCATCTACGTTGTTATATGGGCTAGACATTAACGCTACCGCACCAAAGGCACCGATAGTTGTTAATACATAAGACACCACATATACAGTTACGCTACCTAAGCTTGCATAAGTCATGCTAATTAAAGCAATTAACAAATAACCGAAGTGAGCAATAGATGAATAACCAAGAATACGTTTTAAGTTAACTTGACGAACAGCCAGTAAGTTACCAACCAAAATCGACAATACAGCAATGATTGTCAAAATAGTTACTAACGAGTTCACCATCATTGCGCCTGAAGCAAGCATATAGCGCACGAATAAACCAATTGTTGCAACTTTAGCAGCAGTTGCTAAGAAAGTTGCCATTGGTGCTGGTGCGCCTGCATATACATCCGGAGTCCATTTATGGAACGGCGCAAGCGACAATTTAAATGCAACAGCAAAGATAATAAGTGCTAAACCTAATAACACCATTGGCTGTTTGATTGCTTCAAATAATGCTTGTACAGAATCATAGAATGAAAGTGAACCTGTATATGCATAAATATATGCCATACCCATCAACAACATTGCAGAAGCTGTCGCTGAAAGTACAAGGTACTTAATACCCGCTTCAAGTGAGTTACTACGTTGATAAGTATAAGCAAGTAAGCCATATACAGGGATCGACATTAACTCAAGGCTAATGAAGAACGATGCATAATGAGAACTTGCAACCATCAACATTGCACCTGCTACAGAAGCAAGTAACAAAAGGTATAACTCTTCGCGGTTGTCTTTATAAGTTTCGATGTAAGCATGAGACAAAGTACAACATGCCAATGCCGCAATCAAAATCATAAATTGATAGAACATGGTAAATGGATCAACCATAAACATGCCCATCACATTTGCCGGTACAAACTTACCGCCAAATACTGCAAATAAAATATAAAGTGCAGCAAGGTTTAAACCGACAACAGAAGCAGTTGCGATTAAATTATGATTACGCTTAATTGAAATTAACAACATGACGACGATTGTTGTCAAAGCAACAATCATCACCGGAGCTAAAGGCATAAGCGTAGAGAATGATACTGTGAAGTTCATGATTATTGGATCTCCACATGGTCAAGTTGAGTAGCTGTTTGCTGAACAGTTTCAACGACTTCTTGTACTGGCACATAACTATTGACCAACCACTGCATGCTTGAATGAGATACATCCAAGAATGTTTGTGGGTAGATACCAAGCCAAACGAGACCAATCGCACAAATCATCAAAATACCAACTTCACGAGCAGATAAGTCTTTCAATGGACTAGTGTAATGTTGCTTTTGTTCAGGATTTGGTTCACCAAATAAAGCACGGTGAATCAAGATCAAGCCATATAAACCTGCAAATACAAGGCTGATAGAAGCAAGAATCGTGAAGACAGGATATTTATTAAATGAACCCATCAAAATCAGGAATTCACCAATAAAGTTACCTAAACCTGGTACACCTACAAGAGCAGCAACGAAGAACATCAAGAAAAATGGCAAGTACTGAAGCTGGCCACGAAGACCACCCATTAAACGTAAATCACGTGTATGTAAACGTTCGTAGATTTGACCAGACATAATGAACAATGCAGCTGATGACAAACCATGTGCCAACATCATGATCATTAGACCTTGGAAGGTCAAAATATTACCTGCATAGATTGCAAGTAAGATAAAGCCCATGTGTGAAATCGACGTATACGCAAGTAAACGTTTCATGTCAGTTTGCTGGTAAGCACACCATGCGCCGTAGAAAATACCAATCAAACCGAAAATAATCGCAATATCTGCAAACTGTGCAGAAGCTGTCGGGAAGAATGGAATAACAAAACGAAGCAAGCCATACGCAGCTGTTTTAATCAAGATACCTGCTAAGTCTACAGAACCTGCTGTAGGAGCTTGAGCATGCGCATCTGGCAACCAACCGTGTAATGGGAATACTGGTAACTTCACCGCAAAACCGATGAAGAAACAGATCATGAAACCATACGCTAAGCCAGCAGGTAAATGGTTAGCTACAGCTAATAAATAGTTGTAATCAAAACCGATCATGCCTGTCATCATGTAGCCATAAACTACAAGACCTAGGATACCGATTAACATCACTAGACCGGCAATCTGCGTGTAAAGGAAGAACTTAGTAGCAGCATAAACACGTGAACGACCGTTTGAACCTTTATGACCCCATAACGCAATCAAGAAGTAGATTGGTACAAGCATCATCTCCCAGAAGAAGAAGAACAAGAACAAGTCAATCGCTAAGAATACACCGATAACGCCACCTAAACTCCATAATAGGTTTAAGTGGAAGAAACCAACGTTCTTTTGAATCTCACCCCATGAACAACCAACAGCAAGTACACCAAGTAACGCTGTTAATAACACCATGAGTAAAGATAAACCATCCACAGCTAAGTGAATGCCAATACCGAGTGATTGAATCCACGGTAAATAGAACTCAGCAGACCAAGTTGGGATTTTAGAACCCAACTCGTAGCTATAAGTTCCATTTTGCCAAAGTGCAAGACCTAAGCCCAAAGTAATGAGCATACCAATTAAGGCAATCCAGCGTGGCAAAGTTTTGTCGAGCTTATCGACTAACCAACAAATAAAACCGGCAATGAACGGAACAAGGATCAGCGCGGGTAAAATTAAATTGTTTTCCATTTTATTTCCCCACTACCTGAATAACGATCAAGATCATCAATAACACCACTACACCGAGTGACATGCTTGATGCGTATTCACGCAATGAACCTGTTTGACGTGAGCTTGTAAAACTATTTCCGCCTTTCACGAGTGCAGGAAGAACTAACCACAAACCGTCAATCGGATCACGGCCAAAGATTTTGGCGAAGAATAAATAAGGTTTAACAAAAACGATGTCATACAATGCATCAAAACCAAAAGCAGTACGGCAAATATGTGCCAGACCTGAACCCAAACTTGTTTGAGCGAATGATTTCACTGCACCATAAGCAAATGTAAATAATGCTATACCAACAACTAGACCAACTAGTGCAATACCTACTGCTAAGTGCTCTGCCCCATGCATGCCTTCTACAAATTGTTCAGCGACATGGAATTCAGGAATTTTTGCAGTATTCAGAATACCTGCTACCGGTGCTTTTAATACCGCACCAACAAAAGTAGACAATACAGCTAAAATACCCAATGGAGCCCAGTAAGTTGCACCTTTAATTTCATGGTAAGGCGTGTTTTCTTGACCAAAGAATACAACCCAGATTAAACGGAATGTATAGATTGAAGTCAGGAATGCACCTGCTACACCCACCCAATATAAGGTGTGATATAAAGCAACTGTTTGACCTTGCACCCAAACTTCACCAAGAATCGCATCTTTAGAGAAGAAGCCAATAGTCAAGAATGGAATCGCTGCTAATGCACCGCCACCAATCGCGAAACAAGCAAACAGGAATTTGTTACGTTTGAACAAACCACCCATTTTGAAAATGTTTTGCTCGTGGTGATAAGCCAGAATCACCGCACCAGAAGACAAGAATAATAATGCCTTAAAGAATGCGTGAGCCAACATGTGGAACAAGCCAGCTTGATAAGCTTCCGCACCTACAGCCATAAACATATAGCCAAGCTGACTCATTGTTGAGTAAGCCAAGATACGTTTGATATCTGTTTGAACGAGTGCAGCAAAACCTGCAACTAACAAAGTTACCGCGCCAGTTACCGAAATGAATTGCATCACTTCAGGAGCAAGTTCAAATACGCTGAATAGACGGCAGCATAAGTACACACCAGCCGTTACCATTGTTGCTGCGTGGATTAATGCAGAAACAGGTGTTGGACCTGCCATCGCATCTGCCAACCATGTTTGCAATGGAATTTGAGCAGACTTACCAGCAGCACCCAAGAACAACATTAATGCAGTCCAGATTGTAAGTGACGAACTCTTCGTCATTACTTCTGCTGCGTGTTCAACGATGTACTGAGTATTCAGCGTACCAAATTGTTGGTAAAGCAAGAATAAAGCAATAAGCAAGAATACGTCACCAACGCGGGTCACTGTAAACGCTTTGATCGCAGCCCAACCATTTGCAGGGTTTGCATAATAGAAACCGATTAGCAAGTAAGAGCAAAGACCTACACCTTCCCAACCTAAGAATAACAACGCCAAGTTGTCACCCAATACAAGCACAAGCATGCTTGCAACAAACAGGTTGAAATACGAGAAGAAACGCGCATAACCCTCTTCACCACGCATGTACCATGATGCAAAGATGTGGATTAAGAAACCAACACCCGTGATCATGCCCATCATGAGTAAAGATAAGCCATCTAAATGTAAGCTAATGCCCGGAGCAAAACCGCCAACATTGAACCATGTCCACAAGTTTTGAACAAAAACTTGCTGACCACTCGTGGTAAATGCCATTCCAGCAATGAGTGCAAATAATGCAGATAAGCCTACAGAACCTACGCCAATAACTGCTGCAACATTTTCAGAGAGTTTGTCTCGTCCTGCCGCCAATAAAATAAAACCGATTAGCGGAAATAATACTGTTAGATATAAATAACTCATCCGCGCATCTCACTAGCAGCATCCACATCCAAATGATGGAAGCGATGATAGAACTGAAGGACAATCGCAAGACCGATACATGCCTCTGCTGCTGCAAGGGTCAAAATCAGAATGAACATCACTTGCCCATCTGGTTGTGCCCATACGCTACCTGCAAGAACAAATGCCAATGCTGCAGCATTCATCATGATTTCAAGGCTCATTAACATAAATAATAGGTTGCGTCGCACCATTACACCGTAAAAACCGAGTGCAAAAAGGATGGTTGCAACAATCAAACCATGTTCTAAAGGAATCTGGCCCATTATTCTTTTTCCTCTTCTGCACCTGGTTCACGTTTACCTAAGTGGTATGCTGCAACAAGGGCTGCTAGCAATAACATCGCGGCAACTTCAACCAATAATAAATAGTGAGTAAAGAGTGCTTGACCAACTACTTTTGGTCCAATCACTTGTGCCCCAAGCGGTGCTGAAATAGTGGTGTATTCACCACCCAGCATCCAAACTAAAAGCAAGCCGAGCAAGAAACTCATGAGTGCTGGATATGCCCAAGCATCTGAAGAAAGCCATTTACGTTCTTGTTCAACGGTGTGTTGACCTAAGTTAAGCATCATCACCACGAAGACAAACAGAACCATAATTGCTCCGGCATAAACAATGATTTCAAGAGCACCTGCAAAAGGCGCCCCCACGATCATGAAAATACCAGCAACAGCAAGCAATGAAACAATTAGACTAAGTAGAGCGTGTACAGGGTTCGTGTTAGTCACTACACGAACCGTAGAAACGATGGCCACGAGTGCCATCAAATAAAACGGCCACATCATGGTAATAGACTCCGTACATCGATTGGTGCACTTTCTTTTTGTGCTTGACCTTTCTCTTTACCGTTAATTGCCATACCCGTTACACGGTAGAAGTTGTAATCTGGGTATTTGCCTGGACCTGAAATGAGTAAGTTTTCTTTCTCATAAACAAGGTCTTGACGTACATATTCGCCTAACTCGAAGTCTGGTGTGAGCTGAATCGCAGTTGTTGGACAAGCTTCTTCACACATACCGCAGAAAATACAACGTGAGAAGTTGATACGGAAAAACTCCGGGTACCAACGACCATCTTCTGTTTCTGCTTTTTGTAGTGAGATACAGCCAACCGGACATGCAACCGCACATAGGTTACATGCTACGCAACGCTCTTCCCCATCAGGGTCACGCGTTAATACGATACGACCACGAAAGCGTGGCGGCACAATCTGTTCAGCCGGAACTTCTGGATATAAAATCGTGTCACGTTTACGCGTTGCATGGCTAAACACCATGAGTAACGTACGTACAATTGATCCGAATCCAGCTAGAAATTTATACATTTTGTACTCCCTGCTGTCCTAGGCCTGATTCATCAGAATCACAGCACCAGTCACTAACAAGTTGACCAACGCCAATGGCAAACAAATTTTCCAACCAAAGTTCATGACTTGGTCATAACGTGGACGCATTAAAGAACCACGTGCCAATACAAACATCATTACAAAGAATGCTGTTTTAATCACAAACCAGAATACTGGTGGAACAAATGGAATTTCTAAATTGAATGGCGCTAACCAGCCACCGAAGAATAAAGTCACGATCAATGCAGAGATTAGTACTACGTTGACATATTCAGCAACGAAGAACATACCCCATTTCATACCGCCATATTCAACATGGTAACCTTCTGCCAATTCTTGTTCTGCTTCTGGTTGGTCAAATGGATGACGGTGAGTTACCGCAACACCAGCAACTACGAAAATCAAGAAACCTAAGAATTGTGGAATGACGAACCAAACATCGCGTTGTGCTTCAACAATTTCACGAAGGTTAAATGAGCCTGCAATTGCAACCACACCCATTAATGAAATACCCAAGAACACTTCATAAGAAATGGTTTGAGCAGCTGAACGTAAACCGCCAAGCAACGAGTATTTGTTATTTGAAGCCCAACCACCAAACAATACTGCGTAGACAGCAATACCAGCCATTGCCATGAAGAACAATAAACCGATACTCATGTCAGCAACACCCAGTGAAGGACTCACCGGGATTACCATGAATGAAAGAACCGCTGTTGCCATTGCAACAGCTGGTGCTAAACGGAATGTAAGTTTGTCAGCAAACTTTGGGGTCCAGTCTTCTTTAAACATGATCTTGAGCATGTCGGCAACGATCTGGAACATACCACCAGGACCAACACGGTTTGGACCATAACGGTCTTGCCACCAAGCGAGTAAACGACGCTCAATAAAAGACATCAACGCTGCAACTAAAACAACAACAAGCAAAATTACAACTGCTTGGACGACAGCGTAAGCAATCGGCCAGTTTTCAGCCCAAAGTGGCGTTTGACGTATAATTTCTTGATTCATGAATTACACTCCTAAAGCCACTGAAACAGGCTCAGCTAGTGACACCATTGGTGCTAAACCAACTGGGTAACCAATATAACCTGTAGGTAAATATTCAATTACTTGTACAGGCAAGCTTACAGTTGTTTCGCCTGCTTTTACTGTAATGCGTTGACCTTCTTGAAGGTTCAAACGAGTTGCATCTTGTTCGCCCACTGCAAACACAGCTTCAGGAATACGAGTTTCCATTGCAGGTGTTTTAATCGTGAATTCGCCAGAACCAAAAATATGGTGCATTGGAACTAAGCGGAAACTTTCAGGATTTGCAACTACTGGCACTGGAGCAACGTAGCTACGTGCAGGACGTTTTGCCAAGCGATCGAATAAACGAACACCAGAATCACCACCTTTTAAGTGACCACCGACTTCATCTTGGTATTTATTCCAAGATTGTGGAGAGTTCCAACCCGGAGCCCATGCAAATGGTACTAATGATGATGCTTTTTGCGGACCAACATAACCTTCCATTGAGAATGTTAATGCTGAATCTGGATCGGTAGGCTGTTTAGGCTCATGAACCGATAACGGCGCACGCATTGCTGTACGACCTGAATAACGACGTGGTTCACGCGCGATTTTCAAGCCATGTACACGGTAACCTGCATCAGGCGCAACATCTTGGATAGCTTCAAGTACTGGTACATTTTTCACGATGCTTTCAATTACATCGTCAAGCAATGTCCAATCTACAGCCTTGCCTTTAATGCCAGTTTCAATAGCATGTAACCAACGCCATGATTCTTTAATTGCGTATTCAGGTTTGTAATAGCTTGGATCGTAAACTTGATAGAAACGCTGTGCACGACCTTCTTGGCTTACAACAGTACCATCACCCTCTGCAAAGCTTGCTGCTGAAAGAACGATATCAGCCTGTTTTACAGTTTCAGTTTCACTGTGATCAAGCACGATTACTGTTTCAGCTTTATCTAATGCAGCTTGTACTTGTGCAGCTGGTAAGCGACGGAACAAGTCATTTTCAACAATAACAAGTGTGTCGTAGTCTTGAGCAAATGCTTGTTCAAGGCTTAAACCACCGAACAATGCCAAGCCCATAGAGTTCACTTCAGGAACTACAAGACTTAAACCAGCTTTAGAACCTAAGTTCTGAGTCAACTGTGCTGCAGCTTCCATAATAGAAGCATCTTGCAAGCTTGTACCCGCAATAATTAATGGTTTGTTTGCTGCTTTTAGAGTGTCAGCAATGGTTTGAGCAAATGCTTTTGCATCTTCATCTAAACCACTTACAACTTCACCATTTACTGCCGCAGCAACTGCAAAGCCTAAACGTGCGATGTCATTTGGAGAAGCAACCACTTCACCAGTTGCAACGTCAGCAAGACGAGTTTGAGTTGCAGCTAAAATGTAAACCGGAGATTTTGCTTCTTGGCCAATACGTTGTACAGGCTCAGCTAACCAATCTGGTGTACGTGTTTTTGCAGCCATTTCACGTGCTTTGTTTTTCGCAGCTTGGCGAACAGACAATGCCATACGAGGTGCAGTTTGAGTTAGGTCTTCACCTAAGATCAGAACAGCATCATAGCTTTCAATTTCACGCATATTCGGGTTATAGATACCCTCGGTTTGCATGATAGATGCAGCAAGTTCAACAAGTTTTTGCTCTTTTTGTGCAATACCAGTTGAATAATTTGCCTGACCTACAAGCTCACGTAATGCATAGTTCGATTCCAAACTTGCGCGAGGAGAACCAATACCCAAAACTTTTTTGCCTTGAAGCTTAGCAATCGCTTGATCTAGAGCTTGGTCGACAGAAACAGTTGCAACAGTTTCACCATTACGGAACTGAGGCTGACGTGGACGGTCTGCACGGTTTACATAACCTGTGCCAAAACGACCTTTGTCACAAAGGAAGTATTGGTTAACCGAACCATTAAAACGGTTTTCTACACGACGGATTTCACCATAACGTTCACCCGGAGAAATGTTACAACCAGAAGAACAGCCTTGACACACGCTTGGTGCATACTGCATGTCCCACTTACGGTTATAACGCTCTGAATGAGTCTTATCAGTAAATACACCTGTTGGACATACTTCAGTCAAGTTACCAGAGAATTCAGACTCTAAAGTACCTGATTCTGGACGACCAAAATACACACGAGATGCATTGGCATATACGCCAAAGTCTGTACCGCCCGCATAGTCTTTGTAGTAACGAACACAACGGTAACAAGCAATACAGCGGTTCATTTCATGCGCAATGAATGAGCCGAGTTCTTGGTTGTAATGCGTACGTTTTGTAAAACGATAGCGACGACGGTCATGACCTGTCATTACAGTCATATCTTGTAAATGACAGTGACCACCCTCTTCACAAACTGGACAGTCGTGCGGGTGGTTGGTCATCAAAAATTCAACAATAGATGCACGGAAATCCGTTGCTTCTTTGTCTTCAATTGAGATATAGGTATTGTCAGATGCTGGTGTCATGCAAGACATGACTAAACGACCACGCGTATCTTCTGGATTCGCATATTGCGTAACAGCACATTGACGGCAAGAACCAACCGAACCTAAGGATGGATGCCAACAAAAATATGGGATGTCGATGCCCAGACTCAAACATGCTTGTAGCAAGTTTTCCGAGCCGTTGACTTCATACGATTTTCCATCGACATGAATTGTAGCCATAGTCGAATTCCTTAAGCTTGTTCTACGTTGCTGGTTTGCACGACAGGACGATTCGTCACTTTCGCTTCAAACTCACCACGGAAATGTTTGAGTGCGCCCATAAGCGGCTCCATCGCACCTGGTGCGTGGGCACAGAAAGTTTTACCAATCCATAATTTACGAGTTAGTTCTTGTAAATGGTCGATATCTTCTTTCTTACCTTCGCCTGCTTCAAGTGCTTTAAGCGCTTTAACAGCCCATGGCAAACCATCACGACATGGTGTACAGAAACCACATGATTCACGCGCAAAGAACTCTTCTAAGTTACGAGTGAGCGATACCATACATTGGGTTTCATCTACCACCATTAACAAACATGTTCCCAAACGAGAACCTGCTTTCATAATCGTGTCTGCATCCATTGGTAAATCAATGGTATCTGCTGGTAAAAAGTCAGTTGAAGCACCACCTGGCAACCATGCTTTGAGCTTTAAGCCCTCACGCATACCACCTGCATGATCTTCAATTACTTCACGTGCAGTTGTACCAAATGGCAATTCCCAAAGACCTGGGAATTTAACTTTACCCGATGCACCATAAATTTTAGTGCCTGGATCTTTTGATTTACCCGCTGACAAGCCGATATACCACTCTGGTCCACGAAGCATGATTGCTGGCAAGTTGTTATAAGTTTCAACGTTGTTCACAATCGTCGGACGGCCCCATGCTCCTGCAACTTGCGGGAACGGTGGCTTAGTACGTGGGTTAGCACGACGGCCTTCAAGCGAGTTAATCAATGCAGTTTCTTCACCACAGATATAACGCCCTGCACCCGTATGTACATGCAGATCAAAATTCCAGCCAGAACCTAAGATGTTTTCGCCTAAATAACCTTTAGCACGAATCTGTTCTAACGCTTCATTTAGATATTGAGCAGCCTCGATGTATTCACCACGGATAAAGATATAACCTTGAGTTGCTTCTAAGGTATAACCCGCAATTAACATCCCTTCGATCAATTGATGTGGAAGTTTTTCCATCAACAAACGGTCTTTAAAGGTACCTGGTTCCATTTCGTCGGCATTACAGATCAAGTAACGTGGACCACCATCATTTGGTGCCATCAATGACCATTTAATACCCGCAGGGAAACCCGCACCACCACGACCTTTTACAGTTGCAGCTTTAATGACGTCTAACACTTCAGCAGGTTTCATGCCTAAAGCTTTTTTAAAGCCAGCATAGCCTTCAAGTGCTTCGTAATCATCAGCACTACGTACCGCTTCTTGTTTGCTTAAACGCCAAGTGAGCGGATGAGTTTCCGGATTACCGTCGCCATAAATTGGTTTTGGTTCAGTATTCATACATACTTCTCCAATAACTGTTTAATTGATGTCACTTCGACTAAACCGTGAGTATCTTCATCAATCATTAAAGTTGGGCCTTTGTCGCAGTTGCCTAGGCAGCAAATTGGAAGCAGCGTAAAACGACCATCTGGTGTCGTTTGACCATACTGAATTCCTAATTCACGCTGGAATGCTTCAGCAAGAGTTTCTGCACCCATTAAGAAGCAAGCAATTGAGTCGCAAAGCAAAATTACGTGACGACCTACCGGATGACGATAGATACGGTTGTAAAATGTTGCAACGCCTTCCAAATCAGCAACACTCATCGACAACAACTGTGCGATGGCATTCATTTGAGCGTCATCTAACCAACCATTACGGCGCTGTACACACTTCAATGCATCCAAAGAGGCTGCACGAGGGTATGGATAGTGACCAATGTGATGTTCGATTTCGTGAATTTCTTCCGCAGTCAAAATCCCTTCGACATTCACACGTGGTTTTTTATCAGTCAAAATCATCATTATGTGTTACCTCTTAGCGATCCACGTCAGCCATAACCACGTCAATGGTCGCCAGATAAATGATTAAGTCAGACACTAAACTTCCGTTAATCACTGAAGGCATTTGCTGTAAGTGAGTAAACGTCGGTGTACGAATACGAGTACGATAACTCATAGTCGCTTTATCTGAAGTCAAGTAATAAGTACTTGCGCCTTTAACCACTTCAGTCATAAATGATGACTCGCCCGCTGGCATGACAGGACCCCATGAAACGCTCAAGAAGTGCGTAATCAAGGTTTCAATATCTTGTAATGTCTTATCTTTCGGTGGTGGAACAGCCAATGGATGATCCGCTTTGTATGGACCAGAAGGCATGTTATCCAAGCACTGTTGAATAATTTTTAGCGACTCGGTAATTTCACGGAAGTGAACAAGCACACGTGCATAAGCATCACCTTCATACTCAACCGGCACATCAAAATCGAAGTTTTCATAGCCGCTGTATGGACGATATTTACGAACGTCAAAATCGATACCTGTTGCACGTAAACCAGTACCAGTTACACCCCATGCGAGTGCAGATTTGGCATCGTATTGTGCAACATTACGCGTACGACCAATAAACACAGAGTTTTTCAATGCAGCTGTGTAGTATTCGTTTAAGCGTTTAGGCATCCACTCTAGCAATTCTTTAACAAGCTTTTGCCAGTTGTTTGGAAGATCGTGTGCTGTACCACCAATACGGAACCATGCTGGATGCATACGGTAACCAGTGATTGCTTCAACAATGTCATAAACTTTTTGACGGTCTGCGAACATATAGAATACTGGTGTCATACCACCAGCATCCTGAATTGCCGTACCACAGAATAACAAGTGGTTATTAATACGGAACAATTCGTTCAACATGACACGAATCACTTGTGCACGTTCAGGAACTTTAATGCCTGCCATTTGCTCTACAGCCATTACATACGGCATGTTTTGAGCACAACCACCTAAGTAGTCAACACGGTCAGTATAAGGAATGAAAGAATGCCATGTTTGACGTTCAGCCATCTTTTCCACACCACGGTGGTGATAACCGATATCAGGTACACAGTCCTTCACTTCTTCGCCATCTAACTGCAATACAACACGGAACGCACCATGTGCAGATGGATGGTTAGGACCCAAGTTCAAGAACATGAAGTCTTCGTCAGCGTTACCACGCTTAAGACCCCAGTCTTCAGGTACAAAACGTAAGTGCTCTTGTTCAAAGTCTTGTTTCGCTTTGTCTTGCATGTACGGCGTATATTCTGTCGCACGTGCTGAATATTCTTTACGAAGCGGATGACCTTCCCAATAGGTTGGCAACAAAATACGACGGAGCATTGGATGCCCTTCGAAATTGATACCGAACATATCGTAAGCTTCACGTTCATACCAGTTGGCATTTGGCCAGATATTTGTCGCTGTCGGAATGTTTAGATCATTTTCGTTCAAGGCAACCTTGATACGAATGTCACTATTACGCTCAAGCGATAATAAATGATAGAACACAGTGAAGTCAGATGCTGGTAAACCATCACGATGAACACGTAAACGTTCATCCATCGCAGATAAGTCAAACAGCATTACATACGGACGTTCCACTTTACGCAGGAACATAAGGACTTCTTGCACGCGTGCGCGCTCGACCCAGACTGTTGGAAACTCTTCAAAAGTCGCCTGCACGTAAAAGTTCTCACCAAATTTGGTTTTGAGCTCTTCTACGATTGCAAATGCTGGGCGTGAATCAACTGCTGTTGACTCTGGCATAGCAATGTCAGTTTCAGCCATTGGCTTGGCTTCCTATTTAATACAAATTCTGTCAATTTTCTCGATGAACATATCAGTTAGATATGTCAAAACACCGTCAAAAAATTATTTAATCTCATCCATAGAGCGTAAGTTTTTAACGGCAATACGCTCAGCATTCTTACGGTCACGTTCTGGCATCATCTTTGGCTTATATACTGGCTGAAGATCATCACCGATCACGGCAGAAAGCGGGCGTCGCTCTAATTGAATCTGGTCTTGTAAAAGCATTAAAGCTTGAATTAATGCTTCAGGACGAGGCGGACAACCTGGGACGTACACGTCAACAGGAATAATTTTGTCTACACCTTGTACTACTGAATAGATGTCGTACATACCTCCAGAGTTTGCACAAGCACCCATCGAGATGACCCATTTAGGCTCTAACATCTGTTCATACAGACGCTGAATAACTGGTGCCATTTTTACGAAACAGGTACCTGCAACAATCATCAAGTCAGCCTGACGAGGTGAAGCACGGATAACCTCTGCACCGAAACGTGACAAGTCATGCACACCTGTTAAGGTCGTTGCATATTCGACGTAACAACATGAGGTACCAAAGTTAAATGGCCACAAAGAGTTTTTACGTCCCCAGTTTACTGCTGTATGCAAGACATCCTCTAAACGAGTCATGAATACGTTTTTATTCACTTCCTCTTCAAGCGGATCCGTCACAATTTGACGTTCTTGCAATGGGTATTGATCAGCATCCGGATTCGCGCGGGTCAGAGTATATTTCATCCCGACTTACTCCTTTTCAGATGACAATGCAGGTGTAGTTTTTGACTTAACACGACCTGATGATTGAGCTGGGATCTGGCCTGTAGGGTCAGTTACGAGCTCTTCAATAGAATTAAAGCGTGTAATTTCAGCAATGTTCATTGTTGGTGAACCGATTTTAACCGCCTCACCTGCTGATTTACGGCGATCTGCTGGTGACCAACTTAAAGCACCTACAGAGAAGGCATAAACAAGCGCAATCAATAAATCAACGACAAAGATCACGACAGTGGTATATCCCAACCACCCTACTTCACGCACAGAAGTAGACCATGCATAGAGGTAAAGTGCCTCTAAGTCGAAGACAACAAAGAAAATTGCAACTAAATAGAACTTTGCAGACAGGCGAATGCGAGCGCCACCAGCACTCACGACACCTGATTCAAACTGCTCTTGCTTAGCACGTCCCCACGATTTTCCCCCGAGGAGTAAGGGAACTGTGAGCATAAAGACGCAAAGAAATGTAACGCCGATCACGAAGGCGATAATCGCCCAGTCGTATGGAGTAATGGCACTCATGCGGGGATAACTCCTGGCAGGCCTATTATTTAACAAAGAATGTATGTATTGGCCTTCAAATACACCAAACACAAAATTAATCCCGCCAATTGTACCTGATTTCTAATTTCCCATGCTAGTTGAAGCGTCTTAGTCTTTCGGATGATTTTCTATACAAAACTATTCATCTATGTGTTGTAAGGGGGGTTTCACCGCACATAATCGGTTTAATTAATAGTTTCTTTAATTATGATGATTTTTTTCATTTTTTAATTTTAGAATATTTACACAGTTGAAACGCTTATTAACTTTTTATAACTTACTTTTTTATAATATTAGTTTGTTTTTTATTGTATTCAGCTTCCCCTCTGAATTATGATGAATGTTTAATCATGCATAATATTTACTACTCTTGGATAAGAGTATTTATCATTAAGGGCAGCTGATGCCATACCCACTTCGTGAATTTTCATTTCTCTCCTTTTTAAAGTTTTTTCTCCTATTTAGCTTCATTATTGCAATATGTTGTTTCATTGGCATCGCATCTCGTCCTTTAAGTTTTCTTGCATTCTTTTGGCCTGCCAATTCGGTTTTGCTCGGGTTGCTTATTCGTTTTCCAATCACACGCCGACCAAGCGCATTTTTAGGTGCCTATATAGGATATGTGATTGCTGACTTATTTCAGGGCACTCCATTTGCTCTCACACTTGTTTTAACAACATCAAACTTTCTTTATGTTGTTACTACTTTTGCGCTCTATATGTTTTTTAATCAACATATTAAGGCGGCCTATCGCGGTTATTCCTACCTCTTTTTATTTGGATTATGCGCAATAGGTAGTGTAGTAGGTGCATTGTTTGCAGCAACTTTCGTGCCTATGTTTAATACCAAATTTATGCTTGGTGGTTTATGGGATGAGTTCGGCTACTGGTTCACTTCAGAATTACAAAATGCCTTGCTTCTTTTACCTATCATATTAAACATACCTCAATATAGTCAGGTAAAACATTATTTTTCAAGAAATCGTGGCCTAGAGCCAACCGACCTTTTACCTTTTGGGGCTGTGCTCATTTCGATTGCAGCCAGTTATTATGACTCTGGTCCTGGTTCGCTACTCTACCCAATTGCTGCACTAATCTGGTGTGCCATTCGCTACAAACCTATTGTTGTTGCACTTATCACAAGCTTCACCAGCGCCTACATTATTTATCATGTTTCTGGGCATTATCTTTTACTCTATCCACATGACTATTTCAGTAACACGGTTTCAATCCGCATTGGATTAATTATGATGACCATCGCTCCCCTTACAGTTTCCAGTATTAGCATTTTACATTCAGAATTAATTCAGAAGCTTCAACATGCCATTGCACATGACGAGCTGACATCTAGTCTCACTCGACGCCAGTTTTTACAGTCAGTTAGATTACTTCAAGAAAAAGTACAAAAAGAAAATAAGACCTCAGCCTTTTTCATGCTTGATGTCGATCACTTTAAACAAGTTAATGATAACTATGGCCATCAAATAGGTGACCGTGCGCTACAAACTTGTGTCATCACCATACAAAATATTTTGCATCCCCACGATTTATTAGGCCGCTTTGGTGGTGAGGAGTTTGCCATTTTTATTGCAGATACCACTAAGGAAAGTGCATTTGAACTGGCTGAACAAATTCGAATTAAAATTAGTCAGCAACCGATTTATATTTATGGGAAATTACCAATTTTTATACAGGTAAGTATTGGGATAAGCTTATATTCGCCATCGTCCCATCGAGCTATTGAAAGTTTATTTAAAGAAGCAGATGACGCTTTATATCAAGCAAAACGCCAAGGACGTAATCGAGTGTTTATATCTTTATAACTTTTCCATTTCATTATCTAGTGTAATGAATTTTATACAATAACCTGTATTTTGCCATGTATGCTAATAACAGATAATAAGGAGAAAAATGCATGACTCTAGAATATACGCACAAACCAAATTACTACTTGTTTGCACAGCTACTTGTGCGACATATAGAAAGCTATATTCACAAACATCCAGATGCGAATAATGCAATTTTTGACTTGCGGGATGTCTATGAAATATTTAGACAGGATTTTGCGTCAACGACAACAAACCTAGAAGGCATTTTGCACATTGCTGATGAATATAAAATAGAAACAATTAATGGAGACCAACCTCTTATTCAAAAATACCAGATTGATGCAAAAAATAATTCATTACTGATCGACTTTAATTCCGATGCGTTAGCCAGCTTAAGAAGCGGAAAACCTATTTTGGAACCAGATGCGACTCAACTATAAATAGATCAATAAAAAAGCACCTTATGAAGGTGCTTTTTTATTGGCTTTTAAAGGAGGCTGTTTAAAGCGTTTTGCTGGCCATGTCATGATAAAACGGGCGCCACCCAAGGTTGGGCTTTCATCCACTTTAATTTCACCGCCAAACCAATAGGCAATACGGCTTACGATAGACAATCCTAAACCATAACCACCCGACGCACGTGTACGGCTATCGTCTAGACGGGCAAAAGCTTCAAATACTCTTTTACGGTCTTGTTCAGGAATACCTGCACCATCATCTTCAACACAAACAAAGGCCATGCCATCACTGTGGATACCACCGGTAATCCGAACTTTATTATCGCAATAACGAACCGCATTACCCACCAAGTTTTGAACAACACGATGTAAGTAACGACGCTCAGCATCTACTTTTACATAAAGTGGAGGAGCAACAAGTTCAATTTCTTTTTGCGTTTTTAAAGCTTCGGTTTCGACCGCAACCTGATCTAACACATCAAATAAAGTAATTTCATCAAAATCTAGTGAAGGTGTACCCTGCTCTAGTTTTGCATAAGTCATGATTTCATCAATTAAGGTATTGAGTGCCTCAATATCTTTATCAATCATATCGACCTGATGCATACGATGATTGTAATCATCTTCTTCCGCCAACATCTCTGTACCAAAGCGAATACGGGCAACAGGTGTTCTAAGCTCATGAGATACCGCTCTCATTAACTCACGCTGAGCCTCGATTAAACGCTGAATATGATCAGACATGTTGTTATAACTTGATGCCAAGTTTGCCATTTCGTCACTTCCTTCAATAGGAACACGCAATGACAAATCACCAGACTTCATACGATTTAATGCATAACGTACTTGGCGAATTTTACGCTCTAGCGGCAAGATCAACCCATAAACACCTAGACTCAGTAAAAACAAGCTAAATAAAGTAATCCCTGCTGAAAGCTGCAAAGGCATCCAGTTAAACATCGGAACTGGTCCAAGCACGAGAACCCGTGTAGGCTGATTCGGAATTGGAGAGACGATTGAAATGGTTGTACCGCGTACTGTCGCACTGTCTTTGTACAACATGACGCTTTGGTCTTGGCGTAAACGACCAATTTGTTCCGAGTCCAGATTAATATCTTGAATATTGTAGATATTAATTGGGTAAGAGAAATGCTTTTGAATCTTGGCAAGATATTCTTGTTCTTGCCCCGGATAAAACATTAGATAATCAAGTACAAAAATAGGGAGAGCCTTCATTTGGCGCTCAGTAATTTTGTCGACTTTTATAGATAAAAAATGCTGAGGGTCGTCACGCAAGCCAATAATGATATACGCAATACTATTACTGGCATCGTAACGGACAACAGATTTTTGAGCTTCGATTCGTTTTTTCTCCGTACGAGATAACTCAACCTTGCTTGCATCAGTATAGTAAATTGGAAGTTCCAATAAATCTGACGCATCTGAAACCCAGTCTATTTTCTGTTGCTTCCCAGGCTGTCGAGCGACTCCCTCACTAATGACATAAGAAATACCATCGGTTAAAGATTCTCGATATTCTTGTGCCCGTTGATAATTGATAATTTGTACAAGCAAATAACCAAAGACAGCAACCAGAACAACAAGAATTACCAGTCCCGCATATATTCGCAGGAATATACTGTGTTTAAACACTCGACCAACCTTATAGGAAGTTTATTCAGACCTTATAACCCGTTGGTTTCTTTAACAAACAAGTAACCTTTACTACGTACTGTTTTAATACGCTTTGGATTTTCAGGATCATCACCAATTTTTGGACGAATACGTGAAATACGGACGTCGATTGAACGATCCTGACCATCGTATTCGATACCACGTAAACGTTCGAAGATATCTTCACGCGATAAGATACGACCAGCATTTGATGCAAGCAACCATAATAGGTCATATTCTGCGCTAGTGAAGTCAACAAGTTCACCATTTAGCGTTACAGAACGACCGCCATTATCAATTACAAGGTCATCGAACTCGATACGTTGAGCAACTTCATCTTCTACAGTTTTATCTGTGCGACGTAATAGTGCACGGATACGCGCTAAAAGAACACGTGGTTGAACTGGTTTAGCAACATAGTCATCTGCGCCCATTTCCAAACCAAGCACCTGATCCATGTCTTCTGTACGTGCAGTCAACATCAAAATGGGTTGATGGTAATGTGGACGAACTTCACGGCAAACTGTTAAGCCATCGGCACCCGGCAACATGACATCCAAAACTACTAGATCTGGTTGTTCACTAATAATACGACGAATTGCACGGTTACCATCAGTTTCTACACCAACTTCCAAACCGTTGCGAATTAAATATTCTTGAGTTAATCGCGCTAAGCGCTCGTCATCTTCAACGATCAGAATCTTTGGTAACTTTTCTTCTTGGCTCATATCATTGCCCCTATAAATCTCGTTTCATGCATCTTAAAAATCTTGCAGATACATTCGTTTATCATTTGCAATATACACACGTTTACATTGTAAACAAGTAGGCGTTCACCAAACTGATACATGACCATCGTATTTTGTTTCATTTTATTAGCCTTTGAATTTTCACGTGTTTTTAAGATTTATTTATTGTTATTAAATTTCATATTCTATTCATATTTCCAATGTATGAATATTAAACAAATTATTTCTCTGTTTAGTTTAAATTTATTTAAGTGTTTGTTTTTTGAGTTATCCACAAAGTTATCTATAAGCGTTTTTTAACAGCTTTGCTATGCTATCTCCCATCAAATCATACAGATAAAAAATTACTAAAAAGTCAAGATTGATCTGCTATGAAAAATCCCGTATCTTGTGTTGAAAATAAACTTTAACTACTAAGTCTTGTGTTTATCCCTCAAATATCGTGGCATGTTTTTTGCTCGGTTCAAACGGTCTATGAACATAACAAAAGTGACAATGGAGCTATGCTGGCATGAGCGTAATTACTTCGACTCCCGGTCAAATTCAGGTGATTAAGCGCACTGGAGATGTTGCTGCATTTGATGCAGAGAAAATTTCAGTTGCGATTGGTAAAGCTTTTCTTGCTGTGGAAGGTCAACAGAGTTCGGATTCTAGCCGTATTCACGACCGTATTACCCAGTTGACGGAAATGGTCTTAAATACTTTTACTCGCCGTTTACCATCGGGCGGTACGATCCATATTGAAGAAATTCAAGATCAAGTAGAACTTGCTTTAATGCGTACTGGGGAACAAAAGGTTGCCCGCGCTTATGTGATTTACCGTGAACAACGTGCTAGCGCTCGTCAGCAAACGAACTCAAACCACCACCCTACTTTACAAGTTACCGACAAAAACGGTCAGCTTCAGCCACTTGATTTAAGTGCATTGCAAGCAACTGTTTCTAAGGCAGCTGAAGGTTTAGAAGGTATTGACGTTCAAGCCATTGTCGATGAAACCGTTAAAAACTTATATAACGGCGTAAAAGAAAGTGATATTGCCACAACAATGATGATGGCAACACGTACCCGTATTGAACAAGAACCAAACTACACTTACGTGACTGCACGTTTGCTTTGTAACGAATTAGTGAGCACTGGTTTAACGTTCTTAGGCTTATCAACAGATACACCAGAAAATAATGCACTTGAAGCATTCTTGAAAAAAGGTGTTGAGCTTGATTTGCTTTCACCTGACTTGCTTGACTTCGACTTAGAAAAATTATCAGCAGCAATTCAGCCAGAGCGTTCTAATCAGTTTACCTATTTAGGTTTACAGACTTTATTTGACCGTTACTTCATTCACTCAAACGGCGTTCGCTTCGAATTACCACAATTATTCTTCATGCGTGTGTCGATGGGTCTTGCACTCAATGAGCAAGATAAAGAAGAGCGTGCAATTGAGTTCTATAACTTATTGTCTAGCTTCGACTACATGGCTTCTACGCCTACCCTGTTTAACTCAGGTACATTACGTCCACAGCTTTCAAGTTGTTACTTAACAACAATTGGCGATGACCTTTATGACATTTATGGCGCAATGCGTGACAACGCGATGCTTTCTAAATGGGCTGGCGGTTTAGGTAATGACTGGACGCCTGTTCGTGCCTTGAACTCTTATATTAAAGGTACTAACGGTAAGTCTCAGGGTGTTGTTCCATTCTTGAAAGTTGCGAACGATACAGCTGTTGCAGTAAACCAAGGTGGTAAGCGTAAAGGTGCTGTGTGTGCATACCTAGAAACTTGGCACTTAGACATCGAAGAGTTCTTAGAGCTTCGTAAAAACACGGGTGATGACCGTCGCCGTACTCACGACATGAACACTGCGAACTGGGTTCCAGACTTGTTTATGCAACGTGTATTTGAAGATGGTGAATGGACATTATTTACCCCTTCTGAAACTCCAGACTTGCACGACTTAACTGGTGCTGAATTTGCTGAGCGTTATGCTTACTATGAGTCTGTAGCGAAAGAAACCAACATGCTACACAAGAAAGTACGTGCTAAAGACTTATGGCGCAAAATGCTTTCTATGTTGTTTGAAACTGGTCATCCGTGGATCACATTCAAAGATGTATGTAACTTACGTTCACCACAACAACACGTTGGTGTAGTTCACTCATCTAACCTATGTACTGAAATTACCTTGAACACAAATCAAGACGAAATTGCAGTATGTAACTTGGGTTCGATCAACCTTGTACAACACGTTCAAGGTGGTGTGTTAGACCGTGAGAAGTTAGCTCGTACTATTAAAACAGCAGTACGTATGCTCGATAACGTAATCGACATTAACTATTACGCTGTACCACAAGCGAAAAACTCGAACTTGAAACACCGCCCTGTGGGTATGGGTATCATGGGCTTCCAAGATGCACTATACGAAATGGGTATTGCTTACGGTTCAGACGCTGCTGTTGATTTTGCTGATGAATCAATGGAAGTAATTAGCTACTACGCGATTGAAACTTCAAGCAACTTGGCTGTTGAACGTGGTGCTTACTCAACATTCAAAGGTTCATTGTGGGATAAAGGTATCCTTCCAATCGACTCTTTAGAAATTGTTGCGAAATCTCGTCCAGAGCGCATGTTCGAAGTTGACCGTACTCAACGTTTAGACTGGGACACTTTACGTGCCAAAGTTCAAAAAGACGGTATGCGTAACTCAAACGTGATGGCGATTGCTCCAACTGCTACCATCTCTAACATTTGTGGTGTTTCTCAATCTATTGAGCCAACATTCCAAAACTTATATGTGAAATCTAACTTGTCTGGTGAGTTCACTGTTATTAACCCATACCTTGTTCGTGCATTAAAAGAACGCGGTCTTTGGGACACAGTAATGGTTAACGACCTTAAACACTTTGAAGGTTCAGTACAAAAAATTGCTCGTATTCCTGAAGAATTAAAAGCAATCTTTGCTACTGCGTTTGAAGTAGATACACGTTGGATCGTTGATGCTGCATCACGCCGTCAAAAATGGATTGATCAAGCTCAGTCGCTTAACCTTTACATCTCTGGTGCAAATGGTAAGAAACTTGACATCACTTACAAGATGGCATGGTTACGTGGTCTTAAGACGACTTATTACCTCCGAGCTTTAGGTGCAACTTCTGCTGAAAAATCTACAATCAACACAGGTGCTTTAAACGCAGTTAAACCTGCGACTGTTGAAGCCGCGGCGGTTGCTGCCCCTGTTGTAGAAGCGAAGAAACCAGAAGCAGCGGTTGAAGAAGAAGGCTTTACTCAAGCAGCTCCTGTACCAATGGCTTGTTCAATCGATAACCCTGATTGTGAAGCTTGCCAATAACATTTAATAAGATTGCTCTTTTCACTAAAGAGCAATCTTAAAAGAGGTAAAGATTATGCTTTCTCATCTCAGCCATAACTATATGCTTGGTGTTGGAGTTTTAATCTTTGCCTTTATTTTCTTTTATATGCCGATGGTTTACGCATTTATCACAATACGTAAGCAACAGCGTAAACAAAATAAGTTGTAGGGAGTAGAGACCAAAGGCCCAAAATTTGGTCATGCATCAATAAAACTTAATTTTGTTTACACATTAAAAGCGTATAGTAGGGACATCTTCGTTTAAGAGATGTCAAATATAGATATATACAACGAAGAGAGAACAAAAATGTCTATCCTTAGTTGGGACGATTTTGAAGATGATTCGCAAAAACCGACTACACCTGAACACAAGTCTGCGCCCGTCCAATCGGAAAAAGCGTCAGATTCGCAGAATGTATCTACTGCGCAGCCATCATCGCCGGGCGTGGCAGCTCCACAATCCGCTGGAACCCATTCCGTGCGACCAACAGTTGCCTCCGATACAGTGGCTAGAGCCGCTCAAGCCTTAGAACATTTAGACGTTGCCCCTGGCCTTGAAGAGCTAGAAATGGGTGCTCAACGTGTTCAAGTTGACGACAAAGCAATGATTAACTGTCGTGCGGACTTGAACCAACTTGTACCATTTAAATATGAATGGGCTTGGCAGAAATATCTTGACGGGTGTGCGAACCACTGGATGCCTCAAGAAGTTAACATGAACCATGACATCGCGCTTTGGAAGTCTGAAAATGGCTTGACCGAAGATGAGCGTACTATTGTTATGCGTTCTTTAGGTTTCTTCTCGACTGCGGACTCTTTGGTTGCAAACAACTTAGTATTGGCAATTTACCGTCACATTACTAACCCTGAATGCCGTCAATACATCTTGCGTCAAGCGTTTGAAGAAGCGATTCACACTCACGCTTACCAATACTGTATCGAATCTTTAGGTATGGACGAAGGCGAAGTCTTCAACATGTACCGTGAAGTTCCATCGGTTGCACGTAAAGCAGCTTGGGGCTTGAAATATACTCAATCTTTAACTGATCCTAATTTCCACACAGGCACGCCTGAAAACGACCAACGCTTACTTCGTAACTTGATCGCATTCTACTGTGTTCTTGAAGGGATCTTCTTCTACTGTGGCTTTACTCAAATTTTGAGTATGGGTCGTCGTAACAAGATGAACGGTGTTGCTGAGCAGTTCCAATACATCTTGCGTGATGAATCTATGCACTTGAACTTTGGTATCGACATGATTAACCAAATCAAGATTGAGAACCCTCACCTTTGGACTGCTGAGTTCCAACAAGAAGTGGTTCAAATGATTGTTGAAGGTACGATGCTTGAAATCGAATATGCACGTGACACGATGCCACGCGGTGTATTGGGTATGAACGCAAGCATGATGGAAGAATACTTAAAATTCATCTGTAACCGCCGTTTATCTCAGTTAGGTTTACCAGAGCAATTTGCTGGTGTAACTAACCCATTTGCGTGGATGTCTGAGATGATGGACTTACGTAAAGAGAAGAACTTCTTCGAAACTCGCGTAACTGACTATCAAACTGGTGGTGCGTTAAGCTGGTAAGTTTAAGTATCTACTAAATAAAAAAACCGCTATCTATAGCGGTTTTTTTATTACTCAAAATGTCATAATTTCTCAAATATAATCAATCTTTTCCAGAGTACAAAACTGAGCCAACTAAAACGGCTTGACCTGCAATGCTAACTTGTAATATTGAATCTGTTTTCTCAACTGTCACTAAAACTCGCCCCGGTCGTTGTATGGCTAGACCTTGATATCCCCAATAGCTAACTTTCTGATCACATTCAATTAAATCATAGTGAACAAGGTACGCTCCCGCTGGACCATTTGCATTACCAGTTACAGGATCTTCATTAATACCGATTGCGGGTGCGAACATTCGACCATAAGTAATAGGTTCTTGCTTACTACCTTCCAAGACAAATGGGAAAAACCCATTGCAACCTATTTCAGCACTCATGGCTTTCAATTTTTCATTGTTTGGAATTAATTCATCAAGCTTACTTCTGCTCCGCATTGGCACCATCACCTTGGAATGCCCCGTCGTAACAACCTGTATTGGCAAGTCAGCAAAATCACTTTCACTCACACCCAGTGCACTTGCAAGTTCACTCCGTTGACTCACATTAAAAGGTGGTAAAAACTCTACGCGACCTTGGGTCATTTTCACCAATAACGCTGCTGGACTTCCAAATATTGAAACGGGTAAATGACCAGCCCCTGTTTTTGCGATTAATGGATAGTCGGATTGGTGGCCAGTAGTTGCACGTAAAAAATGAGTAGCGATCGTCGCATGTCCACAGATCGGGACTTCATCTGTAGGGGTAAAATATCGAACATGTATGTCATGGCTTGGATCTTTAGGTGACAAAACAAAGGCAGTTTCTGAATACCCTGCAAATGTAGCAATATCTTGCATCTCTTGAGTCGTAAGATGGTCAGCATCTAGCACAACCCCTGCTCGATTTCCTGTATTTGGTTTAGTGGTAAATGCATCAACTACATAAATGGTCGTCATGGCAAAACTCCTCTGTTGTTAATATTGTGATCTCAGAAATAGCTCCTGCCATAACCAGAAAATCTTATTTAATTGCAGCAAAATATGTCGTAGCTCTAAAAGGTTTATAGTCGTCTCAAATAATGAGTTTTGAGTCCTTATAGTGGTTGTTTGAATTGTATAAATCTAAACATCGGCGATACTATAGTTTTTATTGCAAACGCATTTTCTAAATATGGAAAGGTATGAACTGGGACGATACTAAAATTTTGTTAGCTATTGGGCGAACTGGCGGGTTGAGCCGCAGTGCAAAATTGCTTGGTATTAGTGTTTCTACCGTACATCGCAGAGCAGTTGAACTAGAGAAAAGTCTCAATGTGATTCTTTTTTCTCGAGACAGTGATGGCTATACACTCACCCACGTTGGAAAACATTTTTTTTCTTTGGCTGAAAAAGCTGAAGAGCATTTAATAGCGATGGAACGTTATAACGATCAAGGGCAACAATCATTGTTCCGCATTGCTTTACCTGAGTTAATCGGGCAACAGTTGCTTCAGTCAAAGCTAACAGCATTGCAACTGAAGCATCCAGATTTACAATTAGAGATATCAACGAGTGTCGTTCCTGTTGATTTTTCCCGACGGGAAGCTGACATTATTCTTCGACTTGTTCGTCCAGAAAGCGGGCGTTACATTATTCGACGCCTTGGCCAACTAGAATATGGACTTTATTGCAGTAAAGATTATCTCGCCAGTTTCACAGAACATGCTGAAACGGCTGATTTACTGAATCATCGTATAATCGGTTGGGACCGAAGCCTTCAATATACGTTCTTAGCGCAATGGATGCGTGAACTCACCCAAGATGCAGCCCCTGCTTTGTCTTTTGATAACATGCACTCGCAACTACGAGCAGCCATTGAAGGACAAGGAATTACAGCCCTGCCTTGTTTTGTTGCAAAGGCTTCGGGTTTAGTACCCATACTACCCGAGCAAACTTTAAAACAAGATGTGTGGTTAATGCGTCATTTAGACACTAAGGATAGTCACTATTCAACGTTGATTAGTGAGACGATTGAAAAAGATCTTCAAGAATATCTATTGTGATAAACATTAGCTTTTATTCTAATTTTGAATTCGAAAAAGAAATTTTATGTTAAACCGAGTTATGTCTCTCTCAAGTTATACAAAGTATTTTTTAGTTAAAACGATGGGCGAGAACTATCAAATCTGCTCATAAAAAAGCCGATTTGTGTCAAAATCGGAATTTTGCTTTTTTTGTAGAAGATAAAAATTCTTAACACTATGATTTTAAAATCTTTTTAAATATGGTTTCAGATAACGCCCATTATGTTAAATGGGCTAATTTTTTATAGTAATATTTGATTAATTTTTATAGAGTAGCTTTGATTTTTTTAATACTTTAGAAATATATGAAAATTTTAATTTGTAATAAAATTAGTGATGTAAACACGTCAGATTTAGATATTAATGAAATTGAGGATTACTTGATTTTATTAGAGCATTCTCCATGGAATGACTTCGGCTATAAGGTAACTTTCAATCTATATATTATGAATATGATTGGATTAGCAACACAACGAAGAATTGGACAATTAAAAATTGCTAAGGAGAATCAAACAGAGAATAGTTTTTGTGAAATAGACGAGTATCAGACATTATCAACGTCATTAATTGATCAATTACCTGACTCATTCTATAGTTTAGGCGAGAATTCTGAATACTATAAACAAATTAAAGAGTATTTTAACAACTCTGCCTTAGAACTACTTCTGCTTACTAAGCTTAAAGACATTGAAAAAAATAAAAGTAAATTTGATGATTTAGCTGATCAACCAGTTTTTGATAAAGCTTTTAAGAGGACTACAATTTATACTGATAAAGTCGAAAGTGATTGGTTCATACATACTAGTGAAGCTAAATCTATATTCGATACGCAAATTCAAAATGCTCGTAATTTATTAAGCTCTGGAATTACAGACCCTAATCAACTTCATAGTTTTCATACAATGATTTATGGTTATGTTGTTGCTGCAATGGAAAACTACTTATTTAGTATCTTTATTAAAAAAATATTTAGTGACCCACAGATTAAGACTAACTATATATCTAAGAAAATTAAAGAAAAATTTTTTCTTAGTGACATTGAAAAATCTCCAAACTTTGTCAACGAAAAATTATTAGAGGTGTTAAATCAGATTAGTTTCCATAACGTTGGTACAGCTAAAGATTTATTTTATGAATTCTTGAATCATAGTCTTATGACAGAAGTTCAGTCTCAGTATTTTATCAACTGTGTAGAAATCCGCCATGATTGTGCTCATAGAGGTGGATATGGAGTTGATGGAAGTCGTACCAATATTACAGATCAAATGATTGAAGAACTTATCGAAAATATATGTGACGTAGTTGAAAATATAGAAGCGAATATTATACAGTGAAAGTAAAATTAAGATAATACGCCTTATGAGAAATTCACTTATTATCTGATATAAATCAAAGTCTTATTTTTTAATAAAAAGCCCAATTCATAATGTTTGGGCTTTTTTATTTTTCTAAAAATAATATTTTAAAGATAAATTATTTAAATCTGTAAATTTCAAAATTTAATCGATATGTCATAAAATTTATTAAACAAGTTTCTCTCATTCTTTGCTTAAAAAATTTCTTAAAAATAGGATTTCCTAAAAATATACTTAATACAATAATAAACCCGACAATAATTTTATTTTCAGGTTGAATTACATTTAAAAGCTCAACAAAAAATTTATCTAATAAATGAAAGTAAAGAAAAGTTATTGCACAAACAAAAGAAGAAAAGAAAAACTTATAAAAGTAGTATTTAAACATAGCAATCCACCTGACTAACAACTTTAATCCACACAAAAAATATAACACAGATAAATAAAACAGCAACAACTTTCAAAATAATTTTCAATCCAACACCATTATTTATTATTTATTATTTATTATTTATTATTTATTATTTATTATTTATTATTTATTATTTATTATTTATTATTTATTATTTATTATTTATTATTTATTATTTATTATTTATTATTTATTATTTATTATTTA
>NZ_JAFBJL010000006.1:120605-190703 GCF_016809775.1 Acinetobacter sp. C13
TCACAAAAAATAAAAATAAATACAAGTGATTGAAAAATAATTTAAATTCACTAGTAATAGTGTTTATGTATGTTAACTTAAACTTATTTTCAAATACCCAAATACAGCTTTTTCAACTCGCTGCTGTAAATGATTTAAATCACTTTCCCCTGCTATACCTGCTGCGTTAATCATTCCTTTGCTTAAAGCAATCACATCTTGTGCGGCAGTTTGTGCATGTGAAATACCAAAACGTATAAACAGATCAGAAATTATGGTTTCAAGCTCGTGTTGAAGCTCACTTTCCTCAATGTCTTTTTCAATAATTTCAGAAGCAAATTCAAGGGTTCGTGCTAACTGCGGACGGCTCAATTGATGCTGCACAGCAGCTTGGATGATGAGTTTTAGTTTTTCTTTTAAGTCTGCGGCTTCATGTTGCTGTATAGCTTCAACAATATGATTTGATAGCTTGGCGCGTTCACGTCGAATTAACTCAACGATTAAAGCATCTTTAGATGGAAAGTATTGATATAAGCTACCAATGCTTACGCCAGCAAGTTCAGCCACGGCATTTGTGTTAAATCCAGCAAAGCCTAAAGACTCTAAAATGCGAGCAGCCGCCTCTAAAATAGCTTCAAAGGTAGCCACTGAACGTGCTTGACGTGGGCGTTTACGTGGGTCTGGGAGGGTTTCTGACATGGGTCGAAATGCGAGTATTTAATGTGAGTAATCACTCATATACTGACTGAGTCATGTTGATATGACAAGCAAATGCTGTCTTTTTCAGTTGAACTACAACTCGCCCAGTCATGGAGTAGTTATGTCTAGAACTTATACTTTTTTTATTCATTTAAGAGCTTTGCCTGCTTGGTTGGCTTTAGCTCGTGAAAAGCGGGCTGAGTTTAGTACACAAAAGCTTGAACCTATTTTTGCGAAGTACCCAACTGTAAAAGTTCGGTGGTATGACGTTGAAGCGTTTAGTACTAAAGCGAGTGATATTGCTGTGTTTGAGACGAAATCTTTGCAAGATTATTATTTTGTGATTGATGCGATTCGAGACTCTGAGTTTTGTACAGTACCCTACTTTGAGTTTGTAGAGATTATTCCTGCAATTGAAGATGGGTATGTGGAATATGAAAGTTCTTTATAAACTCTATTAGTCTAATTAATTAAAAATAGATATTACATATCAATTTCAAACAATTACAATAAATTTTTAAAATTTGTAAGAACATATAAAATTAAATCTACCAAAATAAAAACAATATTAAAAAACAACACCATTACCACTTAAGGGTCATGGTGTTATTACAAATAAATTATTTTATTTAAACCAGTGTAAAATCCACACTTTAATATCATTAAAAACCATAGCAATAGTTTCCCAAGCTTTTTCTATCCATTTAATAATATTTTTAATAAGCTCAGAAATATAAGCAACTATTTTAAGAATCAATTCATTAATAAGTTGATGAATTTGTTGTACCGCAACGAGAATAAGATTCTGAGCCTTCGGAAAAGCTTTACCAATCTCTTTTGCATTAGCTATAATTTTTTTAATATTTTTTGTAGCATCCTCAATAGCAGTGTCACCAATCTTATCAAGTTCATTATCAAATTCAGATTTTGCAGTAGGAGAATTATTATCTTTCAACTTCTTACTCGATTTTTTTAGTTCCTCTTCAATAAGGGAAGCAAGATGAGTAGACGTATCCTGTGCTTTATTTTTTAAAGCCTTCAATTTACTTTGAAATGAATTATCTGTCGCTTCACCGTCATTATTAACATCAGTAACACAGTATTCATTTGTTGCTTCTACCAAGCCCAAAGAATCTTCAACCAAATTAGGATAATATGGTATTGCCATACCTGTATTAATATTATTTATGTAGTGTTCTTCCATTTTGTTTAGAATATCAACGAAGTTTGTCATATATTATTCCTATAATACTTTTTTAATAATTAACAAGATATTTATTATGATTAGAAAATTTTTAAACTTTCTCATTATGATTAGTATAAAATAATCCTCACCACAATATAAAATAGATTAACATAGAAAATTTATAAGTAAATATCCCACTCCATATTAATTACAAATAAAAAAACAATAAAATTATTATTAAATTTAAATTAAAAGTTGTTCAAATTTAATAACAAAAATAGTTAAAAATAATATTTTTTAATTAGTTGTTTTAAATATTAAAACAATCTAAACAATTTTATTAATATTTTAATGGGGCAATCGCCTAAAAATAATCACAAATATAGCTCTCATTATTTTAAAATAGGTTTATCTAATAAATCATTTAATCTTAACAGTATCACCCCCTCCCCCAAAACCTCTCTAACACCACATCCCGTTCATCCACACGATTTGAACTTAAAACCTGTAGCATCAAGCCATCAATTAAGTTTAAAACCATGTTGGCATCGAGTTTGGGTTTGTTGGTTTCCAGACTAAAGACCAGATCAAAAAGCTCTTTTAGTAGCCATTTACGATATTCAACTGCCATGCGGTAAGCCCGTGGATAAAGCAGTTTTAATTCAAAAATGGCTTTAAACAAAAGATGGTAAAGGTTATTTACATCGACATGTAAGCGGACAATTTCTTTAAGTTTATCGGCTGCGCTTGGGTAGCGATGTGAGTAGACAATTGCCAGCACTTCTTCTTTAAGTCGGCTTTTTTGAAAGATTAGACACATTTCAACAAGGCGTTCTTTTGAGTGAAAGTAGTTATAAAACGTGGCTTTTTGAATTTTGGATTTTTTGATAATCAGGTCTACGCCTGCATTATGAAATCCATGCGTGGTAAAGAGTTGGATGGCGGTTTGCACCACCTGTAATTTTTTGGAAGATATTTCTAAAGTTGGCATCGTTTTACCGTTATAAATTCTTGTTGTTTCTAAATGAGATAAAAAGCCTGTGCCCTTTCTGGGAGAAAAAAAAGGCACAGCAAAGCAGTAAGACGGTGCTTGGCACATCTCAAGTTTTGTTTTGCTAAGTTTTAAGTAAAAATGACTTAGAGCCTGAAAACCTTATGGCGTTCAAGCTGCTGTAAATTTTTAAGCTGTGTCGTTATAGCTTTTGGCACTGAGTACCAAGAAATGATGGATATACATAGCCAACTCCTGATTTTGGGAGTTCTGCCAAAGCATTCATTTGGAATTATGGTGGCAGAACGAGCAAGGGTTAGCAGACTGATAGTAAGAAATCAGCACACCCGAAGGTGTCCCTCACTCGTCCTACCGCAACGAGCGAGGGACGATTGAAACACATGAGACTACTCCTCAGAAAAGGAATAATCTGATGCTCTTACTATGCGGTCTGCTAAAACCGGCTGGCAATGTAGGCCAGCACGCAAAGCATAATCGGAGAGTTTAGAGGTGTCAATGTAGCTTTTATGACAAGTATTTAAATTTCTTATTGTTTTTCATTAGATTAACTTAATTATTATTTTATATATTATATTTAATTGTATTTATTCATTTTTTAAAAAGAGTCAGATACGGTAAGCTAAACCTCATAAATTTTACTTTTTGAATTTGAATATTTTTTAGAACTTTACGAGAACATAAATGATAAGATTATCTTCAAAGTCCATTTTAATATTAACCACTGGGTGTTTATTGAATGGTTGTAGCCAAGGCCCTCTTCCATTAGAGATTACACTACATCAAGATTATGTATGTGCCTTTACCAATAAACCTCCAAAAGCATCTTATCCTACTGATAATAGTTTTTTGATTTATATGGGGAAAGTTGACAACAAAAACGCATATAAAAGTTCTTATGAGAAGTTTTACCCAAGCGGTCCGTTACCAATAGAAGAAAAGGATTGTGTAAAAATTCCTTTAAAAGAATTTGAAAAGAATGTGGTTTATGACATTACTTTGGATACATACAAAACTTTCGATACACGTATTTGTGTAGTAGAACATAACAATAAGCTAGAAATTCGAGAGCCTGAACCCGGTGAAACAACTTGTAAATAGGCTTGTTTCTAGGCCCTCATTTCGCTATTGCAGAAACAACTAAACGCGTGAGTTTAGACAATCTCGGTCTGTCCCACTTGGTGATAAGCACGGTTAAAATAAACCAAACTTTGGTCATGTTGGCTTTGTTTAATTGCTACGATTGGACATATAAAAATCGTATGTGTGCCGACTTGTTGAATTTGCTCAATCTCACAATCGAAACTCACCAAAGCATCATCTAATACAGGTGAACCCGTTTCTAACTCAATCCATGCGCCATGTTTAAAGCGCTCTTCTGGTGTGAGTTTAGATGAAAATGCTTTTGAAATATGTTCGTGGTGCGCGCCTAAAACATTCACCGTTAAGATTTTGTTATCTAGGAAATGTGCATGTGAACTCGCAGATTGGTTCATACACACCAATAATGTCGGTGGTGTGTCAGTCACACTACAAACAGCAGAGGCAGTAAATCCAAAACGGCCAGACATGCCTGCCGTGGTCACAACACTAACTGCACTTGTGAGTAAAGACATTGCATTTCTAAAGTCTGTTGCTTGAACCATGACATTATTCCTAAATTGAACCGTACCTTGTCCTGTGTGTTTGCTATACCGCCCAACTCCATCAGGAAGGTACTATCGACATGCGATCTAATTAGAGCGACATGTAGTAAGTAAAATGAGGGTTACTTGTTTGATTATCAACTGCCATCAAAAAAGTAACCCTTTATACCACTTATTGGTAAATATTAAGCAGTAAGATCATAACCAGTCAGTTCTCGGCGAACGATTTCTGCACCTGCACTTAAAGCATTTAACTTGCCGCGTGCCACTTCACGAGAAAGAGGCGCCATACCACAGTTTGTGCAAGGGTAAAGCTTGTCAGAGTCTACAAACTGAAGTGCCTTACGTAGTGTATTGGCTACTTCTTCTGGTGTTTCAATCTGGTTAGATGCAACATCAATTGCGCCGACCATCACTTTTTTACCACGAATGAGTTCGAGTAAATCGATAGGCACATGTGAGTTGTGACATTCTAACGAGATGATATCAATGTTAGACGTTTGAAGTTTCGGGAAAGCTTCTTCGTACTGGCGCCATTCAGAACCAAGTGTCTTTTTCCAGTCAGTGTTGGCTTTAATGCCGTAACCATAGCAAATGTGCACCGCAGTTTCACATTTTAGACCTTCAATTGCGCGCTCTAAAGTCGCGATACCCCAGTCATTTACTTCGTCAAAGAATACGTTAAATGCAGGTTCGTCAAACTGAATAATATCTACACCAGCAGCTTCTAGCTCACGCGCTTCTTGGTTTAAGATTTTGGCAAATTCCCAAGCGAGTTTTTCACGGCTCTTGTAGTGACCATCGTAAAGTGTATCAATCATAGTCATTGGGCCAGGTAATGCCCATTTAATTGGTTGATTGGTTTGCTGACGTAAAAACTTCGCATCTTCAACAAACACAGGCTTTTGACGAGACACCGCGCCTACCACAGATGGCACGCTTGCATCGTAACGGTCACGAATACGAACTGTTTCGCGCTTCTCAAAATCTACGCCATTTAAGTGTTCAATAAACGTGGTCACAAAGTGTTGGCGAGTTTGTTCACCATCGCTCACAATGTCGATGCCTGCAAGTTGTTGTTCATGCAACGCCAAACGTAACGCGTCTTTTTTACCTTCAACTAAGCCTTCGTTTTCAAGTTTCCAAGGCGACCAAAGCTTTTCAGGCTCTGCAAGCCAAGACGGTTTTGGTAAGCTGCCAGCAGTTGAAGTTGGTAATAATTTTTTCATGATAATGACCCGTATGTTGATTAATTAGGAGCGTAATTAGCAGACCACTGCTCAAGAATCGCTTGGTATGGTTTGATAAATTGCTCTTCAACAAACTTCCCCTGCTCAATAGCCAAACGGCTACGTTCTTCACGGTCATACACAATTCGAGTAAGTGAATAATCTTCGTGTTTCAAGCTTGGTTGATAAGATTTTCCAGCCACTGAATTTGCATTGTAAATTTCAGGACGGTAAATCTTTTGGAATGTTTCCATCGTACTAATGGTACTAATCAACTCAAGGTTGGTGTAATCACTCAACAAATCGCCTGTAAAATAGAACGCTAACGGCGCAACGCTATTTGGCGGCATGAAGTAGCGAACTTTTAAGCCCATTTTTTGGAAATATTCATCAGTTAATGAATAGTCTTCTTGCTTGTATTCAACACCTAAAACAGGATGTTCGTTTTCAGTACGGTGATACTCTTTAGTCGTCGAAACGCTTAAGCAAATTACAGGTGCCTTTTTAAAGTTGGCTTTGTAAGTTTCAGAGTTAATAAAGCTCTTAAACAAGTTACCGTGTAATTCACCAAACTTTTCTGGCGTGCTAAAAGTCGACTTGTTTTTGTTGTGATCTAACAACAGCACACTAAAGTCATAGTCACGTACATAAGACGAGAAGTTGTTGCCTACAATACCTTCGATGCGTTCATTGGTTTTCTTATCAACAATATTGGTTTTCAATATTTCGATGAGAGGAAGCCCGCTAGTACGGTTTTCGGCATCAATGTTCATTTCAACTGAAATGATTTCAAGTTCAACGCCATAGCGGTCGCCTTTAGGGTTGTCCCAATGAGCTAAGGCATTGAAACGATTGTCGATCATCTGCAATGTATTGCGCAAATTCTCTTCGCGGCTCATCCCTCTTGCCAAGTTAGCAAAGTTGGTTGTAATACGTGTATTGTCTGCTGGACGATAGTTCTCATCGAAACAAATACTCTTAATCGTAAATGTAAATTCTTTACTCATTGTGATCAGTACCCTAATTTCTGAGATAAAACCTAAATAAAAACCTTTTGCTCTTTTTAAACTTTCCAGACTTGTCAGATTTGTGCCTTATGGTCTTATCAAAGTGAATAACTGGAGCGCTTCAGAGCATGAATAGATTTATACCGCAATCAGAACATGAATAAAAATGATTTAGTCTCATTACAAACTGAGTGAAATTCATGTTTAGGGTTTAATAAATAAGTATGAAGTTAAATATTTTTCATCTTAGGAAATTTTAGTCAGCAAAAATTCAATTTACGGCACTCACATGGTGCCTTAATCATTTCAAATATTTATTATTAGTTTCAAAAGTTTAAAAAGAAAAATTCAATTTAAAAAGAATCAACCTAAAGTAATTTATGCTGACTTTCATTCATCTCTGCTTTTAGCCATTCTAAAAATATGGTTTTACGTGAATCTTCCTCAAAAGCGCTATGAGAAAGTAAAAAATAAGCTGAATTATCTTGCACAACAGGTGAAATTTTTTTCAGTAAGTTCCACTCAAGCTCTTTTTCAATCATATAAATTGAGATGACTGTTGCGCCAAGTCCCGCCAAACAGCCTTCTAAGCATAGATAAAAATGTTCGAGTTCAACTTTGGTGTAGCCTTTTAAACTCTGCTTTAACTCAGCAATGCGACTCGTACTTTTGAAAAAATTTGGTCTAGAGGTCGAAATGAGTATGTCGTTGGTTTCCGATGGCTTAGTTGCTTGAACGAGAGCGATATATTCATCGGCAATTTTTTCGCTATAGATATGCTCTCCCCAATCAAAGTCATTTCTGCGAATCGCGATATCAATATTGTCTTTTTCAAAGTCGACCACTCCGCCTGCTGTAAGTAGCACAACCTCAAAATCATGACCGAGCTTTTTAAATTTTGATAACCGTGGAATGAGCCATTTCATGGAAAGAGTCGGTTCACACGACAAGACCAGCTGTTTGCTTTCAGCTTTAGGCTGGCTTAGTTCTATTAAACATTCATCAAGCTGACCAAAAACTTGATGGCAACAACTCATTAAAATTTCACCCTGCTTAGTCATCACAAGTGTTTTATTTTTACGGTCAAATAAAGTCGTATTTAAAGCTTCTTCCAAATTATAAATCTGTTTACTAACGGCACTTTGCGTCACAAATAATTTCTTTGCAGCTAAAGTCACACTGCCATACTTCGCCACAAAATAGAAAAATTTTAGTGAATTCAGCGATATTCTTTCGATCATTCCAAAAACTCATAAATGTGTAGTCGTTTTTATCGATTTTTATTTTTAGATTCCTGTTCAAAATAAAAATCATCTTTATTAAAACCTATTTTAGATGATGAAAAACATATTAGATATCTATATCCATCTTCACAAATGTAAAGCCCTAACCTTTCTCACGAAAAGAATAACTGCTTTAAGCAAAACAGCTCTCCTCTCGAATGCATTCCAAAAAGTACAGATTAATCCCCTCGTTTTCAGTGAAGGGGCAAAATAATGACAGAGTTCATTGCGGTTATTCTCATCACGATTTTGGCGGTGGTTAGCCCCGGCGCTGACTTCGCGATTGTGACCAAAAATAGTTACTTGTACGGCAGAAAAATAGGTGTGTTCACTTCACTGGGAATATCGCTTGGCGTGTTGGTGCATGTGACCTATACGTTAGTTGCCGTTGCCTTTGTGATGACTTATACGCCACAAATTTTGAATATTGTTAAGTATATTGGCGCGCTTTATCTGATCTATATTGGCTATAAAACTTTTACTCAAAAACCAGTTTTAGACACTGCGGCTTTAACTTCTATAGGTACTTTGCAAGCCATAGAATACGGCTTTTTTACCAACGCCCT
Source organism: Acinetobacter sp. C13 (assembly GCF_016809775.1). Classification (NCBI taxonomy): domain Bacteria; kingdom Pseudomonadati; phylum Pseudomonadota; class Gammaproteobacteria; order Moraxellales; family Moraxellaceae; genus Acinetobacter; species Acinetobacter sp. C13. The sequence continues at coordinate 129,210 of NZ_JAFBJL010000006.1, forward strand.
CAACCCAAAAACCACGCTATTTGTGATTAGCACCTATACGCAAATTGTGAGTTTAACCACGCCTAAAACCATTCTTTTGGCTTATGGCTTTTTTATGTCATTTGCCCATTTTGTATGGTTTTCACTGGTCGCTGTGCTGTTTTCATCCATGCTACTGAGACAGAAAATGTTAGCCAAGCAAGTACAGATTAATAGGGTCATTGGCTCAATTTTATGTGTATTAGGTGTAATTCTGCTTTTTACTAAGTTTCAGTAAAGCCTTTAATTTTTAAGAAACTGTATGTTGAGTTTATGGTTAATGGACTGAGCGCTTCGTACAGAACTCAGTCCATTTGAGTGAGATAAAAAGCTATGTTTTAACTTTTTGATTCTGATAAATCATTTATGTTCCAACGATTTGCTCTTTTAAAGGTTCCAACATCGTTAAACCGCACTCCCATATCACGCATGACTTTATGGGCAACTGGCGCGGTCATTTGGCGAATGTAGAATGGTTCTTTCACCACAAAATGATGGATGGCATGCGTTGAACCAAAGTTAAAGCAAAACAATTGGAACGGAGTCATCCACCAAGGTTTTAATACCTGAGTTTGTTGAATGACATTACCCAATTCGACATCGCCGTAGTAATGCATATTGCTAGTCACAAAGTGCAAGCAGAAGGTACGCAGTACATTCGGTGCAACCCAAACAACAGTCAAAATATTAACCACATGCATAATATTTAAAGTGGTAGCTGACCAAGCAATCGGTGCATCTGCCCAACTTGAAACAGCATCAACTGCATGAAAACCTAAGAAGATATACCACAGCGACCAGTGAATAATCCCTAGCGGGAAATAGGCCATAAATGCACGTTTAAAAATGACTTTTCTAACCGTCCAATTATTTGCTGAAATAATGCGAAACAGGACCGCCAAGCCGTTATCACCAATCGCGATGAGTCGACGTATGCTCCACTGCTCTCCATTGGTTAAAGCTCTTTCTTCTAAATCAACTTCGGTGCCTGAGTTTTTATGATGGTTAAAATGCAGCTCACGACGTTTCCACGGGTTAATTGTACTTGGTCGAGCTAACCAGACTAAGCCCATCATTAAATGATGTGCCCATGGTTTCTTTCTAAAATACATCCAGTGAATCAGGTCATGCTCTAACTCATGGGTGAGTGATGCAAAAAAAGCAATAATTGGAATTGCAAACCAAGCTGAAAGTTGATGATTTATATAGAGCACGGCAGTCGCTATCATGCCGACCAAAGATATAAATAGAATCATCGCCCCAATGGCATTTTGATGGTTCAAAATAGGATGGCGTTTGCGTAAAGCCACACCTTCTGCTGTTACTACTTTTTTAATATGTTCCGTTTTTTCGCTATCGGTCATTCCGGCAGGATTTTTATAAATATAGGTCATCCGTTATTCCTCAGTTTTTCATGCCCCTACTTTATTTAGATCACCCTAAATGTGCTTAGCTCGAAACGCCAATCTATTGGCTATGGATGCCAAAATAAAAAGATTCAAAACAAACAAAAGATTTTTTAGTTTTGAATCTTTTATACTATTTACAGGAATATGAATCACAAGTTATAGGACATAACATGCCACAGACAGCAACGGCACTGGCTAGCTGGGTGAAAGCGATTCAAAAAGCGCTCGAAAAAGCCGGTGTTGATAGTCAACCTTTATTAGAACAAGCAGGTTTAGATATTCAGGCTCTGAGTAATCCTGATGCACGATATTCATTAAAACAAACAGCAAATTTATGGAAATTAGCAGTTCAGAAAACTCAAGATTCATGTTTTGGCCTTAAAGTTGCCAGCCAAGTCAATCAAAATACTTTTCATGTGTTAGGGCATTCACTGATTACCAGCACTACTCTAAAAGAGATGTTTCTAAGAATTATTCGTTATTTTCGTGTGGTTACGGATATTCCAGAGCTAGAGTTTTATGGGCAAGGAAATAATCATTATTTTGTTATTCATGTTCCCGACGAAGTTCAGCCCGAGTCAATAGATGCATTTATTTCCGTTTTTATTCGCTCAAGTCGTGCTTTACAAGGCTCTGTTTTTTCGCCATTACGCATTGAACTTAGACGTTCAGAACCTGAAGATTTAGAAACATTCCAGAGTATTTTAAAAGCTCCGATTGTTTTTAATGCAGCCAAAGACATGATTGTGTTTGATACAGCAACCATAGAACAACAACTAGAAGGCGCAAATCCTACTCTCACCCAAGAATATGATGAAATTATTAATCGTTATCTGGCACGGTTCGATAAAGAAAATATATTGGCACGTGTGAAAGTAAAATTAATCGAAAAATTATCTACAGGTGATTTCCAACAACAAGACGTTGCGAAAAGTCTGGGCTTAAGCATACGAAGCCTGCAACGCAAACTTTCTGCCGAAAACACCTCTTATAGTGAATTACTCGATCAGACTAGGCATGAACTCGCCTTATCTTATATTAAAAACTCAAGCCATAATATTACTGAGATTGCTTATATTCTTGGCTTTAACGATGTCAGTAGTTTTACCCGCGCGTTTCGCCGCTGGACCGATTTATCACCTATTCATTATCGAGAAAAATATCTGGCTTGCTCTTAACTTTTAAAAACTTAGATAAAAAAGATGCATGTGAATGCATCTTTTTTTATGAGTAACTTACTTTTTAGTAAGCAGTTCTAGCATCGAAACTGTAGTGACTTTAGCACCCACTGGCAAAGCTTTTAAGTCAACAATGTAGTTTGGACTATGTGGAATATAAGGCACAGGTTTGCCTTGTTTGACTGCATTTGCAAACACAACTGGGTCTGCCACACCAATAAACATAAAGTTAAACGGAATGTCTTTTTGGTCGCCTAATAAATGGTGAACATCTTCTGACCCCATAACCGCAGGATACTCAGTTAGAACATGTTTATCGCCTAATAATGCTTTTAAAGGCCCATTTAAACGTGCCGAAAATTCTTTATTGTTAATTACAGGTGTGCTTGAACCTTTAAAAGTAAAGGTCGGCATTTGGTCTTTACCCATCCCCTGCATTTGAGACGCGCCTTCACTCATAGACTTAATGTTATTTAACATGGTTTCACGCACTTTAGGATCAAACCAGCGTAAGTTCATTTTGACCAATGCTGTAGAAGGAATCACGTTATTCGAGTTTCCAGCCTGAATTGAACCTATCGATAATACTGCCGCTTGCTGCGGATCAACTGCGTTACCCATAATGGTTTGATATTGATTTACTGCATTGGCCGCCATGCTAATTGGGTTTTTGGTGAGCATTGGTAGTGAACCATGCCCACCCACACCTTTAAATAAAACATCAAGCTGATCGGTTCCCGCCATACGTGGCCCCGGTGCATTGATGACCACGCCCACAGGTGCAGGTGTGGTATGCACTGCAAAGAAATAATCAGGTTTTGGCAAGTTATATTTTGTCCATAAGCCATCGGTCACCATAGCTTTTGCACCTGTGATCGGTTCTTCGGCAGGTTGCGCGACTAAAATAATCGTTCCGCTCCATTCCTTTTTTAAAGCGACTAAGGTTTTTGCCATGCTGAGCATCCATGTCACATGTGCATCATGACCGCACATGTGTGCTACAGGTGTTTCAGTTCCATCATCAAGTTTTACACGCACTTTACTCGCGTATGGTAAACCAGTCGCTTCTTCAACAGTGTTGGCATCCATATCGGCACGGTACATGACTGTTGGCCCTTCACCATTTTTTAAAATGCCAACCACGCCTGTTTTGGCTATTCCCGTTTTAACGTCAAAACCCAGTGACTTAAGTTCTTTGGCAACAATTGCTGAAGTACGCGTTTCCATAAACCCAAGTTCAGGGTGTTCATGAATGTCTTTATAGACCTTATTTAACCACTCTGTTTGCCTATCAATAATGGTTAACGCTTTTTGCGAAACCGCCGGCAAAGTTGTTGGACTTGCTTCCGCATGAAGGAGAGTTCCATAACCTGCCATGAAAGTCGACAAACCTAAAAATATACCGTTTTTGATCATTTTATTCATGTAATTAAAACCTTATAAATGTCTGATTTAATTTTAAAATTTATATCCAATTTTTAAGCCATAGCTGACTGAGTGGTTATCCTTAAACTCACCTACATAATAGTCACTACCCGCCTGTGCGCCAAGCTGAGCTTTTGCATCGCCTAACCAGTAATACTTCACGCCACCAGAAATAAAGTATTGCGATGTCGGGCTATATTGAGCACCCACGCCCAAGTTGTAATATCCCTTGCTTGGGCCACCCGTTGACACTTTATCACCTGCTCCCGAGTCCCACCCAACCGACACAGAGCCTAACCATTTAGGTGAAAAGCGTTGTCCAACCCCCAAATTTAAAGACCATTGGTCGTCATAATAACGAACCAAATTAAAACCTTCTGGACGGCTTGGCGTTGATAGTCCGCCAATAACTTTTGAGATCTCACCGAAGTGATAAGGTTGCAAAGCAAGATCACTCCAATTTACCCAGCGTAAACCACCAAACAGTAACGTTCCCTGACGAAGTCCGGTCTGGAACTCTAAATTCACTGAATCAGGAGATTTAAATTTTGTTGTACCTGTATCTTCTTGTTCTGGCAAATTGGCAATAATCTGATTTAAGTAAGCTTTCTTTTGTGGAGTCATCTGACCAATAGAAATCATGTAGTCTAGATGCTGATTAACTAAATCACGACCTTGTTGAGTGCTTAACATCTCAATGAGTGGGGCATTTTCAGTCGCGTTTAGTTTGTGAGTAATGGCTGAACGGTAGGTTAATGAGACTTTCACAGCTTTTTCCGGAATCTGGTAGGCAAGCCCTGCTAACCACCCTAAGTCACCTACAGTTTTGGTGTGAAAGTCATAGCCGTTGTAAAGACTAAATACATTACCTCTTAATTCAACCTGACTTTTAAAGGTTTGATAGACTGGCCCCGCATAAAGATTCCAGTTTTTTGTGGGTTGATACCCCAAGATAAAGCTTAAATTTTGTATATCAAATTCTGATTTTGCATTTCCTGTAGGAGCCTGACCAGAAGTAGCACTGGCAAGTCCTGCTGTTGTAATGCCGGGTAACATCACCGTGTCTTTTGGCGTTGCGACAAAGCCATTTAGGCCTGAATATTCTGTGTCGGCACCAAATGGTTGATCGTAAAGCAAGCCAAATGAATACTGCGGTGCTAACTGTAGTTTTAAAGCTGCGGTAGGTCGATAATCGGTGTTGGCTATATCTGAAATTGAATGATGTGACGGGTTTGTGCCCGACTCTACACCACTTAAATCGGCATCTGTGATTCCTAAACTTGCTTCAAAATAGTTACCCGGTTGTAAAAATGCCGCTACAGACTGCCCTGTTTTATCAAATGCAGCCGCATGTAAGGTGCTTGTGCAAATTGAAGTTATTCCTAAGATCAATATTTTTTTATTCACAACAAAATTCATGGATCCATCCTGGATATTTTTTATTTTGATTCCTCACTTTATGTAGATTTGAATGCTTCTGCTTAGCTCCAAACGCCAATGATTTGACCGTAGATGCCATATTGGAAAGTTATGGTTTGTATAACGGTAAGCACAACAAAGTTCTTATATTAAAAAAGCTCTTACTTTTTAGATTTAAAAAACAATTGCAAACTGTATTGATAAAAAAAGCGTGTAGTGAGAATTACGAAAATTAATCTTGAGAGTTGAAAGGAAACGACAATGGGTACTGCGAGTCCGAGAGCTTTAGCCATCAGTGACATTTCTGCGATGCCTCCGGGTGAAAGGCCTAAAATCAAGATTTGTTTTTCTGTATGACTTAAATTAACCAGTAATAACGCAAAGCTAATCGATAACACTAAAGCCAGTAAATTGAATATCAGTGTGATTCCAATAAATTTTTTATTTTTCCTTAAAAAGCTAAATGGAAATTTGCTACCTAATGACCAGCCAATACAGACTTGACCAAAGGCAGTAAACCATTCAGGCAATTTCATCTGAAGTATTCCACAAAATGACAATAACCCAATAATGGCGAGTGGCCCCAAAATCCAAGCATTCAAAAGATTAAAAAATTGAAAAACCTGACCCACAAACAGAGCCAGACAAAACAGCAATACAACCTGAAAAAAGCTAAATTGATCCGATACGGGTATCTTTAAACCAGTCCATTCGACATGAAAATAAAGTTCCATAAAAATTGGGACCAACACAACCAGAATCACAATTCTTAGGCTATGAGCGGCAACGACTTTATCAACTTGAGCTTGGTGTCGCTCTGCAATATTCACCATTTCACTGGCACTGCCAATGGCCGAAGAAAACCATGCTGTTGCCCAATCCAAGGCATTAACTCGATATTGTAATCCAGCCAGCAACGTGCCCAATACAAGTGACCATGCCAAACCTATGAGGATAAAGCCCCAATATGCTGCCACTGCCTGTACCAAAGCTGGTGAAAAGTATAGGCCTAAAGCCATACCAATAATAACTTGCCCTATGCGTCGCCACTGGGGATCACAGGCAAGTGGATGACCAACACTACCGAACAATAAAGCCGTCAATAAAGGTCCAAGCAACCAAGGCAAGGGAATATGCAAATATTTGGCAATTAAAGCTCCGACCAGAGCAATTGCTAATCCTTTGAGATTTGAGCTTATTTTTTCCATAATTCAGAGCAATAATAGCCAACTAATGCTGACTATTATTGCTGTCCTATTAAGCTTGCTGTTTTTTGATAAACAAGTATTTACGAACGATTGGCAAGATCAATAATAATCCTGACATGATCCAAAGTCCTATACTAATGTTACTGCTCCATAAGACATCAAGTTCCCCTTGAGAAATTGAAAGTGCGCGGCGCAGATTCGACTCCATTAATTCGCCAAGTACAAAACCAAGAATCAGTGGAGCTAAAGGAAAATCAAATTTTCTGAGAATATATCCACATACACCTAAGCCCATACATAACAGCAAGTCAAAGATATTGCTATGAATAGCATACACACCAACAAAACTCACACTTGCGATGATCGGGATCAAAATGTAATTAGGAATACTCAGCATGCGGGCAAAGAAGCCTACCAATGGCAAGTTTAATACCAACAGAATGATATTACCCACCATAAGCGATGCAATCAGCGACCACACCAATACAGGTTGCTGAACAAATAACTGCGGACCTGGTGCGATGTTGTACATAAGCAACGCGCCCATCATGACCGCAGTCGTCCCCGAGCCTGGCACACCTAGTGTCAACATGGGTACAAATGAACCACAAGCGGCTGCGTTATTCGCACTTTCTGGTGCAGCAAGCCCACGTAAATCACCTTTACCAAACTTGCTACTATCCTTTGCCATTTTACGTTCAGTGGTATAGGCCATCGCACTTGCAACGGTTGCACCTGCTCCTGGAAGAATCCCCAAGAAGAAACCAATCACTGAACTGCGAATAATAGCAACTAAAGAGAAAAAGAACTCTTTAAGATTAAAAAGAGAACGCTTTCCTTGTTTTAAAGCAACTTGACCAATTGTCGTACGTTCGAGCATTAATAGGATTTCGCTTACACTAAATAGGCCAATAACCAAAGTAGTAAAAGCAATACCGTCACTTAAACCCACACTGTTAAAGGTAAAGCGATATACACCTGTAATTGCATCCATTCCCACAGTTGAAAGTGCTAAGCCCATGAGTGCCATAATTAAGGTTTTAAAAGGCTGCGTACTAACCAGACCAGTTAAACAAACAATTGCAAAGACCATCAGAGCAAAATATTCAGCGGGACCAAACGCAATTGCCCATTTCGCCAATATAGGAGCAAACAGCACAATCCCAATAAAGGCAACAGTACTTCCAACAAAGGAACTGACCGATGACAAAGACAATGCAATTCCTGCCTTACCTTGCTGTGCCAATGGATAACCATCTAACGTGGTCATAATGGCTCCAGCATCTCCGGGTACGTTTAACAGAATCGCTGAAATACGTCCGCCATATTCACAGCCCAAATAAACTGCTGCCAATAAAATCAAGGCACTATCTACGGGTAAACCCAAAGCGTAAGCAAACGGCAATAAAATTGCCACACCATTAATTGGACCTAAACCCGGTAATAAGCCAACAATCGTTCCAATAAATGCGCCAATCAAAGCAATTAAAAGATTCTGTGGTTGTAAAGCAACCTCAAACCCCATCATTAAAAAACTTAATACATCCATATCGGGTCATCCTTAACCAAAAAATCCAAGTGGTAACGGCACATCCAAGAAACGGTCAAACATATAGTAGGTACTCATACTAAGTACCAAACCTGTCACCAAAACCGGTATGGTTTTGCCATGGAAAAGTTTGCCCACTGCAATGGTCATCAACAGGGTTGCAACAATAAAGCCGAGCCATTCAAAAACTAATGCATATAGCGTTAAAGCCACCACACACAACACTAACTTAACGACTAGATGTTTTGTCCATCCCAATTCCACGGGTTCAAACATAATGGCCGGTCGAATAGTGAGATACGCTGCACTCGCTGTAATTAAGCCCATTAATAAAATAGGAAAAGCTTTAGGGCCCACTGGATCGTAGGAAATTGGGGCTTCAAAATTGCTCGCATAAATCAACAAAAATAACCCACAAACCGTAATAATGGCGGTAAGAATCCGTTCAGATTTCATCATCTATCCTCAGAAAAAAACTGAGCTGAAAAATAGCTTCTCAACCCAGCCGATTTGTTATTGTGATAATTTATATTCTTGCGATAACTGCCGCATTTCCGCGGTCTGTTTATAAACATAAGCTTTGAGTTCTTCACCTGTCAGCTGAAATGGGAGTAGATCCTGATTTTCACGGACTGCGTCAAATTTCTGGTTAGCCATCATTTTATCGAAGGCATTTTTCCACCAACCATAAGCTTCATCACTGACCTTTGGCCCCATATAGAAACCACGGATTACCGGCCACTCAATGTCATAGCCTTGCTCTTTTGCAGTAGGTAATTTTGAGAACTTCCCGTCTAAACGCTTGTTAGCAAAAACTGCCAATACCCGAATATCACCAGACTCTAGGTATGAACTGACTTCACTAATATTGCCGACCCCAACTTGAATATGCTGTCCCAGTAATGAAGTCAGCACTTCCCCACCGCCTTCAAGTGCAACAAATCTTAAATCGGCAGGACTAATACCTGCTTTTTTTGCCAACATTGCTGTTTGCATCCAGTCTTGACCACCCACACTTCCGGCACCACCAAAGCTAAGTGCTTTTGGGTTTTCTCGGAGTGCTTTCATCAAGTCATCAAGGTTTTTCAATGGTGAGTCTTTATGTACCGAAACCAAACCATAATCGACGGCGACCCCAGACAACCATTTCACATCTTTTTCAGTGAAGTGTCCGAATTTTCCTTGTGCTAAGTTCAAGAGTGAACCAGTGGAAAATGCAACCACGGCATTATTATTCGCAGGATCACTGTTTACGATTTTGTTATAGGCTACGGCACCTACCCCACCCGGCATATAGGTTACACGTATTGGATCTTTGAGCTGGTCTGTTTGTTTAAAGCCAGATTGAATCAATTTACAGGTCATATCAAACCCACCACCCGGCTTGGCTGGTGCTATACATTCCGGACGTTTTGGCTGCCCCGCCTCTTTAGAAGCATTTCCTGAACCACACCCAGCTATTGTCACACTGACGCATGTTAATGCGAGTAAAGTTAAATTTTTCATGTTACATACATCCTTATAACGTTTTGCTCTATTCATATTTTGATTTTTACCAATCTCCATAATCGACCTCCTTGGCACGATCATGCTTATTGGTTTTTAGTTTTGGTCTTATGTTTTGAAATGCGCTTTTTCACAGCGAATTTCAGTAATGCAGCGTTACTATAAAAATTACGAATCAATCGACTGAAAGAAATAGCTAAGTAGAGGGAAAGTTAGGACAATCACCAGATCTATAATGAGAATTAAAACCTTTGCAGAAATATCTAAAAATGCTTCGGTTAAAGAATACTGATGAATAACAATAAGATAGTAAAAACGTAATCTATTGAGTTGTCTTTTGCATATCCATGCTATGGGTAACGTTAATATTCAAATAAATAAAACTGTTTACCCAATCTTCCCTTCTGATCAAATGAGCTAAATACTCATATATTTTTCCAATAGTTATTTAATCAGTTACTCTTCTTCATAATTTGAAAATCCATCATATTTTTTAATGCATCATGCATTTAATGTGCTCCTTTTTTCATTTGAAAAGATTAAAGCACAGATCAAGAAAACATCGTGATACCAATAAATTAAAGGGGGCATTAGTAAAATTAAATAGTTAAAACTCTAAGAAAAGGGAATGTAAAAGACTGAAAATCTAGCGGTAAATTTATCGTAATAATAAATAAAAGTTAGAGGAGAAATTTTAATATTAAAGTTGAAAAAGATCGTTTTTATTGTTTTTAGAATATCAAATTAAAGATCTTTTTTATGGATTGCTGTTAATATTAAAGTGCATGATAGATTTCCCAATCCTTCATATCTGTACAAATTAAATCAAGGATGATGAGCGAACATATTTATTATGGAAATCAAACAAATAAAGTATTTTTTGACTGTGGTTGAAGCAGGTAGTATTGGTAAAGCTGCCCAAAAACTCGATGTGGGTGCTTCTGCTATTAGCCAGCAAATTAGTAAATTAGAACAAGAGCTAAGCATTCGCCTATTACAGCGTAATGCCTTTGGTGTAACCCCTACTCCAGCAGGTCTCGCCTTTTTAAAACATTCTCAACTTATTTTACGTCAAGTGAACTTCGCGGTAGATGCTGCTCATTCTGCACGACTGTCTGGACATGTCAGCCTTGGCTTTCCACCGACCATTACTGCTTTGATTGGCATCCCTTTAATGAAACTAATGTCTGAACGTTACCCAGATATTCGTTTAGAAATTGTGGAAACGCTATCGGGTAATCTAATTCAATCTATTAACTCGCGTCAGCTCGATATCGCCATTATTTTTACCAATGAAATTGATAAACAGTGGTCAATACAGCCTTTGGTACGCGAGCAAATGTATTTAATGGCACGCAAGAAAGTGCTAGAAGAATATGGTCTTGCCGATTGCATCAAAAGTGGTGTGATTCAGTCTCAACAAATTGGAGACCTTCCTTTAGTATTACCACGCCAGCGCCATAGTTTAAGAAAGTTGCTTGAGCACAAGATTGGTCAGCTTAATGTCGTCTATGAAATTGATGGCCTACACTTACTCATGGACAGTCTAATTCACCTCGACCTTGCCAGTGTCCGCCCAGGTAGCGCTTGTCTACAAGAGTACAAACATAAGCTTCAATTACTCAAGTTAGTAGACCCTGAAGTTGAACGAATCAATTACTTGGTAAGCCTTGCCGAAGAAGAATTATCACCTGCCGCACTTGCCGCAAAGTCAGCCATTAAGGCCTGTGTGAAAGATTTGATTCAAAACCAGATTTGGCCATGTTCTGAAATTATTTTATAAAGAGTCATTAATTTTATTAAATACCTAATTAATTTTGCCCTCTCACTCCCTCCTGCTTTTTGAGATTACATTTTCGTCCGAATGATAAGTGGTTTTCCGCTTATCGAAATATAGATGTGTAGTTTGAACTGGAAACAAGGCATCACATTTTCTGCAAAGGACCTCGCTAAATCTCATCTCCAACCCATTTGCTCTTTAGATTTATTGATTGAATCAATTTAGGTCCAGCCTCGAAAATCGTGAATGTTTCCATTTTGTCAGGCCAAGGAGGTCTCCAATGGATGTCGTGAATAACCGTAGGGCTACTTTTAAAAAAATATTAAATGTAACGAGTGGCAACTTTTTAGAGCAGTACGACTTTTTTCTTTTTGGTTTCTATGCCACTTATATCGCGGCAAAATTTTTCCACTCTGAAAATGAATATGTCTCTTTAATGATGACATTTACCGTATTTGCTGCGGGTTTTCTTATGCGTCCTCTCGGCGCTATTTTCTTGGGCGCTTATGTGGACAGAGTTGGTCGACGTAAGGGTCTTATTGTTACTTTAAGTCTTATGGCCATCGGAACCATCTTAATTACCTTTGTACCAGGTTATGAAACCATAGGTATTATTGCGCCGATTTTGGTGGTGATTGGACGTCTATTACAAGGCTTCTCGGCAGGTGTTGAATCTGGCGGTGTTTCTATTTATCTAGCAGAGATTGCAACGGATAAAAATCGAGGATTTATCACAAGCTGGCAGTCTGGCAGCCAACAAGTTGCTGTTGTGTTTGCCGCATTACTTGGCTACTGGCTCAACACCATCTTAACTACGGCTCAAGTAGGTGAATGGGGCTGGCGTATTCCGTTCTTAATCGGTTGTTTGATTATTCCTTTAATCTTCTTGTTCCGTCGTACTTTAGAGGAAACTGAAGACTTTAAATCGCAAAAGACCCATCCTTCAACAAAAGAAATTTTTAGCACACTGGCGAGTAACTGGCGCATCGTACTTGCAGGCATGATGATGAGTGCAATGACGACCACCACTTTCTACTTTATTACGGTTTACACCACAGTGTATGCAAAACGTACTTTAGAAATGTCAGTAACAGACAGCCTTTTAGCAACCGTGTTTGTTGGTTTGTCTAATTTCTTCTGGTTACCAATGGGTGGTTTGCTTTCAGACAAAATTGGCCGCCGTCCAGTACTAGTCGGCATTACCACACTTGCTCTCTTTACAAGTTATCCAGTTTTAAGTTGGTTAGTGAGCAACATTAGTTTCTCAAACCTTCTAATTACGCTTGCTTACTTCTCGTTCTTCTTTGGTATGTACAACGGAACCATGGTCGCAACCCTTGCAGAAGTGATGCCAAAACGTGTGCGTACAGTTGGTTTCTCTTTAGCGTTCAGCCTTGCAGCCGCTATTTTTGGTGGTATGACACCAATGGCTTGTACCTTCCTTGTCGAAAACACAGGCAACCCAAGTACCCCTGCTTTCTGGCTCATGCTTGCTGCGGTTTGTAGCTTAATCTCAAGCTTGTATCTATGCCGCGGTTCTAAACAGAAAAATACTGACGCGATTGCTGAACCTGCAAAAATTAGCGCTTAAAACAACAACTACTTAACCTGAAATTTTAATGAACAGTACGGCAGATCTTACGTCTCCGTACTGTGTTCTCCTGTCATTAAAGCGAGATACTATGAAAAAGTCACCTATCTTCATGACCATTTGCCTAGCTGGTGCTGGCTTAGGCTCAACTCTTGCTAACGCAGATACTATCGAAGTAATTAGCTCAGGTGGTTTTTATTCATCTATGGAAAAACTCATTCCATTATTTGAAAAACAAACAGGCCATACCGTGCATCTCTCGTCTGGTTCATCGATGGGTGCATCACCGACTGCAATCCCAAACCGCCTTGACCGTGGTGAACGCTTTGATGTAGTGGTCTTGGCTGCTCCTGAACTCAACAAGCTCGCAGAAAAGGGTTATGTAGACCCAAATTCACAAAGTCCTTTAGTAAATTCAAGCATCGGCATGGCTGTGCCTAAAGGTGCACCAAAGCCAGATATTAGTTCTGCAGAAAAATTTGAAAAAGTTTTATTAAATGCCAAACACATCGGCTATTCAGCAAGTGCGAGCGGTACGCATCTTGAAAAAGATGTTTTTCCAAGCTTCCCGCCTGTCGAGTACAAAGTAATTTCGAGTAAGGCAGAAAAAGTAGTTGGTGACCGCGTTGCAAAACGTATCGCCGAAGGCCAGTTTGATATTGGTTTCCAGCAAATTAGTGAAATCAAACCTTTTACTGGCAAATATGGTCAAGTTGAATTAGTTGGTCCAATTCCTGCACCTTATCAAAAAGTCACCGTGTTTGCGGCGGGCATTGGTAAAAACTCTGAACATGAGAAGGTTGCAAAAGAGTTAATTAAATTTGTGAAATCGCCACAAGCAACACAAATTATTGAAGAACAGGGTCTTGAGCAGGTTAAAGAATAAAAGCTCTAAAAGGCAACGTCTTGAGGTGATGTTGCCTTTGCTCTTTTAGTGGTTTACTCAAAGCAATAGAACAAAAACTATAGCGATAAACCAGTGTAGAATTAATCCATAAAGGTTAATGTAGTATTTGCCGTGGAACTGAAACAATTAAAGTATTTTATTGCAGTGATCGAGTCAGGAAGCTTGGGTAAAGCTGCAAAAAATCTCGATATTGGAACTTCTGCATTAAGCCAGCAAATCTCAAAATTAGAAAGCGAGCTTTCTATTCGCCTTTTACAACGTACCGCTTTGGGTACGGTTCCCACCCCAGCGGGTTTAGCTTTTTTTCAACAAGTGCAACTGGCACTTAGACACCTAGATCATGCCGTAGACTCTGCACACTCTTCACGTTTAAGTGGTCATGTCACCGTCGGCTTTTCGCCGAGTGTCGCATCGGTTATTGGCACACACTTTTTAAAACTCATGAGAAATCGTTACCCTGACATTAAAGTCCGCTTAATTGAAGGGTTATCGGGTGACCTCAAAGCCTTGGTGAATGCAAGGCAGCTCGATGTTGCCATCATCTTTAGTGACGATGTCGACCCACAGTGGGCCATACAGCCTTTAGTCAAAGAACAGATGTTTTTAATCTCACCTAAAGAAGTGCTGAGTCAGTACGATCTTGAAAGCTGTATCGACACTCAGACCATTAATCATTCACAGCTTAAAGAACTCCCTCTGATTTTACCAAGTCAACGACATGGACTGCGTTTACTGCTCGAACAGAAAATTCATCAGCTTAAAGTGGCCTATGAAATTGATGGGCTGCATTTGTTAATGGAAAGCATTAGCCAACTCGAAATGGCAACCATCCAACCTGCGGGTGCATCATTAAACTCAAGGCAAGACCTATGTTTACTGCGCGTTGTAGAACCTGCCATTGAACGCATTAACTATTTAATTAGCCTCTCTGAAGAAGAAATCTCGCCTGCCACCTTAGCCACGAAGGTAGTGATTCGTGCCTGTGTAGCAAACTTGATTAATGAAAAACGCTGGCCCGGTGCGGAACTCATAAACACTTAAGCTATTAGTGTTTATTTTTACTAAACACCCATTCAAGCTTAGCCTCTCACTTCATCTTCCCTTTTAAAGCTACATTAGCCCTAGCTGAGAAAGGGAGAAATCCATGCATGATGTGATTGTAATTGGTGGTGGGAATGCCGCACTGTGTGCCGCGCTCACAGCAAAAGAAAGTGGCGCGTCTGTGCTCATTATAGAAGCAGCACCCAAAGAGTGGCGTGGTGGTAACTCACAACACACTCGTAACCTTCGCTGCATGCATGATGCTCCTCAAGATGTATTGGTCGATGCCTATCCCGAAGAAGAATATTGGCAAGACCTACTTAAAGTGACTGCGGGCAAAACCAATGAACATTTAGCTCGTCTAGTGATTCGTAGCACGGCGACTTGCCGCGACTGGATGCGTAAACATGGTGTGAATTTTCAGCCGCCGTTATCGGGTGCTTTGCATGTTGCACGCACCAATGCCTTTTTTATGGGTGGTGGTAAAGCCCTCATTAATGCCTACTACCGTAGTGCCCAAGAACTTGGCATCGAAATTTTATACAACACAAAAATTAAAGATCTAAAGTTAAATCAAGGACATTTTGAAGCTGCAATTGCTGAAGATGGACGTGTATTTAAAGCAAAAAGCTGTGTCTTGGCCGCAGGTGGTTTTGAGTCAAATTTGGAGTGGCTAAGAGAAGCATGGGGACGAAATGAAAACGGCGAATGGCCTGCCGATAACTTCATTATCCGTGGAACCCGCTTTAATCAAGGCAACTTGCTTAAATTTATGATAGATCAAGGTGCCGATATTATTGGTGACCCATCGCAATCGCACTGTGTCGCCGTAGATGCACGTGCACCGTTATATGACGGTGGTATTTGTACTCGTATTGACTGCGTTTCCTTGGGAATTGTGGTCAATAATAAAGCCGAACGTTTTTATGATGAAGGCGAAGACTTCTGGCCAAAACGTTATGCGATTTGGGGCCGTCTTGTTGCTAAACAACCCCAGCAAATTGCTTATTCGATTATTGATTCAAAAGCCATTGGTCGCTTTATGCCCCCTGTATTTGCTGGTGTAAAAGCAAATAGCATTCAAGAGTTAGCCGAAAAAATCGGGCTAGATGCCAAAACCTTGTGCCATACCGTAGAAGAATTTAATCAAGCCTGTGTGCAAGGCACCTTTAACCATACTGTTTTAGATGACTGTACCACCGAAAATATTGTTCCCAATAAAACTCATTGGGCCGTTCCTCTTGACCAGCCACCCTTCTATGCCTATGCCCTTAAACCCGGCATTACCTTTACCTATTTAGGTTTAAAAGTCGAAGACGATGCTGCTGTGCGTTTTAACAATAAAGCCAGCCGTAACCTATTTGTCGCAGGTGAAATGATGGCAGGTAACGTACTTGGTCAGGGTTATACCGCAGGCGTTGGTATGTCGATTGGCACAACCTTTGGACGCATTGCCGGAAAAAATGCAGCCCACTATGCACTTTCACAAGGAGTTGAACATGAATGCTAATAGCAAAGCCCTAATTCCAGTTGTTCAGCTCTCTGACCATGAGCAAGAAGTCCAAAGAGCCCTACAGATTTGTAATGCTTGTCGCTACTGTGAGTCTTTTTGCGCTGTATTTGCGGCCATGACCAAACGCCTTGAGTTTAACCAAGCCGATATTCATTACCTCGCAAACCTCTGCCATAACTGTGGTGCGTGTTTACATGCTTGCCAGTATGCCCCACCTCATGAGTTTGGGGTAAACATTCCTAAAGCGATGGCACAAGTACGTTTAGAAACTTACCAAGAATTTGCGACCCCTCAGCCTTTAGGTCGACTTTATAAGTCTGTAGGTATTCCTTTTGTCTCGGCTTTAACACTTATTTTCTTTTTTTGCATGTTAGCCGTAGTGTGGTACAAAGGCACCGACCTGTTTGCAGGCTATCAAGGTAATTTCTATGCGATTTTCCCGCATAACTTTTTAGCCCTATTGTTTGGAGCAACCTTTACAGTTGCAATTGTTTTACTCGGCATCGGAATTAGCAAATTCTGGCGACAAACCTCTAAAGTCATTCATGGCAAAGTTGAGAAACCAGACCTTGTTCAAGCCACCCAAAATGTTTTAACACTTAAATATTTAGATGGTGGGCATGGTAAAGGCTGTAATGAGCAAGATGACCGTTACACACAAATCCGCCGCGTATTCCATCACCTCACCTTTTATGGCTTTATGCTCTGCTTTGCAGCTACAGGTGTAGCGACTTTATATCACTATTTTCTTGACCTACATGCGCCTTATCCTTACCTAAGTTTGCCTGTGATTTTAGGCACTTTAGGTGGAATTGGCTTAGTTGTCGGGCCTGCTGGCTTACTCTATTTAAATCTTAAACGTCATCCGTTGCATGGTGACCGTGAGCAAAAACCTGTAGATCGAGGCTTTATTTTCCTTCTACTTATCGTTAGTGCTTCAGGGCTAGCACTCATGGCATTTCGCAATACCCCTTACATGGCACTTTTACTGATTTTCCATTTAGCTACGGTCATGACGTTCTTTATTACCATGCCATTTGGAAAGTTCGCACACGGTTTTTACCGCAGTGCTTCTTTACTCAAATTTGCCATCGAAGAACGTATTTCTAATAAGTCATAATTTCATTCAAAAGTATTCACTATCTTGGCGTAGTGAATACTTTCATTATTTTAAGCTCAAAACACTTCATACCTTTCCTACTTTTTACTATTTAAAATTCCTAAGCCATACATCGGCCACTTCGTACTCGCTTTAATATTATTAATGAGCATCGCCACCAAAACCAAAGACACTGCACCAACCAAAACAGGGAAAATTAAGAAACTCCACGCGTAATGTATGCTGCTTGCGGTGAGCAAAATAACCAAAGGATTAGCTCCAGCAGGTGGATGAACGCATTTAAAAACCTGCATGAGCGCAATGGCACAGCCCACGGAAAAAGCAATTGTAAAAATGGAAACGCCGACAAATTTTAGAAAAAACAAACCTACAAAAGCTGAAATAAGATGTCCAAATATAATATTTCTCGGCTGTGCCAAAGGTGACTGCGACACGGTATAGAGCAATACACAGGTCGCACCAAACGGCGCCATGATAAAGATATTGTGTGTGATCTTACTCAACCACAACAGTATAAAAATACTGACCGTCCCCCCAACAAGGCTTCTTAAAATATCAATTTTATTGGGCGATGGTGCTAGTTTTTCTTTGCCATAAAAGATCGAGAACATGATTTTTATTCCTTAGACAGAAGTTGCTTTTTAAAAAGCATATAGATAAAATTTCAAATAGTACAGATCTGTACTATTTTATTTTTTGGAAAAGTTTTATGTCTAAATCAGCCTTAAAAATATTAGATACAGCCGAGAAGTTATTTAATGAAAATAGTTTTGTTGGTGTGGGCGTTGACTTGATTCGCGATGAATCTGGGTGCTCTAAAACCACCATGTACACTTACTATAAAAATAAAAATCAATTGGTTAAATCTGTACTCATTGCACGTGATGAACGCTTTAAGCAAAGTCTTTTGGGCTATGTAGGAGATACAACAGGGTTAGAAGCCATCAATAAGATTCTGGATTGGCACACCAATTGGTTTAGGCAAGATTTTTTTAAAGGCTGTTTATTTGTAAGAGCAGTTGCTGAATCTAACCAAGATGATCAAGACATTATTTCTATTTCTAAAGCCCATAAACAATGGATTAAAGTATTGATTGCACAAAACTGCAATATACCCAATGGTGAAGCTTTATCTGAGCTGATCTATACGGTGATTGAAGGACTCATTAGCCGCTTTTTAGTCGATGGTTTCGATGAAACACTTGCGACAAACATGAAAAACTCTATTAATCAATTATTTAATATTCATAAACATTAGCATGAGAACTTAAAATGGAAGTGGACCATATTTTTATTTGTGTACAATCAGGCGCTCCCGAAGCTGAAACTTTAAAAAAATTCGGTCTAACAGAAGGTTCATCCAACAAGCACCTGGGTCAAGGTACCGAAAACAGACGCTTTTTCTTTAAAAACAGTTTTATTGAGTTAATCTTTTTAAATAATCCAGAAGAAGCCTCAAGCGATCTCACCAAACCAACTCTGCTTTTTGAACGACTCAGTGCTCAAGATAATATCGCATCCCCTTTTGGAATTTGCTTTAGACCTAAAAATAAAGATGATAACGGCGCAAAATTTCCTAATTGGGTTTACAAGCCAAGCTATTTACCAGCCAGCTTAGAAGTAAATGTTGCCAAAGATGCTGTTGTATCTGAACCGATGTGGTTCTTCCTTTCATTTGCTTCACGACCAGATCTTGCTGCAAAAGACAAACAACAACCACTTGTGCATAACAAAGGTTTATCAGAAATCACCGCGATTAAAGTTTCTATTCCAAACCTTGAAGAGCACCCGACTTCATTACTGTTCAATACAGTTGATAATTTTGAAGTGACTAATGGATCGGAGCATTTAATGGAAATTAGTTTTGATCATGAGCCTCAAGGAATAATTCATGATTTCAGACCAGAGCTGCCGCTTATTTTTAAATATTAAGAGTCTTATTTTCTAATGAGAAACTGTGATTTATTGCGAATCACAGTTTTCATTTAAATTGAATCACATTAAAAGCGGCAATAGCTTAAGCAATTTTCCCATCAATAATGCCTTTCTCTTTTAACGTAGCCAGCTCCTCTGCTGTTTTAAATCTCGATAAGATTTGAGCAGTATGTTCACCAAGTTCTGGCGGCGCATGATGATATTCAACTGGAGTATCAGACAGTTTGATGGGTGAGCCAATGGTTTGGAAGTTTTCATTTAAACGATGAGGAATATTCACCACCAAGTTGCGATGTACGATTTGTGGTTCAGCCAAAGCATCTTCAATAGAGTTGATAACACCTACAGGTACTTTTAAAGCATGAATCATCTCAACCCATTCTTTGGCAGTTTTCTGCAAAAAGTGCTCCGACAATAAAGGAATCAGTTCATTTCGATACTTTACGCGGTCCTGATTACGGACAAACTTTTCATTTTCGAGCAGCTCTGAATAACCAATCGCAATACATAAATCTTTAAACTGCTTGTCGTTACCGCAAGCAATAATAAACTCTTTATCTTTAGCCTTAAAAGTTTGATACGGCACAATACTCGGGTGTTGATTACCCATGCGCTGTGGTGCTTTACCCGAAGCTAAATAGTTCATTCCCTGATTTGCCAGTGCCGCGACCTGTACATCAAGGAGTGACATATCAATATACTGACCGCGTCCTGTGTGTGAGCGTGCAATCAGTGCCGCTTGAATGGCAATGGTGGAATACAATCCAGTTTGAATATCTACCACAGCCACACCAACCTTTTGCGCACCACCACCTGCCACATCATCAGGCTCACCAGTAATGCTCATTAAACCAGACATACCCTGAATAATAAAATCATAACCGGGTTCTTCTGCACGTGGGCCATTTTGCCCAAAACCAGTAATCGAGCAATAAACAATGTTCGGGTTCAACTCACTTAATGACGCGTAGTCCAAGCCATATTTAGCCAAAGACCCTGTCTTATAATTTTCAATCACGACATCGGCAGTCTTGGCAATTTCATAAATTAAGGCCTGACCTTCTGATGTGGTAATGTCCACCGCAACCGAATATTTATTGCGGTTGGTACACTGGAAATAACCAGATTCACGAGTCATATTTCCATCTTGATCGGGCATCCATGGTGGCCCCCACATACGGGTGTCATCACCTACTCGAGGACGTTCAATTTTAATCACTTCTGCGCCGAGGTCTGCCAAAATTTGCCCGCACCATGGCCCTGCAAGTACACGACTTAAATCTAAAACCCGAATTCCTTGTAATGCACCCATAACGATACCCTTATCTTTTAGAAGGTACTAAGAGCACCTCCTTGTCATTGTTTATGATTGTTTTTGCGGATCGTACTGACGATCTTTAATAAATAATCCTGGCAATACACCCGCAACAAAATACGCAGCGCCCATCACAATAAAGGCCATGGTAAACGTGCCACCCGATGCCAAGAAACCAATGGTGGCTGGTGCAATCGCAGCCCCAACACGACCAATGTTATAGGCACCACCAATGGCTGTGCCACGTACATCAGTTGAAAAACTTTCAGCCATATAAGTCGCGTTTACACCGTATGGAATGCCATATAAGAAGCCAAAAGTAATTAATAAATACAAAATGTTGTCAGGGGTATTGAAGAAAATAATGATTGGCAAGAACACGGCGCTGGCAATTGTGCCAAACACAAAAACAGCACGGCGGTTAAATTTGTCTGCAAGATAACCCGCTAAAATTTTGCCTAGAATCATTGCGGTATATGAACCCACCATATAACTGGTTAAGTTTTTAAAGTTCATATGCACTTCTGTTTCTAAATAACTTGGCATCCAGTTGTTAATGCCGTAATAACCGAACTGCAAGAAGAATGCTGTGGTCATCCACAACAAAAACATTTTACGGTGCTTAAAGTTATTAAAAATTTGCTTATAAATGCTGCTACTTTTCGGATTTTCAGCCACGACCATTTCTTTAGGTTGTCTGTTGCCTTGTAAGCTTTCAATTTTGGTGAGCTGCCAAGATTTTGGCTCTGGCACAAATCGTTGTAGGAAAATATTAACAAAAGCAGGCACTACGGTCAGGAAGAACAAAACACGCCAGCCATGATCTGGAATAATTGTGCCAGCTAATAAAGTCGCAGCAATATAACCTACGGTTTGACCCGTCTGTAGTGTGCCCAAGACCGTTGTACGGTAAGTGGTTGGCACATATTCAGCCATTAAAGTATTACAAGCCATATAAAGTGCACCAATACCCAAAGCACCAATAAAACGTAAAGCCATAAATTGCTCGAAGCTTTGCGTAAAGCCTAATAAACAGGTCGCTATCGAAAAGAAGGTTACCGAGTTGGCAATGGTTCGTACGCGACCAAACTTGTCACATGCCCAACCACCCAAAATACCGCCAATCCCCATCCCTGCCAAAGAAGCACTACCTAAGGCACCTGCTTGAAAGGTACTTAAACCAAACTCTGCCTTTAAACTGGTCAAGCTATAAGACAACAGCATAATATCTATGCCATCGACTACCATTGCAAAATAGGCAAATAACAAGGCCCATTTCCATGTATTTGGTCCAATCCTTTCATATGTTCCAAGGTTATTTGGAAATGTAGTTCTTAATTCTTTCGATATTACTTGAACGTCATTGTTCATATTTAGTTCCTCATTTTCCCAAATGAGTCATCGGTAGCCTACTTATGTTTTCTGCATGACTTAATCTTCTATATTTTCATCATTTTACATTTGGTTTTAAGTACACAGAGGCACATCTTCACATGAGTATCCTTACGATGAATCTTGTCATTTTCCATAAATTTTTGCGTAAAAATCCCTAAAGGTGCTCTCGAAAGAACACCTCGATCTTTTAAAAATTAATGAGTTAGTTACTAAATGCGGCTATGCCTGTTTGTGCACGACCTAAAATCAAGGCATGAACGTCATGTGTACCTTCATAAGTATTTACGACTTCAAGATTAACCAAATGACGTGCCACGCCAAACTCGTCACTAATGCCATTTCCACCCATCATGTCACGCGCCATACGAGCGATATCAAGCGCCTTTCCACAGTTATTACGCTTAATTAAAGATGTCCCTTCAACTGATGCAATACCTTCATCTTTCATACGGCCAAAACGTAAAGCTGCCTGTAAACCCAAAGCAATTTCAGTTTGCATATCTGCCAGTTTCTTTTGAATTAACTGATTTGCAGCCAATGGACGGCCAAATTGTTTGCGGTCCATGGTGTATTGATGTGCAGTATGCCAGCAGAACTCGGCAGCACCCATTGCACCCCATGCAATACCATAACGGGCGCTATTTAGACAGGTAAATGGGCCTTTTAAACCTCGAATTTCAGGGAATACATTTTCTTCAGGTACAAAAACGTTATCCATTACAATTTCACCTGTAATTGAGGCACGTAAACCGACCTTGCCATGAATGGCAGGTGCAGATAGACCTTCCCAGCCCTTTTCTAAAATAAAGCCGCGAATATCGCCAACATTACCTTCAGCAGAAACTTCTTTTGCCCAAACGACAAATACATCGGCAATTGGACTATTGGTAATCCACATTTTTGCGCCACTTAAACGATAACCACCGTCAACTTTTTTAGCACGTGTAATCATACTGCCCGGATCTGAACCATGGTCAGGTTCGGTCAAACCGAAACAACCAATGTATTCACCCGTAGCTAGTTTAGGTAAATACTTTTGCTTTTGCTCTTCGGTACCAAATTCATGAATCGGAACCATGACCAATGAGCTTTGCACGCTCGCCATAGAGCGGTAACCCGAATCGACATATTCAATTTCACGCGCAACTAAACCATAACTCACATAGTTCAAACCTGCGCCGCCATATTGCTCAGGAATGGTTGGCCCCAGTAAGCCAAGCTCTCCCATTTCACGAAAAATAGATGGATCTGTTGTTTCATGACGGAATTGTTCAAGTACACGGGGTTGCAGGCGTTCTTGGCAATAGGCATGAGCAGTATCACGAATCATGCGCTCATCTTCGGTAAGCTGTTGCTCAATTAAAAATGGGTCTTGCCAGTTAAATTGAACTTTTGCTTTTTTTGTTGTCACCATGTGATTCATCGCATCCTCTGCTTGATTTGATCTTCTTTATTTAACTCGATGTTATGCGTGAAAAATGCAGTAATCAAACGATAAATGTTCATGCAGATATGCGACTTACGCATATTTAAAATAAGATGCATTAAATTTAGATATTTAATTCGTTGTATTTCATTAAAAATGGCTTATTTTTATACTAAACTCTGCTCTCTGCATTTAGGTCATATGCTGTTTTGAAATATGACGACAAATAAAAGGATTTATTTATGCGAAGAAGTATCCCATCCATTCAGGGCCTGATTTGCTTTGAAAGTGCAGCAAAACATCTAAGTTATACCTATGCTGCCCAAGAGTTATGTATTACCCAAAGTGCAGTCTCGCGCCAAATTCAGCAGTTAGAAGATTTCTTGGGCGTTGAACTCTTTATACGTACTCGGCATGGTGTTGAACTCACCATTGCTGGTCAGCAGTATTTTAAAAGTATTAAGCCTTACTTATTAGGCTTAGAGAAATGTACAGCCGATGTGATTTCTCATAAGGGTTTAGGTGGAACATTAAAGTTAGGTGTGGTTCCTACCTTTGCAACGCGATGGTTATTACCCAAGCTCCATCTTTTAAATCAAAAACACCCTGAAATTACAGTACATTTAGAAACCAGTACCAAACCTTTTTTATTTAATGACAATATTTTTGATGCTGCTATTTTTGCAGGTACACAACAGCAAATTGACCACTGGCCCGGCATACAAGCACATTATTTAATGGATGAAGAAATTGTACCTGTATGCTCACCAAGACTCATCGAAAAGTATTTTCCAGATGCTGTGATGATTAATGAAAATACCTATGATTTAAGCTGCGAAGATTTACTAAAAATTCCCCTACTACAACAAACCACTCGGCCTAGCATTTGGCAAGAATGGTTTCTAACCCATCAGATGCAGCACCCGAAACCTTTTGATGGACAACGCCATGAGTTATTTTCAATGCTTGCGGTTGCCGCCAGTCATGACATGGGAATGGCTCTAATTCCACAAATGTTGATTGAGTCTGAACTACAAAAAAAGGAACTGGTGATTGTTTCCAATAAAAAATTAAAAGGCAGCCGAAAGTACTACCTCATTCACTCAAGCCAAGACATCTCACCGACTATTCAAAAATTTGTTGAGTGGATTTACCAAGAACTAGAACAACTAAAGACCAATACGAATTAGCTCAATAGCCTTTATTTATGCCCAATAACGCGAACAATACTCATAAAAAAAGATTGTGATTGATAAGATCACAACCTTTTAGTTAAGCATAAATGACTTTGAAATTAATGACTCATTAATTGAATATCTGAACCGCTACGTTTCGGGTCAATCAAGATTTTGGCATGCTGTTCAGGATCACGTAACGCTTCAAATGCATTAGTTACACCTTCTAGGCCAACAACACCCGTAATCAGTGGTGAACAGTTCACTTTCCCTTCTGCAATCATGTGTAGCGCATCTCTAAACTCAAGCGGTGTATAGCCCAACACAAACTGAATTTCTAGCTCTTTATTAATCGCAAGTGCGGGTTCTATTTTGTCACTTTGCATGCACACGCCCACCCCAACAATTCGGGAAAACAAAGGTGCACCTTCAATAATTTGCTGCAAAACACCCGGTACGCCCACACATTCAAAAATAACAGGACGTTTTGGCAGAGCACCTAACTTATCAATCATGCGCCATCCATGCCACCACGGTAAGCGTGTTGCTTGCAACTTATCAAATAGTCCCATGCCCATGTTAATTGCGTCAGAAACATTGCCAAGCAAACCAAACTCTTTCCAGTTGGCAAATGGCGATGTCTCTTTAGGGTCTACCACAATATCCGCACCACATTGCTCGGCAAGCTTACGGCGGTTTGGTGAAAAGTCACTGGCAACTACAGTTTTAACCCCAGCCGCTTTAAGCATTAATATGACACCTAGCCCAACAGGACCGCAACCAATCACAATAGCGGGTTCACCAGTTTTCACACGGCTACGGCGAACAGCATGCAATGCAACAGCCATAGGTTCAGTCATGGCAGCACTATCTGCATCTAGACCATTGGGTACTTCAAACATCAAACTCGACTGAGCCAATACTTGCTCGGCATAACCACCTGAAGCATTTGGAGAAAGTCCTGTAGACAAGTAACCATGCTGATCTACATTTAAAAGCGGCATTGCACAAACAAGTGTATCTGCTTTAAATTTATGACGTGTTTTTGGACCATAATCCAAAACCTTGCCACAGAACTCATGTCCTAGTACAAACGGATCTGTAGACTTCGCTAAACCATTAAACCCGACACGTGCAGCCAAATCATGCATGTGGTCGCAGTGATGCTGCATATGCAAATCAGAGCCACAGATCCCACATCGCACCACTTCCAATAAAACCTGTCCTTTAGCAGGGGTTAATTTTGGTTGGTCCACCACTTGTAGTTTTGCTTGATGACAAAGTACCGACTTCATTTGAGTGCTTCCTATTTCTTCTTTTTCATTTACTTACCAGAAATAGATTTCTACAGATAAATTAATCGCTTTATCAGTTTGGTCTTTAGCAAGCCTTTATTCATATTTACAAGTAAAAGCCAAAATACCAATGACCATTCTTCAGCCAATCCACTCTTGAAGAGTCAACAAAAAACAGGCTCAGCGAAATTAAAAACAATAAAAATCTTGGTGCTTGTATCTTACACAGACTGCGTTATCTTCTTAGGCCAGAACAATGTCATCAAAATTAAAACTTATACAAATATAGTAAGTTCAAAAAACTCAATTCAACGCTTTTCACAAAAACATAGCAAATCCAAACTTTTATCAGCGTATCTAAACAGGCATGATGAATTAATAGCAACAGATAAGAAGAAGTCTATGATTACAAAAACGCTCCCGCTTACAGATATACACCGCCACCTTGATGGTAACATCCGCATTCAAACCATTTTAGACTTGGGGCAACAATACAATTTAGATTTACCTGCTTACGACATTGAATCTTTACGACCCCACGTACAAGTAATGGATAACCAACCAGACTTATTAAGTTTTTTATCTAAGCTCGATTGGGGTGTAAAAGTATTAGCGAGCCTAGATGCCTGCAAACGTATTGCTTTTGAAAACATGCAGGATGCAGCACAGCAAGGCCTAGACTATGTAGAACTACGTTTTTCACCGGGTTACATGGGTATGACCCATCAACTTCCACTTGAAGGCGTAGTTGAAGCTGTGATTGCTGGAGTAAAAGAAGGCAGCCAAGCGTACGGAGTAAAAGCGAACCTAATTGGGATTATGAGTCGTACTTTTGGCCAAGAAGCTTGCGAAAAAGAATTAAATGCCCTGCTTGCCCATAAAAATGATATTAAAGCGCTGGATCTTGCTGGAGATGAGCTTGGTTTTCCGGGCAATTTATTTATTGACCACTTCAAAAAAGCGCGTGATGCAGGTTGGCATATTACAGTACATGCAGGCGAAGCTGCCGGTCCCGAAAGTATTTGGCAAGCCATTGAAGAATTAGGCGCTGAACGAATTGGACATGGTGTTAAAGCAGTTCAAGATTTAAAACTTTTAGATTATTTGGCAAAACACCAGATTGGTATTGAATCTTGCCTCACCTCAAATATTCAAACCAACACAGTACCCTCACTAGCACAACACCCATTAAAGACTTTTTTAGAACATGGTGTGCTTGCCACCATTAATACAGATGACCCAGCGGTAGAAGGCATTGAGATACAACATGAATATTTAACTGCCGCCCCATTAGCAGGTTTAAGCCCTGAGCAAATTTATACAGCTCAAGAAAACGGCCTAAAAATCGCATTTCTATCAGATCAAGAAAAAGATGAGTTAAGGCAGAAATATCAATAACAGAGAACAGAGAACAGAGAACAGAGAACAGAGCTTATATAAACAAGTTCAAATATTGGAGTGTGTATGAATTAAAATTTAAATATATAAAAACAAAAAAATTCCTTCTACCTGTAAGACTAGAAGAAATTCTTTTCAATATTTGGGATATTTTCAAAGCTTGAACGCTTTTAAATATGGTCGGAGCAGTAGGATTCGAACCTACGACCCCCTGGTCCCAAACCAGGTGCACTACCAGGCTGTGCTATGCTCCGAAATTGGGGTGAATGACGGGATTCGAACCCGCGACAACTGGAATCACAATCCAGGGCTCTACCAACTGAGCTACATCCACCATCAAATAAGTTCTATGTACCAAGCTACCAAATGGCGCGCCTGACAGGATTCGAACCTGTGACCATCCGCTTAGAAGGCGGATGCTCTATCCAACTGAGCTACAGGCGCTTAACCGATGATGCTTATCATGCGATACTTCGCCGATCTTAAAATATTATTTTAAGTGGTCGGAGCAGTAGGATTCGAACCTACGACCCCCTGGTCCCAAACCAGGTGCACTACCAGGCTGTGCTATGCTCCGATCTATCTCAGCTTTTGCTGTATCGCACATCGTGCGGTACGCTGTGCATTCTAGGCGCGACGCCCTCAGACGTCAACACCTATTCTCAAAAAAAGTTAAAAATCCTTATCAAATGTATATTTAACAAGCATTTTGAGGTTTTTTAACGTTTTAACGATGCACTAAAGGCTAACATTCGATCTAAAGGCATTTTGGCACGTTCAGCAAGCGCTGGATCAACGTGTATTTCCTGATCACCTTTTTGTAAAACTTCTAAAATTCCGTCAAGTTCATTCATTGCCATCCAAGGACAGTGGGCACATGAACGACAAGTTGCCCCCTCACCCGCTGTTGGCGCTTCAACTAAAATCTTATTCGGTACAGCTTGCTGCATTTTGTAGAAAATACCGCGGTCTGTTGCCACAATGAGTCTTTCGTTTGGCAAAGTCTGCGCAGCTTTAATGAGTTGAGACGTACTACCTACCGCGTCTGCAATTTCTACAACTGACTCTGGTGACTCAGGATGTACCAATACAGCAGCGTCTGGATACAGTGCTTTCATGTTGGCAATACCACGCGCACGGAATTCTTCATGCACAATACATGCGCCATCCCAAAGCAACATATCTGCACCAGTTTTCTTCTGAATATAGCGACCTAAGTGCTGATCTGGTGCCCAAATAATTTTTTCACCTAAGCTGTCTAGATGCTCAACAATTTCAACCGCACAGCTTGATGTCACGACCCAATCTGCACGTGCTTTAACAGCAGCCGATGTATTAGCATAAACAACTACGGTATGGTCAGGGTGCTGATCACAAAATGCCGTGAACTCATCGACAGGACAGCCCAAATCTAGTGAGCAGGTTGCTTCAAGTGTCGGCATTAAAATTGTTTTTTCAGGAGACAGAATTTTTGCTGTTTCTCCCATAAATTTGACCCCAGCAACAACCAGTGTTGAGGCAGCATGATCTCGTCCGAAACGGGCCATTTCTAAAGAGTCAGAAACGCATCCACCTGTTTTTTCGGCAAGTTCTTGTACTTCAGGGTCGCAATAGTAGTGAGCAACAAGGACAGCATCACGTTTTTTGAGCTCTGCTTCGATCTGTGCAAACTTTTGTTGTTTTGCTTCTTCACTTAAGCGATTGTCTTTTGGCTCACCTAAACGGTCTAAATGCGCTTGTACAATGTTTTTTGCATCGTTGGCAATTAAAGTCGCATCACTCATAAAACGTCTTCTCTATCCTTCATGCTGGCATACCTGCTCGCATATAACGTTACTGCTTAAATGATTTACGGATTGAATCATTTAATATCAAAAGATGGGGCTAATAAAAAAGCCTCTTTGTCGAGGCTTGATTATAACTGATATTTAAGAACGGTAATCAGCATTAATTTTGACATAGTCGTAAGATAAGTCACAGGTATATACCGTGTCTTTGGCCTGACCACGTCCTACATCAACACGAATGGTAATTTCGGTTTGAGCCATAACACGCGCACCCGCTTCTTCGGTATATTCCTCAGCTGCGCCACCGTCTTTACAGATTTGTACATCGTCTAACCACACTTGAATTTTAGACACGTCTAAGTCTTTAACCCCTGCATAGCCAATCGCAGCTAAAATACGTCCCCAGTTCGGGTCCGATGCAAAGAGTGCAGTTTTGACAAGTGGTGAATGCGCAATGCTATATGCAATGTCACAACATTCTTGAGTATTTGCGCCGCCTTCTACAGCAACAGTAATAAATTTCGTCGCACCTTCACCATCACGGACAATTAACTGTGCTAAACGATTCATTACACGAGCAAGAACTTCTAACACTTTAGCGTAGCGTGCATCGCTGTCCGATGTGATTTCAGCGCCACCCGCCTGACCTGTTGCTACGAAAATGCAAGAGTCATTGGTCGAAGTATCGCCATCAATCGTAATACGGTTAAATGAGTGCTCAACTGTAGTCTTTAATAGCTTTTGTACTAAATCACGGCTAATAGGTGCATCTGTTGCTACAAAGCTCAACATGGTTGCCATGTTTGGGCGGATCATTCCAGCGCCTTTACTAATACCTGTCATAGTATAAGTAATGCCATCAAGTTCAAATTGTTCAGATGCGCCTTTAGGTACGGTGTCTGTGGTCATAATGCCAGATGCAGCATCATTCCAAGCAGCATCTTTTACACTATTTAATGCAGGCTGAAGACCAGCAAGTAAACGCTCCATTGGAAGCTGCTCACCAATCACACCCGTAGAAAACGGAAGTACTTCAGAGCTATTTACTCCAGCAAGCTCCGCTAACTTCGCACAAGTATCCTGAGCGTTTTTCAAACCTGTAGGTCCAGTACCCGCATTGGCATTACCCGTATTAATCACTAAATAGCGAGGATTACCTTCGGCAAGATGAGCTTTAGAGACATGAACAGGTGCTGCACAAAATGCATTTTGAGTAAATACACCAGCAACATTTGAGCCTTCTGCAAACTCAAAAATGACTAAATCTCGTCGGTTTTGGTAACGTACATATGCTTCTGTTGAGCCAATTTTTACACCTTTTACCACATACATTTGTGGCATTGTTACGTCACCGACAGCCATTTTTAGAACATCCAAAGTTTGTTATGAATAAGATCAATATTTCAAAAAAGCGATGCAGTGAAGCACTGACCTTATGAAATATCATAGTGGACAGCTTAGTAGAAAAGACTAAAAAAATCGAGCGCAAAAACGGCTCATTGTTGCTCTAGTTTTAATAAAATATCTTTCTTATCAAGACCACCAGCAAAACCAACTAAAGCTCCACCCGCACCAATGACTCGGTGACAAGGTGCAATAATTGAAATCGGGTTTTTGCCATTTGCCGCGCCCACTGCTCTCACCGCTTTTTCATTGCCAATTTGGAGTGCAATATCTTTATAACTTCTTGTTTCCCCATAAGGGATGGTCAGTAAAGCAGACCAGACCAGCTTTTGAAATGCAGTTCCTTCGAAATCTAGTGGCAATGTAAACTCTCGGCGTTTACCTTCAAAATATTCTTGTAATTGTTGTTCGGTCTTTAATAAAACTGGATGTTCAAGTTGTTCGACCAGCTCAGCCAGTCGAACACGTTTTGGATTTTCATTGTCCCAGAGTACTGCCACCAAAGCATTTTCATTCGCAACTAGCTTTAATTGCCCAACAGGCGAATTGATACACTTATAAGACAGCAACATAGTTTTATTCTCTTAAGACGGCGATGAAATTTTCATTAAAACCAAACCTGACACAATTAATACAGCGGCAATCATTCGCATAGCTCCAATAGGCTCATGAAGAAAAAATATACCTACGAGAAATGACCCAATTGCGCCAATTCCTGTCCAAACCGTATAGGCAGTGCCCAGAGGTAAAGTTTTCATTGAAATTGAAAGTAGAACCACACTCAAAATCATAAAAACTACGGTAATAACACTAGGGGTTAAACGTGTAAAACCTTCGGACATTTTCATAGAATATGCCCAAATGATTTCAAATACACCTGCTAAAATTAAAATAGCCCAAGCCATAACATTCACTAATTTTTATAGCGTCAGGTCGTCCCGACATGATGACCCATTATGGGGGAGGTCGTTCCTCCTTTATGTGAGGACTCAGTTTACTTTAAAATAAAAAATGAAGGCAAACCCTGACACAAACTTGCGTCTATCAGAAAAATATTATTCATTTTTTAACTGTAAAATTTTTCGTGCACCATTTAAAACAAACAAAACAATAATCAATCCAATCATTAAATCAGGATAACGCGAACCTGTAATGGCAACCAATATTCCCGCGACAATGACACCCAAGTTGACGATGACATCATTTGCAGAGAAGATATAACTCGCCTTCATGTGTGCCCCGCTCTCCTTATGGTCTCTCATTAAATAAAGGCAACTAATATTGGCCGCAAGCGCTAATCCGCCAATTAAAATCATGAGAATTGAAACAGGTTCACTGCCATAAATAAAACGGCGCAACACATCAACTAACACAATCATGGCTAAGCCAAACTGCAACCACCCCGAAAGATGTGCAGCCCTTAATTGCGCATTTAGATTTTTATCCACCACAAATAAAGCAATGCCATAAATTGCAGCATCGGCAAACATATCGAGCGAATCAGCGATTAACCCTGTCGATGAAGCAATAATGCCTGCCATCAACTCAATAACAAACATGACCCCATTAATCAGTAACAACCATTGTAAAACTTGTTTTTGTGTTGCATTGGTTGAAGAACTAGCTCGAACCTTTTTAGGTTTTTCAACAGGTTCATAATGTGGCTGCGTTTGTTGTAACTCGGCCCCTAGTCCCAGACGCTGTAAACTTTGAGTAATCATTTCAGCCTGAACACTATGATAAATCGCCAAATGACGCGCTGGTAAGTCAAAATAAAGTTCTTGAATATCGTCATTGTAAGAGGCCAAAGCCATCCGTACCATTTGCTCTTCGGCTGCACAGTCCATTCGGGGGATATGGTAATAACTTACCCATTGACTCTTTTTAGCCACAGGTTCACTAGGCGTGAAACACTCCTGAGACGACATGCTTGAGCATTCGCAGTTAGAGCTATTTTTACTTAAATGTATTTGATTCTCTTGTTTTTCTAAAGCCATCTTTGCACCATAACTGACACAAAAAAACAATGCCATTAGTATAAACCAATGGCATATGTTTAAGCTTACTTTTTGTTCGGCAATTAGAATTTTAGTGTTAACCCAGCTCCATAATACCAACCATGTTCGGAGTCGGTTCCAGTTTGCCAAGCAGTTTGTTTTAAACCTTTCTCATAGCCATAACCGACATCAACAAATGGCATGACCTTTTTGTTGAGTTCATAACGGGTTTGGAAACCAGCTTGTAAACTTGATAAACCTGTTTTACTTGCATAGCGAGATTCATCTTGCAAAACGACATCTGCTTTTAAATAAGGTTTACCAATTAACTTTTGGGTAAAGAGCAAGTCCCTTTCCGTTTCTAAACTTAACTTCCATAGCTGGTCTTCACCTGCATAAAGATATGCATCTGTTTCAAAAAAGTAAGGTGCCATGCCATGTAAACCCACGACACCTGCCCAACGATCTTGCTTTTCATCTTCGCGTTGCAAACGTTCGTAGTTTACCCCGGCCTGTACATCCCAATAGTCAGCTACATTTCGACTATAAAGTACTGAACTGCCGTAATTAGCATCTTCTGACTCTGCTTTATCCACATGGGCTTTAATGAACAATTTATTTTCATCCGTTCCCACCCAAGTTTCTAATTCAGAAGAAAAACTACCTTCTCCTTCTTCATTTTGAGTCCAGCTAGTATCAATTTTTGTTGCTTGATAAACCTGTCCGCCATGTTCACGTAAATGATCATGAGTTAAAGGCTCTTGAGCAAAAGTAAATACTGATATGCTCGAGAAAGCACCGCAATATAACATTTGAGAAAATAACTTAGTGATGCGCATGACTAGCTCCTTTCTCATTTTCAAATTGAACAGGTGATTGAGCTTGAGCAGGTTCTTGTCCATCATTCACTTGAGCCACAATCAACTTATTCATCATTCCAGCACTCATGTGATAAAGCAGATGGCAATGAATCGCCCATTCACCTAAGGCATCAGCTGTCAATAACGCAGTAACGGTTTTTCCTGGTGGAACAATGAGAGTATGTTTATTTGGTAAGTTTTCAGCTTGTTGGCCATTTTCTAATTGCATAAACATCCCATGTAAATGCATTGGGTGGGCCATCATGCTGTCATTCACAAACTTCAAGCGAATACGTTCGCCATACTTAACTTGTAATGGCTCAGCTTCGCTAAATTTTTTGCCATTAATGGTCCAGATATAACGCTCCATGTTGCCACCTAAACGAATAACTAATTCACGTTCTGGTGCACGCGTGTCTGGCTGAGGTGTTAAAGATTGCAAATCACTATATTGCAGTGCTTTCATACCCGCTGGTGTCGAAGCATTTGCCCAGCCATAAACGGGTTCATCCTTTTTAGGCTTATTCTCAGATTGCGCAGGCATCTCATGATTCATATTCATCATAGCGTGGTCATGCTCGCTAGCTGACATTGCCTGCATATCATGCTTCATTTCAGGCATCGCTGACATGTCATGCTTCATTTGCATCATGGAATGATCATGTTCGCTAGATGACTTATTTTTCATGTCATGATCCATATTCATCATTGTAGAATCATGATTAGCATGGCTCGCTTCTTTTTTCATTTCAGGCATAGCCGACATGTCATGTTGCATGTTCATTTGATGGCCAGCATGTTCATCACTTGCCCCATTGCCATGACTCATGCCCATATCTTCCATGGTTAACAAAGCACGTGGACGCGGCTGCGGCATTTGAATTGGCCCTACAGCTTGCGTATTTTCATTGTGCAAAGTCCCAATGGCAAAACCACTGCGGTCAATAGACTCTGCTTCAATCTGATAATTTGATTGCGTAGGTTCTACAATGACATCGTAGGTTTCGGCTGTACCGATACGAAACTCGTCAATTGCAACTGGTTTAACTGGCTGCCCGTCTGCACTCACAACAGTCATTTTCAAATTTGGAATTCTGACATCAAAAAATGACATCGCTGATGCATTAATAAATCGTAATCGAACCTTATCACCAGCTTTAAAGTTAGCTGTCCAGTTTTGTTGCGGTGTTTTGCCGTTGACTAAGAAGGTATAGCCCGTCACATCAGACATATCGGTTTTTAACATCCGCATCTGATTCCACATCGAACGATCTTGCCAAGTTGCTTTTAAGCCTTGTGTTTTAACTTGCTTCAAAACATCAGATAGGGTTTCACGGCGGTTTTGATAATACTCAGCAGATTTCTTCAAATTCTTCATAATGCTATCGCTAGAAGAATTATGAAAATCTGAAAGCATCACCACATAATCACGATCCGTTTTCTCATGAGCAGCAACAGGTATTTTTCTTTTTGGATAAATCACGAGCGGGCCATATAAACCATCTTGCTCTTGGCCTTTACTATGGGCGTGATACCAATAGGTGCCATTTTGTTTCACCTTAAAGCGGTAAACAAAATCTCCGTTTGGCGCAATTCCTTTGAAATTATTAAAACCAGGTACGCCATCCATTAACCCTGGTAGTAACAATCCATGCCAATGCAAAGACGTATCTTGATTCTTTAATTGATTATGAACATGAATAACAGCGTCATCCCCCTCCTCAAACTCAAGGAGTGGTGCTGTAAACTTGCCATTTACGGTAATTCGTTTTAAAGGTTGGCCCGTAACATTGACCTGTTGTTCATTAATATTAAGGTGATATTCCTTAATTGCTGCGAGTGACCATGGTGAAACCAATAGCCCAAATACAGCGACTAAGCTGCTAATTGTTTTATGAGACATTGCTGTAATCCTTTTTAATTAAAAAAATAAGTAAATAAGGATCAAGCTTTAGGAGGACGTAAAATCTCTTGCCAGTATCCGGCTAAATGTTGAGCCTGATAAATACTGCTAAATTGATATGAAATAGGAATAAGTGGGGATTCAACGTCAGGTACAGCTTGCTGCAGAGCCAAATTTACCATTTGGCAATGGACTGGGTTACAGTCCTGACAATGCTCACCATGCGAATGAAGAGACTGAGTCATCTTTTGATGACATACGGTCTGATCATTTGCTTGAGTATGCATATTGTTATGCGAAAATTTTTCGCTATGACACGGCATAGTATGAAGATCATGTTGCATAGGCGTCTGTGCAATAGACAAACCACTCCACCCAATGACGAAAGCCATTAGGAACACAAACCAAGCATACTTGCGTAAGTGTTGTAGAGCCATTGTGATTTATCGCCTAGAGCCGATGAGTGATCTTAATGCCATTAGCATAACGAAGTTTTAAAAGAGATACAATTTTCTATCTTAACTGCTTGTTATAGAGCAATTAAGCAAATGGGGGTTGATGCTGAAGTACTAAATCAATCACCTCTAATGCACCTTCTTGCTCATTACTTACAGTGGCATAAGGCGCCACTGCTTTTAATGCTTCTACTGCATTTTCAACTGCAAACCCATAACCCACAGCTTTAATCATCTGCATATCATTGTTGTTATCACCAATCGCAACCACTTGATTAGGTTCAACCTGCCATTTTTGTAGTAACAGCTTCAAACCATGTGCTTTATGCTGGTCGGGAAGAATCAAATCGATAAAATTAAAACCACTTGAAACAGGTACCAAAACTTTATCTGCTACAAAACTTTGCTTCTGAAAATGTTCAAAAATCGCAAAGCTTTCGTTTTCCTGAGCGGTAAAAGTAATTTTGCACACCAAGTCATCTAGTGCATAAAAGTCATCTACAACTGTCAGTTTTTCAAAATATCGGGCAACTTTGGCATAGTCTTCTGCGTTCATGCTGCTATGCACATAAGCACTCTGTTTCCCACAGATCACCATGGTTGAGATATATGAAGAGTCAATCGCTTTTAAAATCTCAACGTATTGTTGCTGACTTAAATGAGCAAAAGCTATTTCTTGCCCTGCATCTACAACATGTGCGCCATTTTCTGCAATAAAAGCAATCTCATGATTAATTTCTGGAAAATAGGTAACAAGTTTTGCAAGTTGATTACCACTGGCTACCACAAAATGAATATTATTTTGTTTTAGTTGTTCGTATTGTTTTAAAAAACGTGCTTTGTTGTACTGCTTTTTGGAAT
The DNA here is from genome assembly GCF_016809775.1 of Acinetobacter sp. C13. NCBI lineage: Bacteria > Pseudomonadati > Pseudomonadota > Gammaproteobacteria > Moraxellales > Moraxellaceae > Acinetobacter > Acinetobacter sp. C13. Next base: position 166,080 of record NZ_JAFBJL010000006.1, read on the forward strand.
TAAGAAAAGTCCCATCCATATCTACTGCTAAAATTTTTACTGTCATTAATGATCAAGGTCTCTTACTAAAAACTTATTAAACCAAATTTAGCTTTATTTTTCATGACACTTTTACAGTTTTATACGTATCTATGCACAAAAAGTTTTACACAGAGCTACATCGTTTTTTGCACAGGTTATTTTTTAGCAAAGCTTAATAAAAAACCAGCTAATAAATTATTCAACACGCATAAAAAAAGAACGCCAAAACGTTCTTTTTTCATAGTTTTTGTCTATAGAATAAACGGTTGATCTAATTTTGTTTATTTTACCAACATCTTATCCATACGGTTATCAACACAGTTATCCATACAGTTATAAACAAAGTTATCCACAAGTTTATTTTAGATTAACTCTATCTTTTTAAGCATCAACACTGCCTACTTTCGCAAGCTCTGCACGCATTTGGTCAATCACAACTTTATAATCGGGTTGACCAAAAATTGCTGAACCGGCAACAAACATATCTGCACCAGCTTCTGCAATTTCACGGATATTTGCAGGGCCAACACCACCATCAACTTCTAAACGGATATCACGGCCACTTGCATCGATAATTTTGCGCGCTTCACGTAATTTTTCTAAAGTCATTGGAATGAACTTTTGTCCACCAAAACCAGGGTTTACACTCATTAATAAAATTTGATCAACTTTATCAAGTACATAATCTAAATAATGCAATGGCGTTGCTGGGTTAAAAACTAAACCTGCTTTAGCACCACCAGATTTAATAAGCTGTAATGAACGGTCAATGTGGTGAGATGCTTCTGGGTGGAACGTAATAATATCTGCACCTGCTTCTAGGAAATCACCAATAATACGATCAACTGGAGACACCATTAGATGTACATCAACAGGAGCTGTAATCCCATAGTTTTTTAAAGCCTTACATACACCTGCACCAAAAGTTAAATTTGGAACATAGTGATTATCCATAACGTCAAAATGCACTAAATCTGCACCTGCGGCTAACACTTTGTCTACATCTTCGCCTAAACGAGCAAAATCGGCAGATAAAATAGAAGGAGCAATCAAATAAGGCTTGGACATAGGTGGATGACCTGGCTAGAAGTTTAAGGAGAGGCTAAAAATTATAACAAAAAAGAACCTACTTGGCCCGCCCTTACTTGCTTAAATGACAACATTTCAAACTTGAAACGTAACGTTGCAACAATAGAATGCTAACGGCGAAACGAATTTGTTAAGGTACATTAAACCAATGTGAGGATTGATAATGAAAAGCACAACTCATCTATTAACAAACGATGGAAAACGCATTGCAAAACGTCTAGTTAATCATTGGAAGCACAAATTTGAAGTACAAGAAACTGAACAAGATTTTAAAATCTTAATGCCTACCGCAACAATTACGCTTGCACCAGAAACAGAGCAGTTAAACGTTGCTATTGATAGTCAGTTAGATGACCACAACCACTTAGAAAAAGTGGTGCTTGATCATCTAAACCGTATGGCTCAACAAGAATTTCAAGTTGAATGGCAACACTAAACTAATTAGCCAGATACTTTTTCTAACTGGATTGCATGAAACTGTAAGTGCTCATCCATAAAGGTTTGAATAAAATAATAACCATGATCATAGCCAGCATGTTGTCTTAAAGTTAAAGGCTGTCCTGCTTTTAAACATGCTTGCTTAAATTTTTCAGGGTGAAGCTGTTCATAAAATTGGTCATCTAACCCCTGATCCACCAAAATTTCGCTAAATATTGCACCATTCTTTGAGACTAAAGCGGTGGCATCATGAGCCAACCAGCTAGCGCGGTCTGCACCTAAATAATGACTAAAGGCTTTGTCACCCCATGCACACTCTGTTGGTGCACAGATCGGAGCAAAAGCAGATACCGACTTAAACTTTTCAGGATATTTAAACGCTAAAGTTAATGCACCGTGGCCACCCATTGAGTGTCCAAAGATACCAACTTGTTGAGCGTTTACAGGAAAGCTTTTTAAAATGAGTGGATATAACTCATCAATTAAATAGCTTTCCATTTGATAATGCTCAGACCATGGCGCTTGCGTAGCATTAATATAAAAGCCCGCACCTTGACCTAAATCCCAGTTATCCCCTGCTGCAACTTGTTCTCCACGAGGAGAAGTGTCTGGGGTAATCAATATTAAGCTGAGTTGTGCTGCCATATGTTGCGCATGTGCTTTAATGGCAAAGGTTTCTTCAGTACACGTTAACCCAGCTAAGTAAAACAAAGTTGAGCATGCTTTACCTTCTAAAGCTGCTGGTGGTAAATAAACACCAAACTTCGCTGGTCCTTTTAAATAAGAAGATTCAAATTGGTATATACGCTGCTCGCCCTCAAAGCAGCGGTTTTTTTGCAGGAGTTGCATCGTTTTTAGCCTCTGTTTTTGTTTGAGCAATATCTACACTACCCGTATTTTGCTGAGGAAATAGATACTTTTCCAATTGAGGTAGCATGAGTTCCATATTTTTACCAATCATCCACTGAGGCTCGGAAGGTTCAACACCTTGAGCCACTTCCCATTTGGTTACTGTTTGCTTAGCTGTGTTAAATGAGTCTTTCATCGACGATTGCTCTCGCATAGCTAAATCAAAGAAAGCCCGACCGAAATAGGTATAATCAGCTTCGTTATTACATCCAAAAGAAGTTTTATCAGCAGCAGATGCGGTAATGATTAAGGTATCAGGAGACTGTAAAGCAGGAATAAAGCTTCCTGAATAACAGGCTGAGATCACAATTACACGCCAGCGTATACCGGATTTGTCCAGTGTTTCTCGCAACCATTTCGGGTCCACTTGCCCTAAATCTAATGGCGCATTTTCAATTTCAAAGTGATTTTGTTCACCGTGTGAAGTCATATATAGAAATAAGACATCACTATCACGGTTCATTTGCTGCCCCATACGGCGTAGAGCTAACTCGATACTGGTTTTAGAAGCAATTGGAATCTCTGTACGGGTATCTGGATTATTGACCAGCATCATTGAGCGACCAATCGTTCCGAAACGTGTATCAAACTGTTCTTTAATACGGACCACTTCCGATTTAAAAACATCTTGATAACTATCGCCAGCAACACCTAGAAAATACCAATGGCTTTTGGCGAGCTCACCATATTGAACTTGCTCTAAAGAATCATTTAAAAGTTTACTTTGCGCATAAAAAGCATCTTCAGCAAACGTTGGTGCAGACTCTTCTACTTTCCAAATCGGTTGATCTTTTACAGAAAGTTGCCAAACCACCATCGTTGCAATAGTCGCAACCATAACCAGTGCACGTTCCCACCATGGCCACTTAAGCTCACGTGAGAAAACCCAAATTACGGCTAAACTTTGCCACACGAATAAAGCTACAAATAAACTCGGTAAAATTCCGTTATAAATAGCATCGGGAATAAAGTTGAGATAACCGTTAGACCCCAAATACTGGATTAAACATTGAATTAATAAGATATTTGTATCTAGAACCAGCCAAAGTAAAGCAGGAACTAGCATTAAGCGAGGTTGGTTGGTTCGCTGAGATAAGAAAATACCAACAATTAAAGCAATGAATGGCCAAAGCGCATAACCAATTAAACCTTGTGAATTAAAATCACCGATTTGACCAGCTACAAGCCAGCTGTAAAGAGAGTTAGTACACCCCCCTAAAATTCCCCAAACAATAAGTTGAAGAATAGATGGATGTACAATCTGTAAAGAACGTCTTGACCCCAAAAACAGCCACATTCCGGCAATTTGGTTGCTTTTAAAATCATGCCAAAAGTTAATGGAGGGTTTAAGATCAATCATAAAAGGTTTTCAAAAATTTCGTTTTTGACAGGCATCTTAAGTGTATGCCTGCTAAGAATTTTAGCAATCATGCTTTTGAACTATATCACATATATTTGTGCATTATTCAAGCAATAAAACCTAACCTTACATAAGCCTACTGAAAATACGCATCAAAACGACAAGCATCCCCTTGCCATTGATGAGCTGGCTCTTGATTTGCCAAGAAAATAGCATGGCGTGGTCGCTTAACGACTACACGTTTAGCAACTCTCTGTGCCAAAACTAGCAAATTATCCCCCAAATCCATCTCACCATCTTCAGGTAAAAGAAGATGTAAAAGCTGCATTTGCTTTTTGACTTGAGCTTGTTTTTTAATTGCTTGTTGATTCTGGTCGCGCTGTGGGAACATCGGGTCAAGGTAGACTACATCAACCGTTTTTGCTTCTTGATGTAATTGCTGTAAATAGCTTCCAGAGTCAGCAAAGATCAGTTGAATACGATCCATAAATTGACTTAAAAATGGATCACGTTCCGCCAGAGCTTTTGAATCTTCAAGTAAAGTAAATAAAATCGGATGGCGCTCAACAAGCTGGATTTGGGCACCTAGATAAGCCATAAGTAAGCTGTCATGGCCTAAACCCGCTGTTGCATCAACCAGTACTGGCTTTTCACCTAACTGACAAGCACGGGCAATCATTTCCGATTTAAGACTTGCACGTTTTAAACGTGGAATTTCAGCTTTCCAGTCGGGTTGCATTTTCATGCCATTAGCAGATAACCAAAGTCCGTTTTCATCTACACAAAGGGCAATTTCAGGATTGAAGCGTAAAAACCGTGCATTCAGCCTTTCAATTGGCTGTAAATCGACAGTCACACCTCTAGAATAAAGCACAGCTTGGTAGTGCTGTGCTTGTTCTTGAAAATCTTCTTCAAAATATATATGCATGAGTACTGCCTTTATTTTGCTTTACCCTGATCCGCTATCTTTTTCCATGCATCATCACGTAAATAAACTGGCAAAGCATGTTCGGCATCAACCCACTGCTTTTGCACTGCATAAACACGTGCAATAGAAGCAATATCTTGTGCAGTTGCGGTGATTGTTTGATGCTCTGCATCAGCTTGAAGTAGCTTGGCTCCCGAACCAATTAAGCAATGTTTTGCATAAGCTGCTGCTGGCTCATAGCTCATTAATTTTTCTTCATCAATACACTGCATAATTCCTTGTTCATCTAGAACAAAACTTGCAATGTAAACTTCATTCATACGTGCATCGAGTACCGCAGTCACCTGCTCCAAACCTTCAAGTCGGTATGCCGCTTGTGCTAAAGCTTGCAATGTAGAAACTGGAACCACAGGTAAATCTTGTGACCAAGCTAAAGCTTGGGCAACAGCAGCATTAATTCGAACACCACTAAAAGAACCCGGCCCACGACTAAAGGCAATCGCATCCAAACCAGCAACTTCAAGACCTGTTTGTTGTAGCCCTTGCTCAATCATAGGCAAAATGGTCTGGGTTTGTGCTTTCGCCCGCGTATCGAGTTGAAAAAACAGTTCTTGGGTTTCATCGACTAATGAAATAGAACACTGCTCATTTGCAGTTTCCAACGCCAGCAATTTCATGCACAACCTTAGTATTAAATCAGATTAAAAACGAGGGTTATGATACCCCACTCGGCTCTGATAGGCGAGTTGTTCTCTTTCTAAATAAAAATGCCAAGCTTGTGCTTGGCATAGAAAATAACTTATTAAAAGATTTTAAAAGTGAAACTCTTTTAAATCTGCATAGCTCTTAAAGTGTTCAGCATAATGTAATGCGCTCAAACGTATTTTCGCTGCCCCATCTTCATCTAAAGTTTTGACAATTTTGCCTGGTGAACCCATCACCACTGAATTATCTGGAATCACCTTCCCTTCAGGAATTAAAGCATTAGCACCGATAATACAATTTTTACCAATCACCGCCCGATTTAAAATTACGGCGTTCATACCAATCAAACTATTATCACCAATCGTACAACCATGCAACATGACTTTATGACCGACTGTAACGTATTCACCAATATTTAGCTCAAGTCCAGCATCGGTATGTAAGACAGAGTTTTCTTGAATATTAGAGAAATCACCAATCCGAACGACACAGTTATCAGCACGAACTACTGCACCAAACCAAATGCTGACTTGACGCCCTAACTCTACTTGTCCAATTAGCGTTGCAGTTGGAGCAACCCAACCATCCCATGGCTCATGTAATGCTTTTGGGTGCTGTCCTTGATAGCTATACATCATAATTTATCAATCCTGATCATTTATTCTTATGAGAAAACTTTGGCATTCCAAAGGTTGGTGAGTTGAGTAAAAATGGCCAATCTTTTTGATAACCCAATCCATATTTAAACAGAGCAACTAACATTCGAGCAGTTAAACCCCAAATAATTTCATTATCAATCTGTAAGCTTGGAAAATATAAAGACTGATGAGCATATCGAACTTCATAGGGTGTTGGCCGCGTCTCGATAAGTTGCTGTAACGGGACAAAGAAAATTCGATCAATTTCGGTAGGCTGAGGTATTAAAGTCACCTCTGGAGGAATAAGTCCAACGATCGGTTTTACAGACAAACCACTTCTTGCACGCTGCATCGGCAAATCACCGAGCAACTGCACATCAAAGGGGTTTAAAGCTGTCTCTTCCTGAGCTTCTCTTAACGCTACAACAATATTACTAGTATCACTAGGATCACGCTTTCCACCCGGAAAAGAAACTTCCCCCGCATGGTTGTTCATATGTATTGAACGGCGTGTAAGCAGTACCTTCGGATCATTTTCATTAGTAATTGCTATCAGTACTGCTGCTTGTGCTTCTTGTATGCGGGTGGAAAAGCGCAATCTTTGCTGTAACTTTTGTGTTAGCAAGTGCTCTTCCATACCTTTCACCTATTATTCTGTCTCTCTTTTCATCATATCTGAAAATAAAACTTAGGGAATAGAGTTGATGCGTAAGTCTAAAAATTCAGTTATGCTGAGTCATCTCTATACTCGATGATAATTATGAGTTTCTGTGTAGCGTGTGGGCATAAAACCGAACAAAAAATTCCTTTAGGTGATCATAAAGTACGCCGTGTTTGTACTCATTGTGGAAATATTCACTATGAAAATCCCAAAGTAATCTGCGGTGCCTTAGCGTTATGGGAAGATAAAGTATTACTCTGTCGTCGTGCGATTGAGCCTCGTTATGGCTTGTGGACTTTGCCTGCTGGCTATATGGAATTATTTGAAACCATGGAACAAGGTGCAGCACGCGAAACTCGTGAAGAAGCAGAAGCCGAAATAGAAATAGAACAACTTTATTGCATGTACAATATTCCACGTATTGGTCAAATTTATGTTCTTTTCAAAGCACAGCTGAAAGATGGAATTTTTGGTGCTGGTGAAGAAAGCATCGAAAGTCGGTTGTTTGAAGAGCATGAAATTCCATGGGCAGAACTAGCCTTCCCTAGTGTCGAACATACATTAAGACATTATTTTGAAGATCGTAAGAAACAAGTTTTTCCAACACATCTTGAAACTTTGGGGACTCGTTTAGACCATACAGGTTAATCACTTGAATCATAAAAAAGACCGCATAGCGGTCTTTTTATTTTGTTTAATTAAGATTTAATTTTGATTGCTTTACATGCTGGAATAGACTGATCTGCTAATTTGATTGTTACTGTACCAACAATACGTTGTGCTAATGCTTTCTCTTCATCAGTTGGTGCTGGAATTACTTTATCAATTGCATTATAACTCGCTTGTGCAGCTGCATGAGCGTTATACCAACTAGCCAGCCCTTTTGCTCCATTATTAAGATTAATACTATTATTATCTACTTTATTTGCCAGTAAATTAAATAAATTCAGTTTTGCAGTTCCTGCTGATGGTCCAATGAAAGTCAATCCAATCATCGCACCATCAATATTCGAAAATTTTGGATTTGCTAACATCATACGAATATAAACTGAGCGATCAGAGTTTGTCGGATCATTTAGTGTCGCAGCAGTCGTACCAATACGGTATTGCTGTACACCCAAACTATCAATTAAATTGTTGCCTGTAACTGTGGCACATTGCCCTGACATATCAGTAATTGTGGCATTTGGTTTAATATCAGTTCGGATATCGCCATGTTCATCAATAACAATACCTAAATTTACAGGCTGTGCCGCTGTTTGCGCAAAATTAAAAGTTAAATTTGCATAGAGTGGAAAAATATAATTTTCTCCAGTTTTAACATTCCCAGCAGTTTTAAAAACACTACTTTCTAAAAAACTAATCTTATTTCCTTTATAAATATCTACTCCCCCATTATAGTTTTCTCCACCCAGAGTTTGCCGCCAACGGCCATAATGTTGAGGATTTCCAGTATTCAGATTCGTCAAGGTTTTATATACAAATTCATTTCCTGCAATAGCATAATCATTAAATAATTTGCCTTGATAAATTTGTATGTCTTCATTTGGATTATCCGATAGACTTAAACGAAGAGGTGTAGTTGATTGAATTTCTCTGCTGATTGGATGAAGCCAAGTATTTTGGGCATTAACATTCATTTTGACTGGTTTAACTTTTCGTACAAGATTTAAAGGATCTGTTAAATCCTTTCTAACACCATTCCATTGTAAGCCATAACCGAATGTATAACCTTGACGGTCTGTCACTAAGTACATTGAATTTACACTATCACGCAAGGCAGTAGAGGAATTTTTTTCACACTCTTCATATGAGTTAAGATTACATCCTCTAAATAGGAAAACATCGAGAATATCTGTAGCTTCATAAGTTCCCGCATTACTTAAATTAGTTGTTTGCACTACTAATTTATATGCTTCATCATCTGAGATTGGACTGACATCTAGCCAAGGTTTTAAAAGACTCGCATACGCCCCACTTTGAAAATCTGCTGCTGTTACGCTTTGAGAGAGCTTAGTAAGTAGATCCTTTTTCTCATCTGTAATTTCTATAGGCTGTATATCTCCAATCAGATTATCACCTTTTTCAAAACCAATACTTTGGAATATTTTTACCAAAGCAATTGCAACTTTAATTGTTTCATCATTTTTATCTAAAGTCGCAGGTGTTTTACCTGTTATCCCACTTGCTAAATCTAATAGTCTTAAATACACAGGTAATGATGTTTTTTGACTTCCATTATTCACAAAAGCAGTATATTTTCCTATTGTATCAAGCTTCACACTACCTAAGAAAATCTGTTTATCGCTCTTACCTTGTAAATAGAAACGTGCAGTATCACCAACTTTACATGTACCCGTCACGGTCCCCTGTGAAAGGGTAGTGACAAAATGCTGCCCGAGGGCCGTACTACAATCAAAATTAATTCCTTCAACTGGATAATCCAATGCAAACTCAAAGCAATTTGAATCTCTAGTCGAGTTACCACTTACACTTGGTTTGCAACTACCAGAAGTTAGGTTTCCATTATTACCACCTGAATTCGGATCTTCATTAATATTGGAACCACCACCACCACAACCATTTAACATCAGTGCTAGAGTAGTCAGTGCAAAAGGCCAGAAAACTTTTTTATTCATTAGCTATCCTACTTATTTTTTAACGTAATACCGAAATTTGAATTTGTCCCTGATTTGTTAACTCTTTTTCTTCAACATCTACCGCAGAGGATAAAGGTGTCATCATGATATATTTTGCTGAAGGAGGTACTTTTAAAACACCTTGAATTGATGCATGCTGTAATATCGTAGAAGGATAAGATCTGCTTTTGAATCCACTTACACCCTCTAAGATACAGCCTTTATCATCCAAAAAGATGACTAAAGGCCAGTAATATAGGGGATTTTCATTACTAGCAGCAAATGATAGAAACTTTAAATTTTGAACAGAAGGATCTAGTTTGACGACCTCGTATTCAAATTTTTCTTTTAATGGCTTCCGCGGCCACAAATTTACTTCTTTATTTATACTAAGGGTCTTAATTAATTTAGTATAACCTTTAACAAAACATTTATCTTGTTCAAAAGCCCTCTCTAATTCTTCTGAGGATAAGCGCATATATGTTGAAGCTAATACAACAGCGCTTTGCTCATCTTGAGAGTGTCGATTAAAAAGCTGATCTAATGTTGACCGACTAACACCTTTTTTCCGTTCTATTGATTCAGTTCGCCCTAGGCCATCCGGCATAAGATAAAACCGTTTTTTACCCTCTATATTGAATTCCTGATCTTCAAGATACTCATTATTTACATATTCAACATTATCAATCATTGTAAACTTAGACTTATCTTTTAAAGAGTCTGACGAGGATGGAGCTTGAGAAGAACTTTTTATTGGTGGTGGAACTAAAGTGAGCTTTTTCTTCCATTCATCATTAGGAACTGATTGGGATTTTTCTGTTTCAAGAGATTTAGGTTTCGTCACAGGGATACTTAATTCGCTAACACTTATAGCACTTTCGCTAGTATCTTTGGGTGCAGTCGGTGCAGTCGGTGCAGTCGGTGCAGTCGGTGCAGTCGGTGCAGTCGGTGCAGTCGGTGCAGTCGGTGCAGTCGGTGCAGTATTTAATTTCTTTTGTTTTTGCTGTTCTATTTTTTTCGGTAAATCTCTGTACTCTTTCTCTTTAATAATTATTGGATCTGGGATAATCACAGCCTCATTAAGTGAATTTTGAGGATTTATTTCTATTTTAGAAATAGACTCTTTTTTTTGCTCAATATTTTTACTAGGCACGATCATAGGACGACCATCTGGACCTATAATCGTATAAAAACCATCTGCATAAGATAAAGAAATACTTGCCATCACAATACTTAATATTGAGACAGCAAGTTTAGGGCGAAACATCCATTTATATTGTCTTACCATTTTGTTCTATAACTCAAACCAAGCACTGTAACTTTAGTATTTGTTTTAACATCTAAACCGGCATAAGGGTTTAATAAGATATTATCGACACCGCATTTATTAGATAAAGTACTTGTACAGGCTGGTATGTTGTCTCGACTGCGTAAGAAACCAACTGAAAGATCTAAATCCGTATCGGTATCGAAACGATATCCAACTCCCAGACCAAACAATTGTGCATTATTAATCGGGACCATTGTATTACGTTTGTCATCAGGGATAGCACTAGCACGTGGTTCATAACCAGCACGCAATTTCAACCGATCTGTAGCAGAATACTCTAGCCCAATCCCCCAACTCCAAGGTGAAGTAAACTTTAATGGCAATGCTAAAGATTCTGGAGTTACCTCATTAGATAGAATTCTCGCCACTTGAAGTAGTGAAATCTGACGGTCAAATTCAAATTTAAATTTATCCCATGCGGAATAGTCTGTCCAACCTACATCAAAATTCACTTGTAAATCTGGCAGTAATTTATATTTAATCCCTGCTTGAAAATGGGCAGGGTATTCCAAATCCATTGCTACTAAACCAGATTCTATATTTGGGATATATCCAGGTAACTGTAAGACTCCTGAGGCAACACTACCAGTAGTTGATGAATTAAGTGCAGCAATAAGCTGCTGTGGAGCTTTTGCATTATCTATTAGGTACTTACCTTTCAATCGCATTTTAGCTGAACTTTGATAGACCATACCGAAACTAAAATCATCAGTTGGTTCCCAAAGCAATCCCAAGTTATAGCTAGGACTCAATGATTGCTCTAATGAAACCTGTAATGCACCCATTTTGTTAAATGGATTCATTCCTTCTTGAGTATTACAAATACCTAATAATATTAGATCGGTAAAAAATTCCTTATTATTTTTAAATGGTCTACAAACTACTTCATCAACCATCCTTAGTACACCAATCATTTCATTGGGGAAACGTAGATCAGTGTTTAGGGCTATCGCGTTGTAGGACATACCCACTGAAGCACCAATTGATAAATGGTCATTTACCTGATAACCAAAAGACGGAGATAAATATGTAATACGCTCTACAGCAACTTGTTGCCCCATATAATTACTTGGGTTACCATTTTCCGCACCAAAACCTGCAACTAATGGTGCATACATTGCTGTTGCATAGGTGACTTTCGAGCCTGGTGGTTTATAAGCTATACCAGCTGTAGGAGCAACTAATGGATAACCAGCACCTAAATCAACCATTTTTTTAAGAATGGGTACATATAAGCTGGCATATTCCACATCACCGCGTACAGGTCCTTTGAAATCGGTACAGATACCAACGGAAACCTCCGGTCTATCATTACATACAATAGGGTCATCTGAATAACCGAAAACGTTATATCCAGGTGGTGCAGAGTATTCTCTTTGAATATCAAAGTTCGCTAAAATTCCTTGTACATCTGTCTGCAAGCCGTCAATTTTAGCTAAAGCTGCTGGGTTAAAGTGAACTGCACTAATGCCAGGAGGATCTGCAGTTACAGCATTCCCCATTGAGAGTGAGCGAATATCAACAGCTAGGTTTTGTCCTAATTGAGCATTGGCAAAGCTAGAAAAACCGGAGATTACAATTGCCGCCGTTAAAGGACATAATTTAGGATATTTCACCTTAATATCTCCTTATTTTTGCTTTTTGCCAAAACCTAAAATATCTAACGGGAAAGATAGACCAAGCGAAATATCTGGTGCATCTTCTGTTAAACCAATACCCACCGTACCATTGACAATCGTTTCAGGTGATACACGTACACCTAGAGCAAATGAGAGCATTGCGCTACTTTGATCTGGTGAAGTGTAAGATTCGTTACCATTATCAAATTCAAACTCAGCATCCATGTTGAAACTTTGCTGATAAGACATCGTTAAAGATACATCGTAGTTAAACGAGTAGGCGAAACCAAATGAGAAACCACCGCTAATGCCAGGATCAAATGAAGTTAGAATTCTTCTTCCGTTTTTTCCTCCTCCACGTGCCTGATCAAGGCCTGTTTCTTTAAAACCATAATTGGCAGATGCAGAAGCGAATAAAACGACGGGATCGATATACTTACGAGTACTTGCTCCTACTCCTACAGAGTAATAACCTTTACCCGTAGAGAGCTCATCTAAGCCTATCTCATACGGACTGTCACCCGTTTTGGTGGATAGGCTACCAAAAAGAACTAATGGTAAACGTCCTTGCTTTAAAGGAAATGGTTCCCAACGAGCACCCAAAGCAATATCACCCAAACCAGCAGTAGTTTTATCTTTAATAATTTCAGACTTTGCAACAAAAGGTAAAGTTGCTGAAAGAGTTAAGTTATCAAGAACACCATATTGAAAAGTAAAACTATTTGTTAAAGTGTGGTTTGCATCTTCTTCTACACGTAAACGATTGAGTTGAGAAGAATTATCCGATAAAGCTAAGTCAATTCGAGTATCACGATAATATGTATAATCAAGGTCATAATAAGAAGAAATAACCCCTTTTTTAATTAATGAGTATTGACGCTCATTTGAAGTAAATACTTCTTGTAAATTTGTTTCTTGACTCGCATCACCTTCTTTTTTCTGTAAAGCAGTAGCTGCTTGATTTGCTTCTGGAGTAGCTGATGTAGGTGCAGATTCAGTGATTCCCCCCTCTGTGGTCGGAGCTGTTTTCTGTTCTTGCACTGAATTTGTTGTTGGCATTACTTCTGGCTTTGTACTCACCTCAGGAACAGCTACACTATTTTGTGTACTCGCTTCTGCAACTTGATCATCTGCATAAAGTGTATCTGTAATGGCAATTAAACTTAATGCCAACACACTCATCTTCATCCATCGATTATTCATATTTCTTCCCACCCAATCTATTTATTTTACTAAATTAAAATTTGACTATTTACGCTTGTAATAAAGACGCATATAAGTTTCTATCGGCTGATTATATGTTGGAGAATGGTTATCATTATCCAAGACGCGACGCATCGTTGAAGCTTTGTTTGCTAAACGGTCATAATTAAATGTTGGATACTGCACATCAACAAAAGCATACCGATTGACTGTTGCATCTTCTACATGACGCATATCAGCTTCTTTTAATGCTAATAGATCTTTACGCTGAGATTCAGGAACAGAAATAACAAATAAAGTATTATTGTCCCAGATTTCTTTAAAACGATTTTCATCAAAGCTGATATTTCCTAAAGCAGGATCAGCTACATATACTCTTCCATCTTTATAAGCTTTATATACGACGAAATGTTTAAAACCAGCATATGAAATAGGAACGATTGCAGGTTGACCAAGTTTAACTAAATCAGAAAACTCTCCCCGATAACCGCCACTCTCTAAACCAATTGCAGTAACGAAACGCTTCATATCAAGTAATGAGAAACTTCGACGCTCAATAATACGTTGATATTCGCCGTACTGTAGTAGACCACTCATGGTCTGCTGTTCAGTCAAACTCGTCCCCACATAACCATTTAAAAGTGTAGTAAGAGCAGCTGAACCACAACTATAGTCATAAGCTTGACGAACAATACCTCTGAACTGATCTTCTACAGCTGGTTTAATCGTGACTGGTTCAATATGACTACGGCGAAAAGATAAATTACGTGAATCGGCGGTTTCTGTATAATAAACAGTTCCCGGTGGCTTTTTTTCTATTTCGAAGGCTTCTGTCGCAAAGTAATATATCAATGCCGAGCCTAAAGCAATCTCTAACATAAGCACTTGGTCTAACTGGTGGCCTAACTGGCCTTATTCATTTTATTCTTAGAGCAATAGCTCTACATCCCTGTGTGTTGAAGATACCTTTTTTTTCTGTAAAAAACAGCTTTTTTTTAATCTTTTTGATGAATGTATAGTTTTACTCTATTTAAATTGTTAATTAATTCTCACTTCGATTAATTTCTTATCTAGATATATAATATTCATATAATAATTTTAAATTAAACAACTATATTAAAACCTCTTTTTTCATTTAATAAAAAAAGCGCGTATTAAACGCGCTTTTGTTTTTTGACTTTTAAAATTAGTGTCCAGAAATTGTAATTGTAGAATTAGCAACATTTAAGCCTTGAACTTCGACATCGCCAATTGAAGCAGCTGTACCCAAATGTACACCTTGTAAATATACATTCATTGCTTGAGTACTGTTGTTTTTAATTTCTAGTCCTGTTGTTTTTACAGAAATACCAGCATTTACATCTAGATCACCTGTAGCATTAGCGCCACGTACCATGATTTTGTCAAGCTTGATGGTACCACCGCCAGCAGCATCTTTAATACCAAGATTAGAGATATTTAAGCCACCCTGCAAACTTGAATTCACTTTAATCATTGCACCTTGAGGAGCAGCACCTAACTGGATATTTGCAGTAATTTTACCTAAAGACAAATCTAAACCAGTAATGATTTCTGTTGGCGCTGTTTCAGTGATACCACGAGTTGCTGTAGTTTCATTTACAGTACCAGAAGTACCCACACCAATTGAGCCAACATGCACATCAACAGCACCAACCGTTGCCGCAACGTTTAAGAAAGCACCGTTAGTACCAGAAGCACCATTCGTGTCAATTGCTAAATTTAAAAGTGGATCAGTACCTGTTTGTTTAAGAGTGATACCATTAATTGCGATCGCACCCGCAGTACCTGATGCACCTACAATTCCTGTTGCAGTACCCAAACCATCATTATCATGTAAATATAGTTTACTGATATTAATACCGTCAGTACCTAAAGCAATACCGATATTAATACCATCTTGACCTGTAGCAGCACTAAGCGCAGCATCGTCCATTGACTGCATTGCCATTGCATTTGCGCTGATAGCTAAAGAAGAAACTAAAGCAAGTTTAGTGAACATTTTCATTGAGCACTCTCCCAAGAGCATTTATTTTTTGACTTAACCACTCTCATTGTCTCAAATTGCATTTTTCTTTATATGGCAACCGAAACTTCCAATCCTTGAGCGGTTTTGCTTAGCAATTACTAAATTACATCTACGTTAATTTTTGTTCAACTAGTGTTGTGCATTTTTTGCCAACTACCCGACAAACGGTACACTCAAGTTTTTCTACATAAACCTTGCTAAAAACAATAAATTCTTAGTTAAAATTTCGTTCATTTTATCAGCAAAAAGTTTAGTACTTAAAAGACTTTCTCCTGATGAAGTACAACTTATAGTAAACTAAGTACTCTCTCATTAAACACTCTTTTATTTAAAAATGTCTCAGTTAAAGAAAAAAATCTCTTTATATAGTAAAAATGCTGCCGATATTTTAAAAAAATTAGATGGTTTAACTGGGCTTATTTATTTAAATGACAATAACAACCCAACTATTGGATTTCTTCCACAAGATTATATTATTATTCAAAATGAAAATTATTTAGAGTTTGAGCGCCAAAATTTCAATGAATATAAAAATAGATCAAAATCAAATCAACTTTTAAATTTCATTCAATTTAAAGAAAATAATTTAAATAAAGATATTGAATCAACAACAAGTTTTATGGGTGGTTATATTGGTTTTATCAGCTATGATTTCAGTGCACATCAATTTATTAATGGACAAAACCATATACAACCTTCTCTATTCCTAGGCCAATATCGATCTTTTTTAAAATATATAGATAATGATTGGTATTTTTTTAGTGATGAAGAAAATGCAATTGATCTATTCTCATATATTGAAAATAAAATAGAGAATTTTGGTTCCAATAACTCTAAAAATACATTTGAATTAAAAACCACTATTCAACCAAGATGGTCTAAAAAACAATATTTCGATGCTTTCTATAAAATACAAGAATATATTAAGGCTGGAGATTGCTATCAAATTAATTTAACCCAAGAGTTTAAAGCTAAATTTTCAGGATCCTTATTAAATAAAGCTAAAGACTTATGGCAACTTACAAATGCTCCATATGCAGGTTATTTAAAATTAGATGATTTTGAATTATTAAGTTGCTCTCCCGAGCTTTTCATCGAGTTCAATCAAAATAAACAAATTAAAACTAGACCTATTAAAGGCACAATGCCTCGCTATGAGAATACAGAAAAAGATTTTATTTCTAAACAAACCTTAAAAAACTCTCAAAAAGACCAAGCAGAAAACGTGATGATTGTCGATTTATTACGTAATGATTTGAGCATTTATGCCAATACAGGATCTGTAAAAACAACAAAATTATTCGAGATTGAAAGTTTTAATCAAGTACATCACATGGTAAGCGAGATCGTTGCGACCCTTAAAGATGATATTAATCCCATGCAAATGCTGCTCTCTGCCTTACCAGGAGGTTCAATCACAGGTGCTCCGAAAATCCGGGCAATGCAGATCATTGAAGAGTTAGAGGAAGCAGCAAGAGGTGCATATTGCGGCACATTGGGCTATTTCAATTTTGACGGAACAGGCCGCTGGAATATTCTCATCCGTAGTTTTCAACAATATCAGAATCAGCTATCTTTATGGGCAGGTGGTGGTATTACAATTGCATCAAATGCAGAAGCAGAATATCAAGAAAGTCTTGATAAAGTCTCTGCTATGCTGAACTTGATGAACAGCACAGCAGAGTAAAACTTAGAGAATATCTTCTTTTAATGTCTGTACTAAACGCTCATTTTGCTCATCAGTTCCTACAGTAATTCGTAAGAATTGATTAATACGAGGCTTATTGAAATAGCGCACAATAATGCCCTGCTCACGTAATTGCTGTGCAAGCTGACCTGCATCATGCGATGAATGTGAAGCAAAAATAAAGTTTGCTTTAGAAGGTAAAACTTTAAAGCCAAAAGCAGTTAATTCATCTACTAGCTTTTCACGACTAGAAATAACTTTTTGACATTGTTCTTCAAAATAAGTTTGATCTTCAAAAGAGGCTACCGCTGCTGCAATTGCAAAACGGTCAATAGGATATGAGTTAAAACTATTTTTGACAGCTTCAAGTGCAGCAATTAAATGAGACTGAGCAATCGCGAAGCCAACGCGTAAACCCGCAAGAGAGCGAGATTTTGAAGTTGTTTGGCACACAACCAGATTCTCATAGCAATTTACTAAACTCACCGCTGATTCTGCACCAAAATCAACATAAGCCTCATCAATGACAACCACCCGATCTGGGTTAGCTTTTAAAATTTGTTCTATTTCTGCTAAACCTAGTGCAATACTTGTTGGAGCATTAGGGTTTGTAATAATAACCCCACCATTTGGTTGCACATAATCTTTAACTTCTATCTCAAAATTATCATTGAGTGGGATTTCTTTAGTCTTTGTACCAAAAAACTGACTATAAACTGGATAAAAGCTATAAGTGATATCTGGATAAAGAATTGGTTCATCTTGAAGAAAAAATGCTTTAAAAATATGAGCAAGTACTTCATCTGAGCCATTACCAACAAAAACTTGCGAAACTTCAATATTTTGTTGCTTAGCAATCGCATGTTTTAATGCCATAGCATCTGGGTCTGGATATAAACGCAATGCATCAGCCTGATGAGTTAAAACAGCTTGAACTGCTTCAACTACTTTGGGTGATGGCGGATATGGATTTTCATTTGTGTTGAGTTTCAATAAATTCTGAATTTTAGGCTGTTCGCCAGGAACGTACGGCTCTAACTCACGAACTTCTGGACTCCAAAAGCGCATTTGTGCTGTAGATAAAGTCATGGTCTTATCTCAAAAAAGGGCTGAAAATCAGCCCTGAGTAATAATTAAAAAACTACAAGGTTTATAAGCTTATTGATAACGATAGCGAGCTGAGCGTGCATGGGCATCTAAGTTCTCTTGGACAGCTAATATGTCGGCTGTCTTAGCTAACGATTTGACTCCATCTTTCGAACACATAATTAAGCTCGAACGTTTTTGGAAATCATAAACACCTAATGGAGAAGAAAAACGAGCAGTTCCAGAGGTCGGTAATACATGGTTTGGGCCTGCACAATAGTCACCAATTGCTTCAGGTGTATAGCGCCCCATGAAAATTGCTCCAGCATGGCGAATATCTTCACTCATAGCCTCGGCATCATCTAAGCAAAGTTCCAAATGTTCTGGTGCAACTTGATTAATCAAATCAATTGCTTCTGCACGGTCCTTTACTAATACCAAAGCACCACGGTTTTCAATCGAAGTTCTCGCAATGTCTGCCTTTGGCAATTCATTTAAATGCTTTTCAATTGCCAACTCTACCGCATTAAGCAAAGCTTCATCAGGAGTAATGAAAATAGCTTGAGCAACTGTGTCATGTTCAGCCTGAGATAAAACATCCATAGCTAACCAATCTGCATTATTTTCACCTTCTGCATATACTAAAATTTCAGAAGGTCCAGCAATCATATCAATACCGACCTGACCAAATACAGCGCGTTTGGCAGCTGCCACAAAACGATTTCCAGGGCCAGTAATTTTATCTACAGGTGGAATGGTCTGAGTACCATAAGCAAGCGCTGCTACAGCTTGAGCTCCCCCAATAGTGAATACTCGACTCACTCCTGCAAGGTAAGCCGCAGCTAGAACCAATGGATTTAGTTCACCGTTTGGTGCAGGAACAACCATAATAATTTCAGGTACACCAGCAACATGGGCTGGCACTGCATTCATTAAAACTGAAGACGGATAAGAGGCTAAACCACCTGGTACGTAAATACCCACACGGTCTAGAGGTGTGACTTTTTGTCCTAATGTATTACCCAAATCATCTATATAAGTCCAGCTCTCTTGTTTCTGAGCTTCATGAAATGAACGAATACGCTTTGCTGCTAACTCTAGAGCATCACGAATTTCTGGGCTTAAATTATCAAAAGCAGTTTTAAGTTGTTGTTGAGATAATTCTAAATCTGAAAATTGATGCGCAGGATGTCGATCGAACTGTTGAGTAAGCTTTAAAACATGATCATCACCATGCTGACGAACATCAGCAATAATTTGATCTACTGTTTGCACTAAATTAAGATCATTTACAGTTTCAAATGCTAAAAGCTCAGCAAAAACCTGTTTGAAGTTCTGATCTTGAGTCGATAAACGTCGCATCAATTTACCCACAAGGCGAAAAAGAAAAACCAAGTTTACTCTTTTTCTAAGCGCTTGTGGGCATCATCTGAAGCAACTATCACAAAAGCATGATGGGAAATTGCTTTTAACGTGATTGAACAGCTTGCTCAAGCTGTGAAATGATTGGATTTAATAGCGTTTGCTTACGTTTAAAACTAGCTTTATTTACAATTAAACGTGAAGAAACTTTGCAAATTTCCTCTAATGGCTCAAGACCATTCGCTCTTAGCGTATTACCAGTGTCGACCACATCGACAATGTAATCACCCAAACCCACCAAAGGCGCTAACTCCATAGAACCATAGAGTTTGATCACATCGACTTGCTCACCTAAGCTTGCATAATACTGACGTGTAAGATTGACGTATTTCGTGGCAATTTTTAAACGGCCTTTTGGTCGCTCCATTCCCACTTTACCAGCAGTCATTAATTTACACTTAGCGATTTTCAGGTCAAGTAGCTCATATACATGCTGAGCGCCATGTTCCATCAACACATCTTTGCCTGCTACACCTAAATCTGCTGCGCCATTTTCTACATAGGTAGGCACATCAGATGCACGTAAAATCAAAATACGTACTTGCTTATGCGTAGTAGGAAAAATCAGTTTGCGGGACTTTTCCGGATCTTCGAGCAAATTAATACCCGCTGTAGCTAGTAAAGGTAACGTCTCTTTTAAGATACGTCCTTTACTGAGTGCCAAGGTCAAACCATGATCAAAATTGCCCATCACATCAAAATTAGGATCATCGTTTCTTACATCATTCATTAACTTACTCGCTTAATTTTGGCACCTAAACCTTGAAGTTTCTCTTCGACATGCTCATAACCACGGTCAATATGGTAGATACGGTCAATTAAGGTATCTCCTTCTGCCACTAAAGCTGCCAAAACTAGAGAGAACGAAGCACGCAAATCTGTTGCCATTACAGGTGCAGCCTGTAAAGTTTCTACTCCAGTCACGACAGCATCATGACCTTCAACCTGAATATTAGCACCCATGCGTGACAATTCAGGAACATGCATAAAACGATTTTCAAAAATCGTTTCAGAGATAGTTGCAAATCCACGACCAATAGCATTTACAGCCATAAGCTGAGCTTGCATATCTGTTGGAAACTCTGGATGTGGCAAAGTTCTAAAACTTACAGCTTTAGGGCGTTTGCCTAACATATCAAGTTCGATCCAGTCATCACCACGAGTGACTTCGGCACCCATTTCTTCAAACTTATCCAAAACAGATTCAAGTAATGCAGGGTCGGTATGTGTAGTTTTGACACGACCGCCCGTAATTGCCGCAGCTGCCAAATAAGATCCCGTTTCGATACGATCAGCTACCACAGCATATTCACAGCCATGCAAACTTTCTACTCCAGTTACAACAAGAGTATCAGTATCAAGTCCTTCAATCTTAGCGCCCATTTTAATGAGCATTTGAGCAAGGTCAGTGATCTCAGGCTCACGAGCTGCATTACGAATAGTCGTAACACCATCAGCTAGTGCAGCAGCCATCAAGATGTTTTCAGTACCGCCAACGGTAACCATATCAAAAACAACTTCGCCACCTTTTAAACGACCTTCAACTGAAGCATGGACATAACCATTTTCAACTTCAATATGTGCACCTAAAGCTTCTAAAGCTTTTAAATGTTGATCAACTGGACGTGATCCAATTGCACAACCACCTGGTAAAGAAACTTTCGCATTACCGTAACGCGCTAATAATGGTCCTAAAACCAAAATTGAGGCACGCATTGTTTTTACTAGCTCATAAGGAGCAAACTGATTATCTAAAGTAGAGGTATCAGCTTTTACTGTGTCATTTTCATAGCCGATTGTAACCCCTAAACCACCAATCAACTTGACCAAAGTATTTACGTCTTTAAGATTTGGAACATTAGTGATCGTAATTGGAGAGTCTGCAAGAATAGTTGCAGCAAGTAATGGTAAAGCTGCATTTTTAGCACCAGAAATGCGCACTTCCCCGTCGAGCTTAACACCACCCGTAATTAAAAATTTATCCATTAATATTTAAGCTCCGAAAAGGCTTGCTTTACGCCATTCATCTTTGGTCATTGCACGAATTGTTACCGCGTGAACTTCGCCACTTGCAATATAAGTATTTAATGGTGCATAAACTAATTGTTGGCGAGCAACAGTACGCTTACCGTCAAATTGATCATCCACAATACGGAGGTCAAATTTTCCGGCCTGTCCGCTCACCGCTACTTCCGCTTCAGGGAAAGCTTCTTTTAAAATTTGAGTGAGCTGTTCACTATTCATTGCAAAGACCTCTGACACAACCTAAGGTGTAAAACGAAGTATTTTACTATAACTTTTTCAAAGAATTCAGTACGTGTTTATATTTTATCAATAAAAAAGAGGCTATGTTTCAAGCCTCTTTCAATTATATAAAACTTATTAAATAGAAACAGCAACTTGCGAATAAGTGCACTGCATTTTCCGATATTTTAATAATTGTTTTTTTAATTTTTCAGTTAGTTTTTTAATTGAAGTATACATATCATCAGCAGTTGCCTGAGCAAACAACTCAATTCCCGGCAATCTTACAATAGCCTCTGCAACATGGTTCGAACTACCTTTATGAGAGCGCTTATCAATTTGATGATCTTTTGTTAATTTAATCTGCATACTATTCACCTGATCTAAGTGTTTTGTTAACTGATTAAATTTTGATTTAATATTTTCTTCTATAGCTGGTGTAATTGCTAAATGATGTCCACGAATCGTTATTTGCATAATTCTATCCCTCACCTTTTTTAGGTTATCTAAAGAAGAACTAAAACGATTTAATGCTATCAAAAAGAAAACTTAGAACAATTAAACCATTTTAGTTACTCTCTTGGTGAAAATGAAATTTCATTATTTCGTCATAATGAATCTCTAGAATAGCCATACTTCAAAATTCAGATCAAGACTTTTCTTTCAGACGACGAAGGAATATGTAACGATTCTCGATATTTTGCGACCGTTCTTCGAGCCACTTCAATTCCCTCATCCTTTAACAATGTAGCAATTACATTATCTGACAAAGGCTTACGTGGATTTTCGTTGGCGACTAGTTTCTTAATCATTGCCCGAATTGCGGTGGAAGATGCCTCTCCCCCTGCTGTTGTTCCTACATGGCTAGAGAAAAAATATTTCAACTCAAATAGACCACGAGGCGTAAGCATATATTTATTTGTAGTTACACGAGAAACTGTAGATTCATGCAATTCGACTTCTTCTGCCACGTCTCGAAGAACTAGCGGCTTCATCGCTTCCGGGCCTATTTCCAAAAAAGCTTTTTGATGCTCTACGATACAAGAAGCTACTTTTAATAACGTTTTATGCCTTTCATCAATACTTTTGATAAAGTTTTTCGCCTCAAGCATCTGGTTACGTAAATATAAATTATCCTCACTCTGATCTGCTCTACGAATCATACTAGAGTAAAAAGAATTAATTCTTAATTTAGGAAGTACATCTGGGTTTAGCTGAACCTGCCAATGTAAATCTTTTTTTGAAACCACTACATCGGGAATTTGATAATCAGATTCTTGCTTATCAAAATCCATACCAGGATAAGGTTTTAACGTTTTTAAAAGATTGATTGCAAACTTTAATTGGTCTTTCGTTAAACCAGTTTGTTTGAGTAATTTATTAAGATCATTGGCTATCAAAAGCTCATAATACTGTAATAGATTTTTTGCCTCATTTAGATATTCAACATCTTTGGGCAGAAACTCTAGCTGTATTTTTAAACATTCCGCTAAATTACGCGAACCAATCCCTAAAGGATCAAGTCGTTGAATGTGTTTTAAGACAACTAAAACCTCATCTTCTTCGATCTCTTCCTCAATATCCATTTCATTCAATAATTGTTGTGCCGCTAAAATTATTTCTTCAATTTCAGCATCTAAAAACCCTTTATCATCTAATGCATCAACAATACAATAAGCAATTAATTGATCTATTTTAGAAAAATGCAAAAGATTAACTTGTTCTAGAATATGTTCCTTTAGCGATAATTGAACTTGGCGATTATCCTCTCGTTCTTCAAATTCTGGAGTAGCCAAAGCTGTTGATTGATGGGTATAAACATCATCCCACTCAGTATCAACGGGTAAATCATCAGGCAAATGGTCTGCATTTAGCTCAGTCGTTAAGTCATCTGATTCTTTATTTTCTAATGCAGCCAGACTCTCCGTTAGTGATTCTTCTTCTATTTTTTCAAGTAAAGGATTACTATCTAGTTGAATCTGAATTTCCTGTTCAAGCTCTAAACTAGAAAGTTGTAACAAACGAATCGCCTGCTGCAATTGAGGTGTTAACGATAGGGAATTCGCTACTTTCAATCCAACAGATAATTTCATATATTTCATTTTCCATAAAACAAGCAAAAATCATGCCTATTCAATATTTATAACATATAGTCTCCAATTGTCATACATATCCAACTGAAATTTGCAGAAGAAAAAAGAGATTTTTCCAATTATAAAAATAATCTTATTAAATTAATTCTATCAAACATAGTTCTCAGAAGTCAGATACGAAATCTTTTTATTAAAAGTTAATTAAGAGGATCTAGTTCTCTTTTAATTTTGTCTAATTGATTAGTATTCGGTTATATAGTTTTTTCTATTAAATTTAAAGATTCAAGTCATAGCTTACTACTTTATATTTATTTCCCACACATATATTTTTCCCACGCATAAAAAAACACCCCCATTCGTTAGAACGGGGGTGTTTGTAATAATGAGCTGGCGATGACTTACTCTCACATGGGTAACCCCACACTACCATCAGCGCTAAGAGGTTTCACTTCTGAGTTCGGGAAGGGATCAGGTGGTTCACTCTTGCTATGGTCGCCAGCACAAC
>NZ_JAFBJL010000007.1:0-163470 GCF_016809775.1 Acinetobacter sp. C13
TCAATTACTGACTTAAATTTCGCTCAAATAAACTTCGAGTAATTTAAACCAATCAATCAATGAAAATTATTTCGATTAATCAATCAGTAAAAATCCACACAAGTTGTTCTTCAATTCTCTTAATGATCTTCTTCCTGGTTCGTCACCAGCAAGCTAGGTCGGCTATATTACTCTTAATCTCTTAAAAGTCAACAGGTAATTTCGATATTTTTAAAACTCATTCTCAAAACCAACTTACCATCAAATTCATCACTTAAAGCAATCAACTCAATTCCAAGTAACTGTTTTTCAACAAGTTTCTATCTGCATCACCGCCGATGGATGTGCATTATAGACCATTAACTTACCTTTGCAAGCGAAAATTAAAAATTAATGACTTGAGCGTTTACTTTTAAACCACCACACGAATTAAGCTATTGTTTTATATTGATAATTATTTTAATTTTTTATTTTTGACTTAAATAAGCCAGTATCATGCTCGATAATTCGCGTTTAAGTTGTTGTTCTGAGATAAGAAAATTGTTCTGACTTACATATCGCATCATCGTAAAAAGCGTACTATTAATAATTACAAAGGATTTATGCTTTACCTGTTCGAAGTCCCACTGATGAGGATTTCTACTGAATGTATATAGCCCTACTTCAAAAAAATGCTTTTCTAAAATCTGAGCAGCTTGCGAATGACTATAGTCATGCCAGTGTTTCAGCACTTCTATAAAAAATCCATGATCGGCTTTTAATGCATTAAATCCCAACTCTATTGCTAAGGGAATGAGCAGCTCTAAAGGAATATTTCCTTGTCGCACAACTAATTCTTTAAGTTGTAGCCCCAGCAATTCGCTTTTACGGCGCAATAGTTCTTCTATGATTTGATCTTTATTCTCAAAGTATTGGTAAATCGACCCAACACTTACTCCAGATTTCTCTGCAATTTTAGGCGTCGTCGTATGTAGTAATCCATACTGGGCGATACACTGCTGTGTCGCCTCTAAAATATGGTCAACAATAATTTTTGAACGCTGTTGCTGTGGGGCTTTTCTCATCGTTTTTATTCGTTAAATGCGAATTGAATGCGAATAATTATTCATATTAGCCTATTTATTATTCAGTTCAATAAGTAAGTAACGATATGCAAATGATTAGCCCGACTCGACTTGCTTCTTTTAATGACATGCAAGACAGCAATTTTTTTACTCAGTTTTTAAATATCTGTTGTGAAAAACCTGTACAACCAAACTATACGGAATATATGTCTTTACAACATGCTCTTTATGAAGGGGATATTGAAATGGATCAGGTGATTGATTGGGTTATGCAAAATCCCAAAGATCACCGCATGATTTTTGAGAAGATATTATTTCAAGGCCGCGATAATCTATCTGAGCCTATACCTACCGAGTTAGAAAATTTCTTTAATTACATTGAACAAAAGCCTGGATGGTTAGATGAGCGTCAAATTGATGAGGCTGTTAAATTTACTCATCGTTTAGGAATAAATAATGGTTTTATTCTTAGAGATCTATCCTTAATGGCGGGATATTTATATCCGGGATTTAATCAGCCGCTAATTTTAACGGGTGCATTAAAGAAACAGGCGGGTACTCGTTTAGCTGAAACCACAAAATGGTGGGTCGATATTACTGAACCTCAAGGACTTGTCCGTTTAAGCGCAGGTTTTACTTCAACGATTTATGTTCGCTTTATTCATGCACTCGTTCGCCGACAATTAAAAAAGTCTGATCGTTGGAATAGTGAGGTTTGGGGAATTCCACTTAATCAATTTGATTTAGCAATGACTAATTTGGCTTTTAGCAGTGTAGTTTTACTCGGTATTAGAGCTTTGGGTGTATGGCCGACCAAACAAGAAGCCAAGAGTTTTCTACATTTTTGGCGTTATGTTGGCTGGTTGATGGGTATTGATGAAAAATGGCTTATTCAATCTGAATCTGAGGGTTGGAGGTTACTTTACTGGATGCAGTTTGCTCACCCTCGCTCCGATCACAGCAGTGTTGAGTTAGGATCAAGCTTATCCAAAGAGCCTTTTGAGAGAAAATATCTACATTTACGTTCTTTGCAGCAGAAGCTTGCTTATCGACAACATTTAGAACTTACCCAATTTTTTATTGGCAAGAAGAGAATGAAACTACTCGGATTGCCTCAGCAGTCTGCCTCATGGTTTGCTTATTATCTAATTGTGCGTAATTCACTACTTTATAATGGTGCAAAGCTTTCACCAAAAGTTGAAAAGTTTTTATCTAAATCAGGCCGTAATATACAAAAACTTGGCTTAACGCTTTATCAGAATCAAGGTAAGGCAAAAACCTTAGCGAGTATGCATCAATAACTTTTAAAACTTAAAAACAAAAATGGAAGCCCGTTAACTAGACTTCCATTTTCAAATATTAAGGAACTTATTGAGCTGATGAACTGTGCATTTCAGCGTGATTCATTTGCTCGTGTGACTCCATCATCTGCTTCTTTTTCTGACTTGGCATGTAGTCAGGTTCATTGTTGATTGCCAAGTAAAAAATAATCATAAACAATAAACTCAAGATAGAAGCCACAATAAGTAACTTCCATCCCCACCAAGACTGTTCAGGTGATAATTTATCAGTCATTTCATTTCTCTCTTTAAATTAATATTTTCAGTTCATTCGCTACGGCTTATTAAAACTTCATGCTCATACGAACCCAGTAATTTCTTCCGATATTGTTAAACTGCTCTTCGCTCGCAAATCCAAAGCCAGCACTACCCGCTTTGTTTAAGTGTTCGGTATAGGTCTTATCTAATACGTTATCAATGCCAACAGAGACATCGATATCTTTACGAAGGTTGTAACTTCCGTTTAGAGAAAGAGTCGAGAAACCTTTACTTGGTTTTAAGTCATATCCTACGATATTACCTTGATGTAGACTCACACGGTTTTGCTCAGCAACCGCTCGCCATAATAATCCTAAATTATATTTATCAGCCATATAGCGAATATTTAAGCGACCTTCTAAAGGTGGAATTTGAGGTAGTGGTTTGTCATCTGTGGTGTTCTTACCCCATGCATACATCGCACTCAAATCTGCCTGAATATGATCGGTAAATTGATATCCAATACCCGCTTCCGCACCTGCAATGGTTGCATCGACATTCTTAGCACCCGCAGTAATATCATGACTCATATCATGCCCACCCATTCCAGTACTTGGGTGATGGTGATAACTCATTAAAATGTAGTCATCCACCAAACCTGCATAAGCAGAAGCCCATGTGTTTAAAGCACCATGCTGTTGCTGAAAACCTAGATCCAACTGTAATGTTTTTTCAGGATTCACACCGTTAAAAGTATTAGTTGAGCCAGCGTTACCATGTTTAGGCGAGAAAAGTTCCCAATAATCAGGCATACGCTCTACATAACCTAAACCAATATAGCTTTTTAGGTCATGCTCTGGATGCTGATTTTCCCAACGGACAAATGCACTCGGTAAAGTCTTTTCAAGTTTAGTATTAAAGCCTTTTGCTTGAGAATCAGCACGCTCATCTTCAACTGTAACTCGATCTAAACGTGCACCTGCAACCATTTTGTTGAAATCGTTCCATTGATAGCCGAGTTCGCCAAAAGCACCATATGATTGAAAACGCATATCTTGGCGATATGGAATATTCATAGAAGGCATTGTTGGCGATGACATGCTACCGCCATGTTTATTAAATTGAGAGTCAACGCCTGTGATCAAACTCCATTTGTTCCATTCAGAAGTCATTGCCAAACGTGAGTTTAATGTACGGCGTGTCACTTGCATTGCCATTGGATTCGGCATCAGCATGGTCATACCACCATGATTCATTTCAACTAATGGCGGTGTGCGCAAACTAAAGTTATCCATAATATGGTCGTTATAGCTATAGTTCACCTGCCCTTCAATTTTCTTAATGACATCGGTGATATTTTTCTTTTCGAAACGTAGCCCTAAGCTTTCACGCGCAAATTGAGATCCGTCCATTGAACGTCCAGCATAAAGCGATTCACCATCAGATTTTCCACCAGTGAGTTCCACCCACGTGTTTTCATCTGGAGTAAAACCAAGTGCTACATCAGCATTCCACTTTTTCCATGCTGACGGCACGGTATTGCCGTCACCATCTTGATAACTATTCGATTCTGAACGATTGGCATTTAAACGGATATATTTCTTTTCATCACCAATTGCGGCCTCAACGTTATGGTCAATACGTCCATATGAACCTAATAAGACACTCGCTTGTCCGCGATAAGGTTTTTCAGAGGTGAGTTTCTCAGGCTGACGTTCAAAAAGGACTGTTGCAGCAGAACCTGTATTGGCATATTGAACAGTTTGCGGACCCTTAATCACAGAAATACGATCATAACTTTCTGGTGAAATATAAGAAGTCGGTGCATCCATACGGTTTGGGCATGCACCTAAGTTCTCAGTTCCATCTGTCAAAATTTTGATGCGTGACCCAAACATACCTCGGAATGTCACATCACCATTCGTTCCCCCACTTTGTATTGAGTTAAAACCCATAATACTTTGTAGGTAGTCTGCACCATCTGTAGCAGGCACTGGCTGAATTGGCTGTTTCGGGTCTGCATGTACAATCAAGCCATTTGCATCGTTGCCTTGTTGTGCTGTAACAACAATAGGTGCTAATGAGTGAAGCGCTTTGGTATCGGCATCATTTTTTTCTGAATTAGCAAAAACTAGCCCCGAATGAGAGACAGCAAACATCGCAACCCATAAAGGTTGTAGTAAAAATTTAGAATGTGGCATTTTTATACGCTCTAAAACATAAATAAAGTGATATCGAAGTCAGTTAAGACCCCAACAAAAAATTGCTTTTATTTATGCAAATAGAGGTGGTGCACGCCCTTGCGGGAGTAGAAAAAGTCGCTGTAGTGCAAAGTAGACATGTCTAAATGCTTGTTGATAGGCAACTAAGCGGACTTGTATGCGGACTAAAACTTCTTTTACGCCAAATTCAGGTGGCAAAACCAGATTGGCATAGACGGTACAATATTGACACTGGTGATTTGCATCATGATGATCATGTTGCCCAGAGGCTTGCGCCTGTTCAATATGATGTTCATGATGTGAATGCATGGCATGTGACATGGTTTCCATCTGTGCTTTAGGTTTAAGCAAAGCGAGGGTAATAGTTTCACAGACCGGAGCAATTTGATACTGCTTCGGTAATAGCGGCTGTAGAAATACCGCAACCTGTAAAAATACTGCTGCACATGCAAGCAGTAAGCCACTACGAAAAACCAAAAATCACATCCACACTACATTAATGTTTCAAGAATAGAAATTTTTAACGTTTTACTGCAACTTTTTCACGCTCACGTTGACGAACAACTTTTTCGACTTTTTCTCGAGCACGCTGACGTTTAAGTGGCGACAAATAATCCACAAATAATTTGCCATTTAAGTGATCCATTTCATGTTGGATACAAACAGCGAGAAGTCCATCAGCTTCTAACTCAAATGCTTGACCTTCAAGGTTAATTGCCTCAATTTTCACACGTGACGGGCGCTCAACTTTGTCGTATATTTGTGGCACCGATAGGCAGCCTTCTTCGTACTGCTGCTTATCTTCTGTCAGTGGAGTTATTTTGGGGTTAATGAAAACCATAGGGTCATCTTTAGATTCAGACAAATCTATGACGATAAGCTGAATATGACGATCGACCTGAGAAGCTGCTAAACCAATACCCGGTGCCGCATACATGGTTTCAAGCATATCTGCTGCAAGTTGACGAATTTCATCAGTAACTTCTTCAACAGGCTTAGCAATGGTACGAAGACGGGGATCAGGAAAACTTAAAATAGGTAATAAGGCCATACTGACGTCCTCACTTATGCCATTGATTGAAAAACCAAATGAAGGAAATACTTCATCGAAAAATTGTGTGTTAGCCGCCTATTATAACGCATCTGCACGCATAATTTTTAGGAATTATCATAATGAAAAAGGTTTTTGACGGCATGGTTCAATTTCATGCTTTGGGGATAAAAAAGCATTTACTTGCTTTGGCACTTTTTACAGGGGTTGCATTCAGTACGGTAGCAGAGACTTATGCTGCTAGTCCGAACCATAATCCACCCTCTCTTAAAAGTAATGCACCACATGTCTACGTAGTAAAACGAGGAGATACGCTATGGGATATTTCCGGTCATTTTCTGAGCAAACCTTGGCGCTGGCCTGAAATTTGGGCAAATAATCAGCATGTCAAAAATCCACACTGGATTTATCCTGGTGATCGATTACTGCTGTGTAGTTTAGATGGCCGTCCATTGGTTGGAAAAGATGAAGGAGATGGCTGTGTCGGCATTATTCGCCGTTACACAGGCCAAATGACAAATTTACAACCTCAAGTTCGTGTGGAGTCACTTAACAATAACGTACCTGTTATTCCTCTTGAACATATCAAACAGTGGTTAGAACACAGCACTATTCTACCTATCGATGCAATTCAACATACTCCTTATGTAGTCGGTACTGCCGATCAACGTGTACTTGCAGCAAAAGGTCAAACTATTTATGCGCGCGGACAAGGTTTGATTGATGGTCAACGTTATGCAGTTTATCGTGAAGGTGAACCTTATTATTTCACCGATAATAAAGGCAAAAAGCACAGTCTAGGTATTGAGCTACAACAAGTTGCCTCAGGGATTGCGATCTCTTCTGAAAAAGACATTACCACGCTTGAGTTAACTGATAGCTACAATTCTGAAGTACGTCGTGGTGATCGGGTAATGCCAGAAGAAGAAGCAACATTGCCTACTTTGTTTTATCCGGTAGATGCCACTCAGGTGACGGACGGCGGCAAAATTATTCGTGTAATGGGCTCAATTGGTACTGCTGCCAAAAATAGTGTGGTGATTTTAGACCGCGGTACGGCACAAGGTATTCAAGTAGGACAAGTTTTTGATATTACACAACAAGGTGAAACCATTCGAGATCCTAAAACCAAAGAACCAATACAGTTACCAGGACAACAAATTGGTAGTCTAATGGTCTTTAGAACTTTTGATCAGTTGAGTTATGCCTACGTATTAGAAAGCGATTTACCAGTTAAAGTTGGTTCAAGCATTCAGCCACCCCGCTTTAATGATTAATGCTGGATGTACCTTTTACAATGCTTACTCAACTTTCTTCACACCATTACCACACGCTTAAAGTGTGGTATTTGGTGCAACACTCTTTAGTCAGCTTTAAAAAAATTGTCGATTATTTTGGTAGCTGTGAAAAGGCGGTCCAACCTGCTGGATTATCTCAATGGCGCAATCTCGGGTTACATGCTAATCATTTAAAACGCGTAGATGAATTTCAAACTGCTCAGGGTCAAGCTCAGTTTGAAAAACTAACTGAGCAGATCCAGCAATATACCGACTTTATTTTAACGGCAGATGACTCAGGTTATCCCACTCAGTTATTACCTTATACAGATCACCCACCTATCATTTTTGGAAAAGGCCAAGCTCAAGCTTTGTTGCAACCACAAATTGCGATTGTAGGTAGCCGAAAACCAAGCCCACATGGTCGTCAGGTTGCTTATGATTTTGCCTATTACTTAAGTGAAAAAGGTTTTTATGTGAGTAGTGGATTGGCATATGGTATTGATGAAGCTGCTCACCAAGGAGCATCAGCACATCAACGTACAATTGCAGTAACAGGAACTGGTTTAGACAGTACCTACCCTGCTCAAAATAAAAAACTTGCAGAACATATTTTGGCTCAAAATGGCGCGATTATTACTGAATTTTTGCCTGGAACACCCCCATTACAACAGCATTTCCCACGTAGAAACCGAATTGTCAGCGGTTTGAGTTTAGGCGTGTTAGTGGTAGAAGCTACATTAAAAAGTGGTTCTCTCATCACTGCGAACAAAGCTGCTGAACAAGGTAAGACTGTATTTGCCATTCCTGGTCATATTTACAGTGAGTTTCATCAAGGTTGCCATCAACTTATTCGTGAGGGAGCAATTTTAGTCGATCATCCTGAACAAATTATTGAAGACCTTGCTTTACCTACTCAATGGCAAAGTCAGCAACAAAACTCCACCGAGGAGGCTGTAGTTTCTAGTACTCCAGAAATTCCTGAGCATTTAATTAACCTTTATCAATCTTTAGACTGGGTCGGGCAAAATATTGATCAGCTTGTCTTACATCACTCTCAGCCTGTTGCAGACCTCACCTCTTCACTGATGGAACTAGAACTACTTGGTTTATGTATGCAACAATCAGGATTGTATTTACGTTGTCGTTCTTAGTATTGGAGCGCACAATAGCAATTCTGTCTGATTGAAAGGAAGAGTATTACCATGATTACCACCTCAGTTACCGAAGCAGCCGAATGTTTACAACAAGGTCAAGTTTTGGCATATCCAACTGAGGCAGTTTGGGGGCTAGGTTGCGACCCTTTTAATGAGCAAGCTTTTCAAAAGATTCTTGAACTAAAGCAAAGGCCTATTGAAAAGGGTGTAATTTTATTAGCAGGTCATATTAGCCAAGTTGAGCACCTGCTAACTTCTTTACCTCAAACAACCCAACAAGAAATTATTGATTGTTGGACTAATCATCAACCTTCAGAAAGAGCAACAACTTGGCTATTACCTGCTGGCGAACATATTCCTTCATGGATTAAAGGTGAGCATCCTCTTGTCGCTGTTCGAGTCACTACACATCCTTTATGTGTGGCATTATGCAATGCTTTTCATGGCTTTATTGTCTCGACTAGTGCGAACCCAAGTGGACAAGAACCTGCACACTCACTACAGGATGCCTGCCAATACTTTGGTTCACAATTAAACTATCTGAATGGTGACTTAGGCCAGAGCCAACAACCAAGCAGAATCATTAACGCTCTTACCAGAGAGATTATTCGCGCCTAATTTCAAACAAAAAAAAGCTCAGTTATATAGGGATAACTGAGCATAAAAAAGGATGGGTATATACCACATCCAGAGGGTTTGGATATCTGGGGAACGAAAGATAATTTACAAAGAAAAGAGCGCCTTTCGTAGTGGCCGCTATTATGTGGTAAGAGGTTCAATGAGAGAAATATATTATTTCTCTAAAAAAAGCATGAAAAGTGTAGGGAATTTACGGTTTTTTGCCTATAAATTAAAATTATATTAATATTTTTACTCGGCTTTTTTAATATTTATATTACAACCTATTTTTATAAACTATTTATAAATCATATAGAAAAACTTTAACTAAGAAAAAATTGGCATATTTTTATGAGTTTTTTTCAAAATATGCCATAGTTTTTTTACTGACTTTAGTTTTGTTCTTGCATTAATTCACTCTTTTTAGGACTCACCTTCTTCTGAGCCATAATGATACCAATTAAAATAACAATCCCACCTAATGTGTGATAAATGGTCCACTGCTCAGACAACCAGACGCTTGCAATAACTGCTGTAAAGACAGGTACCAAGTTCATAAAAATACTTGTTCTATTAGGACCGAGTTGTTGAACAGCTAACATCCAAACTAACGGCGCAATGAGTGAAGCAAATACTCCTGCATAAATAGCACTTGGTGCATTTTCAACATTTAAAGCATCAAGTCCAAACCAGAGAATTAAAGGAATATGAAATATTACAGAAAACCCAATCTGAACATATAAGCTTGTCATAATTGGTAGAGGCAGCTGCCATTTTTTAAGAAAAACACCATAAAATGCATAGAAGAATACGGCAATAATCATCAATGCATCACCAAGATGTCCGCCACCACTTAAAAGCTTATTAATATTTCCTTGGGACATGACATATAGCAAACCAGCAAAAGACAAAATACTGCCAAAAACTGCAAAGCGATTAGGCACATCTTTTAAAATGGCAAGCGAAACAAAGATCGTAAAGATGGGAATAAATGCATTCACAATCCCCATATTGGTTGCACTGGTATAATGGGCAGCCGTATAAGCTAAGCCTTGATAAAGTACCATCCCAAATGCACTTAACACAGCAAGCTTAGGTAAATATGGTATTACTAGTCGTCTTTGTCTCCACACAGACATAAACATAAATGGAGTCAAAATAATAAAAGCGATTAACCACCGATAAAAACTAATACTTACCGGAGAGATATAATCCGAGACATAGCGGGTGACTACAATATTTAAAGACCAAATCAATACTGCCAAAATGGGAAAAATAAACGCCCATTTGTGATATTTCATGACCTGACTCATAGCAATACACCATCTACAAAAGATGGTTTTATTTTGAAGAATGTCTTAATAAATTGAAATATCGTATTTCCGACATTGATATCGAACTTAGGACATTATCCTTTTTAGAATAATGTCCAAGCTTTCACGGCATGACCTACCACTTTATGTAATTGCTCGCTACTCGCACCGTCTCTTGCTTGAATGGTAAGGCCTTGAATGACAGTAGTATAAAAATCAGTCATTTCCTGTAAAGGTGCATGAGAAGATAAATCCCCTTGCTCTACCCCTTGCTGAAGACGTTTTAATAATTTTTCTTTTGTCTTTATGCGCTTATCTAATAGATTTTGCTGTACATCTTGAGTTGCATCAGAACAATTCATAGCCGCAACGACCACCATACAACCTGCTGGCTTATTGGGCTGAACCAATCTTTTAACAATGTCATAAAGATATAACTCAACAGCAATTTTTGCAGTTTTTGCTTCTACAAATATAGTGTCAATCGGACATCCTTCATGAGCTAAATAATAATCAACACTTCTGTAAAACAGCCCTTCTTTGTCGCCAAAGGCACTGTATAGGCTTGGTGCTGTAATTTCCAAAGCATGCGTTAAATCGCTAATAGACGTTGCTTCATAGCCATGCTCCCAAAAGAGCAACATTGCTTTTTGCAAAACCTCTTGTTCATCAAAGCATTTAGGACGTCCGCGCTTTTTTTTCAGCGTATCTTCTGTAACAGCTAAATTCGTTTCATGCCTATTTGTCATAAAGATCACATCTATTTTTATAACAATCGTTATTAAATTAATTGACGTTCGATTTTTTATCAACTATTTTATTTTCATAATGATCGTTAGTTAATTAATAAATTGCCTTTCTTTACTCCAAATTTAGCCAAGTAAGGATTTCCTATGGACCAATCGTCTATCTCTAAAGCGCGACCCACGACCTCTACTCAAGGAAGCTGGTTTGCCATTTTGGCCGTTTCTATCGCAGCATTTGCATTAGTAACAAGTGAATTTTTACCTGTTGGTGTTCTAAATAGTGTCGCAACTGATTTAAATATTTCTGTAGGTACAGCAGGCCTGATTATTACAGTACCCGGCATTATGGCAGCAATTGCAGCCCCTCTATTGCCTGTATCAGTAAAACAACTTGATCGGCGTTATGTGCTTATCTTGCTGACAGCTATTATGGTTATTGCCAATACCATTACCGCATTTGCTGAAAACTTTCATATTTTATTGTTAAGCCGCTTAATTTTAGGTATTTCAATTGGTGGTTTCTGGGCGACCGCCATTGCTCTAAGTGGAAAATTAGCTCCTTCGCATCTTCCTATTGCTAAAGCAACTGCGGTCGTGATGGCAGGTGTGACTTTTGCTACAGTTCTAGGTGTACCGATTGGAACTTGGTTAAGCGAGTTTTATGGCTGGCGTAGTGCTTTTGGAATTACAGCAGGAATTGGCTTAATTGTTTTAATCTTACAATTAATCTTTTTACCTAAACTTATTCCAGACTCGGCAATTCACCTGAAAGACTTACCAGCACTATTACGTACTCCCAAAGCACGTAGTGGCATGTTGATTGTTTTATTGATCGGACTTGCTCATTTCTGTGCCTATAGCTATTTAGCCCCTTTCTTTAAAAATGTTGCCGGTTTTAATGGGACAACCATTAGTTCATTATTATTGCTCTATGGAATTGCTGGTATTTTCGGAAATGCTTTTGCCGGATATAGTGGGAATCTAAATGTCCGTTATACATTAGCTTTTGTGGGTACATGCTTTGCAATCGTATTCTTTGGATTTCCTCTTTTTGCCGTTCATGAGTTTGGTGCTATTGTCTTAACCGCGTTATGGGGATTTGCATTTGGTGCCTTCCCTACCTCAGCAAATATTTGGATGTTTGTACATGCGCCAAATGCAGTTGAAAAAGGTATGCCGCTTTTTGTAGGTATGTTTCAGGTGATGATTGCGACAGGTTCATTATTAGGGGGATATGTGGTTGATCATTTCAATGAAAATACTTTAATTTATGGTGTATTAAGCTTTGTTGCCCTAGCATTACTGAGTACATTTACCTTAGCGAAAGGTCTTAATAACCCTAAAGCTACTTGTGAAAACTAAAATATGAGTCAGAGCATATAGATGAACAATGAGGATCAGCAATTTTCATTATTAAACGGTATAGAAGTTCATGAATTTCTATACCAAAAAGAAGATATTGTTCGTCCTCATGCATCTCTTTGGGGAGATTTTAATTTCAGTTTAAATGGCATATTAGAAATGGAGATTGAAGAACAGCTATATCTTTCTCCACCTAGCTATGGTCTTTGGATTCCACCTCAAACTGTTCATCAGTCAACCCATATCGACCATGAAATTCATTATATCTGTATTCGACTGCACCCTCGCCTATGCTCTATTTTAGGAAATAGCTGTCGATGCTTTAGTATTCAGCCTTTTTTTCGCACTTTAGTTTTACAAATTCTAGAGCAGCAAAAACAAACCGAACAACCTGAATATTTAGAACATCTTTTACAAGTTTTATTCGATCAACTCAAACAAGCTCCTGCATATTCACATTATTTACCGCAAACGCGGCATCCAGTTTTATTGCCTATTTTAGAAAAACTTTCAGATCCTTTACTTTTTGATCAGTCTTTACAACAGTTGCTACAAAACTTTTCGGTCAGTGATCGCCACTTATTACGGTTGAGTCAACAAGAGCTTCAGCTTTCGTTGTCCGAATGGCGTAACCGAGCCAAAATTGTTTATGCCATTCATCAGATTCGTCAAGGGACACCTATCAAGCGTTTAGCATACGATTTAGGTTATCAACATAGCTCAAGTTTTATTGAGTTTTTTAAACGTTACACTGGACAAACACCTATCCAAATCAGAAATAACTAGAATTCAGTTTATCTTTAAAAACTTTTCCTTTTTTGAACACGAATATTATTGCACTGCCCCTAAATAGCAGTTAAAACAAATGCGTTACTTGATATCAATTACAATCTTTAGGAAAGACTCATGACACAATCTGTATATCACATTCCAGTAAAAGCTATTTCAGGTGAAACGGTTGACCTCGAACAATACAAAGGTAAAGTTCTACTTATCGTAAATACTGCTTCTAAATGTGGTTTAACTCCACAATACGAAGGCTTAGAAAAGCTTTACCAAGCAAAAAAAGACCAAGGTCTTGAAATTTTAGGTTTCCCAGCAAACAACTTTAAAGAGCAAGAACCAGGTTCTGATGAAGAAATTCAACAGTTCTGTTCATTAAATTATGATGTTCATTTCCCTTTATTTTCTAAGGTCTCTGTAGTCGGCGAAGATAAGCACCCACTTTACCAAGCTTTGACAGCGGCTCAGCCGGAACGCACTGGTGAAGGTCCTTTCCGTGAGCGTTTAGAAGGCTTAGGTATTCCGACCAACCCTGCTCCAGAAGTTTTATGGAACTTCGAAAAGTTTTTAATTAATAAAAATGGCGAAGTCGTAGCTCGCTTTGCTCCAAACCTAACAGCAGACGATGAACAAATCGTTAAAGCAGTTGAAGCAGAGTTAGCAAAATAATATTTTAAAATGTGAGAAAGGGCGTTTTATACGCTCTTTTTTATGCTCTCCTCAAAGTGTTGTTCGTTTGCAAAAATACAATCTTTCTTCATATTTTATGCCTATAGTATCTATTTGCTTTATTTGATGTTGTTTGTAGTTATGAAAAAAGTTTTACAGGGCGCATTTCTTCCTTTTGTAATTTTTGCCTCAGGCATGCTTTTACTCGGATGCGATCAGGCACAAGACCATGCTACCGAACAAGAAAAGACTGAAATAACTGAACAGGCATCTGACCAAAACATTGAACAACAAGAGTCAGAAATTGCACCCAACAAAGCCGAACTTAAAAGCGGCAATATTTTTTATATGGTCCGCGACGCTGCTAATTTACAGCTTAAAGCTGGTGACTATATTGAACAGCTTAAAGATACTCAGCTTGATGTTGAACAAGCCATCCAAGATAAGAATCAGAATGAACTAAAAACTACTGTCACTACGTTAAAACAACAACTAGAAGGTTTAAATCAAGCACTTTTGACTTTAGATATCAAAAGTCAGGAAATTGAGAATATTCGCCAAAGTTTATTACATGCCAACCAACAAGCTCTTAGCATGCCATTACTCAATGGGAAATTAGATCAAATCAATTTTGACCAAATTGAAAAACAGCTTAATACCATTCAAATGGATATGGTGAAGCTTGCTGCCATGATTATGGCAGGAGATGAAAAGTCAGATTCAAAAACTGAATCTTAAAAAACAACTTATAAAAAAGCCACCTTACGGTGGCTTTTTCAATCTCAAACCGGCAATTATAGTGCGCGGTTTTTGATTTTACGGATAGTTTCAAGCTGTGCAGC
Organism: Acinetobacter sp. C13; assembly: GCF_016809775.1. Taxonomy (NCBI): domain Bacteria; kingdom Pseudomonadati; phylum Pseudomonadota; class Gammaproteobacteria; order Moraxellales; family Moraxellaceae; genus Acinetobacter; species Acinetobacter sp. C13. Next base: position 14,622 of record NZ_JAFBJL010000007.1, read on the forward strand.
GGTTTCTGCCAAGGCAGCCAACGCAGCAGCTGAGTCCAAATCACTCTTTTGGTTTGCAAGCAATTGTTCAGCATTTTTACGTGCTTCTAAAATTGCCGCTTCATCCAAGTTGTCAGCACGGATTGCAGTATCTGCAAGAACCGTTACAACATGAGGTTGAACTTCTAAAACACCGCCAGATACATAGACGATTTCTTCTGTACCATTTTCCAACTGAACACGAATCGGGCCCGGTTGAAGCAAGGTTACAAGTGGAGCATGTCCTGGCAAAATACCAAGCTCACCACCAGCACCTTTCGCGATTAACATCGTTACTGCGCCAGAGTAAATAGACTCTTTAACACTTACGACATCACATTGCATAGTCGCCATGAGATGATCTCCTTAAATTAGAGTTTCTCAGCTTTAGCAATCACTTCGTCAATACCACCAACCATATAGAACGCTTGTTCTGGGATGTGATCGTATTCACCAGCTAATAGACCTTTAAAGCCACGAATCGTTTCTTTAAGCGGTACTAATTTACCAGGAGCACCAGTAAACACTTCAGCTACGTGGAATGGTTGAGAGAAGAAACGTTGGATTTTACGCGCACGGTAAACAACCAATTTATCTTCTTCAGCTAATTCATCCATACCCAAGATTGCGATGATGTCTTTAAGCTCTTTATAACGTTGCAATACGTTTTGTACTGCACGCGCAATTTCATAGTGCTCTTGACCAACAACTAATGGGTCTAACTGACGTGAAGTTGAGTCAAGTGGATCGATCGCTGGATAGATACCAGAAGATGCGATGTCACGGCTCAATACTACTGTTGCATCTAAGTGAGCAAATGTAGTTGCAGGAGATGGATCTGTTAAGTCATCGGCAGGTACATATACTGCTTGGATCGATGTGATCGAACCAGATTTAGTAGATGTAATACGCTCTTGAAGAACACCCATTTCTTCTGCAAGTGTAGGTTGGTAACCTACCGCAGATGGCATACGACCTAACAATGCTGATACTTCTGTACCCGCAAGTGTATAACGGTAGATGTTGTCGACGAATAATAATACGTCACGACCTTTACCATTTTCGTCTTTTTGATCACGGAAGTATTCAGCCATAGTCAAACCTGTTAACGCTACGCGTAAACGGTTACCTGGTGGCTCGTTCATCTGACCGTAGACCATTGCTACTTTGTCAAGAACGTTAGAATCTTTCATTTCGTGATAGAAGTCGTTACCTTCACGAGTACGCTCACCAACACCAGCAAACACAGATAAACCTGAGTGAGCTTTCGCGATGTTGTTGATCAACTCCATCATGTTAACGGTTTTACCAACACCAGCACCACCAAATAGACCAACTTTACCACCTTTTGCGAACGGGCAAAGTAAGTCAATTACTTTAATACCAGTTTCTAAAAGATCTGTAGAAGCTGCTTGTTCAGCATAAGAAGGTGCTTGACGGTGAATCGGCAAACGCTCTTCAGTCGCTACCGGACCTGCTTCATCAATTGGGCGACCCAAAACGTCCATGATACGACCAAGCGTAGCTGGACCTACTGGAACAGAAATCGGTGCATTTGTGCTAGTTACATTAAGGCCACGTTTAAGACCTTCTGTAGAACCCATTGCGATGGTACGAACAACACCATCGCCAAGCTGTTGCTGAACTTCTAATGTAGTTTCAGTACCGTCAACTTGGAGAGCGTCATAGATCTTAGGAACGCTATTGCGCTCAAACTCGACGTCGATAACCGCGCCGATGATCTGAATGATACGACCGCTACTCATTGCTGTCTCCTCAATTCAAACTTAATAATGTTAAACGGCAGCGGCACCGCCAACGATCTCGGAAATTTCCTGAGTAATCGCGGCTTGACGCAGCTTGTTGTAAATGAGTTGTAGGTCTTTAATCAATTGTCCTGCGTTGTCTGTCGCTGCTTTCATCGCGACCATACGAGCTGACTGCTCACATGCAACGTTTTCAATCACACCTTGATAAACCATAGACTCGATATAGCGAACCAACAAACCATTTAACAATTCTTCTGCTTCTGGTTCGTAGATATAGTCCCAACCATAAGTACGGTTGAGATCATCGCCTTCTTCTGCTGGTGCTAAAGGAACAAGTTGTTCTACTTTAGGCTGCTGAGTCATTGCATTAACGAAGCCATTTGATACGAGATAGATACGATCTAATTCGCCTTTATCAAATGCATCAAGCATAACTTGGACTGAGCCAGTTAACTGTTCCAAACTCGGCGCATCGCCAAGTTGGGTAGTTGCACCGAGCACTTTACCGCCGTAATTCTTAAAAAACGAAACCGCTTTTTGACCAATTAAAGCAAATTCAACTTCAATTGACTGCTGTTGTTGTGCTTTGACATGCTGCACAACTTTCTTGAACAAGTTAATGTTCAAGCCACCTGCCAAACCACGATCTGAAGACACTACGATATAGCCAACACGCTTAACTGGGCGGTCAACCATATAACGGTGTTTGTATTCAGGGTTTGCTTGTACCAAGTGAGCAATTACACGGCGCATATTATCGGCATACGGACGGCCCTGAGCCATGCGCTCTTGCGCACGACGCATTTTAGAAGCAGCTACCATTTGCATCGCGCGAGTAATCTTTTGCGTGCTCTTGATACTAGCTACTTTGGCGCGAATTTCTTTTAAATTTGCCATACGCTTAACCTAGTATTCGAAAGCTCTTTCGAGCTTCCGAAGGTTGATCCGTGAACCAAACTTAACTAAAACTAAACTTAGTAAGTTTGAGTCGCTTTAAAGCTTTCAATACCTGCTTTGATTGCTGCTTCGATGTCTTTGTTGTAATCACCAGTTTCATCGATTTGTTTCATCAACGGAGCATATTCTGAGCGGAAGTAAGAAATTAACGCAGCATCAAAGTCTACGATTTTCTTAACTTCTACGTCAGCCATGTAGCCTTCGTTAGATGCATAAACAGAAACAGCTTGGTCAGCAATTGAGTAAGGAGCATATTGTTTTTGCTTCATTAACTCAGTTACACGTTGACCATGTTCAAGTTGCTTACGAGTTGCTTCGTCAAGGTCAGAAGCGAACTGAGCAAACGCAGCCAATTCACGGTATTGTGCTAAAGCAGTACGGATACCACCAGACAATTTTTTGATGATCTTAGTTTGAGCAGAACCACCAACACGAGATACAGAGATACCCGCGTTCACAGCAGGACGAATACCTGCGTTGAATAATGATGTTTCTAAGAAGATCTGACCGTCAGTAATCGAAATTACGTTCGTTGGTACGAATGCAGATACGTCACCTGCTTGAGTTTCAATAATTGGCAATGCAGTTAAAGAACCAGTTTGACCAGTTACTGCGCCATTAGTGAATTTCTCAACGTAGTCAGCAGATACACGAGAAGCACGTTCAAGAAGACGTGAGTGAAGATAGAATACGTCACCTGGATACGCTTCACGACCTGGTGGACGACGTAAAAGTAATGAAATTTGACGGTAAGCAACAGCTTGCTTAGACAAATCATCATAAATAATAAGAGCGTCTTCACCGCGGTCACGGAAGTATTCACCCATTGTACAGCCAGAGTACGGAGCTAAGTACTGCATTGCAGCAGGATCAGCAGCCGCAGCAGCGACAACAGTTGTATACGCCATAGCGCCAGTTTCTTCTAGCTTACGCACAACGTTTGCAATTGTTGATTGTTTTTGACCAATCGCAACGTATACACATTTAATGCCAGAGTTTTTCTGAGCGATAATCGCATCGATCGCCATCGCTGTTTTACCAGTTTGACGGTCACCGATGATCAACTCACGTTGGCCACGGCCAACAGGAATCATTGTATCAACTGACTTATAACCAGTTTGAACAGGTTCATCTACAGATTGACGCCAAATTACGCCTGGTGCTACTTTTTCAACAGCATCAGTTAATTTCGCATCAATTGGGCCTTTACCATCAATTGGGTTACCCAAAGCGTCGACAACACGGCCAAGAAGTTCAGGACCAACTGGAACTTCTAATACACGACCTGTACAACGAGCTTTTTGACCTTCTTGAAGGCTTAGGTAGTTACCTAAAACAACGGCACCCACTGAATCCTGTTCTAGGTTCAGTGCCATACCAAATAAGCCGCCGTCGAATTCGATCATTTCACCGTACATTGCATCAGCAAGACCGTGAATGCGCACGATACCGTCGGATACCATAACAATGGTACCTTCGTTTTTAGCGGTCGCGCTGGTGTCCAGATCTCCGATACGCTGTTTAATGAGCGCACTGATCTCGGATGGATTCAGTTGTTGCATTGCGCTATTCCTCAATCTTTTATTAGTTCAGTCTTCATCATTTGCATTATGCAAGAAGACGAGTACGCATTTTTTCAAGCTTGTTAAGCGCAGAATCATCTATCACTTGATCGCCTGCACGAATTACAACACCTGCAATAAGCTCAGGTTTAACTTCAACTGAAACAGTTACTGTACTGTTAAAACGCTTTTCTAAAGCAGATTTCAACAGTTGCTCTTGTTCAGCAGTTAACGGGAAAGCCGATTCAATCACGACATCCACATTGTTGTTATTCTGTGATTTAAGCTGTTCATATTCTGCTTCAATTTCAGGTAACAGCATTAAACGATCGTTATCTGCAAGAAGTGTCAAAAAGTTAGACACTGCTTGAGATTGATCTTCACCTAAAACTTTAGCAAAAAGCTTCACTTGCTCCGCAGGAGTAAGTTCAGGGCGATTTAAATAAGCGGAAAATGCTTCGTCTTGCACCGCAGCACTGAGCACTTGTAACGCATTCGACCAATTGTCTGTTGCACCTTGCTCAGAAGCATAAGCAAATGCTGCTTTGGCATACGGACGTGCCAACGTCAAGAGTTCAGCCATAATTCGCCTCGCTTAAAGTTTAGCAGCCAGCTGAGACAGCATGGCGTTATGAGCTTCTGCATCAACTTGCTGGTTCAGGATTTTTTCTGCACCAGTTACTGCCAAAGCAGCTACTTGTTGACGTAATTCTTCGCGAGCAGAATTGATTTCTTGATCAACAGCTTCTTTAGCCTGTTGACGAATACGCTCACCTTCAGCCGCAGCTTGAGTACGAGCTTCTTCGATCAATTGCGCTGCACGACGGTTCGCTTGTTCGATCAATTGAGCCGCTTGTGCTTTAGCTGCATCAAGCTCTTGCTTAACTTGCGCTTGTGCATCGGCAAGGTCAGCTTTCGCTTTTTCTGCTGCATTTAAGCCATCAGCGATTTTACGCTGACGCTCACTAATCGCATTGATTAGTGGTGGCCAAACAAACTTCATGCAGAATGCAACAAAGAATGCAAACGCAATCGCTTGACCAATCAATGTGAGGTTGATATTCATTGCAATTCCTCAAATAGTGGATTTAGGAATTAAGATGATTAACCTACAAATGGATTAGCGAAGATGAAGAACAAGCCAATACCAACACCGATCATAGGCACAGCATCAAGAAGACCCGCGATTAAGAACATACGAGTTTGAAGTTGTGGAGCCAATTCTGGTTGACGAGCAACAGCTTCTAAAAAGCGACCACCCAAAAGACCAAAACCAATCGCAGTACCCAAAGCACCGAAAGCGATCAAGATAGCAGATGCAATTGCAACTAGACCTAAAGTGAGTTCCATGAAAAATTCCTCAGAGGTTAGGTTATTACCAAATTAAATTAAAAAAATTCAGCCCAACCATCATTTGATAGTTAGGCAATACCATTAATGTTTTTCGCTTGCCATGCTCAAGTAAACGATGGTAAGCATCATAAAGATGAATGCCTGCAACGTGATTACAAGAATGTGGAAGATCGCCCAAGGCACAGACAACGCCCATTGAATCCAGAACGGCAATAAAGCAATTAGGATAAAGATCAACTCACCGGCATACATGTTACCGAATAGTCGGAGAGCTAATGAAATCGGACGAGCAAGGAATGTTACCAATTCCAAAATCAAGTTCACTGGAATAAGCAACGCTTTTGCAACTGGATTACTTGGGTTAAATGGGTTAAGTGCCAACTCGCCAACGAAACCACCAACACCCTTTTCGCGGATGCTGTAGAACAAGATAAGTACAAATACAGATAAAGACATACCTAAAGTAATGTTTGGATCTGTAGATGGAACGATCTTGAAGTAAACGTGGTGAGGGTCCATACCAAATACGTTTGCACCTACAAACGCTGCAACTTGAGGAATCCAGTCAACTGGGATCAAGTCCATTAAGTTCATGAGGAAAATCCACACGAAAATAGTGAGTGCAAGCGGAGCGATTAAACGTGATTTGCCATGAAAAGTATCACGGACACTTGAGTCAACAAACTCAATGATCATTTCGATTGCTGACTGGAATTTAGTTGGAACACCTGCATTTGCAGCTTTCGCAACGATCCAGAACATCAAACAGAAAATCACACCAAGGCCAATTGACCAACCCATTGAATCCAAGTGAATTGCAGTGAACCCCATCGAATGAGCTTCTTCAGCAGTCTCAGCCAATTTCCATGTACCGTCTGGCATTTTGCCATAGGTCATATTGGTCAAGTGATGCTTGATATACTCTGTCGAAGTGAGGGCATGTTCTTCAGCAGCCATAAATCACACCTGGTCAATGTCAATTACTAAAAAGAAGGGAAACGAACATCGGCGTACTGTCGATATCTCGCCACCCTCCAAAAAATCTTCAATTCTTCTTGTTTCTACACCCGTTTTTGTAGACGTGACACCCAGAATGGAGCGACCCACGACATTGCCTGAACGAGAATAAAACCAAACAACAATGCTAACGGTGATAAAGGTTTAACATTGCTCAAAATCAAAATAAATCCAACGATCATGATTGCAAATTTGCCTAACATGCCCCTATACATGTTAGACAGCACTTGTTTTGATGCTCGTGCACCTGCTGTTCTGAAGGATTGCCACGAAAAATAACTCGTCGCAAGCCAGCAGACCAACGCACCAAGTGCCGCACTTAATGCTGCTGTCATGTCTTTTATGCTCCACGCTACAAGAGCGGAAACAGGGATCATACATGCTTGTAAGAAGACCAAAGCTTTTGCTAATCGTCGGTCAATCAAGCGACTAGTTTGGCTCATTATTTATCCACTCACAGCATAAATGCTTGACAAGTTTAGCTGATGATCGCTTTTAATCGCAGGCATTATAGAGTTACACCCCTGAACATGCAATCTTTTCCCGACTTTAGTCGGGGTTTTTCATGACAGGTGGTGCTGACGCTACAGTCAGCCTTTGTTTACTTTTTATCTTACTTTTGCGTACTTAATACACATTTATCAGTTTTTATTGCCAGTTTCTTCCATGCAGTGACGAAATCATCCTCATTATTCATGCTCTCGTCTACTGGTTGAAAAGTAATGTTACCTAATTTTTGATATTGACTCTTAGTGGTAAAACTCTCTGCCAACAAACACATCTGATTTTTTGGTCGACTATCATTAAGATACTTAATTTGAGCTGCTGTTGGTGCAACGTGAGGATCATCTGTTAAAGCACCAGCGAACTTTAAGTTTAGTGAGCGTTCTAAATATTGATAGGCATCATGATATGCCCAATACGGTTTGCCATTACTTGAACTATCGTAAGCTTGTGCCGCCTGCAACATTTTACGAGCAAACACATTGGCGTTATTCCAGTACTTTGCCTTATTTTCAGGGTGTTGCTGAGAGCGCAAAGCAGCAATAAAAAAGCCAATTCGAACCGCATTGTTTGGCTCTAACCAAACATGGGTATCTATTGTGTTAGGTAAAGCTGCACCACGTGTACTGCGCTGAGGCAAAACAGAAACGATGCCACTATCTAATAAGGCAATTGCTTTCTTATTATTACCTAGTAATTTATTTAGAGGTGCTTCATGGGCCTTACCCAACCAAATCACCAAAGAAGCATCATTAATTGCTTTACGATGCGCTGGGGTTAATTGTACGTCATGCCCAGTTTGTCCCTTTAATAAGAGTTGTGGTTCTTCAACCCCTTGAGTGACTTCTTTTGCAATCAGATAAATCGGGTGCGTAGAAACCACCAAACCCTGACTCCACCCTAACGTACTCAAAAGAGAGAACATACTGAAAACAAAAAAACGGAACATGACAGACCATCAATTTAAATTAGCTCGAAGCATGTTATAATATAACAAAGTTACAAAAATACCTAAGATTAATCGAATGAAGCATCGCTTCATGCTAATATTCCGTTAAAAATTCGAGGTTATCCCTATGAGTTCCTGCTCGCATGAACATCATGATTCTTTGCATGGTGTGCATGATCACCATAATGTCGCAAGCCGTTTAGCTGAAGCAGAAAGTTTATGTTCTGCGACTGGCGCACGCCTTACACCTTTGCGCAAAGAAGTTCTGGAACTCATTTTAAATGCATCGGGTCCAATGGGTGCCTATGACTTATTGGCACGTATAAAAAGTCAAACTGATCGCCCTGCTGCGCCTCCAACTGTATATAGAACTTTAGATTTCTTATTAGAAAAAGGTCTCATCCACCGCCTAACTTCTATTAATGCGTATATTCCTTGCTGCCACCCGCGTGAGGGCCATCAAGCAGCATTCCTGATTTGTACCGAATGTCATATGGTTAAAGAAGCTTCTTCTCAAGGCCTCACACACCAGCTTGACCAGCTTGCAGCTTCAGATGACTTCGTGGCTCAACACAGCATTATTGAAATTTCGGGGAAATGCCAACAGTGCCGCACAACTCCTTAAATCCTGTATTAATTCAGCTTGAGCAGGTTTCTGTTCATCGTGATGATCGGGATATATTAAAGAAAGTTGATTTTGCCCTACATCAAAATGAAATTGTGTCTTTAATTGGACCCAATGGTGCAGGCAAATCAACACTGATTAAAGTTCTACTCGGTATTCTTCAGCCAAGTAGCGGGCGTGTTATTAATCATAAAAAACTTAAAATGGCTTATGTGCCACAAAAGTTTAATCCTTCTCACAGCCTTCCTTTACGTGTTCAGGATCTTCTTGATTTAGAAAAATGCAGCCCTGCCCTGCGTCAGGAAATTATTCAAGACACAGGTATTTCAAAGTTACAACAATCAAAAGTACAACAACTTTCAGGTGGAGAACGCCAAAGAGTACTATTGGCTCGTGCACTGCTTCGTCAGCCAGATATTTTAGTTCTTGATGAACCCATGCAAGGTTTAGATATTCAGTCAGAAGCGGAACTTTATGATTATGTTCGCAGTCTGCCAGAACGATATGGTTGCGCGATCTTAATTGTTTCTCATGACTTACAATGGGTGATGCAAGGAACACACCGTGTAGTGTGTTTAAATAAACATATTTGCTGTAGTGGACTACCCGAGAATATTCAACAACATCCTGAATATCAGGCAATATTTGGAACTCAAAGGGTTTTCTATCAACATCATCATGACCATTGTGCTCACGGTGATGCTGCACACCCTTGCCCTCATAATGACCGCCCTCACATTCACCCAGAACCGGAAGCTTAAGCCATGATGGAATGGTTACAATTATTGTTACCCGCATGGATTATGGGATCTCTGCTAGTATTTTTAACTGCACCTCTGGGCTGTTTAATGCTTTGGAGACGCATGTCTTTTTTTGCTGACACGATGGCGCACGGAACACTACTTGGGGTAGCTATTGCGGGAGCCTTAAGTCTTCCATTATGGCTTGGTGTTGCAGGTACAGCGGTTTTACTGGTAGGCGTTTTATGGGCTTTACATGACAACCGTTTACCCAATGATGCTCTGCTAGCCTTATGTTCAGCAACATTACTCTGTAGTGGCCTGTTGTTTATTCAACATGTTCCAAGTTTAAGACCCGAGCTTTTAAGTTATTTATTTGGTGATTTGCTTAGTATTGATTGGCCAGATCTTCCTGTTTTCACTTTAATTATTGCGATATCACTCGTAATTCTTTACCGTTTTTGGCAGCCACAAATACAGTTTGCAATTGATCCGGATATCGCAATTAGTGAAGGGGTGAATGCAAACTGGCAACGCCTTATTTTTATGCTGTTATTGGCTTTATTTACAGTTTTAGCTTTGCGTGCTGTAGGTTCTTTGCTAATGGGTGCATTACTCGTAATACCAGCTTTAAGCGCTCGCCTACTAGCAAACTCACCAAAGCAAATGGTTATTTGGGCATTCGTGCTAGCCCAGCTTGGTGTTAGTGTCGGTTTATGGTCAAGTGCAGCACTTAATATCTCTACAGGTCTTAGTATTGTTTTATGTATGGCATTAAGTTTTGCTGTTATTTTTATAACTCAAAAATTAAAAAATCAGACGCAGGCGGCCTAAGTTAGGACGCCTGATGAACTGTGCTCAATAATAAAGCCGCACAGCTAAACATCACAGCAAAGCCCCGATTTAAATATTTTTGCTGTCTAGGGGATCGAAGTAATCTTAAAACCTTGGATGCCAGCCCCGTATATCCAGCCATTACAATCAAATCGATCGTAATCATAGTAGCCGCCATAATTAGATATTGTATCCATTGAGGCTTACTTAAATCTAAGAACTGCGGTAAAACCGCCAATAAAAATACGATTGCTTTAGGATTGCTAATATTAACCACAAAACCATTTAATAGCAGAGCTAAAGCAGATTTATCTCTTTTTTCTTGTTGAATTTCTATATCTTTTACAGGTGCTGTCCACTGTAAATAAGCCAAATACAATAAATAAGCTACACCAAACCACTTAACGGCCTGAAAAGCTAAAGGAGTTGTGGCAAATAAGACCCCGACACCTGCTGCCACCACCATAATTTGAAGCACTAAGGCAACTTGCAAACCGATTGCATTCCAATAACCATGTCTAAATCCATAGTTTAGACCACTCGACATTGAGGCAATAGCTCCCGCACCTGGAGAGATACTAATGACCCAACAGGCCAACATATAGGCAAACCAAACTTGCAAAGACATAGTAAAAATAGACAATAAAAGTGGAATTATACTGTTTTATAAAACTATCTTGATGAGAATTCAAACAATAAAATCAAGAAATAGACTACTAACCGCTCTTCGCATCAGGCACAATAATTAAAGCTCATACTAAATTATAATTGAGGAGATACCTTCCAATGACTGCTCAATCTGTCATTTTGCCGTTGCCATCAGATCATGCCCGATTTATTGTTCTTCGTTTAAAAGACTTATCAATTGATGAATTAAAAGAACAACTCGAAGCGTTGTTTGAAACACGCGACCGTCTCATTACTCAGCATTCAGACGCGCAAATTAAAACAGCAGTCGCTTTTGGTCCAGAACTTTGGAAGCAACTTTACAGTCAATCTCCTGCTGGCTTTAAACAACTTGAACCAGAAAACGGAGCGTTCAACATGCCAGCCGTTCCCGCTGATGTCCTCATCCATATTGCTAGTATGCGTTCTGATATTTGTTTTGCATTAAGCCAAGCATTTTTTGAAGGTATTAAAGATAAAGTTGAAGTTCTTGATGAGCGTGTTTGCTTCCGTTATTTCGATGGTCGCGATATTACTGGCTTTATAGATGGTACTGAAAACCCTCAATTTCCAGATGACCGCGCGGAAACAGCCCTACTCCCAGAAAGTGCTGGAGTATTTGCAGATGGTAGTTTCATATTTGCACAGCGCTATGCACACGACTTAGAAAAATGGAAAAAACTAAAAGTTGATGCTCAAGAAAATGTCATGGGTCGTACTAAGCTTGAGTCAATTGAACTTGATGATGACGTTAAACCAGAAAATGCCCATGTTGCCCGTACTGTCGTTGAAGATGACGAAGGCGAAGAAATGGAAATCTTGCGTCATAGTCTGCCTTATGGCGACGGCCGAGGCGATCAAGGCTTATTCTTCATTGCTTATACTAAAGACCTGAGCATTATTGATGCCATGTTAAAGCGTATGTTTGGTACAAGTGGAGATGGTATCCATGACCGCTTATTGCATTTCGTGACACCACTAGACGGCGCATATTACTTTGCACCAAGTGAAGAATTACTAGAAGAAGTTTTAGAAGACTAAAATAAAAAAGAGGAGCTTAAGCTCCTCTTTTTACGTTCTCAATCTTAGAAAGGAATACGCTTATATTTACGGTATTCTGGCTTCCAGAATGATTGATCTATTTTTTGCTGTAGCAAATCATCACTAATCGTTACTGCCACGCCATCTGCCATTGCAGCTTTGGCAACTTCAAATGCAATCACTTTAGAGACTTGCTGAATTTCACCCAAAGGTGGCAATAAATCAGCTTGCGGATCTTTTAGTAATGGCGAGCAATTCGCTAAAGCACTACTTGAAGCCATTAACATATTTTCAGTAACGCGTTTAGCACCCGATGCCACCACACCCAGCCCAATGCCCGGGAAAATGTACGAGTTATTACACTGAGAAATATTATAAAGCTTGCCATGATGATTCACAGGAGCAAACGGGCTACCTGTTGCAATTAACGCTCTACCTTCAGTCCACTCTACAATATCTGCTGGCACAGCCTCAACACGTGAAGTTGGGTTAGACAATGGCATGACAATTGGGCGTTCACAATTCGCCGCCATGGTCTTAATGATTTCTTCTGTGAACAAGCCTGGCTGACCAGAAACGCCAATTAACACTGTAGGCTTCGCATTTTTAACAACATCAAGTAGTGAAATCACTTCTTCAATATTGCCCCACTGATCAACCACCTCAGCTTTTTGTGCTAACTTACGTTGGAAGTCGAGCAAGTTTGGCTGATTCTCAGTGATCAAACCAAAACGGTCTACCATATAAACGCGAGCACGCGCTTCAGAATCAGTCAGACCTTCAGCAACCATTTGAGCAATAATTTGTTCCGCAATACCGCATCCCGCAGAACCCGCGCCTAAGAAAGCAATTGTTTGATCTTTTAATTGCTTGCCTGCTGCACGACTTGCAGCAATCAAACTACCTACAGATACCGCTGCTGTTCCTTGAATATCATCGTTAAAACAACAAATTTTATCTCGATACTTTTCTAAAAGCGGCATCGCATTTTTTTGTGCGAAATCTTCAAACTGAATTAACGCTTTTGGCCAACGACGCTTCACAGCCTCAATCACCATATCGACAAATGCGTAATATTCATCGCCACTAATACGTGGCTGACGCCAACCCATATAGATCGGATCATTTAACAATTGTGGATTATTCGTCCCCACATCAATTGTGATTGGTAATGTATAAGCTGGACTAATCCCACCACAAGCGGTGTAAAGTGAAAGTTTTCCAATAGGAATCCCCATTCCGCCAATACCTTGGTCACCAAGACCTAGGATACGTTCACCATCAGTAATCACGATGACTTTTACATTATTTTTATTTACGTTCTGCAAAATATCATCAATCACATCACGATCTGGATATGAAATGAAAACACCACGATGACGACGATAGATATCAGAGAAACGCTGACATGCCTCACCTACTGTTGGGGTGTAAATAATCGGCATCATTTCTTCAAGATGATTTTCGATTAGATGATAGAACAAGGTTTCATTAGTATCTTGGATATTACGCAAATAGATATGTCGATTGATATCATCAGTAAAAGCGCAATATTGCTGATAAGAGCGCTGGCTCTGCTCTTCAATAGTTTCAATAATATGGGGGAGTAAACCGTGTAAGTTAAAGTTACTTCTTTCTTCTTCAGTGAAAGCCGAACCTTTATTTAAGAGTGGTAACTCTAAAAGTGTAAAACCTGCATATGGAATATAAAGGGGATGTTTACTTGGGTGTCCTGATATCATTGCCTATCTCATTTTCCAGCTTAGAGTAGAGAAAAACACGTTTTGTATGGTCTCTAAAACTCTTTGTGCGTATAAGCTTAAGCCTAATTCGATCAAAATAGATATTTTAAACCGTGATGTTAAAATTAAACACTATTTAGTTACAACATGTTTAAAAATAATTAATATAAATCAGTATTTTAATATTTTTATAATTTTAAAAACCTCTTTTATTTTCTCAATTTTAAAAGCCATAATTATATGAGTTAGTGGCAACAGGTATTTCCTCAGGAAATAATATTAAATTAAACACTTAATTTACTCATCAAAACTACCCAAAAGGCTTGTAATTCTTTATTTTCAGAATAGTAAGGCGATTCATCAACCAACATTCATATAAAAAATAATCATCAGTAATTTGCATAAAGAATTATTGGAATATTAAATCCCCTCCCCTAAGTCATCGGAAATTTGCTATATTTGACGTTTTTCTGCGACATCTATTTTCGATTGATATGAATACGGCAATACAAGCAGCTCTCGACCATGCAGTGCAAACTCTTCAACAAGAAGGGGTGCTTCCTTCCGACTGGAAAAACACAAGCAATTTAACACGCACCAAAGACCGAAGCCATGGCGACTTTGCTTCTAATATTGCCATGATCGGCTCGAAAGCTGCTGGTATGAAACCACGCGATTTAGCTGAGAAAGTTCTAGCTGCATTACCAGAAGTGGCAGATATCAGTAAAGCTGAAATCGCAGGACCCGGATTTATTAACTTCTTTTTAAATGCAGACCAGCGTTTTGCTATTCTTGATCAAATTCAAGCACAAAAAGAAATTTTTGGTCGTAGCCAAGCAAATGCAGCGAAAAAGATTCAAGTCGAATTTGTTTCTGCAAACCCTACGTCTAGCCTACACGTAGGTCATGGACGTGGTGCGGCATACGGTATGACTGTTGCTAATTTACTTGAAGCAACGGGTGCTAAAGTTGACCGTGAGTACTACGTGAATGATGCTGGCCGTCAAATGGATATTTTGGCGACTTCTACTTATTTACGTTATTTGGAACTACTTGGACAAAACCTTGTATTCCCTAAAAATGCATATCAAGGCGATTACGTTAAAGAAATCGCACAAGGCATTATTAATAAAGATGGCGACGCTTACGTTCGTGAAGTTGCGAATGTTTATAAAGATGTACCAGAAGATGTGCAATATGCTGAAGAGCTAGATAGCGAAGGTAACAAAGTCGTTTTATCTGGCGATAAAGAAAAGCATATTGATGGACTTATTGCCAACTCACAACAATTATTAGGTGAAGGCTACCGTGTATTCCACCAAGCTGCTCTTCACGCCATTTTAGATGATATTAAAGATGACCTTGCTGACTTTGGTGTAACGTTCAACCAATGGTTTAGTGAAGCATCTCTTAGTGCAAAAATTGATGAAGCTTTAGAAACACTTGATCAACGTGGCTTCCTTTATGAAAAAGATGGCAACATCTGGTTCAAGTCGACTGAATTTGGTGATGAAAAAGACCGTGTTGTTAAGCGTCGTAATGGCCAAACGACTTACTTTGCATCTGACATTGCATACCACTTAAATAAACTACAACGTGGTTATACTGACCTAATCGATATTTGGGGTTCTGACCACCATGGCTATATTTCTCGCGTAAAAGCGGCGATTGATGCAATGGGTTACGACTCTAAGAAATTGACTGTTCTTTTAGTTCAGTTCGTAAGTTTATGGCGTGGTGGCGAGATGGTTCAAATGTCTTCTCGTTCAGGTCAATTCGTGACTTTACGTGACTTACGTAAAGAAGTAGGCAATGACGCAGCTCGTTTCTACTACGTAATGCGTAAAAGTGAACAACACATCGACTTTGATCTTGACCTTGCTGTTTCACAAAGTAAAGACAATGCTGTGTACTATATTCAATATGCACACGCACGTATTTGTCGTATGTTAGAAAAAGCAACAAGCACAGATTTACAATTCGATGTAAACGCTGCTCGTCCACATGCAGCTCGCTTGTCTCTTGATGCAGAAACTGAGATTCTTGCTAAACTGGCAGCATACCCAGATGCAGTATTACGTGCTGCAAATGCATATGAACCTCATCAGGTTGGTAACTACTTAAAAGAGTTAGCTGCCCTGTTCCACGGTTGGTACAATGAACATAAAGTATTAAGCGATGATGCAGAGCTTACACAAGCCCGTTTATTGCTTTCAATCAATGTACAACAAGTGCTTCGTAATGGTTTAGAATTACTTGGTGTATCTGCACCAGAATCTATGTAATAAATATATTGCATGACAGCAAATTAAAGGTCATGCAATATATAGTAAGCGGTGGTTTGTATAGTTAGAATATCGATACAAACCACTGTTTTTAGCATCGTAAGACGAGACTCAAACTCGAATTAAAAAACAATCAAAATACAGAGGAATAATCCACGTGTTTGGCAAAACGCAACGCGGTGTATCTGAAAGACCTAATAAGCCTAAAAAGCCCCTAATTCCCAAATGGTTAGGGACACTTGTCGCTATTTTGGCGGTCTTATGCATCGCTGTAATGCTTATGCTTTGGAAACCTTGGCAACCTGTTCCTGCGAAAAATCAGATTACTTCTGAACATTATCAAGAAGAAGATACTAATAAAGACTATCGCTTCTACGACCTATTGCCTCAACAACAGGTTACCCCTATTCCTGAACAAGCGATCCCTGAAAGCAAAAATCAAGGCACTGCTATGATCGTTGAGGCACCAAGTACCACTCAACCAGCGGCCTCTGAAAGTGTAGGAATTGACCCGAATCAGTCAGCTACAACTCCTCAGCAACCTACATATATTTTACAAGTTCGTAGTTATAACGATCCTGATCAGGCTGATGCCCGCCGTGCAGAAATCATTTTAAATGGCTTATCTGCGGACGTAGTCAAAAGTACTGAAAACGGACAAACATGGTATCGCGTTATTTCCGGACCGTATGATACTCAAGACGCTGCCTTGGCTGCTCAGCAGACCTTACAACACAGCGGCATTGATTCTATTGTGATCAAACGCAAGTAAAGTGAAAATAAAAAAGGAACAAATATTTGTTCCTTTTCTTTTAAATATCAGCACAATTCCTTTCATTAGAACCAATTCCCTTTTTTTTCGCTTTTTGAAACGCTACCCTTCGCCGAATACGATGTAAAAAAGCCTGAATATGAGGATACTTACCTTGCAAACGCGTTTGCAAAGCCTCTAAAGGGAAACTCATTTGAATATCAGCAAAGGAAAAGTCACCTGCAAAATATTCATGCTCTGCCAAATAGTTTTCTAAAAAACTAATATGATCTTTCATACGCGGGCGAACAAAATTTGCTTTCACCCCTTCTGTGATTTTTTTTGCTACTGGCTGAATTAACCATGGCACATGCTTATTTACATTATTCATGACCAAAGTCATGACCAGTAGTGGCATAAGCGAACCTTCAGCATAGTGCATCCAGTAAATATATTGTTGTAAATCTTGAGGTTGTGTAGGTTTAAATTGTTGCTTTTGATCATAATGCTGCTGCAGATATTCTAAAATCACAGCAGATTCTGCGATGACTTGTTCATCATCAGTCAAAATCGGAGCTTTACCTAAAGGATGAATACATTTCAATGTTTCTGGAGCGGAATAGTTAGGTAGACGTTGATAATAATGAATATCATAATCTAATCCCAACTCTTCTAAAGCCCATAGAATTCGAAACGATCGCGAACATTCCAGGTGGTGTACACTAATCATGTTATTGCCTGCTTTTATTTTTCTTTTTTACATAAAAAACAGCATGTGAACATGCTGTTTTATTCCATTTGTGGGATGGATATAAAATCATCCACCTTAACAAAATAGCATTTTTACGCTGTAACAAGCACAGTATGAATGTCTAAACTACGTAACAAAGTTTTAGTGACTGGGGTTTTACCGCATACCGCTAAGATTTTTTGTTGAAGCTCTTCGTTTGGCAAGTCTTTAAAAACAATACGACGTTCTATATGTTCTTCATGTTCTCTATTGGTATGAAAATCGATTTCAACCGAAAACTCACCAAAGTCATAACCTTTATGCTTCGCATACATTCTTAAAGTAATGAGTGTACACGCGGCTAAACTTCCAGTAAGCAAATCATAAGGCGCTGGGCCTTGATCTTGCCCTTCTAACTTTTCTGGCTCATCACAAAAATATTGGTGACGACCACTGGTGATTTCGCCCTTCCATTGTTCAGCAAGGGGCTTTGCTTTACTGCTTGCGATTACTGCTGTCATTTTGATGCTCTCATTTGATCCGGAAGAACAGGGGCTTCTAAACGTGCACCAACATAATCTGGAATTTCACCAAAACGTGCATCATGCTTAATCCATTGCTCGCGGGCTTCTTTTAAATCATCCATTGTACGTGCAACAAAGTTCCACCATAGCAAAATTGGTGTTTCAAACGGTTCACCGCCAATCAAAAGGATACGATTGCCTTTTTTTACTTCAATCTCAATTTCACTAAGACCCGTATCTAATACCACCATGTTGTCAGCCGTTAACTCATGGCCATTCACATGGGCAACACCATCTAATGCCATAAAACCATATTCAAACTCAGAATTTAATGGAATGCGGGTTTTAGTATCTTCAGTAGCAATTAAGTCAACACCCACTAATGGCGTATGTACCGAGACTGGAGAAGTAGTTGCCAAATATTCACCCACAAGCACGGTAAATTCTAGACCGTCTTTCTCAACCACAGGCAGTTCAGGATAATGTTCAAATTTCGGATCCATGTTGCGGTTATCATCTGGTAAAGCAATCCAGAGCTGAGCAGCATGCATTTGAGTTTCTGTATCAGGTGCAACTTCTGTATGTGAAATTCCGTGACCTGCCGTCATTAAATTAACTTGTTTAGGTCGAATCAGTTGTTTTGAGCCTAGACTATCGGTATGCATCATGGTGCCTTCAATCATCCACGTGAAGGTTTGCAAACCAATATGAGGATGAGGACCAACATCTAAACCATCACCCGCCGGAAAAGTTACTGGGCCCGCATGATCTAGGAAACACCACGCACCAATCATTCGTTTTTGTCGGCTAGGTAAAGCCCGCTTAATGACTGTCCCCTGTCCAATTTCAGCAGAGCGAATTGGAAATTCCTGAATAAACTGATTGGCAAATTTTTCGCAATCCTTTGAATCAGAAATATCGTAATCATTATTATTGCTCATGATATTACTCTCTTTTACCTATGCTTTTGCAATGAGTCGTTGTAATGATCTTAACAATACACGCATTATTCAATATAGTCTTTTAGTAATACACAGGGTGCTATGAATGAGACAATCCATTTTTTAATTATAGAAAAATAAAAGCTGCATTGAGCAGCTTAAGATGACTGAGTTTTAACGAGCTGTTTTAGGTTTTTCATAAATTGACCAAATTGTGGGAGAAACTCTTGAAATAGTGGGTGGTCACGGTTTTCAAGCATAACCTCACTAAAAAGTTTTAGCCCAACTCCAAAAGATTTTGTTGTTTCATCATCAAAAAAATCTGCTTTTTTTAAGCGTTCAACAATTTCAAAAATATCGTCATGATTTCCCGCATAGAACTCAAGGCGTTCAGTATAAGTAGAGGCTTCTCCCTTTGCATTTTTTAAGTGTTGTACCGTGACATGATATTGATGTTGTTTCATATATAAATTCTCTCTTAAAATTAATAACTTTGAAAAAATTTCAACTTGTTTAAGGTCGATTTATAGCCGCCCAATCGCAACAGCAGCCTGATCAATTTTTTCGGCAATTTGATAAATCTGCTCTTGCTGTAAACCTGCCGAGTTCAGCTTCAAACGCAAGGCTGTTTTTAGGTTTTCCATGGCACGATGAATTTCGATTAATTCATCATTACTGTGGATTTCTCGTCTTAAACGTAGTTTTTCTAATAACTCTTTCAACTTGTCTTGTTGTTCAGCTAAGTAAGCTTTCCCAAATTCCGTGATTTGATATTGCTTACGCTCTACATTCAGCAAATTAATCAAATTCATTTCTTCAAGACTGGTTAATGTTGGATAAATTGTTCCTGCGCTTGGTGTATAACCATCGCCTACCAAATCACTTATTTCTTTAATGATTTCATAACCATGCTTAGGACTTTGCTGAATAAGATGAAGTACCAAAAGTTTCATACGTCCCGCTTCAAAAAGTCTTCCACGGCGACCCGAACGATGATGTTCATTGTGTTCAATATGATGATGTTCTGATTGTTGTTTCATCTTTAAAGATTCTCGAATCTGTTTAATTTATGCTTATTAAGATATATCTTAATATATCTTTTATCAAGAAAAAATAATAAAATCCAAACTATTGCTTTGATAATTATTAAAATTAATTTTATTTTCTTTAAACACTAAGTAATAAAAAAGAGTGCTTAAGCACTCTTAAAAACCATTCTTATAAACCAACCTTGGTTTATTTATCTTATTTAAAATTCATTTGCCAAAAGCTAAATTTGGCATCCAGCTTTAAACCAGTTCATTAAGGAATCACTAATTTTACTCATGTCATTAGGATCCATGCTGCCTTGATCTACGGCAAAAACACCTGTCCCTAGAAATGGTATAAGAATTGATATTCCACCACTATCATCACCTATGGCTAAATAATCTCCAGCATACTTTTGCACTTCAAAAGTTTGATTTCTTTCAAAAACCTCATCAGAAGAATAAATAACTACGCCACTTTCAAATAAAAAACCATTTGAAAATTTTAATAATTCAAAATATATATCTGGTAGTTGTCTATGGAAATCTCTTTCAATTTTTGCTCTTATTTCATTTAATAGGGGCATAACCTTTAGACCTTAAAATTAGATAAAACCAATCCAGCATATAAAATTATAAAATATTATATTCAACCCTCTATATACAGTTCCTTGAGCTAATAAATTTACTCTTATTAAAATCGTTAAGTAATAAAAAAGGACGCTAATGCGTCCTTTTTTAACAACAACTAGAGGAAAATTATTCCCACTCAATCGTTGCTGGTGGTTTAGATGACACGTCGTATACAACACGTGATACATCTTTAATTTCATTCATAATACGCGTTGAGATTTTATCAACCAATTCGTATGGTAAATGTGCAAAACGAGCTGTCATAAAGTCAACCGTTTCAACTGCACGAAGCGCAATTACCCATGCATAACGACGACCATCACCTACAACACCAACTGACTTAACAGGTTGGAATACGGCAAACGCTTGAGCAGTTTTATCATACCAACCGCTGTCACGAAGCTCTTGCATGAAGATGTCATCAGCAAGACGAAGAATATCAGCATATTCTTTCTTCACTTCACCCAAAATACGAACACCTAAACCTGGGCCCGGGAATGGATGACGGTAAATCATGCTATGTGGCAAGCCAAGTGTAGTACCTAATTTACGAACTTCATCTTTGAACAAGTCACGTAAAGGTTCTACCAATTCAAATGCTAAATCTTCTGGTAAACCACCCACGTTGTGGTGTGATTTAATTACGTGTGCTTTACCTTGTTTGCTTGCAGCAGATTCGATTACGTCTGGGTAAATCGTACCTTGTGCCAAGAATTTCACACCATCAAGTTTACGTGCTTCTTCAGCAAATACTTCAATAAACTCGCGGCCAATGATTTTACGTTTTTTCTCTGGATCAACTTCACCAGCCAATGCAGTTAAGAAACGTTGTTCAGCATCTGCACGAATAACACGGATACCCATGTTTTCAGCAAACATTTGCATCACTTGGTCACCTTCGTTTAAACGAAGTAAACCGTTATCAACAAATACACATGTTAGCTGGTCGCCAATTGCTTTGTGTAAAAGCGCAGCAACGACAGATGAGTCAACACCACCTGAAAGGCCTAAAAGAACTTTTTCATTACCGATTTGTTCACGTAATTGTTCTACACGTAAATCGATGATGTGTTCAGGTGTCCAAAGGCCACCACATCCACAAATTTTATGAACGAAGTTTGCAAGTAACTCTTCACCTTTTGCCGTGTGTGTTACTTCTGGGTGGAATTGCACGCCATAGAAACGACGGGCTTCATCACTTACAGCAGCAACTGGACAGCTTGGTGTGCTTGCAGTAATGGTAAAGCCTTCTGGAATCTGGCTAACTTTGTCACCATGACTCATCCAAACATGAAGTTGGTTTTCACGGTCTTGTAAGTTACCAATCAGTTGGTCGCGTTTAACGATATCAACTTCGGCATAACCAAACTCATGTACAGTACCCGGCTCAACTTTACCGCCTAACTGTTCAGACATGGTTTGCAAGCCATAGCAAATACCCAATACTGGAACGCCTAACTCAAACACTACTTGTGGTGCGCGAGGGCTGCCTTCTTCATGCACACTCTCAGGTCCACCTGACAAAATAATGCCATTTGGCTTAAAAGCACGAATGTCTTCTTCAGACATATCAAAAGCATACATTTCAGAGTAAACACCAGCTTCACGTACACGACGTGCAATGAGCTGACTATATTGAGAGCCGAAATCCAGAATCAGGATACGATCTTCAGTAATTTGAGTATTGGTAGTCATGACAAACCACTAAATGGCAAAAGAATTAAGCGCGCCATTTTAACATTTTTCGCGCTTCGGCGCACCGCAAATCATCATATATCTTATTTTTTTCATATCAGAATCATTTCTATAATTGGATTGTTTGATATAAATCAAAATTTACTTATATTTATCAACTGTATGGGTTACGCTTAAAAACTCCATGTGTATTGATAAATTCATCACATTCTATGCAACATCACCTTGAATTTGATGTTAAGATGAGCCGATAAAACAGGCATTACCATGGAAAGGTAGATACCATAAGCGATATTTGTCTGTGCTTAAACAATTATCCATTTTTATGGCTTGTTGCCCCCTATCAAAATCAATAGAAATCTAAGGAACAACAATGCTTCAAACTATGATTGCAGATTTCCAGCAACATTTTTGGTTGTATATCTCTATTCCTTTTATGAGTGGTTTAATTGGCTACATCACCAAGGTAATCGCCATTCAGATGATGTTTTCACCACTTGAGTTTAAAGGCATTAAACCATTTCTAGGTTGGCAAGGCATCGTGCCACGCAAAGCCGAGAAAATGGCAACAATTGCTGTTGAGCTCATGACAGCCAAACTCATTAAACCTGAAGAAATTTTTGCACGCCTAGATCCTAAACGTATTGCCAAAGAAATAGAAAAACCACTGCTTGCAGCAGCTGAAGATATTACCCGTGATGTTGCGCAAGAGTATCAGCCGGGATTATGGGAAGGCATGCCAGAGTTTGCACGTCAAAGACTCATTCGTCGTGTGCAATCAAAAGCACCCGAGATTGTTGAACACATCATGAGTGAAGTACAACGTGATGTGAACCGATATTTTGATATTAAACATCTTGTTATTAGCAACTTGCTTAAAGACAAACGCCTACTCAACAATATTTTTAAACGAGTGGGTAAACAAGAATTTAAATTTTTTAGTAATGTCGGATTTGTATTTGGCTTCGGTATTGGTGTGATTCAGATGCTGTGCTGGATTATCACGCAAGGTAAATACCCTTGGATGCTGCCAATGTTTGGCGGCTTTGTGGGGTTTTTCAGTGACTGGATTGCATTACAAATGATGTTTAGACCACTATACCCTAAGAAAATATTGGGCTATACGTGGCAAGGTTTGTTTATTAAACGTCAAAATGAAGTTGCCGCCGACTATGCTGCGCTCATTTCTAAACAGCTTCTGACTTCTCGTCATATGATGGAAGAATTATTTTCTGGTACACATTCTGCGCGTGTTATTGATCTGGTTAACCGCCATGTCAAACAAGAAATTGATATGCAAGCTGGGGTTATTCGTCCTTTAGTTGTATATGCAATTGGCGGAGAAAAATATCAGAATATGAAATCACAAGTTGCTGAACGTATTATGCAACGACTTCCAGAGACGATGAAATACGTAGAATCTTATGCAGAAGATGCTATGAATATTCGCAGTACTTTAATTGAACGTATGCAAAAACTAACACCATCTGAATTTGAAGGTATGTTACGCCCTGCGTTTAAAGAAGATGAGTGGGCACTTATTGCAGTAGGTGCAGTACTTGGTTTTGTTGTTGGGGAATTACAAATTCAGTTCATGCTCTAATTTTACGTCCCTAGAAATAAAAAAACCGGATGAGTTGATCATCCGGTTTTTATTTTGTCTTGAATATTATTTCTCGATTGCATGATCCAAACTAATACGTCCAGCGCCATGAAGCATCAGGAAGAATAAACCACCTGCCATTGCAAGGTTTTTCATGAAATGGATGCCATTGTTATATTGCGCTGCTGCATCAGCACCACCTTGGTGGAATAAAAATGCAGTAAGAATACTAAAGATCCCAAGTCCAAAAGCCGCAAAGCGTGCTTGGAAACCAAATAACAAGGCTAAACCACCACCAAACTCAACCAAGATCACTAAAGGAAGAATTCCTGCTGGAACCCCCATTGCTTCCATATATCCAGCAGTTGCTGCATAACCGGTAATTTTCCCCCAACCTGCAACAAGGAAGATATAGGCGATAAGAAGACGCGCAATAAGGCTAATGAAACTGTCTGCACCTGATTGCGTTACGATATTTTTGACCACTACATTTGGATTAAACATATTGCCACCTTTATTTAAATGCTTATTTATTGATGAGCTCATTCTAGGTTTGGGACATTGATAATTAAATACTCAAAATCCATATATATCGTTGCACAAACAGGATGATCAATTTGTATATTTTTGATGTTTTATACTGACTTTCTATAGGGTCACTGCTAGGATTTGAGCACGGTTTACCACTTAATCATCTCATGGAACTTCTTGATTTTATTCTACACGTTGATCAACATCTCGCCGAGTTTATTACAAATTACGGGACGTGGATTTATGGCATTTTATTTTTAATTATCTTTGTCGAAACCGGTTTAGTGGTTATGCCGTTTTTACCGGGAGATAGTTTACTATTTGCAGCTGGTGCTTTAGCAGCATCTACAGGTGCGATGGATCCATGGTTATTGGGTGCTCTACTCTTCATTGCTGCCGTTTTAGGCGATACAGTGAACTACCATATTGGTCGTTTTATCGGTCCACGTGTATTTGAAATGAATTCACGATTCATTAATAAGCAGCATTTAATTAAAACTCAAGAATTCTTTGCTCGTCATGGTGGCAAGACGATTATTTTTGCTCGCTTTGTTCCATTTGCCCGTACTTTTGCCCCTTTTGT
The DNA here is from genome assembly GCF_016809775.1 of Acinetobacter sp. C13. Classification (NCBI taxonomy): domain Bacteria; kingdom Pseudomonadati; phylum Pseudomonadota; class Gammaproteobacteria; order Moraxellales; family Moraxellaceae; genus Acinetobacter; species Acinetobacter sp. C13. Next base: position 39,703 of record NZ_JAFBJL010000007.1, read on the forward strand.
TGCGGGTGCTGGTAGCATGAACTATAAGTTTTTCTTAACTTATAATGTGATTGGCGCATTTTGTTGGGTCGCTTCTTTTGTGGCGTTGGGCTATCTATTTGGAAATATGCCAATCGTTAAAGACAACTTCACTCATCTTATTTTTGGCATCATTATTATTAGTGTCTTACCGGGTATCATCGGCTTTATACGTGAAAAGCTAAAAAGCCGGAAAACCAATGCTTAAGGCTTAATTTAGAAGAAACGGAATACCACTGGAAGCATACATAAAATAAGCAACATAGCCGATCCTTTATATAAATGATCGGCTTTTATTTTCTGTACTGGGCCCGTTAATAGTGCACGTCCAAAAATCATCCAGAAACTCGCAGCTGGAATGAGCGTCAATGTAAAAACACCAAATACCATTAGACAATTTTCAGGCGAATTCCATGTTTCGGCAGGGAAAATACCAGCAGCAAAAAGTAAAGATTTTGGATTTTTTAAGGTTGAGAAGAATAATTGACGTGGGCGAATGTTACGGTGAGTTTGACTAAATTGTTGTAAATGGGTAGTTTTCCATAATCGGAATGCCATCCAGAACACATATGCCACACTTGTGATATGTAAAATGAGCAATAACGCAGGCCAAACTGGTGCTGCCAAATGAATAAACACAGCCCAAAAGCTAATACCGTAGGCATAGCCTAACCATTCCATAGGAATAAGCCAAAATGCTTTAGATAAACCTTGAGAATGAGCAGCGGTTGCAAGTAAAGCATTTGTCGGCCCAGGAATGAGCAAAACAGCCAACATTGCCAATACAAAAAACCAACTCTCAATCATAAAGTTTCCATAATATCCAAGATGGGGCCACCTTAAACGAAACAGGCAAAATATAGCAAGTTTATAAGGCTTTTTGATTACAGAAAATACAGAATTTTAGAAGCTAAAAAATTGATAAACCACTTATTTATATTAATTTTATTATGAAACATTTTGCTAAACTTTATTCATCACAACATGCCTTAGTTAGCATATTGTGATGCAAAGTTGACTATTAACTGGTCTTTTTACGAACAATAATTGGACAATTCTTGAACTGGGCAGCCTGAACAATTGCTTCTTGTTGGCCTAAAACACGTGAAAGCTCGGTATTTTTCGTTGAAGAAGACTGTCCCATATTTACAGAAATAGATGGACCGAATCCCCAACCACCTCGTCCCCAGCCACCACCGAGTCCAAGACCAACACCCATACCTGTACTTTTTGGAGTTTGCACGCCATTGTCGATATATTGCTGAATACGGTTATATTCACTTTGTAGCTGTTGGCAGCTCAAAGATTGATATTGTGTTGGAGACACATAAGTCGGTTTTACCGTTGTAGCACAAGCGCCAAGGAGTAAAGTGGCTGCCACTAAAGGCGCAATATATAAGCCTTTCATCATTTTTCTCTTATCGTTTTGGCTCAATCTCACCAAACAATGTCTCATAAGCTTGAGTCAATTTATGTTCGGGTGCCAAATGGGCCAAAGGTAAATTTTTCTGATGCGATTCTTTCATCAAAATCGAAGGCGGTAACATGCTATTGAGTACAGGCAACCCTTCATCTTTTAACTGCTGAACCACTTCCCGAGGTAATTTTGCTTGGGATTGGAATTGATTCACCACAATTCCTTCAATTTCCAAGCGATCATTATGATCATCTTGCGTTTCGAGAACATTTTCAATCAATGTTTGTAACGCACGCTTTGAAAAAACATCACAGTCGAAAGGAATGAGTACTTTATCTGCCGCAATCAGAGCAGAAAGAGTAAAAAAGTTAAATGCTGGTGGTGTGTCTATATAGATACGGTCATATCGCCCAACTAAGTTTTGGATCGAATCACGTAATTTATAAATTTTATGTTTACTTTCAAGCGCATGTTCAAGCGCGCCAAGTGTAGGGCTTGCTGGAAGCACATCTAATTTTGCAAAAGGAGTTGAATGAACAAAACTGTCGAGATCTTTATTTCTTGGAGCTTTTAAAATTGAACCTAATGCGTTACCGATTAAACCCTTTTGTTGATTGTTGCCCAACACATCATCAAAGAAATTTTCGATATTTGGCTCTAAAATTGATTTTTCAGCAGAATAGGTTGCTTCGTCACCTAAAAGATACTGACTAGAATTGGCTTGAGGATCAAGATCGATCACCAATGTTCTTAAGCCATGTTTGGCACTAATTGCAGCCAAATTTACAGTAATACTTGATTTCCCTACACCGCCTTTTTGGTTAAACACCACACGAGTTAACATGTTTCCCTCTGCATATTATTTTACTGTACGCAGTTTAACCTAGAGCTTAATCAAAAAGGCAAAGAATGTAGAACAATTAAGCAAAAACAGGTTTCACAATCACTAAGATAATAATAGCAATAAATGCAATCGCACTAATGACTAAACCTGCACGACGCTGTGCCAACAAAAGAGTGTCATCTTTTTTAAAGGCTTTCATCAGGGAAGATAACAACACTAAAAATAGAATAATTTTAGCGTAAAACCACGGTTGTACTTGAAAGTCTTTCATGACTAACAAAATTGCACCCGTAATGAAAACCACGGTAAATGACAAATGTTGTAAGGCAACTAATACTTTACGCCCTGCTGGATTGGGTTGTTCACCTTGAACACCTATAAACAGAGTTGAAGCGCGTAAAACAAAGACCATAAGTGCAGCAGCTACCGCAGTCATATGAATAATTTTAGTGAGTAAATGTGCATCCATGAAATTAACCCTTAGCTTTTAGGTGCATGTGCACATTCTGGGCTAGCAGGTGCTTGACCTTGCCACTCACTTGGCAAATAAGCATGAATCGCTAAAGCATGAATTTGGCCTGGATTCATCAAATCAGAAGCTAACGCGTATACTTTTTGATGACGTTGAACTAAACGCAATCCATTAAATTCGTCGCTCACTATAATCACTTTAAAATGAGATTCCTTACCTGGAAAATAACCACCGTGCCCGGCAGACTCATTGATGACTTCCAAATGGCTAGGTGCAAGTGTTTGTAACCGTTCAATCAACTGTTGTTCAAGGCTCATAGCTTTTCCTTTTACGATTATTCGTATATTTGAACCTAGTATACCTTGTCTACACACAAACAAAAGTTGCTCTTGTATGCTTTGACTTCAAACAAAATGTCTATTTATTCGGCAACTTAACAATAAAAATACCGCTAAATGCTCATTTCTGTTTTTATTTTATGCAATCAGCATAATTATTTGCATAAAGTTGTTGACCCTTGTTTTGCTTAATGTATTATAAGCGGCACGCGGGAATAGCTCAGTTGGTAGAGCATAACCTTGCCAAGGTTGGGGTCGCGAGTTCGAGTCTCGTTTCCCGCTCCAAATTGGTTTTTTTTGAGAAAGTTTTAGTAAAAACTGCTTATATATGCGGGAATAGCTCAGTTGGTAGAGCATAACCTTGCCAAGGTTGGGGTCGCGAGTTCGAGTCTCGTTTCCCGCTCCAAATTTAAAAGGCCCTAGTCGAAAGACTGGGGCTTTTTTCTTTTTATCGATCCATGATTTTACGTTCTATCGATTCACAGCATATTTTTAGGATAGCTCGACTCAAGCCCAAGTGTTTCATTAATAGACTCATATTTTTAAACCATTAATTGTATCGAGTTAATCTAGTTATATTTGCAGTGTACTGGTGTTATCCGATGCGTAGATATACATGGCACTAATTGAAAACAATCCAGATCAAATCTTTCTTGGGCAAGAAGCTGCTGTAAACAGATTGAAAAGATAAAGTTATGATCATAGACATAGCTTTGGAAATAATATTCTTCTGTCTTTTGAATATCACGCGTTGAATCGAGAAACTCTATATGTTCAGCTAACACATGAAAGTTGAGCTTCTTTAAATGACGACTCATTCCTTCGCCAGTACATTTAATATAGGATTCTTTTAAGGTCCATATTTGAAAAAACCGTTGATATACAGTGGATGGATCAATCCTTTCATTTTCCTGAATCCATTCAATTTCACTTGGCGCTAACACGCTATCAACACGCATCCAATCGAACTCACAGTCCACCCGTTCAACATCGACTCCTATTTCCCCTTCTTCAGTCACCGCAAGAACAATAACGTCTGCTGAATGACTAAGATTGAAATAAACAGCTTTATTGCCTTGTACAAAAGGTTTGCCGTTAGGTTGTAATTGAATGTTGACCTCATGGGGTGAAATACCCAACTTATCTGATAAAACAAACTTCGTTAAGACACGAGAGATTAAGAAAATTCGTGCCGCATGAGGATGATATTGATCATATCTCAACTTTTCTGCCGCATTGAGAAAGCTGAGATAATGACTCAATATTAAGTGGTTTTGTGGCACCCGTGAAACTGGGCAGACATAAACCTGTACTTTGGAAATATCAGACATCACTGAGCTGTGCTGTGGTGCTGATGTATTTGGTTAGAACTGGTGTGAGATAATCATAAACCGCTTCTACATGAGTAACGTGCGGATTATGGCCTGCGCCAGCAATGATATGTACAGGAATATTAGGACTTATTGTAGTAACAATTGGGTCCTTCTCCCCAACAATGATTTCAACTTTAGAGCTAAGCTCATTTAACAAAGCTGTTTGAGATGCTCGTTGCTGAGGCAAACTAATACGGTGCATATACTCACTAATATGCTTGGCTACCGACACCCGGCGTAATGAATCCATCGCATAACCAACAGATGGATTTTTTTGTCCCTCTGGATGTAAGTCTTTAGCAATCACATCTTTTGGCACAAAACGGAAAATGAGATTAGATATAGCTTGTATCTGAAACATTTTGGCAGCCTGTGCCTGAACAAAATAAGGCGATATGAGAATAAGGCGTGCAACTTTATCTGGGTATTTCTTTGCAAGGCTCAATGCAAAGAGACATCCTAACGAGTGGGCAATCACAACACTATTTGGCGCTAAAAGCTTTGCAGCAGTATCGATAAACTGATGGTTGTTGTCTTCAATCACCTCATAACTACCTGAATGCCCAAGTCCGGGTAAGTCCATCATAGCGACCTGATCATATGTAATTTTATTGATGATTGGAGACCAACATGCGCTATCGAATGGAATGCCGTGTAAAAATAGTGCGGAAGATTTTTCTGAACCAACAGGCTGTTTAGTATAGATTTCTGTCCAATATCGGTTCTGATAGCTAAAAGAATTAGGTGTTGGAGCTTGCATACGACCAAAGCGTGTAAGCACCAAACGATCAATCCAGCGAGAAAAATAAGGCATGATATTGATCAGGTCTGCGATGCCCATCTTCGCCGCCATCGCCTCTGCCCCAGCAACATGATAGTGCTCGGTAGAAATGAAAGCGAGCTGCTCTTTTGAGCCACCAAGCAATGCCTCAGGTAGTTTCTCTAATAGACCTTTGGGTACTTGTAAATGAGGTGAGCTAACCCCTAAATGCTCGGCAGCGAGATGAACTAGACGATGAAGTTTTGGTGTCGCAGGATCAAGCAACATATACTCCTGAGCAATCGTCTCAGGATAAGACATCGTTCGGATCAAGAAGCTCACGATATATTGCATATTGCACAGTGGCAGGAATGTATCGCGGCCACCTGGTAATGCCAGCAGACGTCCCTGATATAGCTTATCGATCATGTCAGCGACACCAATGTATTGCATATCGCCATAGTTATAAAAACCATCAATGACTGTCGCCGGATTTATTGCGGTCCATGGCACATTTAAACGCTTACAAGCCTCAATAAAAGCTTGATGTCCTAAAATTTTCGAAGCCTCATAGCCACCATGTTTGCAATACAACTCATCAGCCGACTCTTGCGGTGGAGTAGCAACACGATATCCACCAATCCAGATAAATCGCTCAAGCTGCTTCAATGTTGCCGCCCATTCAATCAAGGCAAGGCCAGACTTAATATTCGTACGCTCAGCTTCAGCTTTACTAATGCCCCAATTAAATGATGCAGCAAGATGATAAATCACATGGATCTTTGTCTGAGCATCTGCTAGCAAAGAGTCCAGCTTAAAGTCACGGCTTAAATCATATTCAACAAACGAAATAGATGGATCAACTAACCCTTCTGTTGCAATAAAACCTAACAGCTTATCTTTCTTGGTTGCGGCATTGCGCAGTGCAGCAATCACCTGATGACCTTCACGCAGAAGATCAACGATCAGTCTACTGCCAATGAAACCCGCCGCACCTGTTACTAATATGGTCTTCCGTGAAAAATTATCTTTTTTTGCGTTATTTAAATTATCCATATATCACCTTATTAGATACTGGGCACTCCAGCATTGTTTTGGAGCGAATTGTCTTAAAAGTTATATCGAACCTGGCCATATACCAGACTGTTATCTCTAAATTGTCCTAACACCGTATCATTTCTGCCCCAGAAGCGATCTCCACCTACATTAAACTGCCAGTGGTCATCGAGGTTGTAATTAATACGTACTCTTAATAATTCATTAGGCTCTGGTGCAAAATAGAATCCTGTTACTTCTAATTTCAGATTATCATTCAGTAGATTAAGTGCATAGCGCAACATAGCTCCGTACTGATCCTGCTCATATTGATTACTGATGGTTTGCTGATAACGGTAGACTGCACTCAATGATGGATTTGTTAAGCTGTCGGCAGATCTAAAGTCCTCCGTATGTTTGTACACGCCGACCAAACTTAGTGTGGAATTCTTCAATGCTAATTCTGGACCGATGACTACAGTCAGATTATTTTTTTTATGCGTAAGATCTTCACTACCATTCGAGTCAGTGTCGGTATATGCCGCCTCACCACGCCACACGATATCGTTATGGTTATAACTGAAATCAAATCCATAGACAGACATAGGATTATTTTTCAGTTGCAATGTAGCCTCTCCTGTTGGAGATGCTGAAAGCACTGACAGATCAGGCATATGATCTAAACCTGAAAAATACGATGCTCCAACATCTAAACCATCCACAGAATAATCCCAGCGCATTGCAAATGCAGGACGGCTCTTACGATTTATGTCATACTGAACACCAGCAATCTGACGCAATGGAATCACATCTGAACGACTACGCGGATACCACAACGCTGTCCATTTATTGGTTCCAGATTCAGGAATATACGTCAATTTGAGTGCATCATTTCCAAGACGTTGATCTGTCTCATCTGGTACTAGACGCGTATAATCACGAGGCGATAGATTATCTGTTGGATTAATCCCATCAGCTCTCCCCCAGACGACAATCTGGCGGCCAACATCGACATAGACGGTCTGGTCCCAGTTGTAAGAGGCGTACAACTCACGTAAGTTACGATTTACCTTACTCACCTGATCTGGGTTTACAGTATGGTCCGTTTCATCTCCAATATTTATGTCATAACGGATCTTGAACTCAGGGTTAAACTTGAGCGTACCATTGGACCAGAAACTTGCTTGCCCAATATTTTTTAACGAACTTAAATCACGATCTGATGACCAGACATCGAGTCTGGCTGAGTTCTGGCTCACAAAACTCATTTCGCTGTCATCTGCATAAGCATGCTGCAGTAGCATAAAGCTACTGCAGCATGCAAATACCCAATAGGCACCTTGCGTCATTTTTCAAGACTCTGCGGTGAGAAAATCTTATCGGATAAAGTTTTTTCTGCGACAAAATCATTGACGATCACTTGTGTCATATGCTGAGTTTGCAGATTTCTCGCCATAGATTTCATGGCTTGCCATCTTGGTTTCACTTTGCCGTAAGGACGGATATCCGTGAACTCAATATGCTTTAACGGCTTACCTGCTGTATCCCAAATGTCGATGGTTGCTGTAACAAAGTTGTCTTTGAGTATGCACATGCGACGTTTGCTATAACCAAAGTCACTCTTCACAGTATTATTGATTGGCGTTGCTTCGATCATGTAACAATCTTTGCCATTAAATTTGCCATCTGCAAGTTTCGTGTACTTCCAGTCACTTAACTTATAGCCAAGGACATCACCATAACTAAAGTCCGTGCCAATAAAAGCATCACCCTTATTCGCTGATGCAAGACGGCGTACTTTTTTCAATGCAGGCAAATAGACAAACATGCTATCACTGCCTTTTGCATTCTCAATCAATAGCGTTGTGGTGCCTTGTACATCTGCTGGCGAGATAAACTCGGTCAAACGCATGTTGTTTTGAGTATTTCCCGCAAGCTTGGTCATATTTTTAGTCAGGCGTATACGTTGCTCACCACTTTTAGAGGTCAAAATAAATTTGGCGCTAGCACTTGAAGACAAGAACTTAGACGCATCATTACTACGATTAACAATGTCTTGAACTTCATCTGCATGAGATGTTTTAGGCAATGAAAAGGTAAGCGCCGTACCCAACAAAAGGCTTGTCACAACTGTTTGTGCAATAGGAAGGCTCTTCTTCTTTGAAGAAAAGATAAAACGAGGTTTCAACATCAGAATCATTGTAGGTACCATAATTAAGGTTGCAAATACACTGAAAAGCATTGCAATCACAATAAACATTGCTAGCCATTGATGGACATGGAAGCCTTGCGACAAAGACAATACGCCATACCCACCAGCGACCGCAGTCGCAACAAAAAGCGAAGCCTTACCAGCAGTACTTAAAGTTTTACGAATCGCATCTTTGATATCGCCCTCTTCTTCGCGCAAGATTTCACGCAAGCGATAGAGGAAGTAGATGGCGTAATCCGCACCAATACCTACAGCCATGGCTGAGATAAGGGAATTCGGAATATTGAGCGGAATGTCGAGCCAGCCCATCACGCCAAAGATGGCAAGAATTGAGAACAGAAGTGGTGTCAGGACAATCAGTCCAGCTGAAATCGAACGGAAGACCAGTGCTGAAATAAAGAATACAGCAAATGAAATTTGTAGAATGTTCATGAGCTTGCCGTGAACCATCGTTTCAGTCAAAGCAATGGTTTGCGTCACATCACCACCAAAACTTACTACAGCTTTATCACCCAATTGACCCGCCATATACGTTTTTAGCGACTCAAGGATTTCTTTGATTCGATGATTACTACCTGTTTTCAGAAGAATCGTGATCTTGGCATAGCGTTGAGTGGTATCAATGTAAGATTCAAAATCAGTCGGCTCACCAGACATTGAATACAACAGCAGATACTGAGCAACGACATCTTTGGTTGCAGGAACCTGAAATGCCTGTGGCTGATCGGCATTCATTGCCTGATTCATTCGTTTGATATAGTCCACGATAGAGATTGTTTTACCAACCTCAGGGATTGAGTTTGCGAACTTTTCTGTATTATCAATCGCTTTTAGGATTTCAGGGTTTTCAATACCATCACGAACCTTCGTATCAACCATAATGTAAAGGCTGTTTGTGCCACCAAGAGACTGATTTAAAAATCTGTCGTCTTGCTGCATTGGTAGGTCACGAGAGAAGAAATTACGGCTATCGTTATCGACCACAATACGGCTCGTGCCGATCGCAAGAAGGACACCCATCGCAGCAATTGCAGTCATTAACATCATTCGCGGACGGACTGACAAAATGACATCACCAATACGGTTTGGAATCCAATCCCAGATAGGCAAACCTTTACGTTTGACCTTTGTAGCTGAAGGCGGTGGCAACATTGAGCGTAGTGCCGGAATAAAAGTCATCTCAATCACCAGCGTACTGATGATCCCAATTCCTGTAAAAATACCAAATGAACGAATCGTTGGAATGTTGAAAGTCAACAGAGAGAAGAATCCAGCCGCTGCAATACCACCAGCCAACACCATAACTGGACCCACACGAACCAAAGACTGCACTACAGCTTCGCTATTGGCAGCTTTAGGTTCCATTCCCTGAGCAATCAAACGATCAAAATCTTCATAGTAGCGCTTAAGCAACTGCACGGCGTGCCCTGCTGCAATGGCCAGAATCAGAATTGGTGTAGGTGAGTTAAAGATATCCATTGGCTGTTTGAACAAGCCCATCATGCCCATACCCCATGCCACAGCCAACAAAGCTGTAACGAGTGGCAGAATCAAACCTTGCTTGCTGCGGAATGCTTCAAAGTGCAATAAACCAATCACCAATACGGCAATCGGGAACAAGATATTGATACGCTTAGAGTAGTCTTCAGCTTTATCCAGATACACAGGATTACCACCGACACTGATGGTCATATCTTTAGACTGTTCGCTCTCTACGATTTTGTTGATTGGGCCCATCATTTTCTGGAAGCCCTCTGGACTTTCCTCAAGCTCAAGCAAAATTGCAGCAGTTCGTTGATCTTTAGATACCACTGAATTCATATAGGTTGGATTCAGTGCCAGTAGTTTTTTCAGGTGATCAATATCTTCCTGAGTGACTGAACTACTCGGCAATAGTTTCTTGGCATCGAACCCTTCTGCATTCGCCTCGATACCTTTTGCCTGACGTGCAGCCAGACTCATCATAGTGGAACGGACCACGCCCGGTGCATTATCAACTTCTTCGGTAATGCGTTTAACTTTTTCCAACACTTGCGGCTGGTAAATATCACCCTGCTTCGGTGTAATCCCGATCACGACCATATATTTGGAGCCGAATTTCTTTTCAATCAGCTTGGTCGAGGTGATGTAAGGATGCCCTTTAGGCGCAAGTGCATCTGGGTCAATAATAATTTTTACGCCAGATGCCAGATACGCTAGAGCAAGTGTTAAGAGCATCACCACAGTCAAGACAATACGACGATGGCTAAGAATCCAACGCGCATATTTCTCCATCATTTGTTGAGTCTTACGAGGTGGTTTATTGGTCTCATGTGTTGGTTTATTTTCATTACCAACTGACTCATAGGCTTCACCCTTCTGAGCCAATGCTTGAAGATTATCAACATCTTTCTTGAACTGAGCGAGCACCATCTTTTTTAGCAGCGCTGGCGGTAATACACCAAAAAAGCTACCTGGTTCTGCCTCAAACACCCATTCAATCCACGTACCTTCCGGATGTGGCTTGAAACGGTAAGTACCAGTGTAGTGAAAGGGTCCTTCCACTACTTTAAACGCATACAATTCGTTCGGTACTAGATGTGTAATTTCACCTTTAAAGGACATTTCACGCCCAATAAAGCTAAAACCAATTTCGTACTTACTACCCACACGCGGAGTACTGTCTAGCAGCTCAGAATGCTTACATGACAATTGCCAACCTGCATCATTGGCCGGGTTTGCAAGATAGTTGAAAACCTTGTCAATCTCGGCCGGTATGAGGAAAGCATGTTCTATGGTCACCATAGTGGTTCTACCTTCTTGTATTTCTTATGCAGGAATTGGGTACATCTGATCAATGGTCTGGGCTACAGCCACGACATTCTCAGCGTACATAATTGATGAATGGTCACCAGGCAAATCCACTTGTGTAAACGTGTCTTTGACCAGTTGATCCCAACCTAAGCTTTCCCCAAAATCTTCCAGCTCATCTTTTGCCTTAACCAAAAGGATTGGAAAATCTTCAGGGTCCGGGAAATAAGTCTGGAGTGCGATGCCATTCGCCAAATAGGTATCAAAATAAAGTCGGAAATCTGCTGGGTCTGCATCTAGAGGCAGAACATTGATGGCCTTAGCTTCTTTAAGTACATGATCAAACATTTGATCTGGACTCAATTCACGCAAGTATTGCGCTGGGATCGTTAACTTTTTGCCATAAGGTGCAGCTAAATCACGGGCGAACCAAGACAAAAGCATGGCATCGTCAGCATCTTCAGGCACATTTTCTGGAATTGGAGCACGAGTATCGATCATGACAATACCTGTGACCTGTTGCCCCATTTGACGCAACTGACGACTGATCTCATATGCAATTGCACCACCGAAACACCAGCCACCGAGGAAATAAGGGCCTTGAGGCTGCATCTTTTGCATTTCAGTAATATAGAGCGTCGCCATTTCTTCAATTGCCACTTCCGCAGCATCGGCTTCAATCAGTCCAGGAGACTGAATAGCACGTAAGGTACGATTCGGGTTGAGGTGACGCGAAAGCTCCATATAACAGAAGGTACTGCCACCAATTGGATGAAACAGCCACAGCGGTTGTTCATAGGTTCCACGGCGTAGTTCAATTACGATAGATGGCTTAATTTCTTTATTTTCGCGAATGATTTCACCCAAACTCGCCACAGTGGAATATTGTGCCAACAAAGCAACTGACAGTTCGGTACCGAAAGCCTTTTTAAGATGGTTGACAAGCTTCACAGCTAATAAAGAATGCCCACCTAATTCAAAGAAATCATCGTGTATACCAACTCGCTTGACCGACAAGATCTGTTCAAAGGTAGTACACAATTCGATTTCGATCGGATCACGCGGTGCAACATAATCATTGCTCTGCTCAAAGATCGGCTCAGGAAATGCCTTACGATCCAACTTATTGTTGGCCGTCATTGGAAATTCATCCAATCGGATAAACGCACTTGGCACCATATAAGCTGGAAGATGGATTTGCAGGGTCTTTTTCAAACCAGCAATATCAAGCTCTTGTCCAGTTACATATGCCACCAATTTCTGGTCATTGCCAGCTGTAGTCTTAACTAGCACTACTGCATCTGTGATACCGTCGATTTGTTTGAGAACATTCTCGATTTCACCTAGTTCGATACGGAATCCACGAATCTTAACCTGAAAGTCCAGACGTCCATGATGAGTCAAACGTCCATCTGTACGCAGGCAGACTTTATCCCCTGTACGGTAGAGTCGACCAGCATTTGGTAGAGATGGCAATATTCTAAATTGTGCACCTGTCAGTTCAGGTCGATGCCAGTAATCAACTGCCAGACCATCACCGCCAATCCAAAGCTCACCCATAACACCTGGTGGAACTAAACGCTGCTGCTCATCAAGGACATAAAGCTGAGTGTTCGCCAGTGGTTCACCCAAATCAATATACTTTGCATCAGTGATACGAGCCGCACTAGACCACACTGTAGTTTCCGTCGGACCATAAACATTCCATAGACAACCGACTTTACCCAGCAGTTTTTCTGCGAGAATAGTATCTAACGCTTCGCCTCCACAGAGTGCTGTCAATCCCGCATTGCCGCTCCATTCACTGTCTAAGAGCATTTTCCAAGAAGCTGGTGTAGCCTGCAAAACATTGATAGATTTAGCATTTAGATAATCTACGAGTTGATTGCCGTCTTGTGATACTTCACGTGGACAAACATGCACCACACCGCCGTACATCAGCGGAATGAGTAATTCAAGAATTGAAATATCAAATGCATAAGTGGTGATTGCTAACAACTGAGTTTCAGTCGTTACTTGCAATCTATCCTTCATAGATAGCAAGAAATTGATGATTGAAGGATGCCCAATACGTACACCTTTAGGCTTACCTGTCGAGCCTGATGTGTACATCACATAAGCAATGTCACCAAAAGCAAGCGTCTCGCGCACTTCCTCAAGTGGCACAACACCAGCTTGATTGATATCTAAGCGAGGCACAGAACTGTTAAGAGCATCCATTAACTCAGTTTGGGTCAAGATGACTTTAGGTTCGGCATCTTCAATGATGTTTTGTAAACGTTCAGTTGGGAAGTTAGGATCAAGTGGCACATAAGCTGCCCCTGCCGCCCAGATCCCAAGGATTGCTGCTGGCAATAATGCTGTGCGGTCTAACATGAGACCTACACGATCGCCACGTGTAATGCCGTGTGCACGCAAATATTCAGCAATACCAGCAATATGTTGACCTAACTCACGGTAGCTAACCGCATGATCGTTCGAGGTCAAAGCATGATGATCACCACGCTCATTAATCTGCTTGAGAATCATTGCGAATAGATCATGCTGAGCATAATCAGTCGCCTTTCCACGGAGGGCCTCGAACTGGATACCATCTTTATAATCAGGTGCGATATCTAACTCAACGATCTTACGTTCAGGATGAGCCACCATCTCTTCTAGTACAGCTTGCAGCAGCTGCACCATATTTTCGGCAGACTGCGCAGAAAATAACTCAGTGTTATATTTCAATACTCCAACAAGTTCACCCTGATATTCACCGCCCATTTCTAGCGTAATATCCAACTGTCCTTCTTGCTGACGAACTGGAAAACTTCCTAAAGTTAAATCTTGACCAGCTAGAGTAGCTGGGGTCTGAATTGGCAGAAGTAGTTCTTTAAACTCATCCATTCCCCCTAGACGTTCCCAGAACATTCCTACCTGAGCCAATGGGTTAATACTGCCATCACGCTTTGGTGAAACAGCCTCAACTACTCTAGAAAAAGCAACTTTTTGATGCTTAAGGCTCTGTCTTAATTGTTCCTGAACTTGCTGTGTAAATTGACGTAAAGTCAAATCAGCATCGATGTCCATCTGGATAGCTATTGTGTTGACGAACTGCCCCAATGCATTACGCAAAGAGCGTTCAAGTCGACCAGCTACAGGTGTGGCAATGACTAGATTATTTTCATTAGAGAGTTTGTGCAGCAGAATATAGAAACCAGATAGCACAAGTCCGAACAATGTGATCTCATAATCTTTCGCCAAGTTTACAAGACCAGATGACACTGACTCAGGTACACGGAAAGCCAGTGAACTGCCTTTATGTTGCTGTACAGCTGGACGAGGATAATCAAGCGGAATGCTATGCACATGTGGTGCATGCTTCAGCGCATTTTTCCAGAAAAGTAAACTTTCATCAGTATCATCGATTACATTGCTCTGCTGCTTATCGGCATACTGTGCAAACTCAATTCCGTTCACTGTATCTGACTCTGCAACGAGTCCAAAACGTTTACTAACGTCTCGCAGCAACAGACCAATTGACCAAAAATCCATGAGCGCATGATGAATCACAACGGCAATCACATAGTGATTTTGTCCACGGCCATAACAATGAACACGCCACAATGGTGGCTGAGTCAGGTCAAATGGCTGTTTGGTGTCTTGCTCAACCAATTGCGTCAAATCAGAAGCTTCAATATGACGAGCATCAGAAAAGATAATATTCGGATAGACGCGATCCCAGATGAGTTGCTCAATTCCCTGATCATTGGCAGGCATGCTTACTCGCAACAGCGGATAATCATGCATGACCGCTTCCAGAATCTCCATCGGCTTGTTGCCTAATGGTTGATTGACCTTCACATCAAAGGCCACCACCATATTGTAGGCACTGCAAGTTGGCTCAAGACGCTGGATGTACCAAATACCAAGCTGTTCCGCAGAAATCGCATGACGAGACAGAACTTCTGGTTCTAGTCGTGCAAGGTTGTTCATGAAGCAACTCCCTGTTGCAACTCAGAAACAAGATATTCAGCCAACGCATTGATAGTCGGGTAATCCCATAATAGTGTCGGCTCAAGCTCCAGTTTTGTCAGATCTTCTAGGTCCCCAGACACAGACAAAGCAACGATCGAATCAAGACCGTAACTGGTAAATTTTTGGTCTGGATCAATAGTTTCAGGCTCTACACGCATTTCTTTGGCTACTAGCGTACGAATGATTGCGCTCCAGTAAGCTTTATCTTTATTCATGGGGTAATTTCCTCTTTAACCGGTTTGGCATCACGTGGTGCCAGTGCAAAATCGATGACAGATAACATATGGTTGGTTGAAATTCGGTCTAGCAAATCTGCCAATGTGCTTTCACGTAATGACGTCATTGGAGGGGCTGTCTGCCCTTCAGCGGAATTTAAGAAAATGATCAGCCATGCACCATCCTGTAAAGCAGGTCTTAAGCCCTGACGGTTAAAGACCCAGAAACCCAGCACAGCAATGCGAGCAAATAACTCTGCATAACTACGCGCAAGACTAAAGCGCAGCGTTTCAAACTCTTTGCTTTGCTCAGAATTTGAGAAGTAATCCTGAATTTTTTGATCCAACGAATGCTGCTCAACCAGAAGTTGGTTTGCTTGTTCACGTAGCGTGGTGAGTGTCTCAGCAGACAACCCTGCTGTGACATCGGCATCGTTGAGCATTTCGATGATTGTCCCGAGTGATTCCATCACCAAGTCACCATCTCGGTTGAAAATTTCAAGCTCGCGGAAATCAATAGCACCTGTCTCTACCTGCAAGTCATACAACTGGCGATAGCGTGCTTTAGCTTCGGCTTGGTTGAGATGGTCGGCTTTTTTGCTACGACTTTTATTGGCTGATTTGAGCTGGAAACTCAGACTGTCTAGACAAACGGTGCTACTCCCGTCAAACACACTAACAATTAGATGGTCTCTGAATGCTTTCTGGTACATTCCATCTGCATATGCATTTCTTAAGAAAAAGCGTGACCCAAGCACTGAAGAAGTGATCTTGGCAAGTGACTCTACATACTCAGGCACCAGTACCTTGACGATTGGCGACCATGTACTGAACTGATTAATACAAACGTGTAATCCGCGCGCGCCAACAAGTGATAACACCTCAGCCGCTAAAAGGTAGGCATAGGCTGTAGCGAGCTGCTCACGTACCAACGGAATACTGATTACTTTTTTGTTATATAACTCACGTTCAATGGCAAACTCAGTCGCGATGCGTAGCATCGTATCGCCAGCACCAAGAGAGAAGCTACTGCAATATGCACGTGTTACCTGTAGAGTCTTGAGACCAAGCTCTAACCCTTGGCCTTCTTCACCGATCAAAGCATCTTTGTGAATTTCAGCATTGTTAAAACCAATACCGCTGATATCTAGCCCACGCATACCCACTGTTGGCAGGCGGTTCAGGCTATACGTTCCTTTAGAAGCCATATGACGCTTATCGAGCCAGAATGCACTTAGGCTACGTGGTCCACGATCATTCGATGTTTTAGCAATCAGACTTAAAGAGTCACCTAAAGTGGCACGATTGATCGACCATTTTTCGCCATTTAAGACATATTTGCTCTCGGCAGATTGCGCTGTCACTTCACTCGATAGCAGGTCGGCGCCATGGGCTTTCTCGCTATAAGCCAGCGCTGGAGCAGCACCACTCAAAATTCGACTAGCAATATTTTGGCATTGATTCGCATTACCGCCGATCCAGACAATCACAGACCAAGCATTCGTGCTATAAGTCGAATTGATGGTTAGATCTCGTCGTGCCAGCACGCGATGTAGATATAGCAATTCTTCACCAATTTCCATACGACCTCCAAGCTCTGAAGGTACATAGAAACGGTTCATACCTACCGCATTCAGAAAATCAACAGCACGCTGAGGGTACTGTTCTTTCTCATCACGTTCGATGGCAGCGGACCAAGAAAAGTCGTTGTTAGTATCATGTACGGAGCCTAAAATTTGCTCCAGACGAGCGGCAGATTGAAACTGCCGCAAATTGGAAGTAAGTGACATGAATTTTCACTCAAATGATTAAAGGGTAAGGGTTTAAAACAAAGCACTTTTCAGACGATTAAAAATCAGCTTGCGCACTTCACGTTCCTTGATCATTGAGTTGAGTAGATTGGAGCTATAACGAATCAGCTGCCCCCGCTGCTCACGATCACGGATGACTTCTAAACCGTTTTTGACATAGTTTCGAGCAATCACCGTTCTACGGTTTGGATGGGTTAAACAGACCAATTGACCGCGTTCGATCTGCTCTTTAATTTTTCTTCTTCTAATTTTGCCGCTCGTGGTCTTATTTATTCGGCCTTGATGCAGTAAAAAGACACCTTCTACAGGCAAGCCAATCTCAGCTGTTACTTGCTCCTTAACCTGAGTTCTAATAGCTTCAAAATTGAGAGTCTTATCTAGTGATTTCTTTTTGATCTCAAGTACAACCGTAACACCGTCAGAATCAGCAACATTCACTGCTGCAACACAACCTTTACGAACAGCAGGATGCGCCATTTCAACAGAGCACTCGATATCTTGTGGATAATAGTTCTTGCCACGAATGATAATCACATCCTTAAGACGACCAGTCACATAAAGGTCTCCATCTTTGATAAAGCCCATATCGCCCGTTCTTAAATAATGTATTTGGCTAGGCTGACCCGCGTCATCAATGATAGTCGCCGCAAAAGTTTCCTGATTTACCTCTGGCTTCTGCCAGTAACCTGCTGTCACACTCTCACCCGCCAACCAGATTTCACCGACTTCATGATCAGCTACTTCTTGACGGGTATGCGGATTGACGATGCGGCAATCTATGTGCGCAGATATCTTGCCACAGCTCACCACTTGCACAGCATTCTGGTCTTGACTGCTTTGTACCAAGTGGGCATTTAATTTGTCACGATCAAGTGAAATTGCATTGAGAGGACCGGTTACACCACTGACTAAAAGCGTGACCTCTGCCAAGCCATAGCATGGTAAGAAAGTATCCAGTTTCAATTTCGATTGAGTATTAAACTTCTCCATGAAGCGCTGCATAACGTGAGCTTTGATTGGCTCGGCACCGTTAAACATTACACGAACGCGACTCAGATCAAGCGCTGCAGCATCCTCATCAGAGATACGATGCAAACACAATTCATAGGCAAAGTTTGGTCCACCACTGATCGTGACACCTTTCTCACTAATGAATTGTAGCCATTTTAGTGGTTTACGGATGAAGTCTAATGGTGACATAACATAACAAGTTAGCCCCACATAAACGGTCTGTAAAACTGAGCCAATTAATCCCATGTCATGATAAACAGGAAGCCATGTCAGACCAATATCATCAGGTTGCGTACAAAATGCTTCGGCAATCATGACTTCATTTGCCATAATATTCTTATGGGTAACGATCACCCCTTTAGGCCAACCTGTTGATCCCGAAGTATATTGCAGGAAGCAGATATCTTGTTCTGCAATAAGCGGAAAATCCTTTTCTACCAAATCACGCTGTAATTCAGTATCAACGGCATGCAATATTAGACTTTCATTTTGAGCCTTTAATGTAATCAGACCTGATAGCTCAAGAATCTTTTTTGTTGTGAGTACGATCTTTGGCTCACAGTCATTCATAATATTCAAAATATTAGAAAAACCATTACGATTAAACGGTAAGCTGACTGGTACTGCGATAATTTTGGCTTTCAGACAGGCAAAGAACGATACGATAAAATCTAGGCCAGGTTCAAATAGCAATACTGCACGATCGCCACTGTCTACAAGATTTAGTAGTATCTGAGCTTGGTGTTGAACTCGCTTATTGAGTTCCGCATACGTCAGAGATTGAATACCACCAGATTGACGTCCTAAATACTCGAAAGCGGTCTTAGCTCCATTTAATTTCGCGTGGGATTCCAAAGTTGCAATGATATTATCCGTACACATTACAGCCATAACTTACTCCGATTAATTATAATTAACCCTTAAAAAAAACCTGCTATTTCAGAAATTCAACTTCTAGCTGAGGGTTTAATAAAAATGAATATACTTTTTTGCTTAAAATATAAATTCACATTATATTTTATGTGTGAGTGTTTTTTATTACACCTGTAAGTATTTACAGGTTAGGTAGCTTTTATTTAAAATTAAGAATTTAAATTACTTTTATAATTATTTTTTATTCAGTTATAGACTACAAATTTTTATAATTAATTAAATTTAAAAACTCATCCTGATAGTCTCGATCCAGAGACTCTTAAGCAAAATTTTTGAAGATTTTCTAATCTATAAAACACGTACTTAGTTCGAATTTTTCTTTTATAGGTCCTTAAATTTAGGTTCTTACTTGAGATAACATTTATAATTTCTATGATTAAATTTAATCTAATTCAGAACCATATTCACTCCACCACCCCTTTACATTCAAAGGAAAGAATTGAGTTAATCATATTTAACTAACAATTAAAGAATCAAAATTAGGTATCATCCAAGAGTTATAAAGCTAATTTCTTAAATCTATCAACTTCACTTTAAGATTGTGTAAAAATATTAAAAAATTAAAGGCAGCAGTAATAATATATATTTTAATCACAATAAATATTTTATTCTAAATCAAAATAAAACAACAATTTAAATTTAATTAAACTATAAATCGCTTTAGATAGCTTAAATGAAAATTAAATTATTTATATTTATTAAAATAAATATTATTTTTAACGTTTGGTTTAAAATACAAACAAAATATATTTATTCAATTTCATATTATAATCTTGGTTTTACAAAAGGCCTAGCATTACAGCCCTGATAGCTGCTGATATTTTATTATTTACGTTTAACTTTTGCATTGAGTTACAGAGATGGAAATTTACTGTTCTTTCAGTTACTCCGAGAATCTGGGCAATCTCAGCTGACGTTTTACCCTCAGCTGTCCAACGTAGCACCTCCTTTTCACGGTTTGTTAAATAAAGATTAAACTGAGAGAACTCGACATCATTCACAATTTTAGCAATGCTGGAATGTACTATTTGGGTCAACCAGTACATATTTGTATACTGTGCCTTTTGCTCTTTCTCTGACAATTGGTCACTGGATCTTGCGAGTGTTAACATTCCTCTGGTCCCAATAAAATCACGGCTTGACTGAGCCCAACCCACATTAAGGCCATAAGAACGTGCCTCCTCCCAGAAATCTTTTTCTTCTTGTGTCTTTGCAGATTGGCTCGACCAGACAAGAGGTTGAAGTGATACCATACAATGCTGCACAGTTGGGTCAACCTTGACATACTGTTGTTCTACATAACGCTTTTGCCATGCTTCTGGATAATTATTCAACATAATCGTTTTTGGTTCAGCAATGGATAATGGCGACTGCATACCATAAGCACAATAATCAAAGCCAAGCTTTGAAGCTGTAGATTTAACGATCTCAAATAACTGGTATTCATCTTGTACGACCAGAAATGCTGATAATAAATCCTCTTGCCAACTGTCCATTTGCTCTCATTAGACTCCGACCAAAAATCATTTTTTGTTCATTTACATTTTATAAATCCAAGCGATCAAATTGAAGTATAGGCCTTGTCTTTTACCCTTATTTCAATAAAGCGATCCGAGAATCTAAAAGATTTTTAGGTTGCTAAGATATTTCACCACCTATTCCTCTTTTATTGATTTCTCAATTATAGATTTTGAATTCATCATTCAATTAACAACACTTTTAAGCCTAAATGGTTGTAAATTATTCAGATAAACTAAATTTCTGAAAGCTTTTAAATTTGTTATATGTCAGGTGCAAATTATGCTTGAAAAAAAATTTTTACAGGATGCATTTTATTCCAAAAAATAATTATTTTTAAATTGATAAAATTAGCCTAGCATTTACTCCTGATATTATATTTTTTGTTAATTTAATTAAATAATAACTTCCCACAACAACGAAGTTATGTAATTTTACCATTTATTATATATACAAACTAAAAAAATCCACAATAATTCAAAAAATCAAATAATTAGATTATAATTTGTATTATCAACAATTATCCATTCAATAATGAGAACAAGTGCACTATATAAATTTCATGATCGGTTGTGCTATTTATTAACTTTCAAGAAGTTATTTCTCACCAAAAATCTAAATTCATTTTATTATCATATAAGTAAATCTTAATATCCCAATATCTCTCTAATAAGATCAGCTTAACGATGTTGGTCATAAAATTGCCTTCAACCTGTTAAACATAACAGTATTTTATTGGCAATAATTTATGTTATTTATCCATTGAACCCCAATTCAAGTCACTTGAACAGGTAGCATGGTCACCATCCCCCCTCATTTCTCAATATCAGCAGATGGTTTTATTCGAATGAATGAGAACCAGCTTATGAACTATCCACTCCAACACCTCATATCTATTGTTGAATCAACACAAATTGAAGATTCTCAAATTCTCTATTATGGTTTTACTGAATGGGTAACATCACTGACCCCAGCTTTAAGTACGGGATGGGATTGGGAATTTATTGAGTACAATGGCATCACGAGTATAAACAGAATTGGACTGCCTCGAAGCAATATTATGCTTGTAGATGCATCTGGTACAGATATTGGATTTGAAGTTACTGAAACACTAATTGAAAAGAAAATCGATACTTTGTTCTGGGAACAGTTCATTTATGCCCAAATCAATACAACCCAAACAATGGCTAAATTAACTCCATATTTCTCTTAGAAACCTGTAAATTCTTACAGTTACCGCTTCCCCACCTGTTAAGTAAAGTCACTTGAAAAATAAGTGGAAGCACTTGTAATGAATGTTATTGCTGGATTTCAAAATAATTTTTCAGAAGGCCTATATACTAAATTTAAAAATTACCGCTATAGGGTATTTGTTGAATATTTAGGTTGGGAGTTGAACTGTCCTAATAATGAAGAACTAGATCAGTTTGACAAAATCGATACCGCCTATGTCGTCGCTCAAGATAGAGAATCTAATATTATTGGTTGTGCCAGATTACTACCGACTACTCAACCTTATTTACTTGGTGAGATATTTCCTCAATTACTTAATGGAATGCCTATTCCTTGCTCACCAGAAATTTGGGAGTTATCAAGATTCTCAGCCGTAGATTTCTCGAATCCGCCATCTTCAGCTAGTCAAGCTGTGTCATCGCCCGTCTCTATTGCAATTCTGCAAGAATCTATCAACTTTGCAAGAGAACAAGGTGCAAAACAACTGATTACCACCTCTCCTCTGGGGGTAGAACGGTTATTACGTGCTGCGGGTTTTCGTGCTCATCGTGCAGGCCCACCCATGGTTATTGATGGATATGCGATGTTTGCCTGCTTGATTGATGTTTAATTTCTTATTTGGGACTCATACCTATTTTGGCATGAGTCCCAATTTTTATATAGTCAGGTAGCAATACGACTAAGAAACATTAATACCTATTAATCAATTTTGGTTTTTAAATTTAAATTCGACTTTTTATAATAAGTTTCATCCTTTTTAGCACTCCAATCGCGCGGCATAAAAGACGTCGATATAATTGCGACTACAGCCATACTTCCAATATAAAACATAATTAGATATGGATTACCCTGCCCGACACTCAACAATTTAGTAGCAATCATCGGTGCCAAACCACCACCTAATACGCCAGCTAACTGTACCGAAATCGAGATACCACTATAACGAATTTCCGCAGGAAATTGACGTGCAAAAAGCTGAGCTTGCGGCGCATACATAATTGGAAACACAACGCCAATTGCTAAAACAATTGCTGTCCACACTAATACCGGATCTTTTGTATTGAGCATGGTAAAAAATGGATAGCAGTAAAGCGCCAATATGCATAGGCCAAACATAAACATATTGCGTTGACCGACTTTATCTGACAAATGCCCACATAACGGTGTCATAAATAGAATGACTATTGCACCGCAAATGGTAGCAAACAAAATGTCTTGGCGTGCGATCCCAAGTTGTGCAGTGCTATAAGCCAATGTAAAAGTTGAAGCAATGTAAAACCATGCGTTCTCCGCAGCACGCGCTAAAATAATGGTGATGAGTTGCTTTGGATGGTTTTTAAAAACCTGTAAAGCAGGAACTTTGACTTCTTCAGACTGTTGTTTTACTTTTTCGAAATCTGGTGACTCTGGCACTTTTACACGAATATACCAACCTACTGCCAGTAAAATAATACTGGCAAGAAATGGTAAACGCCAACCCCAGCTAAACAGCGCTTCTTCAGGTAATAACGACACCAGACCCAACGCGATTGAGGCTAGCATTAAGCCACCACCTGTACTGGCTTGAGGCAAGCTTCCCCAGAATCCTTTACCGCCTTCTGGTGCATGTTCAACGGCCATGAGCACAGCACCGCCCCATTCACCGCCCATTGCCATACCTTGAATGAATCGCAAGACAACCAAACCAATCGCAGCCCAATATCCAATTGATTCATAAGTCGGTAATAAGCCAATAAGTACGGTTGGGATCCCCATGAGCATCAAGGTCAGTAGCAACATCGATTTACGGCCAATCTTGTCACCAAAGTGACCAAAGACCAGGCCTCCTAATGGTCGCCCAATAAATCCAACGGCATAGGTTGCAAATGCAGCAAGCACGCCGGTAAGTGCGTCTAGATTTGGGAAAAATAGCTTATTAAAAATGAGCGCTGCTGCCGCACCGTAAATAAAAAAGTCATACCACTCAATGGTGGTGCCGACCATGCTAGAGATGCCTGCTAATCGATGTGACGACTTTTTAGTATTTGAACCGTTTCCATGTATTGATTGCATCGTAATATCCTTTTTAGATTTTCTTGTTTTATCTTTTTTATGCTTATGACCAGCCCTGACCATAAGCATGTTCAGGTCTCGCTTTATCTCCTTAAACTTTTTATGTTTTTGTAATTCGGTTTAGCTCAATTTTTCTAAAATTGGCTCAAATCTCGAATTACGTTCTTGCCACTGTGGTTGTTTGTCTTTATCGACAATGAGAGCACGAACACCTTCAATAAAGTCACCATGCTCAAACCAGATATCTTGTAAATCACGTTCAAGCTGCATGCACTGAGGTAAGGAGAGACCTCGACCTAAATGTTGCAGTTTTAAACTGGTTTGTTTGGCAATAAATGAGCGCTGCTGCAAAATGCTGAGCATCTTACTTGCCCAAGTTTTTAAGCTTTCATCTTGTTCATTTTCAAGACTTTGCTCGATTTCATCTAAATGCTGATATCCAAAGTGTTTACGAATACCTTCAGCCAATTGTTTTAATTCGCTTTCGGCAGGGCGAGTAATAAATCGGGTAATGATGCGTTCAATTCCCTCTTTGCTTAAACTTGGCGCTTCAACAAGAGCATCTTGCAACGCTTGTAACTGCTCGCTTGGCACATGGTAGTCAATTAAATCGAGATAGAGTGCATCGCTACTGCTGATCTGCTCACCCGTAATTGCCATATAAACGCCAATATCATCAAGGCGAGACAGGAAGTGTGTTGCCCCAACATCTGGGAAAAAACCAATCGCTGTTTCAGGCATGGCAAATCTGGACTTTTCGCTGCTCACCACAATGTGACAAGCCTGAGCCAAGCCAAAACCGCCACCTAATACATAGCCATCAAGCACAACAATGATTGGCTTTTCATATTCACGCAGTATATTTAGCATTTTATATTCGGCGCTAAAGTAGCCTTTGTAGTCGGCCGTGCCATTTTTATAACTGTCATAGAGATAGCGGATATCTCCACCTGCACAGAAGGCTTTTGGACTATTTGATTTGATTAAAACTGCTTGAACAGCAGCATCATTTCGCCACAGTTCCAATTGGGCACCAATACTTTTAATCATATCTAGCGACAATGCGTTGAGATGAGTCACTCGATCTAAGGTAATAATGCCCAACTTACCTTGTTGCTCAATCATTAAGTGATTTTCTGTATTCATTTTATTGATCTCTTATTGATTTTTAAAATTTGCCTTTCGTTTTTCAACAAAAGCCTGCATTCCTTCTTTTTGGTCAAATGTTGCAAATATTGAATGGAACATGCGTCTTTCAAAACGTAAGCCTTCAGTCAGATTCACTTCAAAAGCACGGTTAATGGTTTCTTTGAGCATCATGTTTGCAGTTAAAGAGCGTGCCGCAATTTTTTCAGCGGCTTGTATGGTTTGTTCAAGTAATTCTTCTTTAGTAAACACACGTGCAACTAAACCACTTTGTTCTGCTTCTACAGCGCCCATTTGACGAGCAGTAAGGCACATTTCCATTGCTTTGGCTTTACCAATCGCATGGGTTAAGCGTTGTGTGCCACCAATACCTGGAATCACACCTAAAGTGACTTCGGGTAAACCAAACTTGGCGTTATCAGCACAATAAATAAAGTCACACATCAGCGCTAACTCACAGCCACCACCCAATGCATAGCCGCTGACCGCAGCGATTAGAGGTTTACGGCGCTGCGCAATACGGTCTGCAAGATGAAAAAAATCATCTAAATAAATATCGGGAAATGCCAAATCAGCCATTTCTTTAATGTCAGCTCCTGCGGCAAAAGCTTTTTCTGAGCCTGCCAATACGATGCAGCCAATTTCACGGTCTTTTTCAAGCTGATCTAATGCCTGATTAATTTCACTAATTAATTCACTGTTTAAGGCATTGAGCGCTTGAGGGCGATTTAATGTAATCAGTCCAACCCCATTACGCTTTTCTAATAAAATACTTTGCCACTGCATTACTTATTCCTTGTTCTGATTTTATAGACTACGTGCAATCACTAAACGTTGGATATCACTCGTGCCTTCGTAAATTTGGCAGATACGGGCATCACGATAGATACGTTCAATTGGGAAGTCTCTGAGATAACCATAGCCACCAAACACCTGTAGTGCTCTCGAACACACGCGTTCAGTCATTTCTGAAGCAAATAACTTGGCCATTGAGGCTTCATTGAGACATGGTTGACCTGCTTCTTTTAAACGCGCAGCGTAGTGAACCAGTTGTCTCGCTGCTTCGATTTCTGTTGCCATGCTAGCAAGGCGAAACGCGATAGTTTGATGCTCGAAAATTGGTTTTCCAAAAGTAATACGCTCTTTGGCATAACGAGTTGCTTCTTCGAGTGCCGCACGTGCTAGACCGACTGCTTGTGCAGCAATACCAATACGCCCACCTTCTAAATTGGCCAGAGCGATTTTTAAGCCTTCGCCTTCTTTGCCCAGCATGAGGCTTTTGTGAATGCGTACATCTGTTAAAGCAATCTGACACGTATCTGAAGCATGTAGACCTAGTTTTTCTTCAACACGAATCACTTCATAACCTGGAGTTTCGCGTGGAACTAAAAAGGCACTAATGCCCTTTTTACCTGCGCTCGGGTCGGTCACGGCAAACACAATAATGACACCAGCATTATCACCAGAGGTAATAAACTGCTTGGCACCATTTAAGATGTAATCGTCACCATCTTTCACTGCTCGGGTTTTTATGGCTCCCGCATCTGATCCAGTATGTGGTTCAGTTAAAGCAAAAGCGCCGATCATTTCACCTTGCGCCAGAGGTTTTAAAAAGCGCTCTTTTTGCTCGTCGGTACCAAACTTTAAAATAGGCACACAACCAACCGAGTTATGTACGCTCATAATGGTCGAGGTTGCGCCATCTGCTGCCGCAACTTCTTCAAGAGCCAGTACATAGGCTAAGTTACCTGTGTCTGAACCGCCCCATTGCTCTGAAACAAGCATACCCATAAAACCGAGTTGCCCCATTTGAGCCAAGGTTTCTTTCGGGAATGTCCCATCTCGGTCCCAATCGCTGGCATTAGGCTTAATTTGTTCTTGGGCGAAACTTTTCGCCATATCACGAATGAGTAATTGTTCTTCGGTAAATTGCATTATTATTTCCTTTACCCTGCTTTAGCTTGTTGTTTAGCAATTTCTTGATTACGCAATAAAAAGCGCTGAATTTTGCCACTTGGAGTTTTAGGTAATTCACTCACAAATTCAACTAAACGTGGGTAAGCATGTGCAGAAAGTCGTTTTTTTACAAATTGACTGAGTTGTTCAGCAAGTGTATCGGAAGGTTGAGCATCCGCAGCTAAAATTACGAAGGCCTTAACCACTTCAGTACGGTCCGGATCAGGCACACCAATCACTGCTGCTTCAATCACTGCATCATGTTCGAGTAGTGCGCTTTCTACATCGAAAGGCCCAATACGATAGCCCGATGTAGTGATTACATCATCACTACGACCAACAAAGCTCATGCTGCCATCGGCATGAAGCTCGGCAGTGTCGCCAGTTAAATAGTAATGACCAACGAAAGGCGATTTTCGGCTTTCTTTATAGCCACCAAACCACATCATTGGAGACTGGCTAATATCGACCGCTAAAATTCCCGGTGTGTCTGGCGGAAGTTCTTCACCTTGTTCATTGACAATCGCAACGCGATAGCCCGGACTTGAGAAACCTGCTGAACCAGCATGAATTTCATGTTTTAAACCATGATGATTACACACCACCATGCCCACTTCAGTTTGCCCATAATGGTCATAAATTGGAGCATCAAGCACTTGTTTAAACCAGCGAATCACTTCTGGATTCAACGGCTCTCCTGCACTGCTCACTACACGGAACTGCCCTTTTAAGGGCGCCATTTGTGCTGGATCAGCTGCCATCATCATACGGTAAGCCGTTGGTGCACCTGCCAAATTATTAACTTTATAATCTTTCACAATTTGGCATAGGCTATCTGTGCTGAAACCACCCTCATAGAACAAAGTAGCGTGACCCAAGAATAACGGCCCAGTAATCGCATAGTAGAGACCATACGCCCAGCCCGGATCAGCAATATTCCAAAACGAATCTTCTTCGGTTAAACCAATGGCATCTTGCATATATCGACCAAAGGCAATCAATGCTTTTAAAGGCACTTCCAATGGTTTAGCAGGACCTGTAGTGCCTGAAGTAAACATGAGCAAGAAAGGATCTTGAATGCTACGCATAACCAGATCGCATTGATCAGACTGCTGTTTCACTTCATTCCAAAAATTAAAATCACCTGCTTTAAGCGGAGTACCTTGTGCGTCGGCCACCGTCACAATTGCAGGGCAATTTTCAATTTCATCAAGCTTGCTACGGTTGCCCATATCGGTCACCACTAGCTTACTTTGTGCAAGCTGAATACGGTGCTCAATCGCTTTTGGGCCAAATGCAGTAAATAGTGGTTGATAGACAGCACCAATTCGCCAAGCTGCAAAAATAGTCACGATCAATTCAGGTGTTCTTGGTAATAGACCTGAAATACGGTCGCCTGCTTTCACACCTTGTGATTTTAAAAAGTTAGCAAACTGACTCGACCACTCTTTTAATTCACGGAAGGTATATTGCTCTTTTCGCCCGTCTTTTCCTTGCCAATACAGCGCAATTTTGTCGCCATCTACGTGTCGATCACAGCATTCATAACAAGCATTTAAGGCATCAAGTGAACCTGATAACATCTGTTTTGCAGTGCTTTCTAAATCGAAAGTCTGTGCAGCATTTTGATAATCCATCATATCTTTTCCCTCAGTCCGGATTTGTTGTTATTCACGACAGGGTTTAATGTGTTTAAAGCCATCCTTTGGCTTTACCGTTATGCCTCTTGTGGCAGGTATTGCTGAATAATGCTCGAAAAATCGAGATTGGCATTACCGCGCATGCACATTTGCTGATACAGCTGTTGCACCATGCCACCTAATACAACTGGTTGTTTGACCTGGCCTGCCGCTTCTACTGCAAGACCCAGATCTTTTAGCATCAGCTGAGTTGCAAAGCCGTCTTGATAGCCTCGAGATGCTGGGGCATTTTCATTAATATGCGGCCATGGGTTACACACATCTGAGCTCCAGCAACGACCGCTTGAGGTGTTAATGACGCCGGCCAATGCTTGTGGGTCGATGCCGAGTTTCACACCAAGTGCCATACCTTCGGCCACCGCTGCCATTGAAATACCCAAAATCAGGTTATTGCAGATTTTGGCAATTTGGCCTGCTCCAACATCACCACAATGAACTATGTTTTTGCCCATGTGGCTAAGCACAGGTTTTACTTCATTAAAGGTTTGATCATCGGCACCCACCATAAAGGTTAAGGTTCCTGCTTGAGCACCAATGGTTCCACCAGAGACGGGTGCATCGCAGATTTTAATATTTTTGCTATGTGCAACAGTAGCAATGTCTTTAATGGTTTGTGGGTCAATGGTACTGCTATCAATGCATAAGCTACCTGCTTTTAGCACTTCCAAGACACCATTTTCACCCAAGTAAACTTCCTTAACATGCTTTGCCGCAGGCAACATGCTAAGGACCACATCAGCTTTTTTTGCTGCTGCCTGCGGGCTGTCGCAGACCACACCACCTGCCTCGGCGAAGTGCTGAATAGCAACTTCACTGAGGTCATAACCATAAACTTTGATTCCGGCTTTTAGTAGGTTATGGGCCATTCTGCCGCCCATATTGCCTAGACCGATAAAGGCGATATTCATCCGTGATCCCCTTAACGTAAACTAATGGTTGTATTTACACCGCCAACTTCATGGCTATCTTCAAACCAACGACTGGTAATAGTTTTAGTTTGGGTATAGAACTGCACAGCCTGTTTGCCGTATGGTCCCAAATCACCCAGTTTTGAACCTCTTGAACCCGTAAAGCTAAAGAAAGGGACTGGCACAGGAATTGGAATATTGATACCAACTTGACCAATATCAATTAAGTTTTGGAAAGTACGTGCAATCGCACCGCTTTGTGTGAATAGACCTACACCGTTACCAAATGGGTTGGCGTTGATCAAAGCAATCGCTTCATCAAGTGTATCGACACAAATAATAGAAAGCACTGGACCAAAGATTTCTTCTTTATAAATACGCATGTCGGTATTTACGCCACTAAAAATCGTCGCGCCGACAAAGTTGCCCGATTCATAGCCTTGTACTTGAACATCACGACCATCAAGCAAAAGTTCTGCACCTTGCTCAACACCGCTATTAATTAAGTCGAGTACTCGCGCTTTAGCACGTTTTGAAATCACTGGTCCAATGTCAGTATTTGGCTCATGGCCTGCATTTACTTTTAAAGTCTTCGCTTTTTCGACTAGCTCTTGAATCCACTGTTTACTTTCACCCACCATGACTGCAACCGACAATGCCATACAGCGTTGCCCCGCCGCACCAAACGCTGCACCGACTAAAGCATTTAATGTTTGTTCTTTATTGGCATCTGGCATCACAACCACATGGTTTTTTGCACCCATCATCGACTGCACGCGTTTACCATGTTGCCCTGCAAGGTTATAAACATGAGTGCCAACCGCAGTTGAGCCTACAAATGAAATCGCTTTAATGTCTTTATGAGTACACAAGCGATCAACCACTTCTTTACCACCATGCACAACGTTGAGCACACCTGCTGGAATACCTGCTTGAATCGCAAGTTCAACCAGCATCATGGTTGATAATGGATCTTGTTCTGATGGTTTTAAAACAAAGGTATTGCCGCATACGATTGCCATTGGGAACATCCAAAGCGGAATCATGGCAGGGAAGTTAAACGGCGTAATACCCGCACAAACACCCAAAGGTTGCTGCAATGTGTAAGTGTCTACACCACGTGCTACACCTTCAACATATTCTCCCATTTGCAAAGTGCCGATCGAACACGCATGTTCCACTACTTCTAGACCACGTTGAATGTCGCCTTCAGCATCTGCCAACGTTTTACCCTGTTCAGCCGTTAGTACTTGTGCAATTTCCTTCATATTGGCACGGATTAAGTCTTGTAACTTAAGCATAATGCGCATACGTGCCTGAATTGGCGTTTGACGCCAAGAAGCAAAAGCATCTTGTGCAGCTTGAATAGCAGCGTCGACCTCTTCAACCGTTGCAAAAGGCACGCGGCCAATCACTTCCTGAGTTGCAGGGTTAATAATATCTTGCCATTCTTGGGTTTTAGATTCGATAAACTGTCCGTTAATAAGTAATTTAGCGGTTTCCAATTCGATTTTTTGGATTGTGTTCATAACCTCTCCGTAGGCCATATTTTTATTGTGTTCAATTATTAGAAAATACTTATCTATGTATTTTCTTTATTCCAGTTTCAATTGAGACTAGCAAAGAAAACTTTGACCACCAACGGAAATTCATGCACGATTGTTGTGCAAATATGCACAAGGATGACAACAAAAATGAAAGTGGATTGGGATCATCTACATTTTTTTCTGGTTTTAGCTCGAACTAAAACTTTGACCAATGCTGCGCGGATTATTGGTGTCGAGCACAGTACGGTTGCAAGACGGATTCAGGCCCTAGAACTTGCTTTGGGTACAACGCTGTTTAAGCGTGAAGCGACGGGTTATGAGCTGACACTCGAAGGGATGGCACTGGTTCCTCGAGTTGAGCAAATGGAACAAGCTTTCTTACAAATTGAAAAACCACACCAACCCTTGCAAGGTCGTGTGCGAATTGGCACACCTGAAGGTTTTGGTACTGCGTTTTTAGCCCGCTTACTGGCTGAGTTCTCGATTCAATACCCACTGCTCACCATCGACCTAATTCCAGTGCCAAAAATGATTAAGCTTTCACACCGTGAGGCAGATATTGTTGTGTCAATTGATCGTCCTACGTCTGGCCCTTACATCATTACGCGATTATCAGATTATTGTTTAAAAATTTATGGTAGCAAAAACTATCTGGCCCAAAACCCGCCTATTCGAGCCTTAGAAGATTTAACCCAACATCGCTTTGTGAACTATATTGATGATCTGGTGTATAGCCCCGAGTTGTATTGTCTAGAACGTTTACCTTTAAAGCTGAATGCTAACTTTCGTAGCAGCAGTATTTTGGCCCAACAAATTGCGGTGATTGCTGGCGCAGGACTTGCGATTTTGCCCAAGTTTTTGGCAGATGATAAGCCTGAGCTTGAAGAGGTGTTAGAACAACAAGTTCGTTTTACCCATACGTTTTGGATGCTGACTTTTGTTGATTTACAACATGAACCGCGCATTAAATTGGTTTGGGATTATCTACGCAAACAAGCTGACAAATATCAGCATTTGTTGGTTGATTAGAGAATATAAATAAAAAAGCCAATCACGGATGATTGGCTTTTTTGAAATTAGCAATAATTAATCAAAAGTTTCTTGGCCTAGTTTTTTCATGCGTGGTTTATAAAACACATGATAGCTAACGCCTAAAACAACTAGCCACAATGGACTCACGTATACCGCTTTTAATGTATCTGGCTCTAGTGCCAAAATCACTAAAGTGAACAAGAAGAATGCAATGACAACATATGCCATCAACACCCCACCTGGCATTTTAAAGGTTGATTTAGCATGTAACTCTGGACTTAACTTACGGTAACGTAAATAGCATGCCATGATCAAAAGCCATACACTAATAAAGAGAATCACACAGAGTGAACTTGCCAAAGTAAATGCTTCCATCGTGTTTGGAACAAAGTACTGAAGCACTGCCCCACCCATAATGAAAATACATGAGAAGATTAAACCATTTGAAGGTACGGCACGTTTTGATAAACGCCCCAAAGCACTTGGCGCCTGACCATCTTTCGATAAACCGAACAGCATACGACTGGTTGAAAACACACCGCTGTTCATTGAAGACATCACTGAAGACAGTACGACCAAGTTCATGATGATGGCTGAAATCGGAATACCTGCATTTAAGAACAACTCAACAAATGGACTTTTATCTGCACGAATGTGATCCCAAGGTGTTACTGACATCACCACAAAGAGTGCCAATACATAGAATAAAATAATACGTACAGGAATCGCGTTAATTGCCTTTGGTAGATTTTTCTCTGGATCTTTCGTTTCAGCAGCAGTTGTACCAATCAATTCAACACCAATGAAAGCAAACACGGCAATCTGGAAACCTGCCAAAAATCCGCTTACGCCTTTTGGAAATATGCCGCCATGCGACCACACATTACTTACACTCACAACCTCACCATGCGGAGCTTGAAAATGAGTGAGGAGCATGTAACCACCGACTCCAATCAGGCCAATAATGGCCAAAATCTTAATGAGTGCGAACCAGAATTCAACTTCACCAAATAGCTTAACGGTAAGAAGGTTAAGCCCTAAAATGAATAGTACACAGCCTGAACTAATCATGGCTTGTTGCATGGGTGAGAAACTGGCGCCTTCGGGCAGCCAGAAACTTAAATAGTTAATGACCGCAGACAAATCAGCAATACCGACCAATACCCAGCCTAACCAATAGGTCCAGCCGATATAGTAGCCAGCCCATGGTCCGATCAAATCATAAGCCATATCGACAAATGATTTGTAATGTAAGTTGGCAAGCAGTAGTTCACCCAATGCACGCATCAGAAAAAAGAACATACCACCAATTATCATGTAGATAACGAGGATTGAAGGACCTGCGAGGGAGATGGTTTTGCCCGAGCCCATAAATAAGCCGGTTCCAATTGCACCGCCAATTGCAATCATTTGTAGATGGCGATTATTTAATTTCCGTTGTAAATGATCAGGGGAGCTTGCCTCATCAGAATGATGAACCATTGTCATATTAGAAGTCCTTTTTATATTTTGCTTAACTTAAATCAGCAACCTATAGGGAGAAAAACGAACCGTATATCGTGGGTTGCTGAGTCTATACCTCAGGACAAGATGTTCAAGTATATTTTTTCCTTAATTGATAAATCGTTTGTCCTGATTTTTTTAAGTCACATTATTTATGTACTGCCTTCACGGCAATTTTAATTAATCAATCCGGGGTTCCAGATTAGCCGAAGTGTAGCATGTGATCCTGCTATATGTACTTTTCCAATACCCTCCAAACTGCTCTATTGATCCAAAAATAAACAATATTATTCCGATAAAAAATCTAATAAAAATAAAAAAAGCCAATCATGATTGATTGGCTTTTTAATAAAACTTAATGATCGTTGACGAGTTCACGTCCTAGTTTTTTCATGCGTGGTTTATACAACACATGGTAGGTAACACCTAAAATGACCAGCCATACTGGACTGACATATAAAGCTTTCAATGTATCTGGCTCTAATGCCAAGATGACTAAAGTGAAAAGCATAAATGCCAAAACAACATAACTCATCCAAACGCCACCTGGCATTTTGAATGTTGATTTTTCATGTAATTCAGGACGTAATTTACGGTAGCGTAAATAGCACACCATGATGAGACTCCAGACACTAATGAATAGAATCACACAGAGTGAGCTTGCCAAAGTAAATGCCTCCATTGTGTTTGGAACAAAATACTGAAGTACCGCCCCACCCATGATAAAGGTACAAGAGAAAATCAAACCATTTGAAGGAACTGCGCGTTTTGATAAGCGGCCAAATGCACCAGGTGCCTGACCATCTTTTGATAAACCAAACAACATACGACTGGTTGAAAACACGCCGCTGTTCATTGAAGACATCACCGAAGAAAGTACAACTAAGTTCATGATGATTGCTGAAACCGGAATACCCGCATTTAAGAACAACTCAACAAACGGACTTTTGTCTGCACGAATGTGATCCCACGGTGTTACCGACATCACAATAAACAGTGCCAATACATAGAACAAAATAATACGTACCGGAATCGCATTAATCGCTTTCGGTAAGTTCTTCTGCGGGTCTTTGGTTTCAGCAGCTGTTGTACCTACGAGTTCCACCCCGACAAAAGCAAATACAGCAATCTGGAATCCTGCCAAGAAGCCTTCTGTACCTTTCGGGAATAAACCGCCATGCGACCAAACATTACTAATGCTTGCAACAGCGCCTTGTGGAGCTTGGAAATGGCTGAAAATCATATAGCCACCCACTCCGATCAGGCCAATAATCGCCAGAATCTTAATAAGGGCAAACCAGAATTCGATTTCACCAAATAGGCGTACTGTCAGTAGGTTAAGGCCCATCACAAACAACACACAGCCTGCACTAATCATGGCTTGCTGTATTGGTGAGAAGCTTGCACCATCGGGTAGCCAGAAACCTAAATAGTTAATGACCGCTGAAAGGTCCGCAATACCCACCAGCACCCAACCTAACCAATAAGTCCAGCCCAAATAATAACCAGCCCAAGGACCAATCAGGTCATGAGCCATATCAACAAAAGATTTGTAATGCAGATTTGCAAGGAGCAACTCGCCCATTGCACGCATTAAGAAAAAGAACATTCCTCCAATAATCATATAGATCAAAAGGATTGAAGGACCTGCGAGGGAGATAGTTTTGCCCGAACCCATAAATAGGCCGGTTCCAATTGCACCGCCAATAGCAATCAGTTGTAAATGACGGTTAGACAGTTTTCGTTGCAGATGATCAGGAGAATTTTCCGTATCTGAATGACGAGCCGTTGTCATATTAAAATTCCTTTTTGAATTCCTTTGTTAAGATCAGCAACCTACGGCGAAAATTGAACCGTATGCCATAGGTCACTGAATCTGTTCACCAAAAATGACTGGTTAAACCGTATCTATCTTCCTTCTGTTAGATACATCATCATTTTTGGAGTAAAAACGAATTACTTTTGTGCTGCCGTCACGGCAATTTCAATTAACCAATCTGGATTGACCAAATCGGCCTGAATTGTGGCACGCGATGGAGCAACACACCCTTTTAACCAGTCAACCCAAATTGCATTTACGGTTGAAAAGTCAGAAAGATTTTTCAAATAGAGCTGTGCAGAGAGCAAGCGAGATTTGTCGGTATTGGCTAATGCCAAAAGTTCATCAATCGTTGCAAGAATTTCACGAGTTTGGCCTGCCACGTCTTGCTCGGTATTTTTAGGTACCTGACCTGACAGATAAACTACTTTGTTAAAAACAGTCACGGCGCTCATGACTTCGTTAGTGTTAATCTTTTGTATATCTGAATTAGACATTCGGATTTCCTTATACCTGATTAATAAATTGAACACGGGCGGTGACGGCACACATCAGTTCATAGCCCACTGTACCGGATGAAACTGCGACATCATCAATAGGTAAAACGACACCTGTACTTGATTGGCCCCAGAGCACCACTTCACTGCCGACTTTGGCATTTTCAATGCCCGTTAAATCGACTGCCAACATATCCATGCTGACGCGACCAATTGTGCGAGTGCGAACTGAGTCCACTAAAACAGGCGTACCTGTTGGTGAAATACGTTGATAACCATCAGCATAGCCACAAGCGACAATTCCAATCGCCATGGGCTGCTCTGCGACAAAGTTTGAACCATACCCTACACTTTCATTCGGCTCTAAATGCTGAACGGAAATAATTTCACTGCGTAAGCTCATGGTCGGTTGTAAGCCCCAGTCTGCAATACTATGCGTCGGGTAGTCTGGCGAGCTGCCATAGAGCATGATGCCGCTACGGGCATAATCTGATTTGAGCTGGTCTTGATAACGCAGAATTGCCGCACTATTACTTATTGATCTTTCGCCCGGTAACTCTTTAACAATTTCTTCAAAGGCAGTGATTTGATAATCAATACCCTGCTGGCCAAAACGATCGCCATCTGCATCTGAAAAATGCATCATGTGCGTAATCTTGGAGACATTTGCCAAGTTATTTAAACGTTCCCAAGCCTGAACATAGTGCTGAGGTTTAAAACCAAGACGGTTCATACCACTGTTCATTTTTAGGCAAACATCAAATTGAGCAGGATAAGGATGCTTTTCTACCCACTCGATTTGCGCTTCACTATGAATGGTGAAACTGAGTTGATATTGCACACAATCGAATAAGTCTTGAGGAGAGAAAATTCCTTCGAGCAATAAAATTGGACCTGTCCAGCCTAAAGCGCGAATTCGCTTTGCTTCATCAAGATCAAGTAAGGCAAAGCCATCTGCTGCTTTAAATGCTTCATAAACACGTTCAATTCCGTGTCCATAAGCATTGGCTTTTACAACGGCAAAGACCTTACTGTTTGGCATAGCCTTGCGTACCACCGCCAAGTTATTTTGTAAGGCTTGACGGTGGATGACTGCGGTAATAGGACGAGGCATGATTACTTTCCTAACGTCCGTTATGCAGCATGCGCGTGTGAATAACGCTGAATTGAAAGGCCATCGGTACTGATATCAGTCTTGTGATTCAATACGATGTCACTGATTAATTTTCCTGAACCACATGCCATTGTCCAGCCTAGAGTACCGTGACCTGTATTCAAGAACAGATTTTTAAAGCGAGTTGCGCCAATAATTGGTGTACTGTCTGGTGTCATTGGACGTAGACCCGTCCAGAAAGACGCCTGTGCCATATCACCGCCTGGGAACAAATCCTGAGTCACCATTTGCAATGTTGCACGGCGGTCTTCATTCAGGCCTAAGTTAAAGCCACTTAACTCTGCCATTCCACCTACACGAATACGTTGGTCGAAACGCGTAATCGCAATTTTGTAGGTTTCATCAAGCACTGTAGATT
Source organism: Acinetobacter sp. C13 (assembly GCF_016809775.1). Taxonomy (NCBI): domain Bacteria; kingdom Pseudomonadati; phylum Pseudomonadota; class Gammaproteobacteria; order Moraxellales; family Moraxellaceae; genus Acinetobacter; species Acinetobacter sp. C13. The sequence continues at coordinate 77,395 of NZ_JAFBJL010000007.1, forward strand.
GCGGAGCAAAAGCAGGGTCAACAATTGGAATCGTCAACGAGTAACCTTTCACAGGATATACAGGCAACTGTAGATCAAGTGGTTTCAAGAAATCACGTGAATAGCTACCAAATGCTAAGACATATCGATCTGCGGTTAAGACCTTACCATTGACCTGAACGCCCTTAATTTCATCGCCTTCAACAATCAATTTTTCTACGTTCTGGTTGAACTGGAAGTTAACACCTAACTCTTTGGCAATTTGAGCTAAAGCATTGGTAAATAAATAACAGTCGCCTGTTTCATCATTTGGTAAGTGTAAACCACCAACCAATTTATCTTGCGCATTTGCCAACGCTGGTTCTACACGACCAAGTTCGTTGCCATTTAATAATTCGTAGCTTACGCCGCACTCTTCAAGCACGCTAATGTCACGTTGAACCGCTTCCATTTGTGCTTCTTTACGGAATAACTGCAACGTGCCTTTTGCACGGTTTTCGTAGTTAATGCCTGTATCTTTTCTAAGTTCACGTAAGCAGTCACGGCTGTATTCAGCCACGCGCATCATACGTTCTTTGTTAACAGCATAACTTTGTGGATTACAATTTTTTAGCATTTGAGCCATCCACTGTAACTGCCACATGCTGCCATCTAAATTAATCGCAAGCGGTGCATGGTGTTGAAACATCCATTTCACGGCTTTAAAAGGAATTCCTGGTGCTGCCCAAGGGGTAGAATACCCAGGCGAAATTTGACCTGCATTACCAAAGCTTGTTTCTTCAGCAGGACCTGACTGGCGATCGAGAACAGTAACCTCAGCTCCTTGTTGAGCTAGATAATAGGCACTTGCCACTCCAATAACGCCGCTACCTAAAACAATTACGCGCATTTCCATTCCCTCACGCACACCAGTTTATTTAACTAGTATATTTCTGCTTCAATAGTTTATTTCACTGTTTTTCAGGCTATAATCTAGGTAAATTTATGTTTTTCTCACGAGAATTTTAAAAAAAGAGGAAATATCTATGCGCCCCTTAGATCGTATAGATCGCATGATTCTGGATATTTTGCAGCGCGAAGGACGAATTGCGATTAGTGAATTGGCATCGAGAGTTAACCTGTCGACCACCCCCTGTTCGGAGCGTGTAAAACGCCTAGAACGCGATGGCATTATCATGGGTTATTACGCTCGGTTAAACCCAGCCTTTGTGGACCGTAACCTGCTTGTCTTTTTAGAAATTAAGTTATCTGCCAAATCTGGCGATGTGTTTGATCAGGTAGCCAGAGACTTAGTCGAAATTCCTGAAGTGCTTGAATGTCACCTTATTTCAGGCGAATTTGACTACCTCGTAAAAGCGCGTTTAAAAGAAATGAGTGCATATCGCCGCTTGTTAGGGGATCTGCTAAAGAAACTCCCCGCTTCGGCATCGTCACACAGTTATGTGGTCATGGAAGAAGTGAAAGAAACTCTATATCTAGATGTAAGCAAGTAAAGCGAGCATTAATTGAAATCGCTTTACTCACCTTTTGGAAATTAGAAATATTTTAAAATCGAAATATGTTTATTTTGATGTTTGAACTTCGAGAACCATTTAACCGCTGGGTAAAGTACAAAAGACAACACTATCGTGATTAACCAGAGCATCCATACATGATTGACCGACAAATAGTTTCCGTAGTTAGCTCCCCACACGTTTAACGCAAGCACATACATGAGTTTCAATACATATAAGTGCAATAAATAAAAGAACATAGGCACCGAGCCAAATACAACTAATGGTTTTAAAAACGAGTATTGCTGCATACGTTCAAAAGCAACCAGCACAATCAAGCCAATTCCAACATTCAGCAAAATAAACAGTAAAGACGGGGGATACTTAGTGAGGTTAAAAAAGCTCATAAGGCTCAGTTGTAATGACTCAAAATGCTGCCACGGCTGGTCGCCATAGACGTTGATAAAACGTAGTAAAACAAATAACCCAATACTTATTAAGCCAAGACTGAGTAAAGCGCGGCTTCTTGGATGTGCTGAATATTTTGAACTAAAGAACTGACCTAACGCATAGCCCAATAAAATCACGCCAATCCAAGGTAAAACCGGATAGCTTGTGCGAAGCTTAATACCTGCAAACTCAATCCAACCACGGTCATGTAAAACAAACCATATATTTTGTAAGATGCCTTGAGAGAAATGTACTGAATCTAATAAGTTGTGCCCAAAAACAATAACCAAACCTGCGCCCGCAAGAACAGGCAAAGGCAAACTTACACAGCACGCTAGCACCACCATGCTAATACCAATCGCCCAGATCACCTGTAAATAAATGACTTCGGGTGGAAAAGTTGCAGTCCATGCAAAGTTCACAAGGGTAAGCTCTAACACAATTAAAAATAAGCCACGCTTTAATAAAAAAGCACGTGTTTGCTGTAAGTCCTGTTTTTTTGACTGAAATAAAAAAGCAGAAATACCCGTTAAAAGTACAAAAACCGGAGCACAGATATGTGCCAATAACCGACTACCAAATAAGGCGGGTTCAGTCGCGGTCACATCCATTGGATCGGTAACCTGTTTATGTAAATAGAAAGTTTCTCTTACATGGTCGAGCAACATAATAAGGATAACCAAACCACGCAATGCATCAATCGACTGTAAACGTTCAATATTTTTTTCTATAGACATAGCAGTAATCAACAAAATAATGTAACGTTATACTATTACATTTAATTCCTTTTGTCTTTTTATGGCTGATTATTTATGCGACACAAATTAGGATTGTTGTCTTCGTTAGGTCTATCATTAATATCGACCCTCACTTGGGGAGAGGAAACATCAACGGTACTTGAGACCATACGCATTCAGGCCGAAAGCACCCGAGAAAATGTGAGCCAAAATAGCTCGGCAACTAAATTTACTCACGATGTTTTAGATGTTCCTTTTAACCGTGCTTATCTTTCTAAACAAATAATGGAACAACAAGACGTTCAACGAATTGATGACGCATTAAGCTTGGTGAGCGGGGTTTTTCATCAAAACAGTTTCGGTGGTGGCTTTTGGGATAATTACTCTTTCCGCGGTTTTAGTACCGATCCCAATTTAGGTGCCTCTATGATCCGCAACGGCTTGAGTGTCAACCGAGGGATTAGTGCTCCAAAAGATGTCGTAAATATTGAATCTTTAGAGTTTTTAAAAGGTCCAATGGCGGCGCTATATGGCCGCGGCGAAACAGGAGGTTTACTTAACCTCAATAGTAAAAAACCACAATGGGAAAGTGAAAGTGAAGTTAACTTACGCGCTAATACCCAAGAACAATACCGAATTAGTCTGGAACATACCGCGCCTATAAATGATGAACTGGCCTATCGTGTAGCAGTGGCTCATGAAGATAATCAAAGCTTCCGTGATCATGTCAGCAGTGAACGCTGGTTCTTTTCACCACAGCTCACATGGAAAATTTCAGACCAGACGCAACTCGACTTTGACAGCGAATTTACTGAGCATAAAGGAACCTTTGACCGTGGGGTCAGCACAGTCAATCACCAATTTGTGATGGATCCGAAAACATTTACAGGTGAACCTGACGACAGCGATTTAAAAATAAAAGATTACTTTTACCAATTACGTCTGAGTCACGAGTTTAATCCTGACTGGAAACTAAATAGTGCGGTCAGCTATAAAGACGCCAAAATGGTCGGTTTTGCAACCGAACCTCGGCGTATGCAAGCCGATGGACGTACTTTAGAACGTCAACGCCGTTATCGTGATTATACAAGTGAAGATGTCCTAGCTCAGACAGAGTTACTTGGCAAGCTTGATACGTCTTGGGCTCGTCATGAAATTTTACTTTCAACCGAGCTTGGTCAACTCGACTATAAACAATATCAACTGCGTCGGAACCATGATTCAAACTCTTCCACTACAGTAAACACAATTGATATTTACCAACCCGAATATGGCAAATATTTACCGAATCTAGCTCCGTTTACCGACACCAAAGAGCGCCAGCGTTACTTTGCGCTTAATGTACAAGACCAGATCTTTTTCAATGATCAATGGAGTGTGCTATTTGGCAACCGTTTTGATCAGGTCGAACAAGACTTTAAAAATCACCTAACTCAGACTGAAAATAATCAAACTCTTCACCAGAATAGTCCACGTTTCGGAGTAAATTTTAAAGCCTCTGAGCAATGGGCGTTTTATAGCAACTATGGCCGCTCATTTGCCATGAATAGTGGCATGAATCGAAATGGTCAGACTTTTGCTCCTGAAAAAGGCGAAAGCTATGAAGTCGGTACCAAATATAAAATAAACGACCAAAGTGTGCTGAGTCTCGCTTTGTTTAAAATGAAAAAACAGAATGTACTGACGACAGATCCAATCGACAGTAACTTTCAAACCGCAGCAGGTGAAGTAAGTAGTAAAGGGATTGAGTTTGATTTAAATAGCCAAATCAATGACCGCTGGTTCGTCAATGCCAACTATAGTTATACCGATGCTCAAATTGAAAAAGACCAAGACTTGGCAAAAGGCGCTCGTCTGAGCAATGTTCCAAAACATCAAGGTTCAGTAAGCACCAATTATGAGTTTCTCCAAGACGACGCAAGAAAAGCAGGTGTAGGCGCTAACCTTACCTATGTGGGTGAACGCAGCGGGCATAACCTAGACAATGGCTTTAATTTACCAAGTTATACGCTGGTCAATTTAAATGGCTACTATGCCCCATCTGATCGCTTACGTTATCAGCTCAATGTAAATAATCTGTTTGATAAAACCTACTATGTCTCAAGCTATAGCGATTTATGGGTTCAACCAGGTGAACCACTGAACGCCTCAATTTCGGCACAGTGGAAGTTTTAATTCATACATAAATCAAAAGCCCGAATTATTTCGGGCTTTTTATTAGAACATACCATTTTCATTGATGAGTGGGTCGGGCTGTACTTGCCCAATATCCCAAAACTCAGCAATTTTACCCTTTTCAAAACGGCAAATATGAACCACGGCCAAGGTGGTTAACCCATTCATTTGCATTTCAAGTTTTGAATGCACAGCAACCAAATCACCCTCTTCAATGACATGTTGAACATCAAAGACTTTGTTGGGAGTTTCAATTGCACTTTCACGCATCCCTTCCTTCAAAGAAGTCGCATCACCCGCATAATAAGGGTTGTGATGCTTGAAGTTCGGCGCAGTGTAATTGCTGTAAGCTTCATCAACTTCACCAGCTGCGGCAAGCTCTAAAAACCGTACTGCAATTTGTTTTTGAGATAAGTTCATGATTATCTCCTACTCTTTATTTTAGACCTTACTGCAACAGGTCATCTTCTTCGTCTTCCTCAAAGACATAGGCCATACAGCCCCATCCATCATATTCGCCCTGAAATTTCTCAGCGATGCTGGCAAACCATTGTTCCAAGTCAACAATGTCTGAATACTCAGGTTCCATGTTAACGAAGATGGTAATCACCCACTCATTTGGCTCAACAGAGTCATCTTGAAAAAGTGAAACTTTTTGTTCTTGGTAAAGCAAATAGAGTGCACATTGCTCTGCATTTTTCTGATCTTGAAAAGCAATTGAAAATTCAATTTCATGCAGCTCGGTTAAATCATCCCCATCTTCAGCCATTTGCCAAAGTACGTTGCCGTTATCGTCATCTGGAAATTGTTCGTAGTCACGAGTCATAAAATGATCCTTGTTGTTGTCGCAGTATTAATATTATTCGACATTAAGAATACCCGACTTTTATTGCAGTTTGGGTATATATTCCGTTCCCAATTGCATCAAATTAATTTTTTAATTATATAAATTTTAAAAAGGCACTTGCGACTCAATCACCACATCCGTTCCATTTATTGGATGCTGAAAAGCCAAATATGCGGCATGTAAGGCCATGCGGTTTAAGTGAAAACGTTTAGGCTCAGGGTGATATAACTTGTCCCCCATAATCGGATGTCCTATATGCATCATGTGCACACGTAACTGATGCGAGCGTCCTGTTACGGGTTCAAGTAATACTCGACTTTGATCTGTTGTTTCATCATAAACCAACGGTTGAAACAACGTTTTAGCATTTTTGCCTAGTTCAAAATGTACAATTTGTCTTGGGCGATTTTCCCAATCGGTAATGAGTGGAACTTCAACGCTGCCCTCTTGTGCGACTTGGCCTTGTACCAACGCAATATAATGTTTTTTGACAGTTCTGGCCTGAAACATTTTACTTACAGCAACTTCTGCACCACGATGCTTGGCAAACATAAGTAAGCCCGACGTCGCCATATCTAAACGATGCGTCACTTTAGCCAAAGGGAACTTTTCTAGCACCCGTAAATAAGCGCTGTCATGATGCTCAGGTAACCGTCCCATTACCGACAACAAACCCGCAGGTTTATCAACCACAACCAAATCATCGTCTTCAAATAAAATTGAAAGCGGATCTTGTGGCGGAGCGTAAACAAAGTTGTCGTTTAAAGGCATGGTCGTAGAAACAGCAATGGAGCATGGCGGCAAATCATAAAGAAATTTCAGACCTACCGCAAAATAATCTATAACGCTCTACTCATGTTCCACGTGAAACTCAGAAAATCTTTACCGTTTTTTATTCATTTCAGCCAAAAGATCGAGCTGAATTTCTTGAATATGCGCAAGTCTTTCCCACTGATGCGATAAAAGGTGATCCATTTTTTCATGCAAATGGCGAATCTCAAGTTCGGCTTTTAAATTAATTTGATAATCATGTTGAGAACGTAAACGGTCTTTTGCTTCTTGGCGATTTTGGCTCATCATAATAATAGGTGCTTGAATTGCAGCTAAACATGACAATACTAAATTCAGCAAAATAAAGGGATAAGGGTCGACGGGACGGACTACCATTACGACCGTGTTTAGAATAATCCAACCTGTCAAAAATAGAGCAAAGCAAATGAGAAAAGCCCAGCTACCACCAAATGTTGCGATTTTATCTGCCAGTTTTTCCCCAAACGTCCATTTTTGATCAAAGTCGGATTCGGTATTTCGGCTAATTAGCTCATGGCGTTGCATACTGCCAATCACTTCATTTTCTAAATTAGAGAGTTCACCCTTTTCGGAACGTAAAATTGATTGAACGTACTTAATTCGATAATCTGCCAGATCGGCTCGACAAATAAAACTTGAGTAATTCCAATCTGGATAGTCTTTTAAAATTTCATCACTAATCACTTTACGAATGACTTCACCAGACACTAGATCTTTTAAAGGAAAATTTTTCCCACAAACGGCGCACTGCCGACACTGATTTTTATTCTCCATATTATTCAGCTCTTTATTATGATATTAAGATTATTATATAAACAATTTTGGCTGATCACATCGTAAATAAAAATAGTAATCTAACCTAAAATCTGTAAAGTCGCTGGTACGATTTTTCGATGGGCAGGAATTACAGGTAGCATATACAATCGCCCAAGCCAATTTTTAATATGCACTATTGTAGTTACGGTAAGCACTTGGGTATCTTCATTTTTATAAATAGATAAAGTCACATTTAAGTGCTTGTCATCGTCTCCAATCACTAATTCATTTTCGGTACGCTGCAAAAAAGTAAAAATTCCAATTCGGTCGCCTGCCACATACTCATTTTCTTTTTTATGAGTATCAATCTGCTTAAAACTTCCTAAATCTTTAAGCCCAATCTTTGAAGTAATTTTATTACGCATATTCATGCTCCACTCTATCCACTGCGGAGTGTGCTGAAATAGCTTAATAAGTTGCTGAAATACATTTAGGTCGGGCTGACCAAGCACAATACTCCACGAATCGTGGAAGTAAGCATTATTCAGTTGAGATGAGATTTGACTGTCGGTAGGTAAAGCAGAAAGATAAGGCTTATTCATAAATTATATTCTTGTAAAGTATCGTTTTTATTATAGAGAATTTTTTAGGGTGTCAAGGGAAAACATCTATGGTTTACTTCAACAATTATAACTTTGTAAGTTAGAACCTTTTGCCTATAAACTTTTGATCTATAGCGTCCTAAGCCGAATCGAGACCTTTTGGGTGAGTACACACTAACGTTATACGTTTTGGTGCATGCTACTCTTTTCGATCCCTATCACACCCTTGAGATATAGTTTAGCCAGCACCCTGCGGGATTGTTTTTCTAAGAAAAGCTAATTTTTAATATTTTTGGGAATTTTTACGCCATTAAACAAAGTTAAAAGAATTTATTCCCATTTACCAATAATTAGTTAAATTTAAATTCCACTTTATTTGTGTTTTTCGGTTTATTTTACCAAATCATTCATTGTTTTGACCAATAGGACATCAGGCTATAAAAAGTAAATTACCCTTCATTTTTTAGTCATGAAGGGCAAAAGCCTTTTATGAAGAGATAAAACCATGTTTACGGGCTTGGTAAACGGTACATAATGCGATCAAGGCAAAAACTAGCATAAACCATGGAAAAGAAGCTGCCCCAAAACTTTCAAGCAGTCCCCCGCCAATCATTCCACCGAATGCAATAGCAAGGTTAAATACAGTGACCAACATAGACTGTGCTACATCTGCTTCGTGTTCCGCAGTATTTGCCAGAGCTGTTTGTAATAAGGTCGGAGCTCCACCAAAAGTGACTCCCCATAACACAACACCCGCCAGTACGACAAAATTTGAAGAACTATAAACACCCAACAGCGCTGTTGCGATTGCAAAGATAAATAAGCTCAAAAGTGTTATTTTTCTTAATGAACGATCGATAAACATCCCTGTAATGAGAATGCCTACAATTGAAGAAATGCCGAATATAAACAGGATAGTCTCAACGTTGTATATCTGCCCTGTCGAGACCAAAAAGGGTGAAATATAAGTATAGAGAATGCTATGTGCCAATATCCAAAGAAAGACGACTGCTAAAACAGCTCTAATGCCCGGCATTAAAAGAACTTTTAAAATGGGTAACCTTTTTTGCGCTGACTGCCCTACAAAATCAGGAATGCTAAAACGAATCCAGACAAATAAAATCAATGCCAATAAAGACATGATCCAAAACACACCACGCCATTCAAACAATGTTCCCAACCACGCACCCAAAGGAACTCCTATTGATAAAGCTATCGGTTGCCCAACCCCAGCGATTGCTAAAGCTCGTCCTTGATACGATGCAGAGACCATGCGTCTTACATAACCCGCTAAAAGCCCCCAAATAACACCCGCTGCCATCCCTGCAATAAAACGAGCAATTAAAGTCAGAGTATAGTCATTTGATAAGGCAGTAATCGCATTAAATAAAAGTAACCCTGCAATAGCACTGAGTAATAAGGGTCTCCGATTCCAACTACGCGTAAGGCTAATCAGCGGTATTGCCGCTAAAACAGAACCTAAGGCATACACTGCTATAAGCTGCCCTGCATAAGCTTCTGAAATATGTAAGCCTTGACTGATTTGGGGCAAAAGCCCTGCTGGCATGGTTTCTGTCATGATGGTTAGAAAGCCTGCAACTGTAAAAGCCAACAATTTCCAAATCGGTAATTGAGCAGAAAACTCTTCGGTTAACTGACGAGGTGTTTCATTACTCTTCATATTCATAAAGCTTAACTCTCAATTTCGCTTGCAAGGTACTTACCCTGCTCTGCATCGCTATAAACTTGTTTTATAAGGTTAGGATGGGAAGGCATTTGTTCTCCATGTAAACTAAAATCACTATTATGGAATGATCGTTCCAATTTAAGTTAAATAAAAACCTTAACTATTCAGCTCAACAATAGTTAAGGTTTAAATGAGTTTTATAAAATATTTAAAGCAACCTCGACCACATCCATTAAACATTGCTTTCTTTGCTCAAGTGGACTGCCTTTCCCTAAAACACGTAATCCTTGAATCGTATTTACAAAAAAACTCGCTAACGCGCGTGGATTTTGGGTAGAAGGAATTTCACCAGATTGTTGAGCTTTAATTAACAAACTCTCTAAAGCATATTGAAGTTTCTGTAGATTACTCACAACAAATTGAGCGACATCTTCATCATGGCCAGCCAGTTCTAAACATGCATTTGCGACAAGACATCCTTTGTGTTCTGGATCACTTAGCTCATCTTCAACAATATTAAGAAGTAATTCTCGAATAAGTACTTTCGGAGAACCTGAACCAGACAATAGCTTCACATTGTTAAGCGTGGTTAAAAGCTCATAACGCTGTAACGCTTTTTGATAGAGCCCTTGCTTGTTTTGAAAGGTACTGTAAAGGCTACTTCTTGATAGTCCCGTACCGTCAACCAAATCTTGCACTGAAGTTGCAGCATAACCACGACGCCAAAAAACCTGCATGGCTGCATCAGCAATTTCATCAGTTTCAAATTCTTTGGTTCGCATAGACACACTTAACAGGAACGATCGTTCCAATTAATTTAAGATAGAGTGATAGAGAAGTCAAACTAATAATTCTTTCAACAGCGCATGTTTAGCCGAATAACTCATGTAAAGCTGACTCCCTAATCCCCGCTTTTAAGCATTTTATTCTTTGGGTACTATTCTTAGAGATAACTTTTGCGCTTGAATACATTATAAAAACATATTATAAACTATTTCTAACCAAATAATTGGTTTTTTGGAACTTTATAATGAACAACAATATTATAATTTTTGGTTATGGAACGGGTATTTCCAAAGCCGTAGCACATAAGTTTGGTAAAGAAGGCTATAAAATCGGGTTAGTGGCACGTAATACTGAAAAACTCGAAAAAGCCATTTTAGAACTTAAAACACAAGGTATTGAAGCTTACGCTTTTACATGTGATTTAGCGGTTCTTGAAGATATACCAAATCTTATTAATCATATTAAAGACCGATTAGGAGAGATTAAAAATATTCATTGGAATGCTTTCCATGATATTGAAGGCAATATCTTAAAAACCCCTCCACTAGAGCTCACCAAAAGCTTTCATATTCGTGTTTCGAGCTATATTGCGACGGTACAAGCTTGCTTAGGCGATTTAGAGAAGAACCACGGTAGTATTTTATCGACAAATGGAATTTTCGCTTTCGATGCAGTGGGTATCGACTTGGTGGCTAAAGAGTACTCATCCTTAGCAACTACCGCTGCCGCTCAATACAAAGCCACCAACTTACTTGCTCATAGTCTTGCTGACTCAAATGTTTACGTGAGCCAAATAATTGTGAATGGTTTCGTTGATGGTACATCTGGAGCACAAGATAAAACCTACACGGTGCATCCAGAAACGGTTGCAGAGCAGTTCTGGTATTTACACCAGCATAAACAAGAAACTGTTTCTCTTTGTGGTGAAGCCATTCAAGCTGCTTAAACAATTTCTTATGATAGAAGAAGCGTAATCAATTACGCTTCTCTGAATTTTTAATTTGATGTTTATATGTCGTAGTAGTATTTAACTACTTTTCATACTCTGATGGATCAATTTTGTATTCTTTGAATAAAATTGAACGCACAGAGTCTTTTATACGTTCATCATGTTTAATAATTAAATAAATATCTTTTTTAGTCAGAGGAATTTCTTTTAGTAAATCAGGCAAGTCCTTCGATCTTATACCACTGACTTCACTAGGTTGTTTTAAGATATCTGGGTCTTGTTCTTCGAATTTAAAATCTACACCTTGTAAATTGAAATAAACCATAACCCTTCTGTTCAAAGAGTCACTATCATCATATAAAACAGTACCTTCTGGTAAAATATAATATTCTGGCAAAGTGCTATTTTTCGAATATTTACCTTCAAACGAATATATCTTTAAAGGTTTTTCTAAAACATGAATTTCGGGTGTTTTTGTACGGTTCCAGAAGTAATAATTTAATAAGGACTGTATGATGAAAATTGAAATTAGTACGGTAATTAATAAATTCTTTTTCATACTTATCTCTTATTTAAACCAAATAAAATCATATGGTTAAATATCTTATTCATTTACAATAAATTCATAGGTCTTATCTAACTTCCCATCCCCACTAGCATAAAAACCCGCATATATATGAATTGTAAAAGTTCCCTTATACTTTGGAACTCCAGAAATTTTTAAATTATTATAAGCATCCGCTTCATGTTCATCTATTGGGCTAATAGAGATATTCATATCACTAGGGAAATTAGTTTCAACTTCAAAAGAATATGGTATCACTCTACCACCTGATATGTTTAATTGCTGATTATATGCCTTACCTACATAGGCTACTGGAAGTCTTTCAGGCTCAATTGTATATTCGTGACCACACCCTGCCATAAGTAACAAGGGAATACCTAAAGTTATCAAATCAAGTTTCAGATTTTTAAACAAATTATTTTTCTTCCCATACAATTGGAAATTTTTCTGATTTAGAGACATTACCAATCATTGCAGAGAAAATTGCTTGGCATTCTAAATTAATTTTTTTAAGTGAACTGATATCTATAGGCTCACAGCTTCTATTATCATAATTTGAGCAAAATTCTACAGATACATCAATTTTGTTATTTTCAATCTTATCTATATAAGCATCCAACATTTGATTGTTATTAGCAGTATTTTTGCAAACAATTTTTTTTGATGAAGATTCTTTTATTTTATTTAAAACTTCCTTATCTTCAATTTTCGTAGCAAAGTTTAATTTTTCATTACTTTTCCTAGTATGTTCTATTGTGAAATTTGAAATTTTTTCACTACATCCACTTAAAAAAATTAGCCCTGATAGGTAAAGAAATTTTTTCATTTAAAACTCTATTGGAAATTGGATTTTCTTATAGCTTCTTTGGATATTAAAATATTATCTGCTACAACTTTACTACTTTGTAATAAGCCCCCAAAAACTACTCTACAAGACATATTGCTAGTTAACAATTTTTCCAATTGATTCTTATCGATACATACATTCATGGATTCATCTTCGCAGACTTTAAAGTACCCAGATGAAGTATATTTTCCATTTTTTAACTTCTCTCCCTCGACTGAAATAGCTCCTATCACAAAGTGATTTTTAATATTATCGCACTTAAAATGTGAATATTTATAATTATTCTCTTGATAAATCTTATTTAAATCATCATTTGTTTCTAAATTAAATTTAAAAATATCACCACTCATACCATCCATATGAGAATAAGTTAAATTCTTAAGGGCCATATCTTTAAAATTTTCTTTCTCATTTTTGGCTAAAAGATTACAACCTAACAATGGTAGGGTCGATAAAATTATTAAAAAAGTTCTCATAAATTACTTATAAAACAGTATATACGACCTATTTTATTCTTTTTCTCAGGTCCACATATATTTCGATTTTAAATTACCCTTCCCATTTTCTAAAAACGAGACAAGTATTTACGCCACCAAAACCAAAGCTATTACTCATCACTGTTTTTAGTTCGGTTTCTCTGCTCGTTTGAACAATATCGAATTTTTTAGCTTCTTCGCGCAGTTCAGTAATATTAATACTCGGCGCGATAAAGTTATTTTGCAGCATTAAAATAGAATAAATCGCTTCGTGTACACCTGCTGCCCCCAAACTATGTCCAGTCATCGACTTGGTCGAACTGAGTGGCGGTACTTTTTCGCCACCAAAAGCTCTCTCTATGGCCAATAGTTCGGGAATGTCTCCTGCTGGTGTTGAAGTACCATGCGTGTTGATATAGTCGATGGTTTCTGAGCCGTTTTGTTTGGCTTCTGCGAGTGCCAATTTAATGCAACGGGTCGCGCCTTCGCCACTTGGAGCTACCATGTCGACACCATCACTATTAGCAGCGTACCCAACCACTTCTGCCAAAATTTTTGCTCCGCGCTTTTGGGCATGGCTTAAAGACTCCAAAACCACCATGCCACCGCCGCCAGCGATCACAAAGCCATCGTTATCTTTTGAATATGGGCGTGAAGCTGTTTCTGGTGCATCGTTATATTTAGAGTATAATGCGCCCATCGCATCGAATATTGCTGTTTGGGACCAATGGTCTTCTTCACCGCCACCTGCCAGCATTAAGTCTTGTTTTCCAGAAGCGATTAGGTGAAATGCATAGCCAATTGCATCGGCTGAAGTGGCACAGGCACTCGCGATTGATTGAGAGATACCTTTTAGGTTGAAAGCATTTGCTAAGTTAGAACTAACCGTATTTGTAAGATAGCGTGATGCTAAATCGGGCGATACTCCACTTGCGCCTTTTTCTTTTAAGCTATGCAGCATGTCGATAATGGACGCTGTCGAGCTGCCCCCTGTTCCCCCAATCACGCCATATTTTGAGTTGTTAGCAATATCACTCACATCAAGCTCGGCGTGTTGTAGCGCATCGAGTGCCGAGTTATAGGCATACATCGCGCAAACGCCCATGTGTTTTTTTAATTCTGGATCAATATTTTCAAAATCCATTTCGGCTGTGGCGCTGACATGGCTCCGAAAATTCAATTGTGCATAGACATCGTTATAGCGAATGCCTGAGCGACCTGCTTTTAAGGAGTCGGTTACTTTCTCTAATGTATTTCCAATACAGGAATTTATTCCCATACCTGTTATTACAACACGTTCCATTCTTATCTCTATAAAAACGACAAAAATAGATCTTAACAATCAAGTTCTTTTTTGGAACTGGCAAAATATCTCTATATTTATTATTTTTTATAATCAAATATAAATAAAAAGTTAATAATAATTTTTTTATTTTAAAATCTCTTTAGTTTTATTATTAAATCAAAAAATATTTTAAATATTAAATTGACGTAATTAAAATCACCAATTATTATCTCGTTGCTGGCCACATTGCCAGTCGGTTTTGACAGACCGTTGATCCACGGCGGGTTATAGTACAATCTATAAGTCGTTAGACCCTTGCGTCCCCTTTTCTTTGCGGTAGGACGGATGGGGGACGCCCCGTGCGTGCTGGTTCCATGGATCCCAGTCTGTCAACCCCCTTTCGTTCTACCACCATAAATTAATTCGCGGTAATCTGGTGGTAGGACTCCATAAATTATAAGGAGTTGATCATGACACTTTTCAAACTTATTCCCTCTTTAGATTAATTATTTTATTTATTTAAAATTTAGGTTTTCTATTGTCTATTTTTTAAATTTATAAATTATTTTTATTTTAAAATTTCAATTATTATATTTTCCTATATTTATGGGAGGATCAATTACTACCTAAAAATTATTTTAAACCTTAAAACCAATTATATTTTCATTCTACTCATAGATATAAATCATTATGAGAATAATATGACAATTTATAAACCTATTTTGGCTTTAAGTTTGGTTCTAAGCAGCTAAGGTTTTTCAGTTTGCAAAGTCCTGTTCTCCCACGGGACTTTGCCCCTACTTTTCTGAGCACCATGTAGCGGTGTGACAAAAGTAGTCTGGCTAAGCGTTTGGCTTAGCTCCTCTATCTCTGTGTTGCAATATTTTATTACTTTAAATCAGCGCAAAAGATTAAAGTCTGTTGTGGCACAGAGGCCAAGAGGAACTAAGAATAAATATAGAGGACTACTAAATTTTTTATGAGTTTTTCTTCAAATTTTCAATATAAGTGCTTGTACTGCCATCCCAATAGCAGTGTATGCAGTGTCCTTCTTTAAAAACATGTTCACAATTTACATATCCATAAATTATGGAAGTGCATTCAGGGCACAACGAGGCCATTCTAGATTTACTTTTGAAGTATTGGCTTCCGCATTCATCACACTTTTCACAACTACTCAGCATGGATATATCTCGATTTAAAACAGCACTTTTAAAAGATTATGATAAATCAAAAAGAAATCTTGTACGTTTTATCCTACAAACTTTTAGGGATTTTGCGGATTGGCGACACCCTGCTTTTTTCCTATGATGAGTTCATACAGGAACAGGATGTTCCGGAACACAAAACAACAATAATAGGTTCATACACCAGGAGCGTGAGATACGACAGGAGTCATATCTAGCAACCAAATACGAAAAAGCTCGACAGGATGTCGGGCTTTTTTTATATCTGAATATTGGAAGATTTTAGGGATTAAAAATCTCAGGTAGGCTATCTGCAAGAATATTAGGAATGTTGTTTGGATAAACAGTCTCGTTGGTTTGGCTTAGCTCATCAAACGTCCACCAACGGCTTTTACTAATCACAAGTTTTTCATGTTCTGACCAGTTTGCTGTATTCATTTCTTCATTTTTAATAAAAACAATAAAGAGTCTTTCTTCAGAAATCACAACTTCCGCGCTCGGCAACATCATTTCAAAATTGCGTGTTGCAACATGAGTACCTACATTTTGTCGTACTACACCTAACTCTTCATAAAGCTCTCGGCAAGCTGCTTGCTCGAAGGTTTCCCCTTCTTCAAGCCCGCCACCTACGGTTGCCCAATATGATTGTCCAGCCAAAGCATCATTTGTATGAGTAAACTGAAATAACAGGATTTCATGATTTTCATTAAGAACTAATAGTCTTGAAGATTTTCTAATACGCATTTGATTTTTTTCTTAAAGTAACAAGTTGGCTATTATTCATATTCACTTTAAAAAGTTAAATCATTTCTGAATGTACGCTTTAACCTACAAACTTTTAGGGATTTTGCGGATTGGCGACTTACCGCTTTTTTCCTATGATGAGTTCATACAGGAACAGGATGTTCCGGAACATAAAACAACAATAATAGGTTCAAGCACCAGGAGCGTGAGATACGACAGGAGTCATATCTAGTACCCAAATACGAAAAAGCCCAACAGGATGTTGGGCTTTTTTTATTGCTGTTTAAAAATATGTTTAGGCTAAACCTATAGAGGACTATGCGCCTGTTCTTGCTTTTTATGGCGTATCCAACGTACCGCTAAAATTACTGCAATAAGCACCACTACCGCAACAAATGCAGGCACTAACATGGCCGAAACTGAAAGTAAGATTGCCCCAATCCACTCCCCTGTAGCAACAACAAAATTTCCTAAGCCACCTGTGGTTGCAGTTGAAACACCGCGCGCAGCGACTGTACTCATTTGCACCACACCTGCCGTACCACCGCCTACAATAATCGCTGCCGCCCAACTGGCAAACTGAGACATTTCTCCACTACTAACCGCCATTGTTGCTAACGTACCCGCGATCATCGCCGCAGGAGTCGCGACTGTGTCTAAGGCATTATCGACCCACGGAATATAGTAAGCTGCGACTTCACACACCGTTGCCACACCCAAAGCTAAACACACCGATGGTAGAGCTAACCATTCAAAACCTTTTGATGGCTCAAACCATCCCATCATGGTGGCAATGCTCATAACCAGTAGCGGCACAAACACGCGAAAACCGCAGGCAGCGCTCAGCCCCACGCCAATACATAAACCCAATATTGTTTCCATAACGGTTTCCTTTTTCACGCCCATCACGGGTCTTGTTATGTAAGTCTTATTTTTAAATTAGCAAAAAGCCCCATCGGGTGACAGGGCTTTTTGTTAAATGCGAACGCAAATATTATTTCATTCTTAACGTTTAAATTGCGTGCAGTAGCATTTCGTGCAAGGTGGTAAAGGGTCTGTGTTAATTTCTAAAAACACTCTATGTCCGCACTGAGCACAGAAATAGAAGCCTGTTCCGGGTTTTTCGCCAGCTGTTACCATGATTACATTCCTATAATCGTATATATATTAAACAGGAATATAACCCACTTAAAGTGAATGTCAATTGTCCATTTCGCCCGATGATGATGGCATAAATGCAAAAAATGTTATTTGTACGATTTATCTTACACAGATTTAGGGATTTAGCGGATTGGCTGTCCCCTACTTTTTTTCTAATATGAACTCATACAGGAACAGGATGTTCCGGAACATAAAACAACAATAATAGGTTCATGCATCAGGATCGTGAGATACGACAGGAGTCATATCTAACAACCAAATACGAAAAAGCCCGACAGGATGTCGGGCTTTTTTTATGTAATAACTTATGTATTTGCTGAATCTATAAGACCAATTCTTTTTAACATTAACTTACCAAGGGGAGTAATAAATCTATGAGAAATCTGCGGCATCCCCTGTTGATCAAATTGAGGCAATCCTGTTTTTCTATCAATTCGATATTTCGATTTAATCAATCCTAGCCTTTCTAAATGTGATTTATAGCTTTCCTGAATATCTCTCTTCTCTAAAATATTATCATCAACACCAATATATGTTCTAATTGGCTCAATAACGTTTTGATGCTTTTGTCGAAATTCTTCATCGCTATTAATTGTTGGCTCTAAGAAGAAACGCAACCAAATCACTTCTTGATCATTAAGCTCACCTAATAATCTTAAAACATACTTACTATCTGCATAATTTTTTTCTTCATCTGATATGCCATTTGCTACTACGTTTGCAATATATTCTCTTCTTTCGTTAGAGAGTGATCTGGATGCCTGAACAAATCCCTCTTCAATTAGGTCCACGATTAATTCATTCTGTTTAGCATTTTCTAATAAATTACTATCAATTTTTTGAACTTTTTCATCCAATAATTTTATATATTGTACTAATCTATCCATTCGCTGGTCAGGAATAATAGCTCCTACAACTTCTGAAAGGATAGAACCAAACCCAGGCACTAAACCTACGATAGCCTTATAAGTTGCAACCCTATGGTCTAAAAAATTTGCATCTAAGTTATTATCTTTTTCTATCATGTTATCACCTGAATATATCTATTTCTAATTACTTATGAATTTCAAGGCTTATTAATTCCCATAAAAAAACCCCATCATCAAGATAGGGTTCTTTTGAATAATTTTCAATCAGTTATAGACTAAATATTAAGCCACTTGGCCTTCTAAAAAGTCTTGCGCAAAACGCTGTAATACACCGCCCGCTTCATATACAGAAACTTCTTCTTCTGTATCTAAACGGCAAGTCACTGGCACTTCAAGAATCTCTTCTTTACCATCCGCTGTGGCACGTTCAATCACTAAAGTTAAAGTCGAACGCGGCGCAATATTACCAATCACGCTATAAAGCTCAGTACCATCTAGTTTTAAAGTTTTGCGGTTTACACCCGGTTTAAACTCAAGCGGTAACACGCCCATACCCACCAAGTTGGTACGGTGAATACGCTCAAAACCTTCTGCCACAATTGCTTCAACACCTGCAAGGCGTACACCTTTCGCAGCCCAGTCACGGCTCGAACCCTGACCGTAGTCAGCACCCGCGATAATAATTAATGGCTGTTTACGGTTCATGTAGGTTTCAATCGCTTCCCACATACGCATCACTTCGCCTTCTGGCTCTACACGCGCTTTTGAACCTTGCTTAATGGTACCGTCTGAACGAACCACCATTTCGTTATAGAGTTTCGGGTTGGCAAATGTTGCACGTTGTGCAGTCAAGTGGTCACCACGGTGCGTTGCGTATGAGTTGAAGTCTTCTTCTGGTACGCCCATTTTGTGAAGATATTCACCCGCAGCCGAGTCCATCAAAATCGCGTTTGAAGGCGACAAGTGGTCGGTAGTGATGTTGTCACCCAAAATCGCAAGCGGACGCATGTTCGCTAAAGTACGTGGTGCAGCCAACGCCCCTTCCCAATACGGTGGACGGCGGATGTAAGTACTTTGCGGACGCCAGTCGTAAAGTGGGCTCTTCGCTTGTTCAACTTCGCCCAAGTCAAACATTGGAATGTAGACTTTACGGAACTGTTCAGGTTTCACGGCTTCTTTTACTAAGGCATCAATTTCAGCGTCAGATGGCCAGATGTCTTTCAGGTAAATCGGGTTACCTTCTTTGTCATGACCTAACGCATCTTTTTCGATGTCAAAACGAATCGTACCTGCAATTGCATATGCCACAACAAGCGGTGGAGATGCTAAGAACGCTTGTTTTGCATATGGATGGATACGGCCATCGAAGTTACGGTTACCAGAGAGTACTGCTGTTGCGTACAAGTCACGGTCAATAATTTCTTGTTGAATGACTGGATCTAACGCACCCGACATACCGTTACAGGTCGTACAAGCATAAGCCACAATACCAAAACCAAGTTGTTCTAAGTCTTTTAGAACACCTGCTTCTTCAAGGTAAAGTGCAGCCGCTTTCGAACCCGGTGCAAATGATGATTTCACCCAAGGTTTACGAACCAAACCAAGTTCATTTGCTTTACGCGCCAACAAACCTGCCGCCACGGTGTTACGTGGGTTAGAAGTGTTAGTACATGAAGTAATTGCAGCAATAATGATTGCGCCATCTGGCATTAAGCCGTCAGAACGGTTTTCAACAACGCCTGCAATGCCTTTTTCTTTTAAGTCCGCAGTTGAAACGCGTGCATGTGGGTTTGATGGACCAGCAATGTTACGGGTTACTTTTGATAGATCAAAACGAAGTACACGTGGGTACTCTGCTTTGGTCATGTCAGATGCCCAAAGGCCGATTTCTTTTGCGTACTGTTCAACCAATGCCACTTGAGCATCTTCACGGCCTGTTAGGCGTAAGTAGTCAATCGTGTTTTGGTCGATGTAGAACATCGCAGCCGTAGCGCCATATTCTGGAGTCATGTTCGAAATAGTTGCACGGTCGCCCACAGACATGCTGTCAGCACCTTCACCAAAGAACTCAAGGTAAGCACCCACTACGCGCTCTTTACGTAAGAACTCAGTTAGAGCAAGTACGATATCTGTTGCAGTAATGCCTGCCTGACGCTGACCTACAAACTCAACACCAATAATGTCTGGCAGACGCATCCAAGATGCACGGCCTAACATCACGTTTTCAGCTTCTAAGCCACCAACACCCACAGAAATTACGCCCAAAGCGTCTGTGTGTGGTGTGTGTGAGTCTGTACCGACGCAAGTGTCTGGGAATGCCACGCCATCACGCGCCTGAATCACTGGAGACATTTTCTCTAGGTTAATCTGGTGCATAATGCCGTTCCCCGCAGGGATCACATCGACATTTTTAAATGCTGTTTTAGTCCACTCAATAAAGTGGAAACGGTCTTCGTTACGACGGTCTTCAACAGCACGGTTTTTTGCAAAAGCGTCTGGGTCAGCACCACCGTATTCCACTGCTAAAGAGTGGTCGACAATCAGTTGTGTTGGCACAACTGGGTTAACTTTAGATGGGTCACCGCCTTTGTCAGCAATCGCATCACGCAAACCTGCAAGGTCAACCAATGCAGTTTGGCCCAAAATGTCGTGACACACGACTCGTGCAGGATACCAAGGAAAGTCCAAGTCCTGACGGCGTTCAATTAACTGCGTTAAATAAGCAGTTAAATTCTCGGCATCGGCACGACGTACCAATTGCTCTGCGAGTACTTTTGAGGTGTAAGGCAGTTTTTCGTATGCGCCTGGCTGAATATCTTCAACGGCTTGACGCACGTCGTAATATTCAAGCTGGGTGCCTGCCAGCGGCTTACGGTATTTTGTGTTCATTAACCACGCTCCGCCAATGGTTTAAATTCGAGGTTTTCAGGGCCTGTGTAGTTCGCGCTTGGACGAATGATTTTGCCGTCTTGGCGTTGTTCAATCACGTGTGCTGACCAGCCTGCTGTACGTGCAATCACAAATAACGGTGTGAACATGGCAGTTGGAACGCCCATCAAGTGATAGCTCACCGCACTGAACCAATCGAGGTTCGGGAACATGTTTTTCACTTCTTTCATCACTGCTTCTAAACGCTCAGCGATGAGGTACATTTTGGTGTTCTCTTGTGCTTGCGCTAAGTCATGCGCCACTTTCTTGATCACTTCGTTACGTGGGTCAGAAACTGTATAGACAGGGTGACCAAAACCAATCACGACTTCTTTATTTTCAACACGTTTACGGATGTCTGCTTCTGCTTCATCTGCGTTGTCGTAACGCTGTTGAATCACGAATGCAACTTCGTTCGCACCACCGTGCTTAGGTCCGCGAAGTGCACCAATACCGCCTGTAATTGCCGAGTACATGTCAGAA
This sequence comes from Acinetobacter sp. C13, assembly GCF_016809775.1. Lineage (NCBI taxonomy): Bacteria > Pseudomonadati > Pseudomonadota > Gammaproteobacteria > Moraxellales > Moraxellaceae > Acinetobacter > Acinetobacter sp. C13. The sequence goes on from NZ_JAFBJL010000007.1 coordinate 99,211, forward strand.
CCTGTACCTGCAACTACACGTGACGTAAATGTAGACGCGTTAAACTCATGCTCAGCATACAAAATAAGAGATGTATGCATTGCTTGAATCCATTCTTCAGATGGTTTTTCGCCATGAAGTAAATGTAAGAAATGCGCTGCAATTGAGTCGTCATCAGTTTCAACTTCAATACGACGACCGTTGTTGCTGAAGTGGTACCAATAAAGCAGCATTGAGCCTAGGCTTGCCATTAGTTTGTCAGCAATGTCTTTTGCGCCCGCTTCATTGTGGTCTTCGTGTTCTGGCGTTAAACAACCTAGCACTGACACACCTGTACGCATCACATCCATTGGGTGTGCAGACGGCGGTAATTGTTCAAGAGCAGTTTTAAGTGCTGCTGGTAAGCCACGAAGTGCTTTTAATTTTGCTTTATACGCTTTGAGTTCAGCTTTGTTTGGTAATTTGCCGTGTACGAGCAAGTGAGCAACTTCTTCAAACTGGCTACCTGCTGCAAGGTCAAGAATGTCATAGCCACGATAGTGCAAGTCGTTACCGCTACGTCCTACGGTACAGAGTGCTGTGTTGCCTGCAACTTGTCCGCTAAGTGCAACTGATTTTTTTGGTTTGAAGCCTGTTGTTGTTTCATTTGAGCTCATAAGATTGTCCTTTCCTATCTATCTGAATTTATTTATTAAGCACGACGGAGTCGTACCATTTTCACTTCTTATTTCAGGATTAACCTTCGGTTCGACCCACTTTTGTTTTGGCAAAAGTAGGCAAAACCATTGTCATCTGCAAAACTCGTCCACAACCACCGAATATCCTATCCATCGCAGAACCATTTTTAAAAAATGTAGTCCTGCCTCAAACAGTTGCAGATGACGCCTCTGAGTATCAGATTCCAATTAATCAACTTTTTAATTTATTACTTCTTTTTAGCAAATGCGTTGTCTAAGTAGTCTTCAAACGCATAGTAGTTAATGCGTTCATATAACTCTTTACGCGTTTGCATAATATCAATCACGTTCTTTTGCGTGCCTTCTTTACGCAAGGTTTCATACACAGTTTCGGCTGCTTTGTTCATGGCACGGAAAGCAGAAAGCGGATAAAGCGCAAGGCTTACATCGGCAGATGCTAACTCTTCAGTAGTAAACAATGGTGTAGAACCGAACTCCGTGATGTTTGCTAAAATCGGTGCGCCTGTCTTCTGAGCAAATTGCTTGTACATATCAAGCTCGGTAATTGCTTCAGGGAATAGCATGTCTGCGCCCGCTTCAATATAGGCACCCGCACGGTCAATGGCAGCTTGTAAGCCATCTACAGCCAATGCATCGGTACGCGCCATAATCACGAAGCTGTCATCACCACGCGCATCAACCGCTGCTTTAATACGGTCAACCATTTCTTCTTGAGTCACAATGGCTTTGTTCGGGCGGTGTCCACAACGTTTTGCGCCTACTTGGTCTTCAATGTGCATTGCCGCAGCACCAAACTTGATGAGTGCTTTTGTAGTACGCGCAATGTTAAATGCAGAAGCACCAAAACCTGTGTCCGCATCGACCAATAATGGAAGATCACATACATCGGTAATACGGCGTACATCTGTCAACACATCATCAAGGTTACTGATTCCCAAATCAGGTAAGCCTAAAGAACCAGCGGCTACACCACCACCTGATAAGTAAATCGCTTTATAACCTGCACGTTTTGCCAAAAGTGCATGATTGGCGTTAATGGTTCCAACCACTTGTAATGGCTTTTCTTGGGCTACTGCATCGCGAAATAGCTGACCTGCGGATTGTTTAGCCATTGTTATGTTCTCCTTGTGCTTGTAGCAGTGTTTGCTCAATAATTTTGTAAGAAGCATTGATATGTCGATGCATGAGCAGCTCGGCAAGTTCACCATCACCTTCTGCAATTGCATCTAAAATACGGATATGTTCGTCCCAAGCTTTGCTCGGTCGATCGGGTGTGTTTGAAAATTGAATTCGGTACATGCGGATGAGGTGATAAAGCTCATCACATAGCATTTTTTCTAGGGTTTTATTGCCACTACTTTTGATAATGCAGTAGTGAAAATCGTCCTGCCCTTCTTGCAAGTAATATCCTTTACCTGCTTTAAAGTTTTCATCTTCGGCATGCATACGTAATACATCACGTAGCGCCAAAATTTGCTTTTTATCAATATGCTGTGCCGCAAGTTTGCAAGCTAAACCTTCTAATGACGCACGAATCTGGTAAAGCTCTTTAAACTGTTGCAGTGAAAGCGAAACCACGCGCGCGCCCACATGTGCAGTACGCTCAACCAAACGTTGACCTTCAAGGCGATGAATCGCTTCACGCAAAGGCCCACGACTAATGCCATAAGTGCGTGCCAGCTCAGGCTCAGAAATCTTGCTACCTGCCGGAATTTGACCCAAAACAATCGCCGTCTGTATTTGTTTAAATACATTCTCGGTCAGTGTTCTTCCCTGACTTTGTAATGGCTCTGGTGCGAAGGTCAAATCTTGCATATTGTCGACAATTTTTAATCAATTATGAGTTTTATAGCGGTATGAATGAAAAAAATCAAGGTGATTGTTGACACTTTACAGAACGCATCAGGTCAATTTTTATAGACTGACCGCTTATATCACCTTATATTTAAAGCATTAAACCACTTGCCAGTTAATATTTATAAAACAATAATTTAGTGTCAATTTATCTATAGTTTTATGACTCGTTCTTAGTTACTTTTTAGTCATTAAACTTTTGTTTCAAACTTTAGTCTACAACCAATGTATTACAGCAAGATTGTAGACAATCTGCTTGAATGAAAGCATGAGTTAGAAATTAGTTTCTATTTACCGTAATTTCTTTTAAATCTTTTTATCATTTTCATCCAGAAAATATCGATATTAGTGAAATTATCAGGTGCTTCACGGTAGCTTTATTGATACATTATTGAGCATCGACATAGTTGTGGCGTATTTTTCGAGACAGAAAAAACCCAGCACTATGCATATTGTTGAATGAAAGGACTTTTTTGATGTTTCAACATATCCCCCCATACGCAGGCGATCCAATTCTCTCTTTAATGGAACAGTTCAATGCTGATACTCGTTCTGGAAAAGTGAACTTGAGTATTGGTCTTTATTATAACGAAGACAGTATTGTTCCTCAGTTAGAGACCATTATCGAGGCGCAAAAGCGTATTGAGCCTAAGAACGGTAAAACCAAACTTTATTTGCCAATGGAAGGCTTCAAACCTTACCGTGAAGCAATTCAAGCACTTTTATTTGGTGCAAACAGCCCAGCAGTTAAAGCTGGCCGTGCTGTAACCATCCAAACACTTGGTGGTTCAGGTGCATTGAAAGTTGGTGCGGATTTCTTAAAAACTTATTTCCCAAATTCAGACGTTTGGGTAAGCCAACCAACTTGGGATAACCACGTTGCAATTTTCAATGGCGCTGGCATCAAGACTCATTTCTACCCATATTTCGATAACGAAACACGTGGTGTAGATTTTGACGGTATGCTTTCTACACTTAAAACTTTGCCTGAGCAAAGCATTGTGTTATTGCACCCATGCTGCCACAACCCAACTGGTGCTGACTTAAACCCAGCTCAATGGGACCAAGTAATTGCAGTATTAAAAGACCGTAACCTTATTCCATTCCTAGATATCGCTTACCAAGGTTTTGGTGACGGTATGGAAGAAGATGCGTATGCAATCCGTGCTTTAGACCAAGTGGGTCTAAACTTCATTGTGAGCAACTCGTTCTCTAAAATCTTCTCTTTATATGGCGAACGTGTTGGCGGCTTAACTTTCGTATGTGACGATGCAGAAGCAGCTCAGTGCACATTCGGTCAGTTAAAAGCGACTGTACGTCGTATTTACTCTAGCCCTCCTACTACAGGTGCTTGGTTAGTTGATGAAGTGTTAAATGACGCTGAACTTAACCAACAATGGCAAGGTGAAGTGAAAGAGATGCGTGAGCGTATTATAAAAATGCGTAGCATCTTGAAAGACGAACTTACTAAAGCATTACCAGACCGTGACTTTAGCTACCTTGTAAACCAAAAAGGTATGTTCAGCTACACAGGTCTAACTGCTGAGCAAGTTGATATCTTGCGTGAAGAATATGCAATCTACTTAGTACGTAGTGGCCGTATTTGTGTAGCAGGTTTAAACATGAACAATGTTTACACTGTTGCTAAAGCAGTTGCAGAAGTACTTGCTAAATCTGTAGAAGCTGCATAAGACATCTATTAAAAAAGGCGCTTCGGCGCCTTTTTTTATGTCTCGATTTTAAGATTTAGCCTTGCCCCAATACTTCAGTTTTGAGGTATGCCCAATCCCCACATTAAAGCTATTGGTTGGGTCGAGTTTTTGGTAGAAATTGGCTAAGGCAGGTTTGGCAATGTAGAGATGCCCGACATTATGCTCTGCTGGATATTCAGCACGGCGCGCGTCCAACAACTTCCACATTTGATGTTCCATTTCTAACGGATCATGGCCCTTTTTAAGAATATAGTCCTGATGAAACACATGACAAAAGAAATGCCCATAATAGAGTTTATGGAGGATTTTATTTTCCATCTCGGCCGGCAGTTGCTCTACCCACTCACGGTCATTACGACGTAACGCAATATCAAGCGCCACAATATCTTCAACTTCACTATGATGCGTATCACGATAACGAATTGCCGCCCCTGCAATCGCAAAACGGTGTAAGAATGCTTTTCGGCCTTCCTCTTCGCTACATACGAAATAGTGACCAGACTGATGCACTGCAAAATATTCTTTTAAAAACTGCTCGGTCTGTGCTTTTGAATTATTTTCAACGCGTAGTACTAAATGGTGCTCGTAACGGTCTCGATATTCGGTCATACGCTTCGGCAAATGACTCGGTAAAAAGAACGTAATCGCTTGTAAAATATGATCCGTTAAGCCTTTAATTTTAAATCTTTCTAAAAAGCCATCGACTTTATCTTTCATCGCAAAAGCTTTTGGAACATTGGCTGTGCCAAATTTTTCAATAAATAAGAACGTGTCTTTTCCGTACTTTTCACCAATTAAATAAGCATCTCGGTGAATATACTCACCTGCAATCGGCAAGCTTGGCAGTGAGGTCAGTAAATAACGGCGAATGGCTGTTAAATCATCAGCATCATTAGTACCAATATAAAAGACATTACTTTCTACTTTTTCATAGGTATCAAGGCGCACGGCAAACACACAAACTTTACCTGCTGAACCCGATGCTTCAAACAAACGTGACGGGTCTGCATTAAAACGAGCAGGTGTATCTTCATCAACTTGGGTCACATCGTGGGCATAGCGATGGTCCGATGCCTGTTTTTCGCTGTCATCTAGAATATCTACGGCTTGATATTGCTGCTTCTCTAAACGAGTCAAAATTTCTTCGGGTGTCGAACCTAAATTCACCCCTAAATGGTTCACCAGTTTTAATTGACCAGCAGCATTGACCTGAGCATATAACGCCAGTTCAGTATACGCCGGTCCACGGCGTACCAATGCACCGCCCGAGTTATTACAAACACCGCCTAGTACTGATGCCCCAATACAAGATGAACCAATCACCGAATGAGGTTCACGGTCGTAGCCCTTTAAAATTTGCTCTAAATTATCTAAGGTCGCACCCGGTAAGCAGATCACTTGCTTACCGTCATGAATGACCTGAATGCCCTTTAATCGGCGCGTACTCATGACCAAAACAGGACGATCATAGTCATCGCCATATGGGGTTGAACCGCCAGTGAGTCCTGTATTTGCTGCCTGCATAATGACAATACAGTCCGCCTCAATTGCAGCCTGCAACACTTGCCATTGCTCTAGCAAGGTCCCCGGCACCACTACAGCAAGTACTTTCCCCTCACCAAAACGACGGCCTTGACGGTACTGACGCGTGCTTTGATCATCGGTCAAAACATGCGAACGCCCTACAATGTTTTGTAAACGGTCAATCACTGCTTGAGGAGAAAATGTTTGCATGATGGTTTCCTTTTGGTCATCCATACCACATAGTTTTTTAAAAATCAGAAAAGCTCGACGGAGTTTTTCCGTTTAGAACTAATATTTAAAGTAGCTAATTCCATTACTTTTGTTTTGGCATGAGTAGCGACTAAAGCTACGCAAGATCAAAACCATTTCACTTAGCACTAGCAGCTAATCTCTAGGTGTTAGATTTAATTCAAATTGGCTACGCGTTGGCGGCAGGATGCCGCCTGTTGAGCAACTGTACAAGGAAGTACGGTTTGCTCAACAAAAGATTTTTGGTTACTTTTTTAAAAAAGTAACGTCAATTAGCTACTTCCATTGAACTTTTTCCGATAAGACTCCGTCGTGCCAATATCATCAAAGTTAATACGGAAACGTTAGAGCTTCATCGCCTGTACTAAACAATCAGCATTAATATCCGAAATCGACTTAGCACCTGTCAGCGTCATCGCAACACGCATTTCCTTATCAATTAAATCAAGTAAGTTCGACACACCTTGTCCACCTGCTGCTGCCAAGGCATAAACAAACGCACGGCCAAGTAAAACCGTATCGGCACCGAGCGCTAACATACGCACCACATCTAAACCATTACGAATGCCTGAGTCAGCCAAAATCGCTAAATCACCTTTGACGGCATCGGCAATTGCAGGCAATGCGCGAGCAGATGACATCACGCCATCTAACTGACGACCACCGTGATTTGATACCACAATCCCATCGGCACCAAAACGTACAGCATCTTTGGCATCTTCAGGGTCTAAAATACCCTTAATCACCATTGGGCCATCCCAAAACTCACGAATCCACTCAAGGTCTTTCCATGAAATCGATGGGTCAAAGTTCGAGCCTAACCAGCCGATATAGTCTTCAAGCCCAGTCGGTTTACCTAAATATTTAGAGATATTACCCAAGTCGTGCGGACGACCCATTAAGCCCACATTCCATGACCAATGTGGGTGGAACATAGACTGCATATAACGGCGCATCGCAGCATTTGGCCCACTCATACCAGAATGAGCATCACGGTAACGCGCACCCGGCACAGGCATATCTACAGTAAACACAAGTGTTGAACAGCCTGCTGCTTTTGCACGTTCCAAAGCATTACGCATAAAACCACGGTCGCGTAATACATAAAGCTGGAACCACATAGGGCGATTAATTGCAGGTGCAACTTCCTCAATCGGACATACCGAAACCGTTGAAAGCGTAAATGGAATGCCCTTTTTGTCGGCTGCTATCGCTGCTTGAACTTCGCCACGGCGCGCATACATACCTGTTAAACCCACAGGAGCTAATGCAACCGGCATCGACAAGGTTTCGTTAAACAGTTTTGTCTCTAAACTTAACGCTGACATGTCATTGAGCACACGTTGACGCAATGCAATTTCTGACAAATCTTGTACGTTACGCTTTAAGGTATATTCCGAATACGCTCCGCCATCAATGTAATGAAATAAAAATGGAGGTAAGCGACGTTGTGCCGCAGCACGATAATCATTGCCAGAAGAAATAATCATTTTGAATCAACTCTATTTAAACGATTTGCACGTTTCTGGCGAGCTTCGTCTTCATCCAGAGAACGCACATGATTAATCACAAATTCAATATGACCGCAGACAGCTTGGCGTGCGGCCTCCGGATCTTTACGATCAATGGCATCCATGACCTGAAAATGCTGCTCACTCAGCAAATCACCATTGACGGGGTCGTTATAAACTTTTTTACGCCCTAACAAGACGTTGTATTGCAGCAAATCAAATAGACTTCGCATCATTTGAATCAGCACCACATTGTGAGATGCTTCAGCAATCGCCAAGTGGAATTCAGCATCCGCGACCGCAGCCTGTGCTGAGTCACCCGCATTTTGATGGCGACTAATTTCATTAAAATAATGATGGATTTTGGCGCGATCTTCAGGCGTTGAGCGTAATGCGGCATACCAAGCAGTGCCACCCTCAAGCAATAACCGCGCCTCTTGCACATCAAAACGGTAGAGTGGATCTTCTTCAATCAGATTGCTAATCGGGTTCACAATCAGTTGTTGTGGCCACTGTTCAGGTAACTGCTGAATATAAGTCCCATCGCCGCGGCGACTACTGAGCACCCCTTGACTATTGAGCTGTTGAATCGCTTCACGCAAAGATGGACGAGAAACCCCTAAGCTAGTTGCAAGCTGGCGCTCGGCAGGCAAGCGGTCACCTTTTTTCATGTGACGCTCTTCAATTAATGCCTGCAATTTCATGACCACTTGATCGGAGATTCTCATCGCGTTTCCTTCACTGGAGTTATGGAATCATCCACGGAACAAGATAAGCCTGAACCGTAATAATGATGCCAACAAAGACAGTGAATATGATGCTATGTTTTACCGTGAAACGGAACAAGTCAGACTCTTTTCCAACTAAGCCTACCGCAGCACAAGCGATAGCAATCGACTGCGGAGAAATCATTTTACCTGTCACACCACCGCTGGTATTAGCAGCCACCAACAATACTTCGGGAATACCAATTTGCTGCGCTGTAGTTGCCTGTAGAGCCGAGAACAAAGCGTTTGAAGAGGTATCTGAACCCGTAAGGAATACACCAAGCCAGCCCAAAAATGGTGAGAAGAAAGTAAACGCATGACCCGTATGCGATAGAGCCAAAGCCAAAGTTGCAGATAAGCCTGAATAGTTCGCAATAAAAGCAAAAGCCAACACCATACCAATTGAATAAATCGGTGTTTTCAACTCATTGAGTGTTTCACCAAAAGTCGTTACTGCCTCACTTGCTTTCATTTTTAAGAAAATAGCAGTGATGATTGCGGCAATAAAAATTGCAGTACCTGTTGCAGAGAACCAGTCAAACTTATAAATCGCTTCGTATGGTTTCATCTCTGCCACAATTGGCGGCATTTTTTCGACCAATTTATGCAAATACGGCACTTCAAGTTTAAAAATCCAGTGCTCAAGAGCGCCATCTTTTGCAAATAATGCTTTAAATGGCTTAATACTCCAGATGGTGACCATCACCGTTAAGATGGCAAATGGAGACCATGCCTTCACAATTTTGCCAATGCTATAACGTTGAACCGTAGTAGGTTGTTGAGTTAAAGTTTGGCCAGCTTCAGGTTCAAAACGGAAAATATGTTTTGGTTTCCAAACACGGAAAAGCAAAGTCAGGCTCACCAATGAAGCAATTGCTGCGGTAATGTCTGGTAACTCAGGGCCAATAAAGTTAGATGTAAGATACTGGGCAATCGCAAAAGCGCCACCACCGACTAAAACCGCAGGCCAAGTTTCTTTAACACCACGCCAGCCATCCATAATCGCCATGATCCAGAACAGCACAATAATGACTAAAAATGGTAACTGACGACCCACCATCTGGCTAATTTCCATGGTGTCTACACCAGAAACCTGCCCCGCCACAATAATTGGAATACCCATTGCACCAAATGCCACTGGCGCTGTATTTACAATCAAGCACAGACCCGCTGCATAAAGTGGTTTAAAGCCTAAACCAACAAGGAGTGCAGCGGTAATTGCGACAGGAGCACCAAAGCCAGCCGCCCCTTCAAGGAAAGTACCAAATGCAAAACCAACCAATAGCATTTGCAGACGTTGGTCTTCGGTAATCGACAAAATGCTTGAACGAATAATCTCAAACTGACCTGTTTTTACCGAAATTTTGTATAGAAAAACTGCCCCAATAATGATCCATGAAATTGGCCATAGACCATAGAAGAAACCGTAAATAATGGATGCAAAGGCCATTTGACCCGGCATTTGATAGAAAAAGAGCGCAATCAATAATGCAATAATGACTGTGCCCGTACCCGCGATACTACCTTTTAAACGAAAAACTGCTAATGCTAAAAAGAAGAAAATAATCGGGATTAATGCAACCGCACTGGACAGCCAAATATTATTTAAAGGGTCATAAAGTTGTTGCCACATATTGAGCATTGTCATCTCCTTGAAATGCCGGGGCGAATTTTTGTACCTTAAATTCTTAAACATTCAACACAATTGGTATGACCAATTAAAAATTAAGTGCAAATGTTGTTCCTTAAACCACAGACCGCATCATAAACACAGATATTGGTAAGATCAATCATTAAATAATCACTATAATTGGTAAGACCAATAGTACTAAATAAAATCAAGACATTTCAAACTTATGGATTTACTTATTAGACTAAAGTCTTAAAAATACTTTCTTATAAACTTAAATATGACTTACAGAAATGAAGTGAAAAATTTGAACATAAAACAATAAACATAATCATTTATTGATAAATGTATAATAATGCCCAAAACTTAAATGATTTGTATTGAACTGAATAATGACTACTTTAACTTGTTTTAAAGCCTATGATATCCGAGGCAAACTCGGCACCGAATTGAATGAAGAAATTGCCTATAAAATTGGCCGTGCATACGGACAAATCTATAAACCAAAGACCGTGGTTGTAGGTTGTGATATTCGTCTAAGCAGTGAGTCTTTAAAACAAGCAACCATCCGCGGCCTAAATGAGGCGGGTGTAAATGTGCTTGATTTAGGCATGACGGGTACTGAAGAAGTTTACTTCGCAGCTTTTCATTTAGATGTACAAGGTGGAATTGAAGTTACTGCTAGCCATAACCCAATGGACTATAACGGTATGAAATTGGTTCGAGAAAATGCTCGTCCAATTAGTGCAGATACTGGTTTAAAGGAAATTCAGGCTTTAGCAGAAACCAATAACTTTGAAGAAGCTAGCCAAAAAGGTATAACTCAAAGCTATAACGTTTTGCCTGAGTTCGTTGACCATTTACTGACTTATATTGAACCTGCAAAAATCCGTCCATTAAAGTTAGTGGTAAACGCGGGTAATGGTGCAGCTGGTCATGTGATTGATGCTATTGAAGAAAAATTTAAAGCGCTTAACGTGCCAGTTGAATTTATTAAAATTCACCATGAAGCAGATGGTACTTTCCCAAATGGCATCCCTAACCCAATTTTAATTGAAAACCGTGACAGTACCCGTAATGCCGTCATTGAGCATAAAGCAGATATGGGAATTGCTTGGGACGGTGACTTTGACCGCTGTTTCTTGTTTGATGAGAAGGGCCAATTTATTGAAGGCTACTATATTGTTGGACTCTTGGCTCAAGCTTTCTTAATCAAACAGTCAGGCGAAAAAATTGTTCATGACCCACGTTTAGTGTGGAACACATTTGATATCGTCGATGAATACAAAGGCATTGCCGTACAGTCAAAATCTGGTCATGCATTCATTAAAGATGTCATGCGTGAACACAATGCCGTATATGGCGGAGAAATGAGTGCACATCACTATTTCCGTGACTTTGCTTACTGCGACAGCGGTATGATTCCGTGGTTACTCACCGTTGCCCTAATCTCTGAAACAGGACAATCTCTCTCAACACTTGTTGAAAATATGATTACCAAGTTTCCTTGTAGTGGTGAAATCAACTTTAAAGTAGCTGATACACAAACCACTATTCAAAAGATTTTCGATTTTTATGCCGATCAGAATCCACAAATTGACCGTACCGATGGTGTAAGCCTCGACTTTGGCGCATGGCGTTTTAACGTCCGTGCTTCAAATACTGAACCGTTATTACGACTCAATATTGAAAGCCGTGCAGACCGCCAAGCTCAGCCAATGCAACATTATGTAGATGAGTTGACTGGATTGATTCAAAACTAATCAGAAATAAAAAAGGAGCAATTTGCTCCTTTTTTATTGTTATTTATTTAGTTATAGCCATTAGGGTTTTGCTTCTGCCAATTCCAACTATCAGCAAGCATATCTTCTAAACCATATTGCGGCTGCCAACCCAACTCAGCAACTGCCCGACTATTGTCTGCAAAAGATGTGGCTACATCTCCAGATCTCCGCGGTGCAAATTCGAAAGCTACAGGCACGCCATTAACTTTTTCAAATGTATCCTTAACTTGTAAAACAGATGAACCATTACCCGTACCGATATTCCATGCACGACAACCTGTCGCATTCAATCGGTTATTGAGAGCACATAAGTGCGCATTCGCTAAATCGACCACATGGATATAGTCACGCACACCAGTACCATCCACAGTTTCATAATCATTACCATAAATGGATAGTTTCTCGCGGCGACCAACAGCAACTTGTGTCACATACGGCATTAAATTATTTGGAATACCCTGTGGGTCTTCCCCAATACGTCCACTTTTATGTGCACCGACTGGGTTAAAATAACGAAGTAATGCGATTGACCATTTTGGATTAGATGCGGACAATTTTTGTAATAATTGCTCAACAATCAGTTTAGTATAGCCATAGTTATTACTTGGCATACCTGTTGGCATTTCTTCATTTAATGGAGATATATTGGCTTCATCATAAACTGTTGCAGATGAGCTAAATACAAGCGTATAGACACCTGCCTTTTCCATCGATTTAACCAGTTGAACGCTGCCGGCAATATTATTATCAAAATAAATGAGTGGCTTTTCCTGACTTTCACCCACTGCTTTCAAACCTGCGAAGTGAATAACCGCATCAATAGTATGTATTTGAAATACACGGTCCAACTCATCTGCATTGCGGATGTCACCATGTACAAAAGTTAAACTTTTTTGGGCGATATCTTGAACTCTATTTAAAGATTCTTCAGAACTATTTGAAAGATTATCAAAAACGATAACTTCATGACCAGCCTGCAAAAGTTCAACACATGTGTGTGAACCAATATAACCTGCCCCGCCAGTGACTAAAATTTTAGCCATCTACTTTTCCTAACAATATTTTAATTAATCCACGTGTTGAGGCATCAAGTTTTGAAGAATCATTTTGAACGCCACTTAAAATCGGGAGTAACTGATCAGCGATTTGTTTACCCTTTTCAACCCCCCACTGGTCAAATGGATTAATATTCCAAATTACAGATTGAACAAAAACTTTATGTTCATATAAAGCAATTAACATTCCCAAACTATAAGGATTTAGTTCTTTTAATAATAGGGTAGAACTCGGCTGATTACCTTCATATTGCTTATAAATTGGTAAATTTTCTAATTCAGTTGAATCCAAAGCTTCATTACCGAATGCCAATAAGCGTGATTGCGCCAAGCAATTAGAGAGAGCAAGATGATGTTGCTCAACTAAGGCATCTGCGTTTTCAGCATAGGTAAAGTGGTCTGCATTATAACGTTGTATAGGGGCAATAAAATCGCAGCTGACTGCTTGGGAGCCTTGATGTAGCAATTGATAAAAGGCATGTTGAGCATTTGGACCAACTTCACCCCACACAATTGGGCAAGTATCTAGCTCAACTTTTTGACCATTGCGCTGCACCGACTTACCGTTAGATTCCATTTCTAACTGTTGTAAATAAGCAGCAAAATATTTTAAACGTCCATCATAAGGCAAAATGGCATGAGTCTGAATATTTAAAAAATTATTATTCCAAATTCCTAATAATGCCATTAAAACAGGAATATTTTGATCAAAACTCGTATTTTGAAAATGCTCATCGACGGCGTGAGCTCCTGCTAAAAGTTGCTTAAATCCGTCAATACCAATCGTCAAAGCAATAGGTAAACCAATACAAGACCACAATGAATAGCGACCACCTACCCAATCCCATAGCAATAATTGATTTTCAGGTGCAATTCCCCATTCAGACATTTTGTCAGCTTTTGTGGACACTCCAATAAAATGGCTTTTTAATACGCGGGCATGTTTCCCTAATGTCTTTTCTAACCACTGACGTACTGTTTGGGCATTTGATAAGGTATCAATCGTCCCAAAAGATTTTGAAGAAATAATAAATAAAGTAGTTTCTGGGCGAAGTTGATGGAGTAGTTCTGATAGCTGACTACCATCCATCGTTGAAACAAAATGAGTGTTAAGGGGCTTAGCCGTTTTCACCTTAAAATCAGACAACGCATGAGTCACCATTTGTGGTCCTAAATCAGAACCACCCACTCCAATATTGACAACATCCTGGATCACTTCACCAGTAGCACCACGATATTGCCCTGCATGGATTTTTTCCACTAAGGCATACATACGTTCTAACTGACTATGGACTTGTGCCGTTAATTCTGGAAACTTTGAATAGTCAGCGGGTAAACGCAATGCCCAGTGCATTGCTTCGCGTTGTTCGGTACAGTTAATTTTATCTTGTGAAAAAAGACAATTAATCCATTGGGTTAAGTTTCTATTCTTCGCAAGAGCCACTAACTGTCCTAAAATATCTTTAGTTACCCGATGCTTACTGTAATCAAAAAATAATTGATCAAACTTTACTGAGTAATTATGAAAACGATCTGGCTCTAAAGCAAATAACTCTTTGATATGTAATTTTGAGTTTTCTTCACCTAAAGTTTGAAGATGAGCTAGAGGTGAAACTAATTCCTTCGGAAATTGCTCAATTGATTTACTCATAAGCGACCTACTCCTTCATAAGCAAAACCTTTCGCTTTTACATATGCTGGATCATAAATATTACGTCCATCTAAAATTAACGGATGTTTCATTAACTGTTGTAGTTGCTTAAAGTCAGGGCTCCAATATTGCTTCCATGCCGTGACTAAGCACAATGCATGGGCACCTTGTACAGCTTCATATTGATCAGTGCATAAAATTAAATCTTCACGAGCCCCATAAGTCGCAGCTATTTCATCTAAAGCTTGAGGATCATGCAGGCGCACTATTACGCCTTGTGCCCATAACGCAGCCAATAAAATATGGATCGGTGAGTTATGTATATTTGAAGTATTTTCTTTAAAAGAAGCGCCCCAAATCGCAACCGTTTTGCCTTTTAGACTACAGTGATAGTAATTCCATAATTTACGGAATAAGATTTCTTTCTGTTGCTCATTAATCGCCCACACTTGTTCTAAAAGACGGCTTTTTGTTCCTGTTTCAGATACGGTACTCGAAAGCGTTAAAATATCGTGTGAGAAATTCTCACCACCAAATCCCACACCTGGCGATAAATATGCAGCGCCAATACGTGTATCAGCGGCAATACCATGCTTTACATTCGCAATATCAATACCTAGCTTTTCGGCAACCATCGCTAAGTCATTCATATAACTAATACGGGTAGCCAACATGCCCGAGATACTAAGTTTGGTAAACTCCGCATCTAAAATTGGCATAAATAAATATTGATAACTAAATTGGAAAAAAGGACGCAGTAACTCTTGCATGGTCTCACTTGCATTCCTAGATTCAACACCAACAATGACATGTTTTACATTCAATACACTATTGATAGCATTACCCTCCTGAATCACATCAGGAAAGTAAACCCACTCATCTTTTGGCAAGTGCTGTTTTAATTTTTCTGTACCGTGTAAACCAAAAGTTGAACCATTAATCATTAATCTAGGATGAACAATTGGTCGCTCACTCAGTTTTTGTACGGTTTTTAAAGCAAGTTCAATTTGTGTAGGACTAAAACAAAATAAATATACTTCAATATCTAAAGGGATCTCGGAAAAAGGGCTCTCAATTAAAAAACCTGCTTTTCTTTGTTTATTTAAATAATTATTTACTTCTTGATCTTGATACGCAAGGACAGAAACATCTTCTTCACAACTTACACAGGTACACCAATAAATTTGGTTACCATATTCAGCCAATAATGCCGCCATAACACCGGCATGTAACGTCGTTCCAAATACTGCGATTTTCATTGCACACCTGATTTATAGATTTCTATTCCTTTTCCAGGAAAAGAATATACTGCTCTGCTACCATATTCAGCAGTTTTTACAAATACTTAAGCAGAGCTACAAAACTTTATAGTTTAAGTTCTTGAATCAGATGTTTAAATTCTAATCCCAATTTAGGATGTGCAACACCATAATGTAGTACAGCTTTCAAATAACCAAGTTTACTGCCACAGTCAAAAGTTTGACCTTGCATCCGATAGGCTTCCACTATGTCTGTACTTTGAAGCATCGCAATAGCATCAGTTAACTGAATTTCATTGCCCGCTCCTTTCGGCGTATTCTCTAGAAGCTGCATAATCTTAGCCGGTAAAATATAACGTCCGACTACAGATAAATTAGAAGGTGCAGAGCCGACAGCAGGCTTTTCTACAATACCCTGCATGACAATACTTTCACCCTCAGCCGGGCTCTGTTTTACATCGACAATCCCATACTGATCTACCAGATTATCGGGTACTGCTTCAACCATGATTTGAGCAGCTTGGCTCACTTCATAACGAGAAATCATACGCGATAAATCATTTTGCCCTGAGCTATCTTTAACTAATACATCTGGTAATAACACAGCAAAATCATCTTGACCAATAATACTTTTTGCACATAAAACAGCATGCCCCAACCCCAAAGGTTGAGGCTGTCTTACACTCACTACGCTTACATGAGATGGGATAATCTGAGTAATCTCATCAAGCGAATCAAACTTTTTCTTTTGCTCTAAAGTCGTTTCAAGTTCAAAGTTTCGATCAAAATAATTTTCAATTGATGCTTTAGATGAGTGCGTTACCAGAATAATTTGCTCAATTCCTGCTTCCACAGCTTCACGCACTACATATTCAATCGCAGGACGATCAACTACTGTGACCATTTCTTTAGGAATTGACTTACTTGCCGGTAAAAAACGTGTACCTAATCCAGCTACAGGTAAAACTGCCTTTTTAATCACACATTCACTCTCTAATTAACCATAATATCTTTACTACGTTTATAGCCATCAACATAGTGTTCAAGTTGACATAACGCCCAATCAATATCTTGCTGGACAGCTGTCATATTATTTACTCGATCAAAAACTTCTTGAATTTCTGTAAGAGGATAGAATTTCTCAAATGATCGAAGAATCCTACTATGCTCGGTATATTCAGTATTCTCTTGATCAATTAACAATTCTTCATAAAGTTTCTCACCTGGGCGTAATCCACTATATTGAATTTCGATATCCCCTTGCATTGAACCTTGTTCACGCACGGTTAAGCCACTTAAAGAAATCATTTGTCGAGCTAAATCCTGAATACGGACAGGTTCACCCATATCAAGTAAAAATACATCACCACCTCTACCTAGAGCACCAGCTTGAATAACTAACTGAGATGCTTCAGGAATAGTCATGAAGTAGCGTGTTACTTCTGGATGAGTCACAGTAATTGGACCACCTTTGGCAATTTGTTGTTTGAATAACGGTACTACTGAGCCAGAAGATCCTAATACATTACCAAAACGCACGATACTAATTTGAGTCTGTTTTTGAGCTTCAGCCATGGCTTGGCAGTAAAGCTCTGCCATACGTTTTGATGCACCCATGACATTAGTAGGACGCACTGCTTTATCGGTCGAGATGAGAACGAATGTCTCCACACCTTTTTTCACAGCTGCATTTAGACTATTCGCAGTACCAATCGCGTTGTTCTTTAATCCTGCAATTGGATTACACTCAACTAAAGGTACATGTTTATAGGCAGCAGCATGGTAAACGGTCTGAACACCATATTGCTCAATAATACGTTCTAATTTCTGCTGATCTTGCACTGTACCTAAAATAGGAACAATTTCACATTGAGCCGCTAGACGTAATTCTTTATCTATACTATAAAGCGCAAACTCTGTAATTTCATAAATAATCAACATTTTAGGCTGATTTTTAATTATTTGACGGCATAACTCAGAACCAATAGAACCACCCGCACCAGTGACCATAACAATCTTATTATGGATATTTTTTGCAAGTAAATGATCTACAGGAGGTACAGGGTCACGTCCCAGTAAATCAATAATGTCTACTTCACGAATATCTGCAACTTTGAGCTCACCATCAACAAGTTGTGTAAGACCAGGAAGCTCAGTAATTTTGAGATGTGCAGGTTCTAGCTGTTGAATAATTTCACTTTTACGCACACGACCGACTGAAGGTAATGCTAGCAAAATTTCATCAGTTTTATACTTTTCAAAACGTTGTAAAGCTTTTTCTAAAGATAGTACTTTTAAACCACCAACCATATGGTCTTGTAAAGATGGATTATCATCAATGAAAAAAACGGGTAAATGATTACCTGAACGATAAAGCACAGCTGCAATTTGCTGCCCTGCATCACCAGCACCGTAAATCGCAATTCGCTTACGCTCTTCACCAGTCTGTAACGTAGCTTTTACGATAAAACGAATAAATGCACGACTACACCACACCCAACTAAACATTAAGAAGCCGAACATTAATGGAATTGAAGTCGGAACAAATGCAGGTGAAAAAGCATTCATGCCATATAAAACAATGACCATCAACGTAACCGCAATTGCTAATTTAGCAATAAAGGCTTCATTAAAAGTACGAACAATAAAGCGATAAACTCCAGTTAACATTAAGCTTAAGATGGCTAAAATTGTAACAAATGCCACACCATAGTTAATGCCTGGAATAACTTCAGCACCTAAATCAAATAATCGAATGGCATAACATAGCCACAAAATAACAGGAAAAGCGAATAGGTCGATAAGAACCAAAAAACATTGTTTTGTAAGCCGAGGAGCTGACGCAAACTGATAAATAATCTTTTTCACAATACTCTTCTAATCGTTCTAGTAACCGTGCGATATTTATACTCATTTCTTATATAAGTAGAAATAAAATTTACGCAGCGGTTACATAACTTTAAGTCAGATCATAATTCAAAAGAAAGCTATGTGAATAGCTTCACATTTTTTATGGTTGTAAAGCTCTATTAACAGCATTAATTGCAAGAATCGTTTTTTCTATACTTTCTTGACTCAAAGTTGGATGAACCAAGAACATTAAACTGGTTTCACCTAATTTCTGTGCATTTTCTAGACGCTTTTCTGGACGCCATGCTGTACCATCAAATGCGTGCTCTAAATAAACTTCAGAACAAGACCCACTAAAACAAGGCACTTCCTGAGAGTTGATTTCTTGCATAATGCGATCTCGTGACCAACCATCTGGCAGGGCTTCTAAATTCACTTGGACATAGCATTTATAATATGCATGAACATAATCTACACAGGGAGTATGAACACTAAAGAAAGGAGAGCCGTCAAAGGCTTTTAAAATCTTTTCTGCATTTTCAGTACGTTTTTTAGTCCATTCAGCCATACGGGTTAACTGAATTCGGCCAATCACAGCTTGCATTTCCATCATACGCCAGTTAGTACCGAATGAGTCATGTAACCAGCGGAAACCTGGTGGGTGCTGTTTATTATAAATACTGTCGTAACTTTTACCATGGTCTTTATAAGACCACATTTTTTTCCAAAGCGTTTCATCACTCGTGGTGACCATACCGCCTTCACCACCAGTTGTCATAATTTTATCTTGGCAAAATGACCATGCTGCAATATGCCCGATAGAGCCTGCTGCTTTACCTTTATATTTTGCTCCATGAGCTTGGGCGCAGTCTTCAATAACATATATACCACGCTCAGCAGCAAGTTGCATAATCGGATCCATATCACACATCCAACCAGCCAAATGTACACAAATAATGGCTTTAGTATTTGGTGTAAGTACCGCCTCAATAGTACGACGTGAAATATTTTGAGAATCTAATTCTACATCTGCAAAAACAGGATTAGCGCCAGCTGTTACAATCGAACTTGCTGAAGCTAAAAAAGTACGAGACGTCACAATAACATCATCACCTGCACCAATATCTAAAGCTTTTAATGCGACATCTAGAGCCACGGTACCATTTGCTAAAGCAACCGCATATTTTGTATCAGAAAACTCAGCGAATTCTTTTTCAAAAATTCTACACTCTTGACCGGTCCAATAATTTACTTTATTTGATAGTAATACATTTTTGACTGCGTCAGCTTCTTCTGTTGTAAAACTTGGCCATGGTTCAAATGCAGTGTTTAACATTTTAACTTCCTAATAAAATATTTCTTACTTTCTTTCTAAAATTCTTGCAGGATTACCTACAACAGTTACGCCAGCAGGAACACTTTTGGTTACTACGGCGCCCATACCAACAATAGCACCTTTACCAATTACTAAAGGCTTATCAGGTGTGCCCTGTTTAATAACTGCTCCAGCACCAATATATGCATGATCTTCAATGTGAATATTGCCATTGCATTTAACGCCAGGGGCAAAAGTCACATAGTCTCCAATCACGCAATCATGCTCAACATAGCTGTATAAATTAGCATGAAAACATTTACCAATTTTTATGTTTGATGTAATTGAAACAAAAGGACTTAGGGCTGCTCCTTCACTAATTTTTACGTTATCCATAATTACTGTATTATCAGCTTGGATGGACCAAAGTTTAACACCATCAACAACCAATTGATTTGCGATTTTTTCACGGATCTGACTATTCGCAATTGCAATTAATACGTATTTATAAGAGCAATTTATTGATTTAAAAGATTGATAGTTTAAAGCTCTATGGCCATTTACTAATTTTTCTTCTTGTAAACTATCATCAATAAAATAAATTTCAGCTGAAATACCCTGACGTTGAAGCTGTTGTCTTGCAACAGGCATCAAACTACGGCCACAGCCCGAAGCACCATAAATAGCATAGACCTGATTATTCATTTATCTGCTTCCGATTTTGAACCTGTAAACTTCGTCATCGTCGCCTCGCCAGCTTCATTAATATCATCTTTAGCGATTACTTTTTTAACGGTTTGCAGCATTATTTTAAAGTCTAACCAAAGTGATCTATTTTCAACGTACCAGGTATCAAGTTTAAATTTTTCTTCCCAGCTAATTGCATTGCGTCCATTCACTTGAGCGTGACCAGTCATACCTGGACGTACATCATGACGCTTTGCTTGTTCTTTATTATAAAGTGGCAAGTACTCTATCAATAAGGGCCTTGGACCTACAATACTCATATCACCTTTGATTACATTCCAAAGCTCAGGCATTTCATCTAGACTAGTAGAACGAAGCATTTTACCAAATGGCGTTAGGCGCTCACTGTCTGGTAAAGGATTACCTTGCGAGTCTGTTGCATCTTTCATTGTCCGAAACTTAATCATTTCAAACGGCTTACCATGTAAACCAGGACGAACTTGGCGGAACAATACTGGCGAACCTAAGTTTTTTTTCACTTTATATGCAACATAAAAATATAAAGGTGAAAGTAGAATTAATGCTACAGAAGCAATAATGATATCAAGTAAACGTTTTAACACTTATTTAATTCCCATTTCTGTCATCATATGATGATTCACTTGATGTACATCATATTTATGTAATGCAATCTCTCTAGAACGTGTTCCCATAATTTCAGCCAATTCAGGATTCTGAATAAACTTTCTCATTGCCATCTCTAAGCTAGTGACAGACTTTACTTCAACTAAATAACCATTTCCATCGTGCTCTACAGTTTCTCTACATCCAGGAGCATCTGTTGTAATAATAGCTCGTCCCATAGACATTGCTTCTAAAACAGTACGAGGTGTGCCTTCTCTATATGAAGGTAATACATAAATTGAACTTTCAGCAATAGCGGGACGAACATCAGAAAGCTTTCCCCAATATTTAATAATTTTTCCATCAATCCATGAATCTAATTCTTGTTGTTTGATTGCGGTTGGATTTTCATCTATCCAACCCACTAAATTAAATTCAATTTGAGGATATTCTTTTTTAATTAATTTAGCAGCGTCTACATACTCTCTTATTCCTTTATCTTGTAATAATCGAGCAATTAATAAAAATGAAACCCTAACTTCACCATTCACAGCACGAGGCAAATTTACAACTTCAAAATCAGTCACATTAACACCAGACCCGTTGACAACTACGGCTGGCACCTTATTACTTAATAAATTTAATTGTTTGAATAAAGCAAGGTCATCAGGATTTTGAAAAAAAACCTTGGATGATCTTATTAATGCTTGTTTATAAAGCCAATGTACGACTTTTTGAAACGTGCTTCTTTTACTTGTACTGTCTACATTCTGAAAAGCATATCCCAATCCTGTGATGAGTGAAAAACGATTTGGCACTTTTGCCAAATAAGCGGCAAGCGTGCCATAGATCACAGGTTTAATCGTATATGACAAGACATAGTCTGGTTTAATTTTCTTTGTAATTTTATAGATTTCAAATAGTGTTTTTATATCTGCAATTGGATTAGTCCCAGTTCTTTGCATTTCAACAGAGTAAACAGAGTAACCAAGTAATTGCAATTTATTTACTTCATCTCGAAATAGTTCTAGATCTGGAGCAATAATATGAATTTGATAGCCTTTTTTATGAATAGCTTCAAGTAATTTTCCACGAAAATTTAATATTGAAGGAAGAAAACTAGAAATAATAACAAAATTCATAATTAAATTTTCCTTTCACTAGAAAGCATAAACATAAGTAAAACCGTTAAAATTGGTATATACAACATTACTCTCATTCTGACCATAATACCTAAATTTGCAGAAATTAAAGGCATAAATAAAATAAATAATGCTATGAATATTAAAATAAAAATTTGTTTAGAATTATTAAATTTATCCTTAGTAAAAAGATAATAATATGAATACAGTAAAATACCAATAACTACAACGCCTTCCGCCATTGAAAATAATGAAAGAGGATCTAGTGATAACCACGGTAAACCACCTAATACGAAAGCGAGCATTTTTAATATATAAGGTTGTGAAGCGAGCAATAATCCTGAGCCCTCCTCAGAGTAAGCTTCGTTTCTATTTTCTACAAATCCACCGATATCCGAGAAACCATCTTCAGAATATTTTTGAATAAAACTAAACAGAAACTGATACAAAACAAAAAGTGATGGAATTGACAAAACTAAAATTATAAATCTATAAACACCCATAGATATTTTCTTAATTTTAAAATTACCATATATAAATTCATGCAGTATAAAAGTTAAAAAAACAATTGCAAAAACATGAATCCTAATTAATGCCAAGAAAACTAATGAAAACACCAACAACTTTATCTTTTTATAAATATAAGCATATAAAAATAAAGATATAAACAATAAAATCAAGCAATCTTTCCCAATAGCTACTGTCCAGAAATGAAGACCAGGAATAAAAAGTAATATTGTAAGGAATAAAAAACTATTGGAAGAAATTTCTCTCTTGGAATAAAAATTATAGATTATTAAAAAAAAGGATAGAATAACCCACGAAGATATCATGCTAAAAAATAAAAAAACGTTTTCATAGCTATTTAATATATAATTTATAAAATGAACTAAATGTACTAAGAATCCTGTACCACTAGAAAATGGAAAGTTTTCTAATTGTTCAGTTCCCCAAATATAGTAATTAAGACTATCATTTGGTCGTCCTAATGAGTAAAAATAAAAGCCTAGAGAAAAAATATAGTGATATAAATTTAAGAAAAAAGATATTACCAAAAACGAGAATGACTGCTTTCTAGCAATAAAATAAAATATTAGATACGTAAATAAGGCAAAAAATAGACAGCTCAATATTAACATATCAATTTACTCTTCCTTAAAGAAAACATTAAAATCATACTTGTCATCAATGCAGAGGTAAAAACATATAAAATAGAGAATTTAAAAGCAAATTCTCTATAATAAAAACATAGAAAAACCAGTAAAAGAGAAACTAAAATCATTGGTAAGATAAGAGCAATATTAATAACATTTTTCATTTTCTTTGAAAAACTTGCAGTTAAATTAACCCCTCGTAAAAGTAATGAAATCAACATTACAACAAAAGATAGTCCAAATAAAAAATAGTTATCACTCAATTCATTTATAAAAATATAAAAACCAAAACATAATCCAACGATAATTAAATTAATTAATAAGTATTGATTAAATCTTGTATCAATAAATTTCTCTATTAAACTAACTTTTACGCTTATTAGAAATTGCATCAAAGTAGTAGTAGTAGAGGCTAACAAATAGACAATTGTAAAAATACCCAACCCTTTTTTATCATTAAAAAAAATGAAAAAATATCTTGGTACAAGGCTATTTATACTAATTAACAATGAGTTAAAACCATATAAAAAATTATCCTTAATATAGTCAGTAATATTTTTTATATCTGGACCTTCATTAAATCTTCTTTTTTCTACCACTACATCTATTACAAAGAAAGTAAAATATACTCCCAAAAGTAAATAAAATACAAATTCTATAGGATTCAACGAAAACTGCTTAAAATAAAAAAATATTAACCCAAATAAAATTAAGAATAATCTTTTAAATATAACAAAAAAAGCATTTCTAAGTTCTTTAATTGAGACTAAGAATGAAATATAAATATCTGAAAATAATTCAAAAACTTTATAGAGACCAGCAACAACTAAAATTTTTATTGGTTGATGAGTCACTAAATAAAAAACAAATAAAATACCTAAAAGTAATAAAACAACCATACCACTTGCAAACAAACTTTGTAAAAATCTTTTTTCTTTATCTTCTTTTATATTAACAATGTTAATATATTCAACATATCTAAATTGACTAAACATAACGATTGGTGCGAGTATCGTTGCGTAAGTTGCAAACTCTTCAATTCCTTGAACTCCCATTTGCACCCAAAGGAATAGAAAAATTAAACTCATTATCAAAAGTGAAGAGAACTTCAGAAATAAAATCTGAAGCCCCTCTAAAATTCTAGAAAATTTCATATATCACGTATCTTTTTAACAGGAACCCCTCCATATAGAGCTCCTGAGTCTGATAAGCTTTTCGTAACAACAGCACCAGCTGCAACAACACATCGCTTCGGAATTTTTACTCCCGCTAAGATACGCACTCCGCAACCTATCCAAACATCATCATGAATTTCTAAGTTGTCACAAACGACAGGATTATATTTAATAGGTAAATTATTATCATTCCATGTATGGTTAGTAGAAATCAAGCTAGAAGCATGAGCAATTGCTACATTATCACCAATATCAATTCCCCCTAAACAAATTAATGTACACTGATGATGAATACTTACATTATTACCTAAGGATAAATTTCTAACACTTTCAATAGAAACAAAGGGACCAATATAAACATTTGTTCCACATTTTTTTAATCTACCAGCAATTAGAATATACCGTGCTACAGCTCCAAATTTTCCGTCAAAAATATCTAGACAACGCCAAAAAAAATGAAAAAGAAAAAGCGGGAGTAATGAAGTAATACGAGCTAAAACGGTAAATATTTTCCACATATTTATTTACCATTATTCAACAAGTACCAATTCACAGCCAAACCTATTCCTTCAAAAATTCTAAATTTTGGATCATATCCTAGTAATGTTTTGATTTTAGTTACATCTGCTTGAGAATGCCTTACATCACCAGCTCTAAATTCACGATAAACAGGTTCTTTGTCACAAGAAATTCCATTTTCGTTTAAAGCAGATTTAATAGCCTTAAACAAATCATTTAAAGTAGTTCTATCTCCTACCGCCACATTATAGACTTGATTTTTAGCTTCATCATTTGCGATGGCAGCCAAAATATTAGCTTGTACTGTATTTTCGATATAACAAAAATCGCGACTAGTTTCACCATCACCATTAATAAATACATCATCTCCTTGAATCATAGCTGCTGTCCATTTTGGAATAACTGCAGCATAAGCTCCATTAGGATCTTGACGTTTACCAAACACATTAAAATAGCGCAAACCTATTGCTTTAAAACCATATGTACGAGCAAAAACTTCAGCATAAAGCTCATTTACATACTTAGTTACCGCATAAGGAGATAATGGATTACCAATATTTTCTTCTACTTTTGGTAACGCCGGGTGGTCACCATATGTAGAGCTACTCGCAGCATAAGTAAAACTTTTGACTTGAGCGTCTCTTGCTGCAACGAGCATATTTAAAAAACCCGTAATATTGGCACTATTTGTCAATATTGGATCAGCAATTGAACGCGGAACAGAACCAAGAGCGGCTTGATGTAAAACATAGTCAACGTTAGCGCATGCC
The DNA here is from genome assembly GCF_016809775.1 of Acinetobacter sp. C13. Lineage (NCBI taxonomy): Bacteria > Pseudomonadati > Pseudomonadota > Gammaproteobacteria > Moraxellales > Moraxellaceae > Acinetobacter > Acinetobacter sp. C13. The sequence continues at coordinate 125,120 of NZ_JAFBJL010000007.1, forward strand.
TTCTGACAATCCTCTAAGTTACGAATGTCACCATTATAGAAAGTAAAATTCTTCCATTGGTCACTGCTCACTAAAGTCTCTACTTCATCCAGATTATATTGATGACCTGTAGCAAAGTTGTCTAAGCCAATTACTTTTTGATTTAATTTTAATAGAGTTTCTAACAGATTTGATCCAATAAAACCCGCAACACCCGTTATTAACCATGTTTTAGGATTGCTCTTAAGCTGCTCCAATACTTCTTCATAGCGATTCATATTTATTCTCAACAAATATTATTTTATAGACGGATATCTGACTCAGATTGAGCTAAAACATATTTCAGATCATAAAGTACATGCGATGTTTTACCTAAAGAGCGAATTGCCTCTATACCCATTTCTTTAAATTCATTATGAGCAACTGCTAATATTACAGCATCATATTGACCTGCTGTAGGTTGCTTAATTGGTGTAATACCATATTCGTGTTGAGTTTCTTCACTATCAATCCAAGGATCATATACATCAACATCCATATGATATTCTTGTAGTTCTTTTACAATATCAATAACTTTTGTATTACGAATATCAGGGCAATTTTCTTTAAAGCTCAAACCTAATACTAAAACCTTAGCCCCTTCAACTTGAATTTTCTTTTTTATCATTCCTTTTACAAGTTGAGTAACAACATATGCTCCCATTGAATCATTTAATCGACGCCCTGCTAGAATAATTTCTGGGTGATATCCAATAGCTTGGGCTTTATGAGTTAAATAATACGGATCTACACCAATACAGTGCCCGCCAACTAAACCTGGACGAAATGGTAAGAAATTCCATTTTGTACCAGCTGCTTTAAGCACCTCTTCTGTATCAATACCAAGTTTGTTAAAAATAAGTGCTAATTCATTAATTAAAGCGATATTGACATCACGCTGGGTATTTTCAATGACCTTCGCCGCTTCAGCAACCTTTATGCTAGCTGCTTTATGTGTTCCTGCTTCAATAATCAGATTATATACTTCATCAACATAATCAGCCACTTCAGGAGTCGAACCTGAGGTAATTTTCAAAATATTAGTTACACGGTGCAACTTATCGCCAGGATTAATACGTTCTGGGCTATAACCTGCAAAAAAATCCTGATTAAATTTTAGACCTGAAACTTCTTCGAGCACCGGAATACAAACTTCTTCTGTAGCACCTGGATAAACAGTCGACTCATATACGACAATATCACCTTTTTTTAGAATTTTACCAATACTAGTAGAAGCTTTAACCAAAGGGGTTAAATCTGGCTGCTTATAGCCATCAATTGGAGTTGGAACAGTGACAATAAAAAAATTACAATCTTTTAGATCTTCTAAATTTGCAGTATAGCTTAATTGAGCTGCTTGTTTTAATTCTTCTGGTGAAACCTCTAGCGTATGATCTTGACCACTTTTTAACTCATCAATACGTTTTTGATAAATATCAAAACCAACTACAGGTACTTTTTTCCCAAACTCAACTGCCAATGGCAAGCCTACATAACCTAAACCTATAATCGCTATTCTTAAATCGGCAAGTTGCATAAAAGTTAGCCTTATTCCTTACAAATTGTATATATAATAAAAAATATATCTTGACTGGATATTGTCGTGCGTAACTATATCAGTTTTTTTTTATTAACCGTAATTCAATTGTATAAAAGTGTTTACAGTTCTTAAGCTCTCCTTATATAACCTGTTTTTTTATTTCTCAGGTTGAGCAAAAAATTACTATTTATGTAGGATAAAAAGTATTGATATAAATTAAACATACAAAGCTCTACGATTTTTCTGTGTTTTTTAATTTTTTTTCGGCTAGAATCGGGACATCCTGCGTTTAATAGACACTTGTTACTATGCAGTGGACAATATCAATTAAAGATAAATACACAAAGGGTTGCGTGTGAAGTATTGCCAGTTTTTTTCTGTTCTTGCCTTAAGTTTAAGTGCTGCGAGTTGTGCAGTTACCTCCGGTTTACAAACTTATGACATCCCAAGTGAAGGCGTTTATAAAACCGACCTTGGAACTACGGTTAATGTCGTTAAAATTTCACAAGACACTCTACCCGCAATACAGCCTGCACAGGTTGATTATCAACGTGACTATGCAACTCTATTTAAAAACCAACAGCCAATATATCGTTTAAGCCCTGGAGATGTTCTTTCGATTCAACTTTGGGCCTACCCTGAAATTACACCGCCTGTAAATAACGTTAATAATGAACAGTCTGTACAAGCAAGTGGTTATCCAATCGACCAAACTGGTTACATCCAATTTCCTCTAGTTGGACGCTATAAAGCAGCTGGTAAAACTCTTTCTCAAGTGAACCGAGAATTACACAGTCAACTTGCTAGATTCTTAAAAAATCCAGATGTGATAGTACGCGTACTATCTTATGAGGGACAGCGCTTTTCTGTTCAAGGTAGCGTCATAAAGGGTGGACAATTCTACTTAAGCGATCAACCAGTAAGTGTATATACAGCTTTAGGTCTTGCGGGAGGAGTAACGGATAAAGGTGACAATACCTATGTTCAACTCATTCGTAATGGTATTACTTATAACTTAAATACAATTGAGTTAGAAAAAGCAGGTTATTCATTACATAAACTTTTAGTACAACCAAATGACACAATTTATGTCAGCACACGAGAAAACCAGAAAATTTATGTCATGGGTGAGTCTGGCAAAAACCAAGCATTACCAATGCGTGATCAGGGTATGACGTTAAGCGATGCTTTAGGTGAAAGTTTAGGTCTAAATCCTTTATCTGCTAGTGCTAGTCGTATTTATGTTTTACGTACTAACCCAAATGACCGTACAACCGAGCTTTACCATTTAAATTTAATGAGTATCGGTGATTTCGGATTAGCCAATCAGTTTAAATTACGTAGTAATGATATTGTCTATGTCGATGCAACTGGCTTGACTCGCTGGCAGCGTGTGGTCAATCAAATTATTCCATTCTCAAGCGCTTTATATAACATAGATCGATTGGGACAATAATTTTATGCAGTTCAAAAATATTTTAGTCGTCTGTATTGGAAATATCTGCCGTAGCCCTATGGCAGAGTATTTTTTAAAACAGCAATACCCTCAGTTAAATATTGAGTCTGCCGGTATTTCAGGGCTTATTGGTCATCAAGCTGATGAAAAAGCTCGACTTTGTATGCAAAGATTAGGCATTGATATGCAACCACATGTAGCTCGTAAGCTAAATGCTGAACATATTAAAAAAGCTGACCTTATTTTAGTCATGAGTCAAAACCAGCAAAAACATATTGAACAGACTTGGCCCTTTGCAAAAGGTAAAACCTACCGCTTGGGCCATTGGCAAAATCGAAATGTGCCCGATCCATATCGACATGATCAAGCTATTTTTGATGAAACCTGTCAACTTATTCAACAGTGCATTGCTGACTGGAAACCTTATATTTAACGCCAAGATTTTACACTTATGAACCAAAATACTAATACCAAAGATACCATTGATTTAAAGGAATTATTTTTCTCACTGATTGCTCAGTGGAAATTAATTGCACTGTGCATTATTTTAAGCCTTGTATGTGCTCTACTTTATTTGCGTGTAACGCCAGATACCTACTCAGTTGATGCTTTGGTTCAGGTGGAGGATAGTAAAGGTGCTTCAGCTGCTCTTTTAGGCGATTTATCTCAAATGATTGAGCAAAAGTCACCTGCTCAAGCAGAAATTGAAATCTTAAAATCTCGTCTAGTTTTAGGTTCAGTTATTAAAGATTTACATTTAAATATTCAGATTTCTAGTACAGAAAATACACTTACTCATCGTTTGTTAAGTGATACCCAGTATAAAACAGAATATAACAAGAAATCAGTCATTTTTAAGGATGGACTCAAAAGCTTTGAAGTCTTCCAGTTTGAAATTCCCGCTTATTATCTTGACAGAAACTTATTGCTAAGTTTTGATAAAAAATCCTTGAATTTAAGTGATCCTGATACTGAACAAACTATTCTAACTGTACCACTCAATCAATTAAATCAAGTCACTGGTCCACACGGTACTTGGAAAGTTGGTATTTTCACTAAAGATCAATTTGATGCTACATACAACATCAAAAATTTATCTTTACCAGCCGCGGTCGACGCAATTAGCTCAGACTATTCTGTTGCAGAGCGTGGTAAATTAACTGGCATTATTGGCTTGAGTTATCAAGGTGAAGATCAAGCACACATTACTAAAGTTTTAAATGCTATTTTAGTAACCTACGGTGATCAAAATGTTGAACGCCGCTCAGCTGAATCTGCTCAGACTTTAAAATTCTTGGATGAACAGCTTCCAGATTTGAAAAAACAATTAGATGATGCTGAACGTCAATTCAACAAATTCCGCCAGCAATACAACACTGTTGATGTTACTAAAGAGTCAGAACTATATTTAACACAAAGTATCACTTTAGAAACGAAGAAAGCTGAGCTTGAACAAAAGCAGGCAGAAATGGCGGCAAAATATACGGCTGAACATCCTGCAATGCGTGAAATTAATGGTCAACTTACAGCTGTTAATAAACAAATCGGCGAATTAAATAGCACATTAAAACAATTACCAGATATTCAACGTCAGTATTTACAGCTGTATCGTGAAGTAGAAGTAAAAACTCAGCTCTACACTGCGTTATTAAATTCATATCAGCAACTTCGCATTGCTAAGGCAGGCGAAATAGGTAATGTAAGGATTGTAGACACTGCTATTGAACCTGTTGAACCAATTAAGCCCAAAAAATTACAGATCTTACTCCTCTCATTATTGTTAGGCGGATTTATTGGGACACTAATTGCATTAGTGCGTAATATTTTACGTACAGGTATTAAAGATTCTGGGCAAATTGAAAATGAGTTGGATTTACCAGTCTATGCAACCGTACCACGTTCTCCAATTCAAGAAAGCCGCATCAAAATCTTAAAGAAGAAGAAAAGTATTCCTATTCTTGCTGTTAAAAATGGTGATGACATAGCAATTGAGAGCTTACGTAGTATCCGTACAGCGATTCATTTTGCTTTAGCAAATGCAAAAAATAATATCATTATGATTGCTGGCCCTTCTCCAGAAGTGGGTAAATCGTTTATTTCAACGAATCTTGCAACTATTTTTGCTCAAGGTGATAAACGCGTACTACTCATTGATGCTGATATGCGCCGTGGTTATATGCATAAATACTTTGATGTTGATGTGAAACCGGGTCTTTCTGAATTGTTAAGTGGACAAGCTGATCTACAAAAAGTATTACACAAAACTCAAGTTGCTAACCTTGATGTGATTACTCGTGGTAAAAGCCCAACAAATCCTTCAGAGATTTTAAGTTCTAATCAATTTAAAGAGTTACTTGAACAGCTACAAAGTCAATATGACCACATCATTATCGATACTCCACCAGTACTTGCAGTAACCGATGGTATTATTATTTCGCAGTATACTGGTGTGAACTTAATTGTTGCGCGTTATGCTAAGTCGCAAATGAAAGAGCTCGACTTAACCCTTAATCGCTTTGAACAAGCAGGGGTTAAAGTCAACGGCTTCATTCTTAACGACATTCAACGTGCTAGTGCGGGTTATGGTTATGGCTATAACTATGCCTATGCTTATAAAGCACAAAAAGAAGATTAATCGTAAAGTGATAAGAGAACCGGATCAAATGATCCGGTTTTTTTATTTAAGATTTTTTTAAGTCTATTCCTACTAAAACTAACTAAAATATATAAAAAACCACTCGTTTTTTTTCTTAAACATTCTATGCTTAAGCATGCTAAGATCAAAAACAGCTTTTTTAGACTCAAATGATTATTTTTGGAACCTTTTATGAGTAAAGCCTTACCCATTGCTGTCGCTGTAGTTTTAGGCGGTGCTGCACTTGTACCAGTTTATTATGCAAGCCAACATCCGACCACAGAAGTCGGAAGCAAAGCAAATAAAAATGCCTCTCCAATTGAAAAAATCAGTTATGTTCTTGGATACGAAGTTGCTCAGCAAACTCCACCTGAACTAGATACAAAATCATTTGTGAAAGGGATTCATGATGCTCGTAATAAGCAACCAAGTGCTTATACTCAAGAAGAGTTAAAAGCTGCTGTTGCTGCTTATGAAAAAGAATTGCAGCAAAAAATGCAACAACAAGATAAACCAGAGCAAGCTGCTGGAGCAGCGTCTGAATCTGCAGATGTTCAATTCCTTGCAGAAAATAAAACAAAAGCTGGTGTAAAAACTACAGCATCTGGCTTGCAATATATCATCACTAAAGAAGGCACAGGTAAACAACCAACTGCGCAGTCTATGGTTAAAGTACATTACGAAGGCCGATTAATTAATGGTCAAGTATTTGATAGTTCTTATAAGCGCGGTGAACCAGTTGAGTTTCCACTCAATCAGGTTATTCCAGGTTGGACTGAAGGGCTTCAGCTCATGAAAGAAGGCGGCAAAGCGACGTTCTTTATTCCATCTAATCTTGCTTATGGTCCTCAGGAACTTCCTGGCATTCCAGCAAACAGTACGCTGATTTTTGATGTAGAACTCATTTCAGTGAAATAAAAACATTTAGGAGAGTAAAACAGTACTCTCCTTTTTTTTGGAAAACGGCATGAAAAAAATTGGTTTAATTATTGCAACATCAACGATAAGTTTATCTGTTTTTGCTGCTGCACCTATTACAAATAAAAGCCCGGCGAAAGAACAATTTAGCTATAGCTATGGCTATTTAATGGGCCGTAATAATACTGATGCTTTAACAGATCTAAATCTTGATATTTTTTATCAGGGTTTACAAGAAGGTGCTCAGAACAAAACCGCACGCTTAACTGACGAAGAAATGGCGAAAGCGATTAATGATTATAAAAAAACTTTAGAAGCTAAGCAGCTTGTTGAGTTTCAAAAAGTAGGACAACAAAATGCTCAAGCAGGTGCTGCATTTCTTGCTGATAATGCAAAAAAATCGGGCATAATCACGACTAAATCAGGTCTCCAATACCAAGTATTAAAAGAAGGTACAGGTAAAAAACCGAAAGCTGTATCACGTGTTAAAGTAAATTATGAAGGCCGTTTACTTGACGGAACTGTGTTTGACAGCTCAATCGCACGTAATCATCCAGTTGAGTTTCAACTCAGCCAAGTGATTGCAGGCTGGACTGAAGGTCTGCAAACCATGAAAGAAGGCGGTAAAACCCGTTTCTTTATCCCTGCAAATCTCGCTTACGGTGAAGTCGGTGCAGGTGATACGATTGGTCCGAATAGCACTTTAATTTTCGATATTGAATTGCTACAAGTTTTGCCAAAATAAATGTATTAGTATAAAAAAAGCGATCATTTAAGATCGCTTTTTTTATTTTTAGTGTTTTAAATCTCTAGGTCGAAAACCCGTAAGGATTAAACCGATCAGGTAAGCAATTATCCCAACTACGCATAGCCCTACGACTTCGGCAACACGTAACCACTGTGAAAGCTCTCCGTTATACCAATTGAGCCCAAACCAAAGCGCTGCAATCATAGCGAGGTTTGCTAAACCATATTGAAGTCCTAATTTCTTCCAATGCGGACCAAATCGGAAAATATTACGCTTATGCAAATAGAAGTAGAGTAAACCAGCATTTACTAACGCTGAACCTGAAGATGCTAGTGCAAGTGCCATATGTTCTGCATGCCAATCAATAAGCTTAAAGAAACCAATAAATACAACGTTTAAAATTGCATTAGCTGCGACCGACATTAAGCCTACGCGCACTGGTGTTTTTGTGTCTTGTTGTGCATAGAAACCAGGTGCAAATACTTTAATAAGCATGAAAGAAATTACACCAGCACTCATACATTGCAATGCTAGAGCTGTCATTTGTGTATCACGTAGATCAAACTCACCACGCTGGAATAATGCTTGAATAATCGGTGTTGAAAGCATAAATAAAGCAATACTTGCCGGTAATCCTACCAATACAATGACTTTTGCAGCCCAGTCGATCATACCGCGGAACTTTGCTTGATCCTGCTCTGCATGACGGGCAGAAAGCGAAGGCAAAATTACTGTACCAATCGCAACCCCAATTAAACCTAAAGGTAGCTCAGTCATGCGTTCAGCACTGTAGAGCCAAGACACTGAACCATCTTGCATGAAAGATGCCCAAATCGTATTTAGCAATAGGTTAATCTGAGTCACCGATACACCAAATAATGCTGGAAGCATTAATTTTAAAATACGCTCTACACCCTCATGTTTAAAATCAACTTTAGGTGGAATCAGTAGGTTTTTACGCCACAATTCAGGAATTTGTATCGCTAACTGTAATACCCCAGCCGCAACAACTGACCAGCCTAATGCTTTGATTGGCTCAGCCATATACGGCGTAAGCCACCACGCTCCTGCGATCATCGCTACATTTAACAAAACTGGTGAAAAAGCTGGTGAGGCAAACGAACCATAACTATTTAAGATGCTGCTAGCAAAAGCCGTGAGCGACATAAACATTAGATATGGAATAGTCAAACGGAACATGCTGACGGCTAAATCGAACTTTTCCGGATCGCTGTGGAAGCCCGGTGCGTACATATAAATGATTGCAGGTGCTAAAACCATAGCCACAAAAGTGAGTAAGGTCATAACTGTGAGTAAACAGCCAAATACCCGACTAATTAAGATCTGCACTTCAGCGTGTGCTCGACCCGTTTTATATTCAGTTAAGACTGGGATAAAGGCCTGAGAAAAGGCGCCTTCGGCAAATAGTCGTCGAAAGAAGTTGGGAATACGAAAAGCGACGACGAAGGTATCAAAATCTTTACCTGCACCAAACACGTTGAGCAATACGACGTCACGCACGAGCCCTAACACTCGTGACAACATCGTCATTGCACTGACAATAAAAGTCGATCGCCACAATGCCATCGCACTCACCTACAGCTGTATTCGAAAGACGCTATTGTAATGAAACTAGAAAATCTTTTCGTTGTGAAATGATGAACAAACTCAAGTTTTTTTCTGTGCTAACAGTTGTCTAAAGTGCTGCCATTTAAAATAAGGACCTGGATCGGTTTTTCGGCCAGGAGCAACATCCGAATGCCCTGCAATATGGTTTTTAATTTCTGGATAAGCTTGGCGAATAGCAGTAACAACGTCAGTTAATACTTCATATTGTACATCTTCAAAAGGTAAATCATCACTTCCTTCAAGTTCTATACCAATTGAATAATCGTTGCATTCTACTTTGGCTAAATAACTTGAACGCCCTGCATGCCATGCTCTCTCGTTAAAGTTAACAAACTGTAGGACTTCACCTGTTCGTAAAATTAACAGATGTGTAGAAACCTGCATGCCTTCAATAGTCTGAAAATAAGGATGAACTGACCAATCTAATTTATTTTGAAAAAACTGCTCAATATAGCCGCCTCCAAATTGAGACGGTGGCAAACTAATATTATGAACCACAATCATTTGAATTTCGGTGCCAGTCGGACGCTGGTTAAAATTTGGAGAAGGGATTTGTCTCGCCCCTTTTAATTGTCCATCTATAACTTCATACGCTGTGATTTGCTTCATTGAGACGCCAATAAATTGCTTGCCAATTGTTTTAGTTTAAAACAGTTATGTGCTTTTCAAAGTAGTAAATGCGATTGTTTATCGCGATTAATCTCATAAAATAGCTTATTTTTCAGGTCGACGATGCTAATATATCGCAAGTTTTAGGGTCATCGACAAAATGGAAACCGTATGAGCATACCTCAGTCTTTGCTTGAACAATCAATTCAAATCAATATTCAACAAGCATTACAAGAAGATATTGGGGACGGTGACATTACCGCTATGCTCACACCTGAAGATGAACAAGCCACGGCAACCATTATTAGCCGCGAAGATATGGTCTTAGCTGGCCAACCCTGGGTAAATGCACTCATCTCAGCTTATGACAACACTGTACAGGTGATTTGGTTAAAACAAGAAGGTGAACGTGTTGCTGCAAACGAAGCCTTTTTAAAGCTTGCAGGTTCTGCACGTAGCTTACTGACTGTAGAGCGCCCTGCTTTAAACTTTATTCAAACTTTGTCTGCTGTTGCAACAAAAACTACTGAATATGTTCAGCATCTTGAAGGTTTAAATACAAAACTTCTCGATACACGTAAAACCCTACCGGGCTTACGTATTGCACAAAAATATGCGGTTGCTATCGGGGGCGGACAAAACCATCGTCTTGGTTTATTTGATGCGTTCTTAATTAAAGAAAACCATATTATGGCAGCGGGTGGTATTGCTCAAGCAATTGCCAAAGCACATCAAATCGCACCGGGCAAACCTGTTGAAGTCGAAGTTGAAACTTGGGATGAACTAAATCAAGCGCTTGAAGCTGGTGCTGACATTGTCATGCTCGATAACTTCAGTCAACAGCAAATGATTGATGCCGTAAAACATGTGGCGGGCCGCTGTAAACTCGAAGCCTCTGGCAATATCACTATTGAAAACTTGCGTGAAGTTGCCACCACTGGCGTTGACTATATTTCTATGGGTGTCCTAACTAAAGACGTTAGAGCTGTTGATTTATCTATGCGTTTTAATGCTTAGATAAAATCTGCATCATTATTGGTATTTTGTTGCGACTTGGTCATGTCTGCAGCTTGTGTTTTTTGCCACGCTGACTGAGTCGCTTGTGTTCCACTATCACGTGGGTCAGCAGCCATTAAAACAAATGTCACTACTGCTAATAATACAATAAAACCTTGTAGCATAAATTTTCCCCATTACTTTAAAAAATTCAGGGTTTCAAGGTAAAAGATAAATATGACCAGGCTTAGGAGATTCTGTTACAAAAGGTAAGCCTTTATTTTTATTATTCATCTATACGACAGCATCTTCCCACATAGTATTTTATATAAACACCCTATTCCCTTTATTTACTATCGTGACATGGATATCTCTTTTCCTACGCGACAGAGTCTTATCGCTTAGAATTTTTTGCCAACAGCCCATTCTGTTACTTTGGTTTTGCCCAAAGTAACCAAAGGCATTGTCATCTGCAAAACCTGCCCACTTTCATCCTCTATCCTATTTTGTTGCAAAAATAAGATCCTTATAGATTATAGACAGGTTGCAGATGACTTTTAGCACCAGTTAATGAGGAATAAATTTCAATACCTACATTAAGGAAAATAACTTACCAACCTAAGACTCTAGATAACCCATATAAGGATCAGAAATTGAATCTTCTTGAGTTTCTATACGTCCTGCAAAACGACGACTAAACGTAGCATCATCAGCTAAAGTCACAGTGAAGTCATACCAACCACCAAATTCAGACATATCCCAAACCAGTTCTTTTTCAGAACTATTGGTTTCAATCGTCCATGTCTTATTTGGAAGATAAGCATTTGCTTTGACGTTTAGCTTGACTGACTTATTACCATCATGACGCACTTTTAGATACAAATTCGCATCACATTCTTCTACACACACTCTAATTTCCGGTAATGCTTGAGTCTGGTTAGCTTGACTCAAATTACCTTTAAACGCACGGTGGAAACCATTTGGTCCAAGCACCCACAAATCGTACTGCCCATTTGTAGCATTCCATACATCATCGAGCTGTTTACCTGCCTCAACCATATAACGACGTGGAATTGCCGTAAGATCAAATCGGTTATAGACATGGAAAACGGCTGCCTGTTTACCTGTATTAGAGAACATCAGCTTAATCGTTTTTTGAGTGGTATCGACTTTGGCACTGGTGTGCAAAATATATGGCAAAGCACGTGATGGCCTAATTCCCATTTCCTGCTGAGGAAATTGCTGCTGGCTCGGAACAGGAACTTGTGGCAATAAAGCTTGAGCAACACGAATCGCATCGGCTTCGGCTTTGGTTTTCTTCCCATCTAGTTCAGCAACAGGCAGAACATTCGGTGTTTTAAAGTTAAATGCCGTCGTTAAATCACCACATACAGCACGGCGGTATGGGCTAATGTTAGGTTCTTGCACACCAAAGCGTTTTTCCAAGAACTGTAAAATAGAGGTATGGTCAAAGACTTGAGAATTTACCCATCCTCCACGGCTCCACGGCGAAATCACATACATTGGAACTCGTACACCTGGTCCATACACTCGACCATCTGGCTTAGGTTGAGATTTTGAAGTCGCTACTGCTGGATGGTTAAAGTACTCATAAGATACTTGCTGATCGTTTAAAGTCGTTTTTCCATATACAACACCGTTTACATCTTTAGAAGGTGCACTTGGTGAAGGAATATGGTCAAAGAAACCGTCATTTTCATCGAAGTTCACCAATAAAACAGTTTGGCTCCACAGCTCAGGGTTTTCAGTTAATGCATTTAATACTTCTTGAATATACCAGGCACCTTGTACAGGACTAGATGGCCCCGGATGTTCACTGTAAGTTGCAGGAGCGACCAACCAACTCACCTGCGGTAATTTACCTTGTGCGATATCAGCTTTAAAAGTTCCTAAAAAACCACCGTCCGGCATGGTATTGGCAATACCTTTGTAAAGTGGTTGAGTCGCATCAATCTTTTCATCGTATGCTGGACACGTTAGCGTGTCGTTACTGACAGGTTGACCAGATTGCTCATTTGCACGGCGATACTGTTTGAAACCAGCTAACGGGTTATCGGTAAAGTTATCTGGCATATTTTGATAGACTTTCCATGTTACGCCAGCCTGCTGTAAGCGCTCAGGATAAGTCGTCCATTCATAACCTTCTGTTGATGCCCCAATCCCATCAAATTCATTTACAACACTCGCAACACCTGCACCTGTAGGACCATTCGTTCCAGTCCAAATAAACTTACGGTTTGGGTTGGTCCCAGCATGCATAGCACAGTGGTAAGCATCACAAATGGTAAAAGCATTCGCTAAAGCAAACTGATATTCGACTTCTTGTTTTTTATAGTAGCCCATCGACTGTGGTTTTTTATAAGCGACCCAATCACTCATACGGCCATTGTCCCAAGCTGCTTGGCCATCAGACCATGAGTGAGGTGTACCTGAAACACGCTGAGCATTTCCTAAACGACTATCTAAATGGTAAGGCAATACTTTCTTTTTATTCGCATCATATTGTTCCCAAACCTTTCGGCTTTCCGTCATTGGAATCGTAAAACGATCACCAAAACCACGTACACCTTTTAATGTTCCGAAATAATTATCGAAAGAACGGTTTTCCTGAGTCAAAATCACGATGTGTTTAACATCTTGAATAGTTCCACTTTCAACTTTGGCATCAATAGCTAAGGCTTTTTGAATACTCAGCGGGAAACTCGCTAAAGCAGCTGTCCCAAACATGGTTTTTGTAGAATTTAAAAGAAATTCGCGACGATTCATTAGTTCTATCCTGAGTTCTTGTTATGGTGCACAGTGCATTTTGCAATTACTGGTGGGCGGTGTTGTTGGCGATGAATTATCTGAGTCATTATCATCGTTACAAGCACTGAGCATGAGTGCTAAAGAAGTAATTAATAAAAGTGAAAGTTTTCGCATTGGTTTTTTCCAAACGGTTTAAATGCGAACTACTAATAAAGCCTTAAAGTGACAGGCAAGTGATGTTTTTATGTCGATTTGATGAAGGCATAAAAAAACGCATCCGAAGATGCGTTTTTCAGAAAGCGTAAAATTACCAGCCTAAAGCTTCTTGTTGCTTTTTAATGAGCTCGGCAATCCCTTTTTCAGCCATTTCTAACATGGCATTGCTTTGAGCGCGGGTAAACGGTTTGTCTTCGGCAGTACCTTGAATTTCAATAAACTCGCCAGCTTGTGTCATTACTACATTTAAGTCAGTTTGACAGTTCGAGTCTTCTTCATAGCAAAGGTCAAGCAACACTTCGTCTTGATACATACCGACAGAAATCGCAGCAACCAACCCTTTAAGCGGATCATGCTTAATTTTCTTTTGAGACAATAAAACATTCATCGCATCAACTAATGCTACAGCAGCACCAGTGATTGAAGCAGTACGCGTACCACCATCAGCCTGAATCACGTCACAGTCGATGGTAATCGTGTTTTCACCAAGCTTTTTCAAATCAACCATTGCACGTAAGCTACGGCCAATCAAACGTTGGATTTCTTGAGTACGACCAGTTTGTTTACCACGAGCCGCTTCACGATCACAACGTGAATGTGTTGAACGCGGTAACATGCCATATTCTGCCGTTACCCAGCCTTGGCCTTGGCCTTTTAAAAAGCGTGGCACTGAGTTATCAATGCTTGCAGTACAAAGGACTTTGGTGTGACCAAATTCGACCAGCACAGAACCTTCAGCATAACGGGTGTAGTTTCGTGTAATTTTCACTTCACGTAATTGGTCTAATGCACGTTGGTCAATACGCATAATCCTTCCTAACTTCTCTTAAATACAAACTTGGGCATAGTATAGCAAAGGATTTTGACAGGTTGAGTTTATTCCCTACTTTCAAATGTAAGTCTGCAAGTTTCATAACTCAAAAATAAAAATAGCCCCTAAAAAGGAGCTATTTTGGATTAACTGAGATTATGCAAATTTAAATTTTGCTTTTAACTTTTCCAATGTCTGCATCACTTTTCCAGTGGTATGGTTTGGCAATGAACATTTCGCTAAACGTACCCATACACTCCAGAACTGACGCATAAAGTTCGCCTCGTTGTAGTTAATGCCGTATTCTGCACAGAGTGCCTTAATTTTCGGTGCTACTTCTTTATAGCGGTTAGCTGGCATATCTGGAAATAAATGATGCTCAATCTGATGGCTTAAGTTACCACTCATAAAATGTAGCCATTCTGTACCACTAAAATTACTTGAACCACGAATCTGGCGTAAGTACCACTCGGCCTTAGTTTCGGTATCAGTATTATCAGGCTCAAACGTTTCTGCATCTTCAGTAAAGTGACCATTAAAAATCACCGCAGATGACCACAAGTTACGAATAATATTCGCAACTACATTTCCTGCAAAAACCGGTAAAAACATAGGACCAGAGATCACAGGGAAAAACACATAGTCTTTTAAAACTTGGCGTGTGGCTTTTTTACGGACTTTAGCCGAATCTTTCCAAACCTGTTTCCAGCTCTTGGTTTTATAAACTAATGCATCTTCAAGATGTAAGTTTTGCACGCCTACATACCACTCAAAGAAAAACATTAATTGTAGACCGAGGGGAATATTAAACAGATGGCGGGGTTCCCACTTCTGTTGGTCACTTACTCGCAAAATACCATAACCAACATCGTGGTCTTTACCGACAATATTGGTATAGGTGTGATGCACATAGTTATGTGTTTCACGCCAGTCATCACCCGATGCAATAGTATCCCAATCGTAAGTATTACCGTTCAGGCTTGGTTCATTTAACCAGTCAAACTGACCGTGCATGACGTTATGACCAAGTTCCATGTTTTCTACAATTTTAGAAATACCTAATAAGCCTGTGCCTAGTAGCCAGACTGGCGGAATCCAACCACCAAACATCAACATGCCACGCGATGCGATTTCGGTATATCGAACAAAATTACGTACTTTGTAGATATATTTTGCATCTTGCTCACCAAGACTTTGCATAACGTCTTGACGAATCTGCTCAACACGGCGACCAAACTCCTCAGTCTGTTCAGGTGTTAAACGAGCAGATTTAGAAACAGTAGAAAATTCTAATGCCATATTCATAGGGTTAATCCTCTTTAATTCTTTTTATAGATCAATTGTGACTGGGCTTAATGCCTGGCTCACGCATAGTTTAATTGGGCGGTTCGGTTGATCTTCAATTTCACCAGTTAATAGGTTTTGAGTAACTCCGCTTACCTTGGTACAGCTGCATTTATTGCAGACACCCATACGGCAACCATGTTGTGGGCGTAAACCAGCTTGCTCTGCACTGCTCAGTAAATTTGTTTCAGCTAAAAACTCGTGTTGAGCACGGCGGAAAATAATACGCTGTGCTGCATGTGTACCAGTCACTTGAAGTGGCTGAAAATACTCTTGATGAAGCTGCGACTGAGCACCTTTTTGTGCATAAATTTCATTGGCTTGCTGCATCATGCCATGATGACCACAAACATAAGTTGCTGTCTGCTCAAAGTCAGGAACAAGCTTTTGTAGTAGGTTTTCAGTTAAATGCTGCTTTTGCTCGGTAGTATTAAAAAAGTGATATTGAAGCTGCGGGTGCTGTTCTGCCAAAGCTTTTAATTCAGTATGAAAAATTTCCGCACGATTAAAATAAATGACATGAATTTGTTCAAGCTGCTGTTTCAAAGCTTGCTGCAAGAGTGAATAAATTGCAGTAATGCCACTTCCTGACGCAATTAAGATGGCAGGATGCTGACCTTGGTGCAAAATAAAATCACCTTGTGGTTGTGAAATCTCAACACACTCACCCACATGTAATAGTTGAGCTGCACGAGACACCAAACCTTGTACTTTAATACCTAAAGCGATTTCACCCTGAGTAGTCACTTCAATAATTGAATAACTACGCTGTTGGTAAACGCCATCGATGAGCAAAGTCAGCAGAATACTTTGACCTGCGCGGACCTGATCGAAATTAAAATTACGATTCGGTTTAAGTCTAATGAGCACCATATCGGTATGAAGTGGCTGAACTGCAGTAACTTCTGCAAGTACCCTTTTCCACGCCCAAGTCACGTTAATTTTCTGCAAGACAAAATCAACGAAATCTTCTCGAACCCAATGTGGCTGATAGCTAAGTGTTGCGTTCATACGTTCCTCTTTTGTTTCTGGCTATTTATTTGAGTGAACACATGTTCGTATAGTGAACATATGTACACTATATTTGTAACTGTTCACTCAGTCAACACTTGTTCACTATTTTTTTTATGAAAGTTTGCTCTTTTTTGTTAGACTTTGGCTCACGGTTTAAATAGGTTCTTTTAATGTCGATACGGGATGAACGAAAACAGCAAAGTCGTCAGGCACTTCTCGATGCAGCCTTGCATCTAAGCACGTCTGGGCGTTCGTTCAGTAGTATCAGCTTGCGTGAAGTTGCACGTGAAGTAGGTTTAGTACCGACAGCGTTCTACCGCCATTTTCAGGACATGGATGAGCTCGGCAAGGAATTGGTCGATCAAGTTGCCCTACATTTAAAAAGCGTTTTACATCAACTTGGACAAAGTTATTTACAACATAAATCTGCTAAAACCCAAACCAGTATTGAGCTATTTGTGCAGGCGGTGAATCATAGCCCTAAGCAATGGCAATTTATGATTGCTGAACGTTGGGGAGGTTCAGAAACGGTTCGTGCAGCAATTGCCAGAGAAATTGAATTTCTGATTGAAGATCTCACAACTGATCTTACTAAACTCGAAAATTTTAAACATATTCAAAATCCTCAAGACCTAAATGTCTTATCTACCATTTTGACTAATATGTCATTTACATGGGCAATGACGTGGCTCAACCTATCGAAACAATATCAAGGTGAACAGCTCAAGCTGCAACAAACTGCTTTTATTGAAAATGCTTCTACACAAGTTCGCCTACTCTTTAGAGGGATTGCAAACTGGGAACGGTAGAAGCGGCAAATGACAAAAAACAGGTTATGTGGTAATACGTAAAGAGAGAAAGAAAAAGGCTAAAAATTTCGAGAAAAGTCTTTTTCTTTTTACAGGAAGTAAACTATTAGTTAGGCCAAACTGGTGTGGGAATACCTATGAATCTTGATCGTCATACACAGTTTTTGATGCGTAAAGAAAAAATTCTGAGCGTGGCAGAAAAGTTGTTATTAGAAAACAATCAGGAAATTACTCTAGATGAGTTAGTGGCCGAGCTAGATATTGCTAAAGGCACCCTTTATAAGCATTTTAGAAGTAAAAATGAGCTTCTGCTTGAGCTCATTATTCAAAATGAAAAGCAAATTTTAGAAATTTCTAAAAAATATAATACAGATTTCAAAGAGTATGCTCCTCATTACATGCTTCATCATTTACTTGCACCAGGGAAAACGATTCTATTGCATCAACTTGAAGAAAATCTGACGATGACAGAGTCTAAGTTGAAGCATCTTTTCGAAGAGCTTTATGAAATTCGCCAACAGCGTATTTTGGCAATTAAAGATATTACAGAAAATTATTTAAAATCATTGAATTATGATATGTCAATTCGTGACTATTTGTCTTATATCTGGTCACTGACTTATGGTGCATCACTGCTTTTAAATTCTACTTATTACCAGCGTTCGATTGGTTCTCGCCAAAAATTAATTAATTTATATATTAATCAGGCATTATCACTGCCGACTCAAACAGCTAATTTTGATGTTTTAAATTTTCAGATTGAAGATGAAAATCAGCAAAATTAATTGAATTATTTCGTGATAATTAACGATAAATTAAATATAAAAATGGGCTTCACATGAAGCCCATTTTTTTTGAAGTAAAGCCTAAACAACTTATTTTGCTTTACGTTCTTTCTCAATTAAATAATTAAGAACTTGAGTGACTTTACCATCTTCACCCTGCACAACATATTTACCATTCACAACAACTGCAGGTACACCTGTTAATTGGTACTGTTGAGCAAGTTTATTTGACTCGGCAACTTTTGCCGTCACAGCAAATGAGTTGTAAGTACTATTAAATTTCTGCTCAGGTACGCCATAACGAGTAAAGAATTTCGCAGCAGAAGCCTGATCAAAAATTTGTTGACCGTTCACTTGAATCGCATGGAACAGTGGTAAATGCGTGCGCTTACGTACACCTAATGCCTCAGATGTATAATATGTACGCGCCCCTTGTTCCCACATTTTATTCATTGCAGCTGGTGTACGCACAAAACGTACATCTTTAGGAATCTGCTTTAACCACGTTTGCATATGCGGTTCAAGTTTGAAACAGTGTGGACATCCATACCAAAAGAACTCTCGAACTTCGATTTTCCCCGGAACTTCCACTTTGCCTGGATTGGCAATCACGGTGTAGTCTTTACCAGCAACAAAATCTGCTGCCATTGCACCACCCGATACGGCCATAATTGCTGCACTCAAACCACCCAAAACCAATTTTTTCATTGCTACAGCTTTTCCTCTAAGTTGTTATGCATTAGCTTATGCCCTAAATATAAAACAAATATGCTAAATTCGTTTTGCTTCTGTGAAGTTTTTTATTGGGTTTATCGCTTTTTTCCCAATAATCGCTACACTAACGGCGAACTACATCCAAAAAGATAACTCAAGTTTAGAGGTAGCACCATGTCGCAATTGAATGTTGATTTACAAGAAATCGCAAAGTTTGAAGCACTTGCTGCCAAATGGTGGGATCAACATTCTGAATTTCGCCCACTTCACCAGATCAATCCACTACGTCTTAACTGGATTGATGAACGTGCAGGCGGTCTCGCTGGTAAAAAAGTACTTGATGTCGGCTGTGGTGGCGGTATCTTGGCCGAAAGCATGGCACGTCGTGGCGCAGATGTATTAGGTATCGATATGGGTGAAGCACCTCTAGCTGTCGGCCGTTTACATGCTCAGCAAGAAAATGTTCAAAATATTGAATATCGTCAAATTCCCGTAGAGGAATTAGCACAAGAACAGGCTGGTCAATATGACGTGGTGACTTGTATGGAAATGATGGAACACGTTCCAGATCCAGCATCTATTGTAAAAGCTTGTCAGGCTCTGGTTAAACCGGGCGGCCATGTGTTCTTCTCGACCATTAACCGTAACCCAAAATCTTATTTATTTGCCATTATCGGTGCAGAGTACGTCCTACGCATGTTGCCAAAAGGTACGCATGATTATCATAAATTTATTCGACCATCTGAAATGGCACATGATATTCGTAATGCAGGCCTTACATTAAAAGAAATGACTGGACTACATTACAACCCACTGACCAAGCATTACTGGTTAGCGCCAAATGTTGACGTTAACTATATGGTTCATACGATTAATACAGGTGCATGATGAAAGCTGTTTTATTTGATTTAGACGGTACGCTTATCGATACAGCTGCGGATTTCATTCGTATTATTCAGCAAATGTGCCGTGATGCAAGACGCCCTGTTGTAGAAGCCGATCTTATTCGCACTCAGGTGTCTGAAGGTGCACGTGCGATGGTGAAATTGGTCTATCCAGAGCTGGATGTGGCCAATCCAATTTTCTTGGCACATCGTCAAAACTTTTTAGATCTGTACGGCAATAATATTGTGGTTGATACAGATCTGTTTGAAGGCATGTATCCACTCTTAGAAGAGTTAGAAGCTGCACAAATCCCATGGGGTATTGTGACCAACAAACCACGCGGATTAAGTGAATCTCTTTTAGAAAAGTTAAATCTAACAGAACGCTGTGCGGTTCTGGTATGCCCTGAAGATGTCAGTAAAACCAAACCAGATCCTGAACCAATGTATTTGGCTGCTAAACAGTTAAATATCCCAGCAGATGAAATTATTTATGTGGGTGACCATCCTCGTGATATTGATGCTGGTCGCAATGCCGATATGTATACCATCTTGGCAGCTTATGGCTATTTACCTATCGAACACCGTGATGATTTAACCGCTTGGCAGGCCGATTCGATTGTAAATACAGTGACAGAATTACACGATATGTTACGTCAAAAGCTTCCTGCTCTGCATGATAATCAGCGTATGATAAGTTAACATCAGAGTTTTATAGACTTTTTTAACGGTTATTCGTTTTATCAATATAAAAAGAAGGAGGTTTACCAATGAAATATTCAGAATACCAACCTCGTCCGGATCTACTCAAAGATCGAATTATTTTAATTACCGGTGCTGGTGATGGAATTGGGCGAGCTGCGGCTCTAAGTTATGCCCTACATGGTGCAACCGTTGTCCTACATGGTAGAACCTTAAATAAACTTGAAGTTATTTATGATGAAATTGAGAGTCTCGGTGCACCGCAACCTGCGATTTTACCACTACAGCTTTCAAGTGCCTCTGACCGTGATTATGACTTTTTAGTCGATACGCTCGAAAAGCAGTTTGGACGTCTAGACGGTATTTTGCATAATGCGGGTATTTTAGGTGAACGTGTAGAGCTAGCACATTACCCAACAGAAGTATGGGATGACGTGATGGCAGTTAACCTCCGTGCTCCGTTTGCCCTCACTCAAGCTCTATTACCACTTTTGCAAAAGTCAGAAAACGCCTCTGTTGTATTTACCAGCTCAGGTGTAGGCCGTGAAGCACGAGCTTTATGGGGCGCATATTCTGTCTCAAAAATTGCAATTGAAGCAGTGAGTAAAATTTTTGCAGCGGAAAATACTTATCCAAATATTCGCTTTAATTGCATTAACCCAGGCGCAACACGTACTGCAATGCGTGCGAAAGCCTACCCACAAGAAGATCCGAAGACACTACCTACACCTGAGTCAATCTTGCCTGCTTACCTCTATTTAATGGGTGAAGACAGCTTGGCACTCAATGGTCAAAGTATTGATGCACAGGATTAAAAAGTTAAAGATGAAAAGCTAAATTAAATTACGGCCAATCATCAAATCTGGCTTGCCTATACCTGAAAAGATATACAAGTCTTTTTTATTATTGATAAAAACCCTTGATCTATCCGTAATTTTAATTGAACCATTAAATGATCTTCACAGTTTCTCTGCATTTTGCGCGTAGAGTATTCAACATGAGAGACATCAGATGTAAACGAGGATGCATCATGAAAAAGTTGTTCACCATCTTAGCCCTTTGCATAACCGTACTAACCACCAGTATGGCGAGCTTTGCTGATCCTCCTTTTGACCGAGGCCATGGCCCCAAAGGTCCTAAAGGTGGGGGTCCACGTGGTGAGTGGAATGATCGTGGGCCAGGATTTGGACGTGATCATGATGATGATCGTATCCGTGACGAACGCCGTATGCGCGAAGAGCGTGGCTTTGAACGCTTAAAACAACATCGCTGGCAGCCTGGCTATGTTATGCCACAGCACTATCGTGGTAATGGCTATAAAGTCGACTATAAAGACAGTAACTTGCCAAAACCAGGCCGTAATCAGCAATGGTATAAAATCAACAATGACTATATTTTAGTCGACACAGATTCTAATAGCATTGTGAGTATTCGTGGTTTTTAAGGCGATAGACCCTCGCTATCGCTGAATAAAAAGGATAAAGCCTCTGGGTTTTATCCTTTTTTATTGCTTATCTAACTTAAAAATAAAAAGATTTTTTATATTCTTAAATGATGAATTTTCTTAATTTCTTCTTATTTCATAGGGAGTTTTCACATTTATTCTTCTTGGCCTCCACGATTTATCTGCAATTGTTCACTAATCTTTAATTATTGAAATTCAGCTCATCATTCGAGGTTTACAATGAAAAAATTAACAACAGCGATTGTTCTTTCTCTTAGTGGTTTAGTTGCAACAACAGCCATGGCAGCACCAAACGATCATAATCATCATGGCAATTACCAAAACCATGAAGTAAAAACAGTTAAAGTGATTAAAAAAGATGATCATCGCAATGCATGGCGAGTAGGTCAGGTTGTACCGCATGAGTATCGACATTCACGTTACGTGATCGACTATCGTCAACATCAAAAATTGACTAAACCAGGTCGTTACCAAAAATGGTATAAAGTGAATGGTAATTATGTACTGGTGAATGAACAAAGTCATAAAATCATTAGAGTGGTTTACTAATTTAAAACTTTTTAAGCACCCAAATTTCAATTTGGGTGTTTTTTTATCTAAAACATGCGGCTTTAATCTTTTTTGTTTAGAATCATCTTTATATCTTTTTGCTGTTGATTCGAGATCGGTATGTCAAGTAAGCCTGTAAGTAAGTCGCATAATAATACCCAGCATTATGTACACTGGTTTCGACACTCAGCGCCCTACATTAATGCTCACCGCGATAAAACATTTGTGTTGATGTTTGGTGGTGAAGCAGTCCGTCATCCTAATTTTGAACATATCATTCACGACATTGCTTTATTGCATTCTCTTGGTATTCGCTTAATTCTCGTGTACGGCGCACGTCCACAAATTAATCAAAACCTTAAAGAAAAAGGAATCGAAACTCCTTTTTATGACAACAGCCGTATTACCACACGCGAATCTTTAAGCTGTGTCATGAGCGCTGTAGGTTCTATCCGCCTAGAAATCGAAGCATTGCTTTCTATGGGCTTAGCAAACTCGCCAATGTACGGCGCTCGCATAGATGTGGTATCAGGTAATTTTGTGACTGCTAAACCTTATGGCATTCGTGATGGCATGGATTTCCAGCTTACAGGTGAAGTTCGCTCTATCGATACAGATGCGATTGATCGACACCTCGATAATCATAATATTGTACTGCTAGGGCCAACGGGTTACTCCACTACAGGTGAGGTTTTTAACTTAAGAGCTGAAGAAGTTGCAACTAAAACAGCAACTTACTTAAAAGCAGATAAACTCATTTTTCTAGGTGAGCAACAAGGATTGTTGAATGAAGATGAGCAAATATTACGTGAATTAAGCCCACATCAACTGGACTACTATATTCAACAATACCAAACCATTAGCCCAACACTCACTTTGCATTTGCAACAGGCAAAAAAAGCATCTTTATCAGGCGTACACCGCGTTCATCTTATTTCTTATGCCTATGATGGCGCCCTTCTCGAAGAGTTATTTACTCGAGATGGTATAGGTACCATGATTACCGATGCGCATTATGAAGAAGTTCGCATGGCCAACATTCAAGATGTGGGCGGTTTAATGAATTTATTACGTCCGCTAGAAGAAGAAGGTATCTTAGTTTATCGTTCGCGTGAACGTTTAGAGCAAGAGATTAGCCAGTTCGCTGTTATTGAGCGCGATGGTACAATTCTAGCGTGTGCTGCACTTTATCCAATTCCAACCGAATTTAATGAAACACGTTCAGCAGAAATTGCCTGCGTCGCAGTACACCCAAGTTATCGTAAATCGAACCGTGGTAGCCAGATTTTGCAATTCCTTGAAGAAAAGGCAAAGGAACAAGGTATTCGTCAATTATTTGTTTTAACCACCCGTACCGCCCACTGGTTCTTAGAGCACGGTTTCCATCAGGTGAGTGTTGATGATTTACCAAATGCTCGTCAGGCGCTTTATAACTATCAAAGGAATTCTTTAGTCTTTAAGAAACTGCTTCCTTAGCCTTTGCTCTTTTTAAGATATTCTTATTTCAGATAAGCTTAGTTCAAAAAGTACAACCGTAAACACGATTAATTTATGGTTGTACTTTTTTTAAATCTAAATTTTTTAAGGTTTTAATATTTTTTATTTTATTTACATTAACTTAATAACAATGCATTAAATATATTTCTATTAGATAAATCATTTTTTCGCATAAGTTTATAGCCTATTGTGTTTAGCTTTTTTTTGCATAAATAAAGACCGAATACTTATTTTTTCTGAAATAAAAATCCATTTAGGGTATCTGCTCATCCAATTATTTTTTTTCTTTTTCTCTTTCGGGGAGTACGAAATCTCATGGCACTTTTCAACACCACTTCATGGGCAAAATATTTAGTCATCGCGGCCAGCCTTGCAGGAGTGATGATGTTAAGTGGTTGTGCCAAAAAAGAGGAACAAGCCACCACAACCTTAAATATCGGCTATCAGAAATATGGGATTCTTCCTATTTTAAAGGCTCGTGGTGACTTAGAAAAAGCATTAAAAGAGCAAGGCGTGCAAGTGAAATGGGTTGAGTTCCCTGCTGGCCCTCAATTGCTTGAAGGTTTAAACGTAGGAAGTGTTTCACTCGGTGAAGCAGGTGAAGCGCCACCGATCTTTGCTCAGGCTGCCAATCCAAATTTAGTCTATGTCGCAAACCAACCTGCTGCGCCAAAAGCTGAAGCACTATTGGTACAAAAAGACTCTCCAATCCAATCTATTAAAGATTTAAAGGGCAAACGTGTTGCTCTTAATAAAGGCTCGAATGTTCATTACCTATTGTTAAAAGTTTTAGAAGCCAACAACTTAAGCTTAAGTGATATTCAACCAGTTTATTTACCGCCATCAGACGCTCGTGCTGCCTTTGAAAAAGGTGCTGTAGATGCATGGGTGATTTGGGATCCTTTCTTTGCAGCGGCTGAACATCAAATTCAGGCGCGAGTTTTAGCAACAGGCGAAAACTTGGTGAGTAATCATCAGTTCTATTTAGCTGACCGTAAATTTGCAGAAAATAATCCGAAAGTACTCAACACTGTTGTACAAACTCTTAATCAGACCACTGAGTGGGTAAGTTCACATCAGGATGAAGCTGCCAAGTTACTCGAAAAACCTACCGCACTTGAGTTTGATGTACTCAAAACTTCAATTTCACGTATGGGTTTTGGAGTTCAGCCAATCTCTGACAAGGTGGCACAAGAACAACAACAAGTAGCTAATGCTTTTTATGCACAAAAGCTCATTCCAAACAAACTCACTATTCAAGACGCCATTTTAAAACTGAAATAAACCCAGCTTAGGCACGGCAAATAACAATATAAATGCTGTGCCTGACCTCAAGGGGAACAAGGATATCAATATGCAACATCAGTCATTATTTAGTAAGAGTCAGTGGACACAATTGGTTAAGCGCATCAGTGCAATTACTGTATTAGGCTTAACAATCGCAGCGCCAGCTTGGGCAATTGACCCAACTGTGAAAGAACTTCGTATTGGTTTTCAAAAAAGTTCGATTAACTTTGCGATTGCCAAACAACAAAAATTATTTGAACAAGAATTTCCAAATGCCAAAGTTACTTGGAACGAGTTCCCTGCTGGTCCACAAATTTTAGAAGCTTTAGCTGTCGGTTCACTTGATGTAGGCGTTACTGGAGATACACCTCCTGTCTACGCACAAGCGGCTGGCAAGCCTTTGTATTACATTGCCTATGAAGCAGCTAAACCATTGGCATCGGCAATTTTGGTTCCTAAAAACTCACAGCTCAAACAGCTGAAAGACCTTAAAGGTAAACGCATTGCACTGCAAAAAGGTTCGAGCTCACATTACTTACTTGTGCAAGCCGTACGTAAAGCAGGCCTAAACTGGAGCGACATTACGCCAATCTGGCTTACTCCAGCCGATGCTCGCGCAGCATTTCAAAAAGGTGCCGTTGATGCATGGGCCATTTGGGATCCTTACTTCGCTTCAGCACAACTAGAAGACCAAGCTCGTGTTCTTGCATCGGGTAAAGGCTTAAGCCCGAACTATACATTTTATTTAGCAGCTCCAAATTTTGTTAAACAACATCCGAAAGCTGTTTCAGGGCTCATCAAACAAATCAATCAAGCCGATAAATGGGTTCAAAGCCATCAAGCAGAAACGGCAGGTGCGATTGGTCAAAGTACAGGTCTTAAACCTGCAACCAGTGATTTATTTATTAAACGCCGTCCGCGCCCTTCATCAGCCGCTCCTCTTAACAGCAAAGTGATTGCTGAGCAACAGCAACTCGCAGACATTTTTACTCAACAAGGCATCATTCCAAAACCAATCAGCATTAAACAGGTTGTTTGGGGTGCCAAGTAATTTTAATAGACATATAGGTAATGCACATGAAAATTTTCTGGTTTATTCCTACCCACGGTGATAGTCGCTATTTAGGTACAAGTAAAGGCGCTCGTCAGGTTGACCATGCCTATATGAAGCAAATTGCTGTGGCAGTAGATAATTTAGGTTACGAAGGTGTACTTATTCCAACAGGTCGTTCATGTGAAGATCCTTGGATTACGGCGGCTAGCTTAATTGATGCAACTCAACACCTTAAATTTTTAGTTGCATTACGACCAGGGGTAACCACTCCAGCTTTGGCAGCACGTATGGCTGCAACGTTTGACCGCTTGTCGAATGGCCGTGTATTACTCAACTTAGTGACTGGTGGTGATGAAGCAGAACTACGCGGTGATGGCTTATATGAAGATCACTCAACACGTTATCAAACTGCTAATGAATACGTAAAAATCTGGCGTGAGATTTTGACACGCTCACATACAGGTGAAGCTTTTACATTCCACGGTGAACGCTTACAAGTGGATGATGCAAAACTACTTTACCCACCTGTTCAAAAGCCTTATCCACCACTTTGGTTCGGCGGCTCTTCAGACGTCGCTGTCGATCTTGCAGCTGAGCAAGTCGATACTTACCTCACTTGGGGGGAACCGCCAGAAGCTGTCAAACAAAAGATCGAACATGTTCGTGCTAAAGCTGAGGCTAAAGGTCGTAAATTAACTTACGGCATTCGCTTGCATGTAATTGTTCGTGAAACCAACGAACAAGCTTGGGCAGCAGCTAACGAGCTTATCCAATATCTTGATGATGCGACTATTGCTGCAGCACAGAAAAAATTTGCACAAATGGACTCTGTAGGCCAACAACGTATGGCGGCTCTCCACGGCGGTAATCGAGACAAACTAGAAGTATCTCCAAACCTTTGGGCAGGTATTGGCTTAGTCCGTGGTGGTGCTGGAACAGCTCTTGTAGGTGATCCTGAAACAGTTGCTGCTCGCATTCAGGAATATGCTGACTTAGGTATTGATACCTTCATTTTCTCAGGCTATCCACACCTTGAAGAATCAATCCGTTTTGCAGAATTGGTATTCCCGTTATTACCAATTGAAACTCGCGCTAAACTTGCTCAGCCAAATTTAACCGGTCCATTCGGGGAAATTATTGCCAACAATTATGTTCCAGACGAGAAGAAGCAAAATAGTTCCGTCAAGGAGCCTGCATGAGCAAAGCTGAAAGTGTTGTTTCACGTGGAACAAAACAAATCGGGCAGCGTTTGCTGCCTTGGATTTTCCCTATTCTTCTATTGGTTGTTTGGCAAATTGCCTCAAGTTCGGGTCTTTTAGAAAGCCGTATTTTACCCGCACCTACTGCTGTAGTTTCCGCTTTTTGGCATCTACTGGTGAGTGGCGAACTCTGGCAGCACGTTAAAGTCAGTGCTGGTCGTGCACTGCTTGGCCTTCTGATAGGCGGCGGTTCAGGTTTGTTATTAGGTCTACTCAACGGGTCTTCGCGTTTCGCCTCTACCCTGCTCGACACGACCTTACAAATGATTCGTAACATCCCAGCCTTAGCACTTATCCCACTTGTCATCTTGTGGTTCGGGATTGATGAAACAGCGAAATTATTTTTAGTCGCCGTAGGTGTTTTCTTCCCTATCTATATCAACACCTATCACGGTATTCGGTCAGTTGACCCTCAATTGATTGAGATGGGTAAAAGCTACGGACTTTCACGTTGGCAGCTTTACAAAGAAATTATTTTGCCGGGTGCGATGCCTTCTATTTTAGTGGGTTTACGCTTTGCTTTAGGTTTGGTTTGGGTATTGCTTATTGTTGCTGAAACCATTTCAGCTCAAGCAGGTATTGGTTATATGACCATGAATGCACGTGAGTTTTTACAAACGGATGTAGTTCTGGTCGGTATTCTTCTGTACGCCTTACTAGGCAAACTGGCAGATGTTTTAGCACAGCTTTTGGAACGCTATTTACTACGTTGGCACTCTGGATATCAGAAATAAGGGAGCTTAGAACATGACAAATCTGAATTTAAATATTAATCAGAATGAAGTGCAGCTCATTCCGGAAGAACCAACAGAATCTCAAGAACCTGTATTAGGAGCAGAGATTCTGATTGAGCAACTTTATAAATTTTATGGTGAGGTAAAGGTCCTCGAAGATCTTGACCTACACATCCAGCCGGGTGAGTTTTTAGCAATTGTTGGCCGAAGTGGTTGTGGCAAAAGTACGTTACTCCGTTTAATTGCTCAACTTGAAAAAGCCAGCTTTGGGGAAATCAAATTTAAATCTGCCCGACATTTACGTGAAGGCATTACGAACGATGATATTCGAGTAATGTTCCAAGATCCTCGTTTACTTCCTTGGAGAAATATTCTTCAAAATGTTCAACTTGGGCTACCAAAATCACAACATGCTTTGGCAGAAGAATTATTAGAAAAAGTAGGTTTAAAAGAAAAAGCGGGACAATGGCCTTCCCAGCTCTCAGGTGGTCAACGTCAGCGTACAGCCCTAGCCCGTGCACTATCACATACTCCACGCATATTGTTGCTAGACGAACCTTTGGGTGCATTAGATGCTCTAACTCGGCTTGAGATGCAAAGCTTGATTGAGCGCTTGTGGAAGGAGCAAGGCTTTACTGCAATTTTAGTCACACACGATGTAAGTGAAGCAGTGCAATTAGCTGACCGTATTATCTTATTAGATAAGGGCCAGATTGCTCAAAGTTTCCAAGTTAATCTTCCACGCCCGCGTAAAAAGAGCATTACTTTTGCCCAACTTGAACAACAAGTACTCGATGCAGTTTTGGCAACTTAAGATTGCGATGAGTAATCAGAAATGCTCAGCCGAAAAATGCCCAATTTACGAGCAATAAAACTACTGTTTTATTGCTCTTTTTTAGGGCGAAAGTTAAAAAATATTTTTAAGAATAACAATAAACTAGGGAATCTCTCTATTTTTTGCACAATAGTATATCTATTACGCAAATAACTAGCTGTTTTTTGATTAAAAAAGCAAGACACCTGTGCACAAATCAAACAATTTCCCTTACAATGGGAATATTATTTTTTTAATTATGCAGCAGATGGAACAAAAAAAGAGTACCCAAAAGCGCAATCAGCTTCTTGCTGCGGCCCTTGACGTATTTTCAGTCTATGGGTTTAGTGGCGCAAGTCTGGATGAAATTGCCCAACTCGCCGACATGCATAAGTCGAATATTTTCTATTACTATGAAAATAAAGAGTCTTTATATGTAGAAGTGCTCACAACCGTTTTACAAAAATGGTTGGCCCCCTTACAAACTTTAGAAGCTGAATTAGAACCAGCCGAAGCCTTATCTCACTATTTAATTCAAAAAATCGAACTGTCTCGTAGCCAACCGAAAGCATCTAGATTGTTTGCACTAGAAATTATTCAAGGGGCTCCACATATTTTGCCTATACTGAAAGGGCCTTTGAAAAAGCTATTTAAGCGCAAAGCCAAGGTTATTCAAACATGGCAAGAAGAAGGGAAAATTTCTCCAGATATCGACCCTGAGCTATTAATCTTAAATATTTGGGGCCTTACGCAAAACTATGCAGATTTTGCAACACAAATGGAAATGGTGACCGGTAAAACGCTTCGTAACCGCAGTATGTTCCAGCGTTCGATTGAGCATACGGTACATATGATGCTATACGGCGTATTGCCTCGTTAAAACAAAAAAAGATCGGCAAATTTGCCGATCTTTTTTTAGAAATGGTTTTGATAAAGAGCTAGGAGTTTCTGAGCGCCTAACAATAAATTTTCTTCCCAATCCAAATGTGCAGTGTCATCTGCCCCATCAGTAATATACTTCACAGAAATTAATCGTACACCTAACTTATGGCACACTTTAGCTAAAGCATAGCCTTCCATATCAACCACATCACAAGCTACTTTTGGCTGACCTGTTTCAAATGAATCACCTGTTCCACATACTGCTTTTGGCAAATCAGCAAAATGTGATTGAAGATGAATCTCTGCCGCCAAATGATCATCTAACGGCGTTACACCTACTTCAAAACCTAGGGGTGAAACATCCATATCCCGTTGTACAAAAGTTTTTACTTCGACTAAATCATGTCGATTAAATGCAGAGCTTCCCGCTGTACCTAAATTAATTAGAGTTTTGCATCCTGTTTTTTGAATAACTTCAAATGCTTTAAAGGCAGCATTAATTTTACCAATACCACTGTAATGGACTTCAACACCTGCTTGTTCAAATAAACCCTTAGATTCATTAGGAAGTGCCATAATTAAAGCAATATCAGTGTTCATTCAAAAAGCTCAAATCAAAATTAAATAAGTTAGAAAATAAGTATAAATCAGGTGCAAAAGCTTTTTGCACCTTTTCATCATTACTGCACTTTTTGTTGTAAAGCGATTAAGCATGGAGAAAAAAACAGTTGACCACTATATGCTCCTGCTAGCGTTTTCTTCATTACAACGCCCCACATCGTCAATAACAGAATACTCAATGCGACAGCAACGTATTGTAAGAATACAATTTCAACCTGATGTCCTAAATTAAATAGTGCGAGAATAAATACACCTAATGGAAAGGTTAAGCCCCACCAGCCCAAGTTAAATGGAATACCTGTCTTTGCGTGACGAAGCGTTGTTAAAATCGCAAGACCAAGCCACCATAATCCAAAACCTAAAAGCACGAGACTACCTACAACTCCTAAAGCTTGAAAGACATTAGCAAATTGGTCAAATCCTACATTTGGCGCCACTCTTTGTGCCTGCTGCCCGAGTAACAATAAACCTAATGCACCTGTACCAATCGGGCCTAAAGAGAGCCAGCTAGAAATAGCGACTTCTTTTTCAGGTAGCTGATGCAAAGCCATACGCAGCATTAAAATTGTCAGAATAGCGAATGCTGGTAAAACAGAGATTCCCCAAAGTACATAGCCAGCCATTAATAAATGAAAGCTATGCATATCTGCTGGTAAATGTGCAACCAACATGCCGGCAGAACTTGCTGCTACTTCACAGGCAACCACAGGTAAAAGCCAGATTGCAGTCATCGTATGTAGCTGATGGTTCTGACGACTAAACATACAAAATGGCACGATCCACGCAATTGCTAGCGCTAAAAAGACATCGATGTACCATAAAGCTTGAGCAATATGGATAGCCACTTCACCGTAAAGCCCGACACCGAAGCTTAAAAAACCATTTAATATCGTTGCGAGCCCCATTGGGATAGCCCCTAAAAACAAGCTCATATTTGGATGATTAAATATTTGCTTCGCTTCATGAGGGAAAAGAAACCACCGCAATAAATAAAGAACTGAAAAAACGCTAAATAAAACAATATTAAATTGCCATAACCAAGTTGCTAATGTGAATAAAAAAGATTGAGCAAATGGCAGCTGGATTAAAATCATACTCACCACGCCAGTACCCATAGTCGCTGTAAACCAATTTGGAGTAAAATGCCGTATAACATCTTTGCTATGATTTAATTGGTAAAAGGGTTTTTTCATCTTAGTTCTCTAATCAAAGAGTGGATAAAGATATAGTAGAGCAAACCACTAATAAGAAAAATTGATTTATTTTTATTTAATTCATCAGTATTTTAAATATAAAGATATTCATTTTGAAAAATAACTGAGTAAAAACACAACAACAAGACGAATCTGTGAGATTATGGCAATATATAGCCCTTGCAAAAATAGCCATATTTTAAGTTCATGAAACTGCTTCGTCTCAATGCGTTATCGCCTAATTTTCAGTTACCTCCAACAGCGGTAACTATTGGTAATTTTGATGGTGTCCATTTAGGCCACCAAGCGATGATTGCTCAACTCAAAAACATTGCTGCAGCACAAGGCTTAAAAACACTGGTCATGATTTTTGAGCCACAACCGCTTGAGTTCTTTAAAGGTTACGATGCACCTCCTCGTATTAATTCATTACGGGAAAAAGTTGAATACCTAGCTGAGCTTGGCGTTGACTATATTGCGGTTGCTAAATTTGATGAACATTTCCGTAGCATGAGCGCATCTGCCTTCGCAGATTTATTAAAAAACAAATTAAATGCCCAGTCATTAGTTTTGGGGGATGACTTTCATTTCGGTAAAGACCGCCAAGGCAACAGTGAATTTTTAAAAGATTATGGCTTCCAAGTAACAAATTTACATACCATTGAACTTGAAGGTGAACGCGTAAGTTCAACCCGTATTCGCCAAGTACTTCAAGTGGGTAATCTTGCTTTAGCAGCTAAATTATTAGGCCGTCCATACAGTATTACTGGGCGTGTCCAATATGGTGACCAAATTGGACGAACTCTTGCTTTTCCAACCATTAATGTTCGTCTCAATCGCCATAAACCTTGTTTAAACGGTATTTATGGCGTTGAAGTCATTTGCGAAACAACTTCTCTCACTGAAAAAGTGTGCCAAGAAACACCTGAGAAACCGGGAATTGCCGGATATCATGAAAATAGCCTCTATGGCGCAGGTCATGTCGGTACACGCCCCGCCATTCAGCAAGAACATCCAGAATGGAGATTAGAAGTACATTTCCCTGATGTTTCTGCTAATCTGTATGGCTTATTTATGCGGGTGACTTTTCTTCACTATCTTCATGGTGAATTGAACTACCCTTCGCTTGAAGCACTTAAGGCTGGAATTGATAATGACGTGCAACAGTTACGACAATACCGTAACGACACGACACAATTTCCTTTTTAATTCGAATTTTGATTGTAAAACATGTCAGCTCCCACGCTGATTAAACTGGAAGAAAACTTGCATGAGCGATAAGCAAACTCCTGAGAATGCAGTGGACTACAAAGCCACGCTAAACC
Organism: Acinetobacter sp. C13; assembly: GCF_016809775.1. Taxonomy (NCBI): domain Bacteria; kingdom Pseudomonadati; phylum Pseudomonadota; class Gammaproteobacteria; order Moraxellales; family Moraxellaceae; genus Acinetobacter; species Acinetobacter sp. C13. The sequence goes on from NZ_JAFBJL010000007.1 coordinate 158,397, forward strand.
TGCCGGATACTCAATTTGCAATGAAAGCAAATTTGGCAGTACGTGAAGTGAAATGGTTAGAAGAGTGGTATACCGACAACATTTATCAGCAGATTCGTGCATCGCGTATTGGCAAGAAAAAATATATTTTGCATGATGGCCCTCCATATGCGAACGGTACAATTCACTTGGGTCACGCGGTCAATAAAGTACTCAAAGACGTTATTGTAAAAAGCCGTACGCTTTCAGGTTTTGATGCACCATATGTTCCGAGTTGGGACTGTCATGGCTTACCAATCGAACTAAAAGTCGAAGAAAAAGTGGGTAAAGTGGGCGAGAAAGTTGACGCAGCAACTTTCCGTAAACTTTGCCGTGAATACGCGCTAAAACAAATTGATTTACAACGTACTGACTTTAAACGTCTTGGTATTTTAGGTGATTGGGATAATCCCTATCTCACCATGAATTACAAACAAGAAGCCGATATCGTTCGTGCTCTAGGTCTTATCCAGAAAAATGGTCATATCCAGCCAGGCTTAAAGCCAGTGAACTGGTGTATGGACTGTGGTTCAGCGCTTGCTGAAGCAGAAGTTGAATACGAAGATAAAAAATCTGACGCAATTGATGTTGGCTTTGGCGTTGTAGATCTAAAAGATTTAAGTGCCCGCTTAAACGTAGAAGTTCAAGATCCGACAGATATCGTGATCTGGACCACTACACCTTGGACATTACCAGCTAACCAAGCCGTTGCGTTGCATGCAGAAATTGAATATCAATTGGTACAAGTATCTACTGAGCGCGGTAAGCAAAACTTCATTCTTGCTAAAGACCTAGTTGCTTCAGCGATTGAGCGTTACAAGCTTGAAAACCCAGTTGTTTTAGCTGATTTTACAGGTTCGGCTCTTGAAAACCTTACCCTACAACATCCTCTACTTACTGATCGTCAAGTTCCGGTTATTTTAGGTGAACACGTTATCGCAACAAGCGGTACAGGTGCCGTACATACAGCACCTGGCCATGGTGCAGACGACTATAAAGTAGGTCTTCAATACAACCTTAAAGTAGATAACCCCGTGGGTGGTAACGGTGTTTATCTCCCAACTGCTCCAATCTATGCTGGTGAGCACATCTATAAAGCCAATCCAAAGATCATCGAAGCTTTGGGCGCTGTAGGCCGTTTATGGGCTCATCAACCAATTAAACACAGCTACCCACACTGCTGGCGCCATAAGACTCCAATTATTTTCCGTGCTACACCACAGTGGTTCATTAGCATGGATCAAAAAGGATTACGTGAAGGTGCGCTTAATGCCATTGAAAATGATATCGAGTTTGTACCGAACTGGGGTAAAAACCGTATTGAATCAATGATCGAAGGTCGTCCGGACTGGTGTATTTCACGTCAACGTACTTGGGGTGTTCCAATTCCATTCTTCGTTCATAAAGATACGAACGAATTACACCCGCGTACACCTGAACTCATCGAAGAAGTTGCTCAACTGATCGAAGAAGAAGGTATCGAAGCATGGTTCAAACGTGAAGCAAAAGATTTCATTGGTGAAGATGCTGAACAATACAATGCTGTTCGCGATACACTCGATGTATGGTTCGACTCTGGTACAACGCATTACGCTGTACTTGAGCAACGTGATGAATTAGAAAGCCCTGCTGACTTATATTTAGAAGGTTCAGACCAACACCGTGGCTGGTTCCAATCTTCTTTATTAACATCTATGGCAATTCACAATCGTGCGCCATATAAAGCCTTGTTAACTCATGGTTTTACAGTGGACGAAAACGGTCGTAAATTGTCGAAATCTTTAGGCAACTATATCCCGCTTGAAGAAATCATCAAACAGCTTGGTGCAGATGGTTTACGACTATATGTAGCGTCTAGCGACTACCGTTATGAAATCGCAGCATCGAAAGAAATCTTTAGCCGTGTAAGTGATAGCTATCGCCGTATTCGTAATACCCTACGCTTCTTGCTTGCGAACCTAAATGGTTTCAAACCAAGTACTGATGCTTTGGACGTAGATGACCTTATCGCTCTTGATCAATATATTTTGCAGCGTGCGAATGAAGTACAACAAACTATTATCACTGCTTACGAAGAAATGAACTTCCATGTGGTGTGTAGTGCATTAACAAGCTTCTGTATTAATGACTTAGGTGGTTTCTACCTAGATATTATCAAAGACCGTCAATACACCACTAAAGCAGATTCTCAGGCACGTCGTTCTGCTCAAACAGCGCTTTATCATATTGTCCAAGCATTTATCCGTTGGATGAGCCCAATCTTAAGCTTTACGGCTCAAGAAGCTTGGCCATTGATTCCAGAACAAACTGAAAAGTATGTATTTACTTCAGAATGGTATGACTTACCTGTTTCATCAAAAGCAAACTTGCTTTCTGAAGAAGATTGGCAAACATTGATTAGCGTAAAATCTGCAGTAAATAAACAGATTGAAGCAGCGCGTAACGCTAAACTTGTCGGCAGTAATCTTTCAGCCAAAGTTGAACTTTGGGCAAGTGAATCATTACAAACAGTTTTAAACCAACTGGCTGATGAACTCCGTTTTGTTCTTATTACTTCGCAAGTAGTAGTACATCCATTTGCTGAGCAAGGTGAAGCAACTGAAATGGAAGGCTTACGTGTACAAATATCTGCAGCTGAAGGTGAAAAATGTGCACGTTGCTGGCACGTTCTTCCAGATGTAAATACACATGCTGATCATCCTGGTTTATGTGGTCGTTGTATTGTGAACGTCACTGGTCGTGGCGAAGTGAGAAAATATGCCTAATTCACAAGCTAAAAAAGGCTTATTCCAGTTTTATCCACATAATCTGATTTGGCTTGGACTTTCAGTCCTTGCCATTGTATTGGATCAATGGACAAAATGGATTGCGAGTACACATCTAAACTATGCAGATCCTGTACCGGTACTTCCATTTTTAAACTGGACACTATTACATAACTATGGTGCAGCTTTTAGCTTTTTATCAGACGCTGGAGGATGGCAACGCTATTTCTTCACATCTCTGGCAGGCTTAGTTTCAGTACTTTTTGTATTTTGGTTAATGCGTATGCCTAAAAAAATGGTGGTGCTACCTGTAGCCATCGCTTTAATTTTAGGTGGAGCTTTAGGCAATTTAATTGACCGTATTACCCTAGGTTATGTGGTCGATTTCATTCATGTTTATTACCAAAATCATCACTTTCCAGCTTTTAATATTGCGGACAGTGCCATCACTCTAGGTACGATTTTGCTACTCATTGATACATTCTTCCTTGAGAAGCAACGTAACCAAAATTCGGATGCATAATATGACCGAAATTATTCAACCTAACGAAGAAATTCGTATCCAAGAAGGCTCTAAAGTCGACCTACACTTTTCTGTAGCTATCGAAAATGGTGTAGAAATTGACAATACACGTAGCCGTGAAGAGCCAGTTAGTCTGACTATTGGTGACGGAAACCTTTTACCAGGTTTTGAGAAAGCCCTTCTTGGCTTACGTGCAGGTGATCGACGTACTGTACATCTACCACCAGAAGATGCTTTTGGTCCATGGAATCCGGAAAATATTCAAATATTTGATACGGTTAAATTCGAACAACGACCTATTCCTGGTCACATGATCGAGTTTGAAGATAAAGCAAAAGCAACTTTATTTGGTGTCGTGAAATCAGTGAACGATGATATTACTGAAATTGATTTCAACCACCCTTTAGCTGGCAAAAATATTACTTTTGAAGTAGAGATATTCAAAGTAACTCCAGCTGGCCAACAAGGCATTAAACTCATGTAAATAAAAAAGCCCTCTGAATGAGGGCTTTTTTATGATTTAATTTTTATTAGTGACATAAGAATCCTTACAAATTCTATATTCTCTCCTGCCTATATAATGAATTAAGTTATAAAGATAAAAACTCTTAGGAAAAATACATGCTGGTCTATATTATCGTAGGAAGTGTTCGTGAAGGACGTACAGCAATTAAAGTTGCCAATTGGCTAGAATCCACAATTCCATCATTTAATCTAGAAGATTTTCAGACAGAAGTAATTGATTTAAAAGAGTGGAATTTACCGTTATTTTCAGGCTCTCACCCACCTGCTACCGGGATTTATGATCAACCTAAACAACAAGAATGGGCAGACAAAATTGCTCAAGCAGACGCATTTATCTTTATTAGCCCAGAATACAACCATGGTTACAGCCCAGCTTTAAAAAATGCACTTGATTATGCCGGCAAGGAGTGGGGTGGTAAACCTGCTGCATTTATTGGCTATGGTTCAACAAATGGCTCTCGTTCTATTAGTCAAATACGTCAAGTCACCTCAAGTTTAAGCATTATTGACCCGAATGCTGTAATAGAGATAAGAGATATATTTAAACGTAATAAAGATGAAAAATTCGAAGCTAATGAGTTTGAAGTAAAAGGTCTTCAATCCATTGTTAAGAAACTACAGAAATATCATTTGTCTTAATTGAACAAAAGGCCTCTTTTCTAAACAAAAGAGGCCTTTAATTTTATAAACTCTTTAAATACTCCACTACATCAGTATTACCAGCCATTTCTGCAAGCTCTAATGCTGTGTATTCACTTTTGTAAGCGACATGCACACCTTTTTCAATTAAGAGTTGAACTATCTCTAAATGATCATTTTCAGCAGCTGCTTGTAGAGCACTATATCCCTCATCATCTATCTGATTAGGATTTTCTCCCTCTATTAGTAATTCTTTTACTTGATCGATATCACCTAGAGATGCCCAATAAATCAATGCAGGCAAAGATAGCTCTTCATCATCTTCAGGTATTGGAGAGAAAGAATTGATTTTCATGGACGTACCCAAAAATAATAGAGTTCATCATTATATTCATAGAATACAGCAAGAATACAAATCCTATCTTTTATTAAAAATTAAATTCCACGCAATAAAAAAACACCCCCATTCATTGGAATGGGGGTGTTTGTAATAATGAGCTGGCGATGACTTACTCTCACATGGGTAACCCCACACTACCATCAGCGCTAAGAGGTTTCACTTCTGAGTTCGGGAAGGGATCAGGTGGTTCACTCTTGCTATGGT
>NZ_JAFBJL010000008.1:0-90886 GCF_016809775.1 Acinetobacter sp. C13
ACCATAGCAAGAGTGAACCACCTGATCCCTTCCCGAACTCAGAAGTGAAACCTCTTAGCGCTGATGGTAGTGTGGGGTTACCCATGTGAGAGTAAGTCATCGCCAGCTCATTATTCTAAACACCCCCATTCCAACGAATGGGGGTGTTTTTTTATGCGCGGAATTTATACCTACAATTCTTTATATGATTATAATGGAAGAAATTCATATCAAGTCTAATAAGGATATAACATGTCTACCGATCAGCAATTTCCAACGCCCAATAATTTAGGTATCGCAGTTTATTCAAATAATGCAGAAGCTATTGGTAATACGCCTTTAGTTCGTATCAACCGTTTAATTAAAACTGGTGCAACTGTATTAGCGAAAATAGAAAGTCGTAATCCTGCCTTTTCTGTGAAATGCCGTATTGGGGCTGCACTTATTGCAGATGCAGAAAAAAGAGGTGTGTTGAAAGAAGGCATGCATATAGTTGAACCAACTAGTGGTAATACAGGGATTGCATTGGCTTTTGTTGCGGCGGCGAAGGGTTATCCAATTACTTTGACCATGCCAGCCAGCATGAGTCTTGAACGCAGAAAAGTATTAAAAGCTTTAGGTGCTAATTTAGTTCTAACCGAACCGGCGAAAGGGATGAAAGGTGCGGTTGATGAAGCGGTACGATTAGCAACTGAGCAGCCAGATGTTTATTTTTTGCCACAACAATTTGAAAACCCAGCCAATCCACAAATTCATGTGGACACAACTGGCCCAGAAATTTGGCAAGCAACAGGTGGGCAGGTTGATATTTTAGTTGCTGGCGTAGGTACTGGAGGTACGATAACGGGTATTTCTCGTTATTTTGAACAGGTCCAAAATAAGCCATTGTACTCAGTAGCAGTTGAACCTGCTGAGTCTCCAATTATTACTCAAACTAAAAATGGTGAAAGTATTACGCCTGCACCTCATAAAATTCAGGGGATTGGTGCAAACTTTATTCCAAAAAATCTTGATTTAGATTTGGTTGATGAAGTCTTACCAGTGAGTAGTGAAGAAGCAATTCAATGGGCGAGAAACTGTGCAACTCAAGAAGGTATTTTGGTAGGTATCTCAAGTGGAGCTGCCTTGGCTGCTGCAGCTAAAATTGCAGAACGTCGTGAAAATGCTGGTAAAACAATAGTTGTTATTCTTCCTGATAGCGGAGAACGTTATTTATCTTCTGTTTTATTTGAAGGTTTATTTGACGAATAAAATTAACTATGTAAAAAAGCCCATTAATAGATGGGCTTTTTTATTTGATCTGAATTTATAATGCACTTTTTAAAGTTTTCTGATGACGTTTCACAGATCGAGCATATTTTTTTGCTTTGTGTCGTGTCCAGAAGCTTCGCTCATATCCAGTCGGTCCCACATTATAATAAGCTGTTGCTTTGAACCAACTATCAGCTGACTGATAATAGTGATTTAAGATATAAGCCCCACATTGGATATTAGTAGTTTCATCATACAAATTCCCAGCACAAGTTTGTTGCCAATAACTCGGAATAATTTGAGTTAAACCGACAGCACCAGTAGGAGAGCGAGCATTACTATTGTAACTAGACTCTTGCCTGATGACTGCTGCGAGTAAAAGAGGGGGGACATTATATTGGTCAGCACTTTGAATAATCATTGGAGATAGCCGATTGGCTGTACTCGCTGGAACAGAATAAGCTTTTTGTAAGCCAGACGAGAGTTTATTGGAGCGCCAAGAAAATGAGCCACTGTTAGGTCCTAAGCTTGTACACCCTGTCATTATTGTCATCAATGCAATAATAAAAAATTTGAGGCTAAGGCGGTGTAATTCTGATGGTTCAAAATGATCTTGAGCTAAAGATGAGGTAAGCAAAATACAAAACCAATAATCAAATTTCAAATGAAATGATGGTATTCAGCCGTACTTATCGGATCAATATAAGTTCTGTTGCTCAGCACATCTATAAAGTAAGAATTTTGTATAATTGAAATGAAAAAACCCCGACATCCTGTCGAGGTTTCTTCGTATTCAGCTTTATGTAGCTAACTCCTGTCAACTACCGCTTCCTGCGTTCTTATTCTTCTTCAATGAGACATCCTGTCTCTCTATGGTTTATATACTATGAAAAAATACTAAAGCTGAATATCCGCAAATCACCGCAAGTTTTGTACGTTTTAACTTACAGGCGTATTTTTTCAACTTTCTTAAATATGATGTCGACTAATTTCTGGGCAATAGGAGCACAAATCAATACACTTGGAAAAGCCAATATCCATGCAATAATCCAAGCCGATACCCACAATGAAAGGAAATGGTGATTTAGTCCCACTACTTTAAAAGTTGAAATGCCTGAAATTATAAAAGACATCATTCCTGATAAAATTAAGAGGAATAAAAGTTTCTGTGCTTTCATGGTCTTATATTCCTTGATAAGCACTTAAGGTTAATGCAAAATTTTCTCCAAATTGTTGAGCAGTTTTAATATCTCCTTCCTCAAACCCATCGGCATTACTGCCATGTTCAGCCTGAGCCATTAAACCTGACCATGAGCCGAGTCGGTTAGCTGCTTGTGTATAGGCAACACCTTGATGTTGTTCTGGTAGAATTGGGTTACCTACCCATAACATGCCATGTTGCATACAAAAGGTAAAAATTGAAATTAGTGTGGATTGTTTATCACCAGCAGGTAGAGATGAAACGGTAAATCCAGCCGCTAATTTTCCTTTAAAACTTTGTTTTTTCCATAATGGACCAGTTGCATCCATGAGTTGTTTTAACTTGGAAGATACACCACCTAAATAAGTGGGGGAGCCCCAAATTAAGCCGTCATATTGGATGAGAATTTCTGGGCTGTTGATAATATCTTCAGTATTGAGTAAATCTGCTTTCATATTTTTATGGCTCAAAATACCAGTTTGAATTTGCTGAGCAATAAATTGCGTATGACCTTGGCGGCTATGGTAAATGATGGCAACAGTCTTCATGAGCAGTCTCCTTTTTATTTAAATTTGAAATAGTTTTGCAGTGAGATATAAGCCACAACCAAAAACACTATGGTTCATTAAACTTTTTAGACAGTTCAAAAAAGGATGGGGTGTTTTTAATGAAGCAAAGCCACTACCCATCGCAGGTTGCATAATAAAAAATGGAATGAGGACGGTGACTACACCAAACATTAGTGCTGAATAAAAATGAGGTTGGCTAAGCCAAGTTGAACCAATAATGAAAAGAAAACTCAATGCAAAGATAATCCCAACACTATAGTGAGCAATCCAACCCAATAAATATTCACCCTTAATTTGTGGGCTTTTTGCAATAGATTGATGGATGAGTTTCCCTTGAAATATCCAACCAACCCAGCGGCCGAGGAAGGCAAAATTTAAGGTCGGAATTTTGAACATCTTTAATATTAATAGCCATATATCCATAACGACGGTTGCACCAATACCAAGACATAAAGCTTGAAAGAACAACGTAGAGGTATTCATTTTTACACCTTGCTTTTATACGTATGAAACGTGATAAATTTATTGTGCAAGTTCAAGTTCACTTGAAGTCAAGAGGCTATTATGGATATCGGTGAAGTTGCTAAAAAGGCAAAAGTCACAACTGCAACGCTACGCTTTTATGAAGAGAAGGGGCTAATTAAGTCGATTGGGCGGCAAGGCTTACGTCGACAATATGGCAAGCAGGTCATTGATCAATTGGCATTAATCTCTTTAGGTCGTGCTGCGGGTTTTTCCTTAAATGAAATCGCAACAATGTTTGGGCAAGATGGTAAGCCTGAGCTTGACCGGCAAAAATTAAAAGATAAAGCTCAACAATTAAAGCAAATGGCAAAACGATTGCATTTTATCAGCCAAGGATTAGAACATGCTGCTGTATGTCCTGCCGAAAATCATATGGAATGTCCAACTTTCCAAAAATTTTTAAAAGCAGCAATTGCTGGAGAATATCAGCCAACGAAACTTTAATTCGTTTTGATGAAGTTATTTAGTTTGTGTTTGTATTGCACAGTTGGGTTTGTCATATTTTCGCCATAAAGATTTCATCTTTTTGAAGTAAAAACTTCATATAAGCTTGATTAAATTTGCTTAATTTTTTACCAACTGTATAAAACCATGAGCAAAAAAACATTAGCGGTATTATTATGCTGTGCCAGTTTAGGATTGGCGGCATGTAATGATGATAACGACCAAGAACAAAATTCACCTACTGAAAATGTTACCGAACCAACCTTAATTTCTTTTGCTAAGTTACCTGTAGAAACTTATGCTGCTGGTCCAGACTCTGGCGCATATGTGAAAGGTGCAAATGGAATTTATCCTCCATTTAAAGGTCAACCTGTACAAGGCTTTTCTGCTGCATTAAAAAATGAAGATGGCAGTTATATGGCAATGGCCGATAACGGTTTTGGCACTCAAGATAATTCATCAGACTTTTTACTTCGTATTTATAAAATAAAGCCTGATTTCAAAACTAAAGCTAAAGGCACGAGCCAAGTTACTGTACAAAGCTTTATCCAACTGCGTGATCCGAATAAATTAATTCCATTTAATATCATCAATGGTAATACACCTGAGCGTTTATTAACGGGCGCTGATTTTGACCCAGAGTCGATGCAGCGTACTAGTGACGGGACCTACTGGATTGGAGATGAATTTGGTCCATATTTACTCCATTTCTCAGCAGATGGCGTGTTATTAGATGCACCGATTGCTCTGCCAAATCCGTTAAATCCGACTCAAGAATTACGTTCACCACAAAATCAGTTTAATAAAGCACAAATTAATTTTGTAGAACCTCTAGTTCAACAAAGTGGCGGTTTTGAAGGAATGGCGATTTCGCCAGATGGGCAGTATCTTTACTCTCTTATAGAAAAGCCAATTAAATCAATTCGAGAAACGGAAAGACAATTATTGATTTCTCAATTTGATGTGAAGAAAAAAGCGTATACAGGAAAATATTATTGGTTCCAGTTAGACAGTAAGGCAACCAATATTGGTGACTTCCAACTCTTTAATGATAAAGAAGGGATCATTATTGAACGTGATGCCACCCAGAATAATTTAGGCGGCTATAAAAAATTAATTCGTATTAAATTAAATGAATCAGGTCAACTAGTTAGCCGTGAAGATTTAGTCGATTTAATTAAAATTGCTAACCCGAATATGTTGTATGGCACAGCTAGAGAGGGTGATATTGGTACGGGACAGGTTTTTGCTTTCCCATTTGAAACCATTGAAGATGTGATTATTGAAAATGGTACGACACTTACTGTTTTCAATGATAATAATTTCCCTGGTTCAACAGGACGTAACGCAAAACTGGCTGACGATAACGAGATTATTCAAATTCGTTTGCCAAAAGCTTTGTTCTAAGTTCTATAAATAAAAAATTCAAACTGCGGCGGATTTTGGTCCGCCGTATTTATTACAAGAATAAAATATTGAATAAACTTTAATCAAATTAATTTCTATATTGTTGTTTTCGCATGTTTTATAAACAGGGAAAATGAATGAAATTCATGTTAAAATGATCGGCTTTCATCTTTAGATGTCTCTCCTCCATTTGCTAGCCGAGATTCGCAAGCCATGTCTACTGCCTACACCATGCAGACTGCGCCCAAAGCGCTGTTTGATTACGACAAATATTGGGCGTCGTGTTTTGAACCAGCGCCATTTTTGCCGATGTCACGAGAAGAAATGGACCAACTCGGCTGGGATGCGTGTGACTTTATTTTAGTCTGTGGTGATGCTTATATTGACCACCCATCATTTGTATCGGGTGTGATTGGACGTGTGCTTGAGGCACAAGGTTTCCGTGTCGGAATTATTGCGCAGCCAGACTGGACCAATGTTGAAAGCTTCCGCGTTTTAGGTAAGCCAACGATTGCTTGGGGTGTAACCGCAGGTAATATGGATTCGATGATTAACCGTTATACGGCAGATCGTAAAATCCGTTCGGATGATGCATATTCTCCAAACAATGAACCGAATAAACGTCCTGACCGCGCAGCAACAGTTTATTGCCAACGTTGTCGAGAAGCATTCCCTGATGTACCTGTGTTATTGGGTGGTATTGAAGGCAGTTTACGCCGTATCGCACACTACGATTATTGGTCAGATAAAGTCCGTCGTTCGATTTTGATGGACTCAAAAGCCGATTTGCTCATGTACGGTAATGGTGAGCGTGCCATTATTGATGTAATGCATCGTTTGGCTAAAGGTGAAAAAATCCACGAGATTACTGATGTTCGTGGTACGGCATTTATTATTAATAAACATAACAAAGCATCAAAAGCAAAGTTTGTTGAAGTTGCAAGTAATGATGTAGATACGGTTGGGCGTGTTGATCCAATTATTAACCCATATGTCATGACAGAAGATATTGATGGCTGTGAGGTTGAAAAAGAAAAGGGTAACTCTTTAGCTCAGTATCAAAATTTCCAAAAAGAGATTGTTGCAAATCCGATTGTGCGTGAAGGCGACAAACTTGATGACGATACTCAAATCGTTCAATTAAAGCCGGCACCGTCAAAAGCGATTAAACACAAATTGCCACCACGAGAGTTGGCGGTTATTCGTTTGCCTTCTTTTGAAGAAGTGGCAAATGATCAAGTGCTTTACGCACATGCAAACCGTATTTTGCACCTTGAAACTAATCCAGGTAATGCTCGTGCATTGGTGCAACGCCATGGTGAACGAGATGTGTGGATTAACCCGCCTCCAATTCCTCTAACTACAGAGGAAATGGATTATGTGTTTGATTTACCTTATGCACGTTTGCCACATCCTACTTATGGTGATGCTCGTTTCCCTGCATTTGATATGATCAAATTCTCGGTCAACATTATGCGTGGCTGTTTTGGCGGCTGTACATTCTGTTCAATTACAGAACATGAAGGGCGTATTATTCAAAACCGTTCGGAAGATTCGATCTTACGTGAGATTGAAAAAATCCGTGATACTGCACCAAACTTCACTGGTATTATTTCAGATTTAGGTGGCCCAACAGCAAACATGTACCGTTTGCACTGTAAAGACCCAGAAATTGAGAAGAACTGTCGTAAACCTTCTTGTGTTTATCCGGGTGTTTGTCAAAACTTACATACCGATCACGCGCCATTAGTGCAGCTTTATCGTAAAGCGCGCGCTATTAAAGGTGTGAAGAAGATTCTGATTGGGTCAGGTCTGCGCTATGACCTTGCTGTACTCAACCCTGAATATGTCAAAGAGCTAGTACAGCACCACGTAGGTGGTTATTTAAAAATTGCTCCTGAACATACCGAGCAAGGCCCGTTATCTAAAATGATGAAACCGGGTATTGGTACGTATGATCGTTTCAAACAAATGTTTGACCGTTTCAGTAAAGAAGCAGGAAAAGAGCAATATTTAATTCCTTACTTTATTGCAGCACATCCGGGTACTTCAGATTATGACATGATGCATCTTGCAATTTGGTTGAAAAAGAATGGTTTCCGTGCCGATCAAGTACAGACGTTCTATCCATCGCCAATGGCAACTGCAACAACCATGTATTATTCGGGCAAAAACCCGCTTGCTAAAGTCGCTCGCTATACTGAAAAAGTTGATATTGTAAAAGGCGAGAAACGCCGTCGTCTGCATAAAGCATTCTTGCGTTATCATGATCCAAACAACTGGCCATTACTTCGTGAGGCCCTAAAAGAGATGGGGCGCGCAGATTTAATTGGTAATTCAAAGCAGCATTTAATTCCGACTTATCAGCCAAAAGGCACAGAAGGGGAATATAAGTCTGCTCGTAAGAAAAATTCGTCTACAGCAGGCGATTCGGTTAAACGAAATAATCAGCAAACGAATCATCATTCGAATCAGAAGCGCCCACAAAAAGGACAGGTTCTAACGCAACATAATGGTTTACCTCCTCGTGAAACAGGAGAAAAAAGACCGTTTGGCGGGAAAAGTAAACCTAAATCTAAAGTTCGTGGATAATGATAAAACAGGCTCTTAAATAGAGCCTGTTTTGTTTTTTATGACTCTATTTAAATCGTATAATGAGATTTTTGAGGATTTAAAGTACAAAAAACGTAACGAATAATGATAAATAGCCAAAATCTGACGAGCTGCACTTGATTGTTATTGATTCTATGATTATAAATAATGTGAGGGTGGCTAAATTTAAGCCAAGCTTGATAACTACAAGTGAAATTACTAAGTGAACCTTTTAAAAAACGGCTGTGTCGTTATCAATTAAAACAAAGTGTGATCTAGCAAAATCATTATAAAAAACTTAAAGGATTAGGCCCATGTATTATTTAATCACGATCTTATTATTATTTCTGGTTGTTGTTATGGCAGTGAAAAGTCTGTCACGAAGGCATCAACATGATAGTGCTTTAAAGCGCCGTGCAGTGTTAACTAGTCATGAGCAAATGACCTTAACCAGACTACAAACTGTTTTGCCCAAATTTACCGTATTAGCGCATGTATCTTTTGATGCACTTTTAACTACGAAATACGCGCATACACGTCGTAAATATCAAAATATGTCAGCTGATTTTGTTGTGCTTGATCAAAATTATCAGGTAGTTGTAGTTGTTGTTCTAGGGGAAAATGGGTTACGCCGAGCGCATCAACAATATGAGCGTCGCCTATTACAATTGGCTGGCTATCGTGTGCTTCATTATAGTAGTGTGCCTGATTATCATGACTTAAGAAGAGACTTATTGAGTTCTGAATCAGAGTTAGCAACTTTGCATGCGACACCCCAGCTAGAAAGAATGTCAAATGCTTTTGTGAAGCCTTAAAAATTCGACATTAGCGCAACTAATCTGAGAGCTCATTTAAGAATATCTTAATAAAATGCTGAAATTCAAAATTTTAAAATTACTAAAAAATTGAGCAATATCACCCAAGATATTGCTCAATTTTACATGGATTTATAATTATAAAAATTATGGAAGTACCGCAACAACCGTCATTTCTACAAGTACATCTGGTGCATAGAGTTTTGATTCTACACATGTACGTGCTGGTGGGTTCCCTTCGCTAATCCATGCATCCCAAACCGCATTCATAGCTGCATAATCTTTTTCAATATCTTTTAAGAAAATCATGACAGAAAGGATATGGGTTTTATCTGTTCCAGCTTCTGCCAATAGACGGTCAATATTATCTAAAGTTTGTTGAGTCTGCCCTGTGATATCTGCGCTTGTATCATCGGCGAGTTGCCCCGCTAGGTGTACCAAATTACCTGAAATCGCAACTTCGCAGTAGCGTGAAGTAACGTGCAGGCGTTGAATCGTCATGATGATGAACCAATAAAAAAAGATGCTTAGAATTGTACTTGATTGAATTAAGCAGTGGAATTTTTTTAGTTGATATTGGTGGCTATAATTAATGACAAGATTTATTATAAATTGCTAATATCTGCATTGAATAAAATAATATATTGGACATGATCATGCAAAAAAAAATAGAGATTATTATATTGGGAGGATTATTGGGAATGACAACAATAACGCATGCTATAAATCCTGATCAAGAATATATATTGTTCTTTGAAAAATATAAACAGTTATCGAATGAGAGTGATCCGAAAGGAATGGAACTCTATGCAGACAATGCCAAACTTCATCAAAAACAAATCACACCGGATGGTATTGAACAAAGCATGAGTATGTCTGGGAAAAAACTAAAAGAACTATTTTTAGAAAATCAAGAAATGCTTCAAAAGCTAGGATATACATCTAACTATAGTGATGTGAAAGTGACGAGAAGTCAAAACTCTGCAAAGATTTCAGCGACGAGATATAGCACTAAGAACTGTTTTACAGATCGTGATTACTATATGGTGGTTTCTCGTGGGGTGGATAAACAGTTATATATTACAGAGGAATATTCTACAAGTGTCCCTCAGAATTTGTGTAAAGAAAGTATTAAGGATGATTTGCCGCTACAGTTAACTTTTGGGGCCAAGATAATCAATAAAAACTTGCCTATGCAAGTAGATCGAGAAACAAATTTAGAGCATGTTGAGGCCCAAGGGAAAGAATTAACGTTGAATTATCGTCTGATTCATATAACGTCTGTGGATATGCCCGCAGAATGGGTACAAGCAATGGAAGTTAATGGTGTTCCTGAAATTGTTAAAGGTGTTTGCAATAATATAAAAATGAAAGAATTATTAAATAAAGGAGCGCAACTTAATTTAAAGTATTTATATAAAGATAATGTACCATTAACTAAAATTAAAATGACCAAACAGGACTGTAATATATAAATGTTTTTATTAAAGAATAAATTATAATAAAAGGGCACATTTGTGCCCTGCAATATTCGGATTTGGTCGTCACGCCAATCACAGGACGATATGCCTAAAGTAAAGGTTGCTTTGGCATGTTGCAAATACATGGGTAATGAATATGCGTGGATTAGGTTACTCTAAAGTTTCAGTAAAAGGGAGTCTATTTTGTTTAAAAGTTGCTCTTTTGAGTGAAAAGTAGTCAATTACCAGAGGTTAAGCTGGAAGTCATCAGCTTGCGTTTGTAATTGATAAACGCCTATACCAATCAAGCGAAACTGGAAATGTTCGGGAATCTGCATTTCATTTAACAATAAAAATAAAACTTGGATTAAGTCCTGTAGCGACTGGATCGGTCTTTTAAAGCTTTTACTATGTTGTAAAGTCTGAAAATTCTTAAGTTTAAGTTTGATATTCACACCACGTGCATTAAGCTGTTTTTTCTCTAGTGTTTGCCACACTTTTTCGGCTAATCCCTGCCAATAGGGCTGACATTGAGCCAAAGTAAAATCACTGTCAAAAGTTGTCTCTTTCGAAATTTGTTGGCGAGCTCTTTCAGCTTGAACAGGTCTATGGTCAATGCCCTGAGCATATAGATAGAGTTGTTGTCCATATTTACCGAAGTGGTGAACCAAAACAGCTTCTTCAATTTTCTGTAAATCACCTAACGTATGTAGCTGAAGCTGTTGTAATTTTTCCTGAGTGACTTTACCCACGCCTGGAATCTTTTTAAGCGGAAGGTCTTGAATAAAAGTAGCAACTTGCGAAGGTTTGATTACACATAAGCCATTAGGTTTGTTCCAATCCGAAGCAATTTTTGCCAAAAACTTATTTGGTGCCACACCAGCTGATGCGGTCAATCCGGTTAATCTAAAAATATCTTCCCGAATATGCATGGCAACTTCAGTTGCACTCGCAATCTGTTTTAGGTTTTCAGTGACATCTAAATAAGCTTCATCTAAAGATAAAGGTTCAATAAGTAGCGTATATTGCTGAAAGATTGAGTGAATTTGAGCGGAAACCGTACGGTATTTTTCAAAATTTGGTTCAATAATGACAACTTGAGGACATAGTTTTCTTGCCTGACTCATCGACATGGCAGAACGCAAACCAAATTCACGGGCAGGATAGGAGGCAGCAGCAATCACAGCTCGCGGATGATGCGAAGATATAACGACAGGAAGATGCTTTAGATCAGGACGCTCTCGCAATTCGACCGATGCATAAAAGGCATCCATATCGATATGAATGATTTTGCGCATATTATTGTGCTTTCACGATGCCTTGCTGCTGTAAAAATTGATGCCACTCTTTGACTGAACCCTCATAAACATTGAGATCTACAGACTTTGTGATTCCTTCAATTTTACCCTGATTACTATGCTGCCAAAAGAGCCATTTTCTTTTGTCTTTCAGCTCAGGTTTTCCTTCGTAATCTCTGACCCAAAGTGGTGTATTAGGGAAACTTCCTATTAATACAATATGGTAAAAAGTTTTGGAAATATAAAAGATAGGCTGTTTGCCATAGTGCTGTTTTAAGCGGTCATGCATGATGCCTATTTCTTTAAGTAATTGTTCTTTGGTGTGCGCATTAATACAGTTACCGTCATATTCTAGATCGATAACAGGAGGAAGGGCATCGGCTTTGTTGGGTACAGTCGCAATAAAGTTATCAGCTTGCGTTTTACCATCACGGCATAGACGATAAAAGTGATACGCGCCTACATGAAACCCATGTTCACGTGCCTTGAGCCAGTTTTCCTGAAATTTTGAATCTTTGTAATCGCCGCCTTCAGTCGCTTTTAAATAGACGAATTGAAATTTTTCCGGTGATATTTTTTTCCAGTTAATATCTCCTTGATGATGAGAAACATCGAACCCTTGCACCGGATAATCCTGTGCAACAGCTTTTTGTTGATAGAACAGACCAAAATAAGCTAAGACTCCCATAACACAAGCTAAGCCAATTCCGATTAGGGTATTGTGCCGTGATGTGAAAAAAGTTTTAGCCAGTTTGCTCATTCAAAACTCGTTAAAATTTGAAGTCGACATCATAGCGTGATTCGCGAGCGAGAAACCATGCTAAAAATGCAACTGCTTATACAGGCGTATCCTTTGGAATTTGCCAGAAAATAAAAGCAGTAATGACATTGATACAACCGAGACAAATGAGAGTGACATGAAACGCTGTTGTCACGTGGTCTGCACCATAATAATGAGTAAAAATATTAATGAGGGTACCTGCCAGTGCAACACCAATACTCATTGATAGCATCATGATCATCGACAAGAAACTATTACCGCTACTCGCATCTTGTTGAGGCAAGTCTTTCAAGGTTAATGTATTCATGCCAACAAATTGCAGTGAATTTAATGTTCCAAACAAGAAAAAGTGCAAGGCTCTAAACCAAGTTGGAGTATCGACGGTCATGATTGCAAAAGAGGCAATACATAGCCCAACTAATGTTGTGTTAATGAGTAAAAAACGTCGGTAGCCAATTTTTTGAATAATAGGTCTGACAATTGGCTTTGAAAATAATGAGCCCAAGACCAAGGGAATCATCATTAAACCTGCAATAAAGGGTTCAAAACCAAAAGCAACTTGTAGCATGAGTGGTAAAACAAAAGGTAAGGCATTCCCACCAAAGCGAGCAAAGAAATTACCTAAAATACCAATCGCATAAATTTTGTTTCTAAAGAGTCGGCTGCGGAATAATGCATTTTGATGAGTATGTGAATGGTAGGCATACCATAGTGTTGCGATTATTCCGACGACTAATAGCGAAATACTAAACCATTTTGAATATTCAGGTGAGGCTAAGTGTTCGATCCCTAAAGACCATCCAATCATAGCCACGACTAATAAGATGAATCCACCCAAATCAAATGTTTTGACTGAGGGTTCTTTTACATTTGGCATGACTTTTAGTGTCATTAATATGCCAAGTATACCCATAGGAATATTAATCAGGAAAATCCAATGCCAAGTTGCAACTTCAACTAACCATCCGCCCAAAGTTGGCCCCGCCAACGGCCCGAGTAAACCCGCAAGGCTCATTAAGCTCATCGCAGCTAAGAACTGAGTTCGAGGAATAATTTTTAAAAGTGATAGCCGGCCAACAGGGAGTAATAAGGCGCCGCCTATGCCTTGGATGACTCGGAAAAATAACAGCTGATTGAGACTCTGAGAAAGTCCACATCCTAAAGAAGCCAGAGTAAAAATTACGATTGCCGACAAAAAAATATTTCTGACACCAAAGCGGTCTGCTAACCATCCACTTAAAGGAATACAAGCGGCAACCGATAATACATAGGCCACCACTACGCTGTGCATGCGTAAAGGATCTTCATTGAGATGATGAGCCATTGCAGGAATCGCGGTATTTACAATGGTTGTGTCCAAGGCCTGCATAAAAAAGCCAATAGAAACCAAAAGAACCAGTAAGCGATATTCGGGTTGCAAAGCTTGGTGTGTCGGCGTGGCATTCATAACATTTGAAAATTAACGTTTTGGTCTAGTGTAAAACAAATTGAATTTAAAAGAAGTAAGCCAATGTTGAATACCCCTTTACTAAATCTAAGTTCTTTTGAAGGCAGAGGTGAAAATAGTTAAAATAAAAAAAGCGGCAGAACCGCTTTTTAAATAGAGTAGGTGGACAACTAGACAACAAATCTTTTTGGCATTTTTAAGTTTTTAATGACGTTATAAATTTGGCCAACATCATCACAGACAATTAATTTAGCTCGGTGCTGAAGGGGAAGGAAACCTTCTTGAACTGCATGGTCCAATTGGGCAATTAATGCATTATAAAAACCATTTACGTTATATAAAATCATGGGCTTTTGGTGTTGGTTGAGTTGGCCCCAAGTAGCAATTTCCAATATTTCTTCAAATGTCCCTAAACCACCTGGTAATGCAATGAATGCACTCGCGCGTTCTGCCATCATGGCTTTACGTTCGTGCATAGTTTCGACCACATGTAATTCAGTTAGACCTGCATGTGCGACTTCATAATCAAGCATAAATTCAGGGATTACACCGACAGCCTCTCCGCCGTTTGCGAGAACGCTATCTGCGACTTGTCCCATTAAGCCGATACTGGCACCGCCGTAGACTAAACCAAAACCTTGGTCAGCAATTCCATGAGCAAGTTCAATTGCTTTTTCTCGGTAAATTGGATTATTTCCTGCACGTGAACCACAATATAATGCAATAAGAGGTTGTTTTGTTTTTACAGCTGTTATTGGTGAATCATTTACTGCCATTGTTAATACGCTATTCATTGCTTTATTTTCACCTTATCACGTTCATATTTCTTGTCTACACTAAGCAAAAGATATGACAACTTTATAAGCAGATTTATAAGAAAGAGTCATGTTTTGTATGGGTTTGGTGAATGCTAATCATGAACAAATAAAAATGATGAATTTATGTTAAATCTTGCCTATACTAAAAATTCGTTTAACAACATATGAACAAATATGGGTAGTGGTTGTAGTCGCTCCGTTTTAATTTCTTGTCTTAAAAAAACATTTTCCTCACTTTGTGAAGGCGCGCCTGTTGTGTTGCCAAATAAAGATAAAATTCAAACAACACAGGAGCAGGATCGATGATCTTTGAATGGATGTCTGATCCCTCTGCGTGGGTGGGTTTAGCAACTTTAATCGTTCTTGAAATTGTATTGGGGATCGATAACCTCGTTTTTATTGCGATTTTGGCTGAGAAATTACCGCCAGAGCAACGAGCTAAAGCCCGTATAATCGGTTTGGTGCTCGCGTTAGGAATGCGTCTTGTACTCTTAGCCTCAATTGCTTGGGTCGTGACACTGACTGAGCCACTCTTCCATATTTTTGATCATCCATTTTCTGGTCGTGATTTGATCTTGTTGTTCGGTGGTGTGTTCTTATTATTTAAAGGCACCATGGAATTGCATGAACGAATGGAAGGAAAACAACTCCATAAAGAAGATAATCCTGTTCATGCAGCGTTCTGGATGGTTATTGTCCAGATTGTTGTACTGGATGCCGTATTCTCATTAGACAGTGTGATTACAGCTGTTGGTATGGTGAAAGAGCTGTCAGTGATGATGGTTGCGGTTGTTATTGCGGTCGGAATCATGTTGTGGGCATCAAAACCACTCATGGACTTCGTCAATAAACATCCAACAGTTGTCATTCTGTGTCTTGGCTTCTTGATGATGATCGGTTTCTCTTTGGTGGTGGAAGGCTTTGGTTTCCATATTCCGAAGGGCTACTTATATGCTGCAATTGGCTTCTCGGTTTTGGTGGAAATTATCAACCAGAGTATGCGCCGCAATCAGGAAAAAATGGTTACCACCACAGACTTGCGTTATCGCACTGCCTCTGCGGTTTTGCGTATGTTAGGGAGCAAAAGCACTGGTTCTGCAGACAATCAATCTTCTGATAAAGAAGATGTATTAGCGACGCAAGCTTTTGCTGATGAAGTTTTTGACGAAGAAAATGGCGCTTATCACAGTGTGCTTGTACAAGGTGTGCTTGGTTTATCAGAGCGTCCTGTAAAATCTGTTATGACTCCACGCCCTGAACTTGAGTGGATTGACTTAGATGATGAGCCTGAAGTTTTAAAAGAACGTTTAATGACGATGACACACTCTCGTTTGATCGTTGCACGCGGTGAACTTGATAATATTGAGGGCATTGCGCTTACGCATAAAGTTTTAAACAACTTTATTGAAACAGGTGTAATTGATTTCCAAAAGCATCTACGTGAACCTGTGATTGTGCATGAAAATGCTCAAGTACTTATGGTAATGGAGCAGTTACGACAAGCACCTTTACAAATGGCGATCGTATTAAATGAATATGGTTCAATCGAAGGTATTGCAACACCAATTGATATTTTAGAAGCAATTGCTGGTGAATTCCCAGATGAAGATGAGTTAGACGCTGCTGCTGAAAGCTTGGCAGATGGTTCATTAATGCTTGAAGGCTCAACTGATATTCGCCATGTATCACTTTTATTAGGTCGTGATCTCGTTGACGAAAGTGAGCAGTATTCAACTTTATCGGGTTACTTGTTATTCCATTTAGGCCGTTTACCAGAAAATGGTGAAGCTGTTGAGGCGGACGGTTATCGATTTGAAGTGATTACGATGGAAGGTCATAAAATTGAGAAAGTTCATATTGTTTCTATCGAACAAGATGAATCAAAAGATTAAATGACGTTTTAAGTCTAGAAACATCATAAAATAGCTCAACTCTGAGCTATTTTTTTTATTTGAGAAATACCAAATGATCCAACAAACTTGTCCATGTGGAAAAGGCAGCTATACACAATGTTGTGAGCCTTTACATTTAGGCACAGCCAAAGCACTAACGGCAGAGCAGCTTATGCGTTCACGTTATAGCGCTTTCGCATTACAGCAAATTGATTATATTGTGCAAACGACTGCTTTAGGTCAGCAAACAACACTTGATAAAGATGCTATCTCAGAGTGGAGCAAACAAAATCAATGGTTGGGTTTAGAGGTGGTTAACGCCAACGAAAAATTAGATAAAACCCATGCACAGGTTGAGTTCAAGGCTCATTATCATGATGGGCAAAAAGCCCAAATTCACCACGAGGTTTCACATTTTGTTTATCATCAGCAAAAATGGTTTTTCCTTGACCCAACGGTCGATATGCAGGTCACCATGAAACAACCTTGTATATGCGGTTCTAGAAAAAAATTTAAGCAATGCTGTGCACAATACCTATAACTTTATCTTAAAATACGCCCACTGTTTGGCCTGAGGGAAAGGGCGATGTTACTCACCGTTATTTATATTATTGCGATTACTGCGGAAGCTATGACAGGCGCATTGTCTGCTGGTCGACGGAGTATGGACTGGTTCGGTGTCGTACTGATTGCCTGTGTGACTGCTTTAGGTGGTGGTTCGGTGCGAGATGTATTGCTTGGTCACTATCCTTTAACTTGGGTAAAACATCCTGAATATTTGGTTCTGACCTGCTGTGCTGCATTTGTCACGATTATTATTGCCAAATGGATGCGTCATTTACATAACATCTTTTTGGTGCTCGATGCTTTAGGCTTGATTGGTTTTACGATCATTGGTTGCCAGATTGCCTTACAAATGGGACATGGTTTTGTCGTCTCGGCAGTAGCTGGAGTGTTGACTGGAGTATCTGGTGGTATTTTACGTGATATTTTATGTAACGATGTTCCATTCGTTTTCCGCCGTGAACTCTATGCGAGTATCTCTTTTGTGGCAGTCATCTGTTACTGGGTTTGTCAGGATTTAGGATTAAGCCTAGAGTTAACCGTTATTTCAACTTTAATTTTTGGCTTTACCTTACGTCTGATTGCAATCTATTTTGGCTTAGAAATGCCTAAATTTATTTATAAAGATGATGATGCAGAATCGGCTTCTTCAACCGATGAACATTAATCATGCAGAATTCGATGTGAGCATGATATAACAATTAAATATATTGTCTTGCTCACTTATTTTTTCCAGTAGAGTTTTTCCTATGGATCTGGTTTCACGTATACAAAATCTTCCAATTGGCAAATTTCACTACACATTACTGTGGGTGGTTGGTTTAGGTTGGATGTTTGATGCGATGGACACCGGTATCATTGCTTTTATCATGACAACGCTTGTTAAAGACTGGGCATTAACACCAGCCGAAAGCGGTTGGATTGTGAGTATTGGTTTTGTAGGAATGGCTATTGGAGCTGTTTGCTCAGGAGCTTTAGCAGATCGCTTTGGCCGTAAGACAATATTTGCAGTTACCATGGCCATCTATAGTATTGCGACTGCCTTATGTGCTTTTGCTCCAGATTTGAAGTGGTTATTAATTTTCCGTTTTATTGTTGGTCTTGGGCTTGGTGGACAGTTACCCGTTGCAGTGACATTGGTGAGTGAATATATACCTGCCCATGTACGTGGTCGTTTTATCGTCCTACTCGAAAGTTTTTGGGGTTTGGGCTGGTTAGTTGCTGCACTCATTTCTTATTTTATTATTCCTAAATTTGGTTGGCACATTGCATTTCTTATGGGTGGCCTCCCACTGATTTATATTTTAGTAATTTGGAAAAAACTCCCTGAATCCATACCTTACCTGATTAACCGTGGACGTGTTGAAGAAGCACATGCATTGGTTCAAAAATTAGAAGCTCAAGCAGGCGTTCAAATTGTTCACCACATTGAAGTCGTGCCTGTAGCCATGCGACAAAAAGTCTCTTTTAAACAACTTTGGAGTGGTCAATTTGCTCGCAGAAGCTTAATGCTTTGGCTCATCTGGTTTGGAATTGTGTATTCCTACTACGGTATCTTTACGTGGCTGCCAAGTTTATTAGTGAAACAGGGCTATGACATCGTTAAATCTTTTGAATATGTTTTGCTTATGATTTTGGCGCAGCTACCAGGCTACTTAGCAGCAGCATGGTTTGTAGAGCGATTGGGTAGAAAAATTACACTCGCTGCATTTATCGGTTTTTGTGCCTTGTCTGCATATTTCTTTGGACAAGCCGATAGTGTAAATAGCATTATGTTTTGGGGTTGTCTCATGTCCTTCTTTAATTTAGGTGCATGGGGAGTGTTATATACCTATACACCAGAGCAATATCCAGCCAACATTCGGGCTTTTGGTTCGGGCTGGGCATCGGCAATGGGCCGTTTAGGTGGAATTTTGGCGCCGATAGTCGTCACTCATATGATGGTTTCCAAAAATGGGTTTAGCCATGTTTTTATGATGTTTACTATTGTTTTAGTTTTGGTTGCAGCTGTAATTTTAATATTAGGTGAAGAAACCCAAGGTAAAAGACTGGAGTCGATAGGTCTCTAGTTTGCCTAACTTTATAGCAAGTAACTAAAAATACAGAGAGATGAGACATAATTTGACGCTCAGGTGACAGAGTCCCTCTTGTGTCTGTAACATAGCCCACTTAGCATAAGACTCACTTAAAATAACGACTGATTTGGAAGATAAGCTGACTATGACCAGCCTTGCGCATCAAGCGACAGAAAACCGCTCTGTAGCCGAATTTACTGAACAGGCTTACCTGAATTATGCCATGTACGTCATCATGGACCGTGCATTGCCACATATCAGTGATGGCTTAAAACCTGTACAGCGCCGTATTGTCTATGCCATGAGCGAGTTGGGCTTAAAAAGCAGTGGTAAGCCAAAAAAATCGGCCCGTACTGTGGGTGACGTACTCGGTAAATACCATCCACATGGCGACTCGGCATGTTATGAAGCCATGGTTTTGATGGCTCAGCCATTTAGTTATCGCTATCCTTTAATTGAAGGTCAAGGGAACTGGGGTTCACCAGATGACCCTAAATCGTTTGCTGCGATGCGTTATACCGAGGCAAAACTTTCTGCCTACAGTGAGTTATTACTAAGTGAGTTAGGACAAGGCACGAGTGAATGGCAAGATAACTTTGACGGTTCATTAAAAGAACCGATTACGTTGCCAGCACGAGTTCCTAATATTCTGCTTAACGGTACAACCGGTATTGCGGTTGGTATGGCGACCGATATTCCGCCACATAATTTGCGTGAAGTAATTAAAGGGACAATTGCTTTAATTCGTAATCCGCAAACATCAGACGAGAAATTGGCTGAATATATTCCAGCGCCAGATTTACCAACCAAAGCTGAAATTATTACGCCGCCCGAAGAATTACTCAAAATCCAGACGACTGGACGTGGTAGTTACCGCATGCGAGCGGTTTATACCATCGAAAAAAATGAAATCGTGATTACCGAATTGCCGTATCAGGTATCGGGTTCTAAGGTGATCACTCAAATTGCCGATCAAATGCAGGCTAAGAAGCTACCATTAGTGGTGGATGTGCGCGATGAGTCGGATCATGAAAATCCAACACGACTCGTGATTGTACTGCGTTCTAACCGTATTGATGCTGAAGCGGTGATGAGCCACTTATTTGCGACTACCGATTTAGAATCAAGCTACCGTGTTAATTTAAACATGATTGGTGAGGACGGTCGTCCTCAGGTTAAGTCGATTCGACGTATCTTGCTTGAGTGGATTGAGATCCGTAAAAAAACGGTTACTCGCCGTTTGGAATATCATTTAAACCGAATTGAAAAACGCCTACATATTTTGGCAGGCCTTTTAATTGCTTATCTCGATATTGATACAGTTATTCGTATTATTCGTGAAGAAGATCAGCCTAAACCTGTATTGATGGACCATTTCAAAATTGATGAGATACAGGCAGAAGCAATTTTAGAACTCAAGTTACGTCATTTAGCAAAACTTGAAGAGATGGAAATCCGTCAAGAACAGGATGAGCTCTCAGCAAAAGCAGCGATTATTCGTGAACAATTAGAAAACCCAGAATCTTTAAAGAACCTGATTATTGGCGAATTAAAAGAAGACGCGAAAAAGTTTGGTGACGAACGCCGTTCTCCAATTGTCGCACGTGCTGAAGCTGTTCAAATTAGAGAACAAGATTTAATGCCGGCTGAAGCAGTAACGGTAGTTTTATCTGAAGCGGGATGGATTCGTGCTGCAAAAGGGGCGGATGTTGATGCAGAGAATTTAAACTATCGTGCTGGTGACCAATATTTAAGTCATGCGGTGGGCAAAACCAATCAACGAATTTATTTCCTTGATGAGACAGGGCGTAGTTATGCCTTGCCTATTAGCAATCTGCCATCAGCAAGAGGCTTAGGTGAGCCATTAAGTTCGAAGCTTGCTCCTGCAAGTGGAGTCGCGTTTATTCAGGTCTATTTAGATGATGAGGAGTCAGAACTTATTGCTGCTAGCTCATCAGGTTATGGTTTTAAAACTCAAGTCAAACAGTTAGATACCAATGCCAAGGCAGGAAAAAGCTTCTTGTCGGTACCTGAAAAGTCAAAAGCGCTACCGTTAATATCTGCCCAAAACATGACACATTTGGCTGTACTCAGCTCAGCAGGTCGACTCCTGATTATTGATTTATTAGAACTGCCAAATTTAAATAAGGGTAAAGGTAATAAGTTGATACAACTTGAAGCGAAAGAGCATATTTTATCCATGACAACCCTGAACTTAGATGAAATAATTCAGGTGGTTGCAGGTCAACAACATCTAAAATTAAAAGGTGATGATCTACAGAAATACATGGGTAAACGAGCTTCAAAAGGTCACCTCTTACCACGTGGATATCAAAAAGCAAATAAACTGTTGATTCAGAGATAAAGCTAGCGTCGGGCAACATAAATACGCTATATATGGCAATAAGTTCAAGCAATGAACTGAACTTATTGGTATTGGATAACGATTAAAAGGACAGCAATTTGGAGTACGCAATTTGTACTCCATGTAAAAAATTTGACAGGGTCAAATTGTCAAAACTTCTGTCTCATAATCTTGTTCGAAAGTGTCATGAATGTGCCAATAAGTTTTAAATATGTTCTGGCACCAAGAAGCTAAAGAATAGCTGGGGCATTGAATAACAGTTATTACTAAGGATTACGAATCGGAGATAATGGCATTATGGAAAAGATTTGGTTTGCAGAATACCAAAAAACAGGGATTCCAGAAACAGTAGCATTGCCTGCGGAAAATACCTCTCTTGTTGATATTTTTGAGAGTAATTTCCAAAAATTTGGTTCTCGTGATGCCTTTATCTTTATGGATAAAGCGATGTCATTTAACGAGTTGGAACTTGCAAGCCGTAAGTTCGCGACCTATTTGCAAAATTTGGGGTTAGCAAAGGGAACTCGTGTGGCAGTGATGATGCCAAACGTATTGCAATATCCTGTAGTTGCATTAGCTGTGTTACGTGCAGGCTTAGTATTAGTGAATGTAAACCCACTTTATACTGCGCGTGAGCTTGAGCATCAATTAAATGACTCGGGTTCAGAAGTACTCGTGATTATCGAAAACTTTGCCAGTGTTTACCAAAGCATTTTAGGTAAAACTCCTGTGAAGCATGTTGTAGTTGCGACAGTAGGAGATATGCTTGGTACGCTTAAAGGTACATTAGTAAATTTTGTATTACGTAAAGTACGTAAGCAAATTCCTGCTTGGAATATTCCAGGGTACGTTAAATTTAATACAGCATTAAATAAAGTAAGTCCGAGTAATTATAAGCGTCCAAATTTAACTTTAAGTGATACTGCCGTGCTTCAATATACGGGTGGTACTACAGGTGTTTCAAAAGGTGCGGAATTAACACATCTTAATTTGGTTGCCAACCTTTTACAGTGTGATGGTATCTTCCAAAGTAAATTTGGTGCAAATGATGGTGCTAAAGGCGACCGTATTGTTTGCGCATTACCGCTTTATCATATTTTTGCGTTCATGGTTTGCGCGATGTACGGTATGTATAAAGGTCAGGCAAATATCTTGATTCCGAACCCACGTGATTTACCAGCGGTAATTAATGAATTACGTAAATATCAGCCATCATTCTTCCCAGCAGTAAATACATTATTTAATGCTTTAGTAAACAATGAAGAATTTAAACAACTTGACCATAGCAATTTAAAAATGGCGATGGGCGGTGGTATGGCAGTTCTACCTTCTACAGCAGAAGCGTGGAAGAAGATTACTGGTACAACCATTATTGAAGGTTATGGTTTGTCTGAGACTTCTCCGGTAGCGACTGCAAACCCTCCTGCATCTACTGAATTTAGCGGCACAATTGGTATTCCATTACCTTTAACAGAAGTTGCTATTTTAGATGATGACGGTAAAGAAGTTGCCTTAGGTGAGCAAGGTGAAATCTCGATTCGTGGTCCTCAAGTCATGAAAGGCTATTGGAAGCGTCCTGATGAGACTGCGAAAGTCATGACTGCAGACGGTTTCTTCCGTACGGGTGATATCGGTGTTATGGATAGCCGTGGATATACTAAAATTGTAGACCGTAAAAAAGATATGATTTTAGTTTCTGGCTTTAACGTTTATCCAAGCGAAATCGAAGAAGTTATTGCTAAACATCCAAAAGTATTGGAAGTTGCAGCAATTGGTGTTCCTGATGAAAAATCAGGTGAAGTGCCAAAACTCTTTATCGTGAAAAAAGACCAAAGCTTAACGACCGAAGAAATTTTGAACTTTGCTAAAGAAAACTTAACAGGTTATAAACGCCCTCGTTATGTTGAGTTTATGGATGAATTACCTAAATCAAACGTAGGCAAAATCTTACGTAAAGACTTACGTAAGCCAGCCTAAAAAGTTAATAAAAAAGCGCCTTAGGGCGCTTTTTTTGTTTTTACATTTTGTTGTGGCTCTTCATAAACCAGCGGTCTATGTAAGGACGACCAATTCCCACCATCCCAACAAAAACTAGCATTGTGCCCAATTGTAAACGCAGATGAGTTAAATCGAGCTGACCATAACTTAAATAATTATCTACTAGGCAATATAGGGTAATCACAATTAACCAATGCCATAAAGGAAGTCGTTTAATACCGACTGCAATAAAAGTAATTGTTAAAATAACAAAGGTGCCTAATGTCGATTGCCAATTTAGATTTGCACAAATCACACTCAATAAAAAAGCGACAATAGGAAGTACGATTTTTAATATACGGTCTACCTGAAGTTGATTTTGTTTTTGCTTCTCTAAGACTTCAAACAATTCTTTTTGATCAGGTTGTTGCATACATAGCCCTATTAATCAGTGATGACAAGTGATTGCATAAAATTTCAGGTAAAAACGCAATGTTATGATAGCATGATCAACAGTATTTTCAGTGATGGATGGCACTATGCAGGGCATCAGCGGCATTATCTATATTATTTTAGTGGCATGTTTGCTGCCATACGCATTTACCGTAATTGCAAAATTTACAGGTGGTTTTCAGCCCGTTGATAATCAAAACCCGAGAGCTTTTTTGGCTAAAACAACAGGCCTTGCTGCTCGCGCTAATGCCGTACAACAAAATAGCTTTGAAAGCCTACCTTTATTCTTAACTGCTATTTTAATGGCTGAATATATGGTTGTTCCGGAATATTTCATTCTGAGATTAGGTTGGGCATATATTATTTTAAGAGTTATTTATGGCATTTGCTATTTAAGTAACTGGGCAACTTTACGCTCGATTGTTTGGTTCTTATCGATATTGTGTCCAATCTTTTTACTTGTGGTCACGATAAAACTGACTTGAGTGTCATTCTGTCATCATTCATATCAACTTTCGCGTGTGCCCATTGTATAATCGGCATCATTTTGATGATATCCACGCTATAATCGAGTGGATTTTACATCTGACTTCATAACGAAAGAGTATTGATATGAGTTACAGCAATATCCCAGCAGGTAAAGATGCGCCAAATGACATCTATGTCATCATTGAAATTCCTGCAAATGCAGCACCAATTAAATATGAAATCGATAAAGATTCTGATGCATTGTTTGTAGACCGTTTCATGGGTACAGCAATGTTCTATCCAGCAAACTATGGCTATGTTCCAAATACTTTGTCTGAAGATGGCGACCCACTAGACGTACTTGTTGTAACTCCACATCCTGTTGCTGCTGGTTCTGTAATTCGTTGCCGTCCAGTGGGCAAATTAAACATGGAAGATGATGGTGGTATTGATGCGAAATTAATCGCTGTTCCACACGAAAAATTATCTCCACTTTACAAAGACGTGAAGGAATATACAGATCTTCCTCCGTTATTGATTAGCCAAGTTGAGCATTTCTTCAGTCACTATAAAGATTTAGAACCAGGTAAGTGGGTAAAAATCAGTGGTTGGGAAGGTGCTGATGTTGCTAAAGCAGAAGTATTAAAAGCAATTGAAGCTGCTAAATAAGCTTTAATTGATAAGCTCAGAATTTCTGAATTGATATTCTGAGCTTAATAAAAAACCTACATCTGTTGCCAGACGTAGGTTTTTTTATGCTTGATAGATTTGTGAATTAGAATAATTTCACAGGAATATCAAGGAAGATACGCCATTCATTAGTATCTGGCATATAGTCTGTAGTATAAGCGCTGTCTGCACGGTAGATCGAATTACGTAAACGTAAGCTTGAACCTTTAGCAAAACCACTTTGAACTGTATATTTTACTTGGTTGAAGAATTCGCTTTCGTTTGAGTCGTCTGCACCGTTAGATGTTTTGATATCCCAGCCATACACATAAGCTGTAGTCCAGTTTAGACCAGGTAATACACCTAACTTCCCAAAGTCGAGGTTATATTGGATTTGTGCAGATTTTTCATCATTACCAATGAAGTCAGACAAATAAGAGTTTGGCAAGTAAACACTTTGACCGCCGTCTTGGTTTACACCATAGTTATAACCAATGTTACCGCTGTTTTGTTGGTACGCCAGCATCACACTATGTGGGCCAGTCGCATAAGTACCTGAAATTGCCCAAATATTGTTGGTTTTGTCTTCACCAGCTGGGCCAGTCGCGTACGAAAGATTAGCATCTTTATCAAATTTAGTATGATAACCACTGAAGTCATAAGTAAGTGAGCTGTCATTAGCAAGCGGTTGCTTGTAGTTCACATTGACATAATGACGATTAAGTTTGTCTTTTACATCAACACCGTAGTAAGAACCACTGATTTGATCGTCAAACTTATATTTTGCACCCCAAACCACAGCGCGGTCTAAACCATTTTGGTCAGTAGCAATTTGGTCAGAATATTGGTTTTTAGTAAATTTACCAGCAACCACTTCTAAGTCTTTAATTTCATGGCTAGTTAACAAAGTACCAGTGAAATATTCAGGTACTAAACGAGCCGTGTTGCTTGCAAGCACAGGCAAATCAAGCACTTGAGTACCATAACGTACAGTTGTATTTGAGAAACGTGCTTTTACGTTAGCACCACCACGCGCCCAATGATCGTAAGCTGAACCATCGTTATGTTGTGGAATCATGTTATTACCAGCGTTTTTATTTTCGCCGATTTTAAATGAGCCGTCACCAACAACGCCAACACCGAAACCAACAATACCAGGAGTAAAGCCAGAGTCGATATTTACAATTGCCGTTTGAGCAAATGAGCTATTATCAGCCCTTCCATCTTTTTTATCACGACTGATATAACCGGTACGGAAGAGAATAGAACCGTTCGCATCTTCAACAAATCCTTTTGCCTCACTTTGCTCGCTTGCCTGAGCTGAGGAAATTATTGCCGCAGAAATGAGAACTGCTAATGTAAGTTTTTGTGCTTTTAGCATATTTAAAGAACCTCATAAAAACGATAAATCCTGTGCCTTGTTATTGTTCAAAGCCTAGGATTTCCATCAATTGTATAAGTAATCTATAAAAAAGATATATTTTTGTTGATTTTATTTTATATATGCTATGCAGAAATTGATTAATGTGCTACTGGTTATTAATAAATTTACTAATAGTCTTTTATACTTAATCTATTGTTTAAAATAAAAAAAGTAATTTATTTTTTAGTGGATTTTTACCATTTATTTTATATTTAAACTTCAAAAAATAGTTGAATCTTGTGTTCATTTTTTACGCTTTTTTGTTGGATATGTTTACTTTTTAATCTTATTTTAAGTTTCTTTTTTCGTCACTTTTATTTTTATACCTTTTAAATTATTACTATATAACGTTATTTTAAAAATGGAATGTACAAAAATAGATCACTAACAGTTGATCAATAGAATATGTTTGGGTTGATCAAATTTAGTGCAATACGTTGCTTGTATTTTGTGCACTACTCTTTTTATCTATATTATTGCTTAAAAAAGACCCAAAATAGTACATCTACTTTAAACAAGGAATAAATAAACAAATCCAATGAGTAGAAATGCGCAATCACAGATCATTACAAGCACTGTCCTCCAGAAATTTACATATTTTTTATATCTCTCCTCTAAGATTAAATAGAAAATTTATGTGCAACAAATGAATACTTCACGCCTCGCTCATTAATTTCCGATAAGGGGTTTTCGTATGTTTAGTATTTTTTGTCGCATAAGAATTTTATTTTATCACTATGTTTTTTATAGATATATTTTTATAAAAATTACAGAGAAATTTTATAATAAAGTGAGTTTGATCTCAAAATTAATGAAGAGCACTGATAGCAAATTTGTACTTGGCACAGCAATTGCTAAAGCTCAAGTAACACAATTTATTTAATTCCTATAAATCGTGCATTCATTGTGGGGGAGATCAAAATGATGAAATTTGCACTTAAGGCAGTAACTCTTGGTATCTTTGCAGCAGGGTCAACTATGGCTATGGCTGAAGATGCTCCATCTTTTTATGGAATCACGGCAACAGGTAATGTAGCCGCGACCACAGACTACCGTTTTCGCGGTGTTACTCAATCTTCAAATAACCCAGCTATTCAAGGTGGGTTCACTTTTTCACACAAGTCAGGGGCTTATTTATCGCTCTGGGGCTCAAGTGTTGATTTTGGTGTAACTGGGAACTCAACAGAAACTGATGTCGCGTTGGGATATACCAATACTTTAAAATTATCCGATACGCTTGCGCCAACGTATGATATCGGTGTAATTCATTATGGTTATATTGGTTCTGGTCATAGTTTTGACCGTAATGGCATAGGTTATGATGGTAAAAATGGTCTAGATTTTAATGAAGTTTACGGTAAATTAACTTTTGCTAATTCTTTACTTAAAGGCGATGCACTCAGTGTAGGTGTGAACTATTCAGATGACTACTGGGCTAATTCTAAGCAGTTCTGGTATTTTAATGTCGGTTATTCTGCGCCAATTGCAGATACAGGATTTACAGGACTTGCTTCAGTTGGCTATAACAAATTCAAAAATAAAGAAGCTTTAGCCGTAGTTGGTGGTGGCCCTGGTAAAGATGATAGCTATATCGATTATAAAGTCGGCGTAAACTATAATATTTTAGGTATTGTCGCTGAGCTAGATGTTGTTGGTACAGACATTAGTACTTCTGGCATGACTGATGCTCAGAAAAAACCTTATGACACAGGCTTAGTATTTAGTTTAACTAAAACATTCTAAGTTTGAGTTTAAAAAAAGCGGGTGAGTAACCCGCTTTTTTATTAGTTTTCTATTTCAGAAAGTAGCTGTTTTAACTGGTTAAGCTCAATATCCGTAGCTTTAGATAATGGCTTGCGTGGTAAGCCCGCAGAGACACCTTTTAGTTGTAAACCAGCTTTAATCGTTTTAGGTAAACCACCATTTACAATAAAGCGTAGTAGAGGAAGTTGCTGATAAAATGACTTCTGGGCCTGTTCCAATTCACCATTTTTCACATGTTCAATAAGCTGTTGAGGTCGCTGACCTAACAGGTTCGGTGCTGCTGTACACCAACCGCTTGCTCCCGCACATAAAGCTTCTAAAGCCAGAGGGTTACACCCGTTATAAAAAGGGAGTTCTCCTTTTGATAACTCATAAATTTTATGCATGCGCTGAATATCACCGCTACTTTCTTTCACCATCGTAATATTTGTAATGCTATTAAACATACGCACAATTAACTCTGGAGACATATCAACACCGCTAGTCGCGGGGTTATTATAAATCATAATTGGTAGTGTAATTTCTTCGGCAATTGCTTGATAATATTCAAAAATCTCTTGGTCTGTTAGCTTCCAATAAGATATAGGAATCACCATAAGT
The DNA here is from genome assembly GCF_016809775.1 of Acinetobacter sp. C13. Taxonomy (NCBI): domain Bacteria; kingdom Pseudomonadati; phylum Pseudomonadota; class Gammaproteobacteria; order Moraxellales; family Moraxellaceae; genus Acinetobacter; species Acinetobacter sp. C13. Next base: position 28,838 of record NZ_JAFBJL010000008.1, read on the forward strand.
GCATCTGCACCATAGCTTTGCGCGACTTGCGCCTTTTTGATGGCTTGATCAGTCGTGAGTTCTGAAATTCCAATAATGACAGGCACGCGTTTATTAATACTTTCAATTGAAGTTTTTGCGACTAAGCACCATTCATCCCATTCAAGATAAGCGCTTTCGCCTGTACTGCCTAAAGGCGCAATTGCATCGCAGCCGTTTTCAATAAGCAAATCGAGCATCTGTTTTAAAACAGGAAGATTAATGGTGTTGTCATCAGAAAATGGGGTAACAGGGTAGCCAATAATGCCGTTTAGTTTCATGGTGGAAGTCTCTTTTTAAATACAGTTAGAATGTTTTTTCAAAGCTTTACGTGCGTAGTAAGCAAAGTTCACTTTGTTGCGTTTATCGGTAGAAACCCAGTCATGAGCTTCTGTTGCTAAAGCATGGGGGATGGGCTGGATCTGTCCGGCAGACATGGCTAGCAGTTGTAGTTGAGCTGCGCGTTCAATTAAAAGAGCCAAGTTGCAGGCTTCTTCAATGGTTTTTCCTGTAACCAGTTGGCCATGATGAGACAACAAAACAGCACGGTTTTTACCAAGCGCAGAAGAAATCAAAATACCTTCTTCATTGCCTACAGGGACACCTGGCCAATGACCTACAAATGAGCAGTCTTCGTAAAGTGCGCAAACGTCCATTTGGGAAACCATCAATGGAATCTGTAACATCGATAGGGCTGCTACATGGGTAGGATGAGTATGGATAATGCAGTTCACTTCTGGATGTTCTTTATAAATCCATGTGTGAAAACGGTTGGCTGGGTTTGCCATTCCTTCTTGATTGATGGGTTCTAAATCTTGGTTCACTTCAAGTAAGTTTGAAGCAGTAATTTCATCAAAACCTAAACCGAAACGTTGGGTAATAAAGGTTTCTTTATTTTCACTACGGCACGTAATTTGACCTGCCAAACCAGCATCATGACCATGATCAAATAAAATACGACAAGTGAGTGCAAGCTTTTGACGATCAGTTAAATCTGAGTCGCTAATCCACTTTTGCATGTCTTGCTGTGCGTGTTGCATGAGGTCTTGTTTGTTTACAGAAGCAGTCTTCATCTCTTCTCCAGTCCAGTTGACCAAATTAAGTAGGTGAAGGCAGAATAGAAAACAACTGGATGAATCAATACATCCAGTTTTCATAAGTTATATGGTCCAGATGGGGCGAATATGCTAAGACCTTGGCAAGTACATTTTCGTATCGATGAAAGAGAAGAAAAAACGGTTTTTCTAAAGCTTACTAACCTAATTAGTCAGGAAATTTTAAGTGGCCGTTTAGTGCAGGGGACTATGCTGCCCGGGTCCCGTAGCTTGTCAAAAGAACTAGGAATTAATCGAAAAACCGTACAAGCAGTTTACGAAGAATTAGAAGCACAAGGTTGGCTTGTGACTCGTCCCCGAAAAGGTACATTTGTAGCGGATGTTTTGCCGGAAAAACAGCTTCAAATAGAGCCAGTATCTGAACGAAAAGTTAATGATAAACCAATCACTCAAGAAGTGATTCAACGCCCACATAACGATGGTGTGCCAGATCCGAGGCTTATTCCCTACGAACTATTTTCTCGGGCATACCGGCATGCACTGATTAAAATTACGCAAAACCAGTACATGGGATATGGTGACCCACGAGGTATGGTTGAGCTAAGACAGGCTTTACAACAAATGCTATCGATGGAACGTTTTATGAACGTTGCCGAAGATGAGATTTGTATTGTACGTGGTAGCCAGATGGGAATTTTTCTTGCCTCTCGAGCATTACCTAATCGGCAGGGCGTTATCGTTGTTGAAGAATTATATTATCCATCTGCTTTTAAAGCATTTCAGTCAAATGGCTTTCAAGTGGTTTCTGTTAAATTAGATGAACAAGGTATTGTCATTGAAGATTTAGAACGGATTTTACAAGAGCATTCTGTAGCTGCCATTTATACAACTCCGCATCATCAATATCCTACAACTGTAACGATGCCAATGAGCCGTCGTCTTCAACTCTTAGAGCTTTCAAAAAAATGGGGCTTTTATATTATTGAAGACGACTATGACCACGAATTCCACTATGACAGTCGGCCTATGCCACCCTTAGCGAGTTTGCCTCATTCTGAATTGGTCATTCATATTGGTTCATTGTCTAAGGTCTTTGCACCCGGCGTCCGATTGGGATATATGGTAGCGTCCCCAACAATCATTCAATCCATTACTGAAGATATCTTATTGATTGATCGCCAAGGCAATAATATTACGGAACTTGCGTTAGCGGACTTAATGCAGCGAGGTGAAATAAAACGACACATCCGCAAAATGAAAAAGATATATCAGCTACGCCGAGACCATGCATTAACTGAGTTCCATCGAATTTTTGCAGAGAGTGTTCATATACAGCCACCTGCAGGTGGAATGGCTTTATGGGTGAATTTCCATAAACCATTTACTCAAGATCAGCTTATAAAATTAAAAGAACTCAACATTGATACAGAGCAGAAGTTTAAACAGGGGGAGCCTTCTAACCATTGTGTTCGTTTTGGCTTTGCGGCTTTATCAGAGAAAGAAATTACTGCTTTAATCGAGACGTTAAACAGAGTTCTTAATAAAAGAACAGCGGACTTATAATCCGTTGCTCCCCAGTTCAAATCTGGGTGGACCAACGGATTATGAAAGACAAATCAAGATATTACGAATTTGCTCAGGATTATCAGAATATATACCTCCTATCACCATCGCCCTACCACATCGGGCTGGGTCAAAATATGATCATGGTGAAAGGCGGTATTCCCACTATTTATGGATGATCAGGATTAGTTTCTGCATAATCCTTAATCTTCTGTACATTGAAAGCATTAATCGGTATAGCACTATTCATAATATCGTTAGAATAACGTGTAGCTGTATCAGTTGATTTATCGTCAATAACTTCTGATTAGCCTTCCTGCTCATCAGGATATTCTCTATGCCAAGATCGTTCTGCATCGGGTAAATACGCATCAATACGGTCTTGGTCTTCATTGATCTGATCGTATGGGCAATGACGATAACGAATCATCATGTAATACGCCTCTCTAGCACCACGCTGATCAAACATAAAACCATCAGTATTTGCATAAAACCAAGCTGCAGGACCTGATCCAAAATCCTCAGAAAATGGATCTATAGAAGCATCTGCACCATGTTGTAGAAGGAGTTCAACGATTTGAGGTGAATGTGCCAAAACAGCATTCACCAGCGTAGGTGTGCCATCTCCTGCAAAAACATCAGAATGCGCACCAGCATTCATTAATTGTCTTAATACCTCTAGAATTTTGCTCAGTGATATTTCACGGCTAGGCTTGCTATTTCCATAATATTCTTCATATTCTTCAATAGATTCAAATGAATCCAGAGGGGAATAGTGATTGCGCCAATTGTATATGAGCCTATTCATTGGAGTATCGCCATTATCATCAATAATGTTGGGATTAGCACCATTAGCTAAAGCCAGTGTGATCCCTTCAATATCACAAGAATAAGCCGCTTTTAATAACTTCTGATCAACTTCTGTTGGCTTGGCACGCGCATTTTTCCAATTTAAAATAACCAACTCAGGATTAGATAACTCCGTAAAATCATCTTTTATGTCTTTAAACTCAAAACGAATAGGGTGCGTAGATAATTCTGGCTGTCCATTTTGTATGATATCTCGTTCAAGAGTATCCAGTACCTGATCAGTTATGCTATCTACATCATGAATAACAACAAAACGTATATGCTGAGGGTCAATGGTATGATTATAGCTTTTGTTAATATCCAACTGGGATTCAGATAATCCCCAATTTGTACAGGGTTCGCTGAACCAACTTTCAGTGAAAGAGGATGTCTCCTTGTTCGATAGTTCCCAAATAGATGTCCATAAGTAAGAACCACTTAAGCTGTGTTGTTCTGAGTGAAAAACTATTCGACGCTCACCTATGCGATCCCCATGTTCAAAGTGATGCTGGTCATAAAGTGGGAAACGTAATTTGGTCAACTCAAGTGCCTGCTTATAAATAGTTCTGGCAAACCAACACTTCGCAGTAATCACTTCAAGATGAACATGCAGATTCACACCATTAATCTTTGCTTTGAACTCTCGATTTTTCCATCCTAATTCACGTGGTACATATTGGATTGGTATGTAATGCCCAACATGTTCAGGCTCAAAGAAAATATTCCTCCATACCTTTTGAGCTTTTTGGATAAGGCGTAGACGCTCAGGAGAATGCTCCCGAGACCAGATATAAGGTTTCTTATTTGTTTTCATAGTGTCCCCTGTACCTTTTTATATAGGCATCAATAAATTCTTTAATGAACAACTTATATACATATTAAAAAAGCGGATACACGATCCGCTGTTTTATCTTAAGAATGATTGCCACGATAAGAGAGCGCTTCTGTAAGATGAGGACTTTGGATCATCTCACTTTGCGCCAAATCGGCAATGGTACGAGCAACCCGTAAAACGCGATGATAAGCACGAGCCGACAGATTCAAACGTTGTTGAGCCATTTCAATCATTCGTTGAGAAGTACTATCAAGTACAGCATATTGCTCAAGTTGTTTCGGTGAAAGTGCTTGATTTAAACAATCTTGTCTTTGCATTTGTTGTTCATAAGCATAAATCACACGCTGTCTTACAGCCGTAGAGTCTTCAGCAGGCGTTGGATCTTGCAGTTCCTGAGCTTTTAAAGGCGGTACATCAATATGTAAATCGATACGGTCGAGTAACGGCCCCGATATACGGTTTTGATATCGCTTAATACTCTCAGGTGAACATTGACAACGACTATCTTGATTAAATGCATAACCACATGGGCAGGGGTTCATTGCTGCAATGAGCTGAAAGTTTGCAGGATAGGTAATTTGCCGAGCTGCACGTGAAATAATGATTTCTTTTGATTCAAGTGGCTGACGTAAGACTTCTAGAACTTTTCTGTCAAACTCAGGGAGCTCATCTAAAAATAAAACTCCTAAATGAGATAAGGTAATTTCACCCGGTTTAGGATGTGAACCGCCCCCAACTAGTGCAATGGCTGATGCTGTATGGTGGGGCGCGCGAAATGGACGCTGACCAAAGGTATGCGGTGTATTTGAAATAGAATAAATACTCGCGACTTCAAGCGTCTCTTGATTAGAAAGCGGTGGCAAAATTGAAGGAAGGCGTGACGCGAGTAAAGTCTTACCTGTACCTGGTGGTCCTTTAAAGAGCAGCGAGTGCCCGCCTGCGGCGGCAATTTCTAGTGCGCGACGTGGACGTAGCTGACCTTTTACATCTGCCAGATCAAATTTATAAGGCATTTGGTTTGAGGTCGTTGCAGGTTCAATCGAAGATAGTGATTTCATGCCCAAGAAATGATCACAAACTTCTTTTAAATGGCTCACTGGATAACATTCAAGATTCGGTAAATGGCTAATATCCTGACTATTATCGAGAGGTAAAAGCATTTTATGCTTGGCCTGTTGACACGCCATTGCCAAAGTTAAAGTGCCTGGCACTGGCCTTACATGGCCATTTAAAGCTAATTCACCAATTAATTCAAAATCTTCGGCACAGTTTTCTGGGAGCTGGCCAGATGCAATTAAAATACCTATAGCAATAGGTAAATCTAGACGTGATCCATCTTTGGGCAAATCTGCTGGTGCAAGATTAATGGTCAGCCGTTTTGTTGGAAATTGAAATCCACTATTAATAATGGCTGAGCGAACGCGGTCTTTACTTTCTCTTACCGCCGCCTCTGCTAGGCCGACAATAGTAAGAGAAGGTAAGCCTTGACTCACATGTACCTCAACTTCAATCAGAGGTGCATGTAAACCTAAAAGTCCCCGTGTATAAATTTTAGAAAAAGACATCTTATTGTTCCATTATGGTGCTTCATTTTTAATCGTTGTAAAGTATAAATGCGCTACGTTGGTGCTTATTTTTTATTCTTTAAAGTTTCTTCTAACAAACTTACTTGTTTTTGTAGCTCTTCTAAACGTTGATTGGCTGATTGAAGTGCAGTCTTTTGACGGTCGATCTCTTGTTTGGAAACAAGATCCAACTTTTCGACCGCTTCATTTAATAATGCACGTAAATTTTTTTCCAAATCTTTTTTAGGCTCATCAATTTGTTCCAGAATGGCCTGTAGCAAAGTTTCTAGCATGAAATATCCAAAGTGTTGTATTACCTTATGCTTTACAGTTTAACACTGCTTAAGCGCTGGATATAGGTTTCAATTTTTTTAGTGCAAATAGATCATTAAATCAGCATATAACACTACTGAAAATTCATTTTATTTTTGATAGCTCATCTACATCTTGCTCACTAAATAGGTTATAAAGAAAGTTCATGCAAAAGATTCATTTCCCTCAACCTTTGAAATATTGGCATGAAAATTGAACATAAAACCTTACTGGTGAAAAGAAGCCGAAGGAAACAAACATGAAGCTTGTAACTGCAATTGTAAAACCGTTTAAATTGGATGACGTGCGTGAAGCACTCTCTGACATTGGTGTACAAGGGATTACCGTAACTGAAGTTAAAGGTTTTGGTCGTCAAAAAGGGCATACTGAACTCTACCGTGGTGCAGAGTATGTGGTTGATTTCTTACCTAAAGTAAAAATCGAGATTGCGATTAGTGATGAAATGGTCGACGCAGTAATTGAATCAATTACACGTGTAGCAAGCACTGGGAAAATCGGCGATGGTAAGATTTTTGTGACTAACCTGGAACAAGTAATCCGTATCCGTACGGGTGAAACTGGACCGGATGCTGTCTAAATTGGCACAAAGCTTGCTGAGTAGAAAATAACTCGCAAATGAGGTTGGGGGACACGAATGAAAAAAATGCTTATGGCGCTCAGTCTATCAGGCGCTCTTTTGGGTGGTACTGCCGTTTGGGCAGAAGAAGCTGTAACAACACCAACATCGGAAGTTGCGGCTGCATCAACATCTCCAGCTACTGCAACTACTGCAGAAGCACCAGTTGCTGAAACTCCAGCAGCTCCAGCACCGACACCTACGCTTGATACGGGTGATACCTCTTGGATTTTAGTTTCAACCGCATTGGTTCTATTAATGACCATTCCTGGATTGGCATTATTCTATGGCGGTATGGTACGTAAAAAAAATGTACTCAGTACGATGATGTTCAGCCTTTCAGCTGCAATCTTGGTAAGTTTGTTGTGGGTGATTGCTGGTTATTCAATCGCGTTCTCTGGCACAGGTGCATTTTTTGGTGATTTGTCTAAAGCAATGCTAAACGGGGTGGCGTTTGATGCATTAAGTGGGACAATTCCTGAAAGTCTCTTTGTTATTTTCCAAATGACTTTTGCCATTATTACAGTTGCGATCCTTAGCGGTTCTATTGCAGACCGTATGAAGTATTCAGCTTTTATGGTGTTTATTGCAGTTTGGGTGCTCGTTGTTTACGCACCAATTACCCACTGGGTGTGGGCTGCAGATGGCTGGTTATTTAAAGCAGGCGCATTAGATTTTGCTGGTGGTACAGTTGTACATATCAACTCAGGTGTTGCAGGTCTAGTTGCTGCTTACATGCTTGGAAAACGTATTGGCCTTGGCCGCGAATCTATGGCTCCCCATAACCTGACTTTAACTGTAGTGGGTGCAAGCTTACTTTGGGTGGGTTGGTTCGGCTTTAACGGTGGTAGTGCTCTAGGCGCTGGTGCTCGTGCAAGTATGGCAATTTTAGTGACTCAAGTTGCTGCTGCCGCTGCTGCATTCTCTTGGTTAGTTGTTGAACGTATGATCCGTGGTAAAGCATCTGTATTAGGTGGTGCTTCTGGTGCGGTAGCTGGTTTAGTTGTGATTACACCAGCAGCAGGTTTTGTTGGGGTAGGCGGTGCTTTAGTGATGGGCCTTATTGGTGGCGTAGTGTGCTTCTGGGGTATTACAGCACTTAAACGCTTACTTAAAGCCGATGATGCTTTGGATGCGTTTGGTTTGCATGCGGTAGGTGGTATTGTCGGTGCGATTTTAACTGGCGTATTCTACAGTGACGAAATTATTAAAGCAGCCAACGTTGCATTAGCTCCAACATTCGCTGGCCAATTATGGGTACAAGTTGAAGGCGTATTAGCAACCATGGTTTACAGTGGTATCGCGACTTTCATTATTCTTAAAGTGATTGATCTTGTGATTGGTATCCGTGTTAATGCTGATGATGAGCGTATGGGTCTGGATTTAAGCCAACATGGCGAACGTATCGAATAATCATTAACATATCTGTCTTAAAAGAACAGTCTTGCGCTGTGATCAAAGCGATGCTTTGATCTTGCTCAGGACTGTTTTTTTGTCTTGAAGAATGCTGGTTCTGTAAGTGTAGAAATTTTGCTACACTAGGTCAAAGTAATCGACCCTATAAATCCGCTATGCATTGTCCATTTTGCAACGCCGCAGATAGTAAAGTCATCGATTCACGTTTAGCCGCCGAAGGCTGTCAGATTCGTCGACGTCGTGAGTGTGTAAGTTGCGGTGAACGTTTTACCACTTTTGAAAGCTATGAAGTGGTAATGCCCCGTGTGATCAAATCGAATGGAAAAAATGAACCTTTCGATGAGGCAAAATTACGCCGTTCGTTAATGCATGCTTTGCAAAAACGTCCGGTCACACAAGAGCAGATCGAAACAGTTTTAAGTGATATTCAGTTGCAGATTCGCCGTTTAGGTGAGCGTGATGTGAAATCTAGAACAATTGGCGAAATCGTCATGCAATCTTTATTTGCCCTTGACCATGTTGCTTACGTCCGATTTGCTTCTGTCTATCAAGATTTTCAGGATGTTGAAGCATTTCGCCGTCAAATTGAGCAAATGCAACAACGTGAACACTAATCATTTGAGATTTTTATGTCTGAGTTGAAACAAGATCAGTATTGGATGCAGCAAGCTATTGAACTTGCCAAACGAGGACTATATTCGACCAAGCCTAATCCAAATGTTGGTTGTGTGATTGTCAAAGATGATCAGTTAATTGGACAAGGTTTTCATCCTAAAGCGGGTCAGCCACACGCAGAGGTTTTTGCCTTACGCGAAGCGGGTGAACATGCACAAGGTGCAACGGCTTATGTCACGCTTGAACCATGTGCGCATTATGGCAGAACCCCTCCTTGTGCCGTAGCATTGGTGAAAGCTCAAGTTAAAAAAGTAGTGGTTGCTTGTCCTGATCCAAATCCATTGGTGGCGGGTAAGGGTGTTCAGATTTTGAAAAATGCCGGAATTGAAGTAGAAGTTGGCATTTGTGAAGATTTAGCATCAAAACTTAATCAAGGTTTTTTAAAGGCAATGTCTACAGGCATACCTTATGTACGTTTAAAGGTAGCCTCAAGTTTAGATGGGCGTACTGCAATGGCATCAGGTGAGTCGAAGTGGATTACCGGTTCGGCTGCGCGCCAAGATGTACAACATTGGCGTGCCATTTCTGGAGCAGTGATTACAGGTATTGAAACTGTGGTTGCAGATGATTGTCAGCTTAATGTGCGTTCACTCAATAATTTTGATATCGAGACAGTTGCTCAGCCAAAACGTATTGTTTTAGATCGCCAAGGACGTTTACCACTTAACGCTAAGATCTTAGAGAATCCTGAAACTGTGATGGTGATGGGGCCGTATCGTCAAGAACTTGCTGATTTAGGCGTGATACAATTAGAAATTCAGCCTTTAAAAATGCTGTTACAGACCTTATCTAAGCAACATCAAATTTATGATGTGTTGGTTGAAGCTGGCGCAACATTGTCTACTGCCTTTTTGCAAGAAGGTTTGGTGGACGAATTGATCAGTTATATTGCCCCGACATTATTGGGAAAAAGTGCAAGGGCCATGTTCAATGCAGAGTTTGAATATATGGCAGAGCAACTTCGTTTTACACTTCTTGATGTGACACAAATTGATCAAGATATACGCTTAAGGTTAATCCCTACGCAAGAGAAAGTATGAATTCAGAGCCTTCGGTTTATCACAAACGTCGTCATGCAGCCCGTACGACAGACGAATATCTTTTCCATCAGCTTGTGCCGTACTTGGGTAACAAGCGCCGATTGCTCCATCTAATTTTAGAAGCCCTTGAAATTACAGGGACACTGAATAGCAAGAAAAAGAATCCACCGATTTTTGCCGATTTCTTTGCCGGCAGTGGCGTTGTATCTCGTTTAGCACGTCAAAATGGTTACCGTGTGATTGCGAATGACTGGGAACCTTATAGTCATGCTTTAAATCATGCGATTTTAGCCTGTGTAGATGCGCCTGCTTTTAAAGAACTGGGTGGCTATCAAAAGGCAATCGATTATTTAAATCGCTTACCTGAAGTTAAAGGTTGGGTAACGCATAATCTTTGTCCACGTAACGATGATATATACGATCCAACTCGTGACCGTTTATTCTTTAAACGTCGTAACGGTATGCGTATCGATGCAATTCGTCAGCAGATTGCAACATGGCAGGCACAAGGTGCAATTAATGATGTAGAGATGAGTGCTTTACTTGCGCCATTGCTCTATTCAGCTAGTTTTGTCAGTAACACGAGTGGCGTATTTAAAAGCTTTCACCAAGGGTGGGGTGGACGTACTCAAACTGCGCTAGAACGAATTGAGTCATTACTTTGGTTAACACCGAGCCGTTTTTGTGAGATTGGTGATCGCAAACGTCCGGCTGCTGAAATGTGGTGTGTAGATTCACAACATCTAGCAAATCAAATGAGTGGTTTTGAGGTTGATGTTGCCTATCTCGATCCACCATATAACCAGCACGCATATAGTAGTAATTACCACGTTTTAAATGCATTAACTTTATGGGATCAGGTGGATTTACCTTCACCGGATACTAAAGGTTATAAGAGTGGTATTGATAGAGCATGGCGTAAAGAGCGTCCAAGCCCATATAACTCTTCTAAACATGCAAAAGATGCATATGAGAAATTACTTTCAACGATCAATGCACGCTATATTCTGACCAGCTATTCAACTGATGGTAATATCGAACCGAAAGATTTACTTATGGCTAATCTGGAGCGGGGCAAAGTAACCTTGTTAACACAAGATGTGCCGCGTTATCGAGTGAGTAAGCAACGACAGTCTGAACGTGCACGCGTGCTTGAGTTTATTGTAATTACGGATACTCATGCTAAGTCAGGGCCACCATTACGTCAGTTATTAGGCCAGCTTTACCACTTCGCCGAGCTAGGTGGTGTAGATACTTCAGGGAACAGTACGCAGCTTGCACTTTGGTAAGCGCTGCAATTTAAGCAGTGTAAAAAGATTTGGAGATTGAGCCATGTTTACAGGCATCATTGAAAGTTTAGGTAAAGTTGAAAGCCTGCAAAGTGTAGGTGGTGATGTACGTCTACGTATTCAGACAGATCTGGATATGTCTGATGTACATTTGGGTGATTCGATTGCAACCAATGGTATTTGTCTTACAGTGATTGAATGGGGCGATAACTGGTACGCGGCAGATGTTTCTCGTGAAAGTTTAAATCGAACAACATTGGGTAACTGGAAAGTTGGGCAACGTGTCAATGTTGAAAAGGCAATGTTACCGACAACGCGCTTTGGCGGACACATTGTAAGTGGTCACGTTGATGGCGTAGGTGAAATTACCGTAGTGCGTGAAGATGCTCGTTCAATCTATTATGAAGTTACAGCACCGACAGAACTTGCTAAATATTTGGCGGAAAAAGGTTCTGTAACCGTTGACGGAATTAGCTTAACGATTAACCACTTACGTGGAAATATTTTAAGCTTGAATTTAATTCCGCACACCGCAGAACGTACCAATATTGGAACATGGCAAGTAGGCAGTAAGGTCAACCTTGAAGTCGACGTGTTGGCGCGTTATATCGAACGTTTATTGCTAGGTGATAAAGCAGCTGAACAAAAAACTGAGTCAAATATTAGTATGGCTTTTTTAGCTGAAAATGGTTTTTTAAAATAAAAGCCAGATCATCAAAATAAAAAAACCGGACATATGTTCCGGTTTTTTTATTTTTAAAAATTAATGCTTGGTGAGTGTAACCGAATGTGTGCCAACCCATGGTTTAGTATGCTGAGTGCTTGTAATTGAAAACTTACCTTTTTCCGACGCTCGTGTCAGCAAGATTGAAAGCGAATTAAAGTCGTTATGACTCATATAAAGTTCTTGTGCTGAAAATGTCCATTGCTCACCCTGATTAAGCTGCTCAAGTTGCTTTGAAATCTGATGCGGAATGTCCATTTCTTACCCTCATTAATTATCTTAAAAACGCTACTTTCTATTCTCATAATCAATTGATCTACAAGAATAATATTTATGTCTATTTTGTGACATATAGGTGTCAGTTTTATGACAGAAAAAGTTTTACAACATTACTTCTCTATTTTTTCATCAGAAAACTTAGAGTTCTTTAAAATATATTCAATTTCTTCTTGAGCTGCCGAATGTAGTTTGGCTCGGAAAGCCGTTATAGACTCTTCAATTAAGTTTTCAGCTTCAAGTTCTAAACGAATGCGTAAACTTTCAAGCTCAGATAAGATTTGATCATCGGTGATACTAAGTTTTACGCCAGCAGAGTAATTGACGGCTGGGGTTTCAGGGTTTTTCTGATAACGTGCGGTTTGTTCTGCAACTTCTTGTTCTAAATGACTACGTAATGTCTGTAATGTTTCAGTTTGTTCATTAAACTTGCGAATTTCGTCTGCTTGCAACTCCGCAGCATAAGCAGCTTCTGATGCACGTTTGTCAGCAAGCGCTTTTTCTAAAGCGAGCTGACGACGGATACGTGCTTGCTCAATAAGCTCTGCCTTAAGGTCCGCGTAAGCTTGTTCAATTTTTTGCTGCGATTCTAACTGCGCTTTTTCGTCATTTAAAACCCAAAGCTGAATAGGGGTTTGGGGTTCTAATAGGTCGCAAATACGTGCCAGATCCTGTTGATAGGCATGACGGACAGCTTCAGGCGCATTTAACCATCTTTTTTTAAAATCTTGCCCGACATTTAATGCCACCATGCTTCTCCTTTGTTCAACAGTATTTACATTTTAGCGCGTTATAATTTAAAGGTCCGCGGTTCTATACCCAAACGGCGATACATTTTAAATTTTTCTCGACCAATTTGCTTGGCTGTTTCATTATTTTCAACAATTTCTATAATGTGGCTAAAATGATCAACTTGTTCAAGTGCATGATTGTTAAAATTAAATACTAACAAGCCTTGTTCAAGCGGTTGTTTAGCCGAAATACATACAGCAGCTTCAGCTTGGTCAACTCCATGTGGAATGAAACTAACAGGGTCGAAATCCCATAATCTTTCATCAAGAGTTTGTTGTAGCTGCACATCTGGGCAATACCACCAGATTTTAGGATGCTTCTGCAAAATCTTTCGGCATAAACGGCAAGCACTATCGACTTGCCGTTCTTCACTGGTTTCAAACAGATAAAAACTAACTTTAGCCATTCGTATTTACACGATTCGCTAAAAATTGCATGAGTAATGGTACTGGGCGACCTGTTGCACCTTTAGCTGGACCAGATAACCATGCTGTTCCTGCTACATCTAAATGAGCCCAACGGTACTCACGTGTAAAGCGCTCAAGGAAACATGCTGCCGTAATTGCACCGCCGTATGGACCGCCAATATTTGCAATATCAGCAAATGGTGAATCAAGTAATTCCTGATAATCCTCAATCACTGGCATACGCCATACACGGTCAAATGATTGCTCACCCGCTTGTTGAAGTTCAGCTGCTAAAGCATCATCTGGTGAGAACAAACCACTCAGTACTTTACCTAAAGCGACTACACATGCACCAGTTAATGTTGCGATATCAACCACAACTGCTGGGTTGAAGCGTTTGATATAGGTCAATGTGTCGCACAGTACCAAACGACCTTCTGCATCGGTATTTAAGATTTCAACTGTTTGTCCGCTCATGGTTGTCACAATATCACCTGGGCGAGTTGCTTTACCTGATGGCATGTTTTCTGCAGCTGCAATTGCTCCAACGACATGAATAGGAAGTCTTGCCTCGCATAGCGCGCGAATAGTACCTAGTACAGAGGCTGCACCGCACATATCGAACTTCATTTCATCCATGCCTAGGCCTGGTTTTAAAGAAATACCGCCTGTATCAAAAGTAACGCCTTTACCAACAAGCACAACAGGCGCTTGGTCAATTCCAGCTTGGTATTCGAGTGTTACGATACGACCCGGACGTTCAGATCCTTTGCTGACTGCAAGAAAAGCATACATACCTAAATCAGCCATTTGCTGTTCATTTAAGACAGTTACTTTGAGTAAGTCAGGGAATTCTGCAGCTAAAGCTAATGCTTGTTCTGCCAAATATTCAGGGAAGCAAATGTTACCTGGACGGTTTCCAAGGTCACGTGCATACGACTGACCAGATTGTACGGCATGCACTAAAGCCAGTTGTTTTTCATCGAGGCTCGTTGTTGAACTAATTAAATCAACCTGTTGTAACACAAATTCATTTTTTTTCGATTTAAACTCATCATAACCATAAGCTGCTTGAGTTAAGCTTAAAGCGAATAAATAATGGTATTCGACAGGTAACGCAGCAATATCAATTGCGATATGCTTAAATTTATTTTGTGTCGATTTGATAATGGTTTGGGCAAGTTTAGCGAGCTTAACCGCCTGAAGTTCGGCTGTTTTTCCTAAGCCAAGTAATTGGCTATGAGGTTGATTTGAAACTTGCCCGAATAAAGGCAGAGTTTCATTGAAGTTGCCTTTGAATTGGGTGGCAGTAAGAACGCTTTCTAGGTTATTGATTTGATATGTGTTGATGTTGCTTTGTAGCTGTTCTGAATCAACTAAAACCCACAAAGATTCATTAGATGTCTGTTCGGGAAAAGTTGTATAAGTTGTAAATTTCATGGCTGCCGTGATTGCCTATAGAAAGTTATGTTGGATTAAAACATTGAAACACTTTCAAGCATAGCGTTGCAATGTGCGGTTTTATATTTTTAACATTCGGGTAAACTAGCACACGTCCCGATTAGCCTTTTGGAAGTATTACTTTGATTATTCGGCGTTATCTCGTCAAGCAAGTTGTCTCTACCTCATTGGTGGTCATTTCTTTACTGACCTTAATCATGATGGGTGGTCGTCTGATCAAATACTTTGGTGTGGCGGCGCAGGGGCGTTTAGATGCCAGTATCTTATTTAGCATCATTGGATATCGTTTACCTGAATTTCTAACACTCATTTTACCATTGGGTTTTTTCATTGGTTTAATGTTGGTGTTTGGTCGTTTATATGTTGACCATGAAATGGCTGTATTAAATGGTAGTGGTGTAAGCCGTCATCAATTAGCACGATTACTCATTCCAATGACGCTTGTTTATATGGTTTTTCAGTCTGTGCTTATGCTCTGGATGACGCCGTGGGGACTACGTGAGTTTGAAAAACTGACAACAACACAAGCTGTTCGGACAGGTTTCGATTTGGTTCGACCAAGAGAGTTTATTTCCTCTGGGCCATATACGATCTATGCAGGTTCATTGTCAGAAGACCGAAAGAATTTGAAGGATATTTTCTTTTATCAACGCGCTGCTAAAGAAGATAAGCCAGATGTTATGATTTTGGCAAAGGAAGCGACTCGTGTAGAAGTTGCAAATGATACCGCCAATGTCGTTGATCTGGTACAAGGTCGTCGCTATGAAATATTCCCGGGACAACCAAAATATACACAAGCAGAGTTTCAGTCTTATCGTCTACGTTTAGAAAATGACAAAGATGTTAAGTTTGAGAGTGGCGATGTAGAAGCACTATCAACAACAAAACTCTTTTCAAAAACGAATGATCCAGTCATCAGAAGTGAGTTGGGATGGCGCTTATTTGGGCCATTCACCATTGTTATTGCGTTAATGCTATCAGTGGCATTGTCTGAGGTGAGCCCACGACAAGGCCGTTATTACCGTCTTATTCCGGCGATTTTTATTTTTTCCAGTCTGATCGTATTAATGATTGCAATCAAGACTCGTATTAGTAAAGAAGAACTCGATATTTGGGCTTATCCTGCCGTGTTGGTTGTGTATGGCGTTGCTGCCGCTTTATTCTCACGTAAGCAGAAGTTGGGACCAAAAATCAAGAAACAGATCAAGCGAGTGAAATTATAATGTTAGCACGTCGAATAGTCGCCAAATATGTGACGAAAACCACTGCGCTTGCGATGTTTGGCACCACAGTTGTTTTGTCCATTCTTCAGGTCTTATTTACATATCTTGGCGAGTTGGGTGAGCTCAAACCAGACTATAACGCATGGCAAGCTCTCGTCTATGTCTTGTGGGGAGCTCCTCGCTATCTCTATGAAATTTTACCTATCTCTGCCTTGATTGGTGCTGTGATTGGACTGGGCTCATTGGCAACGAGTAGTGAACTCATTGTTATGCGTTCAGTGGGTGTTAGCTTATGGCGTATTGTCGGTTGGGTTATGCGCTCAGCTTTACTGCTTATTATTTTGTCGTTTGCTTTAAGTGAATGGGTTATTCCTTATACCAATGAAAAAGCACAAAGTGTTAAAAGCCATCGTTCAGTAGCTGCTTTAGGTGAAGTTAAAGGCTATTGGTCACGTGAAGGGCAGCGATTTATCTATATCGACTATGCTAACTCTCAAGGCAATTTAAGAGACATTCAAGTGGTCGACTTTGACCAGAACTATTACTTGCAATCATTAATTAATGCTCAGCAAGGACAGTTTATTAAAAATGGTCAATGGGCTTTGAAAAAAGCTGAACAAATGGATATTTTGGCGGCAGGAAATGCCATCAAAACTGACCATGAAGAACAATCGCTTGCTTTAGCATTACAGCCTAAATATGTGCACATGGTGACTTTAGATCCTGAAGATTTATCACCAAGCCAACTGATTAGCTTTATGCGTTATATGGATGAATATAGTCAGGTACCAAAGACGTACCAATTGGCTTTCTGGCAAAAAGTTGCTTCACCATTTTCACTCATTGCATTAGTTCTCGTGGCGTGTTCTTTTATTTTTGGACCATTACGCCAACAATCGATGGGTTTCCGTCTGGTAATCGCATTGTTTATTGGTTTGAGTTTCTATTATTTGCAAGATTTCTTGGGCTATGCGAGCTTGGTTTATTCCCCATCTCCAGCATGGTTCGTACTTGTACCTATCTTGCTAATGTTTGGTGCCGGAAGTTATTTGCTTTACCGCGCTCGTTAGAAATAAGTGATATTTATAGTTTTCATCAATCGCGGATATTGGTGAAAGCCATAGGAATAAATAGAGTCTTGGCCGAAAATTCGGTAAGATATTGTGACGAAATTGTAGACAAAAGAGAAATTGATTATGACGGATGCAACTGCTGGCAAGATCCCTCACGTTCTGGTCATTATGGATGGTGTTGGACACCGTGAAGCGATTGAAGATAATGCTTTTCTTGCAGCAAAAACACCAAATTTGGCGGCAATGAAAGCCAAGCATCCGAATAGTCTAATTTCTGGTTCAGGTGAAGATGTTGGATTGCCTGATGGGCAAATGGGGAACTCTGAAGTTGGCCATATGAATCTTGGCGCTGGCCGTGTGTTATATCAAGACTTTACCCGTATTACTAAAGATATCCGTACTGGTGACTTCTTTAAACATGAAGTGTTGATCGACGCTGTTGAAAAAGCCAAAGCTGCTGGCGGTGCTGTCCATATCATGGGGCTACTTTCAGAAGGTGGCGTCCATTCACATGAAGATCATATTGTGGCGATGTGTGAACTTGCATTAAAACGCGGTGCAAAAGTTTATTTGCACGCTTTCCTTGATGGTCGTGATACACCTCCACGTAGTGCTCAGCCGTCTTTAGAAAAATTAGATGCATTATTTGCTCAATATCCGGGCCAAGGCCGTATCGCAACCATGATTGGTCGCTACTTTGCAATGGACCGTGACAACCGTTGGGATCGCGTTGAGCAAGCTTATCGCTTGTTGACCGAAGGTGAAGCACTTCGTACTGCGCAAACAGCGGTTGAAGGGTTGGAATTAGCTTATGCAGCCAATGAAAATGATGAGTTTGTAAAAGCGACTCGTATTGGTGATATTGCTAAAGTTCAAGATGGTGATAGCGTTGTATTTATGAATTTCCGTGCTGACCGAGCTCGTGAAATTACTCGCGCCTTTGTAGAGAAAGATTTTGCTGGCTTTGAGCGTAAAGTTGTTCCAAATCTTTCTAAATTTGTGATGCTTACACGTTATCAGGCTAGCATTGATGCGCCAGTTGCATACATGCCAGAAGCTCTCAAAAATTCATTGGGTGAATATTTATCTTCACTTGGAAAGACTCAGTTACGTATTGCCGAAACTGAAAAATATGCTCATGTAACATTCTTCTTTAGTGGTGGTCGTGAAGATGAATATCCAGGTGAAAAACGTATTCTAATTCCATCTCCAAACGTTGCGACATATGACCTTAAGCCTGAAATGAGTGCTTATGAAGTCACTGATGAGTTGGTTAAAGCGATTAATTCGGGTGAATACGACTTATTGGTTGTGAACTATGCAAATGGTGATATGGTCGGTCATACGGGTGTGTTTGATGCGGCGGTTAAAGCAGTTGAAGCGGTTGATACCTGTTTAGGTCGTGTCTATGAAGCAGTTATGGCGAAAAAAGGTCATATGCTCATTACTGCTGACCATGGTAACGTTGAACAAATGCAAGACTACGAAAGTGGCCAAGTGCATACTCAACATACAACCGAGCTTGTGCCGTTTATCTATGTTGGCCCAACACAAGCAACAATTGCAGAAGGTGGTGTGCTTGCAGACGTAGCACCGACAATTCTCAATTTAATGCAGATTCCTGTTCCTGCCGAAATGCAAGGACGTAATCTGATTACACTATCTGCATAAGTTAAAGGTGATTGGATGCTGCAACACATTAAATATAAAAAACTTATTGTAAGTATGTTGCTGTGTTGCAGCCAATTTGCTTTTGCAGCGCCAGTTGTAAAAGAAAAAATGTCACCTTTGCACTCTGACTCGGAAGAACCGGAACATAGCTATGCAGAGGTGCCGATCGAGTCGATTCAACAGTTTGTGCAAATCTATGGAATCGTTCGAGATAACTACGTTGATGTGAAATCTGACGATGCCTTGTTTCAACAAGCCATAAAAGGGTTAGTGAGCGGGTTAGATCGTTATTCGCGTTATTTATCGGCAGAAGAATATCGCCAACTGATTCAATACACAGAGGGTGATCTTGCGTCAGTTGATTTTGCATTAAGCCCTGAAACACATGCTCATAAATGGATGATTCGTGATCTTAAAACCGGTTCTGATTCCTATAAATTAGGTTTGAGAAATGGTCAGACGATTCTCAAGATTGATAACCAAGATTTAAAAAATTTAAACCAAGATCAGGTGCTTGGACTACTTTATGGCTCTATAGGAAGTACACTTCAAGTACAAGCAGAAGAGCTAAACGGAAACATTAATTTAGTCCGTAATAAAAAAATAGAAACTGATATAGAACCTGTAATGCTACATAATCAGGTGCTCGTACTCAAAATTAGAGTGTTCCAACAAGACACTGCTAATGAAATTAAAAGATTAATTGAAGAAAATAGCTCCCCACGTTTAAAGGCTGTTTTAATCGATTTGCGAAACAATCCGGGTGGGTTGTTATCGGCAGCAGTTGAGTCGGCAGATTTATTTTTAAATAACGGAATTATTGTTTCGACCAAAAGCCGTTCGGAAGGTAACCAGCAGTTTCAAGCTTTGCCCGGTAATGAATTTCAGAATATAAAACTGGGTATATTAATTAATCACCGCTCTGCATCGGCGGCAGAAGTTTTTACTGCGGCCATGAAAGAACACCAGCGTGCTTGGGTGATGGGTGAAAAAAGTTATGGAAAAGGTGTAGTACAAAAGCTATTTCCTTTGCCAAGTGGGGCGGCTCTACAAATGACAGTCTCTCACTACTACACACCCAATGGCAATATGATTGAAGGACAGGGTATTCAGCCTAACCAGACCTATCCATTACCTGCAGAAATGAAAGAAGAAGTATATTTAGAGCGCGTTGCAGATTTATTCCTAAAGAGGAAGTAATTTTTATACTTCCTCTCCCATTTCAGTATCTAAGCCAAACTTTTTTAGTCGATAGCGTAAAGAACGGAATGTCATTCCTAGCTTTTTAGCGGCCAAAGTTCGATTCCAATGCGTCATGTTCAGAGCATTCAGTAAAATATCTTTTTCGATATTTTCTAAGTAGCGTTCTAAACCTTCCATTGGAAATTTTGGGTGAGTCTGAACAGTCGGTGTTTGATTTAGTTGTTTCGTTACGATTTGCGGGCTCACACTACTACCTCTAAGAGGAGGAGCTAAGTGTGTCAAATCAATGCACTCATCATCACTTAAAGTAATAGCTCGCTCAATCATATTTCTTAATTCACGAACATTACCCGGAAAGTCTTGCTGCAATAAGTAAGTTTCAGCGCTCGCCGTTAATTGCTTGCTTGAAATTCCCCATTCCGTACAAACCTTTTGAATAAAATGATTGGCCAATAGCAAAATATCTCCACCACGGTCACGCAGTGGCGGCAACATAATATCCATCACATGAATACGGAAAAATAAGTCCTGACGGAATTTGCCTTGTTGAACTAATAAATCTAAGTCTTGGTGACTCGCACTGATTACTCGAAAATCAACATCAATTTCCTGATCTGAACCTACAGGGCGAATCTTTTTCTCTTGTACTGCGCGAAGCAATTTAACTTGCATACTTAAAGGCAATTCGGCAATTTCATCTAAAAATAAACTGCCGCCGTGTGCCGATAAAATAAGACCTTGTTTATCTTGAGTCGCTCCAGTAAAGCTCCCTTTTTTATGCCCGAAAAGTTCACTTTCCATGAGCTCAGTTGGGATTGCTCCACAGTTAATTGCAATAAATGGTCCTTCACTGCGGTTGCTTAAACGGTGAATCAGATTAGCAACAACTTCTTTGCCTGTACCAGACTCGCCTGTAACAAATACAGGAGCTTGGGAGCGGGCTATTTTTTTAATAGCTGTCCGTAAGTTTTGTATAGGTGGCGAACGCCCAATTAATAAGTCATTCTCTAGAGTTGTTTCACCAAATTCATGCTCTGGTTTTGGCTGGTTGAGCGCCTTTTTTAACAGCTGATCTAAATGAATTTGGTTAATTGGTTTGCTGACAAAATCAAAAGCTCCCGCTTTTAATGCTGCAATTGCAATATCCATATTGCCGTATGCAGTTAAGACTGCAATGGGAGTGTGGGGGTAAGTTTGAGAAACATGTTGGACCAATTCTAAGCCACTACCGTCAGGTAGATTTAAATCGGTCAAGCACGCATCGTAATGAAACTGAGTAAAGAGCTGTTTGGCCTGTTCAACCCGATAAGCAAGCTGTGTCTTAATCCCCATTCGTGCAAGAGTCATTTGCATTAACAGGCACAAATCTTCTTCATCGTCTACAAGCAAAACGAGTGGTTGCTGTTCTGCCATTTCCCCAAAAACCTAATAAAAAAATCAATATATTATTGGGCATTCTATTCTGAAGCATGCCCCTTGTTTTTGCTCTACATAAGTGAGCTTTGCATGGTTTGCCTCACAAAAACTATGAGACAAATATAATCCTAAACCAGTTCCATTAATTTCGGTACTAAAAAATGGTTTAAATAATTGAGATATATCACGTTTTGAAACACCTTCACCGTAATCGATCACATCAATATAAATTTTATTTGTTTGTGAATGGATATTGATCAGAACATAGGGAGAGTCGGGTGCATTGTGGCGTAGAGCATTCCTAACAAGGTTAATGAGGACTTGTCTGAGTTGCTTTTCATCAAACAATAGCTTTAAGGATAAATCAGAACTTTTAAGCTGGATCGTATGTTTAACATCAGATAAATCTTCATCTAATAACGTTTTTAAGAAGTCATTTAATTCAATCTGGATGGGATACGTTCTTTCACTGCGGGCAAGTCCTAACGTATCTTGAACAATACTATCAATGCGTTTCGTTTGCTTGCCAATCATATTGCGCAAAGTATTTTGCTGTTCCGCGTCACTATCTTTGAGTAATTCATTTGCTTGAACAATAGCTGCAAGAGGATTACGGATCTCATGTGCAATACTTGCTGAGAGTTGTCCTAAAGCGGCAAGTTTGAGTTGTTGAGCTTGCTGATTAATCTGCTGTGCATCTTGTAAGATGAGTAGTGTTAATGCTTGTTGCGGCACCAAAAGATGTTGCACTTTAATATTAATAGAATAAGCCGACAGTCGGGACTCAAAAATAAATCGATCACCTTCTTTTAGGTTATCAAATTTAAGAATTTCAAATAAGTCAGCATGCCATTTTGCTAAGGGATATTTTTCACTGGCAAATTGAGGTGGAATTCCTAAAAGAGAGCAGGCGGCTGGATTACTTAAAACAATGTCGTAGTTTTCATCTAGAACTAAATAGCCCTCTTCAATTTGTTCCAAGATATAGCGGTTAATATTTTGTAGTTGATAGAGTTCTATTGATTGATGGAAAGTTAGCGCTTCAAGTAATTTAAAGCGCTGGACCGCAATTTGTCCGATTCCGTGTACTACAAAAAACAAGAAGGCCAATAAGGCGCTATTACCAATCGTATTTAAATTATTGTAGTCAAATAAACTGCCAACGAAGCGTTGGTAAATAACCGCAATCACTGCAAGTAATGTAATGAGCAACGACATTCTTGCGCTGAGTAAAATCGCCGAGGTGAAGATTGCAATTACATAGAGTAAGCTGAGTTGTAAATTTGGTTCACCCACAGAAAAAGTCAGTAAACTCAAACAAATAATATCAACTACAAAAAATAAAATGAGCTGCCTTGTTGCCTGAGTAGCAATAAACTTAAAGCATAAAAGTTGAAGAAGACTTAAGATCGAATAGCCGAGCAGTGTGTAAGAATATAAAGCGGGTTGTTGTAGACTATTGTCGATTTGAGCATCGGTTAAAACCAAAATAATATTCAGGCTAACCGCAATAATAAGGCGATATAAACCATACCACGTGCCCAAACGAAATATCGTATGGGACAAGGATGAGTTTACGGGAAATTGCATGTAAGTCTGATTAAGGCTTGATCAGACCGTAGCGAATCGCGAGATGAGTTAGTTTAACGTCACTATCAATGGCTAGCTTTTCAAAAATACGGTAGCGGTAAGTATTCACTGTTTTGACACTTACAAAAAGTTTGTCTGCAATTTCTTGAGCGCTAATACAATTTACAACCATCATTGCAACTTGCATTTCTCGTTCAGATAGTGAGTCAAAAGGCGATTGTTGTGTATCGGATAAATATGAACTCGCTAATTGCTCGGCAATATCGGCGCTGAAGTATTTGCCACCTTGCATCACTTTATTAATTGCGCGAACCATTTCTGTAATTGGAGCACCTTTGGTAATGTAACCTTTAGCTCCTGCTTTAAGCAACAGAGATGGGTAAGGTTCTTCTGCTAAGCCACTGACTGCAATCACCTTTGTATCTGGTGCGGTTTGTAGTAAACGGCGGGTTGTTTCTACGCCACCGATGCCAGGCATGTTGACATCAAGTAGAACAACTTGAGGATGTTTCTGACGAACAATAGCAATTGCTTCTTCACCCGATTCGGCTTGTCCAATGACCTCTACATCGGCATGATCTTCTAACATACGGCAGATACCTGTACGTACAAGTTCATGGTCATCCACAACTAAAACTGTAATCAAGAAGACCTCCTTTCTTTCAAAAAACAAGTTTTTTGTTACATAAAGCAAAATTAGCTTGCAATGGAATGACAAAATTAGCAATCCTATTCTTATATAGTGAGCGAATAGTTGTGCACAATTGTGTCGGTAAAAGCGTTATACCTTATCCCTCAAATGTAAGGCATAATTATAGTAAGCGCAAATGTGTATCACCCTGAGTCGAGTATTGTGCCGTGAAAAATTCTAAAAAGTCTTTAATGCATGTGCTAAGCATGTCTATTTTGCTTAGTTTGAGTTCAACAAGCTTTGCAGAACTCGTCAATAACCCGTCCTCAGGGAATAGTGGTACTGCAAGCTTAAATTGGTCAGCAGCGGATGCTAGTCAACTTTTAAATGATGAAGATGATGAACCAACTCCGCAAGGTTCAACATCTGTAACTACAACTTTGCGTGGCAGTAATGCGCCAAAAGTTATTAGCTCTACACCTAGGGTTGCTCCAATCCGTGATACGTCTGGTTACAATGCCCAGCCGAGTGTAAGTGCTCGAGCTGCACTTGTGATGGACGCGCAAACTGGTGAAGTGCTCTACAGTAAAAATACCAACGCTTCTGTACCAATTGCATCTATTACAAAAGTGATGACAGCGGTTGTAACGGCGGATGCCCGTTTAAACATGTCTGAAGAAATTACACTTGAGCAAATTGACTTTGCTGGTGCTGGTGGGAAAAATTCTAGCTCTACCTTACGTGTTGGCGACAAGATGAACCGTGCAGAAGTTCTTTTGTTTGCTTTAATGAAATCTGAGAACCCTGCAGCGGCTGCCTTAGCACGTACTTATCCAGGTGGTCGCCCTGCATTCGTAGCTGCAATGAATGCTAAAGCTCGTGCTTTGGGTATGAATTCGACTCATTACTATGAATCAACTGGTCTAGATCCACGTAATGTATCTTCGGCACGTGATTTAGGTATTTTAGTAAGTACCGCATCTCAATATGGTTTGATTCGTCAATTCTCAACTACACCGACTTATGACTTTAATTTGGGTTATCGCGTGTTGAAATCTAACAACACAAATGCTCTAGTTCGTAACGGTGGTTGGAATATTAACCTGTCTAAAACTGGATATATTAATGAAGCAGGTCGCTGTGTTGTAATGCACACGACTGTAAACTCACGTCCAGCAGTCATTGTATTACTGGGTGAACCAAGTACACAGGCACGTAATAATGATGCAACTAACTTATTGGGTTGGTTAAGTAATTTACCAAAACGTATTTAATTTCAATATTCTAAAAAACGCTTCTATCAAGAAGCGTTTTTTTATGACTATAAAAAGACATAAAAAAACGGCTGTATTAAACAGCCGTTTTTGAAAAATCAGATATTACATATTAGATAAAATAGAATCTTTTACTTGGTCCATTGTTGCATCAATTGATAACATAACTGCATCAGCACATTGTTTGATTGCAGTGTCAGGATCTTTCAAGCCATTACCAGTTACTGTACATACAATTACAGAACCTTCAGCAATTTTACCCGCTTTAATATCACGGATCGCACCGCCGATAGAAGCAGCAGACGCTGGCTCAACAAATACGCCTTCATACATAGAAAGTAAGCGTTGAGCTTCTAAAATTTCGCTGTCTTGAAGTTCATCAAACCAGCCTTTAGAGTCACGTACTACAGCTTTTGCATGGTTCCAGCTTTGTGGATTACCAATACGGATTGCAGTTGCAACAGTTTCAGGGCTTTCAACTGGAGCGCCACGTAAGAATGGAGCTGCGCCAGAAGCTTGGTAACCTACCATAGTTGGTAAACCTTCTGGTTTTGGACCAGTGAATTGATCAGTAGCAGCATCATAAATCACTTGTTCAAACTGATCAGCAGGTTGGTTTGCTACAGCTTCGGTATAACCCATCCAGTGAGCAGTGATGTTACCTGCGTTACCTACAGGTAAGCAGTGGTAATCAGGTGCGCGGCCTAAAGCTTCAACGATTTCATAAGCAATAGTCTTTTGACCTTGCAAACGGTAAGGGTTGATTGAGTTTACAATCGTTACAGGCGCTTGATCAGCGACTTCTTTTACAAGACGCATACCATCATCAAAGTTACCACGAATTTGCATAGTGATCGCACCATACATCATCGCTTGTGCCATTTTACCCATCGCAATTTTGCCTTCTGGAATCAAAACAAATGCTTTGATACCTGCACGTGCAGCATAGGCAGCAGCAGCAGCAGAAGTGTTACCAGTAGATGCACAGATAATCGCTTTAGAGCCTTCTTCAACCGCTTTGGTTACAGCCATGGTCATACCACGGTCTTTAAATGAACCAGTTGGGTTTAAACCCTCGTATTTCACATAAATTTCAACATCTTTGCCAATAATACGTGGAATATTCTCAAGTTTAATGAGTGGGGTGTTGCCTTCACCCAAAGAGATAGCACGAGTAGTTGCCGAAACTGGCAAACGGTCACGATAACGATCTACAAGACCAGTATAACGATTGGCATTAGACATGATGGTGTTCCAATTAGAGATGAAGCGGGAGAGGGAATCTTTCCCTCAACCTGATTAACTATCGAGCGATTCTAAACGAATTCTTACGATTTCGCCACGAATTGCAGGTAATGCTTGAATTTGTGCAAGAGCATCATCCATTTTTGATTCAACGATTGGATCGGTCAGAATCACGATTGGAATAAGGTCTTTTAAACGAGATTGTTGCATGATCGCATCAATACTAATTCCAGCGCGACTTAAGATGGTAGTTACATCTGCAAGTACGCCAGTTTGGTCTTCTGCATTTAAGCGAATGTAATAACCTGTGGTCATTTCTTCACGGCTTAAAATTGGCACATTGGTTAATGCTTCAAAAGCCAACTGAGGAATTGTGCCTGCGCCGTCTTCGGTATAAGAGATGTCACGGACAATATCAATAACGTCGGCAACAACCGCAGAAGCTGTAGGACCTGCGCCTGCACCCGCGCCGTAATAGAGTGTTGGACCTACGGCATTTGCCTGAACTAATACAGCGTTTTTAACGCCGTTTACATTCGCAATCAGCTGCTCATCTGGAATGAGTGTTGGATGAACACGTAACTCAATACCTTTTTCAGCACGACGTGCAATACCGAGATGTTTAATGCGGAAACCAAGATCTTCTGCATATTTGACATCTTGTGCAGTGATTTTGCTGATACCTTCGGTATAAACCTTATGAAGAGGAATACCAAACGCACAAGACGCTAAAATGGTAAGTTTATGCGCAGCATCAATACCTTCAACGTCAAAAGTTGGGTCTGCTTCTGCATAACCGAGTTCTTGAGCTTCTTTTAATACATCATCAAATGCACGACCTTTCTCACGCATTTCAGTCAGAATAAAGTTACCTGTACCATTAATAATACCTGCCAACCATTCTATATGGTTTGCAGCAAGACCTTCACGGATCACTTTAATAATTGGAATACCGCCAGCAACTGCTGCTTCATAAGCAATTTGCACAGCATTGTCTTCTGCTGCTTTAAATAATTCATTGCCGTGTTCAGCGAGTAACGCTTTGTTTGCAGTCACGACTTGTTTGCCGTGTTTGATCGCTTCCATGATAACTTCGTAAGCAGGGTGGATCCCACCCATAACTTCTACAACTACATCAACGTCTGGTTGACGAACGATGTCAAGTAAATCGGCGCTTTGTTTAATCCCTTCCAATTCAAGATCTGGACGAGGGCGGCGTGTTCCAACGTGGGTAATTTGAATTTCTCGACCGGTGCGACGTTTAATTTCAGCGGCATTTTCTTGTAGTAGTTTAAGGGCTCCTCCACCTACGGTTCCTAGACCGAGTATTGCCAGGCGAACTGGTTTCACGTCACACTCCATTCATCATTTAATCATTTAGTTGAAGCTAGATCATAGCTAAAAAAAACGCCAGACTCTAGCGCTTTTAGTGCTTGTTCAATGAATTAGAGTGCGATGTTTGGAAAAGAAGAGTAGATCAGTCTTTAAACAGAGGTTGTTTAAATATTAATTATTGAAAAAACAAAGCGCTGCAATCAGAGCAGCGCTTTTTAAAAGAGATAGATGATTAATCATTCACCAGCTTAAAGGATGTTATTTATCCAGACGTTTAATTAATTCATCCGGTGTTAGGTATCCACCTAAGTACTCGCCATCAACATTGTAAATAGCTGGTGTTCCATTTACACCCATGTTTAAGCCAAGTTGATATTGTTCTCGAACAGGGCTTTTGCATTGAGCAGATGGGATATTAATACCTTGTACTGCTTGATTAAATGCAGCTTTACGGTCTGCACTACACCATACAGCTTCCATGGTCGGCATAAATTGTTCACCGCGTGGCCAAGCGATATAACGTACCTCAATACCTTTTTCATTAATTTCAGGTAAATGCTCATGTAATTTATGGCAATAAGGACAGCTTGCATCGGTAAACACATAAATCACATGTTTAGCCTTACCACCTTTAGCTGGGTAGACAATCAAATCTTCATTTTTTAAAGCAGCAAGATGCTTCTTGTTTTCTGAAGCTTGAAGATTATCGCCAATATTATGCAGTTCTTTACCGCCTAAACGAATGACATCACCTTGAATCAGGTATTTGCCATCACTGGTTGTATAAATCGACGTCATTCCTTCGAGATTTACCCAATATAAGTTAGGCACTTCAGTAGGCTTGATATCTAGAATTTTGGCGTTGATGTTTGCATTCTTAAATTGTTTTTGCAAAGTTTCAATTAAACGTTGTTTAGCATTGCGTTCAATGATGGTTGAAGCTTCCCCAGTAGCAGGTGCGGTCGCAGTGAGCGCATCTTCTTTTTGTGGTTTGTTTTCTTTAGAACAAGCACTGAATAACAGGCTAGAAGCCAACGCACAGGCAAGAAAAAGTTGAGATCGGGTAAAAGACATAGATAACCCTTATTTCATCAGTATTTATAGTCAGAAGCTGCTAAGCATAACAAAAAATCTAGTTTGTATTGTTAAAACTTTCTTAACCTTTGTGAACGAAATCAATTGATTGTTGGGTGTATTTCAAATAATAAGTTTTAAATTTTTTAACCTCTAGGATGATGTTTTTCATGCAATTGTTGCATTCTTACTTGTGCTACATGTGTATAAATTTGAGTAGTTGATAGGTCACTATGGCCCAGTAACATTTGTACTACGCGTAAATCGGCGCCGTGATTAAGCAGGTGTGTTGCAAAGGCGTGACGTAAGGTGTGAGGTGAGAGTTCAGCTTGAATATTGGCTTGAAGTGCGTAACGCTTAATGGCATACCAGAAGTTCTGACGGCTCATAATCCCGCCATGCTGAGTTAAAAAGAGGTAGTCGGTTGAACTTTTATAAAGTTGAGGTCGAGCATCCTGTAAGTAGCGTTCTACCCATTCACAAGCAAATTGGCCTAGCGGGACCAAACGCTCTTTATTACCTTTACCAGTAATTCTTAAATAGCCTTGTTTTAAGTTAATAAGTTCTAGGCGTAAGTTCAGCAGTTCTGAAACACGTAAACCACATGCGTAAAGGACTTCAAACATGGCCCGATCACGTAAACCAAGTGCTGTATTAATGTCGGGAGCCTGAATCAGTGCTTCGACATCTTCTTCTGATAGATCTTTGGGTAAGGCTCTGCCAATTTTTGGAGAATGATGGGTTGCTACAGGATTATCGCTTCGTAATTTCTGTTCACGTAAAAATTTGTAAAACTGGCGTAGGGCAGATAAGCAGCGGGCAATCGAGCGCGGGCTTTTTCCAACTTTAGTCAACTCAATCAAAACATCAGCGATATCATCACTTGTCCACTCTGGAAGAAGTGATTTTTTATGAAGTTCGCTGCATTGAATAAGGTCGGATAAATAAGCATTACGTGTATGTGGACTTACCGTCTGAGCAACGAGATAGTCACGAAAACCTTGTAAAAAGCTCAAATGTTCAGGAATTTGAACAGGGCTTGGAATACGCGGTTTTTTATTCAACATACACTACATCCTCTAAACCTCTGTACTTTAAAAGAAACTTTAAGGTTTGTCGATTAAACTGAATAAGAAGTGAAATTTAACCTTATTTGGTAATTATTCTCATTTATATGTATACTATTAAAAAAGGTTTAGGATCGGATGCGGTGCGTTTATCAGCTTTAAAAGTGAAGCAAGCGGCGACCATCACCAAAGTGAATCGGATAGAACTAGAGTCCGAGCAGCAAGATTTGGTCGCAATTCGTTTGGAAAGTCTGGGCTTTGTACCGGGCACACGAGTGGAAGTGATTACCAAAGGTGTTTTTGGTGGTGATCCGATCTTGATCCAAATAGGCTTTACTCGTTTCGCTTTACGTAAAGCAGAAGCGGAAAAAATTGAAATTCAAGTAGAAGAAGGAGTACCCGCATGAGTGATGCGTTACGTATTGCCCTTGTGGGAAACCCTAACTGTGGTAAAACCTCTCTTTTTAACCATTTAACTGGAACTCGACAAAAAGTTGCAAACTATGCAGGCGTAACGGTCGAGCGTAAGGTTGGTCATTTTCAGTTGCCTTCAGGTCGAGCTGTGCGTGTACTCGATTTACCGGGTACATATAGTCTTAATGCAACCAGTCCTGATGAAGTGATTACCCGTGATGTTTGCTTGGGTAAAATTGCAGAAGAGGGGCAGCAAGATGCCTTTTTATGTGTGGTTGATGCAACTAACTTAAAATTGCATTTAGGGCTAGTGCTCGAAATGATCGAGCTAGGTCGTCCGATTTTACTTGTACTGAATATGATGGATGAAGCGCGTCGTCGTGGTATCCAAATTAATACTCAAAAGCTGTCCCAGCGTTTGGGCGTACCCGTTGTTGAAACAGTTGCTGTCCGTAATGCGGGTATTGAAAATTTATTACACGCTCTTGATCAAGAAAAATACAGTGTGCCACAAACCGAACTGAGTGGTTTAACTGGGACTCATCATCAGAAAATCGATATGATTTTTAAAGATGTTGTTCATTATGTTGATCAGGGTGATAAGCGGACTGATTTTCTAGATCGGATTTTCTTACATCCAGTTTTAGGTTTACTTAGCCTTGCCATCATGATGTTTATTGTGTTCCAAGCAGTTTTTGCATGGGCAGCTCCTTTTATGGACGGTATTGAGGGCTTCTTCGGCTGGCTGGGTGAAGTAATAGGAAGTGTGATTACGCAGCCACTACTGCATAGTCTGGTTGTCGACGGAATTATTGCGGGTGCAGGTGGCGTAGTTGTGTTCTTGCCACAAATTTTGATCTTGTTCTTCTTCATTTTGGTATTAGAAGAATCGGGCTATTTACCGCGTGCAGCATTCTTGCTTGATAAATTAATGTTCCAAGCTGGATTAAGTGGTCGTGCTTTCATTCCTTTACTTTCGAGCTTTGCTTGTGCAGTACCGGGAATTATGGCAACGCGTAGTATTAGTGACCCTCGTGATCGTTTTACGACCATTATGGTTGCACCTTTAATGACCTGTTCGGCACGCTTGCCTGTATATGCCTTGCTGATTGCTGCCTTTATTCCAGAGAAAATGGTCTGGGGTATTTTCAACTTACAAGGTTTAGTGCTTTTCGGTCTGTATATGGCTGGTATTGTGAGTGCGCTTTGTGTTTCATTTTTAATGAAGTTTTTGCAAAAAGATAAATCACAGCATGCTTTACTGCTAGAGCTGCCAAGTTATCGTTTCCCTGATTTAAAAAGTGTGGGAATCGGTTTATTGGATCGTGCAAAGATCTTCTTGAAACGCGTCGGCGGAATCATTTTTGCGCTCTCTATTTTGCTCTGGTTCTTGTGTACTTTCCCGCAGCCACCAGAAGGGGCGACATTACCTGCCATAGATTATAGTTTTGCAGGGATGCTTGGGCATCTTATCCAGCCTTTATTTGCTCCAGTTGGTTTTAACTGGCAAATCTGTATCGCTTTAATTCCAGCTATGGCTGCTCGTGAAGTGGTAGTCGCGGCATTAGGTACAGTTTATGCCTTATCTGCAACAGATGATGATGCTGTGGCACAAGGTTTGTCACATCTGATTAGTGCAGACGGAACAGGTTGGTCTTTGGCAACAGGTTTATCACTTTTAGTGTGGTTCATTTATGCTCCACATTGTTTGGCAACACTGGCAACGGTACGTCGCGAAACAGGTTCATGGAAACATGTGGCAGCTATGACTGCATATCTGTTTGGTTTAGCTTATTTTGCATCGTTTGTTACCTATCAAATTGCTTCCCACTATTGGGGCTAAGGCAATAAAGGAGGTTGTATATGGTTCAATATCTGATTATTGCGGTTTTAGTGATTTGGAGTGCTGTAGTTGTTTTTAAGAAAGTATTTCCGAAAACAGCAAATTTAGTCTTTTCTTCACTCTCTGCATTTTGCGAAAAGCAGGGTTGGGCAACTTTGGCAAAGTGGCTTAAACCGAAAATGACCTTTGGTTGTGCTGGCGGTTGTGGTTGTTCAAGCGAAGATAAACCTACGAATACAGTTCAAGAAATTAAGCCGATTAAATGGCAGTAGATTCAGTATTTCTTGTTTCGTTTAAAAAGCCATCATATTGATGGCTTTTTTACGCACTGACACAAAAAAAGATGAATAAAGTTCAAACTGAAAAAGCATTCAAAACAGCAAAGTGCTAACATTTTTGCCATTCTGTCGATTGATAAATTGTGGGGCAAAAATGTTAATACAACGTGGTGGGTTAAAAGTTGTAGCAGGCTTGGGAATATCAGGCGTTTCTGCTGTAAATTTCTTGCATGAACAAGGCTACCAAGTTGCAGTAACAGACTCTCGTCCCACGCCACCAGGGTATGATCAGATTCCGGCAGGAGTAAAGACAAGTTTCGGTCAACTTGACCAAGAATTATTATTACAAGCAGAAGAAATTATTTTAAGTCCAGGCCTTGCACCACAATTACCGGAAATTCAGGCAGCTATTGCTAAGGGTATTTCTGTGGTAGGGGATATTCAATTATTACGCCGTGCAACCGATGTGCCTATTGTGGCTATTACTGGCTCTAATGCGAAAAGTACAGTAACGACTTTAATTGGCTTAATGGCTAAAGATGCGGGTAAGAAAGTTGCTGTAGGTGGCAATCTTGGACGCCCAGCTCTAGATTTATTAAAAGATCAACCTGAGTTAATTGTACTTGAGCTATCAAGTTTTCAGCTAGAAACCACGTCTCACTTAAATGCTGAAGTTGCTGTGGTTCTCAATATGAGTGAAGATCACTTAGATCGTCACGGCAATATGTTGGGTTACCATCAAGCAAAACACCGTATTTTCCAAGGCGTTAAAAAAGTAGTATTTAACCGTGATGATGCTTTAAGTCGTCCTCTTGTTCCAGATACCACGCCAATGCAAAGCTTTGGTTTAAATGCACCAGATTTAAATCAATATGGTGTTTTAAGAGATGGTGATGGCACGCTTTGGCTTGCGCGTGGTTTACAGCGTTTAATTAAAAGCTCAGATTTATATATTCAAGGCATGCACAATGTAGCAAATGCTTTAGCTTGTCTCGCATTAGGTGAGGCAATAGGCCTGCCTATGGAATCTATGCTTGAAACCTTAAAACAATTTAAAGGCTTAGAGCATCGCTGTGAATATGTAAAGACTGTGCATGATGTACGTTATTACAATGACTCTAAAGGCACTAACGTTGGCGCTACGCTTGCAGCGATTGATGGTTTAGGCGCTGCCATTGAAGTGAAAAAAGGTAAGGTTGCCTTGATTTTAGGTGGGCAAGGTAAAGGTCAGGATTTTGGCCCATTACGTTCTTCTATCGAAAAATATGCCAAAGTTGTGGTATTGATTGGTGAGGATGCTCCGGTTATTGAACAAGCAATTCAAGGTGCAACCAAAATTTTACATGCAGCAACGCTTAAAGAAGCTGTAGAGCTGTCTCAACGTGAAACACAGGCCGAAGATGTGGTGTTGTTATCACCAGCATGTGCAAGTTTTGATATGTTTAAAAGTTATAATGACCGTGGTCAGCAGTTTGTTGCCTGCGTCAATTCGTTGGTTTAAAGAAAACATGATTAGGAATGTAGTATGGCAGGCTTAGCTCAGACCACAATCCAGAAAATCAATCATTGGTATGAACGGATATTGCCTAAATGGCCAGCGGAAGTGACGCCACGTAATGTCCTGATTTTCTGTGTCGTTGCATTATTGTGTATCGGTTCCGTGATGGTTGCATCTGCTTCGATGCCCTATGCTGAATATATGCATGAAAACCCGTTTCACTATGTGATTCGTCATGGTATTTCGATTGTCGCTGCGGGTGTGGTGGCTTATTTGACCTATCGAATATCACTAAATACGTGGTTTAAAAATACCTTCCCGCTGTGGTTATTAACTATGGTTCTGTTGCTTGCTGCTTTGGTGGTGGGTTCGGAAGTCAACGGTTCTACACGTTGGATTAAGATCGGTGGTTTTACCTTGCAGCCAACCGAGGTTGCCAAAGTCATGATGGCAATCTTTACCGCAGACTACGTTGTACGCCGTGCCAAAGAAGTTCGTACTCATTGGAAAGGCTTATTGCGTTTAAGTGGGGTTATGGCAATCACGGTTGGTTTAATTATTGCTGAGCCTGACTTGGGAGCAACTGTCGTTATTGTCATGATGATGGTTGGGGTGTTCTTTTTAGCGGGTGCGCCGCCAACTCAGTTCTTAATCATGCTTGGCGCGATTGTCACGGGTATCGTGTTTTTGATCTTATTTGAACCCTACCGTTTCCAGCGTTTAATTTCGTTTACTGATCCATGGGCAGACCCGTTGGGTGTGGGTTATCAGTTATCAAATGCATTAATGGCTTTTGGCCGTGGTGAATGGTTTGGTACAGGCTTAGGGCACAGTGTACAAAAACTATCTTATTTACCTGAAGCGCATACTGACTTTATGTTGGCAGTGCTAGGTGAAGAGTTTGGTTTTGTGGGTATTTCGATTGTTATTGGCTTGTCTTTCTTGATGCTTGCATGTTGTATCAAAATTGGTCACCGTGCTTTGAAACATCATTACCTTCGTGCTGGCTATTTAGCTTACGGCATTAGTATTATTTTCTTGCTCCAGATTTTGGTAAATGCGGGCATGAATATGGGTTTAATGCCGACTAAAGGTTTGACTTTGCCATTCATTAGTTATGGTGGTACGTCTTTAATGATGTGTGCTGCGATGATTAGCTTAATCTTAAAGATTGATGCATCAACACAAGAAGTCAACCCAGAACGAGAAGAGTCGAACTTCTAATTGAGTATTTAGAAGTTTAAAAAGCCCGATTTGATATCG
The DNA here is from genome assembly GCF_016809775.1 of Acinetobacter sp. C13. Lineage (NCBI taxonomy): Bacteria > Pseudomonadati > Pseudomonadota > Gammaproteobacteria > Moraxellales > Moraxellaceae > Acinetobacter > Acinetobacter sp. C13. The sequence continues at coordinate 63,850 of NZ_JAFBJL010000008.1, forward strand.
GGCTTTTTTATTATTTATAGATATGTTCCGCTGAGCTCTTGCCCATGGGGAATCAAATCAACATTCCACTGTGCTACAGCTTGTTTGAGCATCAGTCTAGGTTGATCTAAATCAACGTTAGGTTGTCCCAAGACCAGTATCGCTTTTTGAAGTAATTCAGGCGCTTTTGATAAATCGAGTGCTTGAGCTAGATTTTGTTTAGAGAGCTTTTGTCCTTGGTCATTCATGGCAAGGGGAAGGTGCATATAGCTTAGTTGAGGATAACCTAGAAGCTGGCTTAACCAGATCTGACGTTCAGTGTTATCTAATAAGTCTGCACCTCGAACGACATGGGTAATACCTTGTAGATAATCATCCACGACGACCGCAAGTTGATAGTTAATAATCCCATCACGGCGCTTAAGAACAAAATCTCCAAGATCGTGTTGTAGATTAGAGCAATGACGTCCTTGCAATCGGTCATCAAAACAGATCTGCTGATCTTGAACTTTTACCCGAATCGCTTGACCTTGAAAATCAAGATTGAGATCGCGGCAAGTACCTGCATAGATTGCATTTGAACCAAGCATTTTGCGGGTACATTGACATGCATAGATAAGACCTTCTTTTTTGAGGTGGTCTAATACGCTTTCATAAATGTCTAAACGATTTTTTTGAAAGATGATCTCTGCATCAGGTTCGAACTGGAAGGCTTCAAGTGATGTGAGAATATGCTCTTCACTGCCGGGATAAATACGAGGAATATCTGTATCTTCGACACGAACGAGCCATTTGCCTTGATGGGCTTTTGCATCGCAATAGCTGGCAACAGCAGTAATGAGTGATCCAAAATGCAAAGGGCCGGTTGGCGATGGCGCAAACCGACCTGAGTATGAAAAGCTAGGCTTTTCTTGAGTAGCTACAGCGGTCATATTAACCGTTATTTTGCTTCTCTTTAATTTCTGCCAAAGTTTTGCAGTCAATACATAACGTTGCAGTTGGACGCGCTTCTAAACGACGTAAGCCGATTTCAATACCACAAGTTTCACAGAAACCGTAGTCTTCATTCTTAATAGCTTCCATAGATTGTTCGATTTTACGAATTAACTTACGTTCACGGTCACGTGTACGTAATTCAATTGCAAATTCTTCTTCTTGGGTCGCACGGTCGTTTACATCTGGCAGTGCAGTTGATTCGTCTTGCATCGTATTTAAAGTACGATCAACTTCAGACATTAATTCAGCTTTCCATGCTTGCAGAATTTGTCGGAAATGCTCGAGCTGTCCTTCAGACATGTACTCTTCATTTTTCTTAGGTTGATAAGGTGCAATACCAAATAAACTTGCAGTTGTGCCTATGTCAGAAGTTTTAGGTTTCACTTTACGTGCACGTTTTGCAGAAGCTTTGTCACCTTCCACTACAACTTCTGTATGTTCATCCAAAACTTGGTTGTGGTTGTCATTCGCCATAATAGGGCATTCCTCATCATACACGTATTATCTATACGCAAAAAATATGGTGATATGCAAGTGTTTTTATAGAAAACCATCGATGGGATTTTCCCATCGGGTCGTCATCATATAGATTTTTCCTGCAAGATGATAGTCATTCCGCCCCGTAAATATTTTCAAAACGTGTTTGCCCCAGTCATAATTATATATAAGCATATAAGAAATAGGGCTAATAGCCTGAAATATCAGTGTTTATATGGCCTTGAAAATTTTCAAGACGGAAGACTTCTGTTTCAAAACTACCATCGTTTTTTAGACGAATGTAACGGTAGCCGGGAGCATTTTGATCGAGTGCAAAATCATTACTAAAGGGTTTAAACTGAACACTTGTCGAAGGTGTAGAGAAAAATTCGACCCCTTGCCAAATGTTGATGGAGTCTTGATGAACATGCCCGCAGACCAAAGCTTTTACATTTTTAAACGGCGTTAATGCTGTAAGCAAAGCATTAGAATTTTGTAACTTGTGATGATCAATCCATTTTGACTTCATGGCAAAAGGATGGTGATGACAAGCCAGCAAAATCGGATTGTCTGCATACTCTTCAAGTAAAACCGTTAAGCTGTCTAGCTGTTCTGCTGATAGATGCCCATCAATATGACCTTTTACTGCACTATTTAATAAAATAACCCGCCAGTTCCCTAAGCAAATGACCACAGGTTCCTGATGATTCTCTTTATGCAATGGAAAATGGTCAACATTGTCATGATTACCTAAGGTCTGAAAAAAGGGCAGCCCTAAGGTTTGCATATATTGAATATAACGTTTGTAGGTAATAGGCGTTGGTGCCTGAGCTAGGTCCCCAGTATGGATAATTGCATCAATTTCAGGATGTTTATTAAGTATCTGTTGCATAATGGCATGAAAGCTTTCTTCAGGATTCATACCCACAAATTCTAAATGCGGATACTCCAATAGGTGGGTATCGGTAATTTGTATAATGACATGGTCTTTTTGTGAAAGTGTTGAGACTTGAAAAGTCACCGTCCTACCTCTTCGGGTTTATTATCGTTTTGCTGTGTTGGGCCAGCCATTGTAATGCCATAATGACAGGAGCATTTCTTAAACGTCCGCTGTCGAGTAGAGTCTGGATTTCACTATAATTAAATAAGTGTAATTGAATATTTTCACCCTCATCATCTACTCCAAATACACCCCCTTCAGCGGGTAATTCAGTTTCAGCAACATAGAGATGAAATAACTCTGAGCAAGCACCAGCTGACGGGTAAAAGCTAAATAGATGCTCTAAATTTTGAACTTCGCAACCTGATTCTTCAAGGCTCTCTCGTCGAATACAACTTTCTGGTGATTCATCACCATCTAGCACGCCTGCAATTATTTCTAACTGCCACGGTGATTGAGCATCATCTAAAGCCCCAACACGGAACTGTTCAATCAGAGCAAACTGTTGTTTTTGATCGTTGTAGAGTAGTACGCCAGCTGCTTCAGGCCGATGAACGAGTTCACGCTGCAATACATGAGTATATTCAGATTGATTAAATAGACGATGTCGAAGGCTGACTTTTTCAACTTGAATAAAACCACGGAATAGAGATTCACGTGATGTTACTTCGACATCTTTAGATGTATAACTTGGACGTTCAACAATACTCATGATTCGATCAGGACGAAATCTATTTATTTCATCCTAACCGAGAATCAGGGCTAGGCAAGTGTTTTTTTTGAATATTTACACTTTATGATACAGTTTTTGACCTTGCTCCTGATAAACCTCTTTCATCGCTTTGAGGCCTTCTTCAACCTCTGAATCGTTATTGGTGAGGTTGTTGGCATAGTCGCGTACATTCTGAGTGATTTTCATTGAACAGAATTTTGGACCACACATTGAGCAGAAGTGTGCAGATTTATGAGCCTCTTTTGGTAAGGTTTCATCGTGCATACTACGTGCTGTATCAGGGTCTAGACTTAGGTTGAACTGATCATCCCAACGGAACTCAAAACGTGCTTTTGATAAGGCATTATCACGTACCTGTGCACCCGGATGTCCTTTGGCAAGATCGGCGGCATGTGCTGCAAGCTTGTAGGTAATAATCCCGTCTTTAACATCTTTTTTGTTTGGTAGACCCAAATGCTCTTTCGGTGTGACATAGCAAAGCATTGCTGTGCCGTACCAACCAATCATGGCTGCACCAATTGCAGAGGTAATGTGATCATAACCCGGTGCGATATCTGTTGTTAATGGTCCAAGCGTATAGAATGGTGCTTCTTTACACACTTCTAGCTGAAGGTCCATATTTTCTTTAATCATGTGCATTGGTACGTGACCAGGGCCTTCAATCATGACTTGAACATCGTGTTCCCATGCACGGTGAGTCAGTTCACCTAATGTTTTGAGTTCGCTGAACTGTGCTTCGTCATTTGCATCTTGGATACAGCCAGGACGTAAGCCATCACCTAAGCTAAACGAAACGTCATAAGCCTTCATGATTTCACAGATTTCATCGAAATGTGTGTATAAGAAGTTTTCTTCATGATGTGCTAGACACCACTGCGCCATGATTGAACCACCACGAGATACAATACCTGTTAAACGGTTTGCTGTAAGTGGTACATAGCGAAGTAATACACCTGCGTGAATTGTGAAGTAGTCAACACCTTGCTCGGCTTGTTCAATTAGTGTGTCTTTGAAGATTTCCCAAGTTAAGTCCTCTGCAACGCCATCAACTTTTTCAAGTGCTTGATAGATTGGCACGGTGCCGATTGGAACAGGTGAGTTACGAATAATCCATTCACGTGTTTCATGGATATTTTTACCTGTCGACAAGTCCATAATGGTGTCGGCACCCCAACGCGTTGCCCAAGTCATTTTTGCAACTTCTTCGTCAATTGAAGAACCAAGTGCTGAGTTACCAATATTGGCATTAATTTTAACCAAGAAGTTACGACCAATAATCATTGGTTCAAGTTCTGGGTGGTTAATGTTTGCAGGAATGATCGCACGACCTTCAGCAACTTCTTGGCGAACAAATTCAGGTGTAATTTCTTTTAAGTTTTTTGCACCGAAATTCTGACCAGCATGTTGACGCATATCAACGCCTTCACGCTGGCGTTGATTTTCACGAATTGCAATATATTCCATTTCAGGTGTGATAATACCTTGCTTGGCATAGTGCATTTGAGTGACATTTTTGCCTGCTTTGGCACGGCGTGGATTTTGAATGTGCGCAAAACGAATATCAGCGGTACGAATGTCTTTTAAACGTTCTTGACCAAACTTTGAAGTTAAACCAGAAAGTACGTCAGTATCGTTACGCTCTTCAATCCAGTTTTGGCGAACTGAAGGTAAACCTTTGTCTAAATCAATTTGAACATTTGGGTCGGTATAAACACCTGAAGTGTCATATACCATAACAGGAGGGTTATGTTCACCGCCAAGACCAGTAGGGGTGTCGGTTAAAGAAATTTCTCGCATTGGAACCTGAATGTCAGGGCGAGAACCCTCAATATAAACTTTTTTAGAAGCGGGTAAGATGCGGGTTAAATCTTTTGCATCTTGTTCATGTTGTGCTGAAATTTCAGCAGAAGAGAGATTCGTTAACTGGTTCATCACATGATCCTTATGAATAACATCAACGAATCAAGCACGACCAAAAACGATGGCGGATTTATCTTTATTAGATAAATTTAAGGCTTTAAGTTTTCAGATGGCTTGATTCCTACGCAGGTCTTAACCTGATCAGGTTCAACGGTACTTGTGATCAAACTTGTGTTGCGATAACACAGAATTTACACAATCTCAGCGAGCTATTACTCGCGCTCCGTCAAGCGATTTACAGACTAACATGTTTTAGGTTGGCTGGCATTGTCAATTTGTATCTATACAAACTGCATCCATATGGCAGTCACGATAGACTTCCGTGTTCCATGGCGAATCAAATTTTAATAGCTGCTCAAGCTGTTCATGAGTAATCTGATAATTTGATTTTTTATCACCATTTTTATCAGTTAAATCTATTTTAAATTGCTTATTACGCTCCTCTACAGGAGTGGCAATAAACTTAAGAAACAGTTGAGCGGATTTCGCTAAACTCGACTGATTTTGTGTAGACAAAAACTGAATTTGTTGAAGAGCATCTTTATCAAACCACGTATTCGGTGCATATTCATCTGACACTGGCGTGTTATCTAAACCAAAGAAAATAAAATAGCGATATTCATTAAATAGTCGTTTTGCATCACTAATAAAGTGACTTTTTGGATATTTCTGAATAAATTTTTCCCAAAAAAGTGCTCGTTCAGTAAGTTCTTTCCATGAAACGGCCAACGCACCATCGTTATAGAAAATATCCTGATTATCTTTGGCCATACGAGTTAAGAACTCTTTTTGGTCTGCTGGTAAGGACGTAGAAAAAACCTCAACTAAATAGTTTGGCTGACGTCGATAGGTAAACATACCCTCACCTTGATAGAGAAGTTCAATGTAGGCTTGGCCTTCATGTTGAAGTAAATATTGATCACGCGGGCTAAGTTGGTCGAAGAGTTTTTTCTGGGTTTGGATGACCTTTTTAAGGTCTTGTTTCTGTTCTAAAACGGCATAGCCAAATGCTTCAAAAGCTCTCCCTGTTTTTTCAGTGTAGTCTTGTTTAAGAAAACGTTGATACATCGCAGTTGAAGCATCAATAAGCTTAAGCTGCTCATCATTTTTTAAAGAGGGAACACAGCTTTTAAGCTTTTCATTAATTTGATTTAAATCTTCTATTTTGCTGTTTTGGTTGATTTTCTGCGTAGCAGCCATAATTTGTAAGCAACGGCTGTCTTGTTTTTGAGTAGCCTTTTGTTCAGTTGGTTTTTGCTCTTTAGATACAGCCTGATCTTGCTGTGATGTTTTATTACATCCAGCCAAAAGTAGTGCACTGCACATACTCATCATTAGAACTTTTTTCATCATTGTACTTTTATAGAAATTAATATTGCTCAAATTATAACGCTTAAAAAGGTTGCATCATTGTTAGAAAACTTTATTATTAGGTAGGTCGGTCTACTTAAGTAAAAGTTATGAATGATAAAACAGCAAGACAGAAAATTCTCGATGCAGCAGCAACCTTGTTTTATAACGATGGCATTACTGCAACAGGAATCAATTCAGTTACGGCTAAAGCCGATGTCGCTAAGATGTCGCTTTATAATAATTTTTCTTCAAAAGGCGATCTTGTTGATGCCTATATTGCTGCACGCCATCAAGAGTGGCTCGATCTCTATCAAAAGCGTTTAGTAAAAACAAACACAGCTAAAGAAGCCATTTTGGCTGTGTTTGATGCCTATCAGGACCATGCAGAATTTGCCTACGAAAAAGGGTTTCGAGGCTGTGGGTTATTGAATGCTGCCGCAGAGTTTCCAGCGAATAGTGCAGGGCGTAGTTCGGTAAGACAGCATAAAGAAGAAGTGGAAGGTATTGTTGCTGAGCATTTAAAAAAATTAATACCAGACTCACAGCGCGTTAACTATGTGGCCACGCAGCTTTCTTTTCTTTTAGAGGGTTCTATGGCACGAGCAGGCTTAGAAGGAAACAGTCGTCAACTTCTATTAGCAAAACAAATGGCAGAAGATATTTTAAATAGAGAATGCCTACATGATTAGCCTCATTAAAAATAGTAGCTATGGGGGCACAATTGCGATTTTGGTTGCTTCTGTTTTGTGGGGAACAACAGGTACGGCGGCAGCATTTGCACCGACACTTGGCCCACTCGCTATTGGTGCCGTAGCGATGGGCGGTGGAGGACTTTTACAAGCTTTGGTTGCATCACGAGCAATACGCGAAAACCGTCAGTTTATAAGGGAAAATCTTTCAATACTGCTTTTAGGGGTAGCGGCGGTTGGTATTTATCCTTTAGCTTTTTATTCCTCAATGCATTATGCGGGCATTACGATTGGCACCGTTGTTTCAATTGGTACCGCTCCATTAATAGCAGCAATTTTAGAGCGATTTTTTGACCGCAAAGCTTTATCGGCTATCTGGTTTCTAAGTTTTGTGTGCGGTGTGCTTGGGGTAAGTATGTTATCGATGGGGGAAAGTCATGCGATCCAAGAGAGTACAAATCAGTGGAATAAATACTTCGGTATTTTTCTTGGGCTGGTCGCTGCTACAACTTATTCGCTTTATTCATGGGCCGCAAAAAGATTAATAGATCGGGGTGTTGCTGCTAAAGCTGCAATGGGTATGATTATGGGCGGTGGAGCGGTTATTTTACTGCCTACTTTGTTGATTACAGGTGGAGGGTTATTGCATAGCTCAACCAATCTACTTGTGGCTGGCTATATGATGCTGATTCCTATGTTTTTGGGTTATTTACTTTTTGGATTTGGTCTAAAAACAGTAAATACCAGCAAAGCGACAACCTTAACTTTATTTGAACCTTTAGTGGCTGCGATTTTTGCGATTGTTTTGGTTGGCGAGCATGTTTCATGGCTGGGTTGGATAGGCATGTTTTTGATTTTTATTTGTATTTTAATCTTGTCAAAAACTAAGAACGCTTAAAAAACTAAAACTTTTAATGGCTTGAGTTTGATTTGAATTTTTCTTAGTCTTAAAGGCAAGTTTTATCGTTGATTTGAACAATGAAAATAAAATTAATGGTCGCTGTTGGTCTTTGGAGTTTTGCATCTTCGAGTTTTGCTCTAGATTTGGTTGAAGCTTATGAGCGCGCAAAACAAAATGACCCGACGTGGCAAGCCAATCAACAACAATATGAGGCAGATCAACTGAACTTAGGCTTAGCAACAGGGGCATTATTACCCACTGTCACATTGTCTGGAAATATTACGCGTAATCGACAAACTGTAAAACGTTCAAATTTTCCGGGTGTTGACCAAGAAGGTCTGTCAGATGCTTTGGTGAGTAATACGTCGACGACCCGACAAGCGACTTTAACAGCACGCCAGCCTCTATTTCGTATGGATGCTTGGGAAGGTTATAAGCAAGTTAAAACTTCGGTTGCCTTAAGTGAAATTACCTTAAGGCTGCAAAAACAAGATCATGTTTTAAATGTGGCAGAAGCCTATTTTAATGTGTTGCGTCAGCAGGCACTGAGTGTTGCATACTTACAAGAAGAAAAAGCTTTGCTTGAACAGCTCAATATGATGAATGCCAAACTCAAAGAAGGGTTGGTGGCACGTAGTGATGTAAGTGAAGCAAATGCTCAATATCAAAATGCCAGAGCCAATCGTATTTCAACCAATGTTCAATTACTTTTAGCCCAAGAGCAGCTTTCTGAATATATTGGTTCTTATCAAGATAAACTCGCTGTACTGCGCAGTGATTTTAATTTTCAAAAGCCTTATCCAGCAGAACTTAATGACTGGCTTTCTTTGGCGCAGCAAAAAAACTTAAAGATCCAGCAAGCCCGTTTACAGCAAAAATATAGTGAAGATCAGCGCCGTGTCGAAAAGGCTGCGCTTTATCCTCAAATAGATGCTGTGGCAAGCTATGGCTATACCAAACAAACACCAGAGACGCTCATTTCGACTGACGGAAAATTTGATCAGGTTGGGGTAGAAATGAACTGGAATCTATTTAATGGTGGACGGACCCGAACATCAATTAAAAAAGCGACTGTAGAAGCCAGTAAAGCGCAGGCACAACTTGATGCAGCCATTCGCCGTGCCAATGTCGATGTGAAAAGTGCCTTTATGCAGGTAGACACGGATCAAGCCAAACTTGAAGCAAGAAAGGCTGCAATGGATTCCTCTTCTTTAGTTTCTCAAGCTTCAAAAGCGAGTTATAACGAAGGCTTAAAAAGTATGGTTGATGTTTTATTGGCGCAGCGTAATGCTTTTTCTGCAAAACAGGATTATCTTAATGCTCAGTATGACTATTTATTGAATGTGCTTCGTTTAAAAGCTGCGGTAGGCCAGTTAGGTGAAAAAGATCTGGTTGAGCTTAATAGCTGGTTAACATATCAGTAATTAAATGCTTTTATCTGAAATTTAATTTTGTCATAAAAACTTAATGATTGCTGTGTTTTAATGCTCAATCATTTTATTCCCGCGCCATCATGTTGGAGGCTTCCCTTGAGTCCGAGTAATCCGGTGTTAAGCCATCATATTTCTTCTCAATTTAATGAAGACTTGCAAGATGTAAACACAAAGTTTATGACCATGGGTGGCTTGGTCGAACAGCAGGTTGCAAATGCAATTCATTCTTTACTTGATACAGACGCAAATTTAGCGATTGATGTTCAATTTAAAGATAATGCAGTCAATCAATATGAACGTGATATTGATGAAGGCCTGACGCTAATTTTGGCGCGTCGTCATCCGGCAGCGATTGACTTACGTATGGTTATTGCCATGAGCAAAGCCAATACTGACCTTGAGCGTATTGGTGATGAAGCTGCAAAAATTGCCCGTATTGCACAAAATCTGTGTGAAGAGGGCGGGTCACCGCGTGGCTACATGGAAACACGTCATATTGGTAACCAAGTTCGTGTCATGATTCATGATGCACTTGACGCTTTTGCACGTTTAGATGCAGATCAAGCTTTACGTGTACTTTTAGCGGATGCTGACATTGACCGTGAATATCAATCAGCAACACGTACATTAATGACCTATATGATTGAAGACCCGCGCCATATTGCTCGTGTGATTAATGTCATGTGGGTTTTACGTTCATTAGAGCGTATTGGCGATCATGCACGTAACATTGCTGAGCAAGTGATTTATATGGCAAAAGGCTTTGATGCTCGTCATACCAAAATTGAAGAAATTGAAGCCAAAGTCCACGAAAAGTAATCTTGAGCTGAAATATTTAAAGGCCTTGTTTCAAACAAGGCCTTTTTATTTTTAAAAATAATAGATAAAAAAATGTCCCGAACTTTGGGGGGCAGTTCAGGACAGAAAATCAAGTGCATAAACACGACAGGGATCGTGTTCTTCTTGCTATAGAGTGATATTAAGTTCTTCGCTTTTTGATGTCATGTAGAGTCCTGTGCGCTCTATGTAAGGCTTTTTATGTTTGTGTAAGTTTCACGTAAAAAAAGGCGGATCTATGTATATAGACCCGCCTTTTTAATGATGATTAAGCTAAAACAAACCGATTATTCTGGTTTCCAGCCTTCAGCTTTTTCTACACTTTCATCATTGTTAAAGAACTTCTCACGTTGTTCTTCCAGAAACTTTTTAGCTTCTGGTTCAAACACGTTTAAACGCTTTTCATTAATTAGCGTAGTTTGGTGTTGTAACCATTCTTGCCATGCTTGCTTAGAAACATTTTCAAAAAAATCTTGGCCTTTAGCACCTGGGAAAGGGGCGAAGTCTAAACCTTCCATTTCCTTTTGATATTTACGGCAAAATACTTGGCGACTCATGTTTTATCCTTAAGCGTATAACTGTTCTAAACGTGTATGGGCACGCGCAATTGCAGCTTCAACCTGTTTTGGAGAAGTTCCACCAATATGATCACGAGCATTTACAGAAGCTTCTAGAGTTAAAGCTTTGTCAAACACATCTGCTGTAATTAAGTCAGAAAATTGCTGTAATTGCTCAAGTGTGAGTTCAGATAAGTCTTTTTCTTCCGCAACACCTAATGCAACAGCTTTACCTACAATTTCATGCGCATCACGGAACGCAACGCCTTTTTTCACTAAGTAGTCAGCAAGGTCAGTTGCAGTTGAGAATCCACGAAGAGCAGCTTCACGCATGACTTCAATATTTGGAACCAATGCAGGAATCATGTCTGCAAATGCCATGAGTGAACCACGAACTGTATCGATTGCATCAAATAAAGGTTCTTTGTCTTCTTGGTTATCTTTGTTGTATGCCAATGGTTGACCTTTCATGAGCGTAAGTAAGCTAATTAAGTCACCAAATACACGGCCAGATTTACCGCGAATAAGTTCTGGAACATCCGGATTTTTCTTCTGTGGCATGATTGAAGAACCGGTACAGAAGCGATCAGGAATATTCACAAATTTGAACTGGGCAGAAGTCCAAAGAATGAGCTCTTCTGACATACGTGATAAATGCATCATGATAAGTGCAGCCGCCGCATTAAATTCGATGGCAAAGTCACGGTCAGATACAGCATCAAGAGAGTTTTCAGATACAGCTTCAAACCCTAAAAGTTCTGCTGTGTATGCGCGGTCAATCGGATAAGTGGTACCAGCAAGAGCAGCTGAACCAAGTGGCATGCGGTTAACGCGCTTACGACAATCTTGAAGACGTTCGGTATCACGCACTAACATTTCAAACCATGCTAACAAGTGATGACCAAAAGTCACAGGCTGAGCAGTTTGTAGGTGTGTAAAGCCTGGCATAATTGTATTTACATTTTTGGCAGCCAAGCCTAACAAGCCTTTTTGTAAACGTTCTAATAATTTTAAAATATCATCAATTTCGTCGCGCAGGTAAAGACGAATATCAGTTGCAACCTGATCGTTACGGCTACGGCCAGTGTGTAATTTTTTACCTGTAATGCCAATACGTTGAGTCAAACGTGATTCAATGTTCATGTGAACATCTTCAAGATCGATGCGCCACTCAAAGTTTCCAGCCTCAATTTCTGAGCGAATGGTGCTTAAACCTTCAATAATGTCATCGCGTTCTGCTTCTGTGAGTACGCCAACTTTCGCAAGCATGGTAGCATGCGCAATCGAACCAGCGATGTCTTGCTTATAAAAACGTTGGTCAAACTGAACAGAGGCGGTAAATTCGGCTACAAAAGCGTCCGTCGCTTCAGAAAAACGACCACCCCACATACCTGAGGTTTGGTCTGGGGTTACTGAATTAGGGGGATTTGAAGATGTGGTCATGGTGGCTCAGTAAAATAAAAAAGAGTATATCACTTGCCGAAGCTCAACAAACAAAGTTGTTTCCTACAGCATACCGAAATCAAAATTCCTCCTATTTTTTTACGAAAAGCGGGCGTTGGCAACACTTATTCGAATTAATTATCGCAAGTAATGTTTTGGCACTGGTTTTGGCATTGGCTGAAGCACAGTCTTGGCAAGCCTTAAGCGGGGGAAGGCTTTTTCAATACATCGTTTTTATTAACTGGGTAATATTGTCCTTTTTTGCATTGGTTGAACGCTTTCAGGGTTTTTTTAGCAGCCTACGTCAAGAATTTGCTTTGGCTATTGGTTTTGTCATGCTGCAAAGTATTGTTGTTTTGACCACCTTAATGAGTAATTTTTTTCAGTTTGGTCTTTTTAATAAACATGCTTCTTTAACGCAGGGCTGGAGTGTTTATTTTACTAATGTACCTTTATATCTAAGCTATGGAATATTACTCGGGGCTTTTTGCTTACGTTATTTATATGTCAGGGAACAATGGTTGCATCAGCAATATGCCGAATTAAATGCCCGTATTCAGGCCATGCAAGCACGAATTCATCCTCACTTCTTATTTAATAGTCTAAATAATGTGGTGAGTTTAATTGCGATAGATCCAGATAAAGCAGAAAGCATGCTCATTAGTTTGTCGCGTTTATTTCGAGCAAGTTTCCAAGAATTAAAATTGGTGAGTCTGCAAGAAGAAATCGAGCTGAGTAAACAATATTTAATGATTGAACAGGTCCGTTTGGGAGAACGTTTAAAAGTAGATTGGAAGATCGAGCTTTCATCTGTGCAATTAAAACAGATCACTATTCCTTTATTGACATTACAACCTTTGTTAGAGAATAGTATTTTTCATGGGGTAGAACCAATGATGGGTAAAGCAACCATAGGGGTATTGGTTGAAATATTGCAAAATCAGGTCAGTATAGTCATTACCAACCCATATACAGACGATACAATAAATTCACGGAAAGGGCATGGAATCGCTCTTGAAAATGTTAAGCAGCGCCTGAAAGCGTATTATGGGAACACCGTTAGATTTCAGGTTTATAAAGGTGAAGCTTTATATACCACTATTATGAGCTATCAATATCAAACAAAATAATAAGTCAGTCAGAGTTAACCATAAAAAAATGGACCAAGTTAACGGTGACAAGGAGGATGAATGAAGGTGCTAATTTGTGATGATGAACCACTTGCAGTGGAGCGTTTATCACGTTTAGTTTCAAAGATGGGACATGAGGTTGTATCAACGGCTCATCATGGACAGGAGGCCTTGGAACAGGCACGGCTTCATCAACCGGATGTAATCTTACTTGATATTCAAATGCCAGGTATGAATGGGCTTGTCTGTGCAGAACAGTTGAGTCAGCTCAATCCTCGACCTGCGATTGTATTTTGTACCGCCTACGATCAGCATGCATTGGAAGCTTTTAAAGCCCAAGCGCAAGCATATCTTCTTAAACCGATTGATCCAGTTGAACTTGAGCAAGCTTTAAACCAGCTAACTCAACTTACTCAAGCGCAGCTCAATGCATTACCGAATTCTGAGCTTTTACAAGATTTAAAAACACAGCGTCATCAAATTGCCGCAAAAACCTATCGTGGTGTTGAGCTGATTCCAGTTGAAAATATCTATTACTTTTTAGCCGATCAGAAATATGTCACTGTGAGACATAAAAATGGCAGTGTATTAATAGATGAAACATTAAAAGAGCTTGAAACCGAATTCGCAGATCAGTTTATTCGTATTCATCGAAATGCGTTGGTTGCAGTCGCATATTTAGATGGGTTGGAGCTGATCAGTTCAGGGCAATATCAGGTTAGATTACGCGGTCTTGATGAAAAACTTTCAGTGAGCCGTCGACATTTGTCTACGCTTAGAGAGCGAATTCATCAGCTCTGAATTTAAAAGAGTTATCTTGGACTTGCGAGATTTTACTTGCAATTTTAAGGGATCAAGTTAAGTTTAGGGTGTATTGTTTGACCAGCCCATGCTTGAATTTATGAAAACCTTGAAAATTGCTACACGACAAAGCCCACTTGCTCTTTGGCAGGCAGAACATATTCGTGCCCGTTTAGAGGAGCTTCACCCTGATTTAACGGTGGAACTGGTTAAATTTGTCACGCAGGGCGATAAAATTTTAGATACGCCTTTAGCAAAAATTGGGGGTAAAGGGCTGTTCGTTAAAGAGTTGGAAGCAGCACTTTTAGATGGGCGTGCGGACTTAGCTGTACATTCAATGAAAGATGTCCCAATGGCTTTGCCAGAGGGTTTAACTTTAGCAGTGATTTGTGAGCGTGAAGATCCGTTAGATGCTTTTGTTTCAAATCAGTTTGAAAAATTCGCTGATTTACCACAAGGTGCAAAAGTTGGTACCTCAAGCTTGCGTCGAAAATCTCAGATTTTAAAACAACGTCCTGATTTGCAAATTATTGACTTGCGTGGAAATGTTGGCACACGTTTAGCGAAGCTAGATGAAGGTCAATACGATGCAATTATTCTGGCCAGTGCCGGTTTGAAGCGTTTAGGTTTGTCAGAACGTATCCGTCATTGTTTAACACCAGATGTTAGTTTGCCTGCTGTGGGACAAGGTGCATTGGGTTTAGAGTGCCGTGCAGCTGACCAAGATGTATTGGCTTTAATTCAACCTTTATTACACACAGAAACAGATGTTTGTGTGCGTGCTGAACGTGCATTTAATGCCTACCTTGAAGGTGGTTGCCAGGTCCCAATTGCAGGTTATGCCACACTACAAAATGGTCAAATCCATATCGAAGGTCGTGTTGGAAGCCCAGATGGCCAAACATTATTACGTGCTGAACTGACAGACGAAGCCAATAATGCTCAGCAATTGGGTGAGAACCTTGCTCGAAACTTACTTGATCAAGGTGCTGGCGAGCTATTAAAGGCCCTCTACTAAACCATGTTGTTTATTAATACTCGACCTGATTCGCGTGCAGCTGAATTAACAGAAGCTTTGCAAAATGAAGGTTATCAGGTTGAGTCTTTACCCCTTTTAGAGCTCGTTGCCAAACCCTTTTCCGAACACTTACTCCAGCTTTATCAACAATTAATTAGGGCGCAAGCTATTGTGGTCGTCAGCCCAACCGCTGTTGAAGTGGGTGTGGAATATTTAGTAAAAAGCGGTTTAAAAATTAGCGATTTAAAACATATTCAGTGGATTGCGGTAGGGCAAGCAACAGCCAATTGTCTAAACGAATATGGAATACAAGCACATATCCCCGATGTTGAAACTTCTGAGGGGATGTTGAACCTACCTATTCTGCATAATATGCAACAGACGGGTAGCGTGGCTTTTTGGCGGGGAGAAGGTGGACGCCAATTTATGATGGAGACCTTGCAACAACAAGGAATTCAGATTTTAAATTTTGTTCTATATTATCGGCAGTGCCCAGAAGCTTCATATTCTACATTCAAACATCTGACACAGAATTCAAATTATAATTTAAATAAATGGCTCGTCTTAATTACCAGTGAAGCGAGCTGGAAGTATTGGTTAGAGCTTTGTTCAAAAAATAATGTACAACCTGATGGTGTATATCTGGTTTTGGGACCTCGTCTTTTTCAAATTGTTAAAGAGTATCGCGATCAGCAACAGGCTCATTTTCACATTATTCAACTTGAAAATTTATCGCCTTCGGGGATGATTCATCACATTCAGGCATTATAAGGATTAATATGAGAAAACTTGTTTCTATCATCATTTTGCTGGGCATAGCTTGGTTGGCTAAGCTCAGCTACGATATGTGGCAAATTTCTCGTACTGTTCCCGAGCTTAAACAAAGCCTGCTGCAATCCGAACAGCACTATGCCAATTTAAATGATCAATTGGTTGCTTTACAGCGACAGTTGCAGAATCAACCTGTGAATACAGGGAGTAAAACCAGTTCAGTCACTCAACCAGATGCACCGCCGACAGGTATTGCTCCTACAGTTTTAATTAAACAAAAGTTAGATTTAATTCAATTTGCGATTGACCAGCAGCAGTTGATTTATGCAGTTGATCAATTAAATCAGTTACAGCAATCTCTTGTGCACTATGAAATTGCCCCTGCATTACAACATAGCTTGAATCAATCACTTGAGCAGGATAAACAGGCAGTTCAACAGTTTACTTTGGCTCAAAATCAACGCCATCAATTAATCGATGATTTATTACAGAACATTGATAAGAATATTCAACAAGCCTTAGCCCAGCCTAAACTTGAAATGGATCAATCCGAGACTGTGTCTTGGTGGAAAAAATGGTTCCGTATAGAAAAAGTAGAAACGCCGTCTATTAATTTAATGAGTCGCAGTGTCGTGCTTAAAGAAGTGCAATTAAGATTATTAATTGCTGAACAGGCACTCAATCAAGGAAAAATGACTGAGTATCAAAATGAGTTGCAATCTGTGATGCAAAAGTTAGATGAAATGCCTGATGCAACAAGTCAGCAGTTAAAAAAACGTATTGCTAAAGTGGCACATTTATCAGTCGTGCCAGTTCCTAAACTCTCTACACTTGGGCTAATTGGCTCATAAGGAGGATATATGAAGCACCTCCTGTGGGTTTATGTCGTCATCAGCTTAATACTCTTTGCAGCCTTAGCTTTATTTAGCTATGACTATGGAATGGGATATGTCTATATTTACTGGCGACAATTGCAGCTGCAAACAAATGTCTGGGGATTAACTCTTACTTTTGTAGTGATGAGTTTTATTGCTCAACTCGTATGGCTGTGGATTAAACGTTATTCCTCTCGTGAACAAAGGAAAAGTGAAAACATCTTCCAGTTTAAAAACCTTCATCCTTATGAACAATTGGGTATTGTTTGGTTATTAGAAGCGGCCGAAGATCAACGTGTATTTATTGAACGTGTTTTTACTCAATCAGGGCTTTTAAAAAATATTATTGATGCCAGATTTCTGGTTTTAAGTGGGGATTATCCAAAAGCATTGGCTGCTCTCGATCAATCACCACCTATGGCATTTGAATTGGCAGAGTTACAGCGAATTGAAATATTTTTGGCCGAAAATGAAGCCGACCGTGCATTAACTCATCTTGAATTTTTATACCAGCATCAGTTATCGCCTTGGTTACAAGAAATAGAAACTGCTTACCAGCAAAAATTAACTGCGTTATGGGGGCAATTAGCGCTGCAACATCCATGGGTGTATTTACGTTCCATGAAATATGGTTTGCTAGATGCTGAGCACCGTGATTTGTGGTTGCAACAACTTCTTCAGCAATTTGACCAAGCCTCTATTGATGACTTACATGCCTTGCAGCAACGTTATTTGGATTTAGAGTCTGAGATTCAAACTCGACCTTATAGCAGTAAGTTGTTATGGCTAAAACTGTTAGCACGCATGCCAGATATGAGCATGCAACATGCGGCGCTAACACTCCACTTATTAAAAGAGCAATTTGACCCAGAAGTATTTTATCTATGGTTTCAGCAACAATTGCTTAAACAAGTTCCAGACTATGCCGATGTTGAAGAAAAAATTATTGAGTTCGAAAATCAATATATGAGTTTACCAGTTTTAACCTTTGCAAAATGGCATGTCTATATGGCAACTGGGCGTCAAGCAGAAGCTGAAACATTATTATCATTATATCCAGATAATATTTTAATGAGCTATTTGCGTATTAAGTCAACGCTTAAAGAAGATGATGTGTTAATCAAACAGTTAAATCTAATCTTTGAAAATGATGCAAATTTTTTAAAGTTTAAAATATGAGGTAAAAATGAAAGAACTGTCTGTCTACCCGATAATATATGAACAGAAAGTAGCGTGGGGAGATATGGACGCTTTTGGTCATGTCAATAATGTACAATATTATCGATATATTGAAAGCTCACGTATTTTATATATGGAAGCAATCAATATATTAAACCCACATTTATATACCGTGGTAGCCTCAAGTCAGTGTAAATATTTAAAGCCTGTTTTTTATCCCGATGTATTGAAAATTGGTGTTCGCGTGGAAGAGCTCCGTAATAGCGCATTCCGTATGGCTTATATATTGTGGAGTGAAACCCAACAACAAATAGTCGCTACTGGTGAAGCTGTTATGGTATGCGTAGATAAATTAACAGAACGAAAATGTGAAATACCACAGGAAATAAAACAAAAAATTATTGAGCTAGAAAAATCAGTTGGGCATGACTTAATACATTTATCTTAAATAAATATTAATAAAATATATTTCATTTATAATTGGTAATGTAATTAAAAGGTAATTTTTTTGGTTATTCTGATGAACACGGCTTTCAAACTATTGCTTATTGAATAGATTATAAATAATATTGGTCTTGATTTTATGTTTTTAAATTTTGTCTGTATTATTTTGAATTGTCTGTAAGACTGGAGTATTTATTAATGAAACCGGATATCAGTGAATTATCTGTTGAAGAGTTAAAACGCTTACAAGAAGAAGCAGAAGCTTTAATTGCAAGTAAAAAAGATCAAGCAATCGAAGATGCTTATAATCAAATTATCGAGATTGCTGAAAATGTAGGTTTTAGTGTTGAACAACTTCTTGAGTTCGGTGCTCAAAAACGTAAGAAAACAACTCGTAAATCTGTTGAGCCTCGTTACCGCAACAAAAACAATGCTGAAGAGACTTGGACTGGTCGTGGTAAACAACCACGCTGGTTAGTTGCTGAAATTGAAAAAGGCGCAAAACTTGAAGATTTCTTAATCTAATCAAATTGCCGTTTTTAAAAGCCAAGCAAATTTGCTTGGCTTTTTTATTGATAAAAATATCTCAAAATTTTGCTATAAATATTATTTAAAAAAATTGAGTGTTTAAATTGCTCTTTAAATGAATTGTTGAGATCAAATGTGCATTTACTTCATTGAGCGCCAAGTTTTCATGATTTTGTCATACGTTCAACTTATAGTCTCAATACCGAAGCCAAGCCCGATTGCTTGGTTTTTTTATATGAAGTGAATTGGCGATGTTGAAAAAGTATGCATAATGTCAGACTAGGGAGCTACTCTCAAAATAAGGACGATAATTTGCATGTTGGTAAGGCTGAATGAAGAAAAAGTCTAAGCAATGGAAGTGGTGGTTTTTTGCCCTCATTGCATTTTTAATTTTTATTATTTTACAGATCCCGGCGACTTGGCTTATTTCTAAATTTTCAAAGAATAATCAAACTCTACACAATGTAAGTGGAAATATCTGGCAAGGCCAAGCAGATTGGCGGCGTGGTACTTTGAGAGGTTCGATTCATTGGAAAACTAGACCTCTTGACCTGTTTTTATTAAGGTTCGCTGCTGATGTAGATATCCATAGTGGTAATACCCAATTAGCTGGGGTAATGGGCTATGGTGTGGGGAAAAAAGTAATTGTAAAGGCTATGAATGGTCAAATTGCGCCTGAAACATTAAAACAAATTGTGAATTGGCAATGGCCTACGAACAGCATTCAACTGAAAGATATTGAGTTTAATTATAAGAAAGAGCAGGGTTTCGCCGCAGTTGATGGTCAATTACATTGGGGTGGCGGTGCTTTAATTTATAATATTGGTGATCGTCAAGACCGTATGAATATGCCTTCTTTAAATGGCCAATTAACGGATCAAAATGGTCAATTACAAGTTGATATACGTGATCAACGCAGTCAAAAAATGGCGAATCTCTTATTAGATGCCAACATGATGCTTGATGTGCAGCTCACCCAAAGATTATTACTTAATATTCCATCTTATGATGGAAAAGCTGGTTTAGATACGTTTGTCATTAGTTCTCGTCAACCCTTAATACAAGGGGGTAACTAATGAAAGTATGGATTGAGAAATTACAGCAATTACAGTGGCAAAAATTAGATCGGTTAAGTGTAGTTGTATTTGCCTTTTTAATTTTATGGTTGTGTTGGAAATTAGCTTCATTATTTTGGTGGGTAATTGCGCCTCCTCAAATGATGCAATTTGATCGGGTCGAGTTAGGATCACAGCAGCCACAAATTCCTAACATTAGTACTTTTTCACTTTTTAATGAACCTTCAGCCAATGCAGCACAGGAAAATGTCAACCTAGAATTACAAGGTGTAATGCTGGGTTATCCGAACCGTTTTTCTTCGGCTGTTATTAAGCTAGATAATATTGCTGACCGATATCGGGTAGGAGAAACAATAGGTTCTACATCTTATCAGTTAGCAGAAGTTTATTGGGATCACGTGATATTGCGTCAAGGTAATGGAAGTACTCGTGAACTTCAGTTTAAAGGTTTGCCAAACGGGTTATATCAACCTATGACGCCAGATGCCTCACAGCCAACTGCTATTGCGCCTCAGTCATCGGCACCTGTTAATACGACTCAAGAGGCGTTAGGACAAGCCATTCAGCAAATGCAAGGCAACCGTGAACAATATCTACGTGACATGGGTGTTAGTGGGAACTCCAGTGAGGGTTTTGAAGTTACAGAACGTACACCCACTGCGCTTCGAAATAAGTTAGGTTTAAGGCCGGGTGATCGGATTGTTTCTTTAAACGGTCAAACGGTTGGGCAGGGACAAACGGATGTGCAGTTACTTGAACAGGCTCGTCGAGCTGGGCAAGTGAAAATAGAAATAAAACGTGGTGATCAAGTGATGACCATACAACAAAATTTTTAGTGATAACACGTCACCATAAGAGTTAGGAATTATCGCAAGTTATGGCTTTATTGAATCATCAACGTCCACTTTGGGCATTACTTGCAGCAGCCCCATTGATTGCGACAGTGAGCAGCAGCGTCTATGCCCAAACATGGAAGATCAATTTACGTGATGCTGACTTAACTGCTTTTATTAATGAAGTGGCAGACATTACGGGTAAAAACTTTGCAGTAGATCCACGAGTACGTGGTAATGTCACAGTAATATCGAATAAACCCCTCAATAAAAATGAAGTTTACGACCTATTCCTTGGGGTCTTAAATGTGAATGGGGTAGTGGCAATTCCTTCGGGTAACACCATTAAGCTGGTTCCAGATAGCAATGTTAAAAATTCGGGAATTCCTTACGACTCGCGAAATAAATTGCGTGGTGATCAGATTGTTACCCGCGTCATTTGGCTTGAAAACACCAATCCTAATGATTTAATTCCAGCACTTCGTCCATTAATGCCGCAATTTGCACATATGGCTGCAATTGCAGGGACTAATGCGCTGATTGTTTCGGACCGTGCGGCAAATATTTATCAACTTGAAAATATTATTCGTAATTTAGATGGTACTGGCCAGAATGATATTGAGGCAATAAACCTTCAATCGAGCCAAGCGGAAGAAATCATTACTCAACTTGAGGCCATGAGTGCTACGGGAGCATCTAAAGATTTTAATGGTGCACGTATCCGTATTATTGCAGACAATCGAACCAATCGTATTTTAGTTAAGGGTGATCCTGAAACGCGTAAGCGCATTCGCCACATGATTGAAATGCTGGATGTGCCTTCGGCCGACCGTTTAGGTGGTTTAAAAGTTTTTCGATTGAAATATGCAAGTGCAAAAAATTTATCTGAGATTTTGCAAGGCCTCGTAACAGGACAAGCTGTTTCTTCGTCAAATAGTAATAACAGTTCTTCTAATTCATCGAATCCGATCAATAATTTGATGGGTAATAACCAGAATTCTAGTTCAAATACCTCTGGTTCAAATGGTAGCTCAATTTCTACGCCATCTATTAATCTAAACGGTAATTCGAACAATAATAATCAGAACAGTATCTCTAGCTTTAGCCAAAATGGTGTGAGTATTATTGCGGATAATGCCCAAAACTCGTTAGTGGTTAAGGCAGATCCTCAATTAATGCGCGAAATTGAATCTGCTATTCAGCAGCTTGATGTTCGCCGTCAGCAAGTTCTGATTGAAGCTGCAATTATCGAAGTGTCAGGAGATGATGCAGATCAACTTGGTATTCAATGGGCACTAGGTGATTTATCTAGTGGGATTGGTTTGCTGAGCTTTAGTAATGTAGGTGCTAGTTTATCTTCTATTGCTGCTGGTTATTTATCGAGTGGTTCGGCTGGGGCTGCATCAGCTATCGCTGGTGGCGCTAATAAAGGTAATGGGGCAACCTTGGCTCTGGGTAATTTTGAGAATTCTCGTAAGGCCTATGGTGCATTAATTCAAGCACTTAAAACTAATACCAAATCAAATTTGCTTTCGACACCATCCATTGTGACGATGGATAATGAAGAGGCGTATATTGTTGTTGGTCAGAACGTTCCCTTTGTAACAGGATCGGTCACTACAAACAGTACAGGTATTAACCCATACACCACGGTTGAGCGTAAAGATGTCGGTGTGACATTAAAAGTCGTTCCACATATCGGTGAAGGTGGTACAGTTCGTCTGGAAGTAGAACAAGAAGTCTCTGCTGTTCAAGACAGTCGTGGACAAGCGGCTGACTTGGTGACAAGTAAACGTGCCATTAAAACTGCTGTTTTGGCTGAACATGGACAGACAGTAGTGCTTGGTGGTTTGGTGTCGGATGACACGTCACTTTCAAGACAAGGTATACCTGGGTTAAGTAGCATTCCCTATGTTGGTCGATTGTTCCGCTCAGATAATAGAAGTAATGTAAAACGTAACCTTCTTGTTTTTATCCACCCAACAATTGTGGGTGATGCAAATGATGTGCGCCGTTTGTCTCAGCAGCGCTATAGCCAGCTTTATAGCTTGCAATTGGCTATGGATAAAAACGGCAATTTTGCAAAACTGCCTGAGCAGGTTGATGATGTCTATAATCAAAAGATGACACCACCTAGTATTGCCTCTCAGCCAAAAAATTATCAACAGGTTCCTTCAGGTGGAAAAACCTCGACGGTAACTACACCTGTAGCGGTAGAGCCAGCAGTTCAAAAGCAAACCTTGCAGTTACCTGATCCTGAAGTTAATCGTACTAAAAATACAGTAACAACAACGACACTGCGCCCAAGCACAGCACAGTAGTAGCATGTTATGATTGATAAAAAATGAATAGGACATATGCATGACTTGGAAACTACAAGCAATTACTGGTGAAATTACTGGCCAAGAAATTAATGTTGATCGTGATATGTTGGTAGGGCGTCATCAAGATGCTGATGTATTGTTACAAGCTGCTGAAATTTCACGTCGCCATGCTGCATTGCTTCTGAAAGATCAAGCGCTATGGGTACAAGACCTTAATTCATCGAATGGCACATTTGTAAACGATATTCGTATTGAGCAAGAAAAGCAGTTGCATGATGGTGATATTGTTCAGTTTGCTAGTTTTAAATTTTCTGTATTGGCTCCTGCACAGAAAATCACGGAATTACCCGAAATTGAAGCCGAACCTGTAAATACGACATCCTCTCCAGATTTAAGCGATCAAGGAATGCCGAGCCTTGCAGAGCGTGCCGCAGAAGTAGAAGTTCGTCGCGATGGTATGCCGCAGAATATTTCTATTCCAAAGCCTGCACCTATTCCAGAGGGTGTAGATGTTAATGCACAACAGCAAACACCTATCGCTTTTGATGAACCGGTTTCTCGTGTTGCTGAAGAAAAAGAGCAACAAAAGAATGCCTCAGTTGGTTTAATCACTATTATTATTTTAGTAATTTTAGCTGTATTGGCATGGTTATTCTTTAAATAATCCGTTGCTGCTTTTACAATCAAGGCATGCTAAACGCATGCCTTTTTAATTTTGAGTAGAAAAAAGATGTCTGTTGCACAACTAAGTAAGCGCGATTTAATTTTATTTGATCTAGATGGGACGTTGGTTGATTCTGCTGCTGATTTGTATCGGTCTATGAATTTAAGTTTAGAGGCGCTAAGTTGGCCATTGGTAACAGAAGTTCAAATACGAGAATGGGTGGGTAAAGGAGCTTCAAAACTCTGTGAAAGTGTTCTGCTTCATATTTTTGGAAAATTAGATCCTGAACAGCACAAAGTCTTATTACAAAAATTTATTGATATATATAGTGTAGAACTCTGTGTAAATACTCAAATTTATCCTGGTGTAACCGAGTTTTTAAAACATTGTAAAACTTTGAATATACAAATGGCATGCGTTACCAATAAGCCTGTACAACTTGCCCAAGGTTTACTTGATGCTTTACAGCTCTCTCCATATTTTCAAGTCGTACTTGGCGGGGATAGCTTACCGGAGAGAAAACCTCATCCATTACCATTATTGCATTGCATGCAAAGCCTAAAAATATCTGCTTCACAATCGTTAATGATTGGCGATTCAAGTAATGATATTGAGGCTGCACGTCGTGCTGGAATTGATTGTATTGTGGTTAGCTATGGCTATAATCATGGAGAAAATATCTATGATTGCCAACCTCAGCAAGTTGTTGATAGTCTTGCTGAGTTAATTATCTAATGAATGAAATGGAGATCAGAATGAATAAGCGTATGGTTTTTCGATGGCGTGTCTAAACCGAATCTAGAAAAACACACTTTTAAATCGAAACCATATTAGAGAAAATTCATGACAACATTAGCGCAATTCGAGCAACTTAAGGCTGCTGGTTACAACACGATTCCAGTTTATCGCCAACGCCTAGCAGACACAGAAACTCCTTTATCTGTTTTTGCTCGTTTTAAAGACCACACGCAAGCTTATTTATTTGAGTCAGTCGAAGGTGGCGAAAATTGGGCGCGCTATTCTATGATTGGTTTAGGTGAGTCGACGGTTTTCTCATGTAATGCAGGTGTTCTGTCTATACAACATGCTGATGGCTCAATTACACAACAAGATTGCCAAGACCCATTTCAGTATATTCGTGAATTTCAGAAGCAATTTAAAGTGCCATCTGCTGAGCTCTTGCCAAACTTACCGAGTTTTACGGGCGGATTAGTAGGTTATTTAGGCTACGACGCAGTCCGTTATATCGAGCCACGTTTAAAGAATGTTCCTACAGCTGACCCAATTACATTGCCGGATTTATGGTTAATGCTATCAAAGACAGTCATAGTCTTTGATAACCTTAAAGATACTTTATTTTTAATTGTTCATGCGGATACAGAGCAGAGCAATGCTTATGAAGACGCTCAGCAAAAATTAGATCAATTAGAGCAGTTGTTAGCTACTCCAGTTAGTTTGCAAGCTAAGCCACATACACCTCCACATTTTGAATCAATTACTGGTAAAGCGAAATTCTTAGAGACAGTTGAAAAAGTTAAAGAATATATACGTGCTGGTGATGTGATGCAGGTTGTTCCAGGGCAGCGTATGGTTTCTGATTTCGATGGGGAGGCTTTACAGGTTTATCGTGCTTTACGTCATTTGAACCCATCGCCTTATTTATTCTTGGTACAAGGGCAAACGATTACTGATAAAAAGCCATTCCATATTGTAGGGTCGTCGCCAGAAATTCTTTCTCGTTTGGAAAATGGCATTGCTACAGTTCGGCCTTTAGCGGGGACCAGACCGCGTGGTAAAACTAAAGAAGAAGATATTGCGCTAGAAAAAGATTTGCTTTCTGACGAAAAAGAAATCGCTGAGCATTTAATGTTGATTGACCTTGGTCGAAATGATGTGGGACGCGTATCAAAAATAGGTAAGGTCCAAGTAACGGATCAAATGGTGATTGAACGCTATTCACATGTCATGCACATTGTCTCAAATGTGCAAGGCGAAGTTCGTGACGATATCGATGCGCTAGATGTATTTAAAGCAACTTTCCCAGCAGGTACTTTATCGGGTGCACCAAAAATTCGTGCAATGGAAATTATTGATGAAGTTGAGCCTGTGAAAAGAGGTGTGTTTGGTGGGGCAGTGGGATATTTAGGATGGCACGGCGAAATGGATATGTCGATTGCAATCCGTACTTGTGTTATTCGAGATAAAAAAGTGTATGTGCAGGCTGGAGCAGGCTTGGTCGCGGACTCAAATCCTGAATCTGAATGGAATGAAACGCAAATAAAAGCTCGCGCAGTGATCAAAGCGGTTGAATTATCATCAAACGGATTGATTTTATGAGTTTTTAGCGGTTTTTTTTAAAAAACCGCTTGCATCGTTTGGAAGTTTTGCTAAACTGCACACCGTTCCGATACGAAACGTACGAAACACTAAGAAGAGCCGGCATAGCTCAGTTGGTAGAGCAACTGACTTGTAATCAGTAGGTCCACAGTTCGAATCCGTGTGCCGGCACCATCTTAAAGGTGTGTAGTTGTGAAGTAAAGAACAACACTGAAATAAGTGTGATATGGTGAGATTCCCGAGCGGTCAAAGGGGGCGGACTGTAACTCCGCTACGAAAGTTTCGAAGGTTCGAATCCTTCTCTCACCACCATTAACTTCGATTGAAGTGGTATATATACCAACACAGTGCGGGAGTAGCTCAGTTGGTAGAGCGGCAGCCTTCCAAGCTGCATGTCGCGAGTTCGATCCTCGTCTCCCGCTCCATCGAAGGATAATCGCTCTTATAGCTCAGTGGTAGAGCACTCCCTTGGTAAGGGAGAGGTCTCGAGTTCAAATCTCGATAAGAGCTCCAGATACAGTTTAGTAGATTTTCTACAAAGATTTAAAAAGCAGGCTTATTAGTCTGCTTTTCAAGTATTGGGTGTTTGATTTTTTAGGCGATATGTCGATGCTGAGTTTTTGCTCAGAATTGTGTTCGACGTAAACGAGGACTATAAACATGGCTAAGGCTAAGTTTGAACGTAATAAGCCACACG
Organism: Acinetobacter sp. C13; assembly: GCF_016809775.1. Lineage (NCBI taxonomy): Bacteria > Pseudomonadati > Pseudomonadota > Gammaproteobacteria > Moraxellales > Moraxellaceae > Acinetobacter > Acinetobacter sp. C13. The sequence goes on from NZ_JAFBJL010000008.1 coordinate 90,785, forward strand.
TAAACGTGGGCACAATCGGTCACGTTGACCATGGTAAAACAACTTTAACTGCTGCGATTGCAACAATTTGTGCAAAAACTTACGGCGGTGAAGCGAAAGATT
>NZ_JAFBJL010000009.1:0-51489 GCF_016809775.1 Acinetobacter sp. C13
AAAACTTATCTCTCAAACCAACTTATCATCAAATTCATCACTTAAAGCAATCAACCTAATCACAAGTAACTGTTTTTCAACAAGTTTCTATCTGCATCACCGCCGATGGATGTGCATTATAGACCATTACATTCCCTTTGCAAGGGGTATTTCAGCCTTTTTCACTTGAGTGCCGTTTTTTTCTACTATTTTGCGAAAAAAGTGATATATGTGGCTTTTTTTTAGGCATTTTCACTGCCTTCTAATTAGTTTTATATTTAAAAATTTGGGACATTTTTAATTTCCTATGTCTTTAATAGAGTTTATAGACATATATAATCCCTTAAGTCCAAAGACTCCAAAGACTCCAAAGACTCCAAAGACTCCAAAGACTCCAAAGACTCCAAAGACTCCAAAGACTCCAAAGACTCCAAAGACTCCAAAGACTCCAAAGACTCCAAAGACTCCAAAGACTCCAAAGACAGACTAGAGCAAATACTCTATTTATTAATTAATACTTTCTATTCTTTACTTATTCTATTTTTCTACTTATTAAGTTAATTACAAATTGTTCCACGTGGAACGCTTAATTGATTTTGTGATCAGAAATAAAAAAAGCAGGATTACTCCTGCTTTTTACTCTATAACTTTATTTTATTAGTCAGTGAAAATTACACGTGCAATTGCTTTTTTACCTGATTGAATAATAAAGCTTCCGTTTTCTTTTACAGAGAAACTTGCATCAACAGCATTCCAGTCAACTTTTACCGCACCACGAGCTACCGCATCTTTTGCCGCAGCTGCATTTGGGTTTAGTCCCGCTACACGTAAAATCGTAGCAATAAAGATTTCTCCTCCAAACTCACCAAGTGAAATAGTCACTTCTGGTGTGTCTTCAGGTACTTCACCTTCTGTAATACGGTTACCAGCACTCTTATGGGCATTAGCTGCAGCTTCTGCATCATGGAAGCGTTCAACTAGCTCAAGCGCAAGGATACGTTTTACTTCTTGCGGATTACGACCACCAGCAATTTCATCTAATAAAGCTTTGATCTCATCAAGAGATTTAAAGCTTAATAAATCGAAATAGCGTTCAATTAAAGAGTCTGGCATTGATAAAACTTTTTGGTACATTGCCCCTGGTGTATCAAATACACCAATATAGTTACCTAAAGATTTAGACATTTTATTTACGCCATCTAGACCTTCTAGAATCGGCACAGTGATACACACTTGAGATTCTTGGCCATAACGACTTTGTAAAGTACGACCCATAAGTAAGTTAAAGGTCTGGTCTGTACCGCCTAACTCAACGTCAGCTTCAAGCGCAATTGAGTCATAACCTTGAACTAAAGGATATAAAAACTCATGAATTGCAATCGGCTGATGGTTGCTATAACGCTTTGTAAAGTCATCACGCTCTAACATACGTGATACGGTTTGCTGGCTTGCTAATTGGATAAGGTCAGCAGCAGACTTTTGATTAAACCATTCTGAGTTAAAACGTACTTTTGTTTTATTCGGGTCTAATATCTTGAATACTTGTTCTTGATAAGTTTTAGCGTTAGCTTCTACTTGTTCACGTGACAACGGCGGACGAGTTGCGCTTTTACCAGTTGGGTCACCAATCATCGCTGTATAGTCACCAATTAAGAAGGTAACTTCATGGCCCAAATCTTGGAAAGTTTTTAATTTATTAATAAGAACCGTATGTCCTAAATGTAAATCTGGTGCTGTAGGGTCAAAACCAGCTTTAATTTTAAGAGGGCGATTCTCTTTAAGCTTTTTCAGTAAATCTTCTTCTGAAATAATTTCGTGCGTGCCTCGTTGGATGAGGGCAAGCTGTTCTTCGGCGGGCAAGAAATTTGACATCACAAAACCTAAACACATCAGTTATTCAATTTGTGCGATATACTAACATTTTTTCAGCGTCTTGCAGGGGAAGTTGCATATGAGCGCAATCTATATCGGCGTAATGACTGGCACTAGTATGGATGGTGTGGATATTGTAGCGGCTTCATTTGGGCCACTACAGCTTCATGCCACTCTTACAGTTCCATTCGAACCCGAGTTACGTGATGAGCTTATGGCATTAACTTTACCTGATGATAATGAAATTGACCGCATGGGTAAAGCTGATGTTGCTCTAGCCCAAATGATTGGTCATGGGATTAATACTCTCATTGAAAAGCACCAATTAGACCGTAGCCAAATTAAAGCAATTGGGTCGCATGGGCAAACTATTCGTCATCGTCCAGAACATGGATTTACGTTACAAATTGGCGATCCCAATATCATTACTGAAATTACTCAGATTCCGGTTGTTTCAGATTTCCGTCGTAGAGATATGGCAGCAGGCGGTCAGGGCGCGCCATTGGTTCCGGCTTTCCATCAAGCATTATTTCAACATCCAAGTATTCATCGTGTAATTTTGAATTTGGGTGGTATTGCTAATGTGAGTATGCTGCCTGCAAATAACAGTGACGGCGTATTTGGTTTTGATACAGGTCCTGCAAATATTTTAATGGATGCGTGGTGCCATCGCCATACAGGTCATCCATATGATGAAAATGGTGATTGGGCTGCTTATGGTCACCCTATTCGCTCTTTACTCGACCGTCTTCATGCCCACGAGTATTTTTCTAAAGAACCGCCTAAGAGCACAGGACGTGAAGACTTTAATATTGACTGGTTGGATGATCAGTTAATCGATTGGCGAAATGATTTAACTTATGATGAGTTAGAAGATACACCTGAAAACATCCAAGCAACCCTATTAAAACTCACTGTGCGTGCAATTCAAAAAGCAATTTATCGCTCTGAGATGGAAACAGGCGAAGTGTATGTTTGTGGTGGTGGTGCTTATAACTCTTATTTACTAGAGCAATTACGTTGGCGATTACGTAAACATAATTGGTCTGTTCAACCTACCGATGTGTTAGGACTTTCCCCTACTTGGGTCGAGGCTACAGCATTTGCATGGTTAGCAATGCGCTTTGTAGATGGTTTAAGTGGTAATTTGCCAGCAGTAACAGGTGCTTCGGATTTCAGAATTCTAGGTACGATCACGGCGGTATAAAGCTATTTATCGATTTGATTGGTCAGATTCGACCTCATAACACATTTACTGACCCGAAATGCTGTTATTTAAATGAGCATAAAAACTCATGATAAATGCCAACAAAAATAATTTAAGGCATGTTTTCATGGATCTGACCAAACGTATTCATCAATATACACGTGGGGCTTGGACATTCGATGTAATTGATTCAGGCCCTATAGATGGTCCACTCGTTGTTTTATTGCATGGTTTTCCAGAAACTGCTCATAGTTGGGAGCAAACCTCTGAATTATTGCATCAGCATCAATTTAGAACGCTTGCGATTCATCAACGTGGTTATAGTTTAAATGCTAGGCCTCAAAGCCGATTTCAATATTCATTGAGTGAACTTGTAGAAGATGTGGCAAGTTTCATTGAGCAGCTTGGCCAGCCAGTTTATTTAATTGGGCATGACTGGGGCTCGGCAATCGCTTCGGGCATTGCGATGAAGTATCCACAATATATTCAGCATCTCACTTTAGTTTCTGTGCCCCATCAAGCTGCTTTTTTAAAAGCTTGTTTAAGCAGCAGACAACTTTTTAAATCTTATTATTTTGCAATTTTTCAGCTACCCATTCTGCCCGAACTTTTATTTAAAAAGATACCTAAATTGGGTCGTAAGTTTCTAAAGTCATCAGGCATGACTGAACAGCAAATTGCTATATTCGAGACTGAGTTTATAAAAGAAAATAGATTAACTACGGCGTTGAATTGGTATCGTGGCTTTTTTTGGGACAAACCTCAAAATCCGTTTAAAGCCATAGATGTCCCCACCCTTTTTATTTGGGGTAAACATGATATTGCCGTTACAGAAAAAAGTGCGGAGCTAAACTCACATTATTTTAAAAATAGTTATGAAGCAGTTTTTATGGATGCATCGCATTGGATTCCATATCAGAATGCACCTGAACTCGTACAATATTTTTTAGAATCTGTCTGTAAAAGATAATGATCTGATCAATAAAAAAAAACCTCTCAAAATAGAGAGGTTTTTTAAATTTTAAAATTCTTTTAAATCGAGAATGAAGAACCACAACCACATGTTGTTGTTGCATTCGGGTTTTGTACGATAAAACGCGAACCTTCAAGACCTTCTACATAGTCAACTACTGAGCCAATGAGGTATTGGTAGCTAAGTGAGTCAACCAGCATTTTTACATCGCCATTTACGAATTCTGCATCATCTTCATTTACGCTTTCAGCAAAATTGAAGCCATACGAAAACCCAGAACACCCGCCTCCTGTTACATATACACGTAACATGAGATCGTCATTCCCTTCACTATCACGGAGTTGGCGTACCTTATTGGCAGCATTATCTGTCAAAACTAGAGCTTGGGCATTCATGATGATTGTTCCTCGGATTTTGCTGTGCCTTTCAAAATAAAAAAGACCCTATATTGAGTATAGCATAATCAATATAGGGTCTGTCTTCGAAGTTTAAAGCGAATCTTGAGTATTTGTATCAAGATTATTTGTAATTCTCATCCTGTAAGCCACACTCGAAGTTTTTAGCATCTTGCTTACAACGGAATTGCCAAAGGAGTTTCATCATACGTTTATCGTATACACCACGTTGTGTAAGGTTAATTCGAGACTCCCGCATAAGCTTTTGGTAGCCTGGCTTATCGGCTGCTGGGACATCCATCCAGTATTTTTGTGGAATATCAGCTTTCATTTTACCCAAGATAGTAAAAGCACGTGGCAGCTGACCCGAAACCCATTCCCTAGATTTCTGGCCAAAACCAGCTGGGAACTTATCAGGACGAATAATAATATTTCCTGTGACCTGTAAGATCGGATAATTCACGATCGCACCTTTTGTGCCTAAACCTTTTTGTAGTTCCAAAGGTTTAAATGCTGCTGCTGGCGCACCAATAATATCAACTTGATGATTATTAAATTTCGCACCAAAATTTGTTACGTCAGCACTAACAGCCTGTGCCCCGACCTGCTGAACCATAATTTTTTGTGCTTCATCATAGTCAAGCACAGCGATTTTTTTACCGGCAGCTTTCGCTACTGTATTGATGCTACGGTCATTTACTAAAAGGTAAGCATCACCAACGGGAATAATACCGACGACCTCATAGCGTCCATTAACCATATATTTACTAAAAGTTTGGCTCGCTAAGCCTTGCATGATTTTAACAGCAAGTTTGAGATCTGGAATCGCACCAATTGCATCTAATGAACCAGTAAATGAGTTGAATTGACGCCCGCGCATTCCTGACACGCTAATACCATCACATTTACCCGCTTTAAAATCTTCAGCAATCACGGCTTCATTCTGGTTTACTTTAAGCTCGATATCAGCTCCCCAGTTTTTAGCGGCAAGCTGATAATCCTTCATCAGCGCATAGACATCGCCATTTTTACCAACGAAGTCAAAAACACATACTGTTTGTTTAGCCTCGGCTGCAAAAGAAACTGTTGTAAGTCCCAGCGCAAGTAATAGCGTTTTGGAAAATTGCATATTCTTTTTCCTTTCCTTGTGGAGTTTTTGTTTTTCGATACCAAGAAATTTCACACCGATAAGGAGTGAATCGGATAGTCTTCATATAAAAATCATGTTGGAATATTTTTATAGACCGAATTTGCTTTTATGATTTTATTTCCATGAAAAATAGATAGCGATTAACCTACCTATTAGCAATTATTTTAATCACTCAAGTCCTTGATCCATTTTTATACCTTCATATTTCCTTATGAAGTTTTTATCTAAATTTAGCTTAACGTCTTTCTAACTAACCACAATGGCAGAATTGACAGGACATAGAAAACAAAAAGCCTAGAACTCAGTCTAGGCTTTCTGAAGGAAATTAGGATTATTCACCAGGCATTGAACATTCAAAGTTAGCCTTGTCTACAGAACAACGTGCTTTTTTGAGTACAGACATCATTCCAGCATCGTAAACACCACGTTTAGTTAAGTCCATACGGCCATCACGCAACATTTTTTGATACTTAAGTTTATCTTCTGCACTTAAGTTCATTTTGTATTTACCAGGAATTTGCGCTTCTAAACGGTTGATCATTGCAAAGCTCTTCGGTAACTGTTTAACAAACCAGTCACGAGATTTTTGACCAAAACCAGCTGGGAATTTATCAGAACGTAATACTAGATCTGCTGTAACGTGTAATACAGGGAAGTTCCACATTACACCGTTTGCGCCTAAACCTTTATTTAATTCTAATGGTTTGTAAGCATAAGCAGGCGCACCTACCATATCTACCTGACCATTGTTAAATTTAGCAGCAAAGTTTGAGATATCAGAAAGAACTGCTTGAGCACCTACACGTTGCACCATAATTTTTTGTGCATCGTCATAGCCAAGTACAGCGAATTTTTTACCCGCAGCTTTTTCAACAGAGTTGATATTTTTGTCACGTACGAAAATGAATGCTGAACCTAGTGGAGAAATACCAGCAACTTCGTATTTTTTACCACCCATATTTGTGGTCATTTTTGCTGCATTACGCGCATCTAATACATAGGTAATTGCACGTTGAGCGATTTGGTTATTTGGAACACCACCAAGTGAGTCGATAGATCCTGCGAATTTGTTATATTGGCGTGCACGCATTGCTGTCATTGCCACAGCATCACACTTACCCGCTTTAAAATCATTATCAGCAACAGCCTCGTCCTGACGAGGAACTAAGTTAATTTCAGTACCCCAGCCTTTTGCAGCAAGAGCCCATTCTTCCATCATTTTATATGAGTCGCCTGCTTTTCCTAAGAGGTCGAATACACATACGGTACTCGCTGCTTGCGCTGAAGCAGAAAAACCAACAACAGAAGCGGCAGCCATAGCAAGTACGATTTTTTTCATTTTCTTCATCCTTCCACGGAACAGATTTTTTGTTTGAAGTTTCCTTTCAAACACAGATATTAATCATGTTTTTTAGAAAAAAATAGAGCTTTTACTCAAATATTTTTATCTCATTGAACCATTGTTTGTTCGATTTAATTTATTTATTAGCAGTAAAAATCACTAAGTTTCCGTAAGTTACTTTTTATATTCACAATTTTCATACCCATATTCAGCTTTGAAATATATGTAGCGTTTTTGTGTTTAAAAAATAAACTACTCACCACTAAGAGTACATTCAAAATTTGTCCGTTCAACTGTACAGCGGGCACGTTTCAGTACACTCATCATTGTTGCATCGTATACGCCTTGTTTTGTTAAATTGAGACGGCCTTCACGTAAAATTTTTTGATATTTAGTTTTGTCTTCTGCTGAAAAATTAATTTTAATTTTTGAGGGTACACCCATTTCTAGCCGCTTTATCATGGCAAAATTCTGAGGTAATTTTTGTATAAACCAAGCACGTGACTTTATACCGAAATCTGTGGGGAACTTATCACTTCGGGCAATTAAATCACCCGTAACGTTAACTACGGGGAAAGTAAACATTGCCCCTTTCACGCCGACCCCTTTACCAATCTCTAAAGGTTTATAAGCATAGGCTGGTGCCGCAATTGCATCGACTTGGCCACTATTAAACTTTTTCACAAAATCGGTAATTTCTGAAGGAATGGGCTGAGCGCCAACGCTTTCCACCATAATTTTTTGTGCTGCGTCATATTGCAAAATAGCAAACTTAGTCCCACGTACTTTTTCAATTGAGTTGAGGTTTTTATCTCTTACAAATAAATAAGCCAATCCAATCTGAACAATACCAACGACCTCGTAATTGGTTCCAGTTTGTGTAGTCACCATGCGATGTTTATTACGCTTATCTAAAACATAACTAATAGCTTTTTGGGCGATTGCATTACTGGTTACCCCTCCAATCGCATCAATTGAACCTGCAAATTTATTATAATTTCGCGCCTGCATGGAGGTCATATAAGCGGCGTCACATTTTCCTTCACGCAGTCTACGGTCAACTAAGCCTTCATCTTGAAATGGAATTAAAGTGATATCTGCTTGCCATTCTTTCGCTGCAAGCGCCCACTCTTCCATCATTTTATAGGATTCACCTGACTTTCCTAATAAATCAAACACACAGACACTTTGCCCAGCATGTACTGTCCCCACAGCACAGCAAAATACTGCACCAATTATCCCCAATCTTTTTTTCATTTGACTTTCCTTAGTCTAGTTTTATTAGCAGCTCATTAATCAACCAAATTTCAAACTGTTTTTATTTTAGCCATATTTTTTTAAAAGTATTCTATCTTGTTCAATATTTTGAAAATTTCGGATGAATAGCGAAATTTAGAATGTCTGGATATATCTAATTATTAATACCTGCTCACTAAAATCCGGAAAGTTTTGTTTTCATCGGCAGTTCTCTTTAAAATACAGCATCCCTAACTCACCTCGATACAATAAGATGATTCAATTTGACCAAGTTTCTTTACGCCGCGGTGGACGTGTTCTATTTCAAAAAGCGTCTATGCAATTACACCCAGGTTGGAAGATTGGTCTAACTGGTGTAAATGGCGCAGGTAAATCGACTTTATTTGCTGCATTACTTGGAAGTTTAGGTGCAGATGAAGGTTCACTTACTCGTCCGACAGGCTGGACCGTGGCGCATATGGCGCAAGAAGTAAAAGCCCTAGATATGCCTGCAATTGATTTTGTTCTTTCAGGTGATGAAGAGTTTTGGGATATTCAAAATAAGCTTGCTCAACCAGATCAACTGACTGATTTTGAACTGGCTAAATTGCATGGCCGTTTTGATGAAATCCATGGTTATTCAGCGCCCTCTAAAGCTGCGCAGCTCATGGCAGGCCTTGGTTTTCTAGAAAATCAATTACGTTTGAACGTTGAGAGCTTCTCGGGTGGATGGCGTATGCGTTTAAATTTGGCGCGTACATTGATGAGTCGTTCTGATCTACTCTTACTGGATGAACCAACAAACCACTTAGATTTGGATGCAATTCTGTGGTTAGAAGATTGGCTTAAAGCCTATGAAGGTACACTCATTCTAATTTCGCATGACCGCGACTTTTTAGATGCGATTACAGATCATATTCTTCACATTGAAAATCAAGAACTCACACTTTACACCGGAAACTACTCTACATTTGAAACCACACGTAGTGAACGTCTTGCCCAGCAACAACAAGCTTTTGAAAAGCAGCAAGAAACACGTGCTCACTTACAAAAGTTTATTGATCGTTTTAAAGCAAAAGCGACTAAAGCTCGTCAAGCACAAAGTCGTATTAAACAACTTGAGCGCATGCAGCAACTTGCACCAGCCCATGTAGATACGCCGTTTACATTTAGTTTCCGTGAACCGACTAAAATGAGTTCACCGTTGCTGACTTTAGATAATGCCAGCATTGGTTATGGTGATAAGCAAATAGCCGAAAAAATTAGATTACAAATTACACCGAACTCACGTATTGGTTTGCTTGGGATGAACGGCGCAGGTAAGTCAACATTGATTAAGAGCTTGGTTGGTGATTTACCACTCTTGGCAGGTGAACGTAAAGCTTCCGAGCTGCTTAATATTGGTTACTTTGCGCAGCACCAGATGGATGCTTTAGATGGTCATGCTAGCCCAATGCTACAGCTTGCACGTATAGCAGATAAACAAATTAGTGAAGCCACTTTACGTTCATTCTTAGGTAGTTTTGGCTTTAGTGGTGAACGCATGGATACACCATGCGAAAGCTTTTCTGGTGGAGAACGCGCGCGTTTAGCCCTAGCACTCATTGTATGGCAGCGTCCAAATGTTTTAATTCTCGATGAACCAACAAACCATTTAGATCTTGATATGCGTCATGCACTGAGCATGGCATTACAAGATTTTGAAGGTGCCGTTGTTCTGGTTTCCCACGAACGTCAACTTCTTGCAAGTGTATGTGATGAGCTTCTTTTAGTACACGGCGGTAAATGTACTGAGTTCGAGGGTGATTTACAGGACTATGCTAAATGGCTACGTGAAGCACGTCAGCAACAAATCAATGCTCAGACTGCTGTGGCACAGAACAACTCTTCCTCTGCTGCTCCAGCGCCTGCTAAAATTGATAAAGAAGCACAGCGTAAAGAAGCAGCTCGCCGTCGTGAACAGACTCGACCTATTCGTAAAAATATTGAAAAAGTTGAATCACAAATTGAAAAGCTACAACCACAGCTCGCCAAAATTGAAGAATCCTTAGCAGACACATCTTTATATGAGGCTGCACGTAAGGATGATCTACTCAAACTTATGAATGAACAGACTGAGCTGAAGGCTAAACTTGAGCAACACGAAGAGCAGCTTTTGGAACTCATGATGGAGTTAGAAGAAATGGAAGCTTCTTTTGATTAATCTGTTTTCTAAAATAAAAAAGCCGATTTCTTAATCGGCTTTTTTATTAATTAGTAAGGGGTATAAAAAGCCCCTAATTCATTTAAATTGCTATTTACAGGTAAAGGCCAAATATTGCTTGATAAGCTGTCAGCAATATATAAATCGTACCCGCCTCGACTCCCTGTTTGTCCTGCAAGAGATACCACCATGTAACGCTGATCTAAAGGAGCTGGATCGGAAGTATCATAATTAATATTGTTAAATGGCAAACGTGTAGTTTGTTTATTAGCCATATCATAAATATAGATCTGGTCATGAGGATTTGTTAGGCTATACCAGCGCACATATAAGAACCGACTTCCTTGCCACCATACTGGATAATATGAAGCGATATTGGTCAGCTGTGTATTATAAGCACCCGACTGATCAATACTAAAAATTCTAGAATTATTTCCAGCACCTTTTGCATATAAAATTTGAGTGGTATTCACCATCGGATAAGGCATCGATTCTTCTATATCCCAACCATTTTGAGTCACAGAAGTCATCGTCCGATCCGTCATTTTAATGATTTTTAGATCGCCATTTTGTTTAAAAATAATACGCTGGTTATCTATAAATTTAGGGTCTTCATCGCGCTTATTATTGCCCTGAGTTAGGTTAATGGGTAACTCAGTGCTTCCGGCCTTCCATACATATACATCCCATGCATCACCATAATGCTCCCCAGAGTTAACTCCCATGAACGTCAACCATTTTCCATCTGGAGAAAAATGACCATTCATCATATGATCAATTTTCCAATTTGCACCGAGTAATGTGATCTGCTGTGTTGTGAAGTTATAAAGATAAAGCTTACTGTCCCATGCCTCATAATCACTATAACGATGAAATACTAATTTTCCATAAAAGGTGGGGGCTATCGCAGCATGCAGTTGAAATAAACAATTAAAAAATATGATTCCAATGCATAAGAGTTTTTGTATTTTTTTCATAATTATATTTCCTATTGTTATTAGTAAGTACCGCATAGAGAATATAACTTCGAATAGTTTACTTGTTAAACAAAATACTTTTTTCGGATACAAAAAAGGGCTAATGATGATTAGCCCGTTACCATAAAAAATCAATTATCTAAATTTTTTATGATTTTCATTTCGTATTTTGACTAAATTAATTGCTTCAGTTTTGGCTTGATCTAATTGTCCTTGCTCAACTAAAACAGTTACTTTATCAATTTCGGCAACAAGCTGATCTAAACCAGCTTGGTACTCTTTTACCTTTACATTTTCTGATGGCAAACCTTCGAGTTTATGCGGCAAATATTGCTTAGAAGAAACTGCTGCTTCACGCATTACCACAAGCTGTTGTTTCGCGTTATCAGCATCTTTCGCTTCGGCAAATGCTTTAGTACTCTTAGCTAAAGTTTTCATATTCGTTTCTAGGTCTGCCGCCGAAACAGCAGAACTTCCTAAAACCGCACATGAAATTAAAAGACTAGCTAATAATTTCTGACTCATCATTCTCTCCCTAGACTGATTTAGAATCATGTTATGAATTAAGCATCAATATCCGCATTTAAAGCATTCTCTTCAATGAATGCACGACGTGGTTCAACATCATCACCCATTAAGCAAGAGAACATACGATCTGCTTCAATCGCATCATCAATTGTCACCTGCAACATATTACGGTTTTCAGGGTCCATTGTTGTTTCCCACAGCTGTTCAGCATTCATCTCTCCAAGACCTTTATAGCGTTGGATCATCATACCGCGGCGAGAATCTTGCAAAATATGTTGCCAAACTTGATGGAAGTTAGCCACTTGAATACGGCGGTCGCCTTTTTGTAAAAAAGCACCCTCTTCAAGTAAAGTGAACCAACTCTTCGAGTTTTTCAACAAACGTGCATATTCAGCCGAATTCAATAAAGCTGCATCAAGCAAGTACGCATGTGGCAGGTTATGTACATACACCGTAATACGTGGCCAGTAATGTGCAGATTTTTCACCTTGAGCATTTTCACGCTCAAATGCCTCTAAAGAGATTTCTGGACGTAAACTTGGCTGTAATCTGGTAATGATATCGCGTACCTGATCTGCCCATTGTTGTACATAAGCTTCATCATGGTTTTGATCACTCTTGAATGCTTCTACTTCAAGTAAAGCATCCAGTAAGCTAGCTGGATAACGTAGAGTTAAGCGCTGTAAGCTCTTTTGTGAAACTTGATAGTCTTGAATCACTTTCGCCAGTGCTTCACCAGTAATTGCAGGTGCTTCAGCATTGGTATGTAGAGATAGCTCATCAATTGCATTTGAGATGAGATAAGTTTCCAACGCATCATTATCTTTGATGTATTGTTCTTGCTTACCTTTCTTCAATTTATACAAAGGTGGCTGAGCAATATAAATATGCCCACGCTCAACCAATTCTGGCATTTGACGGAAGAAGAACGTTAACAACAAGGTACGGATGTGCGAACCATCGACGTCGGCATCGGTCATGATAATGATTTTATGATAGCGAAGCTTATCAGGGTTATATTCTTCACGGCCAATACCACAGCCAAGTGCAGTGATTAAAGTACCGACTTCCTGACTAGAAATCATTTTGTCAAAGCGTGCACGTTCAACGTTCAGGATTTTACCTTTCAACGGTAAAATAGCCTGCATTTTACGATTACGGCCTTGCTTAGCACTACCACCAGCAGAGTCACCCTCGACTAGATATAATTCAGAAAGTGCTGGGTCTTTTTCCTGACAATCTGCCAATTTACCCGGTAAACCAGCAATATCAAGTGCACTCTTACGACGCGTCATTTCACGTGCCTTACGTGCAGCATCACGTGCACGCGCAGCATCAATAATTTTACCGGCAATTGATTTTGCAGCTTGCGGGTTTTCAAGTAAGTAAGCAGAGAACTCTTTGTTCATTGCTTGCTCAACCGCTGGTTTTACTTCACTCGATACTAGTTTTTCTTTAGTTTGAGATGAGAATTTCGGATCAGGTACTTTGACCGAAATAATCGCCGTTAAACCTTCACGTGCATCATCACCTGTTACATTGACTTTTTCTTTCTTGAGAATGTTTTCGTTTTCAAGATATTGGTTAAGACCACGTGTTAAAGCCGCACGGAAACCTGCTAAATGAGTACCACCATCCTTTTGAGGAATATTGTTGGTAAAACAACGCACGTTTTCTTGATAACTTTCATTCCACTGCAATGCAACTTCTACACCAATACCGTTTTCTGTATCAGCAGTGAAATGGAAAATCTCGTTTAGATGAGTTTTACCTTCGTTAATGTATTTTACAAACTCAGATAAACCACCTTCGTAGTCATATACGTGCTCAAGGTTAATACGTTCATCACGTAAAACAATACGCACGCCGGCGTTTAAAAATGAAAGCTCACGTAAACGACGCGCTAAAATTTCAACGTTAAAAATAGTTTGACTAAAAGTTAGTTCACTTGGCCAAAAACGTACAGTTGTACCACTGCTATCCGTTTCACCAATCACACGTAATGGATATTGCGGATCACCGTGGTGATACTCTTGTTCATGCACTTGGCCAGCGCGATTAATAATTAAATGCAATTTACTTGAAAGCGCATTTACAACTGAAACGCCTACGCCGTGCAAACCACCTGAAACTTTATAGCTGTTATCGTCAAACTTACCGCCTGCGTGCAAGATCGTAAGAATTACTTCCGCTGCAGACACCCCTTCTTCAGGGTGGATATCGGTTGGAATACCACGGCCATTATCAGAAACACTTACCGATTCATCTTCGTGAATCGTGACAATAATTTCGTCACAATGCCCAGCTAAAGCTTCATCGATTGCGTTATCGACAACCTCGAATACCATATGGTGTAAACCGGTACCGTCGTCTGTATCCCCAATATACATACCCGGACGTTTACGAACTGCATCTAATCCACGTAATACTTTAATACTAGAGGAATCATAAGCCTTTTCATTGGTTTGTTCTGTTTGAGAGGCTGATTGAGACTCTGAACTCATGGTTTCTCCCTAGCAAATATAGGTTTATTCAAAGATGGGTAACATCAAAAAATTATGGTGAAGCAAGACTAACTTGACCGGATTCAACATTGAATAATTGATATGAAATAGACAGATCATGTAAGTGTTTTTTTACCGATGCATGATCTAAAGTTGTCATAAAAACCTGGCTACCAAGTTGGCTTAATCGTTCAATTAAACGTTGTTGTGCGGTTAAGTCTAATTCTGCTGTCAGATCATCTAATAATACCACAGTTTCCTTATTACTCGCATGTAACATTGCAATTTGTGACAGTTTTAAGGCAATAATCAAGAGTTTTTTCTGACCTCTTGATAAAACTACATCAGCATGTCCAAACGGGGTTTTTAAGCGCAAATCTGCACGATGTGGGCCATATTCGGTATAGCGTCGTTCGATGTCTTTTTGGTGTTGATTCAGCAAGTCTTGCATGAGTCCCTGCTCTGTATGAAAACCGGGACTATATTCCAGTTCAATCTCTAGATCAGGTAGCAATTGACTTAAATCATTTTGAAAAAAGACATTCCATTGTTCCACAATACTTAAACGCTGAGAGTGTAAAATTTCACCATAATCACTCAACATTTTATTCCACGGCTCTAAATCCGCTAGAGAAATATTCCGTCTGGTTTTAAGTAAAGTATTACGCTGCTTTAATGCACGAGAATAATATTGCCAAGCAAAATAAAACTCAGGTTCCACGTGGAACATCAGCCAATCTAAAAGCTGGCGCCGAGGTTTCGCCCCATGGTCAATAATATCTGTACTTTGTGGATCAATATGCTGCAAAGGAAGCAGTTTAGCGAGTTGTCCTTGTGTAGCCACTGTATCGCCATTGACCTTCATCAACTGCTCACCAGAGGCCAACTTTTGCATGCCAATTTTTTCAGTTGCAGATTGCGCGAAAACAATCGCATCTTCAGCAGAGTATTGAATATAATTTTTAGGTATGTGGGTGCGGAACGACCGCCCTGTTGCAAGCAAATGGATTGCTTCCAGTATTGAAGTTTTTCCTGAACCGTTAGCGCCATAAAATACATTAAACGGTTGCAACCCTTGGAGTGCAACCGTTTTTAAATTACGCACACGTTCAATATTTAAACGCGTAAGATGCATATTAGATAGCCAGATTATACACGCATCGGCATAACGACATAGGTTTGATCAGGATGTGCCGGATCTTGGACCAATACAGACTGGTTTGCCTCAGTCATGCTCATATTTACATCATCACCATCAAGCACACCTAAAACATCCAGCAAATATTGCGCATTAAATGACATTTCAAGCGGTATGTTTTGATACTGAATCGCTAAATCTTCAATCGCTTCGTCTTGTTCAGGGTTATTTGCACGTAGCTGTAAAGAATCTTGATTAAAATTCAAGAAAACACCACGTAACTTCTCATTACTCAAAATCGCAACGCGTTGTAATGATTGTTTGAACACATCATGGCTAATTAATACATGTTTATCGCCACCACGTGGAATTACACGACGATAATCAGGGAATTTTCCATCAATCAACTTTGTAGTAAAGCGAACAGTGATATCGCCCTGCTCTTTGTCACGGCTTGGCGTATTAATTGTGACATTTAACAATTCACGACCAATCAGCAACGTTAATTGTTCATCTTCAATGCTAAGTAAACGCTGTAATTCACCAACAGCTTTACGAGGCACAATTGCTTGGACCAATTGAGATGATGTAGAAGAAGCAGTAATTTCACAAAGTGCTAAACGGTGACCATCTGTTGTTACTGCACGCAATTGATTTTCATCAATTTCTAACAAAGTACCCGTTAAATAGAAACGTACATCTTGTACGGCCATAGCAAAAGCCGTTTTTTCAAATAAACGCTTTAACTCACGTTGAGTGACCTGTACTTGTGTACCTTGACTATTTTCAGTGGTCAATAATGGATAATCTTCTGCCGGTAAAGTACCTAATACAAAACGGCTATTACCAGATTTTAAAATACATCTTTGATCTTCAGTAATTTGTAAGTCAATCAATGCAGCTGTAGGCAATGATTTACAAATTTCCATCAACTTACGAGCAGGAACAGTTGTTTCACCTGCTTCAATGCATGCCCCTTCTGTTAAAACAGTACTGGCAACCAGCTCGACTTCTAAATCAGAACCGGTAATGGTGAGTGCCTGAGCATTAGTCTGAATTTTGACGTTTGAAAGAATATTCAATGTATGACGACGTTCTACCGCACCGACAACATGCGATAAAACATTGAGTAAGCTTTCTTTAGCGATTTTCAAACGCACGATTCATTCCTCTAGCAACTTGGAGCAAATATTTCATTTTTTAGCTGTGTACTATGCTGCACTTACGTAGACTTTGCAACAACGTCTTATCATTTCATTAACTCTGGAGTAGACGCAGTAAATTTTTATAGTCTTCGTCAAAAATCGGATCTTCTTCACGTAGACTTACTACTTTTTCGCATGCGTGCATCACTGTACTGTGGTCACGTCCACCAAAAGCCATTCCAATTTCGGGAAAACTATCACCAGTTAACTCACGAGCAAGTCCCATTGCTAACTGACGTGGTCGCGCATAGATTCGAGTCCGCTTAGGTCCTACTAATTCTTTTAAAGGAATACGGAAATATTCACTCACCACACGTTGGATATTTTCTACACTAATTGTACGTGCACGGATTGCCAACACATCTTTTAAAGATTCGCGGACAACATCAAGATCAATTGGTGCACCTTTAAAACGAGAAATTGCGACGACTTTATTGAGTGCACCTTCAAGTTCACGTACGTTGGCAACTACTTGTTGTGCAATAAATAATGCACAATTTCGAGGTAAATCAACGCCGCTATTTTCGGCTTTTTTCAATAGAATTTCGATACGAGTTTCAATATCTGGCGGTTCAACGCCTACTGAAAGACCCCAAGAAAAGCGAGAAACCAAACGCGGGTCTAACTCGGTCAATTCTTTTGGATAACGATCTGAAGTTAAAATAATCTGTTTAGATTCATCAAGTAATGCATTGAATGTATAGAAAAATTCAACCAAGCTTGCTTCTTTACCGGCTAAAAGATGAATATCATCGACCAACAATAAATCTAAAGAACGACAATTTTTCTTAAATTCTTCAACTTTGCCTTTTTGCAAAGAACTTACAAAATCCTGAACGAAGCTCTCAGAGGTCATATACATCACCCGTGCATTAGGCTTGGCTTGCAATAAAGCATTACCAACTGCCTGCATCAAGTGAGTCTTACCCAATCCTGTCGGACCATATAAAAACAAAGGGTTATGCTGTGAAGCACCTAATTGTGTTAATACTTTTCTACATGTTTCAGCAGCCATCTGGTTCGAACGGCCTTCAACAAATAAAGAAAAAGTAAATTGGGGATTTAATAGTTTCTTTTTCGGTGTTTTTGCGTTCACTACACTATTAGTAGTAGGTGAACTGGAAATAGAATCTGGTTCTTTTTTTACTTTAATACTTTGTTGGGGCGCAGTTTGCAAAGCAGCAGTTGTAGTTGCTGGCTGCTCACCTGATGACAAAATACTACCAGGACGAGAATCAACTAAAATCTCAACCTGACGTACACGCCCTTCTGATAACTGTTCGGCCAATATAGAAATTAATTCTAAATGGTTCTCTTGAATGTAACGCGTCCAATAAGGATTAGGTGCATAAAGACGCAGTGTCCCTTCTACTTCTTCAGCAACTAATGGGCGAATCCACATCGCAAAGACGTTATCAGAGAGCTCTTGTCGCAAGCGAGTTAAGCAGTCTGTCCAAAGCATGTGTATCCCCTATGTCTGCGTTTTTTAAATTCAAATAATCTAAAGATTAACCCTTCCTGATGAGAAGGGGTCGCCATTCTAACCAAGTTATCCACATCTGTCATGACGATTTCAGTTGATTTTGTCTAAAAAGAAATCTCTTGTGAATAAATTTAAATTCAAAATGGCTTGTGTATAACTTTTTGCACAACCTGTGGATAAATTAACACATAAACTTATCCACAATTCATAAATATAGTAAAAACAGAGTTATCAACAACTCAAATATATGTTTTTTAAATTTAAAATTGCGAAATCCACAGAAAAAGTTATCCCTAATAAGAATAAATTTAAATTTCTAAATTTGAATTTATTTAATAGGGTGGCGATCTTTTGTGGATAACTGCAAAATATGAATTTAAATTCAAATACAGCAAATCCAAACCAAGATGGTATTTTGTTTTGTTGATAAGTATGTATATAAGGCGTGTATATATTAAAAGTTCTAATAAAAATAGACAATTACTTTGTGCATAACTTTTAAAGCTATATATTGCACTGAATTATGACCGTGATAAAAAGAAGAGAAGAGATTAAAAATTTGGGTTAAATACAAAACTTTCTTGGTTTTTCATTGACAGCGTAAACATTGCACAATAAAATCGCGGACCTTTATAGAAAGATCATTTTTGGGAGTTTCAATATGAAACGTACTTTCCAACCATCTGAATTAAAGCGTAAACGCGTTCATGGTTTCCGTGCTCGTATGGCAACTAAAGCTGGTCGTCAAGTATTAGCTCGTCGTCGTGCAAAAGGTCGTCATAGCTTAACTGTTTAATACTGTTACGCTGACCAGACTTGGGTGTGATGACACTTTACAGTTTTAGCACAGACGTGCGAATACGCTGTGCTGCAGATTATAAAAGTGTATTTGATGGTGCGCTTTTTAAAGTGCATCAACCCCATTTTTTATTTCTTGCAAAATTAACCGAACAGCCTAAAAGCCGTTTGGGTATTGTTGTTGCTAAGAAAAAAGTGCGCCGAGCGCATGAAAGAAATCGAATAAAACGTCTTGCTCGTGAGAGCTTTCGTCTACATCAGCCGAATTTTGGATCAGACATAGATGTTGTGGTGATGCCGAAAGTTGGTATAGAAACGATTACGAATGCTGAGCTATATCAACAATTAGACTTTGCTTGGCAAAAATTACAGCGCTTAGCAAAAAAACATTCTAAAGTTGGCACAACCTCGCAGAATTAAGAGATAGCCAATGGTCCGTTTTCTACGTTGGTTGATTCGACTGTATCAAATTGCGATTAGTCCGCTTCTTGGACCCCGTTGTCGTTATATCCCGACTTGTTCTCAATATGCGATTGAAGCATTGCAAACTCATGGTGCGATAAAAGGCGTTTGGTTATCTTCTAAACGGATATGTCGTTGTCATCCGTGGGGAGGATCTGGATATGATCCGGTACCGCCAAAAGCAATTCGTTTTATTTCGTTTCATCAAATAGATTCTCAAACGCATCATGTTGCTGTACCCTTTCGTGATCGTTTACTGAAGCAAAATCTCTCTAACCATTTGGGGTAATAGATATGCAACAATGGGCCAGGTTTGCAATTCTCGGGGCCATGTTTGTCACCGCATATTTGCTCATTTTGGCTTGGCAAAAAGATTATGGAAATGCTGCAACTGCTCCGCAACAACAAGCGGCAGCTGTAAGTTCGCATGAAGTATCTGCTGATTTGCCAAATGCTAAAAATGCAACAGTGGCTTCCGATGTGCCACAAGCAAATATTGCGCAGTCACAAACCACAGATGCAACTGCACCTGTGAATCAACAGCTTATTTCAGTACAAACTGACCTTTACCATATTTGGATCAATCCAAAAGGTGGTGATATTGTTCGTATTGAATTACTCTCACACGACAAAAGCAAAGACAGCGATCAACCTTTTGTTATGCTTGAAAATGATGCCAAGCGTACATATGTTGCTCAATCTGGCTTAATTGGTTTGAATGGACCAGATAGTAGTCGTGGTGGTCGTCCATTATATGCTGTTGAAAAGACATCATATACTTTGGCTGATGCTAAAGGTGTACAGGACCAAAAGGGTCAATCTGAAAAAGTTTTAAACGTTCCGATGGTATTTAAAACACCTGAAGGCGTTGAAATTATTAAAACTTTTACCTTTACCCAAGGTCAATATCCAATTGTTGTAAAACATCAAGTCATTAACCGTAGCCAACAAAGCTGGCAAGGTCAGATGTTTGGACAATTAAAGCGCGATAATTCTGAAGATCCGGGTAAATCTTCTCAAGGTATTTTCACTCTAGGAACTTTCTTAGGTGGAGCTTGGGGAACGCCTGATGCACATTACAACAAGCTTAAATTTGCTAATTTCTCAGAAGAAAAAGTAAATACTGAAGCGAAAGGTGGATGGGTTGCGATTGTTCAGCATTATTTTGTAAGTGCTTGGATTCCTGGAAACCTTAAGCTGACTCAAGCTAATGGTCAGCCTTATGTAGCTAAACTTGAATCTCGTCAATCTGCTGATCACATGAATATCATTGGTTTTACCTCACCAGTGATTAATGTTCCGGCAGGCACTTCAATGGAAGTGGATGCAAAACTTTATTCAGGTCCGAAAGTACAATCTGAATTAAAAGATTTAGCTGTTGGTTTAAATCAGACTGTTGATTATGGTTGGTTATGGCCGATTGCTAAGCTCTTGTTCTTAGGTCTTCAATTCTTCCATAGCATTGTGGGCAACTGGGGATGGTCAATCATCTTGCTTACCATTATGGTGAAGATGATCTTGTGGCCTTTATCTTCAAAAAGTTATCGTTCTATGGCGAAAATGCGTGTGATTGCACCAGAAATGCAACGCATGAAAGAAGAGTTCGGTGAAGACCGTATGCGCTTCTCGCAAGAAATGATGGCTTTATACAAGCGTGAACAAGTAAATCCACTTTCAGGTTGTTTACCATTGTTGCTACAAATGCCAATTTTCCTTGCTTTGTACTGGGTACTCATGGAAAGTGTGGAATTACGTCACGCACCATGGTTAGGTTGGATTCAAGACTTGTCAGCAATGGATCCTTGGTTCATCTTGCCGTTAATCATGGGTGCTACCATGTTTGCGCAGCAAATGTTGAATCCGCAACCCGCTGATCCAATGCAGGCAAAAGTGTTCCGCATTATGCCGATTATGTTCACGGTATTTATGTTGTTCTTCCCTGCCGGTCTCGTACTGTACTGGATTGTGAACAACAGTATTACTATTTTACAGCAGTCGTTTATTAATAAGAGCGTTGAGAAAAGTCGTATCAATAAGACTGAATCAGCTTCTTAATCGTTGAACTTTTGCTGAATAAATCCGCTTAAGATGGTAATCTTAGGCGGATTTTTCTTTGGCTGGATTTTAGGTTTTTAGGTGAATAATATGCAAAGTCAAACCACGATTGCCGCAATTGCAACGCCACCTGGGCGTGGTGGTGTGGGCGTGATTCGCCTATCTGGACCTAAGGCTTATGAAATTGCTCAAAACCTGACACAAAAAAACTTGCCTGAAGCGCGTATGGCGGGTTTCCGTAAATTTTATGATGCTGATGGCAGCATTATGGATGAAGGGATTGTTCTATGCTTTCCCAATCCTCACTCGTTTACAGGTGAAGATGTTGTAGAGCTACAAGGCCACGGCGGTCCAGTCATCCAAAATGCCTTGCTTGGGCGTCTATTTGAGCTTGGTGCAATTGCTGCAAAAGCCGGCGAATTTTCCATGCGTGCTTTTGAAAATGGCAAGATGGACTTGGTACAAGCGGAAGCGATTGCCGACTTGATTGATGCGACTTCGCAAGCTGCGGCACGCTCTGCGGTTCGCTCTTTACAAGGCGCATTTTCAACAAAAATTAATACCGTTTTAGAAAAACTGATTCATTTACGCTTGCATGTTGAAGCAGCAATTGATTTTCCTGAAGAAGAAATCGATTTCTTGGCAGATGGCAAAATTTTAGCTTTACTTGAAGATGTTCAGCAGTCGGTACATGCCGTTCAAACCTCTGCACGACAAGGGCAATTACTCCGTGAAGGTTTGCAAGTCGTTATTGCGGGTAAACCAAATGCGGGTAAGTCGAGCTTGTTGAATGCACTTGCTGGTGTTGAGCGTGCAATTGTGACCGATATTGCTGGTACAACTCGTGATGTTTTACATGAAAAAATTAGCTTAAATGGTCTACCAATCACCTTAACAGATACTGCGGGTCTTCGTGAAACAGGTGACATCGTTGAAAAAGAAGGGATTCGTCGTGCAATCAAAGAAATTGAACAAGCCGATTTGTTATTGCTGGTTTATGATTTAAACCAAGGTGATGACCCATTAAAACTCGCTCAAGAGTATTTTGCGGAACATATTGAACCGCGTCGTTTAATGTTAATTGGTAATAAATGCGATTTAACTGGGCAATTAGCTGAAATAAGCGATTTTCAAGGTTTCCGTCATATAACCGTTTCTGCAAAACAAGAGATGGGCGTACAAGGTCTCGTAGAAGCGATTACAGCGCATGCAGGCTTCCACCCTGAGGAAGACACCTTTATTGCAAGAACACGTCATTTAGACGCAATGAAGCGCACACAGCTCTATCTTTCAGAAGCACGCGAGCAACTTGTTGTGTTTAACGCAGGTGAACTGGTTGCTGAGTCACTACGTCTTGCCCAAAATGCTTTAGGTGAAATTACCGGTGACTTTAGTGCCGATGACCTATTAGGCAAGATTTTTGGTTCATTCTGTATTGGAAAATAATTACAAAATTCTGAATGATGCACATGGCTGTGTCATTCAGTCACCTTGTTAACCGTATCTTTTTAGAACCTTTAAAAACTCATCTAGCTCATTTTGATCAACTTGTGCGTTTTTGAGCACGTGATGATGTAAATGCTGTTCCATTAATTCACTCATCAAACCGTTTATTGCCCCTTTAATTGCAGCAACTTGTTGTAGTATTTCTATACATGAAATATCTGGCTGTTCAACAGCATGCTCAATGCTGTTGATTTGTCCTTTTAGTCGTTTTACACGATTAAGTATTTTTTTATCCTGACCAATGTGACTCATCTGTGTTCTCTTGTATAATTCAATATACTGGTAGGGAGTATATTGGGTTTAAATATTATGCAGGATCATAGTGTATCACGTCATCATCAACATCAGTTTGATGAAGGAAATCCACTTGCACAAAAACGTATTTTGATTGCAACGATTTTAACGGCATCAATGATGGTGTTAGAAATATTCGGTGGATGGTTTTTCAATTCAATGGCGCTTCTGGCTGATGGTTGGCATATGAGTTCCCATATGTTGGCTCTCGGTTTAGCCTATTTTGCTTATCGTGCGGCTCGTCATTATTCCAAAGATCGTCGGTTTAGTTTTGGAACTTGGAAAATCGAGATTTTAGCGGGTTATAGCAGTGCAATTTTGTTGATGGTTGTCGCCATTTTTATGGCGTTTCAGTCGATACAACGTTTATTTAATCCAGTTGAAATTTTTTATAATGAAGCGATTCCGATTGCAATTTTAGGTTTGGTCATTAACTTGATTTGCGCATGGTTACTTCACGATGATGGGCACCATCACCATCACCATCACCATCACCATCACCATCACGAGCATGATCATGGGCATCATCACCACGATTTAAACCAAAAAGCTGCATTTTTACATGTAGTTGCAGATGCAGTAACTTCTGTTTTTGCAATTATTGCGCTTTTCGCAGGTAAGTATTTCGGATGGGATTTTTTAGACGCACTTTTAGGAATTTTAGGTGCTATTTTGGTTGCAAAATGGTCTCTGGGATTAATGAAAGAGACAGGAAAAACCCTTTTAGACGCAGAAATGGATCATCCGGTAGTTGAAGAGATCCGTGAAGTCATTGCTGAGTTTCCTAAATATATTGAAATTACGGATATTCATGTCTGGAAAGTCGCGAAAGGTAAGTTTTCTTGTATTTTGGCACTCGAAACTGATGATATTTCTTTAACCGCAGATCAGATTCGTCATGCTTTGTCCATTCATGATGAAATCGTGCATATATCTGTAGAAATTAATACTCTAAAACCTATTTATGTTCCACGTGAAACATTGGCATAAATGAGTGTAAGTTTGGTTATAACTCGGTAATCAGTTCTGTTTTAAAAAGCTGAACTGATTAAAATGATCTCCTCTCCTACCTATGAGTCAGTTTTATGCTTAAAAAATTAGGAATATTGGCGTTATTTAGCCTAACTACAAGTGTGAGTTTCGCTAATGTAGATACTGTTAGGGAAAATATTAAAAAACAATATCCTAATTTGAAAATTAGCAATATTCAGAAAACTGAAATGCCCGGGCTATATAGCGCTAATCTTGATCAGCAAATCATTTATGTTGGTGAAGATGGGCAACATATGCTTGTTGGCTCTATGATTCGGTTAAAAGACCAAAAGAACTTAACTAAAGATCTAGTTTTAGGACAGAACTCAATTGATTGGAAACAACTGCCTTTAAAAGATGCGATTAAAACAGTCAAAGGTAATGGCCAACATGTTTTAGCAGTATTTTCTGATCCAAATTGTCCTTATTGTAAGCAGCTTGAACCTGAACTCGATAAGCTTAAAGATGTGACTATTTATACGTTCATCTATCCTTTAAAACCTCAGTCTATTGTGGTTTCCAGACAAGTTTGGTGTGCACCAAATCAATCTTACTCATGGAAAAAACTGATTCAGCAAGGTGTTAAACCAACAGTTACGAGCTGTGCAAACCCAATTGACCGTAATTTGGAATTAGGAAAAAAACTCGGCTTTAACGGCACCCCTACCCTAATTTTTGCAAATGGTTTTAAACTGGTTGGCGCACGCTCTGCTGAAGAAATTCAGGCCGTATGGAAAGAGTTAGGTCTTTAAAATAAATTAAAAAAAGCACCATAAGGTGCTTTTTTTATAAATGAATTAAAGTTTAGCTTTTTCGTGCAATCAAGTTGTAGATAAAAAGAATAACGATGGCACCAATCACGGATGCGATAAAGCCTGCAGCTGAGTTTTCGCCGTAAAGTCCAAGTAAACGACCACCATAAGTAGCTAGAAGTGAACCTGCAATACCAATCAAGGTCGTTACGATGAAACCTGCTTTATCATCCCCAGGATGCAAAGCACGAGCGATTAAGCCAGCAAAGAAACCAACTACAATAGCAACAATAAGTGACCACATATTTGTTCTCCAGTTGTTTTTTTGATGAAGTTAATGATTTTGCTTCATATTCTATCGTGCGGTAGAGCTGTCTATTTTGTCTGTAGCAGATTGCGACTTTTTGTGTCTTTTTTGTTCAAAGCTAAGGCTTTATATAAAAAAATAGCACCTTGCGGTGCTATTTCTCTGAAATTTATAAACCAATTTCACCAATAAATGGCAAGTGGCGATATTTCTGGTCGTAGTCTAAGCCGTAACCCACAATGAATCTGTCTTCAACTTCAAAACCTAAAAATTTCACTTCAAGATCAATTTCACGGCGAGACGGTTTACTCACTAATGTGCAGAGTTGAATTGAATTTGGCTCGCGAGTTTGCAACATTTCAACGACTTTGCTTAAGGTATTGCCTGAGTCGATAATGTCTTCAACAACCAATACATCTTTACCGCGAATTTCACCGTCAAGATCTTTTAAGATTTTAACATCTCGACTTGAAGTCGTACCGCCGCCGTAGCTAGACACTGTCATGAAGTCGAGTTCATGCGGTTTGCTAATTGTACGGCACAAGTCTGCCATGAAAATAACAGAACCACGAAGTAGTCCAATAAGGACTAATTCTTTATCACTATTTGCATAGTGAGCGTTAATTTGCTCGCCGAGCTCTTTGACTTTTGCTTGAATTTCTTCGGTTGAAATCATGATGCTCATTGCAACAGTCATGGCAGATTCCTACAAGATATAAAAGAAAAAATAAAAAAGGTGTTGACCTGCAACACCTCGAAAATCTGAGTTAATGGTAAAATTTTAAAGCAAAATGACGTTTCATGCACCCTTTGATGGCTGTGAAATTTTATCATTTTGCGGATTATGTCGATCACGCTTTAATGCAAGAGCACATATTCCAAATAATAACAAAAACTTAACAATGCCTTTTTTATTTGGCTGTTTCTTTTTGATAAGCACGGTTTCCATAAATATAAGTCGCCTCAATATTACGGTCATCACCTAAAGTGAATAATGCAAACAATGAATCTTCAACAGATTTGGATTTAGACTGGCGAAGTTCCTGTAATGCTGTTGGCTTGAGATTCAGTACCACAAAGTCTGCTTCTTTACCGACGTTGAAGTTGCCTAACTGATCTTGCAAATCAAGCGCTTTTGCTCCGCCTAGGGTTGCATGATAAAGCGCTTCATAAGCTGAAAGTTTATCACCTTGTAACTGCTGAACCTTATAAGCCTCGTTAACGGTTTGCAGTAAACTAAATGATGTACCAGCACCGATATCTGTACCCAAGCCCACTTTCACTTGTTTTTCCCATGTTTTTTTCAATGGGAATAAACCACTGCCTAAGAACAGGTTTGATGTTGGACAAAATGCGATAGCCGATTGCGTATCATGCATACATTGCCATTCTTGATCTTCTAAGTGAACGCAATGCGCAAATACAGAACGTTTACCAGTCAAGCCATAATGTTGATAAACATCTAAATAACCAGCTTGTTCTGGAAATAAAGATTTCACCCAAGCGATTTCATCTTTGTTTTCACTTAAATGGGTATGGACATACACATCTGGAAATTCTTGTTTTAACTGCCCTGCTCTTTCTAGCTGTTCAGGTGTAGATGTTGGTGCAAAACGTGGAGTAATCGCATAGAGCGCACGGCCTTTACCATGCCATTTTTCAATGAGTGCTTTGGTGTCGCTGTAAGCCGTTTCTGGCGTGTCACAAAGCGCTTCAGGGGCATTGCGGTCCATGAGTACCTTACCAGCAATTAAACGCATCTGAACGTGTTCTGCGGCTTCAAATAAGGCATCAACAGACTCGGGGTGAACTGTACAGAAAACCAGTGCTGTGGTTGTACCGTGTTTCAGTAGTTCTTGAACAAAGAACTGGGCAATTTCACTTGCATATGCTTTGTCCTGAAATTGGATTTCAGTTGGGAAAGTATAAGTATTGAGCCAGCTTAAAAGTTGTTCGCCGTATGCTCCAACCATTTCGGTTTGCGGGAAATGAATATGGGTATCAATAAAGCCAGGTACAATCAATTGTTCTGGATAATGTTGAATCTCAACCCCAGCAGGTAGATACGCCTGAGCGTCTTCCCATGCACCAAACCATTTGATTTTTCCATGTTCACTAACCAATACACCATCTTCCAAATAACGCACTTGATTTGGAATATCAGTTGGCTCAGAGACGGTTTGCTGGATATCTAAAAAACGACCACGCACAACGGTGGTATTTGCGATCAATGACATGGAAAGCCTTTATATTTTCACTTTTTTCGATTGATTGTACCCCAGTTAGCCAATATTTAAACGGTATAACGTTTACTTAGTCCCCATTCAGCCAAAATCCGTCGATAAGTTGTTGATGAACGGTCTGCTTCAAAATGTGCTTCCATCATTAAATCAAGCGGCAGTTCTTCTGGCTTTTGTGATTCGACCATATCTTGGTCTTCGGCAAAAATTTGGGCATTAAATGCATATACCTTTTCTAAATCACCTGTCTGATCAAAGTTACGGGTGAGTGGAACAAATAAACGGGTTTTATTGCTTGAAATAGGACAGCACGCATTCAAGATTTTTAAGACCCCACCTTCTGGAAAATCGACTGTAAGGACGGCTGAAAAAGGTGGATAGACATCAAAGGTGCGCTTCCACAAAAAGCCTTCTGGCTCGAGATGTTTTAGTTCATGTGGATAATTACTGACATTGCTGATATAGACCGTTTTTAAACCATAGTCGGTACGTTCAGTGTGATATTTAGGAACGATGGGATTATCGCGATTCGCAAAGGCATTGTGATGTACCCACGCAAAATGAGCGACATCGATAAACCCTTCAAGTTGACGTCCACTAGAACCACCAATATCGACGAAAGGCGGTAAAATTGATTGATGCTCTGCGTGGTCCCAAGTATCTAATATAGGAATATTGGCTTTAGCAATATTACGACCATGAATACTGGTCCAAATGAGACCATATCTTTGTACAACTGGAAATTTGGTCAGTGAAAAACGATCAGAAATTTTAGTTAGTTCGGGCTGAGCTGGTATTTGAGTACATTTCCCTTCGCTGTTATAGCGTAGACCATGATAAGGGCAGACAATCTCCTCACCATCCACCCAACCTTTGGTTAATGGCACCCCACGATGTGGGCAAATATCTCGAACCAGATGAATTTCCCCACTTTCTGTTTTATATAACGCCATATTGACGTCTAGTAGAGTGACTCGTTGAGGTGTAGTAGAGACATCTTGAGTACGTGCGACGGGATACCAGTGAGTAGATAGAATTTCCCAATCTTTTGCTTCAAAACTGCTGTTACACGGCATGGCAAGGGGCGTTAAAGTTGGAATCGCATTCATGGCATCACTCCTTAAAAAAATCAGGGCTCTCGCGAGCCCTTAAAATCTAGACTTTTTTCTTTTTAGTAGATGCAAAGAGCTTGCCAATATTGATTTTTAATTAAAGAAATAAGAATAAAAGTATTAAATTACATAATATTAAGTCATTTTATTTTTGAATTTTTGTTCTAATTTAGCTTTAAAAATAAATATTCATTATTCGCCATATACGTAAAATGCACTGTTTGATTGCGAATCAAGCATAATAAAAAAGCACCTAAAAAGTGCTTTTTAAAATACCTCTAGGTACTTATTACTCGACAAAATAATGTGCTGCAAAGTGAGCATCATTACCAATAATGTCATAGCAATCTTCACGAATAGACATGCCTGAACATTGATGTCCAACCATCCATAAACCGAGTGTAGGTAGTTGCCCTGAAAATAATGGGGTATCTACCCATTTCTGTACGACATAACCGTATTTGTCATAGTCATCAAAATAAAAGCTACCAGAAGCCGCGCCTTGGTCATGGCCGTCTTGTAAAACTCGAATATTGGCTCCTTCCCTTGCCAAAATCGGCTTTTTCACCCATTTGCCAGACAAAACTTGTTGCTGGTCATACGTATGGGTTTCGACTAATAAGGGATGATTTGGATATCGCTTCCAAAGCTCAACCAAAATCGCTTTATTTGAAAGTAACATTTTCCAGCAGGGTTCAATCCACTGTGTTTGTGGGTGGATATATTGAGAAAATGCTTCTTCCCAGATCCATTCCCATGGGTAGAGCTTAAATATGTTTTGAATGGGCTGATTATGGAGATCAACAAAATCTTGCCCGTTCCAGCCTATGTTCTCCATAGAAAGCTCGGAAACTTGTAGATGAGCTTGATAAGCGGTATCCATTAAGTACTCTAAATTACCCCAGTCTTCCCTTCCGGCTTCCTGACAGGCAGCAAAATGTACATGGCTACCACGCGGTAAAATAGTCTTCCAGCGTTTAATCAGATCTTCATGAATGCTATTGAACTGGTCTCGGTTTGCAATGCCCGAGACTTGTTCTATCCACAGCCACTGCGCGACAGAAGCTTCAAGTAAGCCAGTCGGTGTGTCGGCGTTATATTCCAGCATTTTGATATTTCGCCCATCGTAAGCGAAATCAAAGCGGCCATAGAGCATGGGAGCATTTTGTTTCCACGAATGTTCAATATGGTTTATGGCGACTTCAGGAATTTGAAAATAAGCTGGATAGTTTCCCCGTTGAATGAGTTCTCCTACTACTGCTAAACACATCTGATGCAGTTCATTTGCTGCATCCTCAAGTTGTTCAATCTGTTTAAGGGTAAACTCGTAAGCAACTCCTTCAGACCAGTAAATTGAGCCATCAAGAGAAGGTAAATTAAAATAATCAAAACCAATATTTTGATGTTCCACTTGCCAGTCTGGTCGTGGAGTAAATATTTTTCTTTTCATATTAAGTGAATGCCTAAAGACTTAGCCGCCAAAAGAAAAACCGCTACGACCAAAACCACCACGAATTGGGGATGAAGAAGAAGCGCTTTTCGCCGTACTTGAAATAATTGGTCGGCCTACACTCAAATTGCTGTAAGGATGTAAGGTATTGCCGTGGTAAGAAACTTCCCGATTATTTCGATAATACGCAGGCCCTAAATAGCGACTACCAATATAGCTAGAACCATGTCCACTGGAGCTATTTTCTTGTTTACATGTTTCATTATTCCAGTCGCGAGCACAGTCATATTGGTTGTTATATACGTCTTGTACTAAAGGACCATCATTATGGCTACATGCCGTGAGTAATAGAGGGACAACGACAAGATTAATTTTTTTAGAACGCATGAGACTCCACACATTTTAATAAGTATGTTCGGCATAAAATACCGAATAGCTGTTATCTATTATGTTTCTGATTAGGAAAGATAAATTTTAAGTTGGCATATGATATTAATCTGTTTTTTTAAAGTACAGTCTATTTTGAAAATTTAGATAACAAGGCATCTCACGTGTAGATGCCTTGTTGTGATGAATTAAGACTGTAATTGCTTTTTGTTGTGTCGTAAAGAGAGGTAAGCAGTGATTGCTAACACTATGACGATAAAGCTTAATGAGATCCAGATTGGCATGTGGAATACATCAAGCAGCAACATTTTTGCACCAATGAACAATAAGATGATGCCTAAGCCATACGGTAAGTAATGCAACTTAGTTGCAGCGCCAGCAAGTAAGAAGAACATTGCGCGTAAACCTAAAATTGCCATTAAGTTCGCCGTTAAAACAATAAACGGGTCGCTAGTTACCGCGAAAATAGCAGGAATAGAATCTACTGCGAAAATCACGTCTGAAGCTTCAACCAAAATCAAAACTAGAAATAACGGCGTTGCCCACAATAAACCGTTTTGACGTACAAAGAATTTGTCACCTTCAAGCTGTGGTGTAATACGCATATGGTTACGTAACCATTTTAAGAGCTTGATATCTTCAATATTGGTTTCTTCATCTTGGCCTTTTAAGAACTTAAAGCCTGTATATACCAAGAACGCACCGAAGATATAAAGTACCCAAGAAAACTCTTGAACGAACCATGCACCAATAAAAATAAAGAGGGTACGCAGTACGATTGCGCCTAATACGCCGTAGAGCAAAATTTTACGTTGTAGTGCAGCTGGAATAGCAAACGCTGCGAAAATCATTAACCAGACGAAAACGTTGTCAATTGCGAGGGACTTTTCGAGTAAGTAACCTGCAAAGTATTCCATGGTTTTTTGGTTTGCTAAGGTCACCCCAACTGTTTGTTGTAGGTAAAGCCATAAACCACCACCAAATAGGGCTGCGACGCTTACCCACGCTACACTCCAGTAAGCAGCTTGCTTAATTGAGACATCCTGACCTTGCTTTTGTTTAAAGCCTAAAAAGTCAATCAGGAGCATGACAATGACAATGCCAAAGAATGCTATGTACAGCCATAAATTACCGATTGTTTCCATAAATCCTCCATACATCCGGCAATTGGGCATAAAAAAACCTCGACCAGTTGCCAGATGAATAAACATCTGTATCAACATGATCAAGGTCTTGCCTACATCATGAATTTCACGATGCTCAGATACCGACTTTTTAATAAAAGTGTATTGACGATACCTGACACATAACATTGCTGTTATGTTTGGAGGAGGCTACTCCCCTTGTCAAACTAAATTCTATTTTGGATAAAACATATCCAAGTCCACATAGAATGGCAGATTTTTTTGTATTACGCAACTGAACTTAATGTCGTGGTTTGAATGCAAAAAAGATCTATAGGTTATTTAATCAAACCGCGGTCTAAAAGTGGTTTGCATATAATTTGATAAAGGTGAATACAGAATGCCGTCAAACTTGTACCGTAAGCATTCCAGAAGTAATAACCTGCTGTATTGACTAGTAGTGCGACAATAAAAGCCCCTAACATGTCTAAAGGGAAATGCACACCTAAATAAATACGTGACCACGCCACTACAAATGATAAAAATAAAAGGATAATTCCAATTATTTTGCGCTGAGCAAACAAATAAGATAAAGCAATGGTGCTGAAAATCAGCATATGATTACTTGGAAAAGATGCTGTTGGCGCATGTTCAATAAACGTAGTACCCACACCCATGACAAACGGTCTTGAGTGATGGTAAAACAGAGAAATAACGTAACCGACTAAAAGTGATACGCAGGTTAAAAAGACAGATTTAATGACCCTATTTTTTAAATCTTGATCGCCATAAAACCATAAAAATGTAAGGATGAATAAGAGAATATAGAGGAGATCATTAGCAAAAAAGATAGCAAGACGAATGATAAATTGACTCGCATCCTGAGCCCCATTAATCACATGGAATAAGCTAAGGTTGAGTGTTTCTAAAGACATTCATATTCCAAACAAGAACAAAAAACGTGGGCTATGATAAAGAATTAAGCCTGTTATCTTGATAAAGAATTGTCACAAAAATGAAATATAGTTTGTTTGTGAGTAAAGATTAAACAGCAGGTCTAGATATTTTTTAATGCGTGTTCTGGGCGTTAATATTAAAGTGTTAACGTGTTGGCACTTTATTCGAGAACGTTATTTTATGACTACTCAAGAAAAACAGAAAAAATTAAGCTTGAGGCCCCTATCCCCAAGAGATCCTGATCAGCAGCATAGAGCAGCGACTCCACTCGAATTATTGTTCGATTTAATTTTTGTGGTCGCGATTGCAACAGCGGGTCAGCAGTTACATCATGCAATTATTGAAAATCACCTCTGGCATGCATTACCAAGCTACTTGATGGTATTTTTTGCGCTGTGGTGGGCATGGATGAATTTTTCATGGTTTGCTTCTGCTTACGATAACGATGATGCATTGTATCGGTGCCTTACCTTTGTACAGATTGTAGGGTCATTGGTCATGGCAGCGGGTATCCCTGATGTATTTCGTAGTCAGGATTTTGATGTAATCATTATCGGTTATGTGATCATGCGCATGGCCTTAGTGACTCAGTGGCTCAGAGCAGCAAAACATGATCCTGAACGGCGAGTTACGGCTTATCGCTATGCAATAGGTATAGTCTTAGTACAAATTGGCTGGCTTGTGGCTAACTTTGCTCATGTACTTTCAATACCTCTATTTTTATTTCTGGTTGTAGTGGAATTATTTGTTCCAATCTATGCAGAAAAATATTCTCCAACGCCGTGGCATCCTCATCATATTGTAGAACGTTATGCCCTACTCACAATTATTGTGTTGGGTGAGTCGATTGTCGGTAGTTTTAATGCCATACGTGATGCTTTAGCCGCTCAGTCAATGAATATCCCTGCCATTTTCTTAATGGTCGGCGGATTGATGTTGATGTTCGCAATGTGGTGGGCTTATTTTGACCGTAGCGAACAACACCATCATGTTAAAGGTGTGCGCCCATTTGTTTGGGGATACGGTCATTATTTTGTTTTTGTCAGTATTGCTGCGGTAGGTGCTGCGCTTGCTGCTGCCGTTGATGTTACAACCCATCATGCGCATATTTCTGATTTATATATGGGAATAGTTGTTGCGGTGAGTGTAGTGCTTTATACCACCTGTATTTGGATACTTTATGAGTTCCAATGCTTATCTGGAATCACGAAATGGTTTTATCCAATCACAGCGCTCATTATTTTATGTATTCCGTTTATTTGTAATAACGTGGGATATAGCGTTTTTGCGATGGGCATTGTCTATAGTTTACGTTTAATGGTTTCTAATAAATTTATGGCCAATATAGAGCCAGAAAAGCTTTAAAAGTCACTGATAAAAAATGGGTTTCAATTTGAAACCCATTTTTTATTGAATCATCTAAAGCGAAATTTAAGCAGCTTTTGCTTTTAATGCGCTCATTAATTTTTGATGTAAGCCACCGAAACCACCATTAGACATAATCACAACGGCATCGCCCTCACCTGCTTCATTGACAATACGCTCAATAATTTCATCAAGTGAACGGCTCACTTGAGCATGGTTAGAAGCAGCTTCAATCACAGGTTGTAAATCCCAATCTAAGCCTTCTGGCTGATACCAGATCACTTCGTCTGCTAAGCGTGCTGAATGTGCCAAGCCATCTTTGTGACTGCCCATACGCATCGTGTTTGAACGTGGTTCAATAATGGCCCATAAACGGCGTTCACCTAAGCGTTTGCGTGCGCCATCTAAAGTTGTGTCAATTGCTGTTGGATGGTGCGCGAAGTCGTCATAAACCTCAATGCCATTGACTGTGCCGAGTAACTCCATACGACGTTTCACGCCACCAAAGTTAGACAAAGCTTCACAAGCTTGATCAAGCGCAACACCTACATGTTGAGCGGCTGCAATCGTTGCTAAAGCATTCGCTACGCTATGTTGCCCTGTCATGCTCCATTTCACTTCGCCAACGGCATTGCCATTTTCGAGTACTTTAAAATGGCTGCCATCAATTGAAATTAATTCAGCAGATAAAGCAGCTTTTTCATTTGTCTCTAAACCTGTACGAATCACTGGTGTCCAGCAACCCATTTCAAGCACTTCATCAATATGCGTTTCAGTAATTGGCGCAATAATACGGCCTTCACTTGGAATGGTACGCACAAGATGATGGAACTGTTTTTGAATTGCTGCTAGGTCATCAAAAATATCGGCATGGTCAAATTCAAGGTTATTTAAAATCGCCGTTTTTGGGTGATAGTGAACAAACTTAGAACGTTTATCAAAGAAAGCAGAGTCATATTCATCGGCTTCAACACAGAAGTATTTACCACCGCCTAAACGAGCACTTTCACTAAAACCAAGTGGAACACCACCAATTAAAAAGCCCGGATTTAAACCAGCTTGATCAAGTACCCAAGCCAACATGGTCGTAGTTGTTGTTTTCCCGTGAGTACCTGCTACACCAAGTACATGTTTACCTTGTAAAACATGATCGGCAAGGAATTGTGGACCAGAAATATATGGTAGGCCTTCGTTCAGCATATATTCGACTGCATCAATACCACGTTTCATGGCATTGCCGACAATAACCAAGTCCGGATGAGGCTGTAAATGACTACGGTCATAGCCTTGCATGAGTGTAATGCCTGCATTTTCTAACTGGGTAGACATTGGTGGGTAAACGTTTAAATCGGAACCAGTTACCTTATGTCCTAAATCACGAGCCAAAAGTGCTAAAGAGCCCATAAAAGTGCCACAAATACCCAAGATATGCAGATGCATTGCTCGCCTTCTCCACTGCTTTTGTACACAACATTAAAATGAATTGCTGTGTGTGCATTATTGATAAATTTGCCAGCAACGATAGCAAGGCTAAACTCGAAAAGATAGTCAAAAATCGTTGTTGTTCTATGTGTTTGAGACCCTAATAAAACTACAGCTTTATTTTTTAGATTTAAGCTGAATTACAGTTTTATCTTTTATAATGTTTTGTATCGTTAAAATACTTAAATCATCGTGATGATGAAGGATGTGCCTTTGAGCCCAACGGTTTTAGCTTTTACGCTATTAATTATTTCTAACTGCTTTATGACACTTGCATGGTATGGGCATCTTAAATTTTTGCACCATGCCCCACTTTGGCAAGCGATTCTATTCGGTTGGATTATTGCCTTACTTGAATACAGTTTTATGATTCCAGCCACTCGTATGCTAAGTGCACAAGGCTGGTTACTCGGTGAAATGAAGATCACTCAGGAAGTGGTTACATTGGTCGTGTTTGTACCTTTTATGATTTTCTTGTTTAAGCAACCCTTTAAACTCGATTACTTATGGGCGATGTTATGTCTATTTGGTTGTGTTTATTTCGTATTTAGAAGCCAGTAAGCTCCTATGGCTTGTGAATTAAATGATTTATTCTATTTAATAACAAGCCATAGTTAGTAGACATAACTATTTATTTAGCTGAATACTTACATGCTTTTTTTAGAATTTTAGAAAATTGCTGATCTCTTGGCGTTGGGTCTTCATAGTCAAAAGCATAATTACTGTCTGTTGTAGTTAAACTTAAGGCGCCATCAGGCTCAAAATTAGACATGGCAAAACCATAGGTCTGATCGTCACAGTAAATGCGATATTCAGTAATTGAATATAAATTTCCTACCTCAGTTGCTCCAAGATAATAACCAGTCATCAGAACTGGTTCTCTCTCATCAGTAGCAGATGTTCCAGTAACAATAAATTTCTCTTGGACTTTACCAGTTAATGCTCCACTTTTGATTTCTCCGTTATAACCTTTTTCTTTATTTAAAGTTTTAATGGTTTTTTGAAATTCATCGATGTTTAAATTTACTAAAGCCGCGTAACCCGTTGTTGTGCAAAGTGTGAGTGTTAGGGCTCCAAGAAATTTTTTCATTATTAAGCTCTTATTGATTTGATTAAGCGCGTTATATTAATAAAAATTGAGAATGTGTCACTGTTAAACCATGACATTTTTTGATGATATTAAAAATATTCACAGAGCTAGTCAGTTAAATTTTCGTGAGATGAAAAATCAGTCTATAATAATGGGCTTCCGAACCATTTAAAACTTGGCTCTCGTCGAGATTTATCTTCTTTTACTTTTGTCTCTGGAACATTAGCAATGAATGCGGCCGCAGCACAAGACGCTCAACCTCTCGTTGGAATTATTATGGGTTCTCAATCTGATTGGGCAACTCTCGAAAACACAGCCAATATGCTTAAACAGCTTGGTGTCCCATTTGAAGCGGAAGTGGTATCTGCTCATCGTACTCCAGATCGTTTATTTGAATATGCAGAAACTGCACGTGATCGCGGTATTCAAGTGATTATTGCTGGTGCAGGCGGTGCAGCGCATTTACCTGGAATGTGTGCCGCAAAAACTGATTTACCTGTTT
The DNA here is from genome assembly GCF_016809775.1 of Acinetobacter sp. C13. Classification (NCBI taxonomy): domain Bacteria; kingdom Pseudomonadati; phylum Pseudomonadota; class Gammaproteobacteria; order Moraxellales; family Moraxellaceae; genus Acinetobacter; species Acinetobacter sp. C13. The sequence continues at coordinate 37,108 of NZ_JAFBJL010000009.1, forward strand.
TAGGTGTGCCAGTTAAATCATCAATTTTAAATGGCGTAGACTCTTTGCTTTCAATTGTACAAATGCCAGCAGGTATTGCAGTTGGTACTTTAGCGATTGGTCCAGCTGGTGCAACGAATGCGGCAATTATGGCTGCACAAATCTTAGGTTTAACTCGTCCTGAAATCGCAAAAAATGTTGCTGATTTCCGTGCTGCGCAAACTGATAAAGTTGCAAGCAAAAATATTCCGGGTCAGGTGTAAGAGGCTGAGATGGATAAAACTATCGGTATTTTTGGTGGTGGACAACTGGGCCGTATGATGGCTCAAGCAGCGTTACCATTAAATATTCAATGTACTTTTTTTGAAGCAAATACAGATTGTCCAGCAGGTGTTTTAGGCCAAGTCTTTTCTAGCCAAGATGAGCAAGGCTTAAAGCAGTTTATTGAAAGTGCTGATGTTTTCAGTCTTGAGTTTGAAAATACACCCGTTGAAGATGTGGATGTTTTAACACAAACCAAAACATTGCACCCTCCCCGTGTTGCTTTAGCGACTGCGCAAAATCGTTTGTCAGAAAAAGCACTGTTTGATGAGCTTACTATTCCTGTTGCGCCGTATCGTGCTGTAGATAGCTTAGAAAGCTTGAAAAAGGCTGTTGCTGAGCTTGGTTTACCGATTGTACTTAAGACTGCAACTGGTGGATATGACGGTAAAGGTCAGTTTGTACTTCGTTCAGAAGACCAGATTGATACTGCTTGGGCTGAACTTGGTCCTGCAAAAAGTCTGGTTGCTGAAAGCTTTGTTAAATTCTCTCGTGAAGTTTCAATTATTGCGGTGCGCGGCCAAAATGGTGAAGTAAAAACTTGGCCATTGGCTGAAAACCATCATCATAATGGTATTTTATCGCATTCAATTGTTCCGGCACCAAATAGTGAAGCTTTGCAACCTGTTGCTCAAGACTACATTACACGTTTGCTGAATCATCTCAACTATGTTGGCGTGCTGACTCTAGAGCTATTTGTAACAGAACAAGGTTTGTGTGCAAATGAGATGGCACCACGTGTGCATAACTCAGGCCACTGGTCAATTGAAGGCGCGGTCTGTTCCCAGTTTGAAAACCATATTCGAGCTGTTGCAGGTCTTCCATTGGGTTCAACAGACGTTGTTCGTCCAACGGTCATGATCAATATCATCGGTCAGCATCCTAAAACTGAAGATGTACTTGTCTTAAATGGTGCTCATCTACATCTTTATAACAAGTCTGAACGTGCTGGCCGCAAATTAGGCCATATCACTTTAATGCCCGTGGATAGTAATGAATTGACGAATTTATGCCGTCAATTGGCAGAAATTTTGCCAGAACCACTCGCTTTAAAGGCAGATATGACCCTCTAAAAGTATATTTAATACTCTAAAAAGCGATCTTCAGATCGCTTTTTTTATCTTTTAAATTTAAAAAATAATAGAACATGCATATTTTATGTTTGTGGATAACTCTGATTTAAACTTTTGAATTTAAAAAAAGTTACTGTAATTTGAATTTAAAACTATAAATGACTGTTTTGGGGATTTTGAATTTAAAATTAGTTATCCATAGAAGTATTTTTAAATTTAAATGATAGGGTTGGATGTGCCTTTTTAAATTCAAAAATAGAAGTCTATTGGTATGGGGTTTTGAATTTAAAATTTTTGGCTGATCTTTAAATTTAAAAAAATACGGATTTCTGTGGTGATTGGCTCCAACCTATAATAAAAAATAAGGTGATATAGAATAGGATTAAGAAATAGAAGTGTTTTTGCTCTGTTGTGGATAAAGTTATCCACAATAAAGAGGGGCTTGTAGTTTAAATTTAAAGAGTTACTTTTGAATTTAAACTTGAGTATTGGTTTTGAATTTAAAACTAATAATTTGGATCTAGAGAATTTTAAATTCAAAAATAAAGTAGAAATTTGAATTTAAAACATGGGAAATGAATTTAAAGTAGAGATTATGAATTCAAATTTACGTTTTCTCTCTGAAATTTTGGACTCATAATGGTATGGTACTTACAAATTTAAATTTAAAAATCGAACTAGGATAATATGCGACGTTTTTCTTGTATTGTTGGCTCTGTATTTTTGGCGATGACTCAGGCTCAAGCAGAGCTCGTAATTAATGGTTCTACAATATCTAGCAGTGCTACTGTTCCAGTAGTGACGAGCGAAGATTATACGCCTAATAATAATTTCCAAAGCTGTTTGGCAAATTTACGTTCTCAAGCAATTGCTGCTGGAGTATCGGGTACAACTTATGATCGTTATACCCAAAACTTGACCCCAGATTATTCAGTTATTGATAAATTAAACTATCAACCAGAATTTTCGACACCAATTTGGGATTATCTTTCTGGTCTAGTTGATGAAGAGCGCGTTGAGCTTGGTAAACAAAAACTGGCGCAACATCGAGATGTTTTAAACCGTGCTTCTCAAACCTACGGTGTGCCGCCGGAAACAATTGTAGCGGTGTGGGGTGTTGAAAGTAATTTTGGTGATATTTCTGGAAAATATCCTTTATTGCAAGCACTCGGGACTTTAAGTTGTGAAGGTCGTCGACAAAGTTATTTCCGCACTGAGTTTTTTGCCACTATGCGTATTTTACAACGTGGTGATTTAACCGAAGATCAACTGAAAGGTTCATGGGCTGGAGCATTTGGACACACCCAATTTATGCCATCTACCTATGAGCGTTTAGCTGTTGATTTTGATGGCGATGGCCGTCGAGATTTAGTTTCCAGCACAGCTGATGCACTGGCTTCAACGGCTAATTTCTTAAATAAAGCAGGTTGGCAAACAGGAATGCCGTGGGGTTTTGAAGTCAAAGTTCCCCAAGGTATGTCAATTGATGGAGAAGGGCGACGTTCAAAGAAAGCTTTAAGTAGCTGGAGTGCACGAGGGGTAACCCGAATTGATGGTTCTCCACTTGTTCAAGGAGCTTTATCTGGCAATACTTCAGCGGGTTTAATGGCACCTGCAGGTGTAAATGGTCCAGTATTTTTAGTATTTAAAAATTTTGATGCTATCTACAGCTATAACGCTGCGGAAAGCTATGGACTTGCCATTGCACATCTATCTGATCGTTTAAAAGGTGCTGGTCCATTTGTTGCGTCTTGGCCAACCGATGATCCGGGAACTTCACGTGCAGAACGTCGTGAAATCCAACAGTTTTTGATTAATCGTGGCTATGATATTGGTGCAGTTGACGGCCTTATTGGAGATAAAACCCGCGTAGCTATTCGTCAGGAGCAAACTCGTTTAGGTTTAAATCCAACGGGACGGGCAGGGCAACAAATTTTACGTGCATTCCGTCAAGAACAAGCTCAGAAAATGATGCAATAAGCTGAAAATAATAAAAAAAGGTCTGCTTATGCAGACCTTTTTTATAGGTACTTATATAAGATGATTACTCTAATTTAACTGCTTCCAAAATATCAAAAATAACTGACGTAACATCTTGGCTTAAATCACGATCATTAAAGATTTCATACGCAGTGATCGTGACATCAGTATCACTTGGTAATTGCTTTTGCTCTTCTTCAATTAAATGTTCAATCGGTAACAGAGTCTGTTTTACTTCAAGATGAAGAATATCTTTATATTCGATATTTTCATCCTCAAGCTCGATTTCATGCTCATTGAAAAAGGGAATTAGAATAGAATGGAGATATGGTTTAATTTCAATAATATCAAACAGTTCAATATCGCGAGTCTGTTCAATTGTGCTGATATGATCATTTACTTCAATCAGGATATGATAATAACTCATCTTGATCTCCATTCTATTTTCGTTAGCTCTTATGACCACAATAACATGACTTTGATATCAATTTCGATGTATCTACCTAGAAATAGATACATCATTTTATATCAAGCTTTTAATTACTGAGGTAAAGCACTTAATAGATCACGGTCAGCATCAGTAAGTCCAGTGATTTTTTTGTCACCATCTTTACGTACTGAGTACATCAATGCATTTGGTTGATCACTATGTTTTAAACCAAGTGCATGTCCTAACTCATGAGCAATCGTTAAGCGTAAATCATCAATAGACTTAAACTCATAAATCACAATTTGTTTGCCGTTGTAGATACCTTTTTTAAAGACATCCGCTTGAGCATTTTGCTTAAATTGGTTCAATGAATTATTAAACTCATTATTAATCTGATTAAAATGAGTAACTTTGACATTTAAGTCTTTAGCTTGCTGATTATATGCAGCAATTTCTTTCTTTAAAGCAACAGTTTGTTTTTGCAAATCTTTTTGAGTTTTAGCCAAAGATTTGGCACTATATTCAGGTGCTAATTTTCCTTGGTTAAGTTGCATCATTTGCTGGTCAAAATTTTTCAATTTTTCGTTCAAAATCTGCTTTTTACTTTCAAGGTTAGACTGAGTTTGACTTAAAGTTTGCTTCAATTGCTTAATTTGTTGCTGTTCATCAATTACACGTTGCTGTTCTTGTTGGAACTGAGTTGCGATTTTTTGACGCTGTTCAGAACGGCTTTGGCTATTATCGTAAACTAAGCGAATTTCTAACTTTGCATTTGGATCATAAGTAAAATAATCATGTCCAGTGCCTTGTTTCCAAATGTCCGCAGCTTGTTGACTAATTTGAATCAACTGGTCTTGGCTTAAACCAAAACGTGGATCAATATCAGCAATTTTATAAGTCAAATGTTGACCTGTTGTTTGCTGGATTTGAGTATGAGCTGGAGTTGCAAGATTAGCATTAGCCTGAAAATTAGAAAAAGCAAAGGCTACGCCTAATAACAAAGATGTTAAACGCATAATCGAAGGGGGGGGAGATTTTAAAAAAAACGTATTATAAGAATATAAAATGAAAAATCAATCAAAAAATGTACGATTTGGATAAATAAATGAGACTTTAGTCTCATTATTTTTTACCAAATGCCAAATTATTTTTTAGAAAAAATTTAATATATTTCTTTTTATTTAGCTTTTTTAATCATTTAACTTTAATGATTTTTCCTTAATTTGGTCTATAAATTGAACCTAATAAATCTAAATCTGAATCTGTTAATTTAAAGTTATGAATATCTTGCTCTTTTAAATAGGGATACATTAAAGATTTTGGGTTGGTAGTATGTTTTAGACCTAAAGCATGCCCAAGTTCATGAGCAAGGGTCAAACGTAAGTCATTTAAAGAAGCATAGCCGTAAATCTGGATTTGGTTTTGACTGAATAATCCTTTATGGAAGGGTTGAATACTCGATTTCTGGTCTAGCTTGAATTGTGTTTTTAAAGCGCTTAAATCACTTTGCTCTCGATTTAGCTCTTTAATCTTTAAGTTAAGTGCTTGAATTTTAAAATTTAGACTATTGGATTCATTTTGTAAATCTTCCGATTTTTGCTCTAGTTGTTTTTGCCATTCTTTTAAATTATTGGCACTAGAGTACAGATGTTCTCCTTGATTAAAGCGCGTTACCTCTTGTTGATATTGTTCAAACTCAACTTTTAGACTGACCTTTTTCTTGTTCAAATCAGTTGATAGTTGAGTAACTTGCTGTTTGTTTAGAACAATTTCTTCATTTTTAATGCGCAAAGCTTCCTGCTTTTGCAAAAGTGCATCCAAATTGTTTTGTTGCTCATCTTTAATCATTTGATGGTCATCATAAATTAAGTTAATTGACAATTGAGCCTGTGAATCGTAAATAAAATAGGTCTTCCCAGTTTCTTTTTGCCAGATTTCAGCAGCTTGTTGGCTTACCTCAACTAATTGTTCTTTAGTGAGTTGAAATCGCGGATCAATAAAAGCAATTCGGTATTTTAAAGGCTGATGAGATGAATTAATTGGCAGATTGCTTTGAGCAAAAAGTGTTGTTTGTAAGCCCATGCATAAGCATAAGCTCAATCCCCACCATAGAAATTTTTTCATGGCAAAATAAAAAAATATAAATAAATCTTATTGTTAGCTACTTAATTTAATTCGTCAAAATGATAAAAATCTCAATAGATTAGGTAGCGTTTGTGATATTCGTCGAAAAATTAAAAAAGATGTTCTCAGACTTGGCAATAATCAAATAATTAATGTAGTAAATAACAGTGGTTTTTTAACAAAAAAATATTATTTAAAATTAAATATTTAGTTTTTATCATTGATCTTTCTGACAGAAATTTTTGAATAATATTATTAAAAAACTTATTGTTACTTTTTGTAAATAATAAAAAACCGCGCCTAAGCGCGGTTTTTTGTTAAAGAAACAAATTATTTTTTGTCATCTTTAACTTCAGTGAACTCAGCGTCTACAACACCATCATCTGCTTTTTGTTGACCCGCATCACCACCTTGGAATGCATTTGGATCAAAGCCTTCAGCACCACCAGCTTGTTGCGCTTGTTCATAAGCACGTTGAGTGATAGGCATCAAGATGTTTTGTAAAGCTTCAGTTTTCGCTTTGATATCTTCTACATCATTTTCTTTTGTTGCTGCTTCAAGTTCAGAAACAGCAGTGCTTACAGCTGTTTTTTCATCTTCAGTAACTTTATCACCAAGATCTTTAACAGCTTTGTTCGAGCTTGAAATTAATGCATCAGCTTCGTTACGAGCTTTTGCAAGTTCTTCAAACTTACGATCTTCTTCAGCATTCGCTTCAGCATCTTTAATCATTGCTTCGATTTCAGCATCAGACAAACCTGAGTTCGCTTTAATCTGGATCGATTGCTCTTTACCAGTGCTCTTATCTTTAGCAGATACTTTCAAGATACCATCAGCATTGATGTCGAAAGATACTTCAATTTGTGGCACACCACGTGGAGCAGGTGGAATATCGCCTAATTGGAAGTTACCCAACAATTTGTTTTGTTGAGCCATCTTACGTTCACCTTGGTAAACAGAAATGTCTACAGCAGGCTGGTTGTCAGCAGCAGTAGAGAACACTTGTGATTTCTTCGCAGGAATCGTCGTGTTTTTTTCAATGATTGGTGTTAATACACCACCCATTGTTTCAATACCTAAAGTTAATGGTGTTACGTCTAATAAAAGAACGTCAGTTTTGTCACCAGACAATACCGCACCTTGAATCGCAGCACCGATTGCAACTGCTTCGTCAGGGTTCACGTCTTTACGTGGCTCTTTACCAAAGAATTCTTGTACTTTTTGTTGTACAAGTGGCATACGAGACTGACCACCAACCAAGATCACGTCAGAGATGTCTGAAGTCGAAAGACCAGCATCTTTAAGTGCGATTTTACAAGGCTCAATAGTGCGAGCAACTAAATCAGCAACTAAACCTTCAAGTTTCGCACGTGTTACATTGATCACTAAGTGTTTAGGACCAGTTGCATCTGCAGTGATGTATGGAAGGTTGATTTCAGTTGCATTTGATGAAGAAAGCTCGATTTTTGCTTTTTCAGCAGCTTCTTTCAAACGTTGTAACGCAAGTGGATCATTTTTCAAGTTCACACTTTGTTCTTTCTTAAATTCTTCAACTAAGAATTCAATTAAGGCGTTATCAAAGTCTTCACCACCAAGGAAAGTATCACCGTTTGTTGATAACACTTCGATTTGTTGGTCGCCATCAAGGTCTGCGATTTCAATGATTGATACGTCAAAAGTACCACCACCTAAGTCGTAAACTGCAACTTTACGGTCGCCTTCTTTTTTGTCCATACCGAACGCAAGTGCAGCAGCAGTTGGTTCGTTAATGATACGTTTAACGTCTAAACCAGCGATTTTACCCGCATCTTTAGTTGCTTGACGTTGAGCATCGTTAAAGTAAGCAGGAACAGTAATAACTGCTTCAGTAACTGTTTCACCTAAATAGTCTTCTGCAGTTTTCTTCATCTTTTTCAAGATTTCAGCAGAAACCTGTTGAGGCGCTAATTTTTTATCGTTTACTTCAACCCAAGCATCGCCATTGTCTGCTTTGATGATTTTATAAGGTACAAGACCGATATCTTTTTGTACCGCTTGATCTTCATAACGACGACCGATTAAACGCTTGATAGCGAATAATGTATTTTTCGGGTTAGTTACTGCCTGACGCTTAGCACTTTGACCTACTAAGATCTCGCCATCTTTATAAGCAATGATCGATGGAGTTGTACGTGCGCCTTCAGCGTTTTCGATTACTTTTACTTTATCGCCTTCAAGTACAGCAACGCATGAGTTGGTAGTACCTAAGTCAATACCAATAATTTTTGCCATGTGACGTTTTCCTCAAAAATTCTTTTGCAATGTTTTTGCTTGTTATCCGATATGAGAGTGAATCTATTTTTTTCAAGCGTTTTAGCGAAAAAAAATCTAAAAACTCTCAAAAAATTATTTATTGACCAACCATAACCATAGCAGGGCGCAATAAGCGACCATTTAACGTATAGCCCTTTTGTAAAACGCTACCGATTTCATTCGCTTTAGCATTTGGGTCAATACCTACAGCTTGATGTAAATCCGCATTGAAGCCATTTTTCGTATCAGCTTCTACAACACCAAATTTTTCAAGTGTGGTTAACAGCGACTTCAAGGTCAGTTTAATACCTTCAAGTACTGGTGTTTCTTCATCACCAGCCGCTTGAATTGCACGCTCTAAATTATCAACAGAATCTAGTAACTCTTTTGCAAATTTTTCAAGCACAGTCTCTTTATGCTTGTCAGACTCACGTTGAATACGCTCTACACTTTTTTGTGCTTCGTAAACTGCATTTGCAGTACGTGCTTTTTCAAGTTTTAGGCTTTCTTCTAATTTGGTGATTTGCGCTTGTAAAGATTCAACGGTAACGTCGTTTGCTTGCTCTACACCTTCAGCCTGAGTTTGCTCATTAGATTGCTCTGCTTGCTCGTGTTGAATGTCTTGAGCTTGCTCATTTTGCTCATTAGCCATTGATGATCTCCGTTTAAATGGGTTTTTAAACATGTACAGTCCTTTTGGCATCAGCATTTACTGGGTAAAACCTGAACTGCCATGCATATGCTGTAATTCATTAATAGGGATGAAGTATGGGCATTGCCTAAAAATTCAAGCGTACACGGCAATTTAAAACTTTTAATTTTGCGGTTTTAAGTAAAAATCTAAATTTTCGATCATAAAAGCAATAAATTCCTGAGTTATTTTGGGTAAATGTTGTCTTGAAGCATATACCACCGACAAACTTAATTCGGGAGCCGAATAGTTTTTAAATAAAGGAACCAATCGTTTTTCTTTTAAATCTTTTTTAACTAATAAAGTCGGTAACATTGCCACACCTTGAGCATGTAAACACATGTCATAAACAGCATTTACATCATTACTTTTAAAGGTGACGTTCAAAGGATAATTCTGAGGTTGCTGTTCAGTATCAAAAAGTGTCCAAAATTGATGTTGGCTATGGTGAGCTAAACATTCATGTTGAATTAGTTGTCTTGGATGGGAGAGGGGACTGTGCTGTTTTAAATAATCAGGATGAGCACAGAAAACAGACTCGATTTGACAAACTGGTCTCGCAATTAAACCATCTGCAACTTTTTGCGTTATACGTAAAGCTAAATCGACCTGTGCATCAATTAAGTCCATTGTATTTTCAGTCAGATATACATCAAATTGAATATGTGGATGTTGCTGTTTAAATTGGCGAATACATTCTCCAACCCCTAATTGAAATAAAAATAAACCACAGGTAAAACGAATCGTACCATTATGTTGTTCAGGTGCAGCTAGCTCTTGTAAAAGTTGCTGTTGTTGTAAAATATTCTCACAGTAGAGTAGGGCTTTTTCACCTGCTGGTGTGAGAGATATTTTTCGTGTATTTCTTTGAAATAGTCGAGTTGAGAATGTGTGCTCTAGGTGCTCAAGATAGCGTGAAACCATGGCACGGGAATAATTTAGGTGTTCTGCGGCTTTGGTTAAATTGCCATGCTGAGCAATAGAAACAAAGACGTGTATGGCTTTTAATGTGTCCATATACTTTATCATTGTTACAATATGTGCAACAGTTTATCTTAATTTAGTGCATTTACCTTACAAGAATTGCAATTTAAAGTATTTCTCATGAATTTGGAGAATACATAATGAAATTTTTTAAATTAACTGCTTCAGCCCTAGCAACTGCCACTGCTTTAACGGTAGCTTCCTCAGCTTTTGCGCAAGATTTGAAGATCCAAAGTTTTCTGGCTAAACCCGAACATTTCGGCGTGACTTCTACTTTAATTGAAGGCGATAAAGAAGTTCTGTTGGTGAATGCACAATTCTCAAAATCTGAAGCATTACGTATTGCTGCCGATATTCTCGATAGCGGTAAAACACTAAAGACAATTTTCGTAAGTTATGGCGATCCGGACTATTACTTTGGCTTAGATGTATTTAAACAATACTTCCCAAATGTACAAATCATTGCAACACCAAAAACTGTTAAACATATCCAAGATACTCAAGCGCTTAAAGTAAAATACTGGAGCCCACAAATGGGTGCAAATGCGCCTAGCCAAATTATTGTGCCTCAAGCTTATGCTGCTAAAACTTTAAAACTAGAGAATGAGTCAATCGAGATTAAAGGTAAGAAAGAACTTACTTATTTATGGATTCCTTCTTCGAAAGCTGTTGTAGGCGGTATTCCAGTATCTTCAGGTATTCATTTATGGATGGCAGATACACCAAAAGTTAAAGATCGCAATGAAGTGATTCAAGCTTTAGAAAGTATTAAATCACTCCAACCTCAAACTGTTGTTCCCGCTCATATGGTTGAGGGAGCTCCACAAGGTTTGGATGCGGTTAACTTCTCTATCGACTATCTCAAGAGCTATGAGAAAGCGGTCAAAGTAAGTAAAAATGCGAGTGAGCTAAGTCAGCTCATGCAGAAACAATATCCAACATTAAAGAGTGTAGATAGCCTAGAGCTAGGTGCAAAAGTTGTAAAAGGCGAGATGCAATGGCCATAATTAAAATCGAAACACTATAAATTTTTAAAAAAGCCGTGGTCTATCCCCGGCTTTTTTTATGAAATAAGGTATTTTCAAGTAAAAAGTCTCTGTAACATTCTACGTGCCTTATATAGCGTTTCTATGAAGAGAAAATTTTTAACGAGAGTAAAAGGCTAAGATAAAAATTAGAAATTGATAAAAATAAACAAAAGCTTAAGTTATAGCTTCTATATAAAAGGTAGAGGTGAGGCTAAGGAAGAGGTTTTAATAAAAAATTGCACAATTTGTACTTCTATTACTACAAAAGACAACCAATGATACGCACGCCAGAAAAAAAAATTGTGAATTATAGGCAGCGCGAAGATGAACTTTGCATTTAAATGTTTGTCGTAATGAAAGGAAAGTGATTATGAAAAAATTAGGTCTTATCTCTGTAGTACTTGCTGGTGTTGCTTTTACAGCTGTTGGTTGTGCATCTGAAGCTGGCTTAAATGCATCAGGTTCAGCTCAAACTAGCGCTAGCCCATCTGGCGTACAAGCTGGTGTTGGTGTAGATGCAGGTGTTTCTGGTCAAGCACAACCAGGTCAAGTTGATGCTGGTGCTTCTGGTTCTGTTTCAGGTTCTGCAACTGCTCAGTAATTCTTAGCGATAAGAACAGTTAAAAGATTATAGAGTACATATATTCAAGATGCCGATTTATATATGAAATGAGCTGCTACTCATTATTCTATAGTCAAGAGAATGTGGATTTATCAACAAAAAAGCCCCAAGAGATTTTTTCTTTGGGGCTTCCATATTCTAATAGATTTTAGTCATCATCATGATAATCTCTATGATTGTGATCACGATCTTCTAATCTTTTCTTCTCCCATTCACGGTGTCTTTTTTCCCACTCACGACGATTTCTATCCTGTTCGCGAGCATCTTTACGTTGTTGTTCGTATATTCTCTTACGCTCTTCCCAACGTTTTCTTTCCCAGTCACTATAGCGACGTCCATCATTGCGGTCATAGCGATCATCATCATGATCATGGTAACCATAACCACCGCGGTAATAAGGATCATCTGTATAAGCAACACAACCTACAGTTAAAAGACTTGTTGCTAATAAAGTAACAACTAGTTTTGCTGACATAGCACAATCTCCTTTTGTCTGTTAACAATAATTGGCAAAAAAGTCCTGTTTTAAACGACAGATTTGTTAATGACATTTGCTATAAATCAGATTAGCGTAGATTGGTTTTTACCTTTGTATCTTGATTACATGAGTTGTATGCGAATATAGTCAAACAACAAAGAATTCTGTAGAAAATATGAAGGATAAGAGGAATTCATGGAGATAGGCATGACAGCATTTAATCAAAAAATTCAAACATTGCTAGATAAGTGCCAAGGGCCTGCTGCTCGAGCTCTTGATAAGTTACCTCGATTAGCCCAAGAATCACTTGCCAAAATCCTTGGATATGCCTACCAATACCCAGAGCTCGACTCGTTTACTAAATGTATGATGGCCGTACAAATTAAACAGGGACGTATTGGTTTCATTGGTTCAGATCCTATTGAGTCTAGACGGCAGTTTGATACACAAATGTTGGCTATACGCCAGAAATCAACTGAAATTGATTCAGTAGAAGACATTCGTTTGCCGCTTCAAAGTGGAACTGTTTTCGCAAGACACTATCATCCTTCACCGAATAAAAAATTACCTCTGATTGTTTTCTACCACGGGGGAGGGTTCGTTGTAGGTGGTTTAGATACTCATGATGAGGTTTGTCGTATATTGGCAAAATATGCAAAAGTACAAGTACTCAGTATTGATTATCCACTTGCACCTGAGGTCTCACCTCAACATTTAATCCAATCATGTGAAGATGCATTAGCTTGGGTATATCAAAATCGCAGACAACTAAAAATATTAAAAAATCGTATTGCTGTAGCAGGGGATAGTGCAGGCGGCAATATCAGTACGGTTGTGGCTCAACGATCAGTAAATAAACCTTATGCTCCACAAGCACAGCTTCTCATTTACCCTACAGTTGATTTTAAAAGCCGACATCCTTCTTTTTATGCTTATAACGAAGGATTAGTTTTGACGGATAGCGATATTAATTATGTCACTCAATATTATGCAACTCAGCATAATGTAGAATTAGACGATCCGATTATTTCTCCAACCTATGGTAATTTGAAAAAGAACCCGCCAGCTTTCGTGATTACGGCTGGTCATGACGTATTGCATGATGAAGCGAAAATTTATAGCTATAAGCTAAGACAAAATGGCGTCAAAATGCATTATGAAGAATATCCAGATCAAACCCATGGTTTTATAAATTTGACACCTATTTCTAAAAAGGCAAAAAGATATACTATCGAGATCAGTAAGAACTTCAGAAAGTTCTGGGATAAAAATAGTTAAACAAAAGCTTAGTCCATGTTTCACGTGGAACGTGGACTAATACTTTAATCCAAAATATAAAGCACTAAATAAAAGATAATAAATACTCACTAGAATTCTTTTATATAGATGATTAAATTTATCATTTATTAAGTTTGGCATTTTGTTGTAGGAAGATATGAAAAAATTATTAATGTTATGTTGTTTGGGTATAAGCAGTCATTCAGTATGGGCTGACACCTTAGTTGAAATGCAAACGAATTTGGGTAATGTTGAAATACAACTTTATGATGATAAAGCACCAAACAGTGTGAAGAATTTTAAAGACTATATAAAGTCAGGCTTTTATAAAGATACAATATTTCACCGTGTAATTCCTGGTTTTATGGTGCAGGGCGGTGGACTTACTGCAAATATGCAGGAAAAGACTACGCGAGCACCTATCAAAAATGAAGCTGGGAATGGAATTGCTAACACACGAGGAACTTTGGCAATGGCCCGTACAGCAAATCCTGACTCAGCTACTAGTCAGTTTTTCATAAACGTTGCAGATAATAATTTTTTAAATCGCTCTCCGGGTAATCCTGGTTATGCAGTTTTTGGAAAAGTAATTAAAGGAATGGATGTGGTTGACCGTATTGTTCAGGTCCCTACATCAAACTATGGCATGCATCAAAACGTACCAAAACAGTCTATAAAGATAGTAGATATAAAGTTTAAAACTCTTCAAAAATAAATTAATCATAAAAATCATATATTTGTGTATTTTTGAGATTTTTTTTGGCTGAAAAAGAACCGGTCGAACGTACATATTTATAAAAGTGCTTGCGTACCAGTTTTTTTTCCCTATAATGCACTCATCCCGACGCGATACACGAGAATATCTTAGCTTACAGGGTTAAGATGAAAGCTTAGTATTGCGTTGAATTCTGTCTCTGACGAAGAGCAGAAAAATCATTAAGAGAATTGAAGAACAACTTGTGTGGATTTTTACTGATTGATTAATCGAAATAATTTTCATTGATTGATTGGTTTAAATTACTCGAAGTTTATTTGAGCGAAATTTAAGTCAGTAATTGATGAGCCAGAATTGGTACCTTGTCTTTAAATAAGGTACAAAATG